>JAJVHV010000005.1 GCA_022072445.1 Phycisphaerae bacterium | reverse complement strand
TGGCGCCGCGACGCTGCGCGGTTCAGCCGCTGGCGGAGCGGCGCGCGACGCGACCACCGCAGCCCGCTCGGCCGTCGCCGCTTTCGCCGCGGGTGCCGGCGCGGCGGCAGCGCCGCCTTCGTCGATCGAGACGAGCACCTGTCCGACCTTGACGACCTGCCCCTGCGAGACGTGCAGCTTGGCAATGACGCCGGCCTTGGGCGAGGGAATCTCGACGGCGGCCTTGTCGGTCTCCACCTCGAGCAGGGGCTGAAACTCGGCGACCACGTCGCCGTCCTTGACCTTCAGGCCGACGATCTGGCCTTCGTGAATGCCTTCACCAAGATCGGGGAGCTTGAATTCGAACACGTTGGCGGTTCCTTCGTTGAACGGCGATGCTGGCCGCGCCGCCGCGGGCTGCGCTAGTATCTCACCGTCTCCAGCGCGGCCTTCACTACGCGGGCGGCATCGGGCAGATACGATTTCTCGTTGGCAAAGTACGGGATAATGGCGTCGAAGCCGGTCACGCGCCGGATCGGCGCTTCGAGATACAGCAGGCTGTCCTCGACAATCCGCGCAATCACCTCGGCGCCGACCCCGCAGTGCCGCGGCGCCTCGTGCACGACGACGACCCGGCCCGTCCGGCGGACGGATTCCTGGATCAGCTCGGCGTCGAGCGGCGCGACGCTCAGCAGGTCAATGATCTCGGCGTCGACGTCGTATTCATCGTAGAGCTCTTCAGCGGCTTCGATCACTGCCCGCAGTGCGGCGCCATAGGAAATGATCGAGACGTGCCGCCCCTCGCGGACGAGCCGCGCCTTGCCGATCGGCATGGTCTCGGGCTGATCGGGCACTTCCTCGCGAAATGCGCGGTACGAAGCCTTGGGCTCGAACAGAATCACCGGATCGTCGCTGAGGATCGCCGCCCGCAGCAGCGCCCGCGCGTTGCGCGGTGCCGAGGGGATCACCACGTGCAGCCCGGCCAGGTGGGCGTAGGTCGCCTCCGGCGCCTCGCTGTGATGCTCGATCGCGCGGATGCCGCCGCCGTACGGCATGCGGATCACCATCGGGCAGGTGCGCGTCCCCCGCGTGCGATTGCGGAAACGCCGGACGTGCCCCTCGACCTGGTGGAAAGCCTGGAACGAAAAGCCGTCGAACTGCATTTCGCAGATCGGCCGAAAGCCCTTGAAACACAGCCCGACCGCCGCCCCGACAATGCCCGCCTCCGCCAGCGGCGTGTCGATGCAGCGCTGCGGACCGAAGTCGCGCAGGAGGCCCTCCGTCACGCGGAAGACGCCCTCGTCCTGCCCCACGTCCTCGCCCATCACCAGCACATTCGGGTCTTCGCGCATCGCCTCGTGCATCGCGAGGTTCAGCGCCTTCACCATCGTCATTTCCGCCATGCGTTCGTGTCCTCGCGGCCCGGGCGCGGCGGCCGTCACGCCGCCGGTTGGTTGGCTTTGAACCGGCGGAATCCTAGCCGAAGACACCGCCGCCCGGCAAATCGTGGCCGCCGTGCGCAAGGCACGCTCGCGGCTACGGCTGCGGCGAACGCATGGCCGACGCCGCCCAGGCGCGCCACGCGTCGGCGCGGGGCGACTCCTGCTCCGGCAGTATCCCAAGGCGGCTGAGCTGCACGTCGACCTGGCCCGCGATGTGGCGCTGGTAGTAGACGAGGTCCCACGTGCGAACGGTCCCGTCCAGCGCCGCCGACAGCAGCGCGCCGCCCTCGGGCGAGAAACGCAGCGCCATCACCGCCCCGTCATGACCGTCCAGCGTCGCCAGCGCGCGCTGCAGCGCGCGATGCCACACGCGGATGCTCCCGGCGCTGTCGCCGCTGGCGATCAGCGCACCGTCCGGGCTGAACGCCAGGCAGTAGATTTCCTGAGTGTGTCCGGAAAGCGCGGCGACGAGCCGTCCGCTGTCCGCGTCCCAGACCTGCACGTCCCGCGCGCCGCCGCCGCTTACCAGCCAGCGGCCGTCGGGCGAAAATTCGACCGCCCGCAGCGTATGCTCGCAGGCGGGTGCCCAGACCTCCTGCGCGCCCGAATCCAGCCGCAGCATGAGCAGCGTTCCGTCGCGCACTACGACGGCGACGCGCGGCCGGGCAGGATCAAACGCGATCTGCGGCAGACGCGGCCGGCCGATGACGAACTCGCGCTCCAGCGCGCCGTCAGAGACGCGCCAGAAGCGCACCACGCTGTCATCGCAAGCGGTCGCCAGGCGCGCGCCATCCGGACTGAAGCGAACCGAGCTCAACCGCTGCGGGTGCGCCAGCACGCGCGGTGCTTCTCCGAGTCGCGACGCATCCCAGAGGTACGCGGCGGTGCCGTGTGTCGACGCCGCGACCCACCGCGCGTCCGGCGAAACCGCGACGCTGGAGATGGTGGCGCGGCCGGCGGATTCGATGCTCTCGACGGCCCGCGTGGCGCGGTTGACGCGATACAGGCGGCCCAGGCCGCCGCCCGCGAACACCCAGCGCCCGTCGGGGCTGATGTCCACGCCGTGGAGCGGATCACCCTCGATGCGCGTAACGTCCACGTGCGGGTCGGTCGCGAGATCCCAGAGCCGCAAGTGGCCCTCGGCACAGCTCCAGACGCCGCCGCCGCCGGGCGTGAACGCGACGCTGCGAATTCGCGCCGGACCGGCCGGGATGAGCGCGACCCGCGCGCCGCTGTGCGCGTCGAAGACGCGCAGCGCTCCGTCCACGCCCCCGACGGCCAGCAGCCGGCTGTCGTCGCTGAAGCTCGCCACGCGGTGTTCGCCCGGCCGCTCGGCCAGAACCGTGGCGGCCTCCGCCGCCGCCGACCGATCCCAGATGCGGCCCGGCAACTCCGTCCACAGGTCGGCCACAAGCCGATCGTCCGGCGAAAATAGCAGCGCGCCGACCTGGTGCGGTTCGCTGCGGGCCGCCGCCGCCGATTTCAGATGGGCGATGCGACGACCCGAGTCGATCTCCCAGACGTGCAGATCGCCCTGCCGATCGCGGCCGGCCAACAGCCGCTCATCGGACGAAATCGCCACAGCCGTTACACCCTCGTGCTCGAACGTAAAGTCCGGCGTCGGAGCGGCCCTTGTGAGCTGCCAGACCGCGGCCCGTTCATCCACCAGCGCCGCCAGCAGCGCGCCGCTTGGCGAAATCACGATACTGCTGGCATCGATCCGCGCCCGCGGCTGCAGCTCCAGCAGCTCCCCACTCTCATCGCGTCGACGCCACGCGCACGGTGTTCCCTGCTCCGCGACGAGGAGCACGCGTCCGCCCGCGTGGATGGACGGGAGCACGGCGAATGTGGCCGATGCGCGCCACGCGTCGAGCGGCTCGCCGAATTCGCTCAGCCGCCGCACCTGCCCGTCGCGGTCGGCGATCCAGAGCGCCGTGCCTTCGCTGTCGCTCGCCATCAGGCGCTCCGTCGGCGGGGCCGGGGCAAGCGTGCGGATGCAGCGATGCCGCCGATAGAGCTCCCACAGCGCCCAATAGGCCACCGGCGGGCCGGGAGGATCGTTCAGATGCACGGCCGCGTCTTGACCGGCCCCGCGGTGCGTCAGCATTTCACGCCACAGGAGCTGCTCCGCCTGCGCGAGATTGCCCAGCATCCCCGCCATGCGGCCCTGCTCGATCGTGCTCTCGGAGAGCAGGTCGGCCAGCGACGCGGCCGAATGCACGGCCGCTTTCTCCAGCCCTGCGGATCGCTGATAGAGCAGCGCCATCACCACGCCAAACACCGCCAGCAACAGCACAAAGCCCCCCGCCGCCGCCACGCGCATGCGATAGCGCTGAAACGTCTTGCGCAAGATGTACATGGCGCTGTCGCGCTTGGCCTCGATCGGCTCGCCGTCCAGGTATCGGCGGACATCGCGCGCCAGCTCGCCCGCGGTCTGGTAACGCCGGTCGCGCTCCTTCGAAAGGCACTTGAGCACGATGGTGTCGAGCTCGTCGCCGATTCGCTGCCCGCCGGCTGCCAGCGTGCTGGGCCGCCGAGGCTCGCGAAACAGGATGTCGTCGACGGCGCTGCGCAGGTTGCTGCCGACGTCGAACGGCAGCGAGCCGGTCAGCAGCTGGTAGAGGATCGCGCCGAGCGAATAGACGTCGGTGCGCAGGTCCACCGTGCCCGACAGGCCCTCCACCTGCTCGGGCGCCGCCCACGGCAGCGAGCCCACAAACTGCCCGGTGCGCGTCATCGCCGCATCGCGCTGCGCGTCGAGCGCCTTGGCCAGTCCGAAGTCCAGCACGTGCGGCGATCCGTCCCGATCGACGCGGATGTTGCTGGGCTTCAGGTCGCGGTGGATCACGCCGCGCAGATGCGCCGCATGCACCGCGTCACAGACGGTCGCGAAGAGCCGCAGGACGTCGTAGACACGGCACTCGCCGCGGACGCCGCTCCGCCCGGCCTCGGCGAATTCATCGAGCGGCAGCCCGTCGACGAAGTTCATGACAAAATAGTGCCACCCGTGGACGACGCCCGCGTCGTGCACCGCAACGATGTTCGGGTGCTCCAGCCTGCCGAGCGTCTCGATCTCGCGCTCGAACCGCGCCCGGTCCGACGCGGTCGCGAACGGCCCCTCCTTCATGACCTTGATCGCAACCTCGCGCTTCGTCGAACGCTGCACCGCCTGATACACCACGCCCTGCCCGCCGCGGTGAATCTCGCGCACGATCTCGTAACCCGGAACGTCCAGCTCCCCGGGCCGGGCCGGTCCGGCGGCCGGCACCGCCGGCAGCACCCCCTCGACGGCGAACTCGCTGAGAAAGCGATTGTCGGCGCGCATCCGCTCCAGCGCCGCCCGGCACGTGCCGCACTCGTTCAGATGCGAGCGCAGCGCCTCCGGCGCCTCCCCACCCAGCGCCAGGCCCTCCAGAACCTCCGACTCAGGACAAGCACGCGCCAGGCGAAACAACCTCCGCTCGATGCTACGCCTCCGCCAGTATCTCCTCGTAGCGCTGCACAATCTCGCGCAGCCGCTCCACCACCCGATTTCTCGCGTTGTAGATTTCCTGCGGCGTCATGCCCAGCGCGGAGGACACGCGCTCGATCGGCTCGCGCTGCAGCACGACTCGGTCGAACGCCTCGATCGTCCGCTCATTGAAACGCGTCGTCCGTCGCAGCTCGCCAATGGCCTGCTCGAAGATGTGCCGTCGCTGTTCGGCTTCCCAGATCGCCTCGGCGTCGGATTCCGCCGGAAGGTCGTCGATAGCGGACTCGCCGCGCAGCTCGCGCCGCCGATCCGCCGCTCGCCGCATGTCGAGCAGGCGATATCGCGCGATGCCGATCAGCCAGGTACGCAGCCGGCCGCGCTGGCGATCATACTTGCCCGCCCGGTAGTCCAGGATGAAACACGCCAGGGTCTCCTGAGCGACGTCGGCGGCGTCGGTCTCGTTCACACCCATGTGCCGCAGAAAGCCGACCAGGATGGGGCGAAAACGGCGATCAAACTCGTCCCATGCACCGCCATTCCCCGGCTCGTGCAGCCCATCCAAAAGCTGCGTGGTGGTCTGGTCCCGGCTGGCTGGCGACATTGATTTCCCGCAACGGTCCGTAAGACAACAACTTACCGCGTTATCCAGGCACGTCCAAGAGAATTCGCGCCACGATCGGCGAACATCGACCTCCGCGCCCACGGCTCGGCTCAGCCGCGCCTCGCGACAAAAATTGGCCGCGGACGATCCGACCCCGGCGTCCTGAGCCGCTACACTCGCGGCCACACGGGAGTCCGCGTGCGCAAGACTCGTGCTGATCACTCGCATGGCAAGCCCTCGCCCGGCGATCCGCCGCGGTTCCTCGATCGCGCCGCTCTGGCCGATCGCCAGCTTGCGGCACTGCGCCGGCTGCTCGACGCCGTCGTCGGGCCGAATCCGTTCTGGACGGAAAAATTCGCCGCGGCCGGTCTGACTGCGGCTGACATCCGCACGCTGGCGGACCTACCGCGCCTCCCATTCACCACCAAGACGCAGGTCGCCGCGGACCAGGCCGCGAAGCCGCCCTATGGTACGAATCTGACATTCCCGCTCAAGCGCTATGTGCGCATGCACCAGACGTCGGGCACGACCGGCCAAGGCATGCGCTGGCTCGACACGCCCGAGAGCTGGGACTGGTTCGTCGGCTGCTGGTCGACGATCTACGACGTCGTCGCCCTCAAGCCCGACGACCGGCTCTACTTCGCGTTCTCCTTCGGACCGTTCATCGGTTTCTGGGCGGCCTTTGAAGGCGCCCAACGCCGCGGAAACTTCTGCCTGGCGGGCGGCGGACTCAGCAGCAGCGCACGCCTGCGCGCCATGCTCGACAACCGCGCCACCGCCCTGCTCTGCACGCCCACCTACGCCCTGCATCTGGCCGAAACGGCCCAACGCGAGTCGCTCGACCTGCGCCGTTCCGCCGTCCGCATGCTCATCGTCGCCGGCGAACCGGGCGGCAGCGTCCCCGGCGTCCGCGCGCGGCTCGAAGCCGCCTTCGACGCGCGCGTCTTCGATCACACCGGCATGACCGAGACGGGCCCGCTCGGCATCGAGTGCGTCGAAGCCCCGGGCTGCGTGCACCTGCTCGAATCCGAGGCGATCGTCGAACTGGTCGATCCGTCCGCCGACACGCTGCTGTTTTCGCCCGGCGTGCCCGGACGTGACACAGCCCCCGATCCGATCGAAGGCGAGCTCGTGCTCACGAATCTCGGCCGGCTCGGGAGCCCGCTGCTGCGCTACCGCACGGGCGACGTGGTGCGGCTGCGGACCGGCCGCTGCGCCTGCGGCCGATCGCTCGTGCAGATGGTCGGCGGCATTCTCGGGCGCTGCGACGACATGATCATCGTCCGCGGAAACAACGTCTATCCGGCCGCGATCGATTCGATTGTCCGCGAGTTCGATTCCATCGCCGAGTACCGCATCATCCTCGACACGCGCGCCGGCCTGACCGACGTCACGCTCGAAATCGAGCCGGTCGCCGGCGCCGCCGGCGCCGCCAGCGCACTGGCCGACCGCGTGGCCGAGACGATCAAATCTCGGCTGTTCTTCCATGCACACGTCCGCGTCGCACCGTCCGGCTCGCTGCCGCGCTTCGAGATGAAAGCCCGACGCATCGTCCGCGCTCCGCCCGTATAATCCCGCCCCATGTCCGAGACTCCTCGCGAATTGCTGCGCGTCGAAAACCTGCGCGTGCAATTCCCCGTCCACCGCGGCGTGCTCGGACGAACCGTCGGACACGTGAAAGCCGTCGACGGCGTCTCGTTTTCGGTCCGCACCGGTCAAACCCTCGGCCTGGTCGGCGAAAGCGGCTGCGGCAAGACCACCACCGGCCGCGCCCTCCTGCGGCTCATTCCGGCCGAAGGCGGCGTCCGATTCGACGATGTCGACGTCTTCTCACTGCCGCGCGGCGAACTGCGCGCCATGCGCCGCCGCATGCAGATCGTGTTTCAAGACCCCTATGGCAGCCTGAACCCGCGCATGACCGTGGAAACGATTCTCGGCGAACCACTCGCCATTCATCGGTTGACGCGGACTCTCAGCGAGCGGCGCGACCGCATCGCCGAATTGCTGGCGCTGGTCGGCCTGCCGGCGGATGCCGCGAAGCGCTATCCCCACGAGTTTTCGGGCGGGCAGCGGCAGCGGATCGGCATCGCGCGGGCCCTGGCGCTCAAGCCGGATTTCATCGTCTGCGACGAACCCGTTTCGGCGCTCGACGTGTCGATCCAGTCGCAGATCCTGAATCTGCTCGACGATCTGCAGCGCGAGCTGCGGCTGAGCTATCTGCTGATCGCGCACAACCTCGCGGTCGTCGAGCACAGCAGCGACGACGTCGCCGTGATGTACCTGGGCCGCATCGTCGAACAGGCGGAAGGGACCGAGCTTTATCGGAACCCTCGGCACCCCTACACACAGGCGCTGCTCGCCGCCGCCCCCGAGCCCGACCCCGAAGCGCGCCGTGGACATGTGCCGCTCCCAGGAGAGGCGCCCAGCCCGATCGACCCGCCGAGCGGCTGCGCCTTTCACCCGCGCTGCCCCTTCGCCGAGCAGCGCTGCCGCATGGAGCAACCCTCTCTGCGAGCAGCCGACGGCCTCCCCGCCGGGCATGTGGTCGCGTGCCACTTCGCCTCGCGCATCACCCCCGGCGCGCTGGCGGCCGCCCTGCGCGCCGACGGTTAGCATCGTTAGCATCGGCCCATATTGACTTGTTCGCTCAATTATCTATGATAGTTAGTGGCCGGATGCGGGCAGACTACCCAACGCTTCTGGCTGTCGCGGCGGATGCATACGCGGCGACACGGGTCCGCACGAAGCGCGGCGGACGGGATCAGGCCGGGTCAACGCCCGTCGGCGGGTGAAAACTCGCGAGGCGCCCCGGAAGGCCCGTGTTCAAAGGAGGTGGTCCAGTGAATCAAGGCATAGGTGAGCTGCTGATCTAGGGCAGCAGGCGCTAGCTGCCTGTTCGGCAGCCACTGGAGTTATAGGAGGCCCGTCGGTTAACTCACCGCCGGGCCTCCGCTATTCTCAAGTTCAAAGTGTCACGTTCAAAGTGCCCTCCCGATCGCTCACTTTGAACTTGCAACGTTGCTCCCCCCTACTCCGCCCTCCACTCCAGCAGACCAGCGCAGAAATCCGGCCGAAGCTGCGCCTCGATTCGCAGCGCTGTCGTCTCCACCGGTTCAAACGCAACCTCGTTGTAGCGGTTGATCTCGACACCGTACGCCGCCTCCGGCGCCCGCCGCACCTCCCGCCACTCCTCCCCGCCGCCGGCCCCGATCGGCTTGTACAGCAACCGCCACGACGCCGGCGGCCGGCAGCGGCCGCGGCCGGAATCGTCGAACCAGTAGACCGCGACGCGCGCCACGCGCCGCGGCCCGTCGAAGTCATACTGCACCCACTCGCGCGTTCCACGCTGCGGCCACCAGGTGAAGCGCGGAATGTTGAAGTCGCCCGAGTCGCGCGGTTCCAGCCCGTCGCTCAGCGCCGTCAACGTATCCTCGCGCCAGCACGCCGACGCCGACGCCGGAATCGCGTCTTTCGGCTTGGCCGGCGGCGTCCACGCGTGGGCCTGCAGGCCGTCGCTGACGGTCGGGAACTGTGCGATCCGCAGCCGAGCGCAGCCCATCGGAATCAAACGAGCCGTTTCCGCCGGCCCCGTCGCCCGCGCCGGACAATCCTGCAACAGACCCACCAGACCCAGATGATCCTCGCCCCAACCCGCCATCGCCCGAACCGGGCCGACCAGCTCGACCGGCGTACTCTCCGGCGTAAAGGGCTGGTCGTCGCGCGGCCAGTCGCGCGGCACGATTCTGAATTTCGTCGAGAGATGCGCCAGATCGTTCAGGTCCAGCCCGCAATTCCAGGCGCGTTGCGCATGAAGTTCAAACGCCGGCCACGCGTCATCCGGGCGAACCGTCGTGACGCGCTCCTTCAGATCCAGCGCGAACTCCAGCGGCCCCCACGCGATCGACACGCTGCCACGATTAGCCGGCCAGTCCACCGTGCGGAGACTACGCTCAAACACCAGCCGCAGCCGGTCGCCATCGCGCCACGCCCGCTGAATGCGGACGAACTTCCCGGCCACTTGCCCGTCGCGCGGCGTCGCATCCGCGCCATTCACCGTCAGCACGGTGCGCTGCGCCCAGGCCGGAATGCGAACGTGCAGCGGAAACGTGACGGCTTCCGCCGCGCGGATCGTGACTTCGACGTCGTCGCGGAAGGGATACTTCGTCTCCACGTGCAATGTGACGGCGGCGCCGTCGTCGCCGGCCCGCGCTCGCACCTCGCACGGCGCGTACAGCACCGCCGCCAAACCGTTGTCGGCGGTCGCCATCCACAGGTGCTCGCAGAAATAGGGCCAGCCGTGGGCGACGTTGTGCTGGCAGCAGCGATGGTCGCGCGGGTCGAAGAGCTGCATCGGGCCGGCGTTCTCGTAACCCGGCGCCTTGCTCCGCGCGTCCGACGAGATCATGTTCGGCGCCGTCAGATAGCGCAAGCCCCGGAAGTCCGCCGTCATCGCCGCCGGCAGCGAGTTAAACGCCACCTGTTCGCAGCGGTCCGCCCACAGCGGGTCGCCGATGACCGCCAGCAACTGCTCGAAGCTGTACATGAACTCGACCATCGTGCACGATTCGGCCGCCTGCCGCGGATCGCCAAAGCCCTTCCGGCAGTTTTCGTCGGCGCCGAACATGCCCCCCGGCACCTGCCCGTAGGCCCGCATCACTTCGTCGTAGTTGCGATACGGCGCGCTACGCTGCCGCGCGTCGCCCGACTGCTGCCAGTAGACCGCCGGCCCGCGAAAACTCTGCGAGATGTTCACCCCGTGCCAGTTCGCCACGCCGTCGGTCCAATTCGCGGTCCGCCGGTGAATCTTCGTCGCCAGCTCCAGCAGCCATGCCTCTCCCGTTCGGTTGTAGAGCCAGTAGACGCTGGCGAGATTGTCGGCCGCCCGCTGCTGCTGCCAGAACGGAAGCAGAAAATCCGCCTCCGGATACTCCAGCTCCCACCGGAAGTAACGCTCCATCAGGGCAATGACGCGCTCGTCGGCCCGCCCCGCCGCCGCTGTCCACTCGTAATACGACTGAAGCGCATTCAGCATGACCATGTTCGGCCACAGGTCCGGCTTCTTTCCCGCATCCGTCTGAATCGCCGTCAGATTCGCGCGCGGCCCGAAGTACCCATCCCCACGCTGACTGCCCAGCGCGCCTTCAATCCAGACCCGCGCCTCGGCGATCAGCTTCTCATCGCCCAGCAGATACGCCATGTCACCGAAACCCTTCAGCCAGTAGGGCAGCTCTTCCCAGTTGCTGTGCCCCTCGCCGTCGGGTGCAAGCCAGGCGTTTCCCTCCTGGCGCAGAAAGTGGCTGATCTCGCCCAGCCGGCCGATGAATCCGTCCGCTTGCAGGCGAAGCTGGCGCTGCAGCCAGCCGCCCGGCGTGATGGCCCCCACCGGCAGCCGCGTCAGCGGCACCGGCCGCAGCGGGGCGCGATTACCGGGGTAGTGTGCGTTCCGGGCTTCCGCCGGCAGTTGATCGAGCACGGTAACCTCATCCCAGGAAAGCGCGCTGGGCGCCGCCCCGGCGACCAGCAACGCGATGGCGAGAATCGTCTGCGCGAGCATGCCTTGTCCTCGCGGCCGCGCGGCGTGGTGGGCCGCGCCGGCGCGGCGGAGGCGCATGATAACGCTGCGCGTCTGGCCTGGGGGAATCACAGCGCCGCGCGGCGGGTGAAAATCAGCGCAGCGTCAACTTGACGAAGGCCGGCAGATCGAAAACGTCGAGCACGCCGTCGTTATTCAGATCGCCGATCACGTCCGGGTCGAGGTGCGGATAGAGGGCGTGATACGCGGCGCGGTCCGCCAGCGCCAGCAGAAAACCGTCGATGTCGAAACCGTTGAACGCGCCGTCCCCGTTCATGTCGCCGCTATTCGCCAGCGCGTCGTGCCCGAACACGGTAAAGCCGAAACGCACGATCGAGCCCACCGCGCCCTGCCGCGTGTCGCGAACCGTCACGCGCCACGTCCCCTCCGAATCCTCATCCCAGAAGTGCACGGTCACGAACGTCCAGTCGAAGTCGGCGTTCGAGTCGAACAGCCGCGGCGGCGCCACCACGCTCTGCGTGCCCGCCGGCGATGTGACAGTGATTTCAATGTCGCCGCGCCGCGGATGAATCACGCTCAGCGCGACCTCCACCCGCTCGATGAAAAGCCCGCCGGGCACGGTCATGTTGAACTTCACGCCCGTGACGTTGTTGTCCGGAATCGCGCGGTTCAGCGCAAAGCCTTGAGTGTAGAGCAGCTCATCGCCCAGTCCGACCCACTCGTCCGTCAGCCGCAGCGCCTCGGCCGCATTGACCCGCCCAAAGCCAAGCGCCGGGTGATACATCCGACCGCCTGCGTTCGTCCGCCAGCCGCCGTCGCCGGTCTGGTTCGGGACCGCCGAGCGAACCAGAATCGTCTGCACGTCGCGCCAGTCCAGCAACGGATTCCGCTCGAGCATCAGCGCGATCACGCCCGAAACCAGCGGCGCCGCGCCGCTGGTGAAGCCGAAGTCCGTGCGGTAGTCGCCGGGATCGTCGCCGCACACCCCCGTCGGGTCGGTCGTCGCCAGCGCCAGCGTCCCGCCGCTCGAAGGCGCGTTCAGCAGAATGCAGGCCCCGCCCTCAGAATAGGCCGCGGCGCGATCGAGATTGTCGCAGGCCGCGACGGCGATCGTGTGCCGCGCGTTGGCGAATCCGTCGAAATTCGCGTCGTCGCCCGTAATGCGGCCGTTGCCCGCCGCCCACACGAAGATGTTCCCGAGTCCGCCTCGCCCCGTGCGCACACCGTCATCGAGCGCCGCGGCCGCCAGCACTCCAGGACCGTCGATCGTCTCGCCGTCGTCGACGACTCCCCAACTGCAATTGTAAATGTCGATGTGCTGCGCCTGGTGCGACAACGCGTCGCCGATCTCCTCGTCGGTCACCGGCTCGGCGATCAGCCGGATGCCCGCCAGATTCGCCGCCGGCGCCACTCCGCTGACGCCAAGAGCGTTGTTCCCCACCGCCGCCGCCAGCCCGGCGACCGCCGTCCCGTGCGCGTGCGTGCAGAACGGCATCGGATCCGGATCCTTCGCGTTGATGTCCCAGCTCCACTCGGGCCGGTAGTTGGCGAACAGATCGGGATGCGTCCAATCCAAGCCGTCGTCCACCACGCCGATGGTCGCCCCCGCGCCGCGCGACACATCCCAGGCATCCGTGGCGTGAATGTCGACACCAGCGCGCCCGCTGCCCTGCCCCGTGTTCCGCAGATGCCACTGCTGGCCGAACATCGGATCGTTCGGAATGTGACGCCGCGGATACCGCCGCTTGAACTGCGGCACCGCCCACTCGGCCAGCCCGGTGCTGAGAATCGACTGAGCCACGGCCAGCGCGTGATCGTCGGAAGACGCCAACACGATGTACGTCCGTTCGCAATACGGAATCGTCCGGTCGAGTGTCACGTCGCTGGCGGCCAGCAGGTCCTCAATCGTTGCGCTTGGGTGCAGCCGCACCGCGATGCGGTTTGTCAGCGTCATCCGCTGGGCCGCCGCGCGCTGTCGAAACGCGTCCTCGGTTCGGTAGAAAACGCTGTGAACCGCCCGCACGTCGCCGCGCTGGATGTACGCCCCACGCGACAGCTCCACGTCCTGCGGCTTGAGCAGCAGATACGCCCCGTCGACCTCGATGCACTCCCGCAGCAGGTCTGCCGGCGGATTCTCCGCAAACTCCGGCTTGAGCACCACTTCCAGCGTCGTCGGATCGGGGAACAGCGCCACCCAGCGCCGGCCGTCGTCATAGCCCGTCCGCCACGGTCGCGAGCGATTCGCCGTCGATTGGGACAGGGCGGGGGCGGCGAGCGCGCCAATCACAACAAGCATGCACAAGCGCGAGAAACACCGCATGCGCCGGATCCTCGTCCGCGCCACACGCCCGAGTTGCGCAGCAACCCGGCGCTGGCCGGAGTGAGAGTGGACACGGATTCGAGATGAGCCGAGTCCCTTCCAGCTAACAATATACCCGACAAGGGGTAGCGCTCAACTGAAAAATAACCGGATTTGATTTCCCGCAGGGGCCCCCAACGGCCTCCCCGCAGGGCCCCCCTGCCGCGATCCACCGCCCGCTTACGAATCCGACCGATCCTCGGGTGGCGCCGGCAAACTCAGGTTATTGGACTGCCGCCGCCGCATCTCATCACGGATCGCCGCCGCCGCCTCAAAGTCCTCGTCCTCAATCGCCGCCTCCAGACGCTCACGCAACGTCTGCGAAACACCATACTGCTCGCGGATGCGGCGTTCGAGCTCGTTGAGGTACTCGATGCCCGGGTCGGATTCGCGCTGCTCCGACTCCAATCCAAGTTCGCAAAGCAGTGCCTCGAGCGCGTCCCGCCCACGCCGGAGCTCCTCGATCGCGTCGTCGTACCGGCCTTCCACCACGTGAAGCTGCGTCCGCAGCCGCGTGCCGTTGAACACCAGCGTCGGACGCTGCTGACCGTTGGGTCCGGCGTCGCCGTGCGCCCGCTCGTGCAGGTCGAGCGCCCGCAGGCAGTGCTCGACGTCGCGAATGGCCCGGTTGATCATCTCGCGGGCCGTCACGGTGTCGCCCCGCGAAAGACGTTCCTCCGCCAGGTGCGACAGCGCCACGCGCCGATAATTCGATTGCAGAAACTCGCGCGAAAGCTCGTCCCAGTCGTTCCGCGTGACGGTCGTCCGGCGTCCGTCGAGCTCGCGCGTCAGATACTCCAGCGCGCTGCTGCGGTCGCGATAACTCTTCCCATCCGGCCGGCCTTCCAGCGACATCTGCAGCAGCCCCAGATCGATTCGGAGCTGAACCAGCGGCTCGCCCGTTCGACCGGTAATCAGCCGCGCCGCGACCTCGCCTACTGGAGTCGTCCAACCGTCCAGCACCTCATCAAGATCCAGGCTCATCGGACACGTTCCTCCGCTCCGGATATCACTCGATATCGGCGCGGCGGCGCGGCACGTCCAGTTCGCCGACGGAGCTCCCGTCAGCGGCGGAATCGCGCATCAGCGCGCGTCTGATAATTGCTCGTTTTCGATCAGCGCGACGTGTCGCCGGCTCGCAAGCTCTATCAGACGCTTCATCTCGCGAACCGCCTCACGCATGCCGACGAACATCGCACGCGACACGATGCTGTGTCCGATATTGAATTCGCGGAAGCCGACGATCGACGCCACCGGCGTAATGTTGCGATACGTTAGCCCGTGCCCCCCGTACGCGTGCAGCCCGAGCGAGCCGGCCTCGACCACGGCGATCTCAAGCTCGGTCAACGCCGCTTCGCGCTGCCGCGGGCGCCGACTATGCGCGTAGCGACCGGTCCAGAGCTCGACCGCGTCGAAGCCGCAGTCGGCGGCGGCGGCAATCTGGTCTTTGCGCGGCTCGATGAACGCGCTAGTTTCGATGCCGTCGCGTTGCAGCGCACGCACCACCGCCGCGATCCGCCGCTGAAACCGCCGCACGTCCAGCCCGCCCTCGGTGGTGAGTTCCGCGCGGCGCTCGGGGACGAGCGTGCATTGCGTCGGCCGGAGCCGCCGGGCGATGCGCACGATTCCCGGAGCGATCGACATCTCCATGTTCAGCCGCGCGCTGACCACGCGCCGCAGTGACTCGGCGTCGCGGTCGTTGACGTGGCGTCGATCCTCGCGCAGGTGGAACGTGATGCCGTCGGCACCGCCCAGCTCGGCCTCGACGGCGGCCCACACCGGGTTGGGCTCGTCGGCGCGGCGCGCCTGACGGACGGTCGCGACGTGATCGATGTTGACACCCAGTCGGATCATGGCAGCTCCTGGCAGCGCGACGGGCTGCAAACCCGTCACACTCGAACGGCTGCGAACGGTCGCGCCGGGACGGCTGCGAAACGGCCGCGTCCGGTCGCCTGTGAACGGTCGCGTCCGGTCGGTTGCGAACGGTCGCACAGGGTCGGCTGAAAACGTCGCCCCAATCGGTTCCATCGCGTCCGGTCGGCCGCGATTGTATGGGCTCGGCGATTGCCGCCGCCACTGGGTTGCTTCCTGGAAGCGGCCGACGATCGGCTCGCGGGAGTTCAACTCTTCGGGTGGATGGCCGCGCCGAAAAAAATCGGCAACGTCGATTCCGAACGCCACCGGATCGGCCCGTTCGCCGCCGGCACCGTGTAGGAGCGCCCAGCCGGCTGTGACGTGGGACGGCCGCCGGAATCCTTCCAGCGGCTCAACGCCGTGCGATGTCGAGTTGCGTGGCCAGTCCATCCTCGGTGAAGCGGAGCTGTGCCGTGACCGTCCTGATCGAATCGAGCAGTCCGCCGAGCGGTGACGCGGGCGGCGGGGCGTCGAGGCGTGGCGCGTGCGCGTGCGAGCCGTGAATGGAGCACGACGCCTGTCCAGTGCGCGCGTCGTAGCGATACGTGCCGCCATCGGGGCAGCGCAGCCGATAGCCCAGGTAGCGCGTGGCAGCGTCATCAAGCTCCACGCCGTCAAGCAGACCGCAGCGGCCGAGCATCCACACCTGCCCCACGTTCGCCAGCGACACGTCGTGCGCCATCTGCTCCATCAGGTAGTTCGCCGCCGGCCGCAGCAGCTTGGCCGCACCCGGCGCCGCATACAGCAGCAGGTTGGACCGCACGGTGTCCGCCGGCGGGACGCTGCGCGCGTTCGCGCTGAGCCGGTCGATCAGGTTGCGCAGCGCCGAAGCCTGCGTCGCGATATAGAAGCCGTCTTCGATCGTGGCGTAGTACAGCGCCGGACCGCGCTCGCTCGGCGCGGACGATGTCGCCGGCTGCGCGGCCGAATCCCCGCCGGGCGCGTCGGCCTCGGATGCAGTGCGGAGCTCGACGGCGAACGGGCTGGCCGGATCGGGAGCAATCTGCACAATCGTTACGCCGTGATACGGCTGGAGTGTGTTGAATTCAACCGTGTCCGGCGCCACCGACTGGATCGCCGCGCGCGCCCCGATCAGAAACGCGGCGAGGCTGACTTTGTTCTTGGCGTGCGCGCCGAAGACAAACGACGCATTGAACACGTCCAGGAACTCGCGATCGAAGTCCCGCCGCACGTCCGGACGATCCTGAACCTCATAGCTTCGCCGTAGCAGCGTCGTGAACGCACCGGTGTCCTCCACCCAGAACGTCACCCAGTCGCCGAGCCAGTCCGAGGTGGCGTTGGTGCGGGTGAACATGTTGAGGGTCCCGACGTATTGCCCTTTCGCCACGCCGTCGCGCAGCTTCATCACGAACCGCAGCAGCGTCTGCTCGGAGAAGTCGCGCGGCGCGATCGCGACCGGCTCTCCACTGGCGAGGTCCTCGAACTGGTCGTAGGTGGATGAGTCAATCAGCGGCAGAATGTGCGTCTCCAGCCGAATCGTGTCGCCCAACCTGATCCGCACGCCGACCGGGTCGAAATACTGCCGCCAATACTGCTGATAGCGATCACGAAACTGGTCGTACGCGGTGGACTCCTTCTCCGTTGCCTTGTCGGCAAATACCTCGATCAGCGGGCGCAGAAAGCTCAGGTCGCCCCAGGTCGAGCTGCGCGCTGTCGCCGCGGGCGCGTCCCACGTCAGCGTGCCGCCTTCCGGGTCGAACAAGTCGTCGGCGTTCAGCGAGCGCTGGGCCACGAGCTGCTCGAACGTCGGCTTCGCTCTGTCGCCTTCATATCCATGGAACATTGCCGCGTTCGTCAGCAGCTTCAGCGACGTCAGTGCCTCCAGCCGGCGCTTCTGCTTGATGCGCAGCTCCGGCCCGACCAGCCGGCGGATGAACGGATCGCTCAGATAGACGAAACCGTCCTCCGCGGCTTCATCCAGCGGAAACACGGCCGCACGCATGTATTGAAACCCCGGCTCGCCGGCGATGCTTAGCGGCAGGTCCTTCGCGGTGTCGATGATGCGACGAATGGCGGCGGGCGAATTGCTGTAGATGCAGACGCTGCCCAGCCAGGCGCGGTGACATGAGATGCGCCGCTGCGGACCGGCCAGCGACTCGATCGTCGTGCCGCCATACGCCGCCTCTTCGTGCTTTGCATCGGCGTGCTCCCGCCGCGCCGCCGCGAAGATCGGTTCGACCACGGCCGTGAACGCGTCCTTGGACTTCACGTCGAACAGCACTGAAACGTCAGCGCCGAGCTCGAGATACGGGTCTGAGCCGCACACCGCGGTTTCGTTGATCAGCGCCGGCCCGAGCCCTGCCGCCATCGCGTCGGTCAGGCAGAGCTGGCGCAGGGTCCTCTGTCGCACGCCAACGTCGCGCCCCACGGGCTCGGCCAGCCGAAGCAGCGAGCCGCCCCACCACTCGACGAAGTCCAACAGCTCCAGCAGCTTCACGGGGCTGTGAAAACGCGCGTAATAGAAGTCCAGCGGGCAATACTTGGCAATCCCCTCGGCGACCGGCTGCCGGTCGCCGCGCATCTTGTCGAACGGGTGGCTTGCGACGCCCACCCCGCGAATGTCGCTGATCGGCCGGACGCGCTCGCCGCGGTCGCGGTCGGTGTTCGTCATACGGTCGAGCTGAAGCGACTCCTGAATCGCCAGTGCGCCGGTCGTGACGTCGTAGAGCTCATCGTCTGAGCGACCCTCCCGCTCGCGAATGGGCTGCCGCGGCTTGTAGTCGGTGAGCTGGTACTTGCGCACGGTCTGCTGTGCGGCGAAGGTGAAGAATCCGCCCATGTCGCGGGTGCAGGTCGACAGCAATTCGAAGTAATGCGCCTGTGCCGTCGCCCAGCGCTGAACCGGCGACTGCGTTGATTCCGTGCGCAGCGGCGTCGCACTGGCAAGATCGAGCCGCAGCGGCGCCTCGCCCCACGTGCCATCCTTGCGCGGGTAGCGCAGCGCGACATCGCACGCCGCAGGGAGCGCATGGCGCGAAAGAGCGACGAATCGGAGCGAATCCAGCGTGGGTGGACGAGGGTCGTGATCGAGCCACGTGAATTCGAGATAGCAGGTCAGCGCGTCGGCCGGCTTCGCGGAGAGCTCCGCAATTCGCGGCCAGCGCGCCTGCTGCAGCGTCCACCACGGCTGCTCGACGCTCAGCTCGGCCATGTCGCCCGGACGCTCAATCTGCACGACCAGGATTGAATACCCTTCGGCCTGGTATCGCGAGATCGCTGTGACCCGAACCTCGGGCTCCGCGCCCGGCGCACGTTCCTGAGCAGCCGCACTCGCGCCGTCCTGAGCCGCCGCAGTCGTACCACCGCTAGGCGCATTCGCGCCACCGCTGGCCGCCACAATTGCAGCGCTGGTGGCGGCGACGGCCAGGAGTAGACCATGTCTGAGTCTCGCAGGCGCGCGCAACATCGGAATTCTCCTTGATGGGCTCCGCGAATCGGAGAGCGAGCGTGGCATTCCAGCATGTCGCGCGAGTATCTACACTCGCCGCATCCGTCGGCTGCGTTGCAGCCGTGCCACACTTACGCCCCGCCAGAGGGCGATGGATTCCGCCCGTAAGCTACCGCGGGTCGGCGCCGACGGCTACTGATACTCTCGGCCCGCTGGTCCTGGGATGGCTACTGACCGACGGTCCGCTGGGCTGGGATGTCAGCCGTCCATTGAACACGGTGTGGTCGTCGATAGTCAGCCCTGGAGGGGCGGTCGTCGGTAGCCGTGGACGTCAGCCCACGGTCCGTCGGCGCCGGCCCAAGGTACCGGGCAGGCGCAATCTGACAGGTTATTTTCGTCGAGGCCCGGGCGTTTTCGATAAGATGGACCAGGCAATCATGCAAGTCCGAATCTGACGGCTGGCCGAAGGTCGGGCATTGGCTGATCAGCCGCGCGGGGCCGCATCGTGCGGACAGCGACCGGCGAACGGTCATCGCAAACGGCAACGCGAACGGCGGGAATCTCCATATGCGGCACGCGCTTGACTATCGCAACCGGGAAGAACTCGATTCGATCGGCCGGCGGCGATTCCGTCCGCACGCCGGTTTCCTGCTGGTCGGGCTGGCGTGGTTGGTCGCACCGGCGTACGCCCAGCCGCATGACTCCCCAATCACGATTGACGTCGGCTCGCCGGTGATCCGGCCCGGGCAGGTTATCAAGGCGCCCACGCATCGCAACATCCTGCTGATCATCGCCGACGACTTTGGCGTGGACATGCTGACCAGCTACGGCGAGGGAACCAACCCGCCGCCGACGCCGAACCTGCATGCCCTGCGCCAGCGCGGCGTGCTGTTCCGCAATGTCTGGACCAACCCGGTCTGCTCGGCGACGCGCGCCACGCTATTGACCGGGCGATACGGGTTTCGCACCGGCGTGGGCTGGGTCATCGAGGACACGGCATTCGACGACCCCTTGAATGAATTCACCATTCCGGATGCGCTCGACGCCAACCCGCTCTTCGGCTACTCCCACGCCGCGATCGGCAAGTGGCATCTGACGTCGACGGCGAATATCGACGCCCCCCGGACTGTATTTGGCTTTTCGCACTTCGCTGGTTCCGCCTTGGGAGGCGGCCTGCCCGATTACTGGGATTGGGATTGGACCGAAGACGGCACGACCACGGGCCTGACCGACACGTATGCAACCACGAAGAACGTGGAGGACGCGTTGTCGTGGATCGACGGGCAGGACGGCCCCTGGTTCCTGTGGCTGGCGTTCAACGCCCCGCACACGCCGCTGCACAAGCCGCCGGACGATCTCCATAGTTTCGATTTTCTCTCCGGAACAGACGAAGACATCGCGGAACATCCCGTGCCCTATTACAAGGCGATGGTCGAAGCGATGGACACCGAGATCGGCCGACTGCTGGATTCGCTGCCGCAAGCCACGCTCAACAACACCGACATCATCTTCCTGGGCGACAACGGCTCGCCGGCGGATGTCACGCTGCCGCCCTTTGACCCGGACCACGCCAAGGGCACGATCTACGAAGGCGGCATCAACGTCCCGCTGCTGATTGCCGGGCCGGACGTCGTCTCGCCGAACCGCGACGTGGACGCGCTGGTCAACGGCGTCGATCTGTACACGACGATTCTGGAACTGGCCGGCGTTGACGTGGATGCGACCGTGCCGGCCGGCACGACGCTGGATTCCGTCAGCCTCAAGCCCTACCTCCAAAGCGCGAGCGCCGAAGACCAGCGCGACTCGGTCTATGGAGAGGCCTTTGGGGGAACGCCGGCGAGCGCGATGGGTTGCGCCATGCGTGCGGACCAGTACAAGCTGATCATCTTCGATAGCGGCGAGGAGTTTTTCAACTTGGAGACCGATCCGTTCGAGCAGAACCCGCTTGACCTGGGATCGCTCACATCTGAGGAAGACAGCTACTACGTCCTATTACAGGAGCTGCTCGACCTGATGGACGCGCCGTGCGTCACGCCCTGAGCTGGCGCCACGGAGGCCAGGTCAGTCGACCGCCCTTCCAGGGCTGAAATCGGCAGGCCGGTCGCGCGCGAATATCGAGAAGTCGCCGGCCCTAGATCTTCACCGTCACCGTCTTCACTTCGGTGTAGTTCTGCAGGCCGTACTCGCCCAGCTCGCGCCCCAGGCCGCTCTGCTTGTACCCGCCGAACGGCGCCGCCGCGTCGAACACGTCGTAGCAGTTCACCCACACCGTCCCGGCGCGGACGCGGGCCGCGACCGAGTGTGCCTTCTCGATGTCGCGCGTCCAGACCGCCGCCGCCAGGCCATACGCGGTGCGGTTGGCGCGCTTGACGACTTCGTCGACGTCCTTGAACGGCATGACCGCCATCACCGGACCGAAGATTTCTTCCTGAGCGATCTTCATTTCGTCCTTGACGTTGTTGAAGACCGTCGGCTCGACGAAGTAACCCTTATTGCCGACGCGCCCGCCGCCGCACATCAGCTCGGCGCCTTCCTTCTTTCCGGCCTCGATGTATCCCAGCACCTTGCCAAACTGCTCTTTGTCGACCTGCGGTCCCTGCTCGATGCCACGCGCGAACGGGTCGCCCACCTTGCGGTTCTTGGCCCGGGTCACCAGCTTCTCGACGAACTGCTCGTGCACCTTCTGCTCGACGAACAGCCGCGAGCCGGCGCAGCAGCACTGCCCCTGGTTGAAGAACAGCGCGAAGTGCGCACCCTCGGCGGCCGCGTCCAGATCGGTGTCGGCGAACACGATGTTCGGGCTCTTGCCGCCCAACTCGAGCGTCACGCGCTTCAGGTTGCTCTCGGCGGCGTATTTCATGATCAGGTGGCCCACCTCCGTGCTGCCGGTGAACGCCACCTTGTCCACGTCCATGTGCCGCGCCAGCGCCTGGCCAGCCGTCGGCCCATAACCGGGGAGCAGGTTCACCACGCCCGGCGGAAATCCCGCTTCGAGGATCAGCTCGCCCACGCGCAGCGCGGTGAGCGGCGTCTGCTCGGCGATCTTGAGGATGACCGTGCAGCCGCAGGCCAGGGCCGGCGCCAGTTTCCAGGCCTGCATCAGCAGCGGGAAGTTCCACGGGATGATCTGCCCGCAGACGCCCACCGGCTCGTGCCGCGTGTACGTGAAATACGGACCCGCGACCGGAATGGTCTTGCCGTGAATCTTGTCGGTCCAGCCCGCGAAGTAGCGATAACACGCGATAGTCAGCGGAAGGTCCGCCGCCAGCGCGTCGCCGAACGGCTTGCCGTTATCGAGCGTCTCGAGTGCGGCGAGTTCCTTCTTGTTGGCCTCGATCAGGTCCGCGAGCCTGTACATCAGCCGGCCACGATCGGCGGCCGACATCTTCGACCACGCGCCGTCCTCGAACGCGCGGCGGGCGGCCTTCACGGCGGCCTCGACGTCGGGTGCGTCGGCCTCGGCGACCTGGGCGATGACTTCTTCAGTCGCGGGGTTGATCGTCGGAAACGTCTTGCCGCTGGCGGAATTCTGCCATTCGCCGTTGATCAGCAGCTTGGTGGGGCCGATCTTGACGCTTTGCGGCGTGAGGGTGGCGGTCGCGGTCATGGAAGGGTTCCTCTCTGTTCGTTTCTGCCCGGGACGCGGAGCGTTTCTGAACCAGCGGCGAAAGGTCGCCGTTTGCGTTCGTGTCACGTCGGCGGCGGACGGTTTCGGCCGGGCGGACGTGGAGTTTCGGCCCCGAATGGACCATGCTCCATTCTGCCCGCGGGCCGGCGAAGCGTCAAATCCGCGTTGCGGTGGGATTGCGGTGGACGCATGCGCCCGATCGGCCGGCAGGTAGGGTGGCGTGCCGACGGCGCTTCACGTCGACAGGGCACGCGCCCTACTTCGCCGCCTCCAGCCGGGCGCTCATGCCGCGCAGCATCTCGGCGGTGCTCAGCGGCGTCCAGCCGTGCCCCTGTCGTTCGCCGAAGCGGATTTCCCCCTCGAAGGGCGGGTCGGCCCGCTTGAGGAAGTCGTGGAGCAGGTGCACCGCATTGTTGAGGAAGTAATCGTCGGCCTCGCCGACGTAGACGTGAATCTTGCCGCGCAGCTTCGGCCCGAGCGTCGCCCAGCTCTCCTCAAGCACCAGCCGCAGATCGTATTTCTTCCAATGCTCGATCACGGAGCGATCGATGGCGCCCGTCTTTGCATCCCACAGCGCGACCGGCCGCCCGTCGCTGCCGCGCGGGCCGTAGGTCGCGTTCCACGCGCCCCATTGTCCGCCCGACATCGTCCAGCCATCTCCGCGGCCGAGCACGATTTCCATCTGGCACTCGTGCCGCACGGTGAAGACCGTCTCGCCGTTCACGTCGCGCGCCGCCGGCCGCTCGAAGCCGTGCCGATTGACGTACGCGTTCGAGTCCTCGTAGATGTCGATCAGTTGAAACGCGCGGAAGTCGACGCCGTCGGGGAAGAACGACCACACGCCGTTGAAATAGTCCGGATAGAAGATCTGAAGCGCCAGCGAAACCCATCCGCCGGTAGAGCCTCCTTCCAGAAAGCGCGACGCGGGCGTGCCGATGCAACGGAAGCGCCGCTCGATCTCGGGAATCAGCTCCTGCGTGATCGCATCGCCGTACGGCCCGTTGTTCGCCGAGTTCACCTGGTACGGATCGCCAAGCGGGCCGGTGCCGTCGAGCAGTAGCAACACAAATCGTGGTGTGTCGGCCGCTGTCCACTCGCGGCGGAAGCGCGAGGACTCGGCCATGCGCCGCAGCGAAGTGTAGCGCGTGGCGAAGCCGCCGATGCTGACGCACAGCGGGTAGCGTCGCTCCGTGTCGTCATGATCGAAGCCGCTCGGCAGCAGCACACCGGCGCGCAAGAAAATCGGCCGGCCGTGAAACGCGCTGAGCAGGCGCGACTCGATCTTGACGAAACGCACATTTTCGCCGTCGGCCGGCAATCTCTCATCCGGGACGGCACGCGTCAACTCGAGCCGCACGACGCCCGCCGCCGGATCGAGCTTCTCGCGCCGTACGTCGCTGTAGAGGTTGCCCGGCGCATCGACCATCCGCAGGTCGAGCGAATGATCGAACACCGCCTGCACCTGGTATTCACCCGGCTCCAGCTCCGCCAGCGACGCGCGCGGAAACGCCGCACAGCCCGCGTCGATCGTCGCCGCCGCCTCTCCGCCCAGCGTCGCATCGCGCGCCACGATCAGCGGGCCATGCACTCCGGTCTGCCCGATCAGACGCCGCGGTTCCGGCGTAGCCGACCGCGCGATCACCAGAAGTACGCGTCCCTCGCGCGGCGCGCTGAGCAGACCCGGCGCCGCACTGATTTCAAAACGCAGCCCGTCCGTGGCCGTCGCCGCCGCCACCGCTCCATGCGCCGCCGCACAGAGCAACGCCGCGGCCAGTGCCGTGCGCCGCCACCCGTTCGTCAGTTCAATCCAGTCTCGCACGCTACGCTCCCACAATCACTCGATTGGCCGCAGGCCCTCGATCGGCTCGATCGCGGTCCGCAGCGCGCCGCTCGCGTCCAGGTAGGGCGAGAGCGACTCCAGCGGCGCGGTCGCCTCCGTCCCATCCACCAGCACGTCGCGCACGTGCTGCCACGCGGCGATGGCCAGCATCGGCCCGAAGCTGTAGAGCGGATCGCTCTCCGGCGTGTCGTCGCCATCGGCAGTTTCGGCGTGATAGTTCTCATGCAGGTGCCCCTCGCGCACCCACTCGTCGCGCAGCGTCGCCAGGCAGCCCCGGGCCAGCTCCGCCGCCGCGTCCTCCTGGCCGGCCTCGCGCAACGCCGTGTGCACCAGCAGCGCCTGCCCCGGCCAGATGCGTCCGCGGACGTAATACTGCTCCGGGTAGGCCGGATCGTCGCGCGGCGACACGGGCAGCAGATACTTGCCGCCGAAGCGCTTGGGGTTCCGTAGATGCTCGGAGACGGCCCGCGCGACGGCGGTCGAGGGGATGGCCGGCTTGCGGCCGAAGCGGGCCGCGGCCATGAAAATCGGGTAGAAGCAGCACGACGACGCCCGCGGATTCCAGGTGCCATCCCATCGGCGGCTGAGCCACAGGCCGACGTCTTCATTCCAGAGCGTCTCGTGCAGCTTCCGGGCCGTCAGCTCGGCGTGCTCGGCGAGTTTGGCCGCGTCGTTTTTCTGCCCCAGGAGGTCGGCCATGCGAGACAGGCACACGCCCTCGATGGCGTGCAGCGCGTTGAGCCCGACGTCGGTCTGCTCCTGCGTGTGGGTCCGGGCGTTGAACAAAACGTCGTCCCACATCGGGTGGTTGTCCATGCCGGTCTCGTAGCGGCTGGCCCACGCGGTGTGCGCCTGCCATTGGGGGTGCGCCGCCTCGACGGGGTTGCTGCCCCATTCCAGCAGCCCGTCGTTATTGCCGTCCCGGTTCCGCCGCCACCACTTGTAGTAACGCAGCAGCGACTCGTAATACGCCTCGACAAACGAACGGTCCTTCGTCCGCAGATATGCCTTCCAAAGCGGAAGCGTCGCGTCCGGCGGCATGGCACGGTCGGCGCTGATCCCCAGCGGACTCGCAATGCCCGGGATCAGCCCGTCGGCGGTCTGCACCGAGAATTGTGGCCGCAGAATCTGGTGGGCATAGTCCGCGTCGAAGTCCGCCGCCGCAGGCGCCAGCAGAAACGTGTCCCAGTTGAACAGCACCCACTCGCCGTAGTTTCCGTGCACGCACCAGTCGCGGCTGCAGACCTGCACCGGTTCGCGCCGATCCGCCGCCCAGATCAGGTTCCATCCGAGGCCGTAGGGGATGGCGGCATACATCCACCACAGCTCGCGCGGCACATACGAGAACCGCGCCAGATACGCGGCCCGGGCGGCGCGCACCGCCGACGCGATCTCGCGCTCCTCGCTCGTCAGCGGCGCGGCGCTGCCCGCGCTGCGCGGTTCCGACTCGCTGCGCTGCTCCAGCCGCTTGCCGAAGTCGGCCGCCGGCTCGATCACGGCCATGAATGGCCGGTTCAGCATCGACGCGATCGTAGTGCCGTAGCGCCGCGCCGAGGGTGTCGGCGAGTGAATCCGCCACGCCAATTCCGCACTCCGCGCCACGACCTCGTTTTCGCGCGAGACGATCTGTCCGGCCTCTGGCGGGTCGAATAGCGTTTCCAGCCGGATCTGCACGTCGCCGGCCTCGACCTCGTTCAGGGCGCGCACCAGCAGAAACACGCGCCGCCCCGCGCTGGCCATTTCGAACGACCAGCGCACCCGGCCGAAACGCAGCGTCGCCTGCGCATACTGGCCCTGATAGTCGTTGGGTCCCAGCCGCTCGAGCGCCGGCCAGCGGAACTCGGATTGATACGTTCCGTCGCGGCGATCCTGCAGCGCGACGCGAACGAGCAGCGATTGCGGACCATTCAGCACACCGGCCAGCGTCGTCCGCTCCCAGCAGCGCCACGGTTGCTCGGTTGAGTGTCGATAGTGCATGGCCGCGAATTATAGCGGGCGCGCGCCGCCGCACTTCACCCCGCCAGGCGTTCGCCAAACGCCCCCGGACCGAAGTATCATCGCCCGCATGTTCGAGGTGCACTCCGGTTCGCGGCCCGTCCGCCCATCCGCTGCCGTCGTCGCCAGCGCCGCGGCGTTGGCGCTGACGCTCTGTCTGGCCTGGCTGCAAACGCGGCAGTCGCTCGCGCTGGGCGCCCCCGTTCGCATCGCCGGCACCGACCTGGTCGTGCGGCCGCCCGCCGGCTGGGTCCAGCATCCCAATCAGCCCGGAACGTTTCTGCTGACACGCGGCGACCGCGACGGCCAGCCGGTGGGCAAGCCCGAGCGCCGCATCAGCTTCATCGGCGGCCGGAACCACGTCTATTTCTCGCCCGCGGATCTCCTGACGCGCGACCAACCGTCGCCCCTGCAGCCCGAGCCCGCGACCATCGCCGGGCTGCCGGGCGTCGAAGTCCGCCGGCTCGTCTGGCGCGAATTCCGCGGTTGGCGTTACGCCCACGAGACGATCATCCGCATGGCGTGTTCGCCGCGCGGCGATTTCGTCCGCGTCGACTATGAGCCGCTGACCGAGCCCACGCAGGGCGATCTCGAGCTGCTGCGCGCCGTGAGCGCCGCAGTCCGAATCGATACGCCTGGGGCGACACTGTCGGCGTCGGACGCGCTCGCCGCCGCCGGCATTCAGCTTAAGACCGATCCGAAGTGGCGCTTCGCCGCCGCCGATTTTCCCGACGTCCAAGGCTGCTATCTGGCCGATCTCGATCCCCAACAGCCCTACGGCATCGCGATCCTGCGCACCTGGCTGGCGCCGGGTCGATCGCCCGCCGACCTGGTGATCGACTTCGCGGCGGAACGCTGGGAGCGTCTGATCGACCCGCAACAGGTCCGCCAGCGGCAACGCGCCGACGGCGCGGCGGTCGCGGCGGCGGAAGTCGACGATGACGATGCGGCGGTGTTTGCCGCGCAGTGCGTCGCCGCCGCCCCGCACCAGGCCGTCATGCTCTTTCTTGCCGCCCCACCACGCGCCCGGCCGGCGGCCCGGGCAGCGCTCGAACAGCTCGCCGATAACCTGCAATTCGCTCCCACGTCGCGCGATCTTGACCTGTCCGCGGCGCTCGCCGCGGGAGCCGAACTCGCCGAACACGTCCGCCGCGAGGGAATCGCCGGCTGCTGGACCAACCCGCAATCCAGCGCCTTTCACCTGGCCTGGTCCAACCTCTCGGCCGCTCCGGTGGCCGGCTTTGCCACCGCCCGCAAAGCCGTCGCCGACGGATTTGACGGCGTCAGCGCCTTCAGCATGCACGACCGCATCGAGCGTGAGACGTGGCATGTGGCCCGCGACATGGTCGCGTTTTCACGTGTGATCGACGGCACGCTCGGCGACGCACCGGCCATTCCCATCCGCATCGAGGACGATCGCGCCGCCGGCTCTTCCCGAATTCAACGCGTCGTCACGCTCCAACGTCGCCGCGACGGCGCCCCGCGCGAGCAGAAGCGCGCCATCACGCCCGGCAACACTTTCATCAGCCCGCCCAGCGAGCCGATCGCCGAAGCGCGCGCGGCTCGCACGGGGCGCAGCCCCTGCGTCGTCGAGTGCCTGTCCCGCTACGGCCCCGCCACCCACACGCGCCTCCTGCGCTCCCTGCCCGCCGCGCCGACACCCGCCCGGCGAACCGACGAACCGGCCGCGTCGTCCCCCGGCGGCCGCGAGTTGCCGCGCGTGCTGGTGCAGTACGACTTCAATCCCGCCGGGACCGTGCTGGCGATCGATGAGGATGGCGAGCTCGCCCGACAGGAGTTCGCCGGCCTGGACGTGTGGCGCGCCGACGCCGCTGCGCTCATGCGCCACTTTCGCAAGATCGCCGATCTTTTCGCCGACTGAGCAGTGCCGCGCAGCACCAGTTCGCGGTCGAAGTAACGCCGCGCGCGTCGGTGTGAAAACGGTGATGCGGGCGACCCGGAGGGACCGCCCGCATCGGAGGCTCAATTCAAAGCTTACGAAAGACTAGCGGCGACGGCGGATCAGCGCCAGCGCGCCGAGACCGAGCAGCCCCATCGAGGCCGGCTCCGGAGTGACGCTGACGTTGTCAACCTGCCACCACCAGTCGAAACCACCGCTCACCGGCTCATAATAGTGGAACCGAATCTGGGCGGTCTGGCCGGCGTACGCGCTCAGGTCAAGCTGGACGTGAACGCCCGGCCAACCCTGGAACGTGCCGTGGTCTTCCTGCCAGTGCAGCAGCGACGTCCACGTGGCGCCGCCATTCGTGCTGATCTCAGTCTCGGCATCGTCGATCAGCGCGAAGTTCTGGTAGTTGGTGTCATAGTCCAGCTTCGCGTTGCTGCCCGGAACGGTGAACGACGGGCTGACCAGCGCGATGTCGAAGTTGCCGGCGTGATGGTCCGAGTCCGCGTGGGCGGCCAGATCATTCGGGCCGGGATCGGCGGCCGGTGTCCAGTTCGCGCGACCTTCGAGGTTATTGGTCGTCCAGTTGAACGGGCTGACCGCCCCGCCACCGAGCAGATCGACGATCGCCCAGGTCGCCGGAATTCCACTGTTGAAATTTTCGCTCAACTGGCCGTACGCGGCAGTGGTGACCGCGCCCAGTATGAGGATTCCAAGATACTTCCGCATAGTCGTCCTCCTCTGTTAGGATCCCATCGCGACTTGGTTCGCGATTGTTCGAACACAAAATCAAACTGCCGGCGGCACCCGACGCTTGTCGCGCCTGGGCGCGCCGCCTACGATGGAATGAAGAATCTGCAAACGAGGTGACAGTCGCGACACACGAACGCGTAAACGCTGTTGAAAATGCCGCGGCGGCGCTTCGTTCCTCCACTCCTAATTTGCCACTATAAATCCGTGCGCGCGTACGTTCAAGGGAAAAGTTGTCGAAATGGGGCGTGTTTCGGACTAATGCCGTCGTCAATCCGATCGTGGTGAGTCATCACCTTGATCTTGACGTGCTGAATCATGCTGTCAGTTTAGCCGCCGGGACCCCGCAGTTCACCTACCACGTCCGCCGTTCGATTTCGACCCGGCAGTCGGGCAGGCTTTCGAGAAAGCGCTTGCCGTAGGGCTTTGTGATCACGCGCGGATCGAGAATGACGACGATGCCGGTGTCCGTTCGGCTGCGGATCAGCCGGCCAAAACCCTGCCGCAGCTTGAGAATCGCCTCGGGTATCTGGTACTCGCTGAACGGGTTGCCGCCGCGCTTGCGAATCTGCTCGATGCGGGCTTCGACGGTCGGACGGTCGGGCACGGCAAACGGCAAGCGGACGATGATGACGTTGCCCAGTGCGTCGCCGGCCACGTCAACCCCCTGCCAGAAACTGTCGGTGCCGACGATGACCGCCCGCGAAGTCTCGCGGAATCTCGCCAGCATCTTCGACCGCGGCAATGCCTCGCCCTGCACCAGAATGGTGTATCCGTCCGCCGCGAGGTCGTCGCGGATGATGCGGCTGAGGCCGTCAACCATCTGGTAGCTCGTGCACAGGACAAACGCGCGGCCCTCGCTCCGGCGAAGGTAATAGCTCGTCGCCCGGCCGGCGGCCGCCGTGAAGCTCTCGCCGCTCGACGGGTCCGGCATGCCGGCCTCGACGTGCAGCGTCACCTGGCGGGCGAAATCGAAGGGCGAGCCGAGCTTGAGGGCATCAGCCGGCGGCGATCCGACCCGACCCAGGAAGTAGTCGAAACCGCTTTCGCCCGCCATCGCGAGCGTGGCGCTGGTCATCACGACGCTCGGCACGCGCTCGAAGAGCGTCTCGCGCAGCATCGGCCCCACGTCCAGCGGCGCCGCCGCCAGCGTCACGCGCGGCGCGCGGCTGCGATCCGCCGTCCGGCCGCGCTCGACGTCGATCCAGTAGACGTGATCGGCGAGCGACTGCTCCAGCAGCGACTCGGCCGCCGAGGCCAGCGAGTCTGTCCGCTCGATGAACGAGCTCAGCTCGAACTGGTCCTCGGCCCGCGGCAATGACGTCTTGAGCGGCTTGAGCTGCTCGACGACGCGGCGAAGGGCCGGCGAGAGCCGGTTGGGGATGGGGTTCTTGACGACCAGCCGGCCGTTCGAGCGCCCGCGCGTCTGGTTCCAGTTGTGCAGCTCGTTGAAGAACAGGGCGGACGCGGCGCCGGCGTCGACCGTCGCGGCTTTCTGCGCGTCCGTGCCGATCGCCGACAGATAGCCCTTGCCGGTCCGTTCGTTGAACAGGCCGCTCAGAAGGTACTGCACCTGCGTGCTGGAGACGGTGCTGCCGAAGTGGTCCGCGGCGACCTGTTCGAGCGTGTGCGCCTCGTCGACGATCACCAGGTCGTAGTCGGGCAGGACCTTGACGTCCTGCCGCCGCAACACGAGGTCGGCCACGAGCAGCGCGTGATTAACCACCAGCAGGTCGGCCGACTCGGCCCGCCGGCGGGCACGCTGATAGAAACAACTCTCGTAGGTCTCGCACCGCCGGCCCATGCAGTTCTGATGCTCGCTGCGGACTTTCTCCCATACGTCGAACGACGGCGGCTCGGGCAGGTCGCTCAGCGAGCCGTCCTGCGTCTGATAGGCCCAATCCTCGATCTGGTGCAGGACGGCGAGCTGCGTCTGATTGACAAACAGCGACCGCTGCCGGCTGCTGGCCTGCTTCAGCCGGCGCAGCCCAAGGTAGTTGTTGCGGCCCTTGACCAGCTCGGCGGCGAACGAAACGCCCAGCGCCTCGCGCAGGAAGGGCAAGTCCTTTCCGACGAGCTGTTCCTGAAGCGCGATTGTGTGCGTGCTGACGACCACGCGCCGCTTGTTCCGCACAATCTGGTCGATCGCCGGCAGGAGATACGCAAACGTCTTGCCGACGCCGGTCCCGGCCTCGACCACCAGGTGGCCCGGTTGCTCGAAGGCCCGCCCGACGCGGTCGGCCATCTCGCGCTGCTGCGGCCGAATCTCGTAGCCCGGCAGCCGCGCGGCTACCTTTCCCGATCGATCGAGCCAGTCCGCGACCGACATGCTCTCAGCCGCCGCCCGGCGCCGAAAGCTGGGCGATGAAGTCCCAGATGAACAGGAACGTCGCGGCGCCGGTGCCGAGCACGACGATCGTGCCGAAGACCGTCACGAGCGTCGGCCCGCTGATCCAGCCGTCGCGCATTGTGGCGATGATGTCGGCCCGCGCCAGAATCAGCATGCTGATGATCATCGCGCCGGAAGTGAGCAGCACGGAGATCGAGTGCAGATAACTGTAGATCCAGACGCCGCGCGTCACCGGCCGCTCAATGCCCTCGACGCTGCGGATGTAATGGCCGCCCAGATAGTAGACCGTGGCGCGCGAACCGTCGCCGCGGGTCACCACGGCGCTGTGGCCGTTGTGCGCGTCGCCGCCCAGGGCCGCGTAGAGCAGCGTATATGCCAGCAGATTCAGACCGCCCAGCACGAGGATCGAGATACAGAGCTTGTTGCGCCGCCGCCGCGGCAGCCGATCGACCGGGCAGAGCGGCGCCGCCAGACCGTACGGTTCGGCCGGTTCGGCGGACGGCAGCGGCTGGCGGATCACCTCGCCCATGCGTCATTCCCCCGTGCGGCGCGGCGCGATGCGGCCTTCCATCGGCGACGACGCGCTGGCATACAGCCGGCGCGGAATGCGCCCCGCGCGGCGGGCCAGATAACCGGCCAGCATGGCGTGGCGCATGGCGTGCGCCATCGCGACCGGATCGCCCGCCGACGCAATCCCGGTGTTCAGTAGCACGCCGTCGGCGCCCAGCTCCATCGCAATCGCGACGTCGGACGCCGTGCCGACTCCCGCGTCGACAATGACCGGATACTCCGGATTGTCGGCCTTGAGCTGCTCCAGGATGATGGCGATGTTGTTCGGATTCAGCACGCCCTGCCCACTGCCGATGGGCGATCCCAGCGGCATCACGCTGGCGGCACCCGCGTCCTTCAACCGCCGCGCCAGGATCGGGTCGTCGTTCGAATAGGCCAGGACGATGAAGCCCTCCTGGATGAGCGCGGTCGTCGCCGCCAGCGTCTCGATCGGATCGGGCAGAAGCGTGCGCTTGTCGCCGAGCACTTCGAGCTTGACCCACGCGGCGCCGCGATTGCCCAACCCTTCGAGCAGCTCGCGCCCCAGCCGCGCGGCACGGATCGCGTCTTCGGCGCTGAAACAGCCCGCCGTGTTAGGCAGGATCGTCAGCCGCGCGGTGTCGAGAAAATCCAGAATGCTGCGGCCCTTCTGATCGAACAGCCGCTCGCGGCGTACGGCGACCGTGACGACCTCGCAGCCCGAGGCGTCCAGCGCGGCGCGCATCAGCTCGTAGTCGGGTTCGCCGTCGCGCAGGTATTTGCCGGTGCCGACGAACAGTCGCGAACGAAACTCGAAGCCGGCCAGCCGCAACGCCGGGATTGTCATCGTGCTCTCCGTCACCTCGACGCCAGACGCGCGGGCACCGCCCGGCGGCGCACGCCCTCAGCCGCCGCCGACCAGCGTCACGATCTCCACCCGGTCGCCGTTCCGCAGGCATGCGTCGCGATAGTCCGCGCGGCGAACGAGCGTCTGGTTCACCTCGATGGCCACGCGCTGCGGGCTCAGCCCCAGGCGCGCCACCAGGTCAGCGACCGTGGCGACGTCGCCAAGTTGCGCAGGCTCGCCGTTGACCGTCAGGCTGATCGCGTTCACGCAGGGATTATAACTCGGCGGTCACCGCCGGGCTGCGGCGCTTAGTAATCCGGCGCCGGGGGCGGCAGCGGCACGAAACACCGTTCGCAGCGCGGCTCGTAGCTCTCCGGGCCGCCGACCATCAGCGGATCGACGACCGGCTTCATGCGCTGCGTCAGCCGGGCAGGCGCGCCGCAGCACGTGCACGGCGCCGTGAGCTGCGCCACGTCCGCCGCGATCGTCTTGAGCTGCGGAAATGGCGGAAACGGCCGCCCCCAGGCGTCGTGGTCGATGCCGGCGACGATGACCCGTGCCCCCCGCGCGATCAGCTCAGTGACGGCCGCGACCAGCGCGCGGCCGAAGAACTGCCCCTCGTCGACGCCGATCAGCGCCGCGCCGCCGCACAGCTCGCGCAGCTCGCCCGCCGACTGCGCCACGCTCGCCGGAAACCGCCGCCCATCGTGCGTCGCCAGCTCGTTCCGGCCATAGCGCGAGTCGATCGCGTGGCGAATCGCGATCACCGCCTCGCCGCGCCGCGCGGCCGCGCCCAACTCGGCGATGAGTCGCGACGTCTTACCGGCAAACATGCAGCCGCAGATCAGTTCCAACCGGCCGGCCACGATTCAGGCATGCCGCGCGTCACGGCTTGGGCGGCGCGGGCTGCGACGCCGCGGGCGGCCGCTGCCGCTGGGTCATGTCGTTGACCTTCACACCCTCCGGAATCTCAAGCGTGAAGCGCTCGGCCGGAATGTCGGCGTCGAGTTTGAAATCGGAGAATACGACCTGTTGCAGCAGGTCGCCTTCCCTGGTGTAGAGCAGGTTGCGGACGAGATAGCCATGATCCTGGCTGAACGAGAGCACCATCTTGGCCACCGGGAACTGCCCTTGAACCTTCCGCTCGGCTTCGATCACGAAGACCGCCACGTCCCCAAACTTCTCGTTGGGAAGCAGCTTCAGGTTGTGCTCGCGCGTCAGCGCGGTGAAGAGCCGGCTGACGTCGGACGTCTGCGTGGTGCCCGAAACTCCCTTGGTCGCGCGCTTGTTACCCTGAGAGTCTTCCAGCGAGATCACGAACTCGCCGTTGTCGACCGCGCTGGTCAGCGTTTCGAATTTCTGCTCCTGCTCGCCCTGCTTGCGCGCGCCCGTGGTCTTCAACTCCGAGCGCGTCATCATCAGGTCGCCTTTGCGCAGCATTTCGATCGTCCCGCTTCCCGTGGAATCCATCCTCTGCGGGCCGCGCACAAACGACACCTTCATCTCGACTTTCGCCGTAAGCGATTTCTGCCGGCTCCACACTTCCAGGATGCGCTTCTGCACGTCCTCAAGCGTGTCCTCGGCAGCGGCAACGGGCAGAACCATCAGCGGCAGAACGAACAGTCCGATATGCAGCAGCGTCTTCGTCATGAATTGGATTCCTGGAATTCCGGCTACCCGGCCGGGCACCCTACGACTGAAGCTTCGCGATCGCATCGTCGAGGCTGCGGCTGATCTGGAAAAACGTGTCGAGCTTGGTGGTCTCAAAAACACCCGTGACGAACGGCGACGGGTTCGCCAGCACCATCCGCCCTTCCTGCATGTTCACCTGCGCGTTGGCACGCACCAGTTCGCCCAGTCCGGCGGAATTGATGAACTTGACCGGCGACATGTCGAGCACAATTCGTGCCGGCCCCTGCCCGAGCAGCTCAGTCACGGCCTCCAGCACCGACATCTCATCGCCGGTCAGGTCGTCCTGCGGGCGGATCACGTGTACGCCCGATTGTTGCGACACTTCCACGCCCATGGCATCCTCGTTCGGGTCGGCCGCCACGCGAACTCGCAGCCGCCCCCGGAAGTGTATACGATTGTGAACGGCGATGCGAATGCGGCCACGCAGGACAGTCGCCACGATCCACCCAATGGTGAGAAAAACGCGTATGTTCCCAGGTAACGGCTGGACACGGCGGTCCGCAGGCTGCGTCCTACTCGGGCTGCTCGTCGCGCCGGGACTGGCGCAAGATACACCCGATGAGCCCCCACCCGCGCCGCCGCAGCGCGATCCCGTCGCACGCCGGTCGATCGGCGAGGCGATCCGGCGGTCGTCGGCGCTGGTCTCGCGTCTTCGCAGTCTCGGCAACTGGGAAGAGCACCATGGGTACATGGTCAACTCGATGCAGGAAGTGTTCGAGCGGAACGGCTGGACGAGCGAGGAAGACGAATTCGCGCTGAACATGGTGAGCGAGGTCGAGGCGATTCCGCCCTGGAACATGGTCGAGCGTTTCGACGCGATGACGCGGATCATGAGCGACCGCTATCTCCTCGACGAACAGCAGGAGCAGGCGTTCCGCCGCATGGTCAGCAAAGTCGCGTCCGAAGTGCTCAGCAAGCACGGCGAACGGATCATGGAATACGCGGGCGAAGTGATCGACACGCGTGCTGCCGGCCGGCCGATCGAAGCCGAGCAGGTGGCGCACTGGGTCGAGCTGGCGCGTCCGGTCATGGAAGACGTCCGACAGCGCGTCGAGACCGCCGCCGAAGGCTTCATGGGCGAGCTCTCAGCCGAGCAGCGCGAGATTTTCACGCGCGACTTGCGGGCCGCGGATCGGCGCTTCGAGCACCTGCGCGAGCGGTCGGATGCGTGGCAGCGCGGCGAGTGGTCGCCCGAGGACTGGGGGCTCTCCAACGACCCGATCCAGACCGGCACGCGCCGGCCCGCGGGCGAAGCCCCCGCCGCCGGCGACCCGTCGGAGCCGAGCGATCAGCCGCACGACGCTGCTCGGCCCTCCATTGAGCCGCCGCCGCCCCGCGCTCGTCCACCGCGCCTTCAGCCGCCGGTGGCTGATCCCGACGCTGACACCGCCGAAGGTGCGCTGGCTGAACCCGACTCGGTGCCCGACCGCCCCGGCCGGCGGCGCGACGCGCGCCCAGCCGCCATACCGGGCGACGAATGGTCACGCTACGTCGCCGACTCGATCCGCCGTTTCCACCTGAACGACGCCCAGCAGAACAGTGCCTGGAAGGTCTATCGCGATCTGGCCGACCGGCGCGACGCGCTGCTGCGTAAGGCTCGGCCGTCGTCGGCGGCGCCCGCCGCCGCCGAAAAGCCGAATGAGAAGCTGACCGCCGACGTGCAGCGGCTGTTCGACGATCTCAAGCGGCGGATCGACCGCATTCCGACGCGCGCCCAACGTCGCGCCGCGGAGTCGGCCGACGCCGCCGCGCAGCCGCGGGTCCAGCAGCGCGAGTCTGCCAAGCCATGACGGCGCCGCCGCGTGCGATCATTCACGCCGCGACGGCCTGCGCGCTGCTGGTATGCGCCCTGGGCTCGACCGCCGGCTGCAATCCGGCGGGCAGTGGCAGCTCGTCGCAGCCGCTCAACGTCCTGCTGATCTCGATCGACACGACCCGCGCCGACCATCTCGGCTGCTACGGCAACCGGCAGGTGCGCACACCCGCCATCGACCGCCTGGCGTCGGAGGGCGTCCTGTTCGAGCAGTGCATCTCCCCCGCCCCGCTGACATTGCCCTCGCACGCAACGATGCTGACTGGCCGACTGCCCTTCGTTCATGGCGCCCGCAACAACGGCCAGTTCCGCCTGCACGAGGAGAACGACACGCTCGCCGAGGCGTTCAAGGAGGCTGGATACGTCACCGCGGCGGAAGTCGCGGCGGCGGTCCTCGACCGCGAATACGGTGTAAACCAGGGCTTCGACAGCTACACCGACGTGAAGGCGGCACGCGGGCGCGCGCGCGATCGGCGACACACCGAGCATCTTGAACGCTCGGCACAGGAGGTGGCCGACAGCGCCATCGCCTGGCTCGATCAGCACGCCGGCGAGAAGTTCTTCCTGTTCGTGCACTTTTTCGATCCGCATCAGCCTTACCTGGCGCCCGAGCGCTTCGCCACGCAATATCCCGATCCCTACCTCGCTGAGATCGCCTACGCCGACGAGCAGGTCGGCCGGCTCATCGCCGCGCTGGATCGCAGCGCCGCGGCGAAGCGCACGCTCGTCATCCTCACGTCCGATCACGGCGAGGGCCGCGGCCAGCACAAAGAGGCGACCCACGGCAACTTCATCTACAACTCGACGCAGCGCGTCCCGCTCATCATGCGGGCCGCTGGCCGAATCCCCGCCGGCCGCCGCGTGTCGTCGCTCGTGCGCCTGACGGACATCGCCCCGACCGCGCTGGCCATGGCCGGCCTCGAACCGCTCGAATCCTGCCAGGGTGCGAACCTGCTGCCGGTGGTCGGCGGCGGCGGCGGCGCCGACGCGACCGCGGCAACCGACCTGAAACTCGACGCCTACGCCGAAACGCTCTGCCCGCGCTATGACTTCGGCTATTCGCATCTGCGGGCGCTCTGGTCGGACGGCTTCAAGTACATCCACGCACCGCGGCCCGAGCTGTATGACCTGAGCACCGACCCTGACGAGCAGCTTGACCTCGCGGCCGCCCAGCCGCAGCGCGTCGCCGGCATGGCCGCGAAGCTCAAGCGCCTGATTCTCGACGCGCCGCGCGGCGTCGCTCCGGAGAAGGCCATCATGGCCGCCACACCCGAATCCGTCCGCGCCATGCAGCACCTCGGCTACGTCGGCGGCGAGGCGGAGGCGACATCCGAGGCTGACTTGCTCGATCCCATCGGCCCCGACCCCAAGGACCACGCCGAAGACATCACGCGCATCTGCCACGCTCTCGCGATGCGGAGCATGAAGAACTATCCGGCGGCGGAGCAGATTTTTCGCGAGCTGATCAGCCGCTTTCCGCCCGATCAGAAGGGCTTTTACCGCGTCCACCTCGGTCTGGCCGAGACGCTTCAGGAGCTACGGAAATTCGACGAGGCGGCATCGCATTTTGAAAAGGCGCTGGAGGCCCGGCCGGACGACGCCCAGGCGCTGACCGGGCTGGGCATGTGCCTGATGAAGCTGAACCGGCCGGCCGAAGCGATCGAACGCTTCGACGCCTCCATCCGCGCCACGCCCGGCTTCGCCCGCGCGTATCTGCAGAAAGCCGGCGCGCTGGCCGCCGCTGGCGATCTGGACCAGGCTGCCGCCCTGCTGCGTCGCACACTGGAGCTCGACCCCGAAATGGTCGCCGCCTACGTCAACCTCGGCACGGTCTACGGCATGAAAGGCGACGCCACCCACGCGGCGGAGGCATTCCGCAAGGCGTTGGCGATCGAACCGGAGAACGAAGGCGCCCGCCGCGGATTGCAGAAGCTGGGCGTGGGGCCGTAGGATGGCTCGTGTACGTTGAAATCCGCCATCCGGGCCGCGCGGCGCTGAGCGGGACGACCCGTGCGTCCACGCGCATCGTTCGGGTTTGATTGTGCCATCGCCTCTATGAGCCACGTCGCACTGGTCCTGCTTGTCGCGACCCAATCGAAGCCCGACGCACTGCGCGCCATGGAAGAAGCGCGCAGGACGGTGGTCAGCGGCCGTATCGTCTGGAGCAAGGTGGACGATCAGCGCTTGCCGGAGCGGGAGTTCACGTTCATATCCCGGTACGCCACAAACGGAGACTATATCATCGAGGAGCGCGGCGATCAGGACGGCTGGGTGACCTGGAACCAGATCGAAAAGAAGCCGCTCCGGCGCTACCCGATCCTGCGAATGATCAACACCGATGGCGTCTGGATGGCGCGCGAGACGCAACCGGTTGTCGATTTGTGGAAGCCGCAAGCCGAGGTGCCGCCGGAGCAGTGCAACGACCCGCCCCGGACGGAGGACATGAAGGATGTGTTCGCTGGCTTGGAGTATTTCCAACGCCGCTGGCGTCGTTTCGAATGGGCACCGATTGCTTGTGGAAGCTTCGCTCGGATGACGGCGACGCCGAGGTGCGCTGGTCGCAGGATCGCCTGGGTGGCAAATACCGAGTGCAGCGCGAGCCTGCTGACGGCTCAAAGGTCACCTGGATCATTGATCCCGACAAGGGCTGGAATGCAGAGGGACTGACCGCGGAGTGGGACGACGGCAAGTCGAGAATCGAGACGCGCTGTGAGCTGGCACGATTCGGCGAAGTGTGGTTCCCGCAATCAGTAACCGTGAGCTTCAACGGGAAGCGCGCCGAAACGTATGTCGTTCACGATGTTCAGGTGAACCAGCCCGACGATCCCAGAGCTTTCACCGGCAACGACATCGGCTTGGAGCCCGGTTTGTCGCGCAGCACAAACAGGGCGACATCCGAACCCGGAGCGGCAGCGACGGGCCTCGGCCGCGAACCGTGACCATTCTTGCGCGCGGTCCGCGCGCGATCGGGCGCCGCCCGGCGGACAAGACCCCTCGCTCCCGCTCGGGGTTCGGATCGCATGAGCCCGGATCGTGCAACGGCGCGCCTGTCCGAACCGTGAAATCTGAACGCCGAAACGTGTATACCGAACCCCGAACCCTGAACCCCGAACCCTGAACCCTCAAACCCGCTCACTCGCGCATGCAGCACTTCTTGTATTTCTTGCCGCTGCCGCACGGGCACGGGTCGTTGCGGCCGATGCGGCTGCCCGGTCGCTCGATCGGTTTGGCCTTGCCCGAGGCCGCTTCCTCGAATCCGCTCCGCAGGGCCCGCGCGTACGCCCCGAGCACGCGTCCGCCGCCCAGCCGGCCCGCGTCTTCGAGCTGCGACAGGAACTCGCCGCACAACCCCGGCAGCTCGCGCTGGATGCTCGCGGGCAAGTCGAGCTTCGCGACGCGATTCAGCAGTGCTGCGCGTACGTCGGGCTCGTCGATGTCGCCCGGCGCGGCGCCGCGCGAGTCGCACGCCGCAACCATGAACTGCACCAGCACGTCCTGCGCATACTCGCGCACGCCGCCGCCAAACGCGCGGATCGCGTCCGACGCGCAGAAGTCGCTCACCCAGTTCTCGATGGTCTCACGCCTGTAGGCGTCGGTCATGGTCGCATCCGCCAATCTCGCCGGCGTTCTACCCGACGCTACGCCGCCCGCCCCCCCGCCGCAAGTGCCCCCCTCCCCACGTCCCAGGTACCCTTCGCGCCAAGAACCGCTAACGGAACCCACCACGCGCGTGGTGGGTTCTGCCGCCCGGCACTCGCGCATCCCCGTTCATCCGTGGTCCGCCGCGGTTTCAAACAGCCCGAATGCCCGAAATCCGATTCTGACGACGCCGCGTACATATCTCATGTACCAAAACGTATTCAAACAGGGAGACACCGAAATGGGCCGTTCGCACGCGCTTCCGTTGCTGATCCTCACCTCGACGCTCGCCATCCTGGCTGGCTGTGCCGCAGGCCACCACCCGTCGGCTGGTCGCGCCCATGGCGAGCAGCTTCTGGCCTCGTCGGAGCCTTCGCTCTACGCCCGGCTCGGCGGCTACGACGCCATCGCCGCCGTCACCGACGACTTTCTCGACCGCCTGCTCAAGGACCCGACGCAGGGCCGGTTCTTCACCGGTCACAGCACGCAGTCCAAGCAGCGCATCCGCCAGCACATCGTCGAGCAGCTTTGTGCCGCGGCCGGCGGGCCGTGCGTCTATACCGGCCGCCCAACCAAGGAAGCGCACGCCGGCCTGGGCATCGGCGAGCAGGACTGGAGCACGTCGGTGCACCACCTGGTAGCCTCGCTCGACAAGTTCAAGGTGCCCAAGCGCGAGAAAGACGAGCTGCTGGCGATCCTGACGTCGCTGAAGCCGGACATCGTCGAAAGACCCTGAAACCGCGGACAACCGTGGATGAATGCCGACGCGCTCTCATCCGCGTAGGTGGCGTGAGTGGCATGCGCTCGCCGACAGGCGTGAGCATGCTCGCGCTCGGGTGGCGTCCTTTCGGCGGTTCAAGCGGCGCCGCGGACCAGACACCTCAGTCATCGTCATCGTCCTCCGGCCCGCCGTCGGCGCGCTCAGAATGCTCGCCGGCTTCGCCCAGGTTGATGGGGGTGCCCAGCAGCGGCACCGCCGTGCGCCGCGCGGCAGGGTCATAGTTCCACACCAGCCCCCCGGCCCACAGCGCGGTGAGCGCGACGAACACCACCGCGGCGAGCGGGTGCGTCGAGCGGATCGCCTCGTGGGGTGCTGCGTCCTTGCGGCCGTTGATCATGGCCAGCGTGACATTCTCGCCCGTCCGCACCGAGTGGACGACCACGCCGGCAACGTGAACGGCCACAAGGGCGATCATGCACCACGCGAATACCTCGTGAATCGCTCCGACCAGGCCCTCGCCACCCCGCGTGAGAAGGCCGGTAACGACCAGCCCCAGCGCCAGTACGAGGAGCGCGAAGATGGCGTAGCTCGATCCCGGGCGGTGGCCGGCGAATCGACGTGGCGAGCCGGCCAGCGAGTCGCGCAGGTCGCCCGCCACGGCGGCCGGTCCGAAGACGAATGACCGGAACAATGCGTGGCGCGAGCCGATGAAGCCCCAGACCACCCGAAGCACCACCATCAGGCCAACCGTGAGCCCGAGCAGCATGTGCAGCGGAAACCACGGGCTCTCGTCGTCCGTGAAGTTCGCGATGGCGAACGCCGCCAGAAAGCACGCGGCCAGCGCCCAGTGAAAGATCCGAGTCGGCAGGTCCCAAACAACTGTGCGTGACATTGCGATCGCTCCCAGTCGATCATCGCTATTCGGAAGTTTGTGGCGATGATTCGGTGGATCGCGACGCAATTCGCGGGCCGTGCGGCCAATAGCGGCCACGGCGGCGGGCTGGACACCGACGGATAGGCAGAGTGCTTAGTTAGCCGATGAGGTCCGCGTTAGCGGTTCAGATTCCAGAAGAGAGGCCGGCGTCCCCGCCTGCCAGGGCGTCCGCCGACGCCCCTCCGCGTCGGCAGGGCCTCGACACGCCCCCTCGCCCCAAGGTCCTTTTCTCCGGCGCTTGCGATTGCTATCCTACACGATATGTGGTGACAGCACGTCTCGCGCCGCAGCCGTTCGTGGCGTCGCACTGAAAGGGAGCCGATGAACACCTCACGCCGTAACCGGAACGCCGCCTTCACGCTGATCGAGCTGCTGGTCGTCGTCGCGATCATCGCACTGCTGATCAGCATCCTGCTGCCGTCGCTTCAGAACGCGCGCGAGCAAGGCAAGCGGGCCGTTTGCATTTCCAACCTGCGGCAGCTCGGCAACGTCCAGGCCATGTATCAGAACGACTACCGCGACACGTTCCCACACCACTATGGGCGCGACGACGGCGAAGTCATCCCGCCCTGGCCGAGCGGGTCGAACGGCTTTTTCTACGGCGGCAAGTGGGCGTTTGACGCGGCCCGCGGCAACAGCTTCTTCTGGTCGGCGCCGGGTCCGCACCGCAAGCCCTTCAACCGCTACATGTTCACCGAAATCAGCGGCAAGCTCGAACCCGGCGACATGACGAAGACCGAACTCGCCACGCAGGAGATGTTCATTTATCGCTGCCCGTCGGACTACGGCGGACAGATCATGAGCGACGCCAGCGGCGAGCCGGATTTCAAGCCGCTGTACGACGCCGCGGGCAGCAGCTACGACCAGAATTATCACGCCTGCCTGGCGTGGAAGCTCGAGTTCCAGAACAAGCACGATCCAAACCCCGAGACCGACAAATTCAATTTCTGGAATCTGTCGCCCACTCAGTGGAACAGCAGCAACCCGAATCCTGAGCTGAAGACGCTCTCGACGAACGGCTACTGGAAGCTGAAGCTGACCAAGGACTCCGGCCGCTTCATCACGCTGTGGGAAGACCGGGCCGACGTGGCGATCTGGAGCGCGGTGCAGACGCGCGGCTATCACAAGCGCTTCTCGACGCACAGCGTGCTCTTCTGGGACGGCCACGCCGACAATCTGTTCATGGATACGCGTCAGACCTGGGGCACCGGCTGGAAGACCGGCTCGCGCTACTGGCAGAAGTGGGGCGAAGACGGCCAGCGCTAGCCGCCCCCGCGCGAGGATGCAGTTAACCGCGCCCCGACCATGACGGCAAGCCAAAGGCGGGCCGTCATGATCAGGTTCGTCTGGCGCACAGCCTGAACGAAGCTCGCCATCCGCGCGATCAACCCTTGCTCAGCGCCATCAACCCTCGCTCAACGAGATGCCGCTGTCGCCGTTGCTGAAGTCACTGGCCCCGCAGGCGTTGGTGGCCTTAACCCAGTAGTAATAGGTCACAAAAGGCAACATCGTCGTATCGTCGTAGGGACTGGCCGTGTCGGTTCCGATCTGCGTCGCGGTGGCGGGGTTATTGACCATGCTGCGCCAGATGCTGTAGCCGGTCGCGCCGGCTGACGCGTTCCAGGTCACCCGAATCTTGTAGTACAGACCATCCGAAGCCTTCACATTCGTCGGCGGCGCGGGCAGCTTCGCACGGTAGCCGCTGTTCGCTGTACTCAGGGCGCTGCTGCCACAGCCGTTGGTCGCACGAACCCAGTAGTAGTAGGTCGTGCCCGGGTCGGCTGACAGATCGTCGAACGGACTGGCAGGATCGGACCCAACCTGGATGAAAGTCTTTCCAGTGGGCGTGCTCGACGTGTTCCGCCAGATCGTGTAACCGGTGGCGTTCGCCGCGGCGTTCCAGGTTACGCGGACGAAGCCGCAGTAGGTGCCATCCGAAGCGGCGACGCCGCCCGGTACCGCCGGCATCGCGGCACGGAAGCCGCTGTCGCCATTGCTGAATCCGCTGCTGCCGCAGGCGTTGGTCGCCTTGACCCAGAAGTAGTACGTGGTGCCGGCAGTCGCGGTCGTGTTGTAGAAGGGACTGGCCGGGCTGGTTCCGACCTTGGTGGCGCCGGCGCTGTTGTTGACTGTGTTGCGATAAATGGTGTAGCTCGTCGCGCCCGACGCGGCCCCCCAGGACACCACGACCGCCGTGCAGTCGGTGCCGTCTGACGCGCTCACGGCGGTGGGAGCCGAAGGCACTGTCGCGCGGTAGCCACTGTCCGAGCTGCTGAAGCCGCTGCTGCCGCAGCTCTTGGTCGCCTTGACCCAGTAGAAGTAGGCTGTACCGACGACGGCCGTCGTGTTGTCATACGGACTGGCGGTGTCGGTACCAATTTGTGTCGCCGTCGCAACGTCGTTGACGGTGTTTCGCCAGATCGTGTAACCGGTGGCACCGGAAACCGCGTTCCAGCTCACGCGGACGTATGAGCAATAGGCGCCGTCGGAGGCCGCGACGCCCGTCGGCGCGGCAGGCGGCTGCGACCGACTGCCGGCGTTGGACGTGCTGAATGCGCTGCTGCCGCAGTTATTGGTGGACTTGACCCAGTAGTAATACGTCGTGCCGGGAGTCGCTGTCAGGTCGTCGAATGGACTGGCCGTCACGCTTCCGATCTGCGTCGCGCTGGCGCTGTTGTTGGTCGTGCTCCGCCAGATCGTGTAGCCGGTCGCACCCGCCGCGGCGCTCCACGTGACGCGAACCTTGTCGCAGAGCGTTGCGTCCGTGGCGGCAACGCCGGTCGGCGTCGCGGGGCCGGCGGCGCGGGTGCCGCTGTCGCGATTGCTGAAGCCGCTGCTGCCGCAGTCGTTGGTGGCCTTGACCCAGTAGTAGTACGTGGTGCCGGCGTTGGCGTGCAGATCGTCAAAGGGGCTCTCGGTGTCGCTGCCGATCTGGACGGCACTGCTCGTGCTCGTCGTGGTGTTGCGCCAGACTGTATAGCCGGTGGCGTTCGTCGCCGCACTCCACGAGACCCGCACGCGGTCGCAGTAGGCCGCGTCGCTGGCCGCCACGCCGCTGGGCACGGCCGGCACGCTGAGGCGGAAGCCCATGCCCGAGCGATCGCCAAAGCCGCTGGTGCCGCACGTGTTCTTGGCTTTGACCCAGTAGTAGTAGATCGTGCCGGGCGTGGCGGTCGTGTCGTCAAAGGGACTGGCGGTGTCGGTGCCGACCTGCGTCGCGCCGGTGGTGCTGGTGCTGGTGTTGCGGAAGATCAGGTAACTGGTTGTGTTTGCCACCGCGTCCCACGTGACGCGCACGTACGCGCAGTGCGTCTTACTGGCGCCGACGTTGGCGGCGCCGCTGGCCGGCGGCGCGTCGCGCGCCCCGGTGTCGGCCGCGCTCAGGTCGCTGCTGCCGCACGACTTGACCGCCTTGACGGCGTAGTAGTACGTCGTCCCGGGCGTCGCGGTTGAGTCGGTGTACGGGCTCGCCGTGTCGGTTCCGAGCTGCGCAAAGCTCCCGCCGCTGGGTTTGCGCCAGATGGAGTAGCTCGTGGCGCCGGAGACCGCATTCCACGAGACCAGGACGTATGTACAAGACGTGCGATCGGACGCGCTGACGCCGGTCGGCGCGGCCGGCGGGGTCGAGCGGTTACCGCTGTTGGATGTGCTGAAGGCGCTGCGGCCGCAGCAGTTCTTGCCTTTGACCCAGTAGTAATACGTGCTGCCAGGCGTCGCGGTGGCGTCGTCATATGGGCTGGCCGTGTCGCTGCCGATTTCAGTGGCCGTATCGCTGTTGTTCGTGGTGCTGCGATAGATGGCATAGCCGGTGGTGTTCGATCCAGCGGTCCAGGTCACGCGGATCTTGTCGCAGTAGGTGCCGTCGGTGGCGGCGACGCTCGTCGGCTTGCCCGGATCGGGCGAGCACGACCGGTCCATGTTGTGGGCTTTGAAGCCGGCGACGATTTCGTCGCGATGCGGCGTGCAATTCCAGAGTTTGCCGTCCGTGTCGTCGAGCGTGAGAAAGTCGATGCATATCTGGGGCGTGATGTTCTCGCCGTCGTGCAGGAGCACGCTGTTGATCAGCAGGTCTGCGAGGATGGCCTGGTAGTCGGCCGGCTCGGTGATGATCAGCTCGTTGCGGATGCTCCACAGGCAGCCGGAGAGCAGTTGGCCGCAGTAATGAATCTCACCATTGCAAGGATGCTGCATGTCGTTGTCCGCGTCACGGTTTGGGACGTTGCAGTCGCCCCCATCGCCGTAGGCATGTCCGGCGTCATCGGCGTTCACCAGTTCCATGCAGTCGCCGAAGCCCTCGCCGTATTGGCCCTGCCCGCTGCCACCCATGGCGACGACGTGATGTCCGTATTCGTGGTAGATGATTCCGGCGAATGCCGTGTTGAAACAGCCGCCGCCACTGCGGCAGAAGTTGACGGAAGCCCCCAAGCCCAGAAATCCGGGGTTGTACCAGGCATTGCACGGACAGTACTCGTCGTCGCGGTTGACGTGTACCGGGAAGTCCTGCTGGGACTTGATGGTGGGATAGTTCGGATTGTGGGCCAGCACAAACTGGCGCGCCTGGTGGGCGTGATAGTACCCATTGACCTGTGCCCGGATTCGCGCACTGTCGTTGTCGGCGTTGTGAACGAAGTCCGCGACTCCATCGGTCGGGACGGACTTGGTCAGGTTTTCGTTATCCCCCTGATGATCCGTCACATAGAAGTAGCGGCCGGCGACGTTGGATTCGACCGTCACGTTCCACGGACCGACCGCCCAGATCTTGTAATCACCGCCTTTGTTGGCGAATGCGGTCTGCGGAAAAATGAAAATGCGGGCGTAGGGCATGTTGACGGAGGACTCCGCCGCGCAGGCGTCGGGCCGAAACCCCTCGGTGCGCTTGCACTTGACGTTCCCGGTCACATCGCGGCGGATGCGCTCCTCCGAATGCAGAATCTCGCCCGTACGAGCGTCGGCGACGAAACGCCAGAGCTGATCGGCGTAGTCGATGTCCAGCGCGTTGGCGGCGTCAAACACCACGGCCAGCCGCGGCGCGACGGACTGGTCCTCCGTGCCGGCCCAGATCACGTAGCTTGACGGGCTGTAACGCACGAGACCCGGGACGCGCGCCAGCGCCGCCGCATGGCCGGTGTCGGCCGGATCCACACCCGGCAGCCCGGTCGGAACCTGAAGACCGCTCAGGTCGCGCAAGGTCGAGCCGGCCCAGACCACCGGGTAGTCGGCCTCATTCAGCACGAGCACGCGCAGCTCGGCTTTGTAGACCGGGATTCCCAGGTGCTGCTGCGCGAAGTAGACGAGCGTGAAGCGGTACGTCTCGGTCGCCGGATCGTACATGACCGGCTGGGTGCGCTGGTCGTTGAAGTGATTCCCGGGCGCGAGATCCACCGGGTCGGCGCCGAACGCGTCAGCGTAATTCAGCACGAACTGCTCGGCCGCCTGCTCCGGCGTCGGGCCCGATCCGAAGTGCGCGCCGTAGACGCGCGAAACCCGCGCGCCCCACACGAAGGCGGCGACGTCCGGATATGCGTGCTGCAGCCGCTCGAACGCCGCCTGTGCATCGGGCGAAATCGTCAACAGCTCTGGATCCGTCTTCGAATCTTCGCCGGGCGGTGAGAATGGTTCGTCAAGCTCGCGCGCTGGCTCGTTCGCGGGGTTCGATTCGATTTCCGCGGGCACGTAGATCACGAGCGTGGCGAACTCGGGGATTTCGAACGCCGCCGGATCGATCAGCGTGGCCAGCACGTCGGCTGCTTCGGGGATCAACCGCATGACGCGTCCGCCCGGGATTTCGTGCCATTGGCCCATGGGCAGCGGCTCGGAAGACCGCGCGACCGCGAGCTGGGCGTTCCGGAGCTCGTCGCCGAGATCCGCGACGCAATCAATCAGCGCCATGCGATCTGCCGGCGTGAGCAGGTCTGCGCCCAGGAAGGTGAGCTCGGTCCCGGAAATCTCGCCATCGTCCGCCTGCTGCGGTTCGTCCGTCGGTTCCGGCGGCGAGAGGTCGGCCGGGTCGGCCGCCGCCTCATCGGCCGGGTCGGCTGGCTGTCCAAATTCAGCCGGAGTGAACGTGACGAGCGTGCCGTCCGCCGGCAGCGTCACGTCGTCGCCAAGAAACGCGAGGAGATTCGCGGCGCTGGCGTCATCCAGCGCGCGAATGCTGCCGCCGGGCACGGCCATCGACGCTTGCAGCGTCAGGTCGCCGACGCCGCGAATGAACCCGAATCGTTCGTGCGGCGGAAGCTGCGCGAGCGACGAGAGCTCGGCCGGAAGGAGCGTCAGCTCGGGGCGGGTGGGCGCCTCGGCGGGTTCGGCCGGCGCGGCCGGTGCGGCGGGCGGCTCGTCGCCGGCAGTCGTCGCGGACTGCACAACGGCGGAGACGTCGGAAACGGGTAGGTAGATGGCGAACTGCGCATTGCCGGGCACTGACTCGGCGAATCCACGGGCCAGAGCAAACCACTCCGCCACACCCGGTTCAACCAGCCGCAGGACGCCGCCCGGCGCGTCGTACCAGCGGCCGGCCTGAAGTGTCTCGCCGCTGAAAACTGCCAGTTGGGCCGCAGCTTCCGCGTCGGGCGCGAGCTGCTCGTCGAGCAGGAAGGCGAGATCGCCCGGCTGGAGCGCTGCGGCCGGCAGGAACGTCAACTCCTGGCCGCTGACATCGGGAGTCTCGACGGTCACATCCGGAAGCGACTCCGACGGTGGGGCAAGCTCGTCCACGCGCCCGTCCGAAGCCGCTTCGGGCTGCTCAATGTCCGGTGCGGGCACGAACAGGACGAGCTGCGCGTCATCGAGAAGCAGCAGCTCGTTGAACGGCTCGGTTGCGAGGAGTTGCTGTGAAATCGGTGCCGCCAGCGGTGCGATCCTGCCGCCCGGCACGTCGTACCACTCCTCCGCTGCCAGCATCACATCCAAGCCCCGGCAGACGCCGATCCGTGACGTCTGCGAGTCGGCAGCCTCGGCGCGATGTCCGAGCAGAACGCTGCGCGCGCCGGCGTCGAGCCACTCGTCGGGCAGGAGCGTCAGCTCCAGGCCATCCGGCACGGAGTCGTCGAACGCGTCCGGCTGCAACGCGGACGTGCGCTCGTCGTCGCGTGCGGCGGTGAACGCGAGTGCGAGCAGGGCTACGGCGGTCAGCACGGTTTTCAGGTGCGTGTGGTGAAACATGGCGAGTTCTCCGATCCTGAGTCAAGGGACCTACGTGCGCAGGCGGGCGGTGCGCGGCGTGTCGCGGTCGAGACGTCGATCGGACAGACTTCAACTCACGCGGCACACCGCCGCTCGTGGCGCCCCCGTGCCAGTGCGGTGTGCCCGCCGTCGGCCTGTGCCTCACCGGGTACTAGGACGTTGGCGGCACTGATCTGACAGAAAATCCGAGAGCGCATTCGACATCGGCCACGCAGCAACGGTACGGCCGCCAGCCGCGGGCCACCGGGCCGAACGGGTCGCGGCCGTCGGCGGGTTCAGTTCGGAGGGTCGGTCGTGGGTTCGACGACGATGAAGTGAATGGCGCCGATCGCGTCGAGATCGAAACCGGGTTGCGCACCTGCGGGCCCGTCCCCGCGGCCGTCGATCCGCACGTAGCGCGCGGCCGACAGTCCGGCCCAGGACAGGTCGTAGCCGCACGCGCGGCGCGCGTGTTCGTATACCTCGTCGCCAGGCACGCGCACGTTTGGCGCTTCCGAACCCTTGAGGTTGATGAATTCACGTCCATCGACGCTCACAAGAACGTCAATCGAAGGATACTCGGGCGAGCCCCAGACGGCCTCGTAGACGGCGAAGTCGCTGCCCGGGCCGTCGACAATCCGGCGATCGCCGAAGTCGTACTCCACGATCTGACCGCCCAACCCCAGGCAGCGCTTGTCGGGTGGCCCCAGGAAGCGGCGATCGGATTCGCCCGTGGTATTGCGGCTGATCCGTCCGGGATACGGCCCCGTGGTGCCGGGCTCCCAGCGCGGAACGCTCGCGACCGACGGTTCTTCCACATGGAGTCGCGGCGCGAAGGGTCCGGTGAAGTCTGTGAGGACGACGGCGTTCTCTTCGTACAGCACCACGCACGAGCCACCGCCGGCCAGCGCCAGCCGCGGCCGCGAGCCGTCGAACTCGCCATCGATGCACGCCGCCGAGAGGATTTCGAGGCGATCGTCTGCAAGCGGCATGAACCCATCACACAATTCGACGCTGAGCGCGCCGCCGAGCCGGGCGACGCCAGTCACACGGACACGGTCGGACTCGTGTTGCTGCGCTCCAAACAGGCGAATGCGCAATTCTCCACCGGTTTGTGCGAAGTCGCCGTTGATTTCGAGTCCGCCCGGCGTGTGCAAGGCGGCGACGACGGCGCCGATGTTGGTCAGGTTGCCGCTGACGGAGCGGGCGCAAAAGGCGCCGCGGTTCAGAGCCAGCGTTCCGCCGCGCGTGTTCTCGAATGCGTCAGTGGCGATAGTGCCCCCGTCAAGAACCAACTGCCCGCGTCGGTAGAGGCGCGCGACGTCGGCGACGGCGACACACCCGTCCCGTTCGACCACCAGGCGCGCCTCGCCGCCGGCGCCGTCGGGCGATCCGCCGACATAGAGGCTGCCGGCAAGTTCCCAGGCGGCGCCGCGTCCGCCGATAACTGCATCGCCACGGGCGACCTCCGCGGCTGCCAGATGCCCATCTCCACAGGAGACGACCGCCCCGTCGGCGATGCGCAGGCTTCCGGCTCCGAGAATACCCACGGACACGTTTTCCATTCCGCCACGCCAAACCGAGCCATCCCCATTGACGATGACCGAACCGACCGAAGCGGATCCCGACGCGATCAGACTGGTTCCGTCGCACGAAGCACCGTCCCGAATCTCCAAGTGACCCAAACCGGAATGTCCAACGTAAATCGCCCGCCGGCAGCTCAGCCGCGTTGCGGAACCGCTGACGATCAATAGACCGTCGCCGGTAGGTGTGCGACCCAGCACGTAATTGCGGGCCGTGGATTCCGCGCCATCGGCGAGGTAAATCCGGCCCTCGCCGGCAAAGCCGATGTCGAAATCGTCGTCACTGCGTACAACGAAGGCGGAACCCGTGCCGCGGACCGACAGTGCGCCGCGCGCACTTTCCGTCGATCCGATGCGGGCCGAGCTTGTGACGAATCGCGCCCCAGCGCGAAGCTCGAGTGTGCCTTCCACGTTCTCGCCGATCGTGGTGGTCGAACACTCCATGGTCGAATCCGCGCCGTCCACCCTCACGTACCCGGACGCGTTCTGCCCGATGCGCAGCGCGCCGGCCTTCATGTGCCCGCCCGCGAGCAGGTTCAGGGTCGCGGGCCCGACGGCTCCGACACAGAGCAGGCTGCCGCATTCCCAGACGGCACCCGCGCCGAAGATGGTTGCCTCACCTCGCGAACCGACCCCAAACCCCAAATGACCAGACGCACTACGCACGGTCCCCCCCGCCCGCACTTCGAGTTCCCCTGGCGCGTCGACCCCAATCCGCAGGTTCTCGCCGACCACCAAGTGCTGCCCGCCATGTATGGCGTGGCGTCCACGGCCGTCACCGCCGGCATGCCCCAGGTCGAGGCTGCCGGGAAACGTGGCCTGATCGGGCAGATTGTGCAACTCGTTGGCGCGGAGCGTCGAGCCGGGCCGCAGCTCGGTGGGCACGTTCTGTCCCAGAATCGCCGTGTTCACCACGATCAAGCCGTCTGGCCGATACTCGGCGGCATATCGCCGCCGGTACTCGGCGTGCCGCCACCAGAGCGCGCCGGCGACGGTGGCGCCCAGCGCGATCGTCAGGGCCGCGGCGAGTGCGGCGGTTGTGCGGTTGCGTCGAATACGGCGCGAGAGACGATAGACCAGCGAATCGGGCCGGGCGGCGATCGGTTCGGCGACGAGATAGCGTTGAATGTCGCGCGCCAGATCTCCCGCATCGCGATAGCGACGAGCGGGCTCTTTGGCCAGGCACTTGAGCACAATCGTGCTGACGTCGGCGTCGATCTCGCGGCGCAGCGTCCGCGGAGTGATCGGCTCGACCGTCCGGATGCGGTCGAGCACGTCGCCCAGCCCGCCGGCGACGGAGTAGGGAAATTGGCCGGTCAGAAGTTGATAGAGCACGACGCCGAGTGAATAGACGTCGGTCCGCGTGTCGAGCTGTTGCGCCGTGCCCTGCGACTGCTCCGGACTCGCCCAGGGCAGCGATCCGACGAACTCGCCGGTGTGCGTCATCGCGCTGCCCGTGTCTGCCACGAGCGAGTCCTGCGCGGCGCGCGCCAGTCCGAAATCCAGCACGTGCGGAGCGCCGGCCGGATCGATACGAATGTTGCTGGGTTTGATATCGCGGTGAATCACGCCGCGCGCGTGCGCGTACCCGACCGCCACGCAGATTCGCGCCACCAGTGCCAGCGATCCCCGTACCGTCCCGAGCCCGGCCGCTTCCGCAATCGCCCGCACCCGACCCAGTGCCGATGCCGATCCACTCGCGCTGTCGTCGCACGCCGCACTCTGCCACGGCGACGGCAGAAGCTCCTCGAGTCCGACGCCGTCGATGAACTCCATGACGAAATAGGGGAATCCCTGGCCCGCCAGCCCCGCGTCGTAAAGCTGCACGATGTCGGGATGGCGCAGCGCCGCGATGACGTCCACCTCACGCTGAAAGCGCCGGCGTCGCTCTTCGCTCGCCCAACTGCCACCCCCGAGAATCTTGATGGCGACGCGCCGTCGCGTCGACTGCTGTATCGCCGTATAGACCACGCCCTGTCCGCCGCGGCGCAGCTCGCGGAAATCGGCGTATCCTGGAATTTCGGGCACGGGCGGTTCGCGCTGTCTGAGCTGCTTCAGCTCCCGGAGCAGCCGCGCCTCATCCCGATACCAGTCCAAGCCAGCCCGCATCCACGCGTCTCAGCCAATCAGCCCTCGTCCTGGATCTGCTGCTCAATCAGCTCGGCGATGCGCCTCACAATCCGCGATTTGACCTGGTAGACGTGCTCAACGCTGATCGATAGCGCTCCGGCCGCATCGTGCGGGTTAGCGCTCTCCAGCGCGTAGCGCTGAAACGCCTGCCGATCCACCTCGTTGAACTCCGCGTCGACCACCCGCATCGCCTGCCGCAGGTGATACTGCCGCCACTCGTATTCCCACACCTCGTCGGCGGCGTGCTCGTCGGGCGGATCGCTCACAGAATCAGCCAGGCTGAGCATCGCGGGCCGGCCCTGCGCCCGATGTGAGATCGCGCGGAGCGTCGCGGCCTTGAGATACGCGCGAAACGTCCCCTTCTTCGAGTCGTATCGAAACTGCGGCAGAGCCTTGCTGAGCGACAGCAGCACGTCCTGCACCACGTCGTCGCAGTCCGCCGGTTGAAGCCCGCGCCGTCGGGCGAAACCGGCGATCAGCGCGCCGTAACGCTCGTGAAACTCGCGCCAGGCCGTCCGATCGCGCGCGTCGGACAGCCGCGCCAGCAGGCTGAGATGCGTGGACGTTGCTGTGAGCATGTAGATCTGGCTGGGACGAAGCCTCGTTCCCACGCGTCTGCGTGCAATTCCCGTGCCGCCGAAGCGCAAATTCGGCGAACCCGCACGCGCCCGGAGCCAACGGGCGGAACCGCCGCAGGCGACAAGCGTCAGAACCGCACCGCGCGCGATGGCGACGAGTCGTCGGCGTCTGTGCCCTGTCTCGTCGGGTTGGTCTTTCGGCGCCGGCCGCGATACGCTCCCAATTCCCAAGGAGGCTGATCATGCTGACTTTCCGCCTATGGCTGATCGCGCCGTTTCTGATCCCCCCTGCTGCCCTGCCCGCCGCGCCGCGCCAGGCCGTCGGCACTCAAACCGAGCCGGCCTGGCGCCGGCTGCCAGACGTAAAACCCAGCGGCGAGCTGGCCTCGACCGGCTCGTACACCGTCAAGCGCTCGGCGATTTCGCGCTGGACGCGGCCGCCCTGGACCTACGACGCGCGCGCCGCAACCGGCCGCAAGCACGCCAAGGTCGTCGTGGTGATCTACAACCCCGTGTTGGAAAGCGACGGCGGCAAGACGCTGATCGAACACCTGAAGGCCAACGATCCGGTCGAGTATTCGCACATCCTCGCGAACGTGATCCGCGAAGCGAGCTGGGGCTACATCAACTACGAAATCGTGGACGTCATCAGCGTAGACGGCTATCCGCAGAAAGTGGACGGCTTCCGCTACACCGACGAGAGCTTCATGGAGGTGCGCAAGACACAGAAGTGGCAGCCGTCGCCCAGCTCGTATCGCAAGGTGCTGGAGGAAAACGGTCTGCTCGAACGCTTCAAGCGCGAGGCAATCACCGAGATGTGGCTGTGGGGCGCGTCGGGCATGCACTTCGACGAGTTCGCCGGCTACATCCCGAACCGGTACGCGCGTTTCGCGCCGACCGACAACCCGTGGTTCTATCGCCCGTATGACATTCCGGAAGAGCTGGGCCGCACGACCTGGGTGATGGGCTTCAACTACGAGGTCGGGGCCGACAACATGATCCACAGCTACACGCACCGCGTCGAGAGCATGGCGGCCCTGGCCCTGGCCGACGGCGTCTGGGATACGCACGAGCGCCGCGATCCGTGGAACGTCTTCAGTTGGCTCGAGATGGATCACGCCGGCACGCCGTCGCAGGTCGGCAACTGCCACGTCCCGCCGAACGGACAATCGGGTTACGACTACAACAACAAGCGGCGCGTGCTCTCGTGGGCCGACGGCTGGGCGAATTATCCCGATCTGCGCGGCGAGCCGCGGCTGATCTCGAGCACGGAGTGGGGCAATAGCCATTTCGGTTATCAGAAGTGGATTCTGGAGCACGTGCCGAAATCGCCCGGCTACACGAAGTATGGCTACAACAACTGGTGGCTGTACATCGCCAACACGGACGAGGATCTGCCCGAGCTGGGCAGCCGCGGCACGGGTTCGCAGGCGGACGAGTTCCGGCTGCCGGCGGAGATGCCGGCGGCGGGGCCAGCACCGAAATAGGCAGCCGGTGCGGCTGAGTGTGATTCGAATCGGGCTGTCGTCAGACCGTTTCCGCGAGTTGCTTCCCCAGTGACTTGCGCGAGTCGCATCCCCGGCCAACTCCGCGGGTTGCATCTCCAGCCAAGGCCACGCGTTGCATCCCCGCAACTCCGCGTGCGTCCCCTGCCGAGCCCCGAGCGTCAGCGAGGGGTTCGACGGCAAACGACCGCCGACGCGGAGTGCAGCCGGGCGCGGCGGCTCTCCAGAGACACGCCGGCTTGGTTGTGTCCTGGCTGTCGCGAAGCACAGCCATAACGCAATGCGGCCCGGCGGCATGCTCTCGCCCGGCGGCATGCTCTCGCCGGCAGGCGTGAGCATGCTTGTACTCGGGCAAGGCCCGCCGCCCTCTACCGGAATAGTCAGCGCGTGCGCACAAACGTCGCCGGATCGAGGCCGCAGCGGGCCAGGTGCGGCCGGATGTCGGCGATGAAACGCAACGCGTCATTGTAGTATCCGGCCGTGGGGCGCAGGGCGGGGTCGATCGTTCGCCAGAAGGCGTTGAACTCGTGCATCAGCAGCTCGCGGACGTACTTGGCCAGCATGCCGGCCAGCGCTACCGGCAGATGCTCGGCGTCGGCAGCGACCGAAAACGTCACCGTCCACTCGCCGGCCGATGGCGAATGCGGCGCTGCTGCCGACGCGGCGCGCGGCGTCGAAGGCGACGCGAGCCTCAGGCGATAGCTGCTCTCGTGGTCCGACAGGGCCGTGATTTCCAGCCTGCGGTCGGGAAACGCGAGCTGAAGCAGATGCCGATAGTCGCTCCGCCCGCCAAGGCGATCGATCCGGAAGAGCACGTCGTCGGCGCGGTTCGCGACGGCTCGCAGCATGAGCGTCAGCACCTGCTCGACCACCGCGGCGGCTTTGTTGCGCGTCTGCGCAACACGCTGGTTGAAGATGTGCTCCGGGACGACCTGCGCCATGAGTCGGGCGCAGCGCGCTCTCCGCTTCGACATCTCGTCGCGCAGGCGCTGCGCGGCGGGTCCGGCCGCGGCGCGCGGATCGGTTGGCAATCGTCGCGCCAGCAGGCGATACCAGGGCGGCACGTCGGGCGCGGCGCCCCACGGACGATCCGAAGCCGCAGGCGGATCCGTCGCCATGTCGACCTCGGCCGCGCCGGCCGGCGCGGACGACGGCGAATCGTGCGTCAGAGAATCAACCAGCGCGCGCAGCGACCCGGCCGGCTGATCGGCGGCGGCGGCGAATGCGAGAATGGAGCGCTCGATCGGCCAGAGCTGCTTGCGCTGGTCGAAGAGACGCTTGGAGTCGTCAACGCAGAGCCGATGCTCCGCGCGGCCGGGCGTGCGGCAGACGGCCGCTTCCAGGTGTTTCCACAGATCGCCACCGCACACCTCGGGCGCGACTTCCCAGACGCTCGCGGCGACGACGAGCGGTCCAAGCAGCGGTCCGTAGCCGGCTTCGTCGATGCCCACCAGCAGCACGGCTCACCATCCGAGGCGATAGAAGATCGCCGTGAAGATGCAGTCGGCACCGATCAGCGAGACGATGCTCTTGACCACCGTGGCCGTCGTCGCCCGGCCGACGCCCTCGGCCCCACCGCGGACGCGCAGCCCCTCGTAGCAGGCCAGCGAGGCGATCAGCAGGCCAAAGACGGCGGCCTTCACCAGACCGGTGAAATAGTCCGTATTCGTCAGGATGGCCCGTGTCCGGTCGATGTAGGTCTGAGCGGACACACCCAGCACGCCGACCGCGGTACACAGGCCGCCGAACGTGCCCACCACGTCGGCCAACACGGCCAGGCCGACCATCATGACCGTGGCGGCGACGATGCGGGGCGCGACGAGGAAGCGGACGGGGTCGAGCGCCAGGGCGCGCATCGCCTTGAGTTCCTCAGCCTCGACCATCGTGCCGATTTCCGCCGCGATCGACGCACCCGCGAAACCGCACAGGACGATCGCCGAAATCAGCGGCCCCAGCTCGCGGAAGACGGCAATGGCGACCACGTCGGCGACGCTTTCGAGCTGCCCGTAGGCGTCGAGCGTCGGCGCCAGATTCAGTGCCAGGATGATGCCGATGAAAAACTGCACCAGCATGATGATCGGGATGCTGCGCACCCCGACGCGCACCATCTGCTGCGTCAGCGAGCGGCGGCTGACGCGCTTGCGCGAGACGAGCGAGAGCGCCAGGCGGTGGATCGCGCCGAACACGAGACGCGTCACCCCCCCAACGTAGGCGACGGTGGACCCGACGAAATCGATCTGGGCGGCGGTGACGCGCCCAACGCGCATCGGGACGCGCCGCCACAGCGGTACAGCCTTGCTGTTGGGGGCGGTGCTCACAGCGCGCGGGCGTCCTCGACCGAAGCGGCGATCTTGAAGAACTTGTCGAGCCGGGTGATTTCGAACAGCCCCTTGACCTGCTCGCGCAGCGCGGCCAGCACGAGCGTGCCATCATTGCGTTCGAGCTGACGCTTGATCTCGACCAGCGTGCCCACCCCGGAGGAATCCATGTACGTCACGCCGGCGAGGTCGAGCACGAGCCGCGCGGGCCGGTCGGCGACGGCCCGCATGAGCGCGTCGTGCAACTCGGGCGAGGTGCGGATGTCGATTTCGCCTTTGACCTCGAACAGGCAGAGAGTCGGGTCCGCGATCGGGCGCAGCGCGTAACGGTTTTTGTCGCTCATGGGTGGCTCAGGGTAACCTCACCAGAAGCCGGCGCCGAGGTCGGCGGATCGGCCGCCGGAACCACGCGAACCTGGCCGGTTCGAAGGGCTTCGCGCCAGCGCGCCACGGCGTCGGCGCGCTGCGCTTCGGCCGCAAAGTAGCGATAGCCAAAGTCATCGCCGCACAGATCGACCAGCGCCGTGATGGCGAACATCCGCACGCCGCGGTCCGGGTCTTCCAGCAGTCCGACCAGCTTCGGCACGGCCTGCCGGTCGCGGACCCGGACGACGTCGATGATGGCGGCAGCGCGCTCGACCGGACTCAGCGACTGAAGTCGGGCGCGCTCGCTGCCGCACCCGGGCCCGCCCGTCGCGAGTCCGAGCAGCAGGCACGCCGCCGTGCTGGTCCGGATCGGCTTCATCGACGGGGATTGTAACGCCTTCTACGGCGGGTCAGAGCCGGTCGAGCCGGCCGGTGCGGAACTGGCGGCGGCCGGGCTGTCGGCGTCGTCGCCGACGTAGCCCAGCGTGCGGAGCTGGCGGATCGTCTCGGCGTCCAGCGGCGCGTCCGACAGGCTGTGCACGCTGTAGGCGTCGCGAATCCAGGGCGCCGACCATTGCTCCAGCGCCCTGCGAAGCCCAGCGGCGCGCTGCGGCTGAGACGTGTAGAGATTGGTCAGCTCGGCCGGGTCGACGTTCAGATCGTAGAGCTCGAATTCGACGTTGCTCATCAGGGCGCGGTCGGCCCGGCTCGGCACGTGAATCAGTTTCCAGAGCTGCGAATCGCGCACCGAGAGCGTGAATTCGAACTGATAGCCCGATTCGCTGAAGACCAGCCCCCCCTCGTCGCGACCCGCCAGGAGCGGTGCCAGCGAGCGCGCTTCGACCTCGCCCGCCACGGGCACGCCGGCGAGTTCGAGCAGCGTCGGCATCAGCGAGAATGATTCGACCGGCGTGGCGATCTGCCGCGGTGCCTGGTTGGGTACGCGAATCATGAGCGGCACGCGCAGCGTGTCGTCGTAGGGAAATCGGCCGTGCTCGAAGTAGAAGTTGTGTTCGCCGAGCGCTTCGCCGTGGTCGCCGACCAGAGCCACGATCGTGTTGTCGAGTTTACCGGCCTCGCGGAGCCGCGCAAGCAGCTCGCCGATCATCCGGTCGGCGGCGAAGATGCCGGCGTCGTAGCGCGCGACGTAGAAGGCGAATTCATCCGGGCGTTCGGGCAGCAGCGCCTCGCTGTGAACGTAGCCCAGGTCGGCCCGCAGCATCGGCAGCGCGCACGGGTGCGAGTCGGGCACGTTCAGCGGCAGGCGGCCCGTCGGATGCGGAGATATTTTTCGCGCGGGGTCGTAATGTGCGTCGCCCACGAACATGTTCGGGTCAGGCGCGCTCTCAGCCGTGTAGGGATAGTGCGCGTTGTTGTAGTGCACCCACGCGAAATAGGGCTTTCCGGCCGGCAACTGCTTGAGCCACTCGGCCGCCGCGTGCGTGGTGTATTCGTACTTGCGCTCGTTCAGGTAGGTCTCGACGCGCCGGTCGAAACCCTGGCCGATGTTGGCCGCCGGATTCAGCGCCGGCGTCGAAATGAATGCCCCCGTCGCGTAACCCGCGGCCTGAAACGCCTCCGCCAGCGTCACGTGCTCGTCGGCCAGCCGCTGCCGCGGCGTCATCCGCATCACGTGCGTCGTGTGCGGATACTTGCCCGTCATGATCGCCGCGAACGCCGGCACCGTCTTGGGCCATGGCGTGACCGCGTGTGTGAAGACCACGGCGTCACGGGCGAACGCACTGAGCGTGGGCGTGGTCTCGCGGGCGTAGCCGTAGCACTGCATGTGATCCGGCCGGACGGAGCACAGGCTGATCAGCAGGATGTTCGGCCGGGCCGCCGAGCGGCCCGCGCTGCCGTCGCCGCCGCGGCACGACACGAGCAGTGCGGTCGCGCCCAGCGCGAGCAGCAACCCGGTGCTGGCGAGCGCGCTGAACTGGTGTCGGTCTGACCGCCGCGGGCTGATCATGATTCTGGGATTCTACCGGCTTGCCGACGCGCCGGTGATGAAGGCCGGACGAGGGGCTCGTCTCACTCCGCGCCCGGCTCGCGCGACTCCGCGGAGTCGCGAATGACCGCGTGGGCGCCCGCCATGCGCAAGCCTCTAAGGCGCGCCAACGTAATGGCCCGATCGTGCAGCGCGGCCCGCGCGTCATCATCGACCGTGATGATACGACCCTCGAGTCTCTCAGGCCGACAGCCCACCAGACTCTCCGCGTCCTCGGGCCGTCCGACCAACGGCAACACACCGACGATTTCGTCGCCGCGCATTGCCGCAAGCCAGTACGCCCCGCTGAGGCTGAGTGAGAATCGGGTGAAGCGGGCATCGTGCCCGCCTGCCGGCTCTCCAGCAGGAAGCCGCTCCAGAAACTGCTCGATGTCCGCCGCATCGCCAGGCTCGACCAGCCAGACGGTGACCGGCAGGCGTGCCAGCGGCGACGCCAACGGCGCGGATGAATGGCCTGGGTGTACCGCGGTACTCATGTCGCCTCCAGCCACCCCTATCGACGCCGGAATCGATTACGATTCAGCCACGACGCAGGATCGCGCAGACTTTCCAGCGCTGAGTGAACCATTCGCGACGTGCGAAGCAGAGGCAGCGACTTGATTATCGGCCTGATCAGCGACACGCACGACCGGCTTCCGACGCTTCGCGGGGCCCTGGAGATTTTCCGCAAGCGCGGCATCCACGTACTGCTGCATCCGGGCGACGTGATCGCACCGTTTGCGGCGCGGGCTCTGGCCGAGTTTTCCGGAACGCTCCACATCACCTTTGGGAACAATGACGGCGAGCGGGCCGGCCTGGCCAGGGTGCTGCCGCAGATTCAGGACGGACCGCAATTCGTCAAGCTCGGGGCACGCACGCTGCTGCTACACCATTTCGTCGACTGGTGCCGCCCGGAGGATGTTGCCCGGGCCGACATCGTTGTTACCGGTCACACGCACGAAGTCCGCGTCGAATCGCGCGACGGCCGTCTGTTCGTCAATCCAGGCGAATGTTGCGGCTGGGTTACGGGACGATGTACGATCGCGACGCTCGACACGGAAACGCGCGACGTCGAGCTGATCGAGGTGCCCACATGACGGTACGAACCGGCGTGATCATCGGCCTGGTCTGCCTGCTGCTGAGCGGCGGATGCGTCGAGCGGACCATGAAGATTCAAACTGATCCGTCCAACGCGCTGGTGATCGTGAACGATGAGGAAGTCGGTCTCAGCCCGGTGAAATTCAGCTTCCTGTGGTACGGCGACTACGACATCATCGTGCGGAAGGCGGGGTATGAGACGCTGAAGACGCATCATCGGCTCGACCCGCCGTGGTACCAGTTTCCGCCGATCGATTTTGTTGTCGAGACCCTCATGCCGGGGACCATCCGCGACGAGCGCGAGGTCCCGCTGCTGACGCTGGAGAGTACGCGCGAGCGCACCGACCAGGAGATTGTCGGGCGCGCGGAAGAGACGCGCGACCGGGCGCTCTTCGGCGGCGGCGAACCGTGAGGCGCGCCGGCCAAGTGGCGGCGGCAAGCGTGCTCGTGGCGTGCGTCGCCGGCTGCGCAGGGCGCGCCGGGCCGATCACAGCGGCGCGCGGAATCTCGCCGCGCGACTGGCCGGCCGACGTGCTGGCGCGTTACCGGCTTCAGAATCGTACGTATCACGCCGGCGACCCCGAGGCAACCTCCCGGCACATCATGATCGGGGGCACCACCGGACCGATCGCGATTCACGCCGGGCTGGAGGTGCTGCGGGCCGGGGGCAGCGCGGCGGACGCGGCGCTGACCACGTCGCTGGCGCAGATCGTGCTCTCGGGCGGTTCGTGGAACAGCTTCGCCGGCATTCTCTACCTGGTGTACTACGACGCGCGCAGCGGTGAAGTGCACGCGTTGAACGCCGGCTACAACACCGTGCTCGACGACAAAGACCCGCTCAGCATCCCCGGTGCGGAGAACGCCAGCGGCCGGACGGCGCTCGTCCCAGGGTTTATGGCGGGTGCCGAGGCGGCGCACCGCCGCTTCGGCAGGTTGCCGTGGGCGTCGCTCTTCGAGCCGGCGATCTTCCTGGCGCGCGAGGGCTTCGAGGTCGACGCCGTGCTCGGCCTGATGATCGAGCAGAAGCGGAAGGTCCTGCGGCGGCTGCCCGAGGGCCGCGCGATCTTTGTCCGGCCGGACCAGCGTGTCCTGCAACCCGGCGACCTGTTCGTGCAGCCGGCGCTGGCGGACACACTCGAACAAGTCGCGCAACACGGCGCCGCATATTTTTACACCGGGCCGTGGGCCGCGCGGATGGTCGAGCTTGTCCGCCGCGAAGGCGGGCGCATCACGGGCGACGACTTGCGGCGGTATGAGCCGACGTGGAGCGCGCCCCTCAGAGCCGAATATCGCGGACATCAGGTCTGCACGATCGGGTTTCCCGAGGTGGGCGGAATTCAGCTCGTCGAGGCCCTGAACTTGCTGGAAGCCGCGGAGCTGCACGCCCGGCCGCGGTATTACGAGTCTGCCGACTCGATGCTCTGGTACATCCGCGCGACCCGACTCGGCTACGCTCTGACGTACTCGCCGCGCTACCTTCCCGCGGACAACCGACCCGACGCAGTCGGGATCACCGCGGACGAGCGCGTGACCAAGGCGGCGGCGGCACGGAACTGGGAGCGGCTGCAATCGCCCGACTGGATGTCTGCCGTCATCGCCGGTTTCTCCGAGGCCAACGGCCATTCGGACGGCGTCGTGGCGGTCGACGAAGCGGGCAACATCGCCGCGCTGGTGCACAGTTCTAATGCGCTCATCTGGGGATCGACCGGCATCTTCGTGGATGGCGTTTCGATTCCCGATTCGGCTTCGTTTCAGCAGCAGATGATCTCGCGCGTTCCGCCGGGCTCCCGGCTGCCCAACATCACAAACCCGTGCATCGTCTTGAAAGACGGGAAGCCCGCCTTGGCTGCCAGCGGCATCGGCTCGGCCCTGCACGAGTGCATGCTGCAGAATCTCGTCAACTGCCTGGATTATGGAATGAGCCCGCGTCAGGCGCTCGACACCCCGAAGTTCGGCGGACCGGTCTTTGGCCGCGGAGACGTCGCAGCCGAGTTTCTCAAGCAGTCGTTCCGGCGGGAGGAGTTTCCAGAGTCGTTTCTGAAGCGGCTCGAAGAACTGGGTCAGCCGGCGGCCGAGGCTTCGACCAGCGAGCAGCCGGGGACGGTGTACTACTGGTTGGGAATTCAGCGGACGCCGGCGGGCTGGAGCGGCGCGGTGTCGAGCGAACTGAACGGGATCATCGAAGGCGATTAGTGTTCGGAGTCAGAACTCCGCATGCTGGCCCGCCCGTCAGCGTCCCCGCCGTTGCTGCCCGCGACCTGCGTCCGGGATCGGATCGGGCTCCCCAGCGATCGTCGCCCCATCCGCACCCCTCACGTCGCCCCATCCGAACCCCTCACGTCGCCCCATCCGAACCCCTCACGCCGCCCCATCCGAACCCCTCCCGGTCGCCCCATCCGAACCCCTCACGCCGCCCCATCCGAACCCCTCACGTCGCCCCATCCGAACCCCTCACGCCAGTGAGGGGTCGGAGGCACCACACGCCAGCCGCACCAGGTAGGTCGCCAGGGCGCAGCGGCCTCCCCGGTCGCCCCATCCGAACCCCTCACGGCGCCCCATCCGAACCCCTCACGCCAGTGAGGGGTCGGAGGCAGCACACGCCAGCCGCACCAGGTAGGTCGCCAGGGCGCAGCGGCCTCCCCGGCGCCCCATCCGAACCCCTCACGTCGCCCCATCCGAACCCCTCACGCCAGTGAGGGGTCGGAGGCAGCACACGCCAGCCGCACCAGGTAGGTCGCCAGGGCGCAGCGGCCTCCCCGGCGCCCCATCCGAACCCCTCACGTCGCCCCATCCGAACCCCTCACGCCAGTGAGGGGTCGGAGGCAGCACACGCCAGCCGCACCAGGTAGGTCGCCAGGGCGCAGCGGCCTCCTCGCGGTGCGCGGCAATCGTGCCTATCAGGCGTTTGCCCGCGCACAATGGAGGTGTTTGCCTTATGTTCGGGTCGGGCGATCGCCCGTAGGATACGCACCATAATGCAGGGCGACGATCGACCATCCCCGCACGCCGCCAACCCGGAACCAGCCGGGTTCCCGCACGCCATCACACGCCACGCGCGGCGCATCTGCGTCGTCGCCGAGACACTCCTGGATCGCCAGGCGATCGTCGCGCTCTTGACCGAGCGATTCGGGTTGAAAGCGGTGTCCGGCGTTGAAAACGACGCCCGCCCGATCTGGGCCGCGCTGCGCGGCCGGCCCGAGTTCATGCTGGTCAGCGCCCCGCTCGCCCGCGCGCCGCTGGTCGACAGCGTGCAGATGATCCTCCGGCTCGCGCACGAAACCAAGGTCATTGTGCTCGCTGCCAGTGCCGATGCCGACGCGTGGAGCCGTCTCCGGCTCGACGGGCTGGTCGACCGCGACGGCGGCGTCGACGAGCTGCGCGTCGCGCTCGACACGCTCTCCGCCGGCAAGCGCTTCGCGAGCCGCTCGATGCGCGTCGTGGTGGGTGCCGCCGGTCTGCGCGGCCGGCGGCTGACGCGGCGCGAATCCGAGCTGCTGCCGCTTCTGGCGCGCGGCTTGACGCTGCGCGATGCGGCCGCGCAGCTCAGCGTCAGCTACAAGACCGCCGACGCCCACCGCACGCGGCTGCTCAAAAAGCTGGGGGTGAAAGGCCGGGTGGAGCTGGCGCGGTTCGCGATCCGCGAGAAGATCATCGATCCATAGGTCCGCGAGAAGATCATCGACCCATTGCCGGGCGCCACCATCCGCCGCTGACCGCGAGCGATGATCTCTCGCGATGTGTAGTGCAGCCGCCCTCGGCTGCACTTCGCCTCCCACTCCCATCCGAGCCGGCGTCTCCTCACGCGCGGGCGATGGATCGTCCCGAACCGACGACGGAACGTAGCCACGGGGGAAGCGAGGCCCGTGACAGGCCGAGCGAAACCGTGGTTGCAGCGGGCGACGTGTTTCGGCTCCGCAGGAGCAGAGGAAGTGCGTATTCTGCGGAGACCTTCCACGGTTTGCGCCTCGCCCACCTGCCGGCGGGCGTCAGCCGCCGGTGGGCTTGGCGCCGCGATTGGCGAGGGACTGCGCGAAGAGCCACTTCCAGAGTTCCGCGTTCTTGTAGGCATCGTCCCACGAATTGTGCCCCACGCCGGGGAGCTCGCTGTAGCGGATGTTGCCGCCGGCCTTTCGGATCGCCTCGACCATGTCGCGCGCCCGCTGCACGGGCACGCGATCGTCGGCGCCGCCATGAAACACCCACGTCGGCACCGCGGCCAGCTTGGCTGCCTCGTTCGGGTTGCCGAAGCCGCAGACCGGCACAAGGGCGGCGAAGCGATCGGGCAGGGCCGCGCCGATGCCCCACGTGCCCGCCCCGCCGAGCGACAGGCCGGTCAGGTAGAGCCGGTCGGGATCGACCGCGTAATCACGGGCCGTCTCTTCAACACAGCGCAGCGCCATCTTGGCCATCTCGCCGCCCCAGTCCTTGTCGCGGCGGCATTGCGGAAAAACAATCAGCGCCGGCGGGCGCAGACCGTTGCGCCGGATGATCGCGCCCAGCCCAACGTCGGTCTGCAAGAGACCGTCCGACCCGCGCTCGCCGGAGCCGTGCAGAAAGAGAATCAGCGGCCAGGGTTTGTCCGGGTTGTATCCGGGCGGGACCCACAGCGCGTATTGAAACGTCTCGTTGCCGATCGTCAGGCTGCGGAGCAGAAAGCCGGCGGCGATACGCTCCCCCGGGCGTGAATCCTGCGCCGCGGACGGGGGAATCGTCAGCAATAACGTCGTAATCATGATCGAGCTGCTCACCAAATAGACTCCTGGCGGCGTCCGTGCCGGAAATCTCATCATAGCGGCCGACGGAAGAGTGTCCCGCGGGCCGCCGACGTGATGGCCAGGACGGCGGGGTGCGTCACGCGCCGTTCGGTCGAGATGCAGTAAAACTCCTCGCGGATCGCGTCGGTCCGCCCGACCGCCACCAGGCCATACTGCGCGGCGACCCGCGCGCGCACCACGTCGGGCGCCGCGAAAACGCCGGCGCCCGACTCGGCGAAGACTTTCAGCAGGGCGCTGTCCTCGAACTCCCCCACCACGTTCGGCCGCACGCCCACTTCGTCGAACCAGCGCTCCAGCGAGCGGCGCAAGGCAGTGTTGGCGGTCGGCAGCAGGAACGGGGCGGCGTCGAGCGCTTGCGGGAACGGCCGCCGCAGGCGCCGCCGCAGCGAACGCGACGCCAGAAACGATACGCCACACTCCCCCAGCAGGTGACTGAAGGCCCGCACGCGGACCTGCGACGTGACCGGGGCGTCGGAGATGACCACGTCGAGATCATAGATCGCGAGGCGCGCCAAAAGCTCGGCGTGTGTCGACTCGTAGCAGACGACGCGCACGGGTTCGGGCATGCGCACGGCCGGCGCGATCAGCTCGTGGGCCACGATCTTGGGCACAACGTCGGCGACGCCGATCTGAATCTGAACCGGGTTGCCGACGGGTCGGTCGCGCAGCGTGTCGAGCAGCTCGCGGCCCAGCCAGGCGATTTCGTCGGCGAAGCGAAGCACCGTGCGGCCCAGGTCGGAGAGCCGCAGACCCCGTCCGGCGCGCTCGAAGAGCCGTCCGCCGACCGCGCGTTCCAGTGCCCCGATCTGGGCGGAGACGGTCGGCTGGGCGAGGTGCAGTTCGCGGGCGGCGGCGCTGACGCTGCCGTGCCGTGCCACGTGCCAGAAGTAGATCAGGTGGTGGTAGTTCAGCCAGTCGGCCGGTGCCGGTTTCATAGCTTATTACTATAGATTATCGCTACATTATCTATTTGTCTATCGATCGCCGCGATCCTAACCTTCTGTGGAAGGCGGCCGCGGCCGGCGCGTCGAGCCCGCCGCAGACCGCGCAGGGAGGTCGCGATGAAAGTCCTGATTCAGCATCGTGCCGGGAGTATCGGCACCGCGTTGCGCGAACTCATCCACCGCCGCGTGCAGTTCGCCCTGGGCCGCTTTGCCCACCGCATCGCCGCCGTCCGCGTGCGGATTGACGACGTGAATGGTCCCCGCGGCGGTCCGGATCGCCGCTGCCTGGTCGAGGCCACGCCCCGGCCGCACGGGACGCCGATCGTCGCCGAGGTGATTGACGAATCGGCGGAGGCCGCCGTCGGGCGTGCCGCCGAGCGCGTCGCGCGGCAGTTGCGCGGGCGCATCGAGCGCTCGCGCGAGATGCGCCGTGGCCGCGCCAGCCAGCCGCTGGCGCTGCCACCCGCGGAGTCGCGGCACGGGGCATAGGCCGGCGCGACCGTCGCGCGGGACGGACCCGTAGGCGAGTGGAGACCTGAATGTTCTGGTGGGTGACGTTCAACCTGTTTGTGCTGGCGATGCTGGCGCTGGACCTGGGCGTGTTTCACCGCAAGTCGCACGAGGTCCGCTTTCGCGAGGCGCTGACCTGGAGCGGCGTCTGGATCGCGCTCGCCCTGCTGTTCAACCTGGGAATCTACGCCGGCTGGTTCGGCGACTACCCCGCTGCCGACCGCGGCCGCGTGGCGATCGAGTTCCTGACGGGCTACCTGATCGAGAAATCGCTCAGCGTCGACAACGTCTTCGTCTTCGCGATGATCTTCTCGTACTTCGCCGTGCCGGCCGCGTATCAGCACAAGGTGCTCTTTTACGGCATCCTCGGCGCGCTGCTGTGCCGCGCCGCGTTCATCTTCGGCGGGCTGTGGCTGATCGAGCACTTCGCCTGGACGATCTACCTCTTCGGAGCCCTGCTGATCATCACCGGCATCAAGATGGTGTGGGCCAAGGGCAAGCAGATCGACCCCGAGAAGAACCCGATCATGCGACTGAGCCGCGCCCTGTTGCCGGTGCGCTCGCAGTTCGATGGCGACCGCTTCATCACGCGCGACGCCGGTCGGTGGGCGGCGACCCCCCTGCTGCTCGTGCTCATCTTCGTCGAGACCACCGACGTGATCTTCGCGGTCGATTCGATTCCGGCCATCATCGCGATCACCACCGACCCGTTCATCGTCTATACGTCTAACGTCTTCGCGATCCTGGGGCTGCGGGCCCTCTACTTCGCGCTGGCCAGCTTCATGAAGATGTTCCACTACCTGACGTACGGGCTGGCCGTGCTGCTGATCTTCATTGGCGGCAAAATGCTGGCCCACGCCGGGCTGGGATACAAGATGCCCGTCGGCGCGTCGCTGGGAATCATCGCGCTGATCCTGACTGTCGCCATCGCCGCCTCACTGCTGGCGGCGCCACGCACGCCCCGTCCCGCAACAGCGACCTAGCGGCGGCGCGGGCGTCCGCGGCAGGCCGAACCACGGAACGCGGCGCGCCGCCCGCGCCGCCATACAATCCGACGGCATGATGGCGATTGTCCGATCTGTCGCCCGGCGTCTGCTTGCGCTGCGCTATGACGTGCGCATCCGCGGCCTCGAAGCCGTCGCCGCCCGCGGCCGGCGCGGCATCCTGTTCCTGCCGAATCATCCGGCGTTCATCGATCCAGTCATTCTCGTGGCGCATCTGCACGCCACCTTCCGGCCGCGTCCGCTGATCGACCGCGACCAGATGCAGCGCGGTTACCTGCGCTGGCTGGCGCGGCAGGTGAACGCGCTGGATGTCCCGTTTCTTGGGAAGTATGGCCCCGAGGCGCGGGCCGAGGTCGACGAGGCCGTCCGGCGCTGCGTCGAGGTGCTGCGGCAGGGGCAGAATCTGCTGCTCTATCCGTCCGGCCACGTCTATCGCACGCGGCTCGAAGACCTGCGCGGCAACAGCGCCGCCGAGACGATCCTCAGCCAGGTATCCGACGCGCGCGTCGTGCTCGTCCGGACGCGCGGCCTGTGGGGCAGCAGCTTCAGCTACGCAGCCGGCACCCCCGACGTGGCCCATTGCCTGCGGCGCGGGGCGTTGCAGTTGCTGGAAAACGGCCTTTTCTTCTCGCCGCGGCGCGTCGTCGAGATCGAGCTGGAAGAGCCGTCCGACTTGCCGCGCACCGCCGGCCGCAACGCCTTCAACGACTACCTCGAGCGTTTTTACAACCAGGACGCGCCCGCCGCGCGCTACGTCCCCTACTCGATCTGGGAAAGCCCGCAAACACGCGAGCTACCCGAACCACGGATCGCGCGGCCGATCGGCGACCCGCATGAAGCTCCCCCGGCGACCCGCGCCCTGGTGCTCCAGTACTTGAGCGCGCTGGCCGGCCGAACCAACTTGCGCGACGAGCTGCGCCTGGCGCACGACCTGGGCCTCGACAGCCTCGACCGCGCCGAGCTGCTCCTGTGGCTCGGTAAGGAGTTCGGATTTCACGCCGGAGACACCGCCGCGCTTCAGACCGTCGGCGATTGTGTGCTGGCCGCCTGCGGCCAGGTAGTCGGGCCGAGCGCCGTTGAGATCAAGCCGGCCCCGCCCGCCTGGTTTCGTCCGCGACCCCACGGCGCCGCCGCTCTGCCCGCCGGAGAATCGCTGACGAGCGTGTTCCTCGCTGCCGCACGGCGGCAACCGTCGGCGGTCGTCATCGCCGACCAGGCCAGCGGCGTGCGGACGTATCGCGATCTGGTGACGGCCGCGCTGGTCCTGCGGCCGCATCTGGCGCGGCTGGAGGGGCAGCGCGTCGGGATCATGCTGCCGGCGTCGGTCGCCGCCACCACGACCTATCTGGCGACGCTGTTTGCCGGCAAGACGCCCGTCATGGTGAACTGGACGACCGGAGCGCGCAATCTGCAACACGCGCTCGACGTGCTGGACGTGCGACGCGTGCTCACGGCCGGCGCGCTGCTGACGCGCCTGGCGTCGCAGGGCATCGACCTCACCGGCGTCGCCGAGCGCTTGGTCCGGCTGGAAGAGCTGGGAAAGCGGCTGACGCGGCTTGAGAAGCTGCGCGCCGCCGCCGCGGCGCGGCTCTCCTGGCGCGCCCTGCGCCGCGCGGCCGCGCCGAACGTTGCCGCGATCCTGCTGACCAGTGGTTCCGAGTCGCTGCCCAAGGCCGTGCCGCTGACACATGCCAACCTGCTCGCCAACCTGCGCGACGTGTTGAGCGAAATCTCGATCGACGCCGACGAGCGGCTGATCGGTTTCCTGCCGCCGTTCCACTCCTTCGGCCTGACGGTCACGATGTTGCTGCCGCTGCTTGCCGGCGTGCGGGCGGTTTATCACGCCAACCCGACCGACAGTTTCGCCCTGGCCGGCTTGATCGAGGCATATCGCGCGTCGCTCGTGGTTGGTACGCCGACGTTTCTGTCGGGAATCGTCCGTGCCTCGGCGCCCGGACAGCTCGCCAGCCTGCGGCTCGCGGTCACGGGCGCCGAAAAATGCCCGGACAAAACCTACGCCGCGCTGGCCGCGGCCTGCCCGCAAGCCGTTGTGCTCGAAGGCTATGGCATCACCGAATGCTCGCCCATCGTCTCGGTCAACCGCCTGCACGAGGCGCAGCCCGGAACTATCGGAAAGCTGCTCCCGTCGCTGGAAGCCGCCATCGTCGAACCGGAGCGCGGCGGGCGCGTCGCGCCCGCCGCGGTCGGCATGCTGCTGGTGCGCGGGCCGAGCGTGTTCGGCGGCTACCTCGGCGACGCTCCCTCGCCGTTCGTCGAATTCGAGGGAAAAAGCTGGTATCGCACGGGCGACCTGGTCTCCGCCGACGCCGGCGGCGTCATGACGTTTCGCGGACGCTTGAAGCGATTCGTCAAGCTCGGCGGCGAGATGGTCTCGTTGCCGGCGATCGAGGCTGTCCTCGAGCAGCAGCTCGCGCGCGACGACGACGAAGGACCGGTGCTGGCCATCGAGGCCACCAGCGACGAAATGCGCCCGGAAATCGTGTTGTTCACGACGCGCGACGTCGACCGCGACCGGGCCAACGCCATGATCCGGTCGGCCGGCCTTTCGCCCCTGCACAACGTCTCCCGCGTCGTGCAGCTCGATCAACTCCCGCTGCTCGGCACCGGCAAGACGGATTACCGCGCGCTGCACGAACGGCTCGGCGGCGCGCCGCGCTGAAGTGCCGCCAGCCGCGGCGCCCGACGCCGGCCGCGGTCAGGTCTCTTCCCCGCCGTCGCGCGCCGTGCCGCCCTTCCGCGACTCACGCACCGCCCGGATGCGCCTGGTCGTGTCGTACCCATACGCCTCGCGGTAGCTCTTGTCGGTGCCGGGGGAAAAGATGTCGCTGTCGCTGTACTCGGTGCGATGAATGTGCCGCGCGTCGACCACCCACATGTTCACGCACGCCTGCCGCCGGCCGTATTGTTCCTTCGCCAGCAGCAATGCCATCTCCGCGTCCGGCGCGTGCACGCTGCCCACGTAAATGTGAGCGTCGCCGCGGGCCTGCTGGTGAAACACCTCCCAGACGCGCCATTGTGAATCGCTCATCTCGTTGCTCCATCGCCGGCGGCGTCCAATATCGTTCGCACCGCTTCTGAAACGCCCCACCGCCGCTCTCGCGCCGCCGCGGCGCGCAGATCATACCGGCCGAATTCAAACGGCACACCGCAGCTATAATGCGCTTCAATGCTGACCATCGGCCACCTCCAGATCGACGCGCCCGCCGTCCAGGCGGCGTTATCGGGCTACAGCGACGGCCCCATGCGCCTCATCGCCCGGCGGCTCGGCGCGCCCTACGCCCTGCACGAAGTCGTGCTCGACAAGCTGGTCGTTCAGCCCGGAAAGCTGCGCCGCCGCGCACTGGCGCTCGACCCGCGCGACCACCCCGTCGGCGGCCAGCTCATGGGTTCCGAGCCGGAGCAGTTCGGGCAGGCCGCGGCCCTGATGGCCGACGCCGGGTTCGACGTCATCGACATCAACTTCGGTTGCCCCGTTCGCAAAGTGCTCGGCCGCTGCCGCGGGGGTTATCTGCTTTCCGACCCCCCCACCGCGTTCGAGATCATCCGCCGTGTGCGCGACGCCGTCCCGCCGGCCATCCCCGTCACACTCAAGATGCGCCGCGGCATGGACGACTCGGGCGACAGCGAGCAGAGCTTCTTTCGTATCTTCGACTATGCGTTCGAACAGGGCCTGGCGGCGATCACCGTTCACGGCCGGACGGTCGAGCAAAAGTACGTCGGGCCCAGCCGCTGGGACTTTCTCGCCCGCGCCAAGCGGCACGCTGGCAACCGCACGGTGCTCGGCAGCGGCGATCTTTTCACCGCGCTGGACGTGGTGCGGATGCTGGAGCAGACTGGCGTGGACGGCGTCACGATCGCCCGCGGCTGCATCGGCAATCCCTGGATCTTCTCGCAGGTGCGAGCGCTGCTCTCAGGACAGACGCTGCCCGATCCGCCCAGCGTCGCCGAGCAAGGCGCCGTCATCCGCGAGCACTACGCCCTCTGTGCTCGCGCGCGAACAGAGGATGCGCCGCGCATCATGCGCAAATTCGGCATCAAGTACAGCGAACTGCATCCCTGCGGCACGCAGGTGCGCGAAGCGTTCGTCCGCGCCGCCAGCGCCGAGGACTGGCAGCGCGTGCTCGCTACGTGGTACGACCCAGTGGCGACCTGGCCGCCCGGCAGACACCGTCATGGGCCAGGCGACCTCATCGCCGCGGGAGCCTGCGCTGCGGAGAACAATTGATGCACGGCCTGGCCTGCAGACTTCGGCGCTGGGGACTGCTCGCGTTGCTTCCGGCCCTAAGCGCCTGCACGCCGGTGGGGGCGCAGATCCTCAGTGTCATCCCGCGCGGCAGCGTCACGCTGCCGACATCCACCACCGACCAATTCGGCCAGTCGTTCACCATCGCCGGACTGAGCGGCCTGACGCACACCGGCGGCGGACACTTCATCGCCGTGATGGACAACTCCAACAAGCTCGTCTTCATCGACGTCGAGTTCGCCGCCGACGCGGGCATTCTTGGCGCGGTCGTCACCGGCGGGCTCGCGCTGGCCGAGTCGCGCGACTTCGAGGGCATCGCCTATGCCGGCGGCGACGGCGGGAGCGTCTGGCTGAGCGAGGAGGGAACGCCCGCCGTGCGCGAGTTCAGCCTCGCCGACGGTTCGCTGCTCAAAGTGCTTGACACCCCCGCGGTCTTCGCGAATCGCCGCTCCAATCGCGGCTTCGAATCGCTGACCCGCCTCTGCGACGGGCAGGAGATCTGGACCGCCAACGAAGAAGCCCTGACCGTCGACGGACCGGTCGCGTCCCCCTCGAGCGGCACGGTCGTGCGGTTGCTGAAATACACGCCCGCCGGAGCGTCGTTCGTGCCGGGCGCGCAATTCGCCTACGAAGTTGACCCGATGCACGGCGGCACGATCACCGGCGGATCGAGCGGACTATCGGAGCTCGTGCAGCTTCCGGACGGCCGCATCATCGCCCTGGAGCGCTCGCTCGCGTTCAATCTCTCGGGCCTGTTCCAGAGCCGGATGTATGAAATCGGCTTCGTCGGCGCGACCGACGTGCGGCTCCTGGACGGCCTGGATGGGGCGAGTTACATACCAGTTTCGAAGTCGCCCCTGTGGCAGGGCAACGTCAACAACATGGAAGGTCTCGCGCTCGGGCCGGCGCTGCCCGGCGGGGGCCACGCGCTGCTCGGGATTGTGGATGACGGCGACCCGCTCAGCGTCAACGCCCTGGTCGCGTTCGAGCTGCTCGGCGTCGACAACACGCACTGCCCCGCCACCGACGACGCAACCGCCCCGGCCGAAGCCGCCACGTTCCAGCGTATCCCGCCGCCGTAGCCGGCGGCATGCTTGAACCCGCGGAGAGCGGCCGCCCTCGGCTGCACTCCTGTCCGCGCTCTCGCCGCAGGCGTGAGCGTGCTTCCTGCCCTGCCAGCGGGGATCCCACACAAAAAACTCCCGCCCGGTCTTGCTTTTCTAGAATTCTGTGTTACACTATGAACATGAACAGCCTGAATCGGATCGCAGCCCGTTATCGCACCCGACCCTCACCGACCCAGCAGACCCAGCTTCGTCTGCGCCGAAGAGAGAAATTCGCAGCCCGACGCCGTCACCAACACCATCTCCTCCAGTCCCACATACCCGCACCCGGCCACGTTATCGACACCCAGCTCCAGCGTGAAAACGTTACCGGACTCGACCACCTGGTTGGGCGTCTCCCCGTATCGCTCCCAGCGCGGACCGATCACGCCCCCACCGTCGTGCGCCGCTTGCCCGACGTGGTGCCCCGTCGCGTGCAGATACTCGCGGAATCCCGCTGCCGTAATCACGCCGCGCGCCGCCGCGTCGACCTCCCAGCACACGGCGCCCGGCTTCAGCGCCTTCGCCGCGCTGCGGATCGCCTCAACGACCGTCTCGAACGCCCGCTTCACCTCGGCCGGCGGACCGCTCTCATTCGGCCGCGGCACATACCAGCAACGCTGCAGGTCCGAGCAATAACCATCGAGCTGCACGCCGAAATCGACGTGCAGTATGTGCCCCGGCTCGACGCGGATGTCCTCCGACGGCACGCCGTGCCCAACCATCGACTGCGGCCCGCTGTTCACGATCGGGCACTGCTCGGCGTTCCAGGCCGGCGCCGCGCGGCTGTCGGCGGCCAGCTCGCGCATCAGCCGCGCGATCTCGGCCTCGCTCATGCCGACACGCGCAAGACTCGGCAACGCTTCGAATATCGACTCCGCGCACGCCACCGCAGCGCGGATCAACCCAACCTCCGAGTCCGTCTTTCTCCCGCGCAGCGCGCCGATCAGCCGCTCGGCGCTGACCAGCCGCTCGGCAAACGGCGTGTCGCGCAGGTAGCCGCACAGGACGCGGTACATGCCCAGCGACAGCCCATCGGCCTTCACGTCGTTTTCGGAATAGTTGATCGCGATCAAGCGCGGATCGAGCCGCTTCAACGTCTCGACCAGCTCCCCGCGAATGCTCTGCACGTACGGCACGACGCTCGGCCATGTGTCCAGGGCGCGAATCGCGTCGGCGTCGAAGTTCCCGACGATCGCGACGCGCTCGCCGCCGCGGGTCACCAGCAGCGCGCTCTGCCAGGTCAGGTCGCGTCCCAGAATGAGCGGCAGGACCGGGTCGCGCGCCCCGGTGGTTTCGCGGACGAAGGTCAGCCAGCAGTCGACGTCCAGCTCGGTGAGCAGGGCGACGGCCTGGTCGAGTTTTTCGGCGGCAAGCGTCATGGGTGGCCCTCAGGCAAATTGCGCAAATCGGTTTCGAAGCTCACGGAAGAACGCCAGGCTGCGCGGACCGAGAATGTCGGAGCGATACTCCGCGGCCGTGGCGAGATTCCGCGCCGACGCCGCGTTCAGCCGCTCCGGCCGCGTCGCGAATTCGCTCAGTTTATCGGCCAGGGCGGCCACGTCGCCGGAGGGCACGAGATCCTCGGGCGGGAGCAGCTCGGGGATTCCGCCGGCCAGCGATCCGATGCAGGGCAGTCCGCGCGCCATGGCTTCGAGCATGGCCCGCGGCATGCCTTCGACGCGCGACGCCAGCACGAACAGCTCGGCGCGGTCCAGTGCTTCATCCACCGCCGACCCAGCCGGCAGCCAGCCCAATATCTTCACACTGTCGCGCACGCCGCACGACGCGATGAGCTCCTCGAGTTCGCCGCGCCGCTGCCCGTCCCCGACGATTTCGAGCGACAGCGGCAGTCCGCGGCGGTGGCATTCGGCGACGGCGCGCACCAGCGTGTCGGGACACTTGTGGAACTGGTTCAGCGCGCCGACGTGCGCGACGCGACGGGCCGGCGCGGTGTAATGGCGCGGCCCGGTGCGGATGCGGGCCGGCGGGAGATCGACGTCCGAAAAGGCGCCGACCAGCGCGCCGGGCGCGGGCGGATACTGTCGCTGAAGGGCCTCGCGCGTCACATAAGTCGCGGCGATGGCGTCGCGGCACTGCCGGCGCAGATTCGCGCGCGTCCGCCAGCGCGCTATCGGCCGAAAGATCGTGCGCACGCCACCCGGCTGAAAAAGCATCCACGGATCGCTGGTGACTTCGACGGCGAAGCGTTTGCCGGCGCGGCGGATGGCGCCCTCGGCCAGCGTCGGAATCAGCGCTCCGCCGGTGCGCAGCAGAAACGCGTTGCAGTGCGCGACGGCCTCATCCGCCAGCCGGCGGAGGCGGAACAAATTTCGGAAATACGCCGGAACGCCCGAAAACGACGGCAGGTCGAAAAACGAGACGCCGGGTCCGCTGGCGGCGCGCCATTTCGGATCGATGGTGTCGACGCGCTGGCAGCGGGCGAAGGCGACAACCTCGTCGGCGGCGGTCAGGTAGCGCGACCAGCGCTCGTAATGATCCGGATCGCGCGTGTAGACCACGTCGTCCGGTCCGCGGAAAAAGTAATTCGTGTGCGCGACCAGCAGTCGAAGATGCGGCAAGCGAAGTCCCGCCTTTCGTCAGCGCCGCCCCACACAGCCATCATAGACGCGGCAGAGTTCGGCTATGCTCTGATTGCTGTCGAAGGGCGAACGGCGGATGCGCTCCAGCGCCTCGCGCGGGTCGGGACGCGGACGCGCGAGAACGTCCAGCACACGCTCGGCCCACTCCTCCGGCGGGCGCTGGATGGAGAGAATCTCGGCCCGCGTCGCGACCTCATTGGCTTCATGGCAGCCGGGCAGATCGGCGACGACCGCGGGCAGGCCGGCGGCGGTCGCTTCGAGCAGGGCCACGGGCATTCCCTCGTAATTCGACGGCATCACGAACACGTCGCCGGCCTTCAGCAGCCGGGCCACGTCGCCGCGGCGGCCGGCGAGATGAAACATGTGCGCGATGCCGGTCGCGGCGACCTGTGCTTCGATTTCGGCGCGCAACTCGCCGTCGCCGACAAACAGAAAGTGCATCTCCGGCCGCCGCCGATGCAGCGCTTCGCAGATGCGGATCAGTCCGGCGTGATTCTTGGGGTAGGACAGCCGACCGACGTGGATGAGCAGCGGCACGTCGAGGGGGATGCCGAATTCGGCCCGCACGCCAGCGTTGTCAGCCGGCACGTCGAGCAGCGAGGTCTGCACGCCGTAGTAGAGCACGCGCATGCGCGGGTCGCGCCGCCAATGGGGACCGAAGAAGACGTCGAGCGAGCCGCGCGAGCAACCGAGCATGTGGGTGGCGTGCCAGCGGGCCAGACGCGCCATGACGGCGCGGTAGGCGCGGCGTGGGAGCGTGGGTTGTTTGCCGTCCCAGATGGTGTGCAGATGGAGGATACGGCCGGGAATATCCGCGCGGTGCGCGACGCGGGTGATGTAGCCGGCGAGATTCTGCGGGTGGGCGTGCACGACGTCGTAGCGGCCCTCGTCGAGCACGCGGCGCACGTCGCGGCCGAAGCGGAGCAGGTTTCGTTGCCAGGGGCAGCGGACGATGCGGGCGCCCAGCGCCTCAACTTCGGGCTCATAGACGCCGCGCGCGCCCTGCGACGGCCACATGGTGCAGAAGGTGAGGTGGAAGCGCGTGCGGTCGATGTTGCGCAGGACGTAGAGCAGCCAGGTTTCGATGCCGCCGGGCTCGAGCTTGGCCAGAAAGTGAATGATGCGGATCGGGTTCACGCCTTCCATCGCGAGATTGCAGCGAAGGTTTATCCGGGCGCGAGAGTGCAATCAACCCCGGCGCGGGACGAGGGGTGGCGCGGCCGCCGCGGCCAGGGCCGCGGCGCGTGGCGAGCTGCCGCGAATACGGAGCTCTCTGCCGCCGCTGGCGGCATAGGCGAGATCAAGCCAGACGGCGTGCGGAGGAAGCAGCTCGCCGACGTGATCGGCCCATTCGATCGCCAGCACGGCGCCGTCATCGGCGAGCATTTCGTCGAATCCCAGGGCGGTGAGCTCGTCCGCGTGCCGAAGCCGGTAGGCATCGACGTGATAAACGCGCAGCCGGCCGGCGTACTCGCGGACGAGCACGAACGTGGGGCTGACGACGACCTGATCGGCGGGGACGCTCAGGCCGCGGGCCAATCCCTTGACGAAGTGCGTCTTGCCGGCGCCGAGCGGGCCGGTGAGGGCGAACACATCGCGACCGGCGGCCGCGGCGCCGATGCTGGCAGCGACCGCAATTGTCTGCGCCGAGTCGGCCAGTGCGCGCGTCAGCAGCAGCGGCGGAGCAGCGGGTCGCACGCTCACTGGAAGTGCTCCCATCCGCGGCGCTCAACCTCGCGCCGCCCCCCGCCCGCATCGATCCAGCAGCCGCGCTGGGCGCAGGTAACGCCGATCTCGATCAGTCCGAGGCGGGCCGTGGCGTCGGCGCCGACGCTGGCGGGGCAAACGATGATCAGCTCGAAATCCTCGCCGTCGTAGAGTGCGTGGTCGCGCGCTGTGGTTCCGTCGGTGTTGGCGAGCCGGCGCGCGTCGGGGTGAATCGCGGCGGCCAAGGCGGCGTCGTTCAGCACGGCGCCGCAGCGCGAGGCGTCGAGGATGCGGTAGAGATCGATCGCCAGTCCATCGCTGATGTCGATCATGGCGTGCGGGTGCAGCGAGCGATTCACATCGAGCGCCAGCGCGACCCTGGGCTGCACGTCGATGTGCCGGCCGAGGATCGATCCGCCGACAGGTCCACTCAGAAAGATTCTGTCGCCCGGCCGGGCGCCGTCGCGCCGGATCGGTGGCTCGCTGCCGTCGGACCGCGCCAGCACGGTGACGTTGATGACAGTTGGCGAGGCCCAGCTATTCGTGTCGCCGCCGATCAGCGGGCAGTTGAATGTCTCGCCTCGGGCGCGGATTGCGTCTGCGAGTTGCAGGGCGGCGTCCATCGAGAGCTCGTCGTTGAGGGCGAGGCTGCACAGGGCGGCGACGGGGACGACGGCCATGGCGGCGCAGTCGCTGAGGTTCACGTCCATCGCCTTGCGCCCGATCTGCGCCCAGGTGTGCTCGCCCGGGCGGAAGTCGACGCCGTCCATCAGCATGTCGGTCGCTACGAGCAGCGATGGCGCGGTCCACGAGAGTTCCGCCATGTCGTCGCCCGGCGGGATGAGCAGGTCGGCCCGGCGGCCCAGGGTGGGCAGCAGACGGCGGAGGAGTTCGAATTCGCCTTTCGATTCGGTTGCCATATTCCTATTCAACACAGTCGAGGGCGGCTGTGCTACCGGCAGCGTAATGCAGCGTGCGGAAGACGGCTCGCATGGGCGCGTGCTGGACGTCGGCGAGCGTCCGCGCGCGTCGCGGTTTGGTCACGGTCGAACCCCTCGCTGACGCTCGGGGCTCGGCTGGGGGCGCGATACTCCGAGGCCGAACGCACGCTCAGGTCGAACCCCTCGCTGACGCTCGGGGCTCGGATGGGGGCGCGAACGGCGAGTTCGGACGGGGGCGGCTTCGGCGAGTTCGGAGGCACACTCAGGTCGAACCCCTCCCTTACGGTCGGGGCTCGGCTGGGGGCGCCATCGGCAAGTTCGGAGGCACACTCAGGTCGAACCCCTCCCTTACGGTCGAAGCTCGGATGGGGGCGCGATACTCCGAGGCCGAAGGCACGCTCAGGTCGAACCCCTCCCTTACGGTCGGGGCTCGGATGGGGGCGCGATACTCCGAGGCCGAACGCACGCTCAGGTCGAACCCCTCGCTGACGCTCGGGGCTCGGATGGGGGCGCGATACTTCGAGGCCGAAGGCACGCTCAGGTCGAACCCCTCCCTTACGGTCGGGGCTCGGCTGGGGGCGCGATACTCCGAGGCCGAAGGCACGCTCAGGTCGAACCCCTCCCTTACGGTCGGGGCTCGGATGGGGGCGCGATACTCCGAGGCCGAAGGCACGCTCAGGTCGAACCCCGCGCTGACGCTTGGGGCTCGGATGGGGGCGCAATACTCCGAGGCCGAAGGCACACTCAGGTCGAACCCCGCGCTGACGCTTGGGGCTCGGATGGGGGCGCCATCGGAGAGTTCGGAGGGGGCGCCATCGGCGAGTTCGGAGGGGGCGGCTTCGGCGAGTTCGGGGGCACACTCAGAGTTCGGCTGGGGGCGCGATACTAATTGAGGCGGCGGCGTGACTCCGGCGACGACCTTCGCGGGTATAAAAAGAGGCATGTCATCGGACCGGGATTCGCAGTCGGAGCGGATTCGCCGCGGCGACCGTCAGGCGATCGCAGACGCGATGGGTGCTTATCGCGACCGGCTGGCGCGCGTCATCGCGTTTCGCATGGACCCGCGGCTGGCGGGCCGCGTCGCGGTCGACGACGTGCTGCAGGAAGCCTATCTCGCCGCCGGGCAGCGCTGCGCGAATCTGCGCGGTGATTCGGAGGCGGAGTTGTTCGTCTGGCTGCGGATGATCGTGCTCCAGACGCTGATCGACCTGCATCGACGGCACGTGGAGGCCGCGATGCGCGACGTGCGACAGGAGATCGGCTGGGCGTGGCCGGACGGGCGCGAGGCGACCGGCCGGCAACTGGCGCTGGCGCTGGCCGCCAATTTGACGTCGCCGACCGAGGCGGCGCGGCGCGACGAGCGTCACGAGCGGCTGCGCGTGGCGCTCGCGAATCTGAGCGAAAACGACCGCGAAGTGCTGGCGCTGCGACACTTCGAGGAGCTCGATAATCACGAGGTGGCGGCGGCGCTGCAGATCGAGTCGAAGGCGGCCAGCATCCGCTACGTCCGCGCGCTGCGGCGGCTGAAGCGCGTTCTGGAGGAATGCGGGCTCGACTCGTCCACCGGCGCTGCGGCGACCACGTGAGCGGATGGAGAACAAGGCGGCGGAGATGAACCCGGCACCGGCAGATCCCGCATCGATCGAGCGCATCGCGGACGAATTCGTGCAGCGAATCCGGCGCGGCGACGATCCGGCGCTGGCCGAATTCACCAACCGGCATCCCGAGCTGGCCGACGAGATTCGCGAGCTGTTCCCAACGATCCGCGAACTGGAGCGGGCGAAGATCGCGGCGTTGTCGGCGTCGGGGAGCGCCAACCGGGCGGGGCAGCAGCCGCCGCCGGAGCACCTGGGCGACTTTCGCATTCTGCGTGAGATCGGGCGCGGCGGGATGGGCGTGGTGTATGAGGCCGAGCAGGAATCGCTGGGGCGGCGCGTCGCGATCAAGGTCCTGCCGCGGCAATTCTTCGAAGACGCCGGCCGGCGGCAGCGCTTCGAGCGCGAGGCGCGCCTGGCTGCCGGACTGCATCACACCAACATCGTCCCGGTCTTCGGCATCGGCGAGCACGAGGGGCATCACTATTACGTGATGCAGTACATCCGCGGCGTCGGCCTCGATCGGGTCTTTCAACTTCTCATTGGCGCGGAGGGAAAGCCGCCGGGAACGCTTCCCGACCTGCTCTCGCTGGTTCGCGATCCGAGCCGGATCCCGCCGCTTGCCTCGCGCTCGGGTGGCGCGGCGTCGACGACGCTCTCAGCTCCCGACCGGGTGCTCGACGCCCACCCGGGCCGTGTTGAACAGCCGCCGCAGCCGGATGGGCCGCCGCCGAGCGCGCCGTCGGGGTACTGGCGCTGCATGGCGCGCCTGTTGGCGCAGGGGGCCGATGCGCTGGCGTTTGCGCATCGGCAGGGCGTGACGCACCGTGACGTGAAGCCGGCGAATCTTCTGCTCGACGAGGACGGCGCCCTGTGGGTGGCCGACTTTGGACTGGCCACGCAGCACGAGCAGGAGTCGATGACGCGCAGCGGCGATCTGGCGGGGACGCTGCGCTACATGGCCCCCGAGCGGTTTGAAGGCCGGCACGACGAGCGCAGCGACGTGTATTCGCTGGGCATCACGCTCTATGAGCTGGCGACGCTGGCCCCCGCATTCCGGCCCAGCGACGGCCACAGCGTGCTCAAAGCGGTGCTCTCCGAGCCGCTCGCTCCGCCGCGGCGGCTTCAGCCGGCGATGCCGCGCGACCTCGAAACGGTGATTCTGACGGCGACGGCCCGCCAGCCGGCGCATCGCTACGCGTCGGCCGAGGCGTTGCGCGACGACTTGCGTCGATTCGCGGACGGGCTGCCGGTGCGGGCGCGCTGGATTTCTCCGATCGAGCGACTTGCGCGCTGGGCGGCCCGCAATCGCGCCCTGGCCGCGAGTCTGTCGCTGGCCGCCGTCCTGCTGCTGACCGTGGCGACTGTGTCGACCGTGGCGTATGTGCGTGTCAGCCGGGCCGAGGGCGACACGCAGCAGGCACTCCGCGGGCAGACCCGGCAGCGCGAGCGCGCCGAGGCGACGCTGCGGCTGGCCGAGGCGGCGCTTGACACGGTTTTCGACCGGCTCGCGCCGCTCTCGCCCGGCGAACACGCCACCAGCGACGAGGGCGAGCAGTCGTATGCCGTTCCCGCCACGCCGGTGCTGTCGCGGGCCAGTGCCGAGCTGCTCACGTCGCTGCTGGAGTTCTATCGGCGGCTCTCGGCTCAGGAAGGGCAGTCGCGGGCATTGCAGCTCAAGACGGCTGATTCGCAGCGCCGCGTCGGCGAGATTCATGAACGTCTCGGGCGAGTTGACGACGCGCAGGCAGCGCTGGCCGAGTCGATTTCGCGTTACGAGGCGCTGGCGGCGTCGGACCCGGCCGACCGTGCCGCGCAGGTCGCACTGGCCGACGTGCGGAACGAGCTGGCCGAGCTCGACTTCCGGCAGGGGCGCCTTCGCGAGGGCGAGCAGCAGCTCCAAAGCGCGCTCGACCTGCTCGAGTCGCTCACCCGCGAGGCATCGGCCGACGCTGGCACGTGGTTCGTGCTGGCCCGCACGCACTACCTTTTCAGCCGCAGCATTCCCGATCCGCGCCGCGCGGTGCTGCGCGGCGAGCCGACTTCGCGCGAGGCGTCCTCGACGGCCGAATCGGTCCGGGACCGCCGCCCACGCCGCGCCGAGGCGATCGGCCTTCGCCGGCGCCACCTGGAAGAAGCCACGGCGATTCTGAACCGGCTGTGCGCCGCGTCACCGGCCCCTCCGGCGTATCGGCATCTGCTGGCGCGCTGTCTGCGCGGGATGCCGCCGGCGCGGCCGGCCGCAGCGCGCGACGACGAGACGCCGCCGCGCGACCGCGCCGTGCAGCTACTGGAGCAGCTCGTGGCGGAATTTCCCGGCGTGGCGGAGTACCGGGTTGACCTGTCGGAGACCTACGCGATGCAGAGCGCGTCGCGCGAGCAGTTGCAGCGCGCCGTTGAGATGATGGACGCGCTGCATCGCGAGCGGCCCGACGAACCGGAATATGCGGCGACGCTGGCGCGCGTGCTCTTCATGGTGGCGCGCAGCTACGAGCGCGAGAATCGCCACCAGGACGCCAGCGACGCGATCCTGCGGGCCGCGACGCTCCAGGACGCGCTGGCCCGGCGATTCCCGGATGTGGGCGCCTACACGCAGACGGCCATCTCGTTCGATCTGGCCGCGGCGCGCGTGCTGGAGCAGGAGGAGCAGTTGGCGCTGGCCAGCGAGTTCCTCGAGCGCGTCGTGTCGCGGCTGGACGGACTGTCGCCGGAAGATGCGCAGGCGCCGTTCGTGCGCGCCATGCGTGTCCGCTGCTACCGACAGCTCGTCACGGTGTACACGGCGATTGGCGACGAGGCCTCGGCGCAGGAAAACGCGGATCATCTCGAAGATCTGCGTCGCGAGGCCGTCAACCGCTGATGGCAGGCGCAGCACTGCGGGCGCGCATCGCCTTTCGACGACGCGCGCCCGCGTGTTGAAGCGTATTCCAGCTACGACGCCTATGGACCGTCGGGGCAGTTGCAGTCCTTCCCGGCTCCCTCGGGCGCGGCCGCGCTCACGACCGGCTCGGCGCCCGGTTCGTCCGCGCTATCTCCGTCCGGACGCGGCGCCGGCGGCGGCGGCGGGACACCCACCGAGCCAGGCGAGATCACGCCCGTCGTCGTGGACGTGTCAACGACCGCCTTCCGACACAGGTTGCGATCGGCGACGGGTTCGTCCAGCAGCGTCAGTTCCTGCGACAGGATCGGAATGAGCGGCTGCGTCATGATGACCTCGTGCAGCGGCAGAGGTACGGGCGTGATACTGGTCGAGATGACGGCATCGTGGCAGGGCTTCTGCGCGAAGACCTGCCGGTGGATCAGGTACGGCTTCTGATAGAAGCTGCCGAAACTGTTGCTCGTCCCAACGATTACGGCCGGTTGGGGGTAGGGCGGCCCGAGCGGGATGATGCCGGTCGCGAAGTCGCTCTGCGCGCCGCCGAAGATCTCGGTCTGCTGTGCCAGCGATCCGCCGCCCGACATGAGCCGGAAATAGCCGACGTTCTCCGAATGCACGTTGTTGAGCGTGGTCCAGGTGTCCGCCGCGATGGCGACGAAGGCGGTGATCGACTTGACCTGCACGCCGGCCACGCTGCTGGCGCCGGCCAGACCGTAGCGGTGGGCCCACACGACCGTGCCGGACGGGTCGACGCGGAACGCCAGCATTTCGTCAAACGCGGGTGCGCCGGCGCAGTCGTCGATCGTCGACCAGGCCTGCGTCTTACCCACGATGATGAGATCCGGCGAGTTCGTCGGCCGGGTCAGCGACGCGCCCTGCTCCATGACCGAGTAGTTCACGCCGTTGATCATCTCGAACGACCGCCCGTAGAGCGCCACAAATTGCGGAGTGCCGTCATTCGACAGTCGGGCCACCAGCACGTCGCCGTGCGCCTCGAAGTTCTGACAGTGAATGTGCGGCGCGCCGTGTGCCTGACCGGTGACCGCGATCGAGTCGGCGTCGTAGACGATCACCTCGTTCGCGCTTCCCCAGCCGCCCTCAAAGCCGGTCAGTTCGTTCAACCACATCACGTTGCCGAGGTTGTCGAAACCCGCCACCAGGGCTTCGTTCAGATTCGACGTCGTGATGTTCCCCGCGACAGCGTACATCGGCTGCCCGTTCGGCTGAATCGTTTCGACCACCGACAGAAAGTGAATGTCCTGGACATAGGCCTGCGGGTTGGTCGCCGGATATTGCCGGAACCAGTTCGGCTGGAGCGTCGACCCGTCGATCTTCAGCAGGAACGCGCCGTAGGTCAGACCGCCGCCGAACAGTTCGTCGCCCTCGGCGTAGTCGCCGCAGATGATGAACCCGCCATCGCGGGTCTTGTAGAAATCGGTCGAGGTGAGATAGAGCTGTGTGGAGTACATCGTGGTGTTTTCGAAGGGCCGCATGTAGGTGTAGGCGGCCACGGGATTCAGGGCGGCATCGGTCCGCACGAGGACGGGCCGGCGGTTGAAGCCCGCCGGCAGAAGGTAGGGGTTGATCTGGTTGGCCAGATAAATGTAGCCACCCGCCCAGGGCTCGATCTCGACGCCCGCCCCGCCCGCCCCGGCCGGGTCGTGCAGCCGCTGCGTGTGCGTGATGGCTGCTTCGGCGGCCCATGGGGCGGTCGCCAGCCCCGCCGCGAGCAAGGCCCAGGCCAGCCGCGCCCGTCCACGGCGCTCGATTGATGCTGCATACCCGCTTCGACGCATGTCAGAGTCTCCTCTCGATGGGCGCCCGACTGGCGGCCCCGGCATTTCCGCGATGTCGCGCTCAAGCGTTGAGCGCCGTCAACGTGCATCCGCCGGGGGCGGGCGCGATCTCCATGTTTCGGCCCGGTTTTTTTTCAATAAATCGCGAACCGAGGCAGGATTTGCGCCGCTGAGAGAACGAAATCTCCGCGCCCTGTAGACGCCAGGCGGGGGTGCCCGTTTCAAGCTGTGGGAGGCCACGGCCTCCCGCAAGTTGACACGAGAAACGAGCGTGCCGCACGCCGGCGATACGGATCGAGCGTGTGACCGGGACGATCGCGGCGGGTGCGCCATCCTTCCCAGGGAGACTGTCGTGAGATACGTCGTTGGAGCATTTGGAGCTGTCGCGGTGGCTGCCATCGTTGCGGTTTGCATCGCCCAGGAGAGCACACCGCAGGAGGGGCGTCCGGAGCGCAGAGTCCGCCGCGAGGAAGCTCGCCAGGCGGACGGTGAGCGTCGGCCGGAGATGAACATGATCATGATCATGTTCGACAAAGACCGCGACGGAAGTCTGTCGCGCGAGGAGATCGACGACGCGGCCAACGTGCTGCGCGCCTTGGACCGCGACGAGGACGGCGTCGTCACGGCCGAGGAAGCCCGTCCGCGGCGCGAGCGGCGCGGCCCCGGCGGCCCGGGTGGCGACGCGGAAGATCGCCCCGGCCCGGGCTTCGGCGGGCGCGGCGGGTTCGTGATGCGCTTCGACAGCGACAAGGACGGTTTTGTGACGCGCGACGAGTACGTCTCCGGCGCCGAGGAGCAGTTCAACCGGTTCGACGGGAATCACGACGGCAAGATTGACGCCGACGAGGCCGCCGCCGCGACCCCGATGATGGGCGGTCGGCAGCCGGGCGAGCGTCCGCGCCGCGCGCGTGACGACGAACGTCCGTAAGCCGCGATCCGAATCCGAGAGTTGCGAGGCCGATGGATGGCGCGCCGCGTGGCGCCGCCGTCGATCGGCCTCGCCCCATTCTCCGCCCCGTTTCGCACGCACCGCACTTTTGCGGCGCGGCGACCAGCCCGATACACTCGCGGTCATGCTTGAGGCCTCGCAGCCGAATGAACCGCAGGTACTCCGCCGCGCCGCGCTGCTCCTCTCGCTGGTCCTGCTGCCCGGATGCACGTGGATCGCCCATCTCGGCACGGACCTGCGCGGCGAGCCGTTCGGGAAGACGTTTTATCTCGGCGGCGCCGGTACGCTCGGCCACGTCGGCACGCTCGACGTGCCCAACGGCCTGCGCGACGCGGGCTATCGCGGCGCGATCGAGGTTTTCGGCTGGCAGAGCTGGGTCGGCGGCACGCTCCGCGATCAGCTCGATCAGGAACGCAACCTTGAGGAGGCGGTCCGCTTCGCGCAGCGGATCGAGGACTACGCGCGCCGCTATCCCAATCGGCGGATCAACATCATTGCGCTGTCGGGCGGCACGGGAATCGCCACCTGGGCCCTCGAAGGGCTGTCGAGCCGCGTGCGCATCGGGAACATCGCATATCTGTCGAGCAGTCTCTCGCGCGACTATGATCTGACCAAGGCGTTGCGCCGCGTCGATGGGCGGCTTTACAGCTTTCACTCCAAGACCGATCCGGTGCTGCTGGCGATGGTCCCGTTGGCGGGCACGATCGACCGTCAGTTCAGCCTCAACAATATCGCCGGGCTGCGCGGCTTCGCGGTGCCGCGGCGGTCTTCAGCCGCCGTGCGCGAGGTCTACGCGCAGAGAGTCCGTAACATTCCGTGGCGCGAGGAATTCGCCGAATACGGCTACCTCGGCGGCCACACGGGCGCCACGACGCGTGCGTTCGTCGCCCGTTTTGTCGCGCCGCTGATCATCGGCACCGGGACGCAGAGCACCGGTGCCGAGCCGGCGCCGCCCGGCGGCGAATCACCGCCGGAAACCGAACCTGATGAGCCCGCCCCGACCAGCGATGGATGAGCGTGTTGAGATGGAGGAGTATTATGTGTCGTTTTTCCAGCCGCGGCAGCGCGCGGCTCGCGTCTCGCGTGACTAGTTCACGACCCGGTTTCGGACTCCGTCGCCGCGTGCCGGCGCTGCTGCTTCTACTGACGGGAGCACCGCTCGCCGCCGCCAGCCCTGGCGACTGGACCAACTGGCGCGGAGCGGGCAACGATGGCGTCTCGCACGAGACCGGCTTGCCCGCGACCTGGTCGCAGGAGGGCGAGAACCTGGTCTGGAAGAACCTGACCGTCACCGGGCGCAGCGCGCCGATTGTCATGAACGGCCGCGTCTACCTGCTCTGTCGAGAGGGTAGCGGAATCCACGAGCGCGAACGGCTGGTCTGCCTCAACGCCGACACCGGCGAACTCGCCTGGCAGGTCCCCCTGGAAGTGTTCCACACCACCATCCCCAATACGCGCGTCGGCTGGACCAGCCCCGTCGGAGACCCCGAGACCGGCTGCGTCTACGGACATTCCACCGGCGGCCTGGTCTTCTGCGCCGACGCGAGCGGCAAGATCGTCTGGTCCCACTCGCTCACCGAGGAATACAACCGCATCAGCGGATACGGCGGCCGGCTCCAATCGCCGACGCTCGATGGCGATCTGGTCATTGTCGGAATGCTCAACGCCAGTTGGGGAGATCAGGCCGGCGGCGGCCATCGCCTGGTCGCCTTCGACAAACGCACCGGAAATGTCGTCTGGTGGTCCAAGCCCGGCGGAAAACCGCAGGACACCATTTACTCCACGCCGGTCGTCGCCGAGATCAACGGCCAGCGGCTTCTGATCGGCGGCGGCGCCGACGGATACGTCTACGCCGTCCAGGCGCAGACCGGGAAACCCGTCTGGCAGTTTCAGCTCTGCAAGCTCGCCGTCAACGTCTCGCCGGTGGTGTACAAGAACCGCGTCTACGTCAGCCACGGCGAGGACAACGTCGACAACACCGTCATGGGGCGCCTCACGTGCATCGACGCCACCGGCACCGGCGACGTCTCCAAGACGCATGAAGTCTGGCGTGTCGACGGACTGGGTGCCGGATACGCTTCGCCGGCGACGCTGGACGGCCGCATCTACGTCATCGACAACAGCGCCTTCCTCTTCTGCCTCGACGCCGACAGCGGCAAGGAAATCTGGCGGCACAAGCTCGGGAAGGTCGGCAAGGGCTCGCCCGTGCTGGCCGACGGAAAAATCTACGCCACGGAGGTCAACTCGCACTTTCTGATCCTCGAGAACTCGCCCAGCGGCGCGAAGCTGCTCGACGAGGAGACCTTTACCGACGACAAGGGCGGCGTGGTCGACGTCTATGGCTCGCCTGCCATCGCCAACGGCCGGGTCTATTTCGCGACCGATTCCGGCGTCTACTGCCTCGGCAGCAAGCAACCCCGCCCCAGCCCCGTTGTCGGCGCCATTCCGCCCCCGCAGAAAGCGCCCGATGGTGCCGCGACCGCCATGCTCCTCGCCTATCCCGCCGATGTGCTGCTGAAGCCGGGAACATCCGCCACCTTCGTCGCGCGGGCCTACGACGCCCAGGGCCGACTCATCGGCGACGTGAAACCGGCCTGGAGTGGGAAACTCCCGCGCACCACGCTTTCAGCCGATGGAACGCTCGCCGTCGGCGCCGATCACCCCGGTGGCGTGGGAGTGATCGAGGCAAAGGTCGGCGAGCTGACCGCAACCGCGCGCGTCCGCATCGCCGCGCACCCGCCTTTCGCGCAGGACTTCGACGCCATCGAAGCCGGAAAATTCCCGCCGCACTGGATCGGGGCCGGGGGCAAGTTCGCGGTCGCCGAAAAGGACGGCCAGCGCGTGCTGGTCAAGAAGACCGAGAATCCGTCGCTGGCGCGTGGCGACATTTACATGAGCGTCCCGGAGCTGAGCGGCTACACCGTCCGGGCCGACGTGTGCGCCGCGAAGAAGAGCCGGAACCTGCCCGACATGGGGCTGATCGCCAATCGCTATCGCTTCGAGCTCATGGGCAATACCCAGAAAATGCGCCTGGTCAGTTGGGTACCCGCGCCGCGCATCCAGCAGGTGCTGCCCTTCAGCTTCAAGGAGGACGAGTGGTTTTCCATGAAACTGCGTGTCGACGTCAAGGGCGACGTCGCGCTGGTCCGCGGAAAGGTCTGGAAGCGCGGCGAGTCCGAGCCGGCCGACTGGTCGATCACGCTCGAAGACCCGATCGGCCATCGCCAGGGCGCACCCGGACTTTACGGTTTTTCGCTCGCGGAGATTTTTTACGATAATGTCGCGGTGACGCCCAACGAATGAAGTGTGCGGTCAGGGCGCCGCGGTCGCGCCCCGCCGCCTCGCCGTGCCGGATTTCCCGTCGGAAGTCCGGCACGCGGGTGTCACTGGATGCAGGGTCTCACCGGCGCCGCCCACGCGCCGGCTTCTGATGGTTCGTGCCTTGATTACCTGGAGATGACGTGTTCGCCCAACCCCGCCGTCGATTTATCAGCCTCGCTCTGCTTTCAATCGCCACCGCCGCCGCCCATGCCCAGGTCCGCCCCGACGCCGGCATGATGCGCTATCCGGACGTCAGCGCCACGCAGATCGTCTTCGCCTACGCGAACGACCTGTGGCTCGCGCCGCGCGAGGGCGGCCTCGCCACGCCGCTCTCCAGCCCGTCGGGTGAGGAAGGCTTCCCGCGCTTCAGCGCCGACGGCAAGTCCATCGCGTTCGTCGGCAACTACGACGGCAACCGCGACATCTATCTCATCCCGGTCGAGGGCGGCACGCCATTCCGCGTCACGCATCATCCCGATAACGAATGGCTCCAGGACTGGACGCCCGACGGCCGCCTGCTCTTCAACAGCAGCATGTCCGCGGGTTACCCCGGCCGCATTCGCCAGCTTTTCACCGTCGGGCCCGAGGGTGGCCTGCCGCAGCAACTGCCCGTCCCCTACGGCGCCACTGCCGCCGTCAGCCCGGATGGTACCTGGCTGGCCTACACGCCGCACTCGATCGACTTCCGAACATGGAAGCGTTATCGCGGCGGCATGCAGACCGATATCTGGCTCTTCAACCTCAAGACACACGAATCAAAGCTGATGACCGACTGGGAAGGCACCGATTCGCTGCCGATGTGGCATGGCGACACGGTCTATTATCTCAGCGACCAGGGACCCGAGCATCGCGGCAACATCTGGAAATATGAGACCCGCGGCGGCAATCGCGCCCAGGTGACGAAGTTCGCCGACTTCGACGTGAAATGGCCGTCGATCGGGCCGGGCCCCACCGGCGACGGCGAGATCATTCTTCAGAACGGCGCCGATCTCTACCTGCTCGATCTGAAGACCGAGCAGTCAAAGCCGGTCAAGGTCGCCATCCCGGGTGACCGCCCGTCGATCCGCCCGATTCGCGTCAACATGGGGGCGCTGCAGCGCTCCGCCGACCTTTCCAATACCGGCAAACGTGTCGCCGTCGAAGCCCGCGGCGACGTTTTCTCGCTGCCGGCCCACGAGGGCGGGACACGCAATCTGTCCCGGTCCGACTCGTCCCACGAGCGTATGCCGGCCTGGAGCCCGGACGGAAAGTGGATCGCGTACTTCTCGGACGCGAGCGGCGAGTATGAGCTTTACGTCCGCGCCGCGGACGGCAGCGACGAACCGCGCGCCCTGACCGAGAAAAGCAGCACGTTCTATTACAACGCGAACTGGTCTCCCGATTCCAAGCGGATCGCGTTCTCGGACAAGGCCGGCAATCTCCTCATCGTCAACGCCGAGGGCGGCGGACTCAAGCTGATCGACACCGACCCGTGGGCCAATCAGCAGGGCGTGCGCTGGTCGCACGACTCCGACTGGCTTACCTATTCCAAGGCGGGCGACAACCGCATGGGAGCCATCTGGCTCTATCGCGTCTCCAGCGGCGAGAAGCATCAGGTGACGGCCGGCATGTTCGACGACAACAATCCGACGTTCGATCGCAAGGGCGAGTTCCTCTATTACAGCAGCCTGCGCGACTTCAGCGGGCCGACGTACGAAGACAACGGCACGACCTTCGTCTATTCCGACGTCGGCGTGCTTCTGGCGGTGCCGCTTCGCAAGGACGTGAAGTCCCCCCTGCTGCCCAAGAACGATGAGGAGGAGGTGAAGAAGGACGGCGCCACCTCCCAGCCCGCGACCGCCAGTGGTTCCGCGCCCGCCAGCTCGGCGCCGGCGAGCTCTGCGCCGGCGGACGAGAAAAAGCCGCTGGTCATCGACGTCGACGGTTTCGAGCGCCGCGCCATCCAGCTCCCCGTCAAACGCGGCAATTTCTTCGGCCTGTCGGTGAACAGCGACGGCCACTTGATTTACGTCCGTGCCCCGCGCCGCGGCTCCGAGGAACACACGTCGCTCAAGATCCTGGACCTCAGCGCCGACGAGAAGGAAGAGAAGACGATCGTTTCCGACATCAACGGCTTCACCCTGAGCGCCGACGGCAAGAAGGCCCTCGTCATGCAGGGCGGCGCGATGGCCGTGATCGACGCCAAGCCCGACCAGAAGACCGACAAGAAGGTTCCCACCGACACGATGTTCGAGACCATCGACCCGCGGGCCGAGTGGCGGCAGATCCTCCGCGAAGCCTGGCGCGTCGAACGCGACTTCTTCTACGACCCGAACATGCACGGCGTCGACTGGGAAGCCGTCTATCGCCGCTATCGCGCCATGCTCGACGACTGCGTCTCGCGCGAGGACGTCAGCTTCCTCATCCGCGAGATGATCTCCGAGCTGAACGTCGGCCACGCCTACTACGGCGGCGGCGACGAGGAAGATCAGCCCAATGTCAGCGTCGGAATGCTCGGCTGCGCGTTCACGCTTGATAGTGGCGCCTACCGCATCGCGAAGATTCACGAGGGCGCACCCTGGGATTCCGACGCCCGCGGCCCGCTCAGCCAACCCGGCGTCAACGTCAAGGAAGGCGACTATCTGCTCGCCGTCAACGGCGCGCCGCTCGACACGAAGAAAGACCCCTGGGCCGGGTTCATCGGCCTGGCCGGAAAAACCGTCACCATCACCGTCAGCGACAAGCCGACGCGCGACAGCACCGCACGCGAGGCCGTCGTCAAGCTGCTCGGCGGCGACGGCGACCTGCGCTACCGTGCCTGGATCGAGCGAAACCGCAGCTACGTCGCCGAAAAGTCCGGCGGCAAGGTCGGCTACATTTACGTCCCCGACACGGGCATTAACGGCCAGAACAACCTCTTCCGCCAGTTCTACGGCCAGATCGACCGTCAAGCGCTCATCATCGACGAGCGCTGGAACGGCGGCGGCCAGATTCCGACGCGCTTCATCGAGCTGCTCAACCGCCCGGTGACGAACTACTGGGCACGCCGCGACGGAAAGGACTGGACCTGGCCGCCCGATTCTCACCAGGGTCCCAAGTGCATGCTCATCAACGGCCTGGCCGGTTCGGGCGGCGACATGTTCCCCTGGCTGTTCAAGTTCAACAAACTCGGAAAGCTGATCGGCACCCGCACCTGGGGCGGGCTGGTCGGCATTTCCGGCAATCCCGACCTCATCGACGGCGGAAGCGTCACCGCACCCACCTTCGCCTTCTACGAGAAGGACGGAACCTGGGGCGTCGAGGGCCACGGCGTCGACCCCGACATCGAGCTGATCGACGACCCAGCCAAGATGGTGAGTGCCGACGGCTCCGTGAAAGACCCGCAGCTCGACGCTGCGATCGAACTGATGCTCAAGGAGATCAAGGCCAACGGCTACCAGCCGCCGAAACGCCCGGCCTACCCGGATCGCAAGGGCATGGGCATCCGGCCTGAGGACAAGTAGAGCCTATCCCAAGCCCTGGGGACCGTCCGGCGGCGTGTGCATCGCCGAGACGGGCCTCTGGCCGGTCTCTCGAGTTTGGCCCTTCCGAGTCGGGTGGGGCGGGCGTCTCTGCCCGCCCCGCCTCGGCGTCCACGCCGGGGACGGCCCGCCGGCCCGCCCTGAAGGGCGGGGCTCCGCAGCCGAGGGAGTCCGGTGCCCCATGCGGGCGCGCAGGGGTCCGATGTTGAGTGGCTCGCTCTCGCGGTCCGGCGCGAGCATGCCACACAGCCCCTGAACCCTGCCCTGAACCCCGAACCCTGAGCCCGTCCATAGCCCGCGGCAGCGCGCCCGGGTATAGTGTCCCCGCCGTCCCGCCGCGCGGTCGCGGAGCCGGTACGACGTCCTACTCTCTCATGCAAACGGGTGAATCGTGCCCGACCAAGCACGTGCTCTTCGTCGCGCTGTGGCGCTGTGGGCGGCGCCGTTGCTTTCCCTCGCGGCGCTCGGTGGCACAGCCGCCGCGCACGCCCCACCGCCGCCGTCCGTCGGCGCCCTCCAGGAACAGCTTCCCGACGGCACGCTCATCCGCCGCGTCGAGATTCGCGGCCTTGAGAGCATCAGCGAGGAGTATGTCCGCCGCCTGATCCGCACGCGCGAGAGCCAACCGCTCAGCAACCGCCAGTTGCAGGAAGACGTGCGCGAGATTTTCCGCACGCGCAAGTTCGCGAACGTCTTCGCCGAAACCCGCACCGAGGAAGGCCAGGCGGTAGTCGTATTCGCGCTGCTCGAGAAGCCCGAAATCGTCTCGGTTCAGATCGAGGGCAACCAGAAGTTCAACCTCTCGGAGCTTTTCGAACTGACGCCCGCCACCGGCACGCCGCTCGATCTCTACGAGGTCAACAAGGCCCGCGACGACATCCTGCGCAAGTACAAGGAAGCCGGCTACTACTACGCCACCGTCGAGGTGGACGCTGCGCTGCTCGAGCAGGAGCGGCGGCTGCTCATCCGCATTTCCGAAGGCCCGCGCGTCCGCGTGCGCCACATCCGCTACGAGGGCAACACCGCCTTTCCCGAGGCGCGGCTCGACACGAAGATCAGCACGAAGACCTACATCTGGGTTTTCCGCACCGGCGAATTCGACGCCGAGCGGGCCGAGCGCGACGCGCTTGACCTGCAGAGCTTCTACCGCGACGAGGGCTTTCTCGACGCCCGCGTCGGCTTTCGCACCGAGTTCGAGAAAGACGATCGCGCCAACCTGACGCTCGTCTTCGTCATCGACCAGGGCGTGCGCTACCGCGTGCGCGACGTGGCCTTCGCCGGGCAGTCGGTCTTCTCCGCCGACGATCTGCGCGCCGCCATCAAGATCGAGCCGAACGGGTTCGTCCGCGAGGAGGTGCTGCGCGAAGACCGCCGCCGCCTTTCCGATCTCTACGGCCAGATCGGGTACGTCGACGTCGTCGTCGAGTCGTCGCTCGCGTTCCTCGAAGAGCCCGGCCTGGTGACCGTCAATTTCCAGATCACCGAGAACAACCGCTTCAAGTTCGGCCGCATCACCATCCGCGGCAACGAGCAGACCAAGGACGAGGTCGTCCGCCGCGAGCTGCGCTTCTACCCCGGCAACGACTACGACACCGTCGCCGCCCGCAAGGCCGAGCAGCGCCTGCGCGAAACCGGCCTCTTCAGCGAAGCCACCGTCAAGCCGCTCGACGCCGGCGAGCCCGACGCGCGCGACGCGCTCGTCGAGGTCCGCGAGGCCAACGCCATCAACTTCCTGATCGGCGGCGGCGTCAGTTCCGACGCCGGCCTGGTCGGCTCGTTTACCATCGAAAACCGCAATTTCGACCTTGCCGACACGCCGCGGACCTGGGGCGAGTTCTTCCGCGGACAGTCCTTCCGCGGCGACGGCCAGCGCGTCCGCCTGCTGATTGAGCCTGGCACCGAGCTGACCCGCTTCCGACTCGATTTCGACGAGCCCTATCTGCTCGACAAGCCGCTGCGCTTCGGCGCCTCGGCCTATCTCTTCCAGCGCGAGCGCGACGCCTACGACGAACGCCGCATCGGCGGCGTGCTCAGCCTCGGGCGGCGTTTCGAGAGCGGGCTGCTCGAGGGCTGGGCGGTCGAAGGCGCCGCCCGGGCCGAATCGATCCGCATCGACGACATCAACGACTTCGCCGCGCAGGACATCCGCCGCGATCGCGGCTCGAGCTTTCTTACCAGCCTCAAGGGGGCCATCGTCCGCGACACCACCGACAGCCGCGTCTTCCCCACCGAGGGCTACCGCCTCTCGTTCAGTTGGGAGCAGGTCGGCGCGCTCGGCGGCGATTTCGACTTCGGCCAGCCCAGCGCCGGCATCACCTGGTATCGCACCCTTCGCACCGACATCTTCGACCGCAAGAGCGTGCTCGCGCTCCGCGGCGACGTCTCCTACATCGTCGACGAAGCCCCCGTGTTCGAACGCCTCTACGCCGGCGGGTTCGGCTCGATCCGTGGGTTCGAGTTCCGCGGCGTCTCGCCGCGCGAGGGCATTCGCGAGGACGCGGTGGGCGGCAATTTCATGCTGCTCAGCGGCGCCGAGTACTCCTTCCCGCTGTATTCAAAAGTTCTGCGCGGCGTGACGTTCATCGACATGGGCACGGTCGAGGAAGATTTTGAACTGACCGAGTGGCGCGCTTCGGTCGGCTTCGGGTTCCGCGTGCAGCTCGACTATTTCGGCGCCATCCCGTTCGTCTTTGACTTCGGCTTCCCCATCGCGCAGGACGACGACGACGAGGAGCAGGTCTTCAACTTCTCGGTCGGCGCCTCGTTCTGGTAGACCTTGTAGCACGGCCGCCCCGGCTGCACTCCGCTTCCCGCGCTTGCGTTCTGCAGTCTGCATTCTTCATTCTGCATCGCCGTCGCTGAACCGCGCCCCGCGCCCCGCGACTCGCGTTATAGTCCACCCAATGTCCGAGCGCCCCGCAGACACCGGCCATACCTACGACGACATCCGCGGGCTCATCCGTGACGCGCGGCGCGACGGGGGCCACGTCCTTATCCGGGGCGGCGGCGTCCTCGCCGAACCCGACCGCGCCACGCACTGCTGCGATATGCGCGCGAAGTCCGCCCTGCTCGCGCACGCCATCGACGACCTCACCGTCACCGTTCAAGCCGGCATGACCGTCGCATCCCTCCAGACGCTGCTCGCCGGCCACGCCCAGTCGCTGCCGCTTGACGCCCCCCGTCCGCAGCACTCGACGATCGGCGGCGTTATCGCTTCTGGCCTCAGCGGCCCGCGCCGCTCATCGGCCGGCGCCATGCGCGATCTGCTCCTGGGCCTCACCTTCGTCAACGCCGACGGCGAGCTGATTCGGGCCGGCGGCCGCGTTGTCAAGAACGTCGCCGGCTACGACCTCTGCAAGCTCTTCTGCGGCTCGTGGGGCTGGCTCGGCGTCATCGTCGAAGCCACGCTTCGCCTGCACGCGGCGCCGCAGCACTCCGCGGCGCTGCGCATCGGCGTGCGCGACGCGTCTGACGCCGAGCGGGTCGCGCGCTGCGTGCTCGAAGGCCCGTTCCTGCCCGCCTCGATGGACCTTTTGCTCCCCGCCGGCGCCTCGCCCGAAGCACCCGCCAGCGTTCTGCTCGGTTTCGAGGGCCGTCGCGAAACTGTCGAAACCCAGATCACCGCCTGCCGCGAGCAGCTCGCCGGCGAATATCTCCCTGGCGACGACGCGCTACGGCAGCGCCAGGCAATCAGCGATCTGCTTGTTGACGGCGACGCGACCATCCGATTCAGCGCCGCCCGCGCCGACGCCGCCGAGCTCGCGTTCCAACTCGCGCGCCAATGCCCCGCGGCCCGCGTCGCCGCCAGCCTGGCGAGCGGAGCGATCAACGCGGCCGTCCGCGTGACCGACGCCCGCCCCGTCCGCGAGCTGACGCTGCGCTGGGCACAATCCGGCGTTTCCTGGCTTCTGCCGACGTCGCGCAGCGTTCGCATCATCGATTTGCCGATGTTCGGACCGCCGCGATCCGACTGGCCGCTCATGCGCCGCGTCAAACAAGCCCTCGACCCGCATGGAATCTTCGCCCGCGCGACGCCGTTCGACGACTCACTCAGTCACGCCTGGCGGGCTGACGCGCTGTAGCTCGGACGGCGCCGCCTCGTCGCACCAGCTCCAGCACTGCCTGCGCCGCGCGCGACACACCGATCCCGTCCAGCGATTGCTTCGCCCAGCGCCAGCCGTCCCGCCGCACACGCCGATCGACCCACGCCACGTACACGTGAAACCGCAGCCGCCGATGCGTCAGCGTGCGACGAATCTCCCCCACCGGCCGGCACGCGCTGGGCGCCACCCCCACGCGCGACGCCAGCCTCTCCAGCGCACCGCGCACTTCATCCGCCGAGGCGCCCGCCGCAACTTCCGACGGCACGTCCCACAACCCGGCCCACAGCCCGCCCGCGGGCCGGCGTTCCAGCAGCACTTCACCCCGGCGCAACGCCACCAGCGCCACCACCTCAACCGTCGACGCCGCCAACCGCCGCCGCGCCGGTGGAACCCGGTCCTGCACACCCGCGCGCCGCGCCGCGCAGCTCCGCCGCAACGGGCAATCCGCGCAGCGCGGCGCCGCCGGCGTACAGCACGTCGCGCCAAGTTCCATGAGCGCTTGATTGAAGTCCCCGGGCCGCTCCGCCGGCACAAGTCTCTCGGCGATCCGCCAGCAATCCGCGCGCTGCTCCGCGTCGCCCGCGCCCGACAGCGGGTGAAACGCGCGGCTTAGCACGCGCGCCACGTTGCCATCCACCAGCGCGGCCCGCCGGCCGAACGCGATCGACGCGATCGCCCCCGCTGTGTAACGCCCAATACCGGGCAGCCGCTCCAGCGCCGGCACATCCCGCGGAAAGGTCCCCCCGCGGGCCGCCAATTCCCGAGCCGCCGCGTGAAGCTGATGCGCCCGGCGGTAGTACCCCAGCCCGCCCCAGGCACGCAGTACCTCCTCGATCGGGGCCGCCGCCAGCGATTGCACGTCGGGAAAGCGCCGGACGAAACGCCGCCAATAGGGCACGACGGTCGCGACCTGAGTCTGCTGGAGCATCACTTCGCTGACCCAGATGTGATACGGGTCGGGCGGGTCGCGTCGCCAAGGGAGGTCCCGGCGGCTGGCGTCATACCAGGCGAGGAGCCGCGCGCGAATGGTCGCACTTCGGGAGCGTGTCAGGACCGATAACGAGGATTCGTCGATCGGCACAGCGTCGGCTAAGGCTCGGACTTCATCCGAATCGGACCGCGCGACTTCTTCACCGCGTCCGGGTCGGCGGCCTCAGCCTGCATGCTGATGACGCGCGGCTGCGCGGGAGCTTCGTCGTCCTCGGGTTCGTTGAGCCACGCCAGGATGCTGTCTTCCAGGCCGTCGCTCTTGGGCACCTCGAACGGCTTCCCGCACTTCTTGCACCGGGCCTTTCGACCCTGTGTTTCGACGGGGAGTCGATACTTGGCGCCGCACTCAGGACATGCGCACTTGATCGTCTCTGACACAACTCACCCCAAGTGTTCACCTGGTCGGCTGCGGGTGTAGCGCAGCGACCAACGCGGGCCGCGGAATTGCTCCCGCTTGCCCCGAATTCGATATCCAACAACTCTCGGCTGAAGCTACGAATTCGAATATGAACGAGATGAGTCCGAATTCACGTCACACGACTGAAAATGATCTGCGTGTCAGCCTTTTCCACGCTGCTTATATGCTATCGTCCCGTTCGACGATTTTCAATACGTTGACTAGCATACCGCATACCGCATGCCGCGCACCCGGATTTCCACCTACGGCCGGAACCACTCTCCGCAACTCGCGCACGCCGGGGTCCCGCCGAAATCGCGCTCGGCATTGCATCGCCTGATCGCTCCCAACCCCGCACCGGCCCAGATTTCCGACAGCCGCTGCCGCCTCCAATCGCCCACCGCCTGCCGTCCCAGAACATCCTGATCGCAGCTCACCGCCCGCCCGTCCGCCAGCAGCATCATTCGCCGCGAAAGCCGCCGGCAAGCACCGCGGACTGGCGGCGTCACTGGGAGAAGCGTGCCGACCGGAAGCTGCCCGCCGAAGTCCGAATACCCCGAGATTACGGCCGACCCCACCGCCTGAATCCAGCGGTCGTAGAACGCCTCGATCTCGCCCAGCGTCGCCGCGCAACGCGTGATCGTCGGGACGATGAGTGGCTGCGGCGAGAGCCGCGACTGACGCACTTCCTGGATGCGCTCGATGTTCCGCACCACGTCGTGGAAGCGATCGGCGCCGTGCACGCGGCGGTAGGTCTCCGGCGTATCGGCGTCGAGCAGAACTTGCAGCACGTCCACGCCGTGCTCAATCAGCGCCTCGATCTGCCGGTCGGAGAGCTCGACCAGCGGCGTAACGACGGCGATACCCGCAATTCCGCAGCCGCGCGCCACGGCGCACACGTCGCCGAAGTGCTCGCAAGCCAGCGGGTCGCCGAAGCCGCCGAGCACGAGCAAGCGATCGTCGTATCGGGCGAATTCCTCGAACGCGGGCCGCAGTGTCGCGGCCGACTCCAGCGCGCGGCGCGGCACGCGCTCCCCGCGCGGCCGCAGCGTGGTGTCGGGCAGGGGATCGCGCGTCGTGAGCTCCAGCTCTACTTCGGCCGGCAGGCCGCCGTCGCGCGGATTCTCGCGCGCCCAGCGGCAAATCGCCGCGGCGTCGGCATCTTCGCCCAGCGCGCCCCACGCCTCGGCGACCGTCTCGGCCGAAAACCGCGTGTCGACGAAGAACCGGCCGCTCGACTGCGCGACGGCCGGGTCGACGCGCAGGCACGATGCCTTGGTGATCGGGTCCTGCTGCGGCGACTCCGGCCGATACGCCAGCGTCACGCCGACGGTCAGATTCTGCTGCACCAGGTCGGCGACCAGGTCGCGCCGCAGCAGCAGGCCGGCCAGTCCGGGCGGGGCCTGCGTGAAGACCAGGCGCGGGCGATCGCCGCTTTCGTCGCAGCGCTGCAGCATGTCGCTGGCGATCCGCGGGTCGAGCGCCGCCTGTGTGCCGTCCAGGCACAGGACGGCTGCTGCCTGGTAGTGATCAAGCACCTGGGCGACGCAGTAAGGTTCGACGTACTCATCAAAGCACGTCGCCGCACAGACGTTCGCCCGCCAGCGACCCAGGGCCCACTTGCGTGCCGAGCGCATCAGCCGCCGCCGCGGCCGGGCACCCGAGTCGATCGCCAGAACCTCAAACGCATTCTCCAGGCCGCTGGCATGCAGCGCGCCGCGCGCCGCCTCCTCGTGCGCGGGATGCGTGAAGACACAGCGGCGATCGACGCCGGCGATCTGCGCCGCCCGATGAAGCGTGTGGCCCAGGACGCTGCGCGTGCCGAGCGCTCGATCCAGCGGCGACGGACCGCCCAGGAACGACTCGTCAAACGACGCGAAAACCGCCGCCACCGTCGTCACGCGGCCTCCAGGCGCCCGGCGGCAAAATCCAGCAGCGAGCCGAGGTAGTCGCAGCCGTCGCGCAGCGCGGCGACAAAGTCGCGGTCACGCTCCAGCCGCCGGCGCGCCGACGCGGCCGTCTCCTGCGAAGTGCCCGACATGCGGCGATCCGCGGCGAAGCGGCGCAGCTCGGCCTGTTGAGAGACGTCGACCACCATCCGGTAGGTGCGCTCGAACGCCTGGATCCGGACGCGCAGCGCGTCGACCTGCACGACCACGCGGTTGAACTCGTCGGGCCGCTCGACAAGCCCAACCAGCCGTTCGAGGTTCTTCAGCATCTGCGTGCAGATGTCGCGGATCGCGGACACCTCGCGCTGCCGTTCGGCCAGCGCCGCGCGCGCCGCGGCGAACGCCGCGCCGGCGTCGACCACGCCCGACTCGCCGAAGAGCCCATCCGGCAGCGCCCCGCGGCACCAGCGCTCCGCGGCGTCCCGCAACGTCATGCACTCCACGCCACTGAGCTGCATCCCGCCCTCACAGGCGTGAATGACGCGCGCCGGCGAGGCGGCGAAGTCGATCTGGAACTGCTGGGCGTAGTTCAGCAACTGGTCGTCGGTGTACGTCTCGCGGCCGTGCACGTCCTTGACGTGGTGCAGAATCGGACGGAAACGCGCGATGCGCTCCCACTGCTTCATCTCGACCGTGCAGAAGCGATCCAGCTCGGGACTCCAGATTTCCTCGATCGGCATGCCCGGCGGGTAGTAGAGTCCGTCGGAATACGCCAGGTCCTGCCCGATCAGGATGATCGGATCGCAGCCCAACTGCTCGGCCAGATAGAACGACAGGTGCGCCACCGTCGCGCCCGCTCGCAGCCGACCACGCGACGGCGCGGCGTCACGCAGCAGGTCGTCGGCGAACACGCTGTGCAGCACATGACGCCGGCCGGGATAGGCGTCCAGCACGTGCCAGGTCGCCTTCGGCTCGGCCACCAGCGTGCAGCCCTGCACGTCCTCCACGCCGCGGAAAAATTCGGCCGAGACTTCGTGAAAATCGAGGCTGGTGACGAAGTGCGGCGGGCAGCCCTGTGCCAGCAGGGTTTTGAAGACGGTCTGCGCGGCGATGATCACCGCCCGCCCGCGCAGTTCGCGCAACAGGTGCACGTTCCGCGCCAGGGACGGACCGGCCGCCACCAGAATCGCCGGCCGGCCGCGCGCCCCCCCGGCCAGCACCTCGACACCCGGGTTGGCCAGATAGTGCGGCAGGTTGGCCGCGATGTTGCGGCACGTAATGCGGGCATTGTGAAGCAGCGTGATCATCTGCAGCCGGCAGTACGCCACAAAGCTCGCGAACTCCTCGCGCAGCTTCGCCTGAAATGCCGCGTGGTAGCGGCGGGCGTGCGGCGGCGTCACAAAGTGCGTGCCGAGCATGATCGGAGCGTTGCAGCTCGTCAGCCGTGCGTGCACGTCGCTCTTCTCGGCGGAGGGGACAATCAGCAGGCGTCGCTGGGCGATCGGTTCGGCTAGATCGACGGCGCACAGCGCCGCCTTGAGCAGCGACAGGTCATCCTCGGCGATGATCAGCAGCGGGCGCTCAAAACGCCGCTCCAGTTCTCGTACGTGGTGGCCAAGTCCGACGCCCGTCACCACAAACGTCGCGCTGTCCACCTCCGGAATGGCCTCGACCAGGCTCTGCGCTTCGCGCCCCGGCTCGTACCGGCTGTGCGCGTAGATCGGCTTTCCGTCGTCCGCGATCAGTCGCGCCGTCAGCCGGCCGTCGCGCGCCAATTCCACCGGCGGAAGGCTTGCAAACGGCAGGCCGTCGATCGTCGCCGCCAGCGGCGGATCAACGCGGTAGAGTGCCGCCAGATTCGCAAGGTAGCGCGCCCGGCACGCGTCGATCGGCGGCGCCTGGGGCGGGAGGACGTCCGTGTCCGCTGTCGGCATGTCGGCTTTCGCTCAGGCCTGAAGGTCGAGCCCGCCAGCGCCCTCCTGGGGCGCTTCGTCCGCGGGCTGATCGTGTTCGTGCGTGTGTGATGCGGATTGGCGGCCCGTGCCGCCCATCCCGCCGCCGTCAACGTCCACGCTGCTGTCGCGGTCGTCGTTTTGGAGCGTGTTGGCCGGCGCGGTCTGCTCGGCGCGGCGTGCGGCGTCGGCGACTTCCGACTGTTCCTTCTCGCGGCTCGCGGCCGACTTTCCGGCCGCGGCCGTCGTCTGGATGATCGACGACAGCCAGGTTGGCGGAATGCTCGACATCGCGATCTCTTTCGCCGGCTCGCCCGGTCGCTGGAGCCGGCGTTCGGCCGGCTCGGGCGGGCTGGAAGCCCGCCCCACAACGCGTTACTCGGCGACGCACTCGTCGGCGGTCAGTTCGAGGTGCTCCTTGAGCCGCGCGAGAATCGACGAGTGCATCTGGCTGACGCGCGACTCGGACAGGTCGAGCGTCGCGCCGATTTCCTTCATCGTCATCTGCTCGTAGTAATACAGCACCACGATCAGCCGCTCCGCACGGCTGAGCCGCTTGAGCACGATCTCCTCGATGTCCAGCCGCTGCGACTGGGTCAGCGCGTCCGTCCGCCGCTGATCCGACAGCACGTCGATCTCCAGCACGTCGCGCTCCGAGTCCGAGTCGTAGTGCTTGCGCGACAGTGAGACCAGCGAGACGGCGTTCGCGTCGCGGATCAGCCGCTCGAAGCTCGGCCGCGACAGCCCCAGCCGCCGCAGCAGCTCGTCCTCGGTCGGCAAGCGTCCCAGCTCGGTTTCCAGAGCGCGGGTGGCGTCGTCGAGCTTGTGCGTGCGGTGCCGCACCAGCCGCGGCACCCAGTCCATGTTGCGCAGCTCGTCGAGCATCGCGCCGCGGATGCGCGGCGCGCAATACGTCTCGAACTTCACGCCGCGCTCCAGGTCAAACGCGTCGATCGCGTCGACCAGGCCGAAGATTCCGGCGCTCATCAGATCGTCGACGTCGACTTCGTCCGGCAGCTTGGCGCCGATGCGCTCGGCGTTGAACTTGACCAGGTAGAGATAGTGCTCGATCAGGCGGTTTCGGACGCGCTCTTCGCCGGTGCGCTTGAACTCGCGCCACGCTTCCTGCAGGTGTTGATCGGATTCGAAGGCGCGGTCGACACCCTCGCGGGTCATGGTGCGCACGCGGCGCTGGGCGTATCGTCGGCGGATCATGCGGGATTCCTCTCCTGGCTAGGCCACATCAGAAACCGGCTCGGGGGCTTCGCTGTCGATCGTCTTGAGTTCCTCGAGATGCTGCGCGTCGATCCGAGACTTGGTGCGAATCAGCACGTCGCGGAGAATCTGGCGGGCGAAATAGGCGGCGCACTGCGCGATCAGACTCGCCACCACGAGCGCCACCAGCGCGCGGACCAAGACCGTCGTCGCCGAATTGCGCGCCACGAGACCCGCCCCCGTCGCGAGCGAGAACGCCAACAACCCGATCTGGGCGGAAATGGTCCTGGTCATTACCTGACATCCGTGTCTACCTATCGGCCCGCTTCCGTGCGGCCTTTCGCGGGGCAATTACAGGAACAGGCTGGCGAACTGCAGCCAGAGCCGCCGCGGCGGTGGGCACTCAAACATCGCTGGACACAACCGCGCGGAAATCTCGCTAAGACAAACACTTGCAGCGATCGACGCCACGCGCGGCCCGCCCCCGGCCAGCGCCGGCTCGGCGTGCCGCGCGCGTCCATGCAGCGGTAGCCGGCCATGCAGCATCGGCGCCAGTCCTAAAAAGCGTCGTGCACAGTTTGAGAATCGCCGTGCCGCGCTGGCCGCCTGTCCGCTTGAAGCGCGATTCACGATCAGCCCGACTCGCGCCAAACCCAACTGCGGCGCGATCCGTTTGAGCAGCGCATACGTTTGAACCAGGTCCGCCGGCGCCGGTGTGAGTACCAGCACGAGATCATCCACACGTTCGACCACGCGCAAAAGTGGCGCGCTCAGTCCTGGCGGGCAATCCACGATGACCGCATCGTGACTGCCGCGCAACTGATCGAGATCGGGCGACGCGCCAACTTCGCGCGTCCAGACTGACGAAGTACCGTCGCGCGCATGCCCCCACCGCGCCACCATTCCGTCCGCATCCGACACCAGCACTACGCGCTCGCCACCCGAGCTGAGCGTCTCCGCCACGCCGCGGGCGATCGTCGAAGTCCCCGCACCGCCCAATCCGCTGACAAAGGCGACGACCCGACTGTGGACTATTTGCGGCGGCGTCGCGATGTGCGCTGCACGTGCGAGTTTCATGCGGTCGGCCGCGGAAGATGGGACGCGCCCTGGCCGAGTCTCAGGCGCTGGTGGCGTGTAATACTAGCTCAGCTAGGCGATCACTGCAAGCAGGAATAATGTCGCCTGGAACGCGCTGCCCGGTGGTCAGGTAGCTGAGCTTCAGTCGAAGCGAATCCAGCGCGTTCAGCACGACGCCGAAGCCGACCGCCTCGTCCAGCCGTGTCAGGACGACATGCGTGGGTGCCAGTCGGTTAAACGCCTCAACACAGCGCTGCCGGGCGCGGTCCGCCATCGTGCCCGGAAGCACGAGGTGCCGGCCGTCCGGCGACAGGGCGTCGAGCAGTCCCGAGACGTGCGCCAGCCGCTCGCTGTCGCCGGGGCTGACGCCCGGCGTGTCGATCAGCACGAGGGCCGCGTCCGCGGTGGCCTTGAGCGCCACGGAAACGTCGGAAGCCGTGCCGACCGTGTGAACCGGCACACCGATGATCTCGCCGTACCGCCGCATCTGCTCGTGGGCCGCGAGGCGGAAGAGATCGAGCGAGATGATGGCGACGGGCCTGCGGAGCTTGAGCCAGAAGTGGGCCGCGAGCTTGGCCAGCGTCGTGGTCTTTCCGCCGCCCGCCGGCCCCAGTAGCGCAATCCGCGTCGCGCGGCCCTCCGCCAGCGAAAGCGTCTCGCAGGGCGGCAGCGTACGGGCGATGAGCTGTTGCAGCCGGCGGCGAGTCTGGGATTCGTTCCGCGGCGGCGCACCGGCCGGGCCGAGCACGGAGCGCGCCAGCCGTTCGGCGATCTCATGCGCCACGTCGTTCTCGACCAGCCGCTGATAGTAGCGATGCACGTGCTCGGGAAGCGCGACGTTCCGCTGCGGCGCCGCCGGCGGCTCCGCACCGCGGCCGCGGCCCGCCCCGCCCGGCGACGCGCCGCCCGCCGAAGCCGTGATCTCGACCCATTCGCGGCGGACGAGGCGGCCGATGCCGTCGGGCTGGACGGCGCGCGTGCCGAGGATGACGGCGTTGCCGCCGAACTCGCGCTTCACCAGCGCGAGCGCTTCGGGCATCGAGGCCGCGCGGAATGTACGAATCCTATCCATCAAGGGTCACCACTCCATGGGCCTGCAATTCGACCGATCGCACGATCTCGTTCAGGGCCAGGACGGGGGTCTGCGGCAGCATCGGCTCGATCAGCCGGCGGAACCACATCCGCACCACTGGCGAGCAGACGACGGCCAGCGTGGCGCCGCCGGCCTGCGGCGCGGCGCGCTCCACGAGATGACGGGTCTTCATGGCCAGCGCCGCCTGACGGTCAGGTGGCATGGAAAGCACCGAACCGTGCTCCGAGCGCTGTATGCCGGCCTGAAGATAGTCTTCGACCGCCGGATCGAGTGTGATGCAATGAATGACGTTCTTCTCGTCGCGGTACTGCGCACAGATGGTCCGCGCCAGTGCGTTGCGTGCGTATTCGCTGAGAATCTCGGGATCCTTGGAGCGCGGCGCCCAGTCGCCCAGTGCTTCCAGCACCACTTCCAGGTCGCGGATCGGCACGCGCTCGCGCAGCAGGTTTTGCAGCACCTTCTGCACGTCGCCGACCTTGAGCTGCGCGGGAATCACCTCGTCCACCAGGGCCGCGTTGCGCTCCTTCAGCGCGTCGATCAGCTTCTGCGTCTCGCCGCGCGTCAGCAACTCGGCCGCGTTGCGGCGGATCACCTCAGTCAGGTGCGTGATCAGGACGCCGCTCGCGTCGATCACGGTGTAATTGTGCCGCTCGGCTCGCGTGCGCTCCTCGCCGGCCACCCAGTACGCCCGCAGCCCGAACGCGGGCTCGACCGTCTCAATGCCCGCGAGCGGCTCTTCGGCGACGCCGGAGTTGATCGCCAGGAACTGATCCGGGTAGATTTCGCCGCGCGCCACGTCCTGCCCGCGGATGAGGACGGCGTAGCTGTTGGGCGGCAGCGTGCCGCTGTCGCGAATCCGCACCGGCGGGATGACCAGCCCGTGCTCCAGCGCCGTCTGGCGGCGCAGGGCGGCGATGCGATCCAGCAGGTCGCCGCCGCGCGTCCGATCCACCAGGCGCACCAGGCCGAAGCCGAGCTGAAGCTCCAGCGCGTCCACTTTCAAATGCGCTTCGATCTTCTCCGGCTTGCTCTTCTCGTGGGCGCGCTCGTCGGCCGCTTTCTTTGCCGCCCGCGCGGTCTGGTTGCGATTCATCATGAGAGCCATCCCCGAGCAGCCCGCCGCCAGCGTCAGCAGCGGAAATGTCGGCAGAGGCGTCAGTGCCAGTACGCCCAGGAAGCCCGACGTCAGCCCCAGTGCCACCGGCTTGGCGAACACCTGCCCCAGCAGCTCCTCGCCCAGGTTCGACTTGCCGGCGTTGCGCGTCACCAGCAGGCCGGCGGCCACCGAGAGAATGAAAGCCGGAATCTGCGACGCCAGCCCGTCGCCGATCGTCAGCTTGGTGAAGACGTCGAGCGACTCCCACAGCGTCATGCCGTCTTCGACCATTCCGACGTACAGGCCGCCCAGCACGTTGACAAACGTGATCACCAGGCCCGCGATCGCGTCGCCCCGCACGAATTTGCTGGCGCCGTCCATCGCCCCGTAAAAGTCAGCCTCGGCTGAAATCTCCTCGCGCCGCCGCCGCGCTTCGGCCTCGTTGATGATCCCCGCGTTCAGGTCCGCGTCGATCGCCATCTGCTTGCCGGGCATGCCGTCGAGCGTGAAGCGGGCCGCGACCTCGGCGATGCGCGTCGCGCCTTTCGTGATCACGACGAACTGAATCACCGTGATGATCACAAAGATGATCACGCCCACCGCCAGCGAGCCGGCCGCGACGAACACGCCGAAGGCCTGCACCACGTGGCCGGCGGCGGCGGTGCCGCTCTCGCCGTTCGAGATGATCAGCCGCGTCGTGGCGATGTTCAGCACCAGCCGCAGCAGCGTCAGCGACAGCAGCAGCGACGGAAAGCTCGAGAACTCCAGCGCCGTGCGGATGTAAATGACGGTCATCATCACGACCGTCGAGAGCAGGATGTTGGCGATCAGCAGAAAATCGAGGACGAACGTCGGCAGCGGGATGAGAATCACGAACAGCAGCGCCACGATCGCCGCCGGAAACAGCAGCCCGCGATGCCGCGTCACGAATCGCGCGATCGGGCTCAGCTCCAGTGCCGTGCTCATGCCCGCACCGCCGATCGTGGCGCGAGGTCGAGCGCGCGTGAATTGCCCTGGCGTGTGCCTCTAGCTCTCATGCCGCACCCGGCCGGCGCGCGCGCTGCCCCGACAGCTCTTCGAGCCGATAGACGTACGCCAGCACCTCGGCCACCGCCCGATAGTGCGCCTCGGGAATTTCGTCACCCGGCTCGCACGAGGCGAACAGCGCCCGCGCCAACGCCGGACGCTGCACGATCGGCACGTGATGCTCGGCGGCGACGAGCCGGATCTGAAGCGCCAGATAGTCCTTGCCCTTGGCCACGACGCGCGGGGCGCTCATCGAGCGCTCGTCATAGCGGATCGCCACCGCGTATTCCGTCGGATTCGTCACCACCACGTCCGCCTTCGGCACGTCCATCCGAATCCGTTGCATCATCAGCTTGATCTGCGCCTGCCGGCGGCGCTGCTTCATCAGCGGGTCGCCGTCCATGCGCTTCATCTCATCCTTGACCTCCTGCTTGCTCATCCGCAGCTTGCGCATCACGCTCCAGCGCTGGTAGAAGTAGTCGATCACGCCCAGCACCAGCAGTATCAGCCCCATCCGGATCGCGATCAGATACGTCAACTCCCAGGCCCGCGCCAGCAGCCCGGCGGCGGGGACGTTCCCCATCGCCAGCAAATGCCCCAACCGCCCGCTGAGTGTCACCCAGGCGACCGCTCCCAGCAGCCCCATCTTCGCCAGACCCATCAGCAGCGTCACCGCCGAGGCACCCGAGAAGAGCCGCTTCAGCCCGTTCAGGGGGCTCAGCCGGCCGAGATCGGGCTGCATGCGCGCCCAGGCCAGGTTGAAACGCGTCTGCACGCCCGACGCCAGAATCGCCAGCACCACCGACACCGCTAGAAACGGCAGCAGAATCCACCCCGTCGAGCGCAGCGCCGTGAAGATCCAGATCGGCAACGCGGCGATGCTGTGGTCGCCCGCCTCCCCCAGCCGCCGGAACTGCGCGATCAGTCCCTCGAGCGACTGGCGGCCGAACGTGTCGAGCGTCCAGACGGCCCCGAGCAGAGCGACCGCGGCCGCCAGGTCGGCGCTGCGCGCGATGTTGCCCTTCTGCCGCGCTTCTTCAAGGCGCCGCGCCGTCGGCTGTTCGGTCTTTTCGTCCGATTCGTCCATGATCTCAGAGTCCAGGCCGCGCGATGTCGGCTCAGCCGAATGAAGCCCCCAGCCACTCGATGGCGCGCTCGAGCTGCGAGGCGAACGCGTCGACCGCCAGCGGCAGCGCCGCCGCGGCGATGACGAAGCTGATCAGCGTCTTGAATGAGAATCCCAGCGTCACCACGTTGAACTGCGGCATGGTCCGTGCGATAAAGCCCATCGCCACGTTCACCAGAAAGAGCGTCACCACCGTCGGCGCCGCGACCCGCACCGCCAGCTCGAACGCGGCCGCCAGCGCGTCGGTGAACCAGCTCAGCCCGCCGGTCGTGTCGATGGCCGTTAACAGCGGCACGGTGTCGAACGACCGCAGGCAGGACCCCAGCACCGCGCGGTGTCCCCCCAGCGTCAGGAACACGACGACGCCGAGCTGAAGATAGAAAACGCTCACGACCGTGTTCTCGTTTTCGGTGTTGGGGTCGATCACCTGGGCGTACGCCAGGCCCGACTCCTGTGCGACCAGCAGCCCGCCGACTTCCAGCCCGACCAGACACGCCGCGACCACACCTCCCATCAGGATTCCCAGAAGCAGTTCGCTGGAAAGGGCGATCGCGAACTCCAGGGTGGAGTCCGGTGCGTCGGCCGGCAGTTGCACGAAGGGCGTCACCAACGCCGCCAACGCGAGCACAAACAGCACGCGCAGGTTGCCCGGAATCGCCAGGCTGCTCAGCAGCGGCTGAAACATGATCAGCCCCGCCAGCCGCGCCGCCACCAGGCCGAACACCGGTACGTTCAGGTAGGCGTTGAGCAGATCCAGCGGCATGCCGTTGCGTTTCCTGCCGGTTGTGGCGGCGCTCACATGTTGCCGATCGAGCGCCGCGCGTACTCCAGCACGTGCTCAGTCACCCACGGGAGAAAGAAGATGCCCGCCGCGACCATCGCGACGATCTTCGGCACGATGCTGAGCGTCTGGTCCTGCATCTGCGTCACCGTCTGGATCAGGCTGATGATCACACCTACCGTGATGCCCGCCACCAGAATCGGTCCGGCGATGATCAGGCTGGCGATCAGCGCCTCGCGCGCCAGATCCAGTGCCATGCCGACGTCCATCGTGTCCTCCCGTCATCCGGGCCGGGCCAACCGCTCGCGGCACCCGATCCGCGCTCCTACATCGCGACACTGGCCGTCAACGACCCGGCCACCAGGTGCCACCCATCCGCCAGTACAAACAGCAGCAGCTTGAACGGCAGCGAGATCAGCGCCGGCGGCAGCATCAGCATGCCCATCGACACCAGAATCGTCGAAATCACCATGTCGATGACCAGAAACGGCAGGTAGATGCGGAACCCCAGCACGAACGCCACCTTCAGCTCGCTCAGAATGAACGCCGGAATCAGCGCCGTCAGCGGCACCTCGTCACGCGTCAGCACCTCGGTCTCGGGGATCGACTCACGCCGCGCATACTCGACCAGCATGTACACGTCCTGCTCGTTCCGCGCCGCCTCGATCTGGTCGAACATGAACCCGCGCAGCTCGCCCGTCGCCGCCGTCAGCGCCGCGGTCTGCGACAGATCGCCGTTGACGTACGGCTCGACGGCCTGCGCGTGAATCCGCTCCCAGGTCGGCGCCATCACCAGCAGCGTCAGGAAGAAGGCCAGCCCGATCAGGACCTGCGACGGCGGCAGCGACGCCGTCCCCAGCGCCTGCCGCAGCAGGACCAGCACGATGATCATGCGCGAAAAGCACGTCATCATCAGGATGATGCTGGGCAGAATCGTCAGCACCGAGAACAGAATCAGAAGCTGCAACGAGGTGGAGAGCGACTCGCGGTTGGTCGCAGGCGGCAGGAACTGACTGACGTCCGGAATGTAGATCGGAGCGCCCGAGGCATGCGCCGGCGGTGCGGCCGGCTCGGCCGCGGGTTGCGATGCCGGCGCCGACGCCGACCACCACAGCACCGCCGCCAGCGGCATCCATGCCATTATGCGACCCGCTCCGCGGATCATCTCCGTCTCCGTGCGGCTCCGCCGCCGTCCTGCACGACGCTTCTCGCACTACGCGCTGCGCCGCGACCTCAGTCGTTGGATTGTTTCGGCCAGCTTCGCCCGCACATTGACGATTTTGGCCGGGGGGGGCGAATTATGCGGGGTCGAGTTTGCGCGGTCGTCAAAACGGCCGGATTGTGCGCCAAGCTCTTGCTCGAACGCGGCGGGTTTCGTCGCGCCCAATCCGTGCGCCGCGAGCCGCGCCACCGCCGCCGGATCGTCGATCGAATCGAGCGTCGCGAGCTGACCCGGCGACACGCCCACCAGCACGATGCGCTGCCCGACGCGCACCAGACACAGCGATTGTCGCGCGTTGATCGGCGTGCGGCTGAGAATCTGCACCAGGCCCGGCCGCATGACGCGGTACGGCGTCGGAAGCCGCCGCACGACCCACGCCAGCACAAGCACACCTCCGACGACTCCGCCGAGCGCCAGCGTGCTGCGCCACCATCCCGGGCTCAGCGACGGCGTACGCTGCGCGCTTGAGTTCTGCTGAGCGCTGGGACCGGTTCGGCGCAGGACGGCCCGGCCACCCTGCTCCGGAGCCACGCCGGCCGCTTCCCATGGGTCCTCGGCGGGCGCCGGTGCCGTGTAGGCAAGCACGAGCACCGCGGCCGCCAGCAGCCGTGTGCCGCGCTGCGCGCCGGCCGGCCGCCGCCCGCGCTCACTCCGCGATCGTGCTGAGAAGTTCATTCACCCGCACACAGAAATTGTCGTTCAACACGAGGACCTCGCCGCGGCCGATGAGGCGGTCGTTGACGAAGATGTCGACCGGATCGCCCGCCAGCTTGTCCAGTTCCACGACCGACCCGACGCCCAGTTTCAGTACGTCCTCGACGTACATCTCCGTGCGTCCCAGCTCGATTTTCACGTGCAGCTCGACGTCATCCAGCAGCTCGATTCCTCCCGCCGGTGACGCCGCCGCACGCGCGTCGAATTCCGGCAGCGGCAGCGGACGCGCGTCGCGTGGTGCCGCCGTCCCCCCGACGCCGCCGACCACTCCGGCCACTTCGCGCTCCACCTGCTGCACCGCGTCGGCCGCGCTGGCCACGGCCTGCTGCGCGGTCCCCAGGGCGGCATTCAGCTCTTCCTGCGATGCGAGCAGCGCGTCCGCCGCCGCGGGCGGGGCTGAAGCCGGCGATTCCGCGCCGCCCGCAGGGGGCGCGCCGGCCGCAGATGTCGCGCTGCTGTCGGCCTCGGGCGCGCCGGCGGCGGGTGCGTTTTGCGGGCCGGGCGCCGCCGCGACCGCCGCGTCTGCCGGTCCGCCCGCAGGCGAACCTTGCGGCGCGGCGACTTCATTACTAGAAGCGTTCGCTTCGGCTTGGACGGCTTGCGGGGTTTCGTCCGGCATGGTCAGCTCCCATCCGTGGGAAATCAGGTCGTCGCGCTTTTCGAGTCGGTCAATCCGCCAATATCGGCACAAAGCGCGGCACTAGCACGCGCTGCACCACTTCCGGGTCGCCGATGATCTCATCCAGCGCCGCCTTGAACTGAATCCGCAGCCCCTGCAGGTCCGGCTCGGCCAGCAGCCGCCCTTCCGCGGCGCGGACAATCTGCGACAGCCGGTCCTGGATCTCTCCCATCCGCGTCTTGACCAGCTCTTCCACCAGCGCCTGCTTGTCGCCCCGCACGATGACCGACAGATCCAGGTCGATCATGTAATTGCGGCCATTCTGCGAATTCGGCACACGCAGCCGCTTGAGCAGGCTCACTTCGACCGTCGCCGCCGTATGCTCCTCGGCGTGCGCCTCGACGTGCGGATTCTCCTCCGCGTGCGTCGGCGCCGGGGACGAACCCATGAACTTCATCGCAACGAAGAACGCGACGGCTTCGAGCGTCATCGCGCCGGCGACGATGATCATCGTCATCGGCAGCTTCTTCTTGGGCTTGGCCTGCTCCTGCCCCGCCGCCGGCTTGGTCTCTTCCGCCATGTTCGTTTTCACCGAGGTCGAATATCACCGCCGCGGCCGCCCTCGCGCGCCGCGCAAGCCATATCGACCAGCCCGCCGGGGGTGCTTCACAGCGGCGACGCCGAAGCGCGGCACAGCGCCGTTTATGAGACGAAGCCGCCGCAAACAGGCAGGATGTGCGCCGGGCGCCGATTACGCGCCTCAGCGCGCGATCAGCAGAAGCTGGTTCAGCAGATCGCTGCTGACCGTGATCACGCGGCTCGCGGCCTGAAAGCCCGTGCTCGACGTGATCAGCCCGATGAACTCGCGCGCCAGGTCCACGTTCGACAACTCCAACGCGCCCCCCAGCAGCGTGCCCGCACCACCACCACCCGGCGGGGTGATCACCGGCTGATCCACGTTCGGCCCCAGAAGGTAGTTGTTGTCCGAGTCCGCGATCAGGCCGGCCGGATTGTCAAACACCGAGAGGGCCACCTGCCCCAGCGTACGGCTCAGCCCATTGGTGAAAACACCCGTGATCATCCCATCCGAACCGACGCCGAAACTCGTCAGCGTCCCGGGTGGAAATCCATCCTGATCCGCCAGAATCAGCCCTGACTCCACCGTCGAGAGCCCCTTCACCGCGCTGAAATCCAGGTCGAACGTCAGCGGCGTCTCCGCGCCAGTCCCGGAGCGGTCGATGTTGATGCGATTTCCATCGGCGGCGACGAAGTTCCCATCCGTGTCGAACGTGATCGTCCCCGTGCCCAGCAACCGGTTGCCGCCGACGCCGTCAGGCGTCTCCGCGAAAAACCGCCAGACCGGACCCGTGTTCGGCGTCGCTTCCAGGACCATGGTGAGGTTCACAATGACGGGATTACCGAGCGAGTCGTACACCGTCAGCCCCGTGTACACCCCGCTGCCGTCGGCACTCTGCGACTTCGTGAACGTGAAGGGTTGCGGCGCGGCGGTGTTGTCGCTGCGGAAGTCGTTGCCGGTGATCTCGATGTCGTTCTGCTCGCCGGCGTTCCCGCGGATCACGATAGACCCATTCTCGATGCTCACGCCCGGGTTGCCGGTCAATCCGGCTGTGGCGTCGATCCCCATCGTCCGTTCGAGCCAGTTGGCGAAATCATCGAGCGTCGCGCCGTCGGTGCCTACGGTGAAAGTCGCGTCCGGCAGCTCGCGGCCGCCCTTCGCAACGCGCGACACCGTGATGACGCTGCCGTCGTTGAAGAGCGCGACGGCGGCGCCCGACGCGCTGCGCACGTCGGTCAGCGCGGTCGACCCGTCCACGGCCGCGCCGGCGCCGTTCACCAGCGCTTGCGAGCTGTGCAGCGAACCTTGCGTCGCAACGGTGCCATTCGCCGCCAAATCGCCGTCGATCGCCGCGACCTGCGTCGCGCGGGCCAGGGTCAGCGTCCCCAGCGGAACCGTCAGATCGGTCAGCACCCCCGGCACGACGTTGAACGCACCGTCGACGCCGAAGCCCTGCACGAAATTGCCGTCGGCCGTCACCAGCCGGTTGTCGGTCGAAACGGTGAACGCGCCGTCGCGCGTGTAGACCTGCTGGCCGTCGGGCTTGCGGATCATGAAAAAGCCGTTGCCCTCGATCGCCAGATCGCTGGCAATGCCCGTCGTCTCGATCGAGCCGGGATTGAAATTCCGTTGCACCGAGCCCAGCGCCGTACCCAGCCCGATCTGTGTCGGGTTGACACCGCCGCTGTTCGCGCTGGGCCCGTTGCCGAACGAGTAGGTCTGCGAAAACTGTGTCTGAAACAGCGCCCGCGACGACTTGAACGCCGTCGTGTTGACGTTCGCCACGTTGTTGCCGATCGTGTCGATGCGAAACTGATTGGCGTTCAGCCCGGTCAGCCCCGTGTACAGCGCAGACGTCAGTCCCATGTTTCCCGCCGTTCCGTATGCAACCCGTTCAAGTTCCCGCCGCCCGCTGCGACGCACGTTTCCGCATGCCAGCCGGCGCCGGGGTTCGTTCCGCTGCCGAGAGGCGCCCACTCCAGGCTAATAGAGCTTCAGCGGCCCCAGCGAAAACCACGGCTGACGCGGCGCCGCGCCGCTCGCCGCGGCGGCACGGCCTTGCGCCGCGGCAGTCGACTTGGACGCCGTCGCCGACTTGTCGGCGTCCGTCGCCGTCGAACCGGACGCCGCGGCCGCCTCCACGCTTTCGAGCGTCGCGACGCTGCGCACCGCGCTGAGCGGAACGGTCTGTCCGCTGTCCAGCTCCAGCACCGGCGTGCCGTCTTCGCCGAAACGCACGCCAGTCACCACGCCGGCCACGGTCGTCTCCTGACCCACGCCCGACTTGATGACCGCGGTCACGTGCCGTCCCAGCAGGCCGGCGACGCTCGCGGCGCCGTTCTGATCGGCCAGCTTGGCCAGCGACTCGTTCAGGTTGCCCGACAGCTCGATCGACCGGATTTGCGCCACCTGGTCGATCATGTCCGACGTCTTCGACGGCTCGAGCGGGTCCTGCTGCTTGAGCTCTGAAATCAGCAGCGAAAAAAAGTCCTCGCTGCGCAGCGACGCCAGCCCGCGATCGGGCCGCGCCGCCGTCGCCGCGCCCGCAGGCGCGATGGCGGTCGTATCCATCACCGGATCCCACATTCCGCTTCGGCCAGCCCGCGCCGCTCCGCGCCGCCGCTAGGCCAGAACGTTCACGAACGACTCCGTCGTCCACGCCAGTAACGACTCCGTCGCAGCGCCCTCCGTGGCGCCGGCGGTGTGGAGATCCGTCTCCGGTGCTGTCCGCGGACGGTCCGTGTCCGCGTGCGGCCGTCCGTGGCCCGCTGTGTCCGCGTCCGGGCGAAACGCATCCGGATCGCTCGCCGCCTCCTGCGCGTCGGGTTCTCGCACGACAAACGCGTCGAGCTGCGCGCCGACCGCCTCCAGCGCACGGCGCAGCGACTCGACCTCGCCCGTTAGCATGCGGTGTGCCAGATGCGTCTGCGTCGCCACGTCCAGCGTCACCCGCCCGCGGTCAACGGTCATCCAAACGCGGAGAGAACCCAGCCGCGGCGGGTCCAGCCGCAATGTCATCGTCGAACGGGATTCTTTCAGCCGCCCGCGAACGGCGCGCAGCAGACGCTCGAATGACGCGTTTTCCGCGCCATCGCCGCGCAACTCCGGCGCCGCGCGACCCGCCGCCACGCCGGCCCGCGCGCTGCCCGCCGGCGCCGCGGCACCGACCGGCGGTGTCTCGACCCGTTCGCCGTTGCCGCCCGACGCCGTCCCCGCTGCCGCTGAGCCGATTGGCGCCGGCGCCGCAGCGCCGATCGACGTCGATGCCCGCGTTGCCGCCTGTGCCTCAGCGCCCGCGGCCGAGACTGCCGTCACGCCAACCGCCGGATTCAGCGGTCCTCCGACCGGCGGAGCGGCACGCTCCGCGGCCATCGGCGGAGACATCGCGCTCATCGTCTGCGGGCCCGAGCCACGCGCCGCAGGCGCCGCCGGGCGATCGGCTTCGGGGCGCAGGATCGAATCACGCCCGTCCGCCGCTGTCCGCGCTGCCCCTTTCGGCCCCGTCGACAACTCGGCAGCATCGTCCGTCACGGCCCCATCCGCGGGAGTCGATACCTTGCGCTCCGAACGCGCGTCATCTGCGCTGCGCCCGTCGGCCGGCCCCCGCCGCGGCTCGGGCGCTTGCGCGCGGCGCAGCGCCTCCTCGCGGGCCGCGGTCGCTGCATCGCCACGAAGCGCCGCCGCCTCACGTTGCTGAAGCGTCTGGGTGGCGGCAGCGATTCCGCCAGTTTCCGCGGTCTCCAGCGCCTCGCGCTCCTGCTCGTCGCGCAGCTCCGCCCGCTGCTCGCGCGCGCCGGCGTCGATGCGCGACAGCTCGCTCAGCAGCGGAACGAAAAGTGTCTGGGCGTCGGGCGTGCTGACGACCACGGGCAGGGCGGGCTCGCGCGACACGGGCGCGCGGTCCGATCGGCTGACGTTCATCCTGGCTGCTTCCCGGCCGCGCAAATGCGGCTCGTACGTCAGCCGCCCGTTTCCGTCCGTGTCTGGGCGGCGAACTTGTCAACGTCCTGAATACGCAACTGCTCCAGCAGTTCGTGCAGAATCTCCAGCTCCGGACCGTCCTTGAGCTGCCGCAGAATCGACGTGCCCTTGTCGGTCTCCAGCGCCATGAACAGCCGCACCACGTCCGCCTTGCTCTTGCGCCAGGCCCGCACGATGTGTTCCTTGGCCTGCTTGGGGTCCAGCGCGTTGACGTACTCCAGCTCCTTGACGAAGCCGCCCTCCTGCGACTTGGCGGCCAGCTTCGACTGCTGCTCGCGCCAACTCGCCCGATCGCGCTCAAACTGCTCCCCCAGCGTCACAAGCTGGTGCAGCGACCGGTCCAGCAGCGCCTGCCGCGCATTCACCTCCTGCGCCGCACGCTCCAAAACCGCCCGGCGGATCTGCTCGTCACGCCGCGCCTTGCGCAGCTCGTCCACGGCCTGCGCACGCTGCTCGTCGACCTGTTCGACGGTCAGCACCGGCTGCGACGCCGGTTGGCTCGTCGCGCTGCCGCCCCCCTCACCACGCAACACTGCCGCGATCTGCTCGATCCGCTCCCCGTTCAGCCGCCCGACGCCGAACAGGTAACCCGCGAACCCCAATACCCCGATCGTGACCGCAATCGAGCCAATCGCGCTGATGTGGTAAACCTTCGACAGCATCCGGGCTCTCTCAATCCGCTTCCGACGGCTTCACGCGCGGCGCCGTGACAGCGCGGGCGTGATACAGCAACTGCCGTGCCAGTTCGTCGGCTTCGGTCTGCTCGGCCGACTCGCGCTCCTGCCGGTACTCCTGCCAACGCCGCTCACGCAGCGTCTCCACCGTCCGCGTGCGGACGCGGGCCTCCGACAACCTCCGCCGCGCCGCCTCAACTTCCTGGACCGCGCTGCCGCGCAGCGCCTGCTGCACGTGCAAAACCTGCCGCAGATACGCAATCCATGCGCGTTGCCGGCTCAACGACGTGGCGTCGAGCGCCGCCGACGACTGCTCGCCCAGCAACACCTGCTGCCAGCGCTCGATCTCCGCCAGAAGCTCGGCGATCAGCTTGTCGAGCCGGGCCAATTCGGCCTGCCGCGCCGCAAGCTGCCGCTGCTGCTCGCGCTCCGCGATCCGGCGCACCCGCAGCAACGTCTCCAGCCGAAAGCGAAATCGTCGCGCCACGCCGCCCCCTCCTTAGCCCGGCCCCGCCGCGGCGGTCTTGATCACGCCGTGCAGGGCACGCAACGCGGCGCTGTTCTCCTCAAACGTCGCCGCCGCGTGCCGGTCCTGCCGCAGGAATTCGAGCACCGCGTCACGCGTGCTGACCGCCAGGTCATACTCGCGACTGACGCCCTTCACGTACGCGCCGATGTTGACCAGGTCCTCAATGTCGTGCCAGGTCGCCAGCACCCGCCGCACGGCCCGCGCCGCCCCGGCGTGCTCCGCGTCCACCACGTCCACGGCCACGCGGCTGATGCTGTTCAGTACGTCGACGGCCGGGTAGTGGCCGCGGTTCGCCAGCGGGCGCGACAGCCAGATGTGCCCGTCGAGAATGCCGCGGACGGCATCGGCCAGCGGCTCGCCGATGTCGTCACCCTCCACCAGCACCGTGTAAATCCCCGTGATACTGCCCTCCGCCGTACTGCCCGCACGCTCCAGCAGCCGCGGAAGCATGGCGTAAACGCTCGGCGGATAGCCCTTGCTGGTCGGCGGCTCGCCCGCCGCCAGCCCAAGCTGCCGTTGCGCCATCGCGAAGCGCGTCAACGAGTCCATCATCAGCAGCACGTCCAGCCCGCGGTCGCGGAAGTACTCGGCGATCGCCGTCGCCACCATGCACGTGCGCACGCGAATCGACGGCGCCTCGTCGGATGTGCACACCACCACCACGCTCCGCGCCAACCCCTCCGCCCCGAGCTGATCGCGGATGAAATCCCCCACCTCGCGGCCACGCTCGCCGATCAACGCCACCACGTTCACGTCCGCCTGCGTGTGGCGGCAGATCATCCCCATCAGCACGCTTTTACCCACGCCCGTTCCGGCGAAGATACCCAGCCGCTGGCCACGTCCCGCCGTCAGCAGCGCGTCGATGGAACGCACACCCAGCCCCAGCGGCCGCGTGATCGCCCGGCGCTGCATCGCGGGCGGCGCCGTCGCCACAAGCGGGTAACGCATGTTCATCCGCGGTGCTGGACGTCCATCAAGCGGCACGCCCCGCCCGTCGATGACGCGCCCCAGCAGATCGGGCCCGACCGGCACGCCGGGAACCTCCGCCGCGCACTCGACTTCGTCTCCGGCCGACACGCCGCGCGGCTCACCCAGCACCGACAGAATGGCTTCACCGCCGCGCAATCCGACGACCTCGGCGTCGAGCGTGCCCGACTGGCGCGTGCGAATCCGAGCACTGGTCGCGACCGGCACCGGAAAGCTCGCCACGTGCACCGACAAGCCGTTCACGCCGCTGACGCGGCCGCGAACCCGTTCGGTGATGATGCTCTCGACGTCCCGCCCCGCCGCGGCGCAGACGTCCTCGTCCGGCCGGAGCGCTATTCCCCGCATGCCGCGCCGCCTCCCCCTTCGCTCGCCGGCGCCGCGCCCGGCCCGTCGCCGGCCTTCGCCGCCGCATCGCCAAGCAGTGCGGCGGCGACGCGCTCGAGCTGCACGTCGATGCCCGCGTCGATCGTTCCGCTGCGCATGTGCAGCGCGCAGCCGCCCCGCGCCACGGCCGCGTCCGCGACCAGCTCCACGTGCTTGAGCCGCGGCTCGAGCTTCACCAGCGCCGGCCCAAGCTCGATGATCGCGGCGTGGTCGAACGGGTGCAAGTGCACCCGCAGATCATGCTCGTGCTGGGCCATCTCCAGCACCGCCGCCGCGTTCGCCGCGGCGCTCCGCGCGCCCGGCGATTCGGCCAGGCACTTGCAGACGCGTCGCGCGATCTGCCACGCCAGGTGCATGATGCCCGTTTGCGCCAACGCCAGGGCGTGCCGCTTCTGCCCGTCGAATTCGGCCAGGCAGCCGCGGAGCGTCTCCAGCAGCGCGCTGATCTCCGCGCGGGCCTCCGTGAGCGCCTTCTGCCGCGCCTCCTGTCCCAGCGACGACTCGCCCGCCGCCCGCCCCTCGGCAAACCCGCGCGTGTAGCCCTCCGCGCGGCGCTGCTCGAACAGCGCGCCCGACGCTGCCTCCGCTTCGGCCAGGACGCGCCGCGCTTCCTCGCGCGCCTGCGCCACGATGCCGTCGGCGTGCTGCTGCACGTCGCGCAGGCTGACCGCCTGCGCCGACACGAAGGTCTCTCGACGAATCACCGCCGCCATCGGCTCCATCCTCCGGCTCGTCCCGCGCCTCAGACGATCATGTCCTTGTCGCCGCCCTTGCCCGAGATGATGATCTCGCCCGCGTCCTCGAGCCGCCGCACGATGTCCACGATCTTCTGCTGGGCCGCCTCGACGTCGCTGACGCGCACCGGCCCCATGAACTGCATCTCTTCCTGAATCAGCGCCGCGGCCCGCTCCGACATGTTGCCGAAAATCTTCTTCTTGAGGTCCTCGCTGGCGGTCTTCAGCGCCAACGAAAGCTGCTCGTTGTCCACTTCCTTCAGGATCGACTGAATGCCGCGGTCGTTGATCCGGATGATGTCCTCGAACACGAACATCAACCGGCGAATCTCATCCACCAGCTCCGGGTGATGCTGCTCCAGCCCCTCGAAGATCGACCGCTCCGCCGCCCGACCCGCCAGGTTCAGCATCTCGGCCACCGCGTTGATCCCGCCGACGCGCTGAAAACGCTCCGACACCACGCCCGACAGCCGGTTCTCCAGCCCGCGCTCCACTTCCTTGATCACGTCCGGACTGGTCTGGTCCATGTTCGCCACCCGCGCGATCACCTCGACCTGCTTCTCGGGCGGCAAGCCCACCAGAATCTCCGACGCCTTCGCCGAGGGCAGGTGCGACAGCACCAGCGCGATCGTCTGCGGGTGCTCTTCCTGCAAAAACGTCAGCAGGTTCTCGGTCTCGGTCTTCTGCAGGAAGCTGAACGGCTGCTGATAGACCTGATGCTCGATCGTCGCGATGACGCGCTTGGCCTCCTCCGGCGAGAGCGCCTCCTGCAGCAGCGAACGCGCGTACGACAGCCCGCCCGCGTCGGCATACTGCCGCGCCAGCGCCAGGTTGTAGAACTCCGCCACCACCGCCTGCCGCAGGTTCGGATCGATCGTCCGCGTCGCCGCGATCTCGCGCGTAATCTCCTCCACCACCTCCGCCGGCATGAGCTTCAGCACCCGGCTGGCGGTCTCATGCCGCATGGCGATGAACAGAATCGCGGCCTTCTTGATCCCGCTCAGCTCGCTGACGTCGATCTTCTTCGTCTCTTTGGCAAAGCCGAACGGCATGCCGCGCTCCTCAGCTCGACTGCTGCGTCCATTGCTCAACCAGCGACGCCACCGTGTCCGGATTCTGCTCGATCATCTCGCCCACCTGTTCAAGCATGGCGTTGATCTGCACGGTCGTCTCGTCGATCTCGCGGGCCACCAGCAGCCCGTCGGTCGCCAGCGTCTCGCCCACGTCCGGCTGCAATGCCGCCAGCGCCTCCGGATCGCGCGTCGCCGCCCGCGAGGCCACCTTGCGGCCCGCCGTGCTCGCGTCCTGCGCCGCTTTCTTGGCTGCGTCGATCACCTCGCGCGGCAACCCCAGATCCAGCCCGAGCGACTCGCTGGCCGCCGTCCGGCGCGACAGGCTCAGCATGAGCGAGAAGGACACCAGCGCCAGCACCGCCAGACCGGCCGGCGCGCCATACTGCTGCACCATCGACAGCGCCGTCTCCAGCGCCCCGGCGCTCGCCGCGCTTCCGCCGCCCGCGCCACCCCCGCCACCACCACCCGCCGCAAGGCTGTCGTCGTACCAGTCCACCGCCACCTTCTCTTCCGTCTGCGGCTTCACCAGCTTGGTCACCTGGCTGACGATGCGCTTCTTCTCGGCCGCAAACACGGCCTCAACGTCCGCGTCCGTCGGCGTCGCATCCGGCTTGGTACGCTTGAACGCGCCGACCAGATACGACCGCGAGACGAACACCGCCGCAAAAACCTCCTTGACGCCGCCGCCCGGCTTCGTCTCATTCTCGACCTTCATTCCGGCGACAAAGTCCTTTTCCGACATCGTCCGCGTCTCGGTGTTCTCGCCGCCCGCGCCGCCCACCGCCAACCCCGTGTTCGGCTCCACGCCCGGCTGCCCGCCACGCGACGAGCGCGTCCGCTGCGAATCGTCCGACTTTTCGCGGATCGCGACGGACTTCTGCGGCGTCGACGTGCGCGTGTCGACCGTGCTGAGATCAAGCTCCACCTGCACGTTGACGCGCACGTTGGGAATGAACGAGAGCTGATCGCGAATCTTCGCCGCGATCTCGCGCTCCTCCTCGCGCGTCCGGCGCCGCGACGCCCCGCTTCCGTCCGCTTCGTCCTGCCAGTCGAGCGCCGTGTTCCCCGCGCCGTCAACGACGTTGACCGCCTGAAGCGTCAGCCCCTGCACGGCACCCGAAACAAGCCGCGCCGCCGCGATCGCCAGGTTGCGCGGCACTGGCTCCCCGTTCTTCATGTAGAGCGTTACGCCCGCCGACGCCGCCGGCGGATTCCGCGAAAAACCCCGTTGCGCCGACGTCAGGTTCAGAAACACCTCCGCCCGTCGCACCCCGTTGAACTGCTCCAGCGCCCGCGCCAGCATCTGCGAATACGCCACAACCCAGCGGCGGTTGTTCTCCTCCTGCGGAATCCACGGGTTGCTTTCCTTGACGAGCTTGTCGAAGGCGGTGGCGGTGGTCGTGGGCAGGTTGTCCTGAAGCTGCAATTGCGCCAGCAGCGCCAGACGGTTGGCGTTCGGGCGCACGAGAATCTGCGAGCCCACCAGCTTGTGCGGCTCGTTCATCTGCGTCAGCCCCGCCCGGATCCGCGCAATCTCATCCGCCGACAGCGCCTGATCCAGCAGCGGCACGCTCAGCTCGGGCGACGCCGCCCACGACGCCAGCCACGCCAGCGACACCCCCACCAGCAGCGCGCTGAGCAGCAGCGCGGCGCGCTGCGACGGCGAGAGGGCGCGCAGGCTGTCGCCGACGCGCTTCATGATGTCGTTGTAGAGCGCCATCCTGGCTTCCGCGACGGCGTCCCGCCGTCAGTTCCGCGACGGCCTCCGCCGCCGCCCCGCCGCATCCCGTCCGACCTCCGCCGGCGCGTCAGACGCGGAGCTGCTTGAGCTCGGTGTAGGCATCCGCGAGCTTGTTGCGTATCTCCATCAGCACGTTGAACGCGACCTGCGCCTTGCGGGCCGTGGCGAACACCTCGGTCACGTTCTGCGTCCGCCCGGTCAGCAGTCCCTGCACGCCCGCGTCCGCCTCGTTCTGGATCGCCGCGACGCGCTGCAGCTCCTGCCGCAGCGTCGCCGCAAAGTCCGCGCCGCCGGCGCGCTCGCCGACCGCCGGTGCCGCGCTCGGGCGCGCCGCCCCGCCCGTGCCGCTGATCTTGATGGGATCGATGAAGTTCGACATGCGTCCTCGCGCCTCACGCCCTCCGCGGGTCGCCCCGCGCAAAACCGGCCGACTCGTCAGGCAAACAGCCGGATCGAGTCGCGGATCATCTCCTTGGTCACGTTCATCACCGCGATGTTCGCCTCATACGCACGCCCGGCTTCCATCGCGTCCACGTATTCCATCGTGATGTTGACGTTCGGATATTGAACGTAGTCGCGTCCCGGCCCGCTACGCATGCGGTCCGGATGCCCCGGGTCGTACACCAGCCGGAATTCCGACGGATCTTCCGAAATCGCCGCCACCTGCACGCCCGCGCCGCCTGCGCCGTCGCCCTCCGCCAGCGACAGCACGCGCCGTCGATACGGCCGCACCGTCCCGTCGTCCTGGCGCGTGACGAAGGCGTTGGCGACGTTGCCCGCGATCACGTCCATCCGGGCACGTTGCGCCGCCAGCGCTGAAGCACTGATGTCAAGTGCGTCAATCACGATACTCTCCCGCGAATCGCCGACTGAAGCCCGTCAAACTCGTTCCGCAGCAGGCTCGTCAGCATCTCATACCGCAGCTTGTTCCCCGCCACGTCCGTCATCAGCCGCTCCACGCCGGCGTTCGTCCCGTCGTGAAACAGCACGTTGCCCGCCGGCTCAACCGCCGGCGCCACCTCGATCGCGCCATCGTCGGTGGTTCGAAACTGCGCGTTGCCGCGCAGCTCCAGCCCGTCGCGACCATCGCCCGCCGCCTCCGCCGAGTCCTGCCGCTCCAGCGCTTCGCGCAGCGAGGCCTCGAACGCCGCCGGGTCCAGCCGCTTGGTCGCGTAGTCCGGCGTGTCGATGTTGGCGACGTTGTCGGCCAACACGCGGTGCCGCTCCTCGCTGAAGCGCGCCGACAGCTCCAGCGCGCTGATCAGCGAACTCGACGTCACCCGGTCAATCCACACTGGCCGTCCTCCGCGGTTGTCGCCGTCGTCCCATGCACGCCGCATGCCCGCCGGCCGCCCGCACGTGCGTTCGGGCGGCGAGCACTGCGCGGCGCCGGCGCGCAACTGCAAGCCGCGGCGCCGCTTGCGCGCTACACTGTGGCGACGGTCAGCTCGCTGCGGACCGCGTCTTCCTCGCGCCACTTCTTGAGCTTGAGCCCCAGCGTGCGCAATCCGATGCCCAAGGCACGCGCAGTTTTCTCGCGGTGCCCGCTGAAGCGCTGCAGCGTCCGCATGATCAGCTCCTTCTCCGCGTCCGCCAGAATCGACCCGTGCCGCAGCTCCAATCCTTCCAGCGGAGCGCTGGCCGTCTTGATCGGCGCCGACAGGAACGACGCCAGCAGCTCCGGCCGGATCGTCCGCCCCGACTCCAACACGCACAGCCGCTCGCACAGATTCTCAAGCTCGCGCACGTTCCCCGGCCAGCGGTACTCGCTCAGCATTCGGATCGCCTCCGGCGAGAGGGTCGGCCGCGGACGCGCGTCCCGCGCGCAGATCGACTCGATGAAGTACTCCAGCAGCGTCGGAATGTCCCCGCTCCGCTCGCGCAGCGGCGGAACCTCGATCAGTAGTACGCTCAGACGGTAGAACAGGTCTTCGCGGAACTTGCCGCGCCGCACCCAATCCCGCAGATCGCGGTTCGTCGTCGCGATGACGCGCGTGTCGATCCGCCGCGTCACCGAGCTGCCGACGCGCTCGAACTCCTGCTCCTGCAGGACGCGCAGCAGCTTGGCCTGCAAACCGATCTCGATCTCGCTCACCTCGTCCAGCAGCAGCGTCCCGCCGTCGGCCAGCTCGAAACGCCCGCGCCGCAGCCGGTCCGCGCCGGTGAAGGCCCCCTTCTCGTGGCCGAACAGCTCGCTCTCCAGCAGCGTGCTCGACAGCGCCGCGCAATTCAGGCACAGCATCGGCTTGTCCGCCCGTGGCGACGCCGCGTGCAGCGCCCGCGCGATCATCTCCTTGCCCGTCCCGCTCTCCCCGGTAATCAGCACCGTCGCCGAACTTTGCGCCAGACGCTCGACCTTTTCCAGGACGGGCTTCATCGCCGGGCTGTCGCCGATCAGACGCCGGTCGCGCCGGAAGTCCTCGACTGTCCGCTGCAGCACCTCGTTGTCGCGCAGCAGGTTTCGCTCGCGCAGGGCGCGCTCGATCACGATGCCGATCTGCTCGGCGTTGAACGGCTTCTGCACGTAGTCGAACGCGCCCAGCTTCATCGCCTCGACCGCCGTCGAAACCGTCGCAAACGCCGTCATCAACACCACGGGCGTCTCCAGCCCCAGCCGCCGCATCTCACGCAGCAGCGCCACGCCGTCCATGCCGGTCAGCTTCAGGTCCGTCAGCACGACGTCGGGGTGGCTCTGCTTGATGAACGTCAGCGCTTCCTGCGCGTTGTCGAACGCGATGATCTTGTGGTCCGCCAGCGTCAGCGCCTGTTGAAGCGACTCCCGCATCAGTGCCTGGTCGTCAATCACGCAAATCGTTGCCATGGGGGTGAATCCTCTCCCTGTTCGAACCTAAGCGGCGGTGATCCGCCGGGACTCTGTTTGACTGCCGCGTCCGCGCCCGTCATTTCCCTCGATCAGCGGCAGGCACACCGAGAACACCGCCCCGCCCTCGGGGTGGTTGCGGGCGCTGAGCCGCCCGCCGTGCGCCTCGATCAGGCGGTAGGCGATCGTCAGCCCCAGTCCGGTGCCCTGCTCCTTGGTTGTGTAGAACGGATTGAATATCTTTTCGCCGGCCCCGCGCTGCAGCCCCCGTCCGTGGTCGCGGACTTCCGTCACCACCATCCCGCGCCGCCCACGTCGCACCACGACGCACACCTCGCCCTGCGGCGGCGACGCCTCGGCCGCGTTCACCAGCAGATTGACGAACGCACGATGCAACGCCTCTTCGTCGCACGAGATCATGAACGTTTCGGCGGCCGTCTCGCGCGTCACGCGCACGTCGTGCCGGCGCAGCGCGTCGGCGCTCACGTCCAGAGCCCGCTCGATGACCACCTGCAAGTTCTGCGGGCGAAGCTGGCAGGCCCGGCTGGGCGCCAGGGAGAGCGTGTTTTGCACGACGCGCTCGATGCTCTGGATGCCGGCCTCAATCTTGTCGATCAGTTCGATCCCCGCGCCCATCCGTTCGCAGTGGTGCCGCAGCAGCCCGCTGTAGAGCTGGATCGCCCCCAGCGGGTTGCGCACCTCGTGCGCCACGCCCGCCGCCATCTCGCCCAGCGCCGCAAGCTGCCTCCGCCGCTGCAGCTCCCGGTCCTTGCGCTTCAGCTCGCGCCGCAAGCGCTGCACTTCGCTCTCCAGCGCCTCGTGCGTGCGCTGCAGGCGCTCAGCGACGTTGAGATAGTCCTTGAGCACCTGTCCGAGTTCCTGATCGGGCATGCAAGCCGTCCCTGGCACGTGCGTCACCCCGTGATGTCCGCCGACGAACCGCCGTCGGGTCGCGCCGCCCGGGCATACGAGGCGTTGGCCAGCCGCCCGCCCGATAGCCCGCTGGTCTCGTCCTCGATCATCTGCTTGCGGATCGACAGCAGCTTGCCGTCCTCGCGGTCGGTCTTCATGATCTCGCTCAGCAGTTCGTTGATCTCCGTCACCAGCTTCGAGACCGCCTGCCGCGCCACTTCGCTCAGCGTTCCATACGTCTGGTTCCAGTCGCGCCGGAACGGCGCCAGCTCGTCATTCAGCCGGGCCAGCGCCGAGACCAGCCCCTGCCGCTCCGTCAGAATGGTCAGCAGCAGGTCCGGACGGTCGTCGGTGATCAGCGTCCGTTGCCGCCGGCTCAGCTCGCGCAGCGTCAGGTATCGGTCGCGCTGCTCGCTCAGCAGCGCCAGCAGCCGTTCCGCGTCGTTGGGAGGATTCACGTCCATCATGCACTCCACGCCGCGCGACGCCCCTACGACGTCGCGAACACGTCCTTGAACAGATGAGAAGACGAAATCGCGTTGATGTAGCGCTGCCAGTAGGACCGGTCCGTCCCGTCGTCATACGCCCGGAACGCCTCGTCCGGCACGTTCCCCAGCAGCCAGCGCGCCCGCTCCACCGCCCGCGCCGCTTCCGTCAGCATCCCGCGCCGCAGATAAATGTTCGCGATCTGAACCTGCGCGTTCAGCGCCGCCGGTTCGCGGTCAAACCGCACCGCAATCTGCCGCAACACCACCAGCGCCTGCTCCAGCGCCGCGTCGTCGCCCAGCGCCAGCAGACAGTCCGCCCGGTATTGCATCGCCAGCCGGTCGTACAACGCCCCCTCTTCGTCCTCCGCCGCGCTCGACTCGTCCGCGTAAATCTCGCCAAACGTCTCCGCCGCCTGACTCAGCCGCGCCCGCACCACCTCGTCCACGCGCACCGCATCCGTGTCCGCCGGCGGCGACGCGCGCAGCGCCTCCCCACTCTGCCGGAACGAGTCCGCCAGCATGAACATCGTCCGCCGCCGATCCGGCCGGTCCGGCGCGTAGGTCAACAGGTTCTCCAGCCGCACAATCGCGTCGGCGTACCGCCCCCGGTAGTAAAGCTGGTCGCACAGCGCCCGCAGCGCGTCCAGAAACGCCGCCGACTCCGGCGCAATCCGATCGTCTTCCAGCAGGTCCACCAGAATCTGCTCGGCCCGCTGCTCGTGGCCGTTCCCCAGCGCCGTCAGGCATTCCGCCAGTTGAACCCGCGCCCGAACCGACTCCGGAACGTCGGGAAACTGCTTCCACAGCGTCTCATACTGCCGCACCGCGTCGTCGAAGTGCCCTTCCACCTGACTGAGCTGACCCAGCTTCAGCAGCGCCGCCGGATAACGCGGGTCGGATCGATGCGCGTCCGCGAACCGCAGCAGAATCCGCCGCGTCTCCGCCACCGCGCCCGCCCGGTCGTAGTATTCGGCGGCCGACCACAACAGGTCCGAGACACGCCGCTCGTCCAGCTCGACCAGCGCCGCGGCCTGCTCAAACGTCCGCGCCGTCTGCCGCGCCAGCCCCCGCAGCTCGCGCGAGCTGAGCTGCGGCCGGGCGTCGACGGCCGCTTTCAACAGCCCGGCCAGATTCGACAGCGCCTCCAGTGCTGGCCGCCGCCCGTGCAGCGACGCCAGTTCCGCCGCCAGACTGAGATAACCCACGGCGTCATCCGGGCGAGCGCCCGCCCGCGCCCGTTCGGCCAGCGTCTCGAGCGCCTGTTGCAGCCGCGCCAGCGCCCGCGGACTGACGCTGCGCCAGCGCCACCCTTCGTGCGCTGCCGTGTCAGCCCGGTCCCGCGCCTGCGCGGCCAGGATCGCCGTCACCATGGCGCGCAGCTCTTCGGCCGCGTCCTGATCGCGGCCCAGCCGCGCTTGCGCCCGGCCACGCCCCACCATCGCCGCCAGCGCCAGGTCCGACTCCGGCTGCAGCGCCAGCGCCGCGTCGAACGCCGCCAGCGCTTCCTGCGGCCGCTCGTCCGCCAGGTTGATCTCGCCGCGCAGCCAGCGGTTCATCGCCGGCAGATAGCCGCGCTCGCTCAGCCGGTCCGGATCGGGCCGCAACTCCCCCAGCCAGTCGTCGACCCATTCCGCGATCGGACCCGCTTCATCCGGACGCCCCTCCCGAAGTTTGATCCACGCGTCCAGGAACGCGTAATACCCCTGCCGGTCAGAGCGCGCCAGCCGCGGGCCATAGCGCTCCAGCAACTCGCGGGCCGTCAGCGTGTCGTTCTGGTCCAGCGCGTCCTGAACCGCGCGCTGCAACGCCCACCACACGAACGACATCGGCGTGCGCTCGTCGTCCAACAACGCCGCCATCGAGCGCCGCCGCTCGCTCTCGCCCTGCGGATGGCCTTCGAGCAGCCGGACCAGCGCCTGGTGCGAGCGGTGCGCTTCGTTCGATTCAGGCGCCGCCTCGATCAACCGCCGGTAGCGCTCCAGCGCCGCTTCACGCTCGCCCAGCCACTCCAGCGCTTCCGCCGACCGCACCGCGAGCTCCGGCGGCTGTTCGTGCCGGAGCCGCGCGGCTTCGTCGGCGTGCCGCAGCATCAGACGCAGATTCGCCGGGTTGGGAACCGGCTGCTTCGACTCGAGCTCGTAAATCGCGTCCGCCAGAAATCGGTGCAGCGCCGCCTGCTGCGCCTCAGAGACGGGCGGATCGTGCTCCAGCAGATTGGCCGCCGCATCCGTCGCCGGGCCAAACGCGCCGTGCGACATCAACTCCGCGATGTCGGCCATGGCGGCGTCAAAATTCACCGGCGGGATCGTCGGACGCAGCGACAGCAGCGCGACGCCCACCGCGCCGGCCGAAGCCAGCGCCAGCGGTATCTGCCAGCGTCCTGCCAGCACCTCGCGCAGCGTCCGTCTGGGTCTGGATTCACTCATCCTGAGACCATCTCCATTCCGTCCGTGGAATGACCACCGGCGACAACGTCGCCCGACGACCTTCCTATCGGGAGTGTGCCTGTCCGAACTGCACGCAAACTGCGCCTTCGCGCCCGCCGCGATTGCGCTTCGGACACTGCCGACGACGACCGATAGAATGGGTTAGGCGTTGCGGGCGGAGCTCGATGTTTAACCAGATCATCGATGTGCTGCTGATCACCGACGACGCAGCCCTCGCGGCCGACGTCCAACGCACGCGACCGGCGGACCTGACGCTGCGCGTCCTCCCCGCCGACGCGCGGCCCGGCGACATCCAACCCCGTCAGATATGGATGGACCGCTCACGGCGCGGCGCGTTCCCAGACCTGCACCCGCAACGCTGGGTCTACTTCACCGCCGCTCGCCACGCCGTTCCGGCGAATTGGCCGATCGGGCCGGTCGTCCGAAAACCGTGCGCAGCGCCGGTGCTCGAAATTCTGTGGGCCGATCTCGTCGCATCCGCCGCCGACGTACCGCGCCCGCCGGCGAATCTGCCCGAGTGGCTGCTGGAATTTCACGACGCGGACCTGCGCGCGCTGTGCCGAAAATGCACGACCATCCTGCCCGAGCGTCTCGGTTATTCGGACGCCTCGATCTACCTGCACGACGCGCCGCGCGGCCAGCTCACGCTCGCGGAAACCAACCACGTACGTCCGATCAACCTGGTCATACCGCTAGCGACGGACGGCATCCTGGCGCGGGCGGCGTCGCAGGCCCGGATGCAGTTATCAGACGACGCCAGTCCGATTCACGTCGAGTATCGCGACGGTCGATATCTCGTCGCACCCTGCACGGCCGATAACCAGGTCGTCGCCGTCATCGGGCTGAGCCGCGTGCGCGAGCAGCGGCCGGATCATTCCGCCGCTGACCACGAACGCGTCTTCGCGTTCATCGGACGCTCGCTGCGTCTCGCACGGCAGCTCGAGTCGGCCCGGACCGAGGCGCGCGTCGACGAACTGAGCGGGATCGCCAACGTGCGGGCATTCCGCGAGGCGCTCGCCGGCGAGATCAGCCGCGCGACGCGTTTCTCGCAGCCGCTCTCGCTGCTGATGCTGGATCTCGACGGCCTCAAGGCCGTCAACGACCGGCTGGGGCATCCGGCGGGCGACGTCGTCATTCGTGACGTGGCCGGCCGCATCTCGTCGGCGTTGCGGCAGTTCGACGTGTGTGCCCGCGTGGGCGGCGACGAGTTCGCCGTGCTGCTGCCGAGCACCGATCTGGCCGGAGCGCGGCGAGCCGCGCTGCGGATTCAGGAGCGGATCGCTTCAGAGCCCGCCCCGATCGACGGCCACCGCATTGAGCTGGCGGCCAGCATCGGCGCGGTGCAGCGGGAGCGCGGCTGGGACGGCGAGAAGCTGGTGCGGGCTGCCGACGAGGCCATGTACCGCGCCAAGCGCGCCGGCGGCGCGCGCATCTGCTTCCGGCCGCCGGCAGGCGCGGTCGGAGACGCGGCATTCGACGAGCGCCGCGTGGCGGACGGAGTGCCGCGCTGCGCGGACCTTGCCGGGCGTGAAAGCTGACGTATACTGCTGCCCAGCGGACACGGAGGTCCGTTTTGGTGACACATCGATGCGTTCCAGGCATGTCAGTGCTCGCGTCGACCTCGATCGGATACGAGCGTCGGCCGAGAGAATCCGAGCATCCACCGGCGTAGAGCTCTTAGCAGTTGTCAAGGCCGACGCGTACGGTCTCGGCGCGATCCGCGTCGCCGATGCGTTGGCGGCGGTGGTCGACGAATTCGCGTATTTCTCGATCGACGAGGCGCGTGAGGTCGGCCGGCCGGGCCTGGTGATCGGCCCGGCGGACGGCGAAGCGGCCTGGCATCAGGAACTGGGCGTGCGGCCCTGCGTCGCCAGTGTCGAGCAGGCGCGGCGCTACGCCTCGATAGGCTGCGCGCTGAGCGTCGACACGGGCATGCAACGCTTCGGCTGCCCCGACGGGCAGATCGACGAGATTCTCGCCGCGGCGGGCGGCGCGATCGACGAAGCGATGACGCACACGGCGCGGCCGGAGGGGGCGCGGCGGCTGCGCGAGCTGCTCGGCGGGCGAAGCATGAAGCTGCACGCGGCGTCGAGCGCGCTGCTCGACACGCCCGACGCATGGCTCGACGCCGTGCGGCCGGGCGTGGCGCTCTATCGCGGGGCGCTGCGCGTGTCCGCACGGCTGGAGAGCGTGCGGCAGACGCACGGGCCGGCCGGCTACACGCGCTTCCATTGCCCGCGCGTGGGCGTGATCCTGGCCGGCTATTCCAACTTTCTGCGCGAAGGGCCGGCGGTGATCAACGGCCGCCGACAGCAGATTCTCGAAGTCGGCATGAACTCGTCGTACGTCAGCGTCGACGCGCACGACCGGGTCGGCGACGAAGTCGTCCTGCTGGGTGACGAACTGCCCGAAGCGGTGCTCGCCGGTTTTTACTGCACGCGCGAGCACGAGATACTCTGCCGCTACGGCGCGATGGGGCCGCGGACTTACGCCCCGATCGACGACGCGCCGCTTACGTGTGCTGGCGATACCACTCGATCGTGCGATGCAGCCCCTCTTCGAACAGCACCTTCGGCGTGTAGCCGATGACGCGGCGGGCCTCGCCGATGTCGGCCAGGCTGTGCATGACGTCGCCGGCGCGGCGTTCGCGGTATTCGGCGCGGATGTTCGTGCCGAGGGACTTGTTGATGGCGGCGATGATCTCGTTGAGCGTGGTCCGCTCGCCACAGGCGACGTTGACCACCTCGCCGCTCATGCGCGCCAGCCCGCCCTCGCCCTTCAGCAGCCCGCCGGCCTGAAGGTTCGCATCAACGACGTTGTCGATGAAGCAGAAGTCGCGTGACTGCTCGCCGTCGCCGTAGACCGTCGGGCTTTCGCCCCGGAGCATGCGGGTGACGAAGGCGGGGATGACGGCGGCGTACTGGCTTTTGGGATCCTGGCGCGGCCCGAAGACGTTGAAGTACCGCAGGGCGATGGTCTCGATTCCGTAGACGTTCGAGAAGCACGCGCAGTAATACTCGCCCATGAGCTTGCTGACCGCGTAGGGACTGAGCGGCGCCGGCCGCATGCTCTCGACTTTCGGCAGTGTCGGCGTGTCGCCGTAGGCCGAGCTGCTGGCCGAATAGACGAACCGCCGCACGCCCGCGTTGCGGGCGGCGTGCAGCACGTTAAACGTGCCGGTGGCGTTGGCCTCGTGGCTCTCGCGCGGCTTGTCGACGCTGCGCGGTACGCTGGGGATGGCGGCGACGTGAAACACCACTTCTGCGCCGGCGGCGCAGCGGTCGCACATCGGCGGCTGGCCGATGTCGCCGACCACCAGCTCGATCTTCGACTCGATGTCGGCGATGTTCTCGCGCCGCCCGGTGGCGAAATTGTCCAGAACGCGCACCTTGTGTCCCAGGCCCACCAGCCGCCGGGCGATGTGGCTGCCGATAAACCCCGCTCCACCCGTCACCAGCACCACGCTCATGGTCGTCCCTTCTTCAAGTCAAACCAAAGAAACGCTCGGCATTGGCCGTCGTCTGCCGGGCGAAGTCCTCATAGCTCTGCCCGCGCAGCTCCGCGATGAAGCGGGCGGTGTGCGCGACGTAGGCCGGCTCGTTCGGCCGGCGTTTGCGGATCGGCTCGGGCGTCAGGTAAGGCGCATCGGTCTCGAGCATGATCCGATCGGCCGGCACAAGCTGGGCCGACTCCTGAACATCATCGGCATTCCGAAACGTCGCCACGCCTGTGAACGACAGCCAGAATCCCAGGTCAAGAATGCGCCGCGCAAGGGCTGCGCCGCCCGAGAAGCAGTGGAACACGACGCGGCCCGCCAGGTCGCCATAGCCCGCCAGAATATCGCAGACCACCTCTTCGGATTTTCGGGCGTGAATGATGATCGGGCGTCCGCAGCGGCGGGCCAGCTCGATCTGGTGGCGAAAAACTTCTTCCTGCCGCGCGCGCGGCGCGAAGTCGTAATGGAAATCCAGGCCCGTTTCTCCGACCGCGACGAGCCGCCCGCGCACCTTCTCGGGCAGGCCGTCCGACAGGTGGATCGCCTCGAGCTGCTGCTGGTCCTCATACGTGCGGCGGCCCGCTTCGTGCGGGTGGATTCCGGCGGCCAACCACATTTCGGCGTGCTCGGCCAGCAGCCCGGCGGCGAGCCGCGCGTCGGCCGGACTGGTCGCGACCGTGATGCAGCGCGAGACGCCGGCCTCGCGGGCACGCTCCAGTACGGCCCCGATCTGCGGGCGAAGCTCGTCATACGTCAGATGGCAATGCGTGTCGATCAGCATGGGCTCGCCCAGTGGCGGTGACGCGGCGCGCGTTCGATGACGACATGCCGCGATGGTGCGATGCTAGGGTCGCGCGAGCGGGGGGACAAGCATGCGTACGCCTGACGGCGAAAGCACGCCACCCTCAAGGTCTGCCACCCCCTTGCATTCGAACAGCATGCTTGCGCCTGCGGCGAAGCATGCCACCCTCGAAGCATGCCACGCTCGGACGCTCAGTGCGACGCCGCGCTCGGCACTTCGACCAGCGGTTCGACCTCGCAGGCCGGCGGCTCGGGAATCGACAGCAGCCGCGCGATCGTTGGCGCAATCGACGCGGGCGTCACACGCCGATCCGAAGACCCCGCCCGCAACCCCGGTCCCAGGACCATCAGCGGAATGGACGCGTCATACGCCCAGGGGGTGCCGTGCGTCGCGGCGTCGCCCGAGTGAAACGTGTAAGGCCGCAATGCAAAGAACACGTCGCCGCTCCGGCCGACGTGGAACGCGCGGCGGAATTGCGCCAGGATGGGCGTGTCGCCCGATCCCGAGAGGATCTGTTCGCGGGTGAAGACGGTTACGACCTCGGGATGGTCGGCCAGGAATTCCTGTACCAGCCGCTGCGCCAGGCCGAATCGCTCGCCGGAAAGCTCCGGCCGATTGCGGTCGAGGTAGATCGCCGGCGGGTCGATCGCCTCGACCAATCGGACGGCCATGTCGGCGACGCCCAGACGCTGCCGCAGAAACGCATCCACATCCCGCCGAAGCTGCTTCAGATCGCCCAGCGGGTTGCGCCGCGCGTGTAGCCGCAGCGACGCGGCGTGCTCGGGAATGGGCGACACGCCGTGATCGGCGGTGACGAACATGAGCCACGATCTATCCGCGACGTGCTGATCGAGAAAGTCGGCCAGCGCCGCGAGCTGCACGTCGGTGCGAAAGGTGACGTCCTGCACTTCGCGGCTGAATGGCCCGAAGGCGTGGCCGATGTAATCGTTCGACGAGAGTCCGACTGCCAGAATGTCGGGCACCTCGTCGGCGCCGAGCTGCTCGTGCTCGATCAGCAGCCGCGCCATCTCCAGAACCGCGTCGTTGCCGAATGGCGTGTAGGGCAGCACGCGATAGTAGACGCGGTTGGGTTCGAGCGGCGGCAGCCGGTGCGGAAACGCCCGGCCCAGGCCGGCCATGTCCTGTTCAAACGGTGCGTCGTCGGGGTAAGAGTCCTGATAGCTCTGCTCGTCGCGCAGCAGCGGCCACTCGCCGCCGGCCCAGCGGCCCAGCGCCGCCGAGTCGTTCAGTTGCGCGACGTACGCCGGCAGGTCGGTCCGGTAGTAGCGGCTGGTGACCCAGGTACCGCTCCGCACGTTGATCCAGTAGGCCGCGTCGGCGGCGTGACCCGCCATCAACACACCGGCGCGGTCCTTCAACGACACGCCGAAGACCTTCGCGCGGCCCGCCGTCGCCAGCTTCAGCGCGTCGCCCACGGTCGGCACCAGCAGTTGCCGTGGCGAGATGCCCTCGCTGGGGTCGGCCATCTCGGCGCCGACGAGCGGCGCGTCGGCATCCTCGACGCAATAAGCTTGCCGGTTCAGGCGGCGGTCGTGCCAGTCGTTGTTGATGATGCCAGTCAGATGCGGGTAAGCGCCCGTCATGATGACCGCGTGGCCGGGGGCCGTAAACGTGCCGGCGTGCATGTGGCGGCAGTTCGAATAGCTCAGCCCGTCGCGCTCCACCCGGCGGAAGAAGCCGTCGTCGGCCAATCCGCGCGCAAAGCGCGTGCGGTAATCCGCCGAAAGCTGATCGACGCTGACGACGACAATCAGCCGCGGAGCGGCGGCGGCCTCCGCGGCGGCGGTCAGCAGAAACAGGAGCAGCGTTCGCACGTGACGGGACATCCGATCTTCTCCCTCGCTCAGTTATGGACCGCCGATTCGCTCAGGTTCCGGTTGAGGCGACATCATCGTCGCTGCGCCCAGACGATGCGAGCGGCATGTGAGGATTTGGTGAGCTCGTGCGGGCGCGCCCGCAAGACTCGGCGCATGGCATTCCCAGCCGAGCCCCGACCGTGAGGGAGGGGTTCGACCTGAGCGCGCCGCCGAACTTGGCGCATGCATACGCAGCCGATCGTTCGGCGATCGAGATCCCGGCGGCGCTTTCACGCTTGAATGTTCGTATTATGTTAGGTATCCTTATGGATGATGCGCCCCCTCGATCCCTCGGTCGCCAAAGACCCTCATCCCTCAATCCCTGGCCCTCATCTCTCAAACCCTCAATCGCCCAATCCCTCCACCCCTGAGCCCGCCCATCCCTCCACCCCTGAGTCTCTCCCGTACGCCGAGCTGCACTGCCTCTCCAACTTCTCCTTCCTCCGCGGCGCCTCGCACCCGGAGGAGCTGATCGAACGCGCCGCCGAACTGGGCTACGCCGCCATCGCGATCACCGACCGCAACTCGCTGGCGGGCGTCGTGCGGGCGCATGTGGCGTGGAAGGAACTCGGGAAGAGGGACGGAGGGACACAGGGACGAAGGGACGAAGGGGAACACAACAACGCCCCTGCGCGCGAGGAGATCCTACCTTCGTCCCTGAGTTGCTCGGTCCATGCATCCCCGCGCCAGCAACCCGCGTCCCCCCGTCCCTCCGTCCCTTCGTCCCTACGCCTCATCATCGGCGCCGAGATCACGCCGCTCGACGGACCGCCGCTCGTCCTGCTCGCCACCGATCGCGCCGCCTACGGCCGCCTGTCGCGGCTGATCACCCGCGGCCGGCGGCGGGCGAAGAAGGGCGACTGCATTCTCCACCTGTCCGACGTGGCGGAGTTCGCTGAGGGGTTGGTGGCGATTGTCACCGAGAGCGACGAAGTTGAGGGTGAGCGAGTAGCGAGCCCTCATCTTCGTCGCTCTTTCAACCACCGCCTCTACCTCGCCGCCGCGCTGTCGTTTGACGAGCCCGACGCGACGCGCCTCCGCCGCTTGGCCGACCTCTCACGTGAGACGGGCATTCCGCTGGTCGCCACCAATCACGTGCATTACCACGACCCGCAGCGCCGCCAGCTCCAGGACGTGCTTACCTGTATCCGCGAGAAATGCACGCTCGCCGAGGCCGGCTCGCGCCTCTTCGCCAACGCCGAGCGGCACCTGCGCCCGCTGGACGAGATCGCCCGGCGTTACACGCGGCACGCGGACGCTGAGCTGTCGCGGATCGGCCGCGAAGCGCTGGCCAACACGCTGAAGATCGCCGGGCAGTGCACCTTCACGCTCGACGAGCTGCGTTACGACTACCCGCACGAGCTGGTGCCGCCGGGGCGGTCGGCGATGGATTATCTGGAGGAGCTGGTGTGGGCGGCGGTGGGAAAAGCCAGGCACGAAGCCACGGAGCCACGAAGCCACGAAGAGCAAAGCCACGGAGCCACGGAGCCACGAAGCCACGAAGAGCAAAGCCACGGAGCCACGGAGCCACGAAGCCACGAAGAGCAAAGCCACGGAGCCACGGAGCCACGAAGCCACGAAGAGCAAAGCCACGGAGCCACGCGGTGTGGAGACGATCTACCATCAGGAGATTGCGACGATGAGCACGTCCAACAGCGAGAACGCGGATATCAAGACGTTTCGCGACCTGGTTGCCTGGCAGAGAGCGATGTCTCTTGCGGAGCAGGTTTATCAGATTACCACTCAGATGCCGGATTCGGAGAAATTCGGCTTGACGATCCAGATGCGTCGCGCAGCCGTGTCGATTCCGTCGAATATTGCGGAGGGTCACGGACGCCACAGCCTCCCGGACTATATTCGCTTCCTGAGGAACGCCCGCGGCTCACTCATGGAGTTGCAAACCCAGGTGCTCCTGGCCCAACGCCTTCAGTTCATCAAGGCACCATCGTCGTTTCTGGACCTGCTGGCCGAAACGGATCGTGTCCTTCAGGGGTTGATCCGCAGCCTGGAGCGGCTGCCGCCGAAAGGGACATCGACACCACCACCGCCGCCAGCCATATAGCAGGCCCGTCTCCGCTCCCTTCGTGGCTCCGTGGCTCCGTGGCTTCGTGGCTGCTTTCCGCCGAACTCGCGCTCATCCGCGAGCTCCGCTTCGAACACTACTTCCTCACCGTCTGGGACATCTGCCGCTTCGCGCGGGCCCGCGGCATCCTCTGCCAGGGCCGCGGGTCGGCCGCCAACTCCGCCGTCTGCTATTACCTCGGCATCACCGCTGTCGACCCCACCAAGCACGACCTGCTCTTCGAGCGCTTCATCAGCAAGGAGCGCGGCGAGCCGCCGGACATCGACGTCGACTTCGAGCACGAGCGCCGCGAGGAGGTGTTTCAGTACATCTACGAGAAGTACGGGCGCGAGCGTGCCGCCATCACCGCCGAGGTGATCAGCTACCGCCCGCGTTCGGCGATCCGCGACGTGGGCAAGGTGCTGGGGCTGTCGCTGGACAAGCTCGACGTGCTGGCGAAGTCGGTGGACTGGTATGACGGGTGGTGGTACGACGAGGGACGAAGGGACGGAGGGACGGAGGGACAAGGAGACGGAGGGACGGAGGGACGAAGGGACGGAGGGACGGAGGAACGGGAAGAAAAAGACAATCCGTCTAATCCTTCGTCCCTCTGTCCCTCCGTCCCTGCGTCCCTTGCTTCTAATCCCTCCGTCCCTGCGTCCCTTGCTTCTAATCCCTCCGTCCCTGCGTCCCTTGCTTCTAATCCCTCCGTCCCTGCGTCCCTTGCTTCTAATCCCTCCGTCCCTGCGTCCCTTGCTTCTCTCGTCAAACAGCTCCTCGGCTTCCCGCGGCACCTGTCGCAGCACGTCGGCGGGTTCGTCATCACCGAGTCGCCGCTGTGCGAAATCGTCCCGCTCGAGAACGGCGCCATGCCCGGCCGCACATTCATCGAATGGGACAAAGACGACATCGACGCGCTGGGGATTCTCAAGGTGGATTGTCTGGCGTTGGGGATGCTGACGGCGCTGAGGAAGTGCTTTGAGTTGATGCAGGGACGAAGGGACGAAGGGACAAAGGGACAAAGAAACAAAGGGACAGAAGATCGAAGACGAGACCAAGAGATAAAGGGACCAAGAAATGAGCGGCGACGATCGCAAGAAAACGTTTCGCAACCTGGTGGCCTGGCAAAAGGCAGTGGCTCTGGCGAAGCGGGTGTATCAGCAGACGCAGCACATGCCGCCGGAAGAGCGTTTCGGTCTGACCTCTCAGATGCGACGAGCAGCGGTGTCAATTGCAAGCAACATCGCCGAGGGCAACGCGCGCCAGTCGCGGACGGACTACCTGCGATTTCTGATCATCGCGCGAGGATCACTGGCGGAGCTGGAGACGCAATTGACGATAGCGGTCGAGCTGCGAATGATGACGAACGGCGACGGTGTGCAGGAACTGATGGCGGAGACCGATCGTGTGCTTCAAGGACTCATCCGGAGTCTTCAGACGCGGAGCAGCCCTCCGTAGTGCAGGATGTTGTACGCGCCCTCACGCATGATTCTTCGTCCCTCCGTCCCTCTGTCCCTTCGTCCCTCGCGGACCTGCCGCAGGAAGATCCGCGCGTCTACGACATGATCTGCCGCGCCGACACCGTCGGCGTCTTCCAGATCGAGTCCCGCGCCCAGATGTCCATGCTCCCGCGACTGCGGCCGCGGAATTTCTACGACCTGGTCATCGAGGTCGCCATCGTCCGGCCCGGCCCGATCCAGGGCGGCATGGTGCACCCCTTCCTCCGCCGCCGCGACGGACTCGAACCCGTCACCTACCCCAGCGAGGCCGTCAGGAAAGTGCTGCACAAGACGCTCGGCGTGCCGCTGTTTCAGGAGCAGGTGATGCGCCTGGCGGTCGTCGCGGCCGGCTTCACCGCCGGCGAGGCCGACCAGCTTCGCCGCGCCATGGCCGCCTGGCGCCGCAGCGGCTCGATCGAGACATTCAAGCTCAAGCTCGTCCGCGGCATGCTGGACCGCGGCTACAGCAAACAGTTCGCCGAGCAGATTTACCGGCAGATTCAGGGCTTCGGCGAATACGGCTTCCCCGAAAGCCACGCGGCCTCGTTCGCACTGCTGGTGTACGCGTCGGCGTGGCTGAAATGCTATTACCCGGCGGCGTACTGCGCGGCGATTCTGAACTCGCAGCCGATGGGCTTCTACGCGCCGGCCCAGCTCGTGCGCGACGCCATCGCCCACGGCGTCGAGGTGCGGCCGGTGGATGTGCTGTACAGCGCGTGGGATTGCACGTTGGAGGAAGGCACGGAGGCACGGAGGCACGAAGGCACGAAGGACGAAGCGACGGAGGGGAACACAGCGACGGAGCGACGAAGCGACGAAGCGACGGAGGGGAAAGAACGCGCCCAGCCGAGCCCCGACCGTCAGGGAGGGGTTCGAGGAGCCGCCCAGCCGAGCCCCGACCGTCAGGGAGGGGTTCGTGACGAAGGAAGTCTTCGCAGCGCAGAAATCGGCCGAGCCGAAAACCTGAATTCTCAATCGGGTCCCGCGCTGCGCTTGGGCTTTCGCATGGTCCGCGGATTGAGCGCGGAAAAGCTGCAAGGTCTCATCGCGGCACGACAGGCCCTCCGTCCCTCAATCCCTCGATCCCCTGATCCCTCAATCCCGCAACTCCGTCCCTCCGTCCCTCCGTCCCTTCGTCCCTTCTCTTCACTGCGCCAGCTCGCACGCCACGCCGTTTCACGTGAAACATTGTTGCGGCTGGCGGCGGCGGACGCGTTCCGCTCGCTCGGACTGGGCCGGCGCGAGGCGCTGTGGGAGATTTTATCGCTCGACCGCGACGATTCGCTCTATCGCGACGAGAGCGGGACGCCCTCGCTGTTTGCGGACGTCGAACCGGATCGCGACGCCGCGGATGAGACGCCGGTGACGCTGCCGCCGACGCCGCTGGATGAAACCGTGGTGATGGATTACGACGCGGTGGGTCTGTCGCTCAATGCGCATCCGATCGAGCTGGTGCGTGCGGAGCTGGAAAACAGCCACGAAGCCACGAAGCCACGAAGCCACGAAGGGGAGTGCGGGCGTCCCGCCCGCACAGGGGAGAGCGGGCGTCCCGCCCGCTCGCGGGATGCACGGATGCGCGTAGTGCGCAACGCAGAGCTGGCCCAGATGAGAAACGGCGCGCGGGTCGCGGTCGCGGGGCTGGTGCTGGTGCGGCAGCGGCCGGGAACGGCCAAGGGGATCGTGTTCATGACGCTGGAGGACGAGACCTGCGTGGCGAACCTGATCGTCAAGCCGCAGGTTTGGGATCGCGACCGGCGCGCGGCGCGCGGCTGCGTGGCGTTGATCGCGGAAGGTGTCGTTCAGCGGACGGGCGAGGTGATTCACGTGATGGCGACGCGGCTGCGCGATCTGTCGGCCTGTCTGGAGGATGCCGCACGAGGTGAGCGAAGTTCGACCGCCAGCGTGCCGGAGCGGCTTGGGAATCGCTCGCGGGATTTTCGATGATTCAGGGTTCGGAATTCAGCACGAAAGGTGCAAAGGTATGCTCACGCCTGACGGCGTAAGCATGCTTCTTCTGCCAGGGCAACTACTCATCGCTGGCGCGGCCCGACCGACGGATGCGGTATTTCTTCACCCGGTAGCGCAAGTTGTCGCGGCTGATTCCGAGCAGTTTAGCGGCCCGCGTCTGGTTCCAGCCCGACTGCTCCAGCGCCCGCACGAGCAGGGCGCGCTCGTGTCCCGCCAGCACGCTGCCGCGCACCGCGCCCAACTCTCCGCCCGCGGACGAGCTCACCTCGGGCAGCGCAGCAGACGAGCGCACGTCCGACGGCGCGGCGGACGAACTTACGTCCGGCGGCGCGGTGGACCACTGTGGCGCCGCGTCCGGATTCGCGGGGGTCGCCGGCGCGGCGTGGCGCGCAGCGCGCGTTTCGAAATCGGCAGCGCGCGTTTCGAAGTCGGCAGCGATCTCGCGGGGAAGCTGGTCGGCGCGGATGACGCCCGCGTCGCAGAGCAGCACGGCCCGCTCGATCACGTTGCGCAGCTCGCGCACGTTGCCCGGCCAGCGATAGGTGCACAGCAGCGCCATGGCTTCGGGATCGACCTCGGGCGCTGGCCGGCCGACCTGCCGCGCCATCAGGCTCACGAAGTGCGAGACCATCGCCGGGATGTCCTCGGTCCGTTCGCGGAGCGGGGGCAATCGCACGGGGAAGACGTTCAGCCGATAGTACAGGTCTTCCCGGAATCGGCCCTGCGATACCATCGCGGCCAGGTCGCGGTTTGTGGCCGCGATGATGCGCACATCGGTGCTGATAGTGCGCGTGCCGCCGACGCGGACGAACTCGCGTTCCTGCAGCACGCGCAGCAGCCGCATCTGGATGGCGGCGCTGATGTCGCCGATCTCGTCCAGGAACAACGTGCCGCGGTCGGCCAGTTCGAACAGCCCGGCCCGTTGACCGGTCGCGCCGGTAAACGCGCCGGCCTCGTGGCCGAACAGCTCGCTTTCGAGCAGCGTCTCGGGCAACGCCGCGCAGTTCACCGCGATAAAAGCCCGCGCGGCGCGGGCGCTGGCGGCGTGAACGTGGCGGGCGAGCAGTTCCTTGCCGGTACCCGTCTCGCCGAGCAGCAGGACGGTGGTGTTGATGGGCGTCACGCGATCGACGAGCCGGATGACGTCGCGCAGCGCGGGGCTCTCTCCGATGATGGTGGCCTTCGTCTGCGCCCCGGCCCGCAACCCCACGTTCTCGCGCTTGACGCTCTCGTGCATCTGTGCGTTGCGCGTGCCGATCGCCGCCATGTTTGCCAGAATCTGGAGAATGTCGACGTCGCGGTCGCTGAAGTCCTCTTCCCCGCGCTTGTTGAGCACCTCCACGACGCCGATCACTTCGTCGCGGTTCTTCATCGGTGCCGCGATCAGGCCGCGCGTGACGAACTTTGAGCGGTCGTCGATCTCGGCGAAGAAGTCGCGGTCCTGGCGCACGTCCGATACGCGGCATGCTTTCCCGGTCGACGCGGCCCGTCCGGCGATGCCCAGGGTCGCGTCGAACGCCTCGCCGATGAGCTGCTCGCCGCGCTCCCCCACCGCGGCCCGAAAGACGAGGTTGCGGCGCGACTCATCGAGCAGGAGGACGGAGCTGGCCTCGGCGTTGAGGACGCGGGCGGCGGTCTGGGCGATGGCCTGGAGTGTGGCCGATAAATCCAGCGAGCGATTGATGGCTGACGACGCTTGCAGCAGCGCCGTCAGCGTGTGCTCGCTGATGTTGGGATGGACGCTGGCCAGGGCGTCGGCTTCCATGCTCGCCGTTATTCCTTATCGAGAATATACTTACAGCTTATGAACTCGCGGTGCCGCGTGCCAGTCCGTCCTCCGCCGATTGAAGGGTATTCCGGACTGCGCCCATTCAAACGACCCGGCTGCCGCGACTCCCGTATTCAATCCATGCTGCCGCCGGGCTGCAAGAATCTCGTCGGGCAATCCGCGAACTCATCGCGGGGATGAGCGTACAGAACCATGGCAGTGCACGAGCGAGGCGATCGGGAGCTGTTGCGAGCCTACCTGCAAGGCGACGCAGCGAGTTTCGACGCTCTCGTCGATCGGTACGCCCGGGATCTGTACGGATTCCTGTACCGGTTTGTCGGCGATGCCGCTCTCGCCGAAGACCTGGTACAGGAGACGTTCCTGCAGATTCACGTCGCGGCCGACTCGTTCGACCTGGCACGGCCGTTGAAGCCGTGGCTTTACACCATCGCGGCCAATAAGGCGCGCGACCTCCTCCGTTCCCGCGTCCGTCGCCAGGAGCGTTCTCTGGACGCTCCGGGCGGCGGGCGAGATTCGGAGCTGAGCCTGGCCGACGCGGTCGAGGCTGCGGTGGACGACCTGGAGCAGCGGTCGGACGCGAACGACGACAAGCAGCGCGTGCGTGCGTTGATCGCGCGTATGCCCGAGCATTTGCGGATGATTCTGATTCTCGGCTATTACCAGCAGTTGCCGTACGCCGACATCGCCGAAATCCTCGGCATTCCGGTCGGGACGGTGAAGTCGCGGCTGCACTCGGCCGTGACGCATTTCGGAAACCTGTGGCGCAGCGTGGCGCGCGATCCGCAGTCGGCCGACGCATCGGGCTCACCATGAGATCGAATACGGGAGCAACCCGCTGGCAACGAGGCGGCCGGATCCGCGGCCGATAGACATGTCTGAGCGTGACCCATCCGAATCTGCACCCGAGCTGCTCGACCTGTACCTCGGTCCGATCTCCGATTCGCAGCGTGCCGAGCTGAAGGCGCGCGTCGCCGGCGATCCGGCGTTGGCGCGCGAAGCGGAGGCGCTGGCGTCGGTTTTCTCGGCGTTGGGCATGCTGCGCGACGACGCGGCGCCGCCGGCCGACCTGGAAGCTGGTATTCGTGCCCGCGTGCGGACCGCGCCGCTGCGTCTGGTGCGGGCGGCCGACAGCGAGCTGCCGTCGGGGATGGTGGTGCGCGTCCGCAGTCTGCGCGACGTGCTGGCGGTTGCGGCGATGATCGTGCTGTTCGTGGGCATCGGCGTCCCGAGTGTTTTGCGGATGCGCGAGCGCGGCCAGCGGGCGGGCTGCTCGGCGAACCTCGCGCAGCTCGGCCAGGGTCTGGCGGCGTATGCGGCCCAGTTCAACGACAGCCTGCCGTTCGTCGGCTGGAACCCGACTGCCACCTGGCAGGCCGGCGCCGCGCCCGCGGCGCGCGTCGTGCCCAACCGGCGGCATGTTTACCCGCTTCTGCGTGAAGGACTCGTGCGCGACCCGTCGCGGTTCGTGTGCCCGTCGCGCTGGGACGCGCCGATGGCCATCACCGACATTCGCGCACGCCACGATTTCGCCGAGTCGCGCAACGTGAGCTACGGTTACCAGAACATGGCGGGCGTCCGTCCGTCGCCGCGCAGCGACCCAGCGCAGCCGATCATGTCGGACGACAACCCACTGTTCGACGACGGCCGCTTCCTCACGCTGCGCAGCGGGGCGGCGGCCAACTCGCGTGCCCATGGCGGGGCTGGCCAGAACATCCTCACGCTCGGCGGGCGCGTGATCTGGTCGACGACTCCCGATTGTGGCGTCGGTGGCGACAATATCTGGACGCTGAGCGGCGTGCGTGAGTACCACGGCACGGAAGGTCCGCGATCGGCGACGGATTCTCACCTCATCAAGTAGTTCTCCGGCGTACCTGGCGGCGCGCGGCGCGGATCCGGCTGTGGACGCCAGCACGGTTCGCCGCCAAACTGATCGCATGGAAGCAGCCGCATCGTCGCTGGCAGAAATGCCGTCGGCCGCCGGAGCGCCGCTCGGCCTGATCGCCGGAGCGGGCGAGTTTCCGCGGCTGGTGGCGCGCGGAGCGCGGGTTGCGGGCCGTCGGGTCTGCGTGCTGGCGCTGCGCGGCAGCGCGGAGCCCGATCTGCACGCGCTGGCCGACCGCTTCACGTGGGTGGGCGTGGCGCGTGTCGGAAGCTGGATTCGCAAGCTCCGCCGGGCCGGCTGCCGCGAGGTGATCATGGCCGGGCGCGTGCGGAAGGCGAAGATGTTCGCCGGTCCGCGCTGGCTCCAGTGGCTGACCTACGCGCCCGATTTGACGAGCATCCGCCTGTGGTACTTTCATATGCGCGATCGGCGGAACGACTCGTTGCTGGGCGCCATCGCGGACGAACTCGGCCGCAAGGGACTGACCTTGATCGACTCGACCTCTTATTGCCCCGAAGCGCTCGCGGCTGAAGGCGTGCTCGGCCGGACGCAGCCGTCGCGTGCGGTGCTGGACGACGTGGCGTTCGCCTGGCCGCTGGCGCGGCAGATCGCGGCCCTCGACATCGGGCAGGCCCTGGCGGTCAAGGAGCGCGAGATCATCGCCGTCGAGGCGATCGAAGGCACCGACGCGCTCATCGAGCGCAGCGGACAGTTGTGCCGCGCTGGCGGCTGGACGCTGGTGAAGCTGGCCAAGCCCAAGCAGGACATGCGTTTCGACGTTCCGACCGTCGGACCGCTGACGATCGAGAATCTGCACCGGCAGCGGGCCGCCTGCCTGGCAGTCGAGGCCGGACGGACGCTCATTCTGGAACGCGAGAAAACGATCGCGCTGGCCGACCGTTACGGAGTCGCCGTACTGGCCCGAAAGGACGCGGCCGCACCGTGAGCGCTCGGATTCTCGACGGCAGCGCGTTGGCGGCGGAAGTGCGGGCCGAGGTCGCCCGCAACGTCGCGGCGCACCGCGCCGCGCACGGCCCGATCCGGCTGTGTGCCATTCTGGCGGGCAGCGACCAGGCCGGCCAGCTCTATGCCCGCTCGCAGCGCAAGCAGTGCGAGAACGTCGGCATCGCGTATGAGCTGATCGAGCTGCCGCACGACATCAGCGAAGCCCGGCTTCGCGACGAGATCGACCGGCTGAACGCCGCGCCTGACGTCACCGGCATCATGCTGCACCTGCCGCTGCCGCCCGGGATCGAACCGGCCGCGGCCCAGTATCGCATCGACCCCTACAAGGACGTGGAGGGCGTCAACCCGGCGAACATCGGCCTGCTTTTCTACGGCCAGCCGATCATCGCCCCGTGCACGGCGCTGGCGGTCAACGAGCTGCTGCTGCGAAGCGGAGCGGCGTTGACCGGGGCGCACGCCGTGGTCGTCGGCCAGGGCCGCATCGTCGGCAAGCCGATCACGATGTTCCTGCTGGAGAACCAGGCCACCGTCACCGCGTGTCACGCCGCGACGCGCGACTTGTGTTCGCACACGCGCGAGGCGGACATCCTCGTCGTCGCCGTCGGCCGCCCGCGGACCATCACGGCGCGGCACGTCAAGGCCGGCGCCGTCGTCGTCGACGTCGGCATCAACTCCGTCGTCGAGCGCGACGCCGGGGGATCCGACGTGCGGCGCACCGTCGGCGATGTCGACTTCACCGAGGTTGCTCCGCTGGCGTCGGCGATCACGCCGGTCCCTGGCGGCGTTGGCCCGATGACGGTGGCGATGCTGCTGAGAAACACGGTCGAGGCGGCGCGGAAGCAGCTCCATCGGCGGTTGTAGGAGCGGGTACGGTTCGGGGTTCAGGGTTCGGGGTTCAGGGTTCAGAATTCAGCCAAGGTCGGCAGGTCGCAACGGCGCGACCTGCCCCACTCGGCGCTCGATATTCACACCTCGACCGGCGGCGAGGGCAGGCGCGTGTCGGCAGCGGTCTTTGCGGATCGCCAGCCGAGAATCGGGCCGCTCAGCACATACGTCATCGCCGCCAGGACCAGCATCACCTGCGGGCTGAACCAGCCGACACCGAGGATGATCAGCAGCCACACCAGGTCGGTCGGCGGGCGCTTGCGCCGCACGTAGACGTTGAACACGTGAACGTAGTCGATGCGGCTGACCATCAGCATGCCCAGGGCCAGAGCCGCCAGCGGAATCAGCCAGCGCAGCACATAGGCCCAGTCGACGCCGAAATAGGCCGACGCCGGATGCGCCAGGTCTTCGTGCAGCAGCAGCAGCGAGACGAACGCCGCCGCCGCGCCGGGGGCTGGCAAGCCGCTGAATTTCTTCTGGGCCGACTCGTGCTTGACGTTTTCGGCGTTATAGCGCGCCAGGCGGATCGCGGCGCAGCTCACGTAGACGACGCCGCCGATCATGCTGAACCGCCACAGGATGCGCGAGACGAGCGGCTCGCCGTCGGCGGGCACGGCCAGGCGCAGCAGCAGCGTCATGAAGAGCATGATGGGGGCGATGCCGAAGCTGACCACGTCGGCCAGCGAATCGAGCTGGGCGCCGAATTCGCTCACCTTGCGCGTCAGCCGCGCCAGTCGCCCGTCGAGCGCGTCGCAGATCATGGCGGCGACGATCAGGTAGCAGCCGACCGCCACATGCGAGGGCAGCAGCGTGGCCAGGTGTGGATGAATCAGGCGCGAGGGGACGCTGTGATACTCGTCGCGAATCGACAGCAGGCAGTAAAACACGGCGCCGAAGCCGCACAGCAGGTTTCCCAGCGTCGCGGCGGCGGGCAGCATGCTGACGCCGATCAGCCGCGGGCGCGGCTCCTCGTCGCGGTGCGGGCTGTGGCGATAGTCGCGCGTCTCCATCTGTCTTTATTCTACGCTTTCCGGCGGGCCAGCACCGTCACTCCGCCGTAAACGGTCTGCCCGGCGCGGACGCACAGGTCCCAGCGGCCGTCGTCGGCGGCGCGCAGCTCGGTGCGCGAGCCGAGCTTGATCATGCCGTAGCGCTGGCCGCGCTGGAGCGCATCTCCCGGCCGGGTAGCGCAGACGATCCGCCGGGCCAACACGCCGGCGATCTGCCGCACGACGATCGGTCCGGGAAGCGGCGCGTCGGGCTCGATGGTCAGTGCATTGCTCTCATTCCTTTCGGTCGATTCGGCTTTGAGGGCGTTGAGGAACTGGCCGGGACGGTAGTCGACGCGCAGGACGCGGCCCGCACACGGACTGCGATTGACGTGCACGTTGGCCACGCTGAGGAAGATCAGGATGCGCAGCTCGCCCCCTGGGTCGCCGCGTGCCACCTCGACGACCCGGCCGTCGGCCGGAGCCAGCAGGACGTCGGTATCGGGCGGAATTCGCCGCGGCGGATCGCGATAGAAGCTCAGCAGGGCCAGCGCCAGCGCCGCCGGCAGCACCGCCCAATACGCGCCCGCGAGCAGCGCGCAGGCGGCCGTCAGCAGCCCGCCGCCGGCCACGATGCCGGCCACTTCGACTCGCGCATACGGAGCAAACACGGCCGCATTGTCGCGCCGCGGGTCGAGCGCGTCCAATCTCGCCGCGCGTCACGCCCCGCGACGCACCGCCTCCACCAAGCGGCGCAGCCGCCCCTCGTCCTTCACACCGGCCGAGTGCTCGACGCCGCGGGCCACATCCACCCCGGCGTAACACGCCTCGCGGAGTGCTTCGCTCACGTTCGCATCGTCCAGCCCGCCCGCCCGCCACAGACCCGGATACGACGCGGGCCAGGCACGCGCGATCTGGGCAAATGCGCCGGCCGGCGGAGCACTGCCTGACTTCGGCAGGTCCAGAATGACGCGATGCAGCCGAACGGAGCGCGACGCCAGATCGTCGACGTAGCGCCGCAACGCCGCGCCCGACTCCGCCGACCGCACTTCCCACGCCTTGATGATGCGCACCGCCGGCAGCGCCGCCGCCAGCGCCGCGAGCGCGTCGACGCTTTCGTCGCCATGCAGTTGCACGTGCGCGACCCCCACCGCGTCCACCGCCGCGACAACTTCGTCAACCGGGGCATCGCGGAAGACCAGCACGGGGCGTGTTGTCGGCGGCAGGCCGGCGACGATCGCACGTGCCGCGGACAGGTCGATGCGGCGTGCGCTCGGAGCGAAGATCATTCCGATATGATCGACGCCGAGTTCCGCGGCCAGCGCGGCGTCCCGCGGACGGGTGATGCCGCAGATTTTGATTTCCACGCTGGTGCTCCGCGTCGGTTCGGCTGCCGGGCGCCGCCGGCGTTCGCGAAATCCGAGCCGCAGCGCCTATCATCTGGCATTATATGCTCCTGGTCGTCCTGTTCGTTTCCGCCGTCGTGCTCGCCTCTCCGCCCACGCCGGCCTGGTCGCTGCGTTCACCGGCGTTGATCCTGGCGGTGGCCGGCGCGGCGATCGCGCTTCCGCTTCTGACCTCGGCACTTGTGACACGCCGGGCGCTGTACTGCTTCGAGCGCTACCCGGCGGATCCGGGCTATGGACAGGGCGCGCTGAGCCGCGGCCTGACCTGCACGTACTTCGCGCTGGCGGCGTCGCAGGCGCTGCTGCTGCTGGGGACGGGCTGGCTCGACCTGTGCCGTCGCATTCCGGTGGTCGGCACGTGGGTCGTGCTGCCGGATCTGATCGCGTTGGCACCGTTTCTGGCGACGATTCTGCTGGTATGGATCATCACGTACCCGGCGGAGCGCGCTGTCCGGCAGATCGCGCTGGAGATGCACCTGTTCCGCGGCAAGCCGATCCGGCCGGTCTGGCGGCTGTTCGAATACCTGGCCTTCAACCTGCGGCATCAGGTGTTGTTCGTCATGGCCCCGATGCTCATCATCCTCGTGGCGCGCGACATGATCGACGTCTTCCGCGTTCCGCTGCAGCGCGCCACGCGCAATGTCTATGCGCCGGACTTTCTCCTGGGCCTCGCCACGGCCGTTGTCGCGGTCGTCGCGCCGGGGTTCCTGCGTTACATCTGGATCACGCGGCGGTTGCCAGACAGCCCGCTGCGTGCGCGGCTCGAAGGACTGTGTCGCCGTCTGAAGCTGCGCTGCCGCGACATCCTGGTGTGGCACTCGGGCGGCATGCTGGTCAACGCCGCCGTCATGGGCGTGCTGGCACCGTTTCGCTACGTCCTGATCACCGACGGCATGCTGCAGCAGCTCGACGACCGGAAGATCGAGGCGGTCTTCGGCCACGAAGCCGGACACGTCAAACGGCATCACATTCTGTTCTTTCTGCTCTTTGCGCTGACCAGCGGCTGCATCGTCGCCGTCGCGACCGCGCGTGCCCCAACTCTGACGACGCCCGCCTCGCGCCAGACGCTCTATCTCGTCGTCGCCGCGGTGCTGACCGTCAAATGGGGCTATTTCTTCGGGCTCGTCTCGCGCAGTTTCGAGCGGCAGGCCGACATTTTCGGCGTGCGGACCGTGGCGCTGATGGAACCTCCGTGTGCGCTGCCCTGCGCCGTGCACGGAGCCGATCCGCTGGCGCGCCCGTCCACCGATCCGTCGGCGCAACTCGCGGGTGGCGCCGGGCCGGGCGCCGCGCGGGTCGCTGACCGCGAAATCCTCGGCGGTGGCCGGCTGTGCAGCGGAGCGGCGGAACTGTTCGGCGACACGCTCAACCAGGTTGCCGTCCTGAACGGCATCCCGCCCGAGGCGCCGAGTTGGCGTCATGGCTCAATCGCGTCCCGCTCGCGGGCGCTGCAGCGGCTGGCGCGCAGCCCCGTCGCCGCCACTCGGTTCGAGCGGCGCTTGCTGATCGGGAAGCTGGTGATCCTGGCGGCGGCGGTGGCGTTCTCGGCCTGGGCGGCCTACGAGATGAAGCTCTGGGCGGCTGCCGCGACGCTGCTGCGCTGGGGGAGGCCGGCGGCGTGACGCGGGGCGGCCTTTCGAGCGTGCCAGCGATCAACTACACTGCCCCGGCAGTGCGCCGCGGCGCCACGCGTTATTGACCTTGTGCTGAGCTCTCTCCCACACATGCGTATCGGTCTGACAACTCTGGCCGCCGGTTGCAGCGCTGCCCTGCTCGCCCTGACCCTGCGCGCCGCCGGTGACTCGCCCACGCCGCACGCCGACGGGTTGCGTTATCGCGGCGTTGCGGTGCAGATGCAGACCGGCTTCGGACCGTACGACACTTACATGCCGCTGATCCGCGAGATCGCGGAACTGGGCGCCGACACGGTGCTGCTGAGCACGCCGGCACTGATGGAGCACGCCCGCGGGCAGGCGATTTTCATCGACGTCCGCAAGACGCCGGCGCCCGACGAATTCAAGCGCATCATCCGCGATTCGAAGGCGCTCGGTCTCAAAGTCGTCATCATGCCGATCATCCTGCTGAGCCACCCGCGCGGCAGCGAGTGGCGCGGCGTGATCGAGCCGCCGAATTGGGACGATTGGTTCCGCCAATATCGGGAGTTCATCGCGCACTTTGCGGACGTGGCCCGCGAGGGAGGGGCGGACGTGCTGATGGTGGGCTCCGAACTCGTCAGCACCGAGAAGTACACGGCCCAGTGGGTGCGCGTGATCGAGTTGGCCCGGCAGCACTTTCCCGGCCAGCTTGGCTACTCGGCGAACTGGGATCACTACAAGCCGATCCAATTCTGGGACAAGCTCGACCTGGTCGGCATGACCAGCTACTACAAGCTCGCCGACCGGCAGAATCCGGACATTGACGAAATCGTCGCCAAGTGGAAGCCGGTACATGACGAGATCACCGCCTGGCAGCGGAAGATCGGCAAGCCGTTGGTGCTGACGGAAGTTGGCTGGTGCAGCCAGTCCGGCGCGGCCACCGCGCCCTGGAACTACTACCAGAACATGAAAGCCACGCCGGAGGGACACGAGGAGCAGCGTCGCCTTTATGAGGGATTCGCACGAGTCTGGGACGGCACGCCGGGTCTGGCGGGTGTGATCTGGTGGGAATGGACCGCCTCTCCGGGCGGCATTGCCGATTTTGGGTATACGCCCAAGGCCAAGCCGGCCGAGCGCGTCCTGCGCGACTGGTTCGCCGCCGGCCGGGGGGCGACCGCCTCCGGAACCGCGTCCGACTCATCTCCCCGGAGCCCTTGACACGGGGTCGGCGGGGCGAATAATGCTGGCACTGGTATTTTGCCTGCCGGCGGTCTGGCAGGCCCGTCGGGCGCGAACGATGAGCCACGGCTGGAACTCGTGCGCCTGAACGTGAAGAAGTGGGTCCATTTTGGAGGCACGACAGTGCGCAAGTCGAAGAAGTTCGCTGTTATCGCGGTCATCTCGGGCGCGATGATGTTCCAACTGGGTGGTTGCGGCCTTGACAGCTTTGCCCGCAACGTCTGGCGCGGTTTCGGCTACTCGGTCGGCGGCCTGCCCGCTACCTTCGTCACCGGATTCATCACTGATCTGCTGGCCAGCCTCGGCATCGGCGGAACCACCACCTAGTTCTCGCTCCGAACGCGTCGCTGCGCACCGACGTGTGCGCGCGACCGACGATTCGCCATCGAGCCATGCTCCTCATCGAGCATGGCTCGCCGCTTTGTTCCGCCGCACTCCGCTGCACTTCAGACGAAAATCCACTAAAGTACCGCCGCGTCGCCGGAACGGGACTGGATCGGTTTGTCGGAGAACGAGGATGAGCTCTGCCGCCGCGGTCGGCGCCTTGCATCGCAAGGCGGCCACGCTTGGCAAATTCGTGGTTCGCATGACAGCCTCGGCCGGAGCCGGACACCCGTCCAGTGCGCTGTCGCTGGCGCATCTGACGGCCCATCTCATGTACCGGCAAATGCGCTGGGACCCCGGCAACCCGTGGCATCCGACCGCGGACCGCCTGGTGCTCTCCGAGGGCCACGCCGTCCCCATCATCTACGCCGCACTCGCCGACCTGGGGGCGACGGTCGGCCGCAGCCGCGAGCAATCTGTCGCCCTGCATGCCGCCGACCTGGATCAACTGCGGGCCCTGGACAGCGTGCTCGACGGCCACCCGAACCCGGCCGAGGGCGTGCCGTTCTTCGACGCGGCGACGGGCAGCCTCGGACAGGGGCTCAGTGTCGCCGCCGGCCTGGCACTGGCTGCCCGGCTGGACGGCAGCCCGCGAAGAGTCTTCGCGATCGTCGGCGACGGCGAGTCGCGCGAGGGCCAGGTGTGGGAGGCGGTCGATTTCATCGTCGATCACAAGCTGAATCACGTCTGCGCCGTCTTCAACTGCAACGGACAAGGCCAGGCCGGCCTGGTCTCGCAGCAGCAATCCGCCGAGAGGCTTTCGGCCAAGCTCGAAGCCTTCGGCTGGAAGGTGACCACGATCGACGGCCACGACCCCGGCGCCATCGAGCAGGCGTTCGCGCGCGTCGGCGAGAGTGAACGGCCGCTGGCCGTCGTCGCTCGCACGGTCAAAGGCTGGGGCGCTGAACAGCTCCGCAAGGGAAACTGGCACGGGAAACCGCCCAAGAAAGACGATCTCCCCGCTATCGAGCGCAGCATCGACCAGACCGTCGCACCCTACGCCGCCGCCGAAGAGCTGCCGCGGCCGCGCGTGCCCGCCGAACCGCGCTCTGCGCCGCAGCGCGGCGATCCGCGCGGGCTGGCGTGGCCGCCCTTCGCCGACGCGATGAGCGCGGCGGGGTTCGGCGCCGCGGTCGCGGCCAACGCCTTGGGTACGCGGAAGGCATACGGCGCCGCGCTCCGCGCCGCCGGCGCGATCCTGCCGCAGCTCGTCGTGCTGGACGCCGACGTCAGCAACTCGACCTTCTCGGAGCTGTTCGCCGCCGCCTACCCGCAGCGCTTTTTCGAATGCAAGATCGGCGAGCAGAACATGGCGTCGGTGGCGGTGGGTCTGTCGGCGGGCGGTCTGATTCCAGTGTGCAACACATTCGCTAAGTTCTGGTCGCGGGCGCTCGACCAGATCGAACTAGCCGCGATCTCGCGCGCCAACATCAAGCTGGTCGGCTCCCACGCCGGCATCACGCCGCACTCCGACGGCCCCAGCCAGATGGGGCTCTGCGACGTGGCGTTCTTCCGCTCGCTTTCGACGGTCCCCGCGGACGATCGCGAGAGCCCGCTGGGCTGGTTCTTCCAGCCGTCCGACGCCGTCTCCGCGTTTCACTGCACGCGGCTGATGCTCGAAGCCCGCGGTCTGTGCTATATGCGCACGCACCGGCCCGACGCGCCCCTGCTCTACGCGCCCGACACGCGCTTCGAAGCGGGCGGATTCCACGTGCGCGGCGCGGGTGAACACCTCGCCCTCGTCGCCTCGGGCTACATGGTGCACGTCGCCGCCGCCGCCGCCGATCTGCTCGGCCGCCACGGCGTGCGCGCCACGCTGATCGACGCCTACAGCCTGCCGATCCGGTCCGCCGCACTGACCCACGCGGTCGTCCGCGCCGGCGGCAAGGCCGTGGTGGTCGAGGACAACTACGGCGGTGGTCTGGGGGCCGCTGTCGCTGAAATCGCCGCCGCTTCGGGCAAGTTCCGCGCCTGCTGCGCGAGTGTGCGGCGGATTCCGAAATCGACGGTTCGCGAGGACGAGATTCTGACGTACTGCGGCCTTTCGGCGCAGCAGATCGCCGACGACTGCCTGGGACTGCTCGAACGTAAGGGCGCAGAATGAGCGATGCGGTCGGTGGCGGAATGAACCTGGTGACCGGCGCAACCGGGCTGCTGGGCAGCCACATCGTCGAGCAGTTGCGGCTTCGCGGGCTGCCGGTCCGCGTCCTGGTCCGCCGGGGCAGCGATCAAAGCTGGCTCGACTCGCAGGGCGTCGAGTTCGCCGAGGGCGACGTGACCGATCCGGCCTCGCTGGAGCGCGCCTGCCGCGGTGTCGGCGTCGTGTATCACTCCGCGGCGCGCGTCGGAGATTGGGGGCCTTGGCACCAGTTTCAGCAGATTACCATCGAAGGCACGCGCAACCTCGTCAACGCCGCCGTCGCGGCGCGCGTCCGGCGGCTGGTGCACATCAGCTCGGTGAGTTGCTACGGCTATCACACGCGTCCCGGGATTGTCGACGAGACCTTCGACCTGGGCTACAAGCTCTACCGCTGGGCGTACTACAGCCGCTCAAAGATCGAAGCTGAGCAGATTTGCTGGGACGCGTTCCGGGCCGGGAAAATCGAGCTGAGCGTCATCCGCCCGGCCTGGATCTACGGCCCGCGCGACCGCACCACGATCGCCCGCCTGGTCAACATGGTCCGCACGGGCCGCGCCAAGATACTGGGCCGCGGCGACAATCGACTCAACGTCGTCTACGCCGGCAACATCGCCGAGGCCGCCATCGCCGCCGCTGCTCTGCCTCAGGCCAACGGCGAGGCCTTCAATATCAGCAACGACGGCGAGATCACGCAGCAGGAGTACTTCAATCTCCTCGCGCGGACACTCGGCGTCAGCCCCGTTCGCCGCCACGTTCCGTATCGCCTGGCGTACTTCGCGGGTTTCGTGCTCGAATGCCTGGGACATCTGCTGCGGCAGCGCAAGCCCCCGTTCATCACACGCTACGCGGTCTGGCTGATGGGTCGCTATTCGTACTTCTCGGCCGACAAGGCCCGCCGTGTGCTCGGCTGGAAGTCGTCGGTCTCCTATCAGCAGGGTATTCCGGCGACGGTGCGCTGGTATCTGGAGCAGGAGTCGCGCGCCGCGCCCGGCGGTTCGCAGGCGCCGGCACCGGCGACGGTGTAAGCGCCGAAGGCGGCGCAGCGCGCCGCGCGAACCCCCGACGCCCCCGACGCCAGGCCGTGAAATCCGAACCCCCGACGCCAGTCGGGGGCCGGACGGCGAGGACGCGCCGGCGCCCGGAAGTCTCCCCGCCCTGGTGACTTTACCGACGCAGCACGCCCGCCCGGCTCCGAGGTTCGGATGGGTCGATCGACGGGTCGGGTCAACTTATCAGACCTTTGCCCGTTGCCATCCACGCCGAATGACGGCACAATACCCGGTTCCACGGTGATGGGCCGCGGCATGGTTCGACGGCTGCTCGCCTGTGATCTGAACGCGTCGGAGACTGTCCATGCATTATCCCCATCGCCTCAGCAGGCGCAAGCGAAAGCGCACGCACGGATTCCGGGCACGCATGCGCACGCACAACGGCCGCAAGACCATCAACCGCAAGCGCCGCATGAAACGCCGCGTCCAGGTCGTCTGACCCGCCCCGCTCCGCAAGTGCCGACGAGCCCGCCGCGACGCCTGCCCTCGTACGGCCGATGCGCCGGCCCAGGGTCGCGCGCGCCGCTGCGCGGCGACCCGCGATGAACGAACACGAACCAGCGCCGGATTCGAAGCCGGTCGATTCGTCGGCTGCCCGTGGCACGTCGCCGCGGCGCGCCGACCTCTTCCGGAGCGACTCATCCCCGCATGCCGGCGTGGACGCCGTCGTCATCGCGCGACCGCTGACCTGGGCGGTGCCGCCGCGCGCCGCGCTCGACCTCTCCGCCCTCTCGCCGCGCGATGCGCGGCTGGATTTCTGGCTGGTGCTGCTGGTGGCGGTCATCCTGCCGTATGGCGGCGCGGCGCTGTTGTCGATTCAGGCTATCGGCGAAGAGATTGAGATGCCGTCGATCAGCATCAGCGTGGGAGCCAAGCTGATCGAGCTGAGCCTCGCGCTGGTCCTGCTTTCATACCTGCTGCTGCGCCATCGGACGGCGCCGCGCTGCTTCGGAATCCGTGCCAACCAGCTCGGCCAGCAACTGGCCTGGGGCGTTGCTGGATTCGTCGCCTGCTATGTCTACCTGTTTCTCTCGGCGCTGCTGATCATTCCGATCTACCAGTTCTTCGCCGAAGACGTGAACCAGCGCGTCGAGCTGATGCGGGCGCTGCCGACCGGCGACGCGCTGCGCGGCGCCATTCTCATGGGCGCCGTCGCGACGCACGAAGAGATCATCTTCCGCGGCCTGCTCCTGCCCTATGCGCGCCGCATCACCGGCTCGTGGAGCTGCGCCGTCGCGATCGTGGCGCTGGTCTTCGGCGCGCTGCACCTGCTTCAGGGCGTGATCGGGGCGGTGCAGGTGACGGGGTTGGGAATCGTGCTGAGCCTGATCTTCATTGCCAGCCGCAGCCTGCCGGCCGTGATCATCGCGCACTTCGGATTCAACTTCGTCCAGTTGCTGCTCGCCCCACTGCTGCTCAAGCTGGCTGAAACGCAATAGCGGCCCCCGCGCTTGGGGGCCGCAGCGGCAACCACCGCCGGTCAGCGATCGCTGCGTGGGAGCAATCGTCGGGATCGGCGGCGAATTCTCAGGGCGGTGGAGCGGACCCTTCCGCGGCGGAAAAGACAGGCGGCCAGCCGCCCACCGAGAGATCACCCAGGTCGTCAAGGTCCACGTCGCCGTCGCCGTCCATGTCGTTGGCCACAAAATACGAGCAGGGGTAGCGCGCTTCCCAGCCCGGCTGACCCAGGCGGATCGACTCACGCAGCACGTCGCGATCCGCCAGATCGACCGAGCCGTCGCAATTGCAGTCGCCGCGCTGCAGCGCCGGCCGCGCCAGCGAGCCGATGATGTTCAGCGTCGTCTGCTGGATTTTCGCATCCGGCGTGCCACGCACGTAGATCGGGTCGCCCGCGTCCAGACCATAAGACCAGGAAATCGTGCCGGCGGCGAAGACCTGGGCGCCGCTGGGAGCCACGTAGCTCGCCATGGTGCAGCCGATGTCCTCGTTGTGACCGATGATCTTCAGATTTACCGGCGACTCGAGCTGCGGCTCATCGCCTTCGTGGCCGATGAAATTGCAGTTCTGGCCGAGCGGCTGCATCAATTTCAGCCCCGTCAGCCGCAGATACGCGCTGGTGGGCTGGAGCACGCGATATCCTGACATCCCCGTGCCCAGCATGCCGTCGGTGTACGCAATGCCGATCAGTGCCGCCTCGGGCCGGCCCTGGTTGCGCCACCAGTACGCGTTGTTGAGCTTGTTGCAGTAGATCACGCGGTCGCCGCTCTCGAAATCGACGCGCCAGTAGACGTTGTTGGCTCCGAAAAACGCCAGGCTGCGGCCCGCGTTACGGTGCTGTTCGGCCTGATCGTACATCGCCGCCGACCAGTACTCGTCGTGGCCGACGCTCATGAACAGGTCGTAATGCGACAGCAGCGTTGGATCTTGGTGCAGGTCGACGTTCGTGCAGTAGTCCGGGTGGATACCCTGATTCTCCAGGAAGCGCGCCATGTTCGCTTCCCAGAAATAGAACTCGCCCGAGCCTTTGGTCGAATTCAACGCGTACGGCCGATCGTACGTGACGCGCGGCGAGCGGATGTTGCTGCTCGAATTCGTCGAGTACAGGCTCTTGCCGCCCCAGTTGTTGTACGCCTGGTACGTGTTCGTCGAGCACTGAAACAACATGTTCGACGCCTGGCCCGGATTCGCCGACCGCACCACAAAGAAAATCGTCGAAAAATTCCCCCCGCCAACGTCCAGCCGCGCAAGGTACGGACCGCTCGTCCACTCCAGCGGGACGGTCAGTTCATACGACGGCGCCCAGCCGCAACCCGCAGCGTAGGAGTCCGCCGGGTACGACTGCTCCACTCCCGTCAGTCCGCTTTCGATCAGCAGCGGCGTGCTGTAGAGCGACAGCCGGTACACCAGGATGCTGTAGACCGGCTCCGACGTGCTCACCATGAAGCGAATCACGCCCCCCGGCTCCACCGACGACTTGTCCGCGTAGCCCTCGATGAACGGCGGCGCAGGGTGCTGCCAGAATCCGGCCGCTCCGCCGAATTCGTGGTCGAGCTGCGAACCCGGCGGCGTCACCGTCTCAGCCTGCGCGGTCACGCCGTCCAGTCTTGGCTGTCGCTGTCCGGCGGCGCGCGGCGCCGATATGAGGACCCCCAACAGCGCGCAAACGCACACTCCCCGATAAGCCCATGAAGCGATCACCCTGCCGCCTCCCACACATCTGCCCGAGATCAACGCGACACGCAGCGCGCAACCTCACTGCGCAAATTCGACATGATTCAACCTCATCCTACTTCAGCGTTCAGTAACGCGGAAGGTGTCGCCGGATTTCCGTGCGCGACGCCGGGATCGATTGCGGAAGTGCTTATCGGGCCTGTGCGCCGCATGCGGGCGTCGCCGCCGGGCGGCAGCTTCAGTGTTCACGGCGGCGGCGCGCTGCCCTGGCTGTTCGAGATTTCGGTCGGCGCATCGGTCCACTCGCCCAAGTCGTCAATGTCCACGTCGCCATCGAAGTCCATGTCATTCGCCACGAAAAACGAGCACGGGTAGCGCGCCTCCCACCCCGTCTGCCGGAGCCGGATTGCGTCGCGCAGCACGTCGCGATCCGCCAGATCGACCGAGCCGTCGCAATTGCAGTCGCCGCGCTGCAGCGCCGGCCGCGCCAGCGACCCGATGATGTTCAGCGTCGTCTGCTGGACTTTGGCGTCGGGAATTCCCCGTGCGTAGATCGGGTCGCCGGTGTCGAGTCCATACGACCACGCAATCGTCCCGGCGGCGAAGACCTGGGCGCCGCTGGGCGCGACGTAGCTTGCCACGGTGCAACTGATGTCCTCGTTCAGGCCGATCACTTTCAGGTTGGCCGGCGACTCGGGCTGCGGTTCGTCGCCTTCGTGGCCGATGAACGAGGAGTATTGGCCCAGCGGCTGGAGCAGCTTCAGCCCGGTCAGCCGCAGGTAGGCGCTGCCCGGCTGCAGCACGCGATAGCCGTGCAAGCCGGTGCCGAGCATGCCGTCGGTGTAGGCGATGCCCACCAGCGCTGCCTCAGGCCGGCCCTGGTTCCGCCACCAGTACGCGTTGTTGAACTTCTCGACGAACATCACCCGGTCGCCGCTCTCGAAATCGACGCGCCAGTAGACGTTGTTGGCTCCGAAGAACGCCAGGCTGCGGCCCGCGTCGCGGTGCTGTTCGGCCTGATCGTACATCGCCGCCGACCAGTACTCGTCGTGGCCGACGCTCATGAACAGGTCATAGTGCGACAGCAGTGTCGCGTCCTGGTGCAGGTCGACGTTCGTGCAGTAGTCCGGGTGGATACCCTGATTCTCCAGGAAGCGCGCCATGTTCGCTTCCCAGAAATAGAACTCGCCCGAGCCTTTGGTCGAATTCAACGCGTACGGCCGATCGTACGTGACGCGCGGCGAGCGGATGTTGCTGCTCGAATTCGTCGAGTACAGGCTCTTGCCGCCCCAGTTGTTGTACGCCTGGTACGTGTTCGTCGAGCACTGAAACAACATGTTCGACGCCTGGCCCGGATTCGCCGACCGCACCACAAAGAAAATCGTCGAAAAATTCCCCCCGCCAACGTCCAGCCGCGCAAGGTACGGACCGCTCGTCCACTCCAGCGGGACGGTCAGTTCATACGACGGCGCCCAGCCGCAACCCGCAGCGTAGGAGTCCGCCGGGTACGACTGCTCCACTCCCGTCAGTCCGCTTTCGATCAGCAGCGGCGTGCTGTAGAGCGACAGCCGGTACACCAGGATGCTGTAGACCGGCTCCGACGTGCTCACCATGAAGCGAATCACGCCCCCCGGCTCCACCGACGACTTGTCCGCGTAGCCCTCGATGAACGGCGGCGCAGGGTGCTGCCAGTAGTTCGACATGGCGGTCGAGCCGGAATCCACGTCTGACGGCACCGACGTGCTCGAGTCGTCGCTCGAGCTCGCGCCATCCAGTTCAGCTTGCGGCTGACACGCGATCGCGCCGAACAAAAGTGCCACGGTCAGCGCATAGCGATATCTCCCCCTGCGAGCCCCTGATTCGATCACCCGACTTGCTCCTGCACAATTGCCCGGAAATCCACCCGCGCGAACGCGGCGACCCAACCATCGCTGAATTGGTGCTCCCTCATCCTAATTCAGCGTGTGCAAGCACGAAAGGTGTCAGTGGAATGACGTGAACGGTGAACGGGATCGGTTGCGTTGATCGTTATCGGACGATGCTCTACGCGACGCCCGCGAACTTCCTGATCCGCCCTTCCAACTCGGAAGCCGAATACCGCTTCGACAGATCGATCGGAAGGAACACGCCATGGGCGTGATCGCTCGCCAGGATGATCATGCGCCCGACCAACGCGTAACCGGTTTCTTGAGGCGTGTGCCCGACGATGAAGACTTCGACGCCCAGACGTTCGGCGAATTGCTCGATCGCGTCGGCCGGCTGAAACCGACCCCAGACCAGCGCGTGGGCCGAGCCACCGGGGCTGAGGTCGTCCTCGGTCGGTGTGCGGTCGAAAACGCCGGCATCGAAGTGGTGCATCAGCGCGGCGCTCGGCAGGCTGTGGCAGACCATGATGCCCGAATCGGTCCGAGCCGCCAGCGGGAGCGAGACGATGTAATCGTTGACCCCCGCCAGCACGGTCGCCGCGCCGTCGCCGTAACGCTCGCGAATACCGGCCTCGAAGTGATACAGCACGGATCGCCCACCCTTCATGATCTCGTGCCGGCAGTACTGCGACAGCTCGTGATTCGATTGCAGGAAGAAGACGTTATCGGGGTATTCGCACTTCCACGCCGCCGCCCGCACCAGCAGGTCGATCGAGAGGTCGGAATCGGTGTAGGAGACCGGGTCGGCGTGAATCAGCTCGTGCAGGATCACCGAGCGGCCCGGGCTGCGCTTCAGGTCGCAGAACTTCTGCAGCTTCTCGAAGTTGCGGATGTTGCCGTGCATGTCCCCCGTGACGACGAGCTGCCCGGCCGCGCCGAACCCCAGCAGCGAGCCGCGCCGCAGCGGATCTTCCCGGATAAGCTTCGCTGCCTCGTGAAGCACCTCGGCGGCGGCGCGGGCGTCGGTTAACAGGTCAGGCAATCGCAGTCTTCCTCGCTCGTTGATCCAATCGCGCGGGCGTCAGCCTTCCGCACGCCGCGTACGCCCTTCCCGATGCGCCGCCCGTTCCTCGGCGCCTGATTCCGCCGCGTGCTTCTCCACCACGTGCATGAGCACGTCGAGGCTTGTCAAAACCTCGCGCATGTCGCGCGGTCTGGCTGCCGGCTCGCTTTCGCAGCACCGCATTACCATCCGTGAGACCGCCACGGGAATCTTCGGGTTGATCTCGTGCGGGGGCAAGTTCTCGCGCGACGCTTTCAGGTCCACCAGCTTCTGCTGATCCTTCTGACTGGGCATCAGCGTCACCAGCGGCCGCCGCGTCAGCGTCCAGTAAAGCGTCGCGCCCAGATTGAACACGTCCGTCCGCTGGTCGAGCGGATGGCGCAGAACCTGCTCGGGCGCGATGTAGTCCGGCGTGCCCTGGACGCGTTCCTTGCGATGGCCGATCGGGCAGCTCTGTCCGAAATCGATGATCCGCACCTCCCCGCCCTTTCCCACGATGATGTTATTGGGCTTGATGTCGGCGTGCACGAAACCGAGCTTGTGCAGCGCGTGCAGCCCCTCCGCCACCCGCGAGAAGATGTGCAGCGTCCGCGCCAGGCGCGTCGGGGGGTGATGCTCGAGCGTGTCGCCCTCGGCGTAATCCATGATCAGGAAGAGCACGCGCGTCTGGAGCCATTTTCGGACGCGAATCATTTCGCGGCAGCGGCGCAGAATCGGGTGTTCGAAACGCCGGGCGATCTCGAATTCGGACTCAGCCTGGGTGAGGAAACGGTCGTCGTCGGCGTTTCTGCGGACGATGCGCTTCACGGCCACCTTTTCGCCGGCCTTCGGCTCGGTGGCCAGGCAGATGGTGGCGTGAGCGCCGGTGCCGAGAGGTTTGAGAATCTTGTATCCGGGAAGTTCCGGATAGCTGCGTACCGACATCCGTCCGACCGATCGAGGAGGCGCGAATGCGTCCGAGAACACCAACCGAGGCGCCACCCGACGCGACGCACCGTGGAAAGCGACCGCCGCCGTCGGCTTCACGCGCAGCGCGGCGCCGAAAGCTGCACTTTACTTGATGACGCCCTTCTTCTCCAAGAGGGCGCGCAGGTCGAATGCGGCGGGCGGCAGATCGGGCTTGAGTCGCGGGTCCGATTCGGGCGCAAGCGAGATGCTTTCAACCGGCAGGCCGCGCGAGGTCGTCAGTTGTCCCAGAATTCCGAGCAGCGAGAGCACCTGCGCCTGGTCGAGGCGGCCGTCGGGCGCCGCGGCCAGCGCCAAGCGCAATTGTCCGCCGCGCGGGTTCCAGGTGAAGCGCCCGTCGGGCAAGATCGCGCAATCGGCTTCGGCAAGTTGCTCGATGTGTTCGGCCGGGGCCAGGCTGATAACCATGTGGTCGAAAGGCTCTCCGGCAGCGGCGATGAGGCTGGCGGCGGGGAGCCGGGCGACGGGGCGTTCGAGCCATAACAAGAGGGCAGCGCCGGCGGTCATCGCCGCCACCAGCGCAACGACGATGCGGGTGTTGCGGTTATTCGGGTTCACGGCAGTCCTTCGCTCGTGCGGCGGCGATGAGCCGCCTGATGGCCATCCTTGTGATCGGATGTCATAACCGGCTCATTCTAAAGATTCAATGTCTTTCGCGGAGAAGAAAAACCCGCAATGTCGGGAGAATTTCCGATTGTCGGGGTTTGCGACCAGACGGGTCCGCGGCCCGGCCGGATCCGCCGGCGCGGGCCAGCTCGGCCGGCAGGAACGCGAATGTCCGGCAGCCCGGCCGGCGGCGGCGGATCAGTCGTTTTCGGTCGCCCGCACGACGACCGCTTCGAGCTGAAGCAGATTCGGACCTGCCAGTTCGGCGAGCTGCACGAGGTGGCTCATGCTGGATACTTCTTCGACCTGCTCGTCGACGAACCACTGGAGGAAGCTCCGCGTGGCGAAGTCCTTCTCCTTTTCCGCGAGCACGACCAGCTCGTGAATCTGCTGCGTCACGCGGTTTTCGTGTGCCAGGGCGGCCTCGATGGCGGCCTTGACGGTTGGAAATTCGTGCTGCGGGGCGGGAATGGCCTTGAGGGTCACGCGGCCGCCGACTTCCAGGACGTAGTCGAGGAGCTTCAGCGCGTGGCCACGTTCCTCTTCGGTCTGCTTCCGAAAATAACTCGCCAGATTCTTGAGGGCCATCTGGTCGAATTTGCAGGCCATCGCCAGATAGGCCTGCGAAGCGCCGAATTCGTGCGTGACCTGCTCGTTGAGCAGGGCGTTCATCGCGTCCGAGATCATCACGGGCGTACTCCTTGGGTCAAGCACACGCCGGCGCCGCCGGCGACGCCGCTACGGGTCATAACTGTTCCATGAAAACGGTCCGGCGCTGCACGGTCCGGGTGTGCCGGCGGACGTGCTCGGCGACGGTTTCGGGATCGTCGATGTGACGGATGCTGAGCTTGGCGTCGGTGCGGTCGCTGGACGAGACCTCGACCAGGCCGATGCGCAGGACGCGCTCCAGCAGCGTCTGGCGGATCTTGACGTCGTCGACGCGCATCAGCTCGGTCTGGTCAACGGTCTGGGTCAGAATGCCGCGGCGAATGAAGAGCCGCTGCGTGGTGAGCTTGTACGAGAGTCCCCAGACGCGCAGCACGCCAACGACGAGCAGCGGCGCCAGCAGGATCAGCCCGACGTAAAGCGCGTAGAGCGCTGCTCGGCCGCTGCTGTAGAGGCCGAGCAGGATGATGGCCGCCAGCACGAGGACCAGCCACAACGCCAGCAGCGGATAGAGGGATTTCCAGCTTGCGCGGCCCTGCCAGAGGTCCTTTTCCGTCGCCGGATCAAGCTGCGAATTCGTGTCGGCGGCGTTCTGCCGGGCGGTGGCGTCGAGCGGGTCCGGCGGCGGGCGCGGGGGCTTGGGTGCGACGGGGATGTCTGCCATGGTCGGGCTCCGTTTGAGCGAATTCTGAGTCATTCTATGGCTTGGGCTGGCTTGGTGCGACGGGGCGAGCCCTGACCGACTCCGTTTCAGGCCGGATTCCCCGGGGGGGACCCCCACGATGCCGTGAAGTCGCCGGCAACGTCCGTCGGCGGTGCAGGCGGGAAACAAGAAGGAGTGGTCATCGCATAGCGGTGACTGAAGCCACTGGCAACGATCGCGCGCCGTACGGGCGAACGCGCCGGCAACACCGCGCGACCGATCCGCGCCGTTGCCAGCACTGCTGGGACTCAAGGCAACAACCGGGCCACGCGAACGTGCGGCCCGCGTGTCAGCGTACGCGGGCCGCCGGCTCGGTCTCAGCCGTCTGTGCAGTGTCGCGTGACCCGGCTGAACTGTTAGGGTGCCTCAAAGTGGCACAGGCCGCAGTCGTCGGTGTACGGAATCGCCATCATGTCCGCGGCTTTGGTCGCGATGGACGAGCGCAGAGGCACGTCAAACAAGTGCGACGAGATGTCGCCGGAGTAGTACGTGACGCCGTCGATGGTCTTCTGCCGCAGCCCGGCACCCGACTTGGCGGTCTTGGGCATGTGGCAATCTGAGCAGCCGATGTTGCCCATCGCGATGTCGGCGATCCCCTTCGACGCGTAATGAGCCTGCTCGCGCGCCGCGAGCGTGGCGCCGGAGGGGAAGGTGGCGGTGTGGCACGACAGGCAGAGACCTTCGCCGGACTGCGCCCGGTCGAGCGCCGCGAGCAACTGATGATCGCGTCCGTCGCGGCCGTGCGGGTCGTGGCAGGACGCACAGGTCATGAGCTCGGTTCCGTTTCGGTACTTCTTGGTCTTGAGGAAATCCGACGCCTGCTGATGGTGTTTCTTGGCGTGCTTTCCGTCGCCCTTGTTCGTGTCCCACAGGCCGTCGTCGAGCTTTGAGACGAAATTCGTCAGGAAGTCCTTGCGGCTGGTGCCGGCGCGCATCATGTGGCCGTTGGCATCCATCGGCGCCTCGGTGTTGTTGCCGCCCACGCCCAGGGCTCGCGTGTGGCACTGCGAGCAGATGGCGACTTCGCGCTCGGGCGTCAGCAGCCGTGGCGACACGATGGCGCGGCCCTGGCCAGCCCATTCCCAGTGCTCGGAGCCCGGGCCGTGGCACGACTCGCAAGTGACGTTGATGGCCTCCGGCTGGCCGTCGCCGTCAAAGTCCATTTCGCCGTTCACGTCGGGTACCGCATGGGCCCTGTATCCGCTGGTCGAATCGCCGGTCAGCGCGAAGCCCGTGAAGTGGCAACCAGCGCAGTTGTTGTCGAAGGACTTGGTCTTTGCGGGCGTCTTTTTCGCGAGGGCCGTTTCGTCGTACCAGTTCTGGGCGTTGTACTGCTGCCACACCCAGCGCGCATAGGGTTGCGACTCGTCGGACTGGCCCTGGAAGTTGAACTGGATCGGCAGGATGTAGCGGCTGCCGTTGATGTTCGTCACATAGCGCTGCTTGTAGAGGCCGCCTCCGTAGGTCATCTCGACCTCGTAGGTCACCGTGCCGCTGGTGCCTTTGACGTCGGTGAGGTCGACGTAGTACTTGCCGTCGGCGGTGTACAGCCGGGCCGTGAAGCTCACGCCACTGCCCGGATCGGTCTCGGACAGTTTCCAGTCCGGCGACGCGGCGTTGCCGTTGTAGGAATAGTAGTAGAGCGTGGTTCCTTCGGGAGTGAACTTCTGGAGCGGGAGGTTCCAGTCCGGGAAGCGCGAGCTGTTCTGAAGCGCCCCCGTCTCGCCGATCTTGCGCAGGCCGAGGTAGTGCAGCGTCTGGTATTCGTGCACCAAGCCGTGGCAATTGATGCACACCGACGGGCCGACGTACTCGGCAGCGGAGCTGGGCGTCGACGATATCTCAATGTCGCGCTGCTTGCCGACGATGTCGGCTTGGTCGAGGGCCGTTCGGCACAGGCTGCCGCCGGGGAGGTGGTCGGGGTCGTTCGGGACGACGACGATGAAGAACGAATCGGGGCTGATGCTCGTGAAGCGGTATGCGCCGTCGGCGTCGGTGGTCGCCTGAGCATAGCTGGCCCCGTTGGCCGCGATCGTATCCTCAAGCGGCTCGTCGACCGTGCTGGCACGCTCGGCCGCGACGTCAGTCAGCGCCAGAGATGCCGTGGGAATGTCGGTGACGGGCACGAGATACACCGTGGCGCCGGCGACCGCGCTGCCACCGGCGTCGCGCACGTATCCGACGAGGCCGTTGGTCTCCAGCTCGAGGTAACCCGCGCCGGGCGGACCGGCGGCTCCCGGCTCGCCTTGCGGACCCTGGAAGTTGAATCCTGCGGGACACCCCGCCAGCCCGCCAAGGCTCACGGCGGCCGCTGCGAATCCCACCAGACGTGACGCTCTCATTTTGTCTCCGATCTAGCGCTACCGCAACGCCCGCGCTGACAGCCAGCATCGTACGACGCGGGCCGCCGGCTGCCGATTACGCGATGTTTACAAACCGGTAAGGTCCGCGGCGGCGCGGGCGCCGCGAGCCGCCGCGAGATAGGCTTGTTCGCGGATTCGTGACGCGTACACTGTGATTCGGGCCACGTCGATCGTCGCGTTGGCGCGACCCGTCGGCCGGCCCGGCCCGGGAGCCGCCGTGATGCGCATCCTCATCGTTGAGGACGATGTGGGAATGGCCGAATTTCTGCGTACGGGGCTGCGCGAGTCGGGCTACGCGTTGGACGTTGCGGCGGACGGGCACGAAGGGCTGCGGCTGGCGACGAGTCATCCCTACGATGCGATTATCCTGGACCTGATGCTGCCCGGTCTGAACGGACTCGCCGTGCTGCGTGAGCTGCGCAGCCGGGAGATTGACACACCCGTCATCTGCCTCACAGCGCGGCACTCGGTCGACGACCGAATTCGCGGGCTTGACCTCGGGGCCGACGACTACCTGGCGAAGCCGTTCAACTTCGCGGAGCTGCTCGCCCGCCTGCGGGCGCTGCTCCGCCGCGGGCAGAGCGTCGTCGCAAATCCGATCGTCGTCTCGGACCTGTGCGTGGACGTCGTGGCGCGCACCGCGACGCGCGGCGGGCAGCGGCTGGAGCTGTCGCCGACCGAGTTCGCGCTGCTTGAGTTTCTCGCGCGGCACAAGGGAGAGATCCTGTCCCGTACAATGATCCTGGAGCACGTCTGGGACTTGCATCAGGATCCGCTCAGCAGTGTGCTCGAGGTCCACGTCAACCGGCTGCGAAAGAAGGTGGACCATGGATTTGCAGCGCCGCTGATCCACACGGTGCGAGGAATCGGGTATGTCCTGCGGGAAGATGCTTCGTAGGCGATGGCGAGGGACCATTCGAACGCGCTTGACGCTCTGGTCGGCGTTCGTCACCACGGCGGTGTGTGTGCTGGTCTGCGGCGTGCTGTACGTCGGGTTCAGACGTTCGCTCGAGTGCGAGATCGACGGCTTTCTGGCGGGTGAAGCTCATGAAATGGCCGCGCTGCTGGCGCGGCATGCGTACGACCGTGACGCCGTTCAGACCAGTTTCGATTTGGAGCTGGGCGCCCGGCCGCGCGGCACGCTCGTCTTCCGGCTGAAGAACGCCGCGGGAAGCGTGCTCGTGAGCAGCGACGCAACCGCCCGGCAGTGGCGGACGCCGATGCCTCCGACAGCCGAAGGGCCACCCGCGAGCGAATCGCACTTTGCGACCATCCGGATCGGCGACGGCGGACACCCGATGCGCGTCTGCTCGCTCGCATTTGCGGGCGACGACGGCAAAGTGTACGTCGGTGAAGCGATCTACGCGTTGGGCGGCATGTATACATCGCTGAGCACCTTTCGGTACGTGTCGATCGCCGCGTTGCTCGTCGCGGTTGCCGGGGCGGTCGCCGGCGGGATGATCGTCGCGCAGCACTGCCTGCGGCCGGTGAAGTTGATCACGCGCAAAGCCGAACGGATCGGCGCCCAGCAACTTCAGGAGCGGTTGCCGCTGCACGGGACGGGCGACGAACTCGACAATCTGGCCGCGACGCTGAACCGCATGCTGGACCGCGTCGAGGAGCACGTGGTGCGCATGCGGCGGTTCACGGCGGACGCATCGCACGAGCTGCGGTCGCCGCTGGCGGTGCTGCGCGGCAACGCCGAGGTTGCGCTCTCGCGGCCGCGTTCGGCGGAGGAGTTACGGGCGTCGATCGAGCAGAGCGTCGACCACTATGACCGTCTGACGCGAATTGCGGACGACCTGCTCCTGCTTGCCCGGGGCGACGCCGGCGAGCTGCGCCTCGCGGAAGAGCCGGTGAGCCTTACTGACGCCGTCCGCGACGTTTCAGACCTCTACGGCCCATTCGCCGAGGAACGCGAGATCACGTTACGGACCGAGCTGAACGGGCTGGCGCTGGTGCGCGGCGACCACACGTACCTGCGCCAACTGTTGAGCAACCTGATTGACAACGCGGTGAAGTATTCCGGAAACGGCAAGCTCATCACCATCGCACTGGCGAGTCTCGGCGACATGATCCAGATGAAGGTCATCGATAATGGTCCTGGTATTCCACCGGCGGACGTGCCGCACGTCTTTGATCGCTTTTACCGTGCCGATGCGGCCCGATCCGGCCGCGGCCCGCGCGGGTGCGGCCTGGGGCTGCCGATTTGCCGGATGATCGCGGAAGCTCACGGCGGCGGCGTCTGGATTGAGAGCACACCGGGCGGTGGGACGACCGCCGTTGTTCAACTGCCGGCCATCGACCGTTTCGAACGACGGGCAGGCTAGACCCGGCGGCGCTGGGGAGTGACGCTCTCCCAGACCGGGGGCCGCCCACGCCCCTCCCAGTCGCTTCGTGGCTCTTCCGCTTCGTCGTTCCGGCGTCAGCCTGCTGCTTCGCATTCCGCGCAGGTTTTCGGCGTTTCCCAGACGCGGACGCGGGCCAGCCGCGGATGGGTGGAAGGCGGGGCCGGAAAGTGCGGGGCAAGCAGGTCGTGAATGACGCGTGCGATGTTCTCGACCGTCGGGTTGAGCCGCGCGAACTCGGGGCAGTCGACATTCAGATGCCGATGATCGAAGCGCTCGATCACACACTCGTGCACAATTCGCTCGAACACGCCCTCAACGAGCAGGAGTCCGCTCTGTGTGTCGGGCTCGCCCTCGATCGTGACGTCGAGCACGTAATTATGTCCGTGCCCCGCCGGATTGCCGCACTTGCCGAACAGCCGCCGGTTCTCGGCTTCGCTCAGCTCTGGACAGTGCAGGCGATGGGCGGCGGAGAACTCGAACGATTCGGTCATGCGGATCATCGGGTCGATCTCCCGGGAGGTGTGCCAGACCAGGTGTGGCGAGAATGAGAGCTCCAGTGCGTCGAGCGTCACGCCGTGCAGCTCGGGCGTGGCGTCGTCGGCCAGGGCGCGCCAGGCGCGCCGCAGCATGGCAGGTGCGGGCTCGGCCGGGCGCGGCGCGATGCCGGCGTTGCAGACGCGGGCCAGGCAGCCATCCAGCGCGCGAATGTCGCAGAGGTACCCGCTTCGTGCGTCGGGCTCGCCGCTGACCGTTGCACAGAGCGTCAGGTGCGCGGCGCCGCGATAGGTGAGCGGTACGCCGGCCCAGCGATTGGCCGCGACGCCGGGCGCGTGGCGGTCGAATGGCAGGTTGGCGCGATACGCGCGCGTCAGCCGGCAAGTTGTCCGCGTGGCGGCGTCCATCTTGCCACGATTGTATCGGTGCGGCTACATAGGACACACTCGGGCGGCCGAGCCGATTGACACAGGCGGGTGCCTTGCGCCCCCCTTACGGAGGCTGGACATGTCACTCATGCGCTGGGCAGCGCTCATCGCCGGTACGACTTCGGTCATTGCAGTTGCGATCGCGGGCGATCCGCGCCCCGGCGTCGATTGGCCGCAATTCCGCGGGATCGGTGCGGCCGGAGTCGGCGACGGCAGCCCGCTGCCCGCCGAATGGGACGTATCGAGCGGCAAGAACATCGCCTGGAAGACACCCATTCCCGGGCTGGCGCACTCGTCGCCGATCGTGTGGGGCGAGCGCGTCTTCGTCACGACCGCCGCGGCGGACAGCGGGGAGACCGAGCTGAAGGTGGGGCTGTATGGGGCGGGCGATTCGGCGGCGGACATGGTCGAGCACGCGTTCAAGCTGTATTGCCTCGATCGCGCGAGCGGGAAGATCTTGTGGGAGCAGACGTGCGTGAAGCGCGTCCCGCAGTTCAAGCGGCACACCAAGGCGACGCACTGCAATTCGACGCCGGCGACCGACGGGCGGCACGTGGTGGCGCTGTTCGGCAGCGAGGGGCTGTATTGCTACACGGTGGACGGCAAGCTGAAGTGGAAGGTGGATCTCGGTCCGCTCGACGTCGGGCCGCACGACGCTACCGAGCTGCAATGGGGCTTCGCCAGCAGTCCGATCATCGTGGCCGATCGCGTGGTGGTGCAGTGCGACGCCAAACAGGCGCACTTCATCGCCGCCTTCGACGTGGCCGACGGGCGCGAGCTGTGGCGGACGGCGCGCGACGACGTGCCGGGCTGGGCGACGCCGACGGCGATGAAGGCCGGCGACGGCTGGCAGGTGCTCATGAACGGCTGCAAGCACATCGGCGCGGTCGACCTGGCCGACGGCCGCGGAATCTGGCGGATGTCGGGCGGCGGCGGTATCCCGGTGCCGGCGCCGGTCGCCGGCGACGGCTTGATTTACCTGACGAGCAATCACCGGCCGATCCGCGAAGGCGACCCGCTCAAGCCGATCTTTGTGGTTCGCGCGTCGGCGCGCGGCGAGCTACCGCTGCCGACTGAGGAGCAGCCCGGCGAGCACGTGGCCTGGATGAAGACCGGGCGCGGCAACTACATGCAGACGCCGCTGGTCTATCGCGGCATCGCCTACTTCTGCAACGACAACGGCGCGCTGACGGCGTACGACGCGGCCAGCGGCGAGCAGGTCATTCGCGAGCGGCTCGGCACCGGCAAGACCGGATTCAGCGCATCGGCGGTGGCGGGCGACGGAAAAATCTACTTCACCAGCGAAGAAGGCGACGTGCACGTCGTTTCGGCGGGTAAGACTTTCGAACGAGTGGCGGAAAACCACATGGGCGAAGTCTGCATGGCGACGCCGGCGATCTCGGACGGGCGGATCATCTTCCGCACGCGCGGGTCGGTGGTGTGCATCGGGACGCGGCGCTGAGCGCCGGCTGAAGCTGATTGCGGCGAAATGCGACACCGGCGCGGTCCGGCTGCGTGAATTCAAACACAGTGCGCTGCGCACGCCGCGGAAGTGCGGGTGGGGGGCCGCGTGGCGCGTGCGGTTCGCGGTTGGGAGGAGGATTCCGCGCCGACGCGGGCGATGGTCCGGAAATTGCATGTCTACAATCATGCGGCGCGAGACGCGCGCCGGGGGCCCGATGGGGAGTGTCGTACGGCTCGCCGTCCGCTGCTGTCGGCGGAGGCGTCGACAGGCGCCGGCGGCGGCTGAGGACCCTGTTCGGGGGACAGAACATGTCTGGACAGAGAATGTCGCATTCGGGTTTCGGGGGGTGGGTTCGTGCCGAGGGCGTTCTCGCTGTGGCACTCGGGTCGAGTCTTGCCCTGGCGACCGATTTCAGTTGGATCGCGGGTGAGCCGGACGACGACTGGGACACGTGTGCCAACTGGGTTGCCAGCGGGCTGGCGAGCCCCTGCTACCCTGACGACGCCGGCGACAACGCCGAAATCGCCTACAGCGGCAGCACCTGGACGGTCAACCTGATCAACGAGAGCATCGGCCGGCTGACGATCGGCGGGAACGTGGATTTCGGCAGCGCGGGCGGCACTCCGGCGCTGGAAGTCGACGTGGTGGTGGTGGATGCCAGCAACGGCGACGTGACGCTGACCATCAGCGGGGCGACGCTGACCAACGCGCCCACGTGAAAGCGGATTGCGTGACGGAAGGAAGGCATGGCGTCACGCAGCGGACCAGCAGGCCCGCGCGGCGCGCCGTGTCCGGTTCCGATCGCGCACGACGCAAAAGGAGCACTTCATGTTACGACGAATCAGTTCCATCCTCATCGCCGCCGTGGGTGCGTTGGTTCCGGGCTGGGCGCTGGGTGGGCAGGAGCTCCCGCCGGGGTACGAGCTGGTCTGGATCACGCGCGACGATCTGAGCAACCAGGGTCCGCGCATGAATAACCACGGCCAGATCGTCTGGGACCAGTGGGAAGAGGGTGTAGACGAGAGCGCCGAGATCGTGCTGTACGACAACGGCACGTTCACGCAGCTCACCCACGACAACTACCGTGACGTCTGGCCCGACATCAATGATGACGGCGTGATCGTCTGGAGCAGCTTCCGTGGACCGATGGGGCCGTTCGGCCCGACGGCCGAGATCATGATGTACCGCGACGGTGTGATCACGCAGCTCACCGACGACGATGAGTACGACTACAGACCCTTCATCAACGCCGCCGGTCAGGTCGCCTGGCCGAAGACCTTCGGTCTCTACGTGGACAAGTCCGACATCTACTGGTACGACGGCAGCAGCGTTCGGCGCTTGACGCATGACGGAGAGGCAGAGGCGAGGAGTAACCAAGCAGTCCGGATCAACGATGCCGGCCACATGGTGTGGACGCGCTACGACTTCTTCGTCAATCCGTGGGAATCGGAGATTCGGCTGTATGACGGCAGCCGGATTCGCACGATCAGTCCGCCGGGCGTGTTCGAGCCGCAAGTGCCCGACATCAACAACCTGGGAGACGCGGTCTGGTTCTACAACAATGGAACCGACAGCCAGGCACTGCAATTGTGGCACGGTGGTCACGTGCTGTCGTTGACCGACGGCCGCAACGGTTGTTTGAACGATCTGGGCCACATCTACTTCATCCGCTGGCACGAGCCTGGCGGCTGGCAGGGCTGGCTCTATCGCGACCATCGTTACTACCAACTCACCGACGACCCGTTCTGGAACACCGACGGGGACATCAACGAACGCGGGGAGATTGTCTGGCGCGCCGGTGGCCCGACAGCACCGCGTGATGTGCGCGCGCTCCGACGATTCGGAGTGGGCGATCTGAACTGCGATGGGTCTGTTGACGCGTTCGACATTGAGGGTTTCGTCGTGGCAATCGCCGATCCGGCGTTGTACGCGCTCCTTCACCCTGAGTGCGACCGCATGTTGGCCGACGTGAACGACGACTCGTCAGCAAACGCCTTTGACATCGATCCATTCGTGGACATTCTCACAAACTGAAGAAAGGAGTCTTCCAATGCTTCGCGTTATCGCCTGTGTTCTGATCATGCTCGGCGCCGCAGCCGCTGCACCGGCTACGACATACACGTTTACGGCCACCAGCGGGGATTGGAACAGCAACGACAATTGGGACCCGCCCGGCAAGCCCGGCTCCGGCGACACGGCCATCATCCCGAACGGCAAGACGTGCAACATCGCCGCCGCCAACCAGGCGGTCAGGATTCTGGACGTGCAGTCGGGCGGAACGCTGGTGATCGACTATGACAACAACCTCCAGCTCGGCGAGAACGACGCCAGCACCACCTCCACCGTCGACGGCGAGATTCACTTCATCGAATCCGCGGGCGACCGCGCCATCCTGCGCATCTGGGGAACCGTCACGTTCGACGGCTCGGGCGAAATCGGCAAGCGCGGCAGCGGCTATGGCGGACAGATCAAGCGTGCCGACCCTGACAAACGCGCCCACGTGAAAGCAGAGTGCGTGACGGAAGGAAGGCATGGCGTCACGCAGCGGACCAGCAGGCCCGCGCGGCGCGCCGTGTCCGGTTCCGATCGCGCACGACGCAAAAGGAGCACTTCATGTTACGACGAATCAGTTCCATCCTCATCGCCGCGGTTGGTGCGTTGGTTCCGGGCTGGGCGCTGGGTGGACAGGAGATCCCGCCGGGCTACCGCATCGTTGAGTTGACGAACACCCCCTATAACGAGGGCGTTCCCCGTCTCAACAATCACAAGCAGATTGTCTGGGACCGCCGTGAGCCCAACCTCGACTCGACCGGCGAGATCATCCTGTATGACAACGGTACGTTGGTTCAGATCACAGACGACGAAGTGCGCGACGCCTGGCCGGACATCAACGACGACGGCATCATCGTCTGGAGCAGTTTTCGTGGTCCCGAGGGACCATTCGGCCCGACGGCCGACATCATGATGTACAAGGATGGCGTGATCACGCAACTCACCGATGACGATGAGTATGACTACGCGCCGTACATCAACAACCTTGGTCAATGTGCCTGGTCGAAAACTCTTGGCCAGTACTCCGCACAGTCCGAGATCTACTGGTACGACGGAACAACGGTGAAGCGGTTGACGTACGACGGCGAAGCTGAGGCGAAGAGCAATCAAGGGGGACAGCTCAACGAACTCGGTCAGATCGTCTGGACGCGCTACGACTTCTTCGTGGATCCCTGGGAAGGCGAAATCCGACTCTACGACCGGGGCCAGATCCGTACTCTCAGTCCGCCGTGGATGTTCGAAGCCCAATTGCCGTACATCAACAACCTGGGAGACCTCGTTTGGTTCTATAACGACGGGAGCGACCAAGCCCTGGTGCTGTGGCACGGCGGTCACGCCCTGCACCTCACCCACGGGCGCAATTCTCGTACGAACGACCTCGGGCACATCTACTTCATCCGCTGGCAGGAAGCGGGTGGCTGGCAGGCGTGGCTCTACCGTGACTCCACGTTTTACCAGCTCACAGACGACCCGACTTGGAGCACAGACGGGGACATCAACAACGCTGGCGAGGTCGTCTGGCTCTACGGAATCTATCCTGCGACCGACATTTGCCTCCTGCAGCGCTACAGCCCCGGCGATCTCAACTGCGACGGCTCTGTGGACGGCTTTGACGTCGAACCGTTCCTGTTGGCGTTGACTGATCCACACCTGTACGGTGTCGTCTATCCGGCGTGCGACGCGATGTTGGCCGATGTCAATGCGGACAACTCACTGAACGGTTTTGATATCGAGCCTTTTGTAGGGATTCTATTGGAGGAGTAAACCCGTGAAACGCATCCTCTCAACCCTTCTCGTCGCAGCTACTCCGCTGTTGGCCGCGGCGACGGACTACACCTTCACCGCAACGTCCGGAGACTGGAACACACAGACGAACTGGTCTCCCAATGGAAAGCCCGGCTCTGGCGACACGGCGATCATCCCGAACGGCAAGACCTGCAACATCGCCGACGCCAACCAGGCCGTCAAGATCCTGAACGTTCAGTCGGGCGGGACGCTGGTGATCGACTACGATAACAACCTCCAGCTCGGCGAGAACGACGCCAGCACCACCTCTACCGTCGACGGCGAGATTCACTTCATCGAATCCGCGGGCGACCGCGCCATCCTGCGCATCTGGGGAACCGTCACGTTCGACGGCTCGGGCGACATCGGCAAGCGCGGCAGCGGCTATGGCGGACTGATCAAGCGTGCCGACCCCGACACGGGGTATTACATGCTGATGATCCTCAGCGACGGCGTCGACCTGAAGGGCAACCTGACCTTCCTCACGTCGCTTGAGAACAACGTCAACGTCACCGTCAGTCACAGCGACGATCACCTGACGCTGGGCGGCATGGCCCGCTTCATCCCGGAGCTGACCCTCGCCGGCACGGGCAAGTTCCAGGTCTCCAACGGCGGATTCCTCGAAATCAGAGCGGCGAAACTGTCCGCCACGACGCCCGCGTGGGAACTGAGCGGCGGCGAGATCGAGGTCTTCGACCTGCCCTATGACAACACCTTCTTCACCGGCCTGACGGTCAATATCAGCGTCAGCGGCGGCACGCTCGATCTCAAGGACAGTTTCGGCTCGACCGGCGAGTTCACATTCACGGGCGGCAGCGTCATCGTCCGTGACGGGAAGACCGTCACGCTGGACTGAGCGGCAGCGGGTCTTACCTTAAGTGCGCGGCCCTGCCGACGCGAACAGCGTCGGCAGGGCAGCCGCGCGCGGGGCGCGGGGTGACACACAGCCGAGGGCGGGTGTGCCACACAGCCGGGGGGCGGCTGTGCCACATAGCTGAGGGCGGATGCGGTACGCACAGCCGAGGGCGGGTGTGCCACACAGCCGGGGTGCGGCCGTGCCACATCACTCTCACAGCCGAGGGCGGCTGTGCCACATCACTCTCACAGCCGAGGGCGGCGGTGCCACATCGGATGGGCGCGCGATTGCTTCCATTCGCGCGCCGTTCGATCCAACCGCTTGGCGCGAGCCTCACCTTCCTGTCGAAGTCGGAAGCCCGGGCCCTGAACCTTGGACCCTAAACCCTGAACCCTACCTACGGCACGCGCGGCGCCGCGACTGGCGGGACCAGCAGCTCAGGAATGCCAAGCTGAAGGGCGTCGCGCACGGTGCTGCGGAAGTTCCCGTTCGAGCCGCGCAGAGCGCGGTTCGTGTTGTACTGAGCGAGCGGGTTGTACATCGTCGAGATGCCGAACGGTCCCAGGTTGATGTTCTGGTTGAACCACTGCATGAAGCGCGTGTCGAGCGTGTGCGGCACCTCGAGCACGTCGCCGGCCCGCAGGGCCAGATCGTACTGCTCGCCGACCATGATCTTGTCCAGCTCGAGCTTTACGCGGACGCGGGCCCCGTCGGGCAGCGTGCGCCACAGGGTCGCGTCGCGCTGCGCCAGATCGAGCAGACCGCCCGACGCGGCGATCGTGTGCAGCACGGACATGCTGCCGTTCTCCGGCACGGACACCTGACCCGGGCTGCTCAGCAGACCCATGGTGTAGATCACGTTCGGCTTGGCCGCCGACACGAACAGCATGTCGCCCGATTCGAGCGGCGCGGCGGTCAGCGCGCGGCGGACGTCGTTCACGTCGTTCAGGTTGTACTCGATCTCCTCGCGGTCAGAGCGAATCGGCTTGACGCGGACGGTCCCGCCGCTGCCGGCGCCGAAGCCCTGTGCGTACGCCAGGGCGTAGAGGACGTTGCGCTCGTTGCTCTTGAGCGTGACAGCGCCGCGCTGGCCGGCGGCGCCGAAGACCATGACGGTGGTTCCTTCGGGCGTGCTGAGTTCGGCGAAGACGGAGATTTCCTGCTTGACGAATTTCGGCAGAAACGCACTGCGCACGGCGCGCTCGACGCCCGGCAGGTCGAGGCCGGCGACGTCGATGGCGCCGGCCATGGGCAGGACGATCTGCCCGTCCTTGTGCACGCGGGCGTGGATGGTTGGTCCTGCGTAGATGGCGGCGGCGTCGAGACCGAGAATAGTGATCTGGAGCACGTCGCCGGCGCCGACGGTGTAGGGCCGCATTTCGCGGACGGAGAGCTGCTGCGGCTCGACTTCGACGGGCTGTGTCGTGACGTAGCGATCCTCAAGATCGCGCAGCTCGGCGATGCTGATGCGGGCGTCCTTGGCGCAACCGGCCAGGGCGAGCAACACTGACAGAACGATCAGCGGCGGCAGGCTCTCACGCACGATGAAGCTCCTCGGAAGCCGCGAGCGCGGCGTCGTTGAGGTTTATCGGGCGCTGGCGCGGCTGCGCTTGAGCGCTAGACGCGGAGCGAGCACGGCATGCGAATCGTGCGCGGCCGTGTTCGCGCACGAGGGCCACAGCCGGGGGCCGCTGTGCCACATCGCGGCAGGGTACGCAGCCGGGGCGGTGACACATGCCCGCTGGGAACCTATGGCGCCGGGGAGGCCGGCGGCGCGCAAAGCGGCCAAGCCGGCGCGGATGCGCCGCTCGGCCGCATTTCATTCCACGCGTGTTCGGCGTGCTCGGCGCGGCTATGGCTCTTCGCGCGGCTGACCCTCGCGCGGCGCCCGGCGTACCCCGCGCTCGCCCTGGGCGCGTCCGGCCTCGGGCCGGCGCGGCCCGCCGGTGCGGCGGCTGAGCGCTTCGTCGAAGCGTTTGACCTGCTCGGCGTCGAGGATGGCGCGGACCTTGGCGGTCACGTTCTTGGCGACCGTGGCGCGGTGTTCGCGGCTGTCGTCGTCCTTGAGCTGCTCTTGCGAGGCTTCCTCGATCTCTCCGAGCTGATTGAGCTGGTCATCGGTCAGGTCGAGGCGCCGCGCGATGCGGACGATCTGGCGCGGATCGTCGATCTCCTGCCCGCGGCCGCGCGCCACGCGCTCGCGATAACGGGTGAGGACGGCCTTCTGATCGTCGCGCAGGATTCCGGCGATCTCGTCGAAGGCCGTCTCGCCGCGCGAGTCGCCGGCGCGGCGCATGTCGGCAATCTTGGCGCGCAGCTCTTCGACCTTGGCATCGTCGCCGCCGTCGCGCGCGGTGCGCATCTCCTCATAGATTCCGCGCAGCTCTTCGCCGGGGCCGGCGCGGCCGGCCTCGTCGCGGGCGCGGGCGACGATTTCGTCGAACTTGGCGCGCTGCACGTCGTCGAGCTTGAGCTGCGCGGCGAGGTCATCCCAGTCGATGGACTGGGGGCCCGGCCGCCGGGCGGCCATGTCGCTGCGGAGCGTTTCGAGCTTGGCCTTCTGGTCGGGGCGCAGGTGGGGTGCAAGCTGGTCGAAGATGCCGTCGAACATGGCGCCGCCGCCGCGCTGGATGTCGCCGAATTTCTCGCGGAGCTCGGCGAGGCGTGCCTCGTCGCCGGCTTGGCGTGCGGCGCGCATTTCCTCGGCGGCGCGTCGCATCTCGGACATTTGTTCGCGCTGGCTTTCGAGGATGCGGTCGAGTTCGGCTTTCTGAGCCTCGTCGAGGTCGAGTTCGCGCACGAGGCGGTCGACCATCGGGCGCATGCGCTCGCCGCCCTGCTGGCGAGCCGGGCGGTCGGGCCGCGCGATGCGTGCCCGTGGGGCGGGCTGCTCGTCGGGGGTTTGGGCGAGCGTCGTGGCCGCGAGGATGGAAAGTGCGGAAAGGAAGACCGGAAGTCGTCGCATTGGGTTTCTCCGAGTGTCCGCGTCGCGCGGCGTCGGACGATGGGCGCGGCTGCGGCGCGGAACGGTGGCAATTGTAGTCTTCGGTCAGTCCAATAGGAAAAACGACGGGTCGTCGGGAAGCTTGCGGCGAATTCGGCCGGGCGGTCTGTAGTCCGATAACAACACGTTTGGGCGGCCGCCGGCGCGCTGGTATAGTACCCGGCTCGTCATCCGACGCGGGCGCACGGCGCCGCGGCACTGGCAACGAACGAGAATCTCTGCCTGGCCCACGATCGCATGGAAGATTTCGCAAAGGTCCGGAACATCGGCATCGCGGCGCACATCGACGCGGGCAAGACCACCACCACCGAGCGTGTCCTGTATTACAGCGGCCTGACGCACAAGATGGGCGAGGTGGACGACGGCACGACCATCACGGACTTCGACGTCGAGGAGCAGCAGCGCGGCATCACGATCTACAGCGCCGCGGTCACGTTCAACTGGCGCGACTGCCGCGTCAACCTGATCGACACGCCGGGACACGTCGATTTCACCGCCGAGGTCGAGCGCAGCCTGCGCGTGCTGGACGGCGCGGTGATCGTGTTTGACGGCAAGGAGGGCGTCGAGGCGCAGTCCGAAACCGTCTGGCGGCAGGCCGACAAGTATCGCGTGCCGCGGATCTGCTTCATCAACAAGCTCGACAAGACGGGCGCCGATTTCTTTCACGCGCTGGCGACCATTCGCGTGCGGCTGAATTCAAACCCGATCGCCGTGCAGATACCGATCGGCAGCGAGGGGACGTTTCACGGCATTATCGATCTGATCTCTATGCGCGCGGTGACGTACGACGGCAGCGACGATGGCGCGAACTTCACGGTCGGCGACATTTCGCCCGAGCTGCTGCCGGAAGCGACGAAGTATCGGCACATTCTGGAGGAAAAGGCCGCCGAGCTGGATGACGCGCTCATGCAGAAGTACGTGGAGGGCAGCCCGCTGCCGGAGGGCGAGATTCGCGCGGCTCTGCGGCGCGGGACGATCCAGTTGGCGTGTCAGCCGGTCGTATGCGGATCGTCGCTCAAGCACGTCGCCGTACAGCCGATGCTGGACGCGGTCTGCGACTATCTGCCTTCGCCGCTCGATCGGCCAGCGACCGAGGGGCACGACGTGGACGATCCGGCTCGGGCGGTCAAGGTCAAGTGCGACCCGGGCGGGCCGTTGACCGCCCTGGTGTTCAAGGTGGTCGCCGACGCGCACAGCGACCTGCACTTTCTGCGGATCTACTCGGGAACGCTCAAGGCCGGCTCGCGCGTCACCAACGTCGGCCGCCGCAAGAAGGAGAACGTGCCGCGGCTTTTCCGCATGTTCGCGAAACGCCGCGACGCACTCGAAAAGGTGTACGCCGGCGACATCGTCGCGGCGATCGGCCTCAAGGAAACGCTGACCGGCGATACGATCGCCGATGGACACGGGCGCACACTGCTCGAGCGGATCGAATTCCCCGAGACGGTCATCAGCATGGCGATCGAGCCGAAGTCATCGGCCGACCGCGAGAAGCTGATGAACGCTCTGGCGATGCTGGCGCGCAGCGATCCGACGTTCGAATATCGCAGCGTGGCGGAGACCGGCCAGACGCTGATCTCCGGCATGGGGGAACTGCACCTTGAGGTAATCTGCCACCGGCTGGAGCGCGACATGGGCGTCGCGGTCAAGGTCGGCAAGCCGCGCGTCGCCTATCGCGAGACGATCACCGCCGCCGCCGACGCCGAAGGGCGCCTGGCGCGGCAGATCGGCGGCAAGAGCCAGTTCGCCGTGGTGCGCGTCCGCATCGAGCCGTTCACGCCGGAACCCGGACAGGAGCATTTCCGCTTCAGCGACGAGCTGCCGCCCGGGACGATCCGCAAGGAGTTCCTCGCCGCGGTCGAGGCCGGCCTGCGGACGGCGTCGCGCTCGGGCGTGCTGGGCGGGTATCCGCTGATCAACGTCCGCGCGACGCTGATCGGCGCGACGGAGCACGCCGCCGACTCGTCCGAAGTCGCCTTCGAAAGCGCCGCGGCGATCGCGTTCAATAGTGCGATGCAGTCGGCCGGCCCGGTGCTGCTCGAGCCGATCATGAAGGTCGAAGTCGTCACGCCCGAGGAATACTTCGGCGCGATCAACGGCGACCTGAACACGCGGCGGGCGACGATCACGGCGACGACGATCCGCGCCCGCTCGCACGTGGTCGACGCGCTCGTACCGTTGTCGACGATGTTCGGCTATTCGACGGCGGTGCGTTCGCTGTCGCAGGGCCGGGCGTCGTACTCGATGGAGCCGTGCAAGTATTCGCCGCTGCCGTCGCACCTGGTGGATCAGGTGCTGGGGCGCTTGTGACGGAGGGGCATTCACCGCTGGCGCTTCGCGCTGGTTGTGGCACGACGGCCGACCGCTTTCAACTGTGTTGCCCGGTGCGACCGTGGGGCGTAACATTGGCCGAAGGCTTGACGGGGTGTAGCTCAGCCTGGATTAGAGCGCCTGGTTTGGGTCCAGGAGGTCGCAGGTTCGAATCCTGTCGCCCCGATTTTGTTTACCCGCGACCGTCCTTCGGGGCGGTCGTTGCGTTTTAAGAGCGGACCGGCTGCCGTGTTGAGCAGCATTTCGCCGCGCTTCTGCGACGGCCAGACGGTTATCGTCTCCACATAACTGGCGCAGCGCCGGCTGCCGAGCGAGCGGCACCTCCAGGAGTCGTGCATGAGAGTCAACTATGCCATCGTGTTCGTGAGCGACATGAAAAAGGGCGTCGCCTTCTATCGCGACGTGATGGGCCTGCCGCTCAAGTTCGAAACGCCACACTGGACCGAGTTCGCCACCGAGGGGGCCACGCTCGCGCTGCACGGCGGCGAGGGCGGCGGCCGCAGCCGGCCCGGCTGGAGCGTGCCCGATCTCGACGAGTATCACAAGCAGCTGCTGGCAGCGGGCGTCACGTGCGTTCAGCCGCCGACCGCGACCTTCGGCGTGCGCATCGCCGTGTACAAAGATCCCGACGGGCTCGAAATCTCCGTCAGCGAGCAGAAGTGATGGATGAGCGACGTCGAAACGACGACTCGCCCCGCGGTGTTCTGTTTTGCGGTTGAGCGGGTCCATATATTGAGGAGAGCGGCTCGGCGCCCGCCCAGCCGTTGAATGCAGTTCCGTTACGCCGCTTCAGGAAAGCCTAATGCGACCCCTCCGGTATTCCATCAACGTCACATTGGACGGCTGCTGCGATCACCGCGCCATCATCCCGGACGAAGAGTTGCATCGTCACGCGGTCGAGAACCTCAACCGGGCCGATGCGCTACTTTTTGGCCGGGTGACTTATGAAATGATGGAAGCCGCCTTCCGGTCGCCGCCATCCCAGCCGGCCCAGACGGGGTGCGAGAAAGGATTCACGCACCAGCGGCCCGACTGGATGCGACCCTTCGCCCGCACAATCAATGCGGCCAGGAAGTACGTCGTGTCGAGCACCTTGAAGCAGGTCGATTGGAACGCGGAGCTGGTGCGTGCATCCTTTCTCGCACCCGGCGACCTGGCGACGGCCGTCACGCAGCTCAAGCAGCAAGCGGGCAAAGGACTGTTCGTGGGCGGCGTGATGCTCCCGCTGGCGCTCGCGGAACTTGGATTGATCGATGAATACGAGTTTGTCGTGCACCCGCGGCTGGCGGGCCACGGGCCAACGCTTTTCGCCGGGCTATCGAAGCCGCTCGACTTGAAGCTCGTCAGCCGGCTGGAGTTCGGCTCGGGTGCCGTGGCGATGCGGTATGAGCCGAGACGGTAGCGGGCGCGAAGGCGGCGCAGGGCGCGATCCAGAGCGGGTGGCCAGGCCATGTGCGCGAGCGAGAAATGGCAGCGCGAAGCGCCGTAACGCACGCGTGGAGCATTCTCGGCCAGCCGAATCGGATGTACTGGGCATGCCGCTTGGGTCGCCCGATCGACTTCAATTCTGTAATCTCTCCATCATGTCCGTGTTGGCCACACCGCAGACATCGCCGACCGTCGCGAACCCCGCGACGCCGCGCATTCGCTTCGACCGGCACGAGCTTGCCGGGAGCTTCGGCGACATCGGCACCGACCTGCCGCTGCTGATCGGCATGATCGCGGCGGCCGGGCTGGACGCGGCCAGCGTTTTCACCGTCTTCGGCCTGTTGCAAATCCTGACCGGCCTGCTCTACGGGCTGCCGATGCCGATGCAGCCGCTGAAGGCGATGGCCGTGCTGGTCATCTCGCAGAAGATCGCCGGTCCGACGCTCTACGGGGCCGGGCTGGCGATCGGCGTAATCGTCCTCGTGCTGACGTTGAGCGGCGCGCTGACGTGGCTGGCGCGGGTGATTCCGCGCTGCGTGGTGCGGGGAGTGCAGGTCGGCCTGGGCCTGTCGCTGGCAACGCTCGCGCTCAAGCAATACGTGCCCGCGCAGGGCGTCGCCGGCTGGTGGCTGGCGGCCGGCGGCTTCGTGGTCATGCTGGCGCTATGGGGCAACCGCCGCGCGCCGGCCGGCCTCGTGCTGATCGCGCTGGGGGCGGTGTACGCGCTGACGTGGCGTATCGACGCGGCCGCCATCGTCGGCGGAGTCGGCCTGCGGTTGCCGCAGATGCATCTACCGGATTGGAACAGCATCGTGACCGGCGCGGTGGTGCTGGCACTGCCGCAGTTGCCGCTCTCGCTCTCGAACTCGCTGATCGCGACGCGCCAGACCGTGGCTGATCTGTTCCCGCAGCGTCCGGTGACCATTCGCGAGCTGGGGCTGACCTATAGCCTGGTGAACTTGATCGCGCCGTTTCTCAGCGGCGTGCCGGTCTGCCACGGCTGCGGCGGACTGGCAGGGCATTACGCCTTCGGCGCGCGGACCGGCGGATCGGTGGTCATCTACGGCGCGATGTACGTCCTGCTCGGGCTGCTCTTCGGCGGCGTCGCGGCTCAAGTGGTCGAGGTCTTTCCGCTGCCGATCCTGGGCGTCGTGCTGCTGTTCGAGGGGCTGGTGCTCATGCGGCTGGTGGGCGACACGGCGGGGTCGCCGCGCGAACTGACGATCGCGCTGCTCGTCGCGGTGGTGGCGCTCAGTGTGCCACAGGGGTACGTCGTCGGGCTGCTGATCGGCACGACGTTGTATTACCTGTCGAGCCGGCTGCCCGCACTGCTCGAGGGGCAGACGAAATAAGCACGCCGACGGGCACTTGCGGCCACGGACCGGAGGCGCGACGCCGCACTCACTCGACGTTCGGACATCTCGCTCGCGCCTGCGGCACTCATCATCCGCCTCCGAATTCACAAAGTTCGCGACAGACGTACTCCGTGGAGGCCCGCTCATTGCCGACCCGGTCCACATGCGGCCGTCGGCGAGTGCGTCGGCAAAGTTCTCCTGCACGGCCCGGCGCGCCAGCGCCTCGATTGTCAGGCCAGTCTGACACCGCAGCGTGCGGCGAAAGTAGTAGACGTGAATGCCGTCCCTGGTTCCTGCCTCTGTCGCGACGAACGTAGCGCTCGTGACCGGCGCCGCCTCGTCCGCAAGAGCGGGTGATTCGAGCAGTGCTGCACTCCGGCCGCCCCGACGCTGTCGGCCGCCGCGCTCGGTCTCGACGACGCTGCCCTGGGCGATCCAGAGGAATCCGCCGATCAGCCCAATGACGGTCAGCAGCAGCGCCACGCCGACAACATTGCGGCGCAGCGCGGACTTCGAGCGAGTACGGAACTCTGTACTCGCACACCAGCGTGATACGAGGCTGCACACCCAGCTCCAATGCAGCGCGAGGTGGACAAGTACCAGCCCGCCCAGCGCCACCGCCAGCCAGAAATGAACATCGCCCCAGTCGTGGCGCGTCCAGTCCCACAGCGAGCGCCGCTCGCCGCTCCCCGGCGGCAGCACGAAGCGGATCAGCAGGCCGGTGGCGATCATCGTCAGCATGACGATGAAAGTGACGAGGTCGATGACGAAATTCAGCGCGCTGCGGGCCATGATGATGCCCCTCGGATCAAACCGCGGCTTCCGCTTCCTCACCGTGACGGCGCGACGGCGACCAGGAGTCGCTCAACCTCCGCCGCCGGCGGGACCTTGCCCGCAACGACCACCTTACGAACGCGGCGGCGATTTTCCGCTGCCTGGTCAACATGGCGCGCTCATCCTTCCACACCACGACCAGCAAATACCATGCCTATAGCACCGATAACCCCGCGCGTTCATCGCAACACCGCCTGCTGGGCCTTCAGGTTTTGCGACAGCACGGTCTCGATGCAGTCCCAGAACCCCTGCAAGCAACACACCTTCAGTTTGTAGAAGACCATCACCCCGTCCTTGCGGTCCTCAACCAGCCCCGCCTGCTTGAGCACGGCCAGGTGCTTCGAAACCGTTGACTGATCCGCACCGACGAGGTCCGTCAGGTCGCACACGCAGACCTCGCGGTCCTCCAGCGCTTCCAGAATCATCAGCCGGCTGGGATGGGCCAGGGCCTTGGCAATCCGCGCCCGGGCGTCGTATCGGGGTCGAGAGTGGCGCGGTCGAATTTTCATGGCTATATGGCCATTACACCAAATAGCGATGCCGCAGTCAAGCGGAAGCGATCGCAGCGATCAGCGGCCCAGGCCGGCCACAGTTCGGCGGGATGCGAATCCGGCTCGTCAGCTCAACAGCCGCCAGCTCCACGCCACCAGACCGCACACCGCGAAGCCCAGGCCCAGCGGCAATAACGCCGAGGCAACGGTCCATTTGGCGCTGCCCGTTTCCTTGTAGATCGTGTAAAGCGTCGTGCTGCACGGGTTGTGCAGCAGGCTGAAGAGCATCAGGTTCACCGCGGTCAGCGTCGTCCAGCCGCCGGCGGAGAGGAGCTGGCGCACGGCGTCGTCGGAGTCGAGCTCGAACATCACGCCCGCTCCGGCGCCCACGTTCTGCGTCCCGGTGACCATCACCGTCAGCATCAGCACCGTGGGAATGACAATCTCGTTGGCCGGGATGGCGATGACGTAGGCGAGCAGGATGACGCCGTTCAGGCCGAGAAAAACTCCCACCGGATCGGCAACGCGGATGAAGTGTCCCGCCAGGCTGTCGCCGCCGACATAGACGTTGGCGACGAGCCAGATCACCGCGCCGGCCGGCAGCGCGAACACCACGGCGCGCCACAGCACGAAGAGCGTGCGGTCGATCAGCGAGGTGTAGAGCGTCTGCCACAGCCGCGGCGGCCGATACGGTGGCAGCTCCAGGCTGAACGTGCTGACCTCGCCCTTGAGCACCGTGCGCGACAGCGCCCAGCCCACCACGAACGTCAGCAGCACGCCCAGCAGTGCCACGCCGGTCACGGCGGCGGCCGATGCGAGTCCGGCCAGCGAGGCGGGGACCAGCGTGCCGAGAAACACAGTGGCGATCAGAATCTGCGTCGGCCAGCGGCCGTTGCACAGCGCAAAATTGTTGGTCAAGATCGCCAGCAGCCGCTCGCGCGGGCTGTCGATGATGCGCGTGGCCACGACGCCCGCGGCGTTACAGCCAAAGCCCATCATGGTGGTCATGGCCTGTTTGCCGTGCGCTCCGGAGGACTTGAACAGCCGATCCAGGTTGAACGCCACGCGCGGCAGGTAGCCGAAATCCTCCAGCAGCGTGAACAGCGGGAAGAAGATCGCCATCGGCGGCAGCATCACACTGACGACCCAGGCGGTGCCGAGATACATGCCGTCCACGATCAGGCCGGTCAGCCACCAGGGCGAACCGGCGGCGCCGAAAAGGCTCCGCAGCCACGGATGGCCTTGGTCGATCAGGAGCGACGCGATCATTCCCGAAGGCACGTTGGCGCCGGTGATGGTGATCCAGAACATGATCGCGAACAGCAGGATCATGATGGGAAAGCCCGTCAGCCGGCTGGTGAGGACGCGGTCGAGCGTCCGGTCGAACGTGGGCCGCGCCGCGCGGCCGGGGCGCGAAACCGCCCGGTCGGTGATCCGCGCGGCCCGGCTGTAGATGGCTTCGACGATGTGCTCGTGCAGATCGCCGCTGAGCTGCTGACGCCAGCGTTGCGTGGCCGCGAGGATCGTCTCGGCCGACGGCGACCTGGAATGGGCGTCGGAAGCGTTCATCGCGCGTTCAGCCTCGGGCTTCGACCGGCGCCGGCGCGGCGATCGCCTGCAACGTGCCAAGCTGCCCGCTGCGCAGCGCATCGACGATGGAATCGTCGCCGCCCAGTAGGCGCAGCGCGATCCAGCGCGGGTTTGGCAGATCGGGGAAGGCGGCCTTGAGCTGGCCCACCAGGTCGGCCAGAGCCGGTTTGATCGCGGCGGGTTCGGTATCGAGTCGTTGTGGGCGGCAGACGAGCTTGCCCGTGGCTACGTCGCTGATGACCTGCAGCAACTCGGGCATCCCCCGGCCGTAGCGGGCCGCGGTCGGCACGACCGGCACGCCGAGATCGCGCGCCAGTTGTCGCTCGTCCACGCGGATGCCGTGTCGTTTGGCCTCATCCATCAGATTGAGGCAGATGACGGCCCGGTCGGTGATTTCGAGAACCTGCAGCGCCAGGTTGAGATTCCGCTCCAGACGCGTCGCATCCGCGACGATCACGGTCACATCCGGTTGGCCGAAGAGAATGAAGTCGCGGGCGATCTGCTCATCGAGGCTGGTCGAGAGCAGCGAGTAGGTCCCCGGCAGATCGACGAGCTTGAAGCGCCTGGCGTCGTATGCGTAGCCGCCTTCGGCGCGCGACACGGTCTTGCCCGGCCAGTTGCCCGTATGCTGGCGCAAGCCGGTCAGTGCGTTGAACACGGTGCTCTTGCCGGTGTTCGGATTACCCGCCAGCGCGACCACGTAGTCCCAGGAGTCCGTCGCGACGCCGAGCTTCTTGAGATGGGCCGCGCGATAGACGCTGCACGACGCGCAGGCCGTGGTGGCCGTTTCAGACCTGACGGGCAGCGGCGACGCCTGTGACGCGTTCGGAGCCTTCATGTGGATTCGGCATCCCCCGAGTTGACCCGGATCAGATTGGCCTGTTCGCGCCGCAGCGCCACCACCGATCCGCGCACGCGGTACGCGGTCGGATCGCCCGCCGGGCTGACCATGTCAACCTCGACCAGCGTGCCCGGCACAAAACCCAGGTCAAGCAGCCGGCGGCGCTCCGGCCCGCGGCAGGCGCGCGAAAGGCCGACGACGCGCGTGCGCTCTCCAAGTTTCAGGCCCGAAAGATACTCCTCCTCCACCAGGTCCGCCGGGCGAAACTCCGGCAGCGGTTTCACGGAGACATTCTCCGCCAGCACCGGCGCGAGAACGTGCTCGTTGCCGTCCGCCCAGAAGCGAATGCGCGTCGTGGATCGCTCGATGACGAAGGCTCGCATCCCCGGACGCAACCCAAGTGCCATCAACTGGCGATAGACCGTTTCCGGCTCGTCCTCGAGATGGGTGATCAGCACCGGGGTTTCGGGCTCGACGCCGTTGAGCGACTGGTCCTGTTCGCCTTCCAGCGTGCCGTCGGCACCAGGAATGGCGTCGCCGTGTGGATCGCGCGTCGGATGGCCGAGCCGGGCCGCCAGCTCAAGTGTCTGCGCGGGGCTGAGAAGATGTTCCTGCTTTTCCGCGCGATAGTGCCACTCGTCTTCCGCGACGCCGGTCTGCTCCGCCAGATAGCTCTCCCAGAGCCGATGCGCGCGGACGACGTGCAGGCCCATTTCGCGCCCGGTCGGCCGCAGGCGCAATCGGCCCCCCTCGAAGGTCAACAGGTCGTGCGCTGCCAGTTCCTCCAGAAGTCCCGCGGCGTTGCCGGTGGTGATCTGCAGCGCCCCCGCGATGCTCTGAAGCGTGGCGACGCGCCCGCTGGCTTCGCTCTTGAGAATGTGCTTGAGCGCGTCCTCGCGCCGCGTGCGGCGGGCCAGCTCCTGCGCCTGGCGCCACCGCGCCAGGATTCCGCGGCGTGGCCAGAAGGCAACCGCCGATGCCACGAGGCCGGCCACGATCGTGTATGCGGTGTTCATGCCCGCTTTCAAAGCAAAGTGCTCCGGGCATGTTCCGGAGCACTGTGACGGTTCATTGATGGTGAGGTCGCGGTCGGCCTAGCGATCGCCGTCCTCGCCCCACTTCTGCCAGTAGCGCGAGCCGGTCTTCCAGCCGGTGCCCCAGGTTTGCCGCGTGTCCATGAACAGGTTGTCGGCGTGACCATCCAGGAACAGCACGCTGTGTGTCGAGAATTTCCTGTGGTAACCGCGCGTCTGCACCGCGCTCCAGATCGCCACGTCGGCCCGGTCTTCCCAGAGCGTCACGAAGCGACCGGCATCCTTGCTCAACTTAAGTTTCCAATAGCCGTTCGTCGAGAGCACCTTGAGCTCGGGGTTCGGGTTGTTCCCGTTCCACGTCGTCGGCGCCAGGTTCCAGAAGTTGTATTTGTCGGTCGCCGGGTTCGGATCGTGCTTGTTCTGGAACTCCAGCTTCTGCGCCAGGCAGGCGTGGTAGTTCTGGTCGTAGCTGCTGCCGGCGGTCTCGTAGAGCGGGATGAAATCCGGCTCGCCGCTGGCGTCGCTCATGATCTGTCCGCCGTAGTCCGACGGGCAGCGATAGATGTACATCTCCTGCGCGGCGAGTTCGGTTTTCGTCATGTCGCCGGGTTCGAGCTTTCCGCTGATCTCGGTGAACATGTAGAGGTTGAACGGCTTGCGGTGCGGGCCGGGGGCCGACCAGAAGAAGCTGTTGCCGCGTGTGCGGTCGAAGGCCCACTTCCCACCATAGAAGAAGCCGTTGGTTCCGCCGGGCCAGGGCGGAATGACTTCGCCGTCGTCGCGGCCGTAGTGATGCGGGAAGGTGTCGGCGTAGTCGTTCTGATACATCGCCTGCGTGTTGCCGAGCTGCCGCAGGTTTGAGATGCAGACGGCTCGCTTGCCCTGCTCGCGCGCGTTTTGCAGCGACGGCAGCAGGATGCTGATCAGCAGTGCGATGATCGCGACCACGACCAGCAGCTCGATAAGGGTGAATGCGGCGCTTTGGATTCTCCGTGATGCGTTCATGAGGGTCCTTTCAGAGCGCCGTCACCGACCCGACTAGCGCTCGCCGTCTTCCCCCCACTTCTGCCAGTAGCGGGAACCGGTCTTCCAGCCGGTGCCCCAGGTCTGCCGCGTGTCCATGAACAGGTTGTCGGCGTGACCGTCCAGGAACAGCACGCTATGTGTCGAGAATCTCTTGTGATAGCCGCGCGTCTGCACGGCGCTCCAGATCGCCACGTCCGCCCGGTCTTCCCAGAGCGTCACGAACCGGCCGGCGTCCTTGGTCATCTTGAGCTTCCAGTACCCATTCGTCGACAGCGTCTTGAGCTCGGGGTTCGGGTTGTTCCCGTTCCACGTCGTCGGCGCCAGGTTCCAGAAGTTGTATTTGTCGGTCTGCGTATTGGCGTCGTGTTTGCCGCTGAACTCCGCCTTCTGCGCCAGGCTGGCGTGGTAGTTCTGGTCGTAGCTGCTGCCGGCCGTCTCGTAGAGCGGAATGAAATCCGCCTCGCCGCTGGCATCGCTGTTGATCTGTCCGCCGTAGTCCGACGGGCAGCGGTAGATGACCATTTCCTGCGTGGCCAGATCGGTCTTGTTGATGTCGCCGGGTTCCAGCTTGCCGCTGATCTCGGTGAACATGTAGCGATTGAACGGCTTGCGGTGCGGGCCGGGCGCCGACCAGAAGAAGCTGTTACCGCGGGCGCGGTCATACGCCCACTTGCCGCCGTAGTAGAAGCCATTCGTCCCGACCGGCCAAGGCGGGAGCGGATCGCCGTCGTCACGGCCGTAATGGTGCGGGAACGTGTCGGCGTAATCGTTCTGATACATCGCCTGGCAGTTGCCCAACTGCCGCAGGTTCGAGATGCAGACAGCGCGCTTGCCCTGCTCGCGCGCGTTCTGCAGTGACGGCAGCAGAATGCTGATCAGCAGCGCGATGATCGCGACCACGACCAACAACTCGATCAACGTGAACCCGTTACCGGCCCGCTTGCTCATGATTTGTCCTCGCACGCGCTTCAACTCGTTAGCAAACGGCGCGCCACGCTCGTCGCACGCCGAAGGACCAGCACTGAAATGGCAGCCGCTGACGAAAATCCGTCAGACGCGCGACTCCTGGCCCTCTCCGGCTCCAAACCGTCTTCTCATAATAGTTTGATTCGGCTCAGCCGTCAAGATTCAACATCGTCCTATCGGACGGCACGCGCGATCCCATGAGCGTTTTCGCGCATCTCGCGCACTCACCCAGACCTGGCGAAATCCCGCCACATCGCGCTTCTTGCTTGAATCCGGCCCGGCGCGGACCGATACGACAACGCTGGTCGGCTTCGCGCGCCGGGCCGATCCCGGCCAGCCGAGAATACGACCCTGACAAATCAGAAATCCGGAGACGATTCATGATCAACGTTCGCACGCTGCTCGTTCTGATCGCCCTTGCCACCCTGGCGGGGTGCCCGCAGGGGCAAACGCCCGACCTGACCGGCAATTCTGGGACCAGCGGCCTCAGCGCCGACGAGCAGGACGCCGTCGCCGGAGCGCTGGCGGGAATCGAAGCGCTGGTGAACGGCGTTTCGGCGTCACAGGGTGTGCCGAGCGCGGTCAGCGGCGAGACGTCGGCCACCATTCCGACCGATATCGCGATCGGCACCTGCCCGGAGGTGACGCTGAGCGCGTCCGGTCAAGGGGCGCTGGTCTTCACCGCCGTGATCGACTTCGGCGACGGCTGTACACCCTACGGCGATTCGGACTACACGTGCTCGGGCAGCGCGACGGGCACGTTCGACTCGCTGGCGCAGTCGGTGGACGTGACGTTCGACGGTCTGGAGTGCAACGGCGCCGAGCTGGATGGCGACGCCGGCCTGACGTACGAGATCGGGCAGAGCCAGGTGGCGCTGGTCGGCGATTTCGACCTGACGTTCCGGGACAGCGGCGGGACGGTCGAGGCGAGCGGCGACGGGAGCATCGACCACGTCGGCGGCGATGCGCCGGTGACGACGTTCAACGAGTTCGCCGGGACGGTGACAGCCGATAATCAGAGCTGGACGCTGGGCGTCGAGAATCTGCCGGTGTCGTATGCAACGTACGGGAATTTCGTGCCTTTTGGCGGGAACATCACGCTGTCGGCGAGCTCAATACGGACGATCGTGATTCGTTTCAATGAGGATTCGCCGGTGGACGGGAGTATTGAAGTGAGCATCGGCGGCGGCGAGTTTACGGAAACGACGCTTGACGAATTGGCGGACTTGGCGCTGTGAGTGTGGCACAGCCGAGGGTGGCTGTGAATGCCGATTAGCACCTGACGCAGTTCATCGCCGCCCGCGCCTGTCACCAGAAGGCGTGGGCGGCGTCACTTCAAACACAGCCGAGGGCGGCTGTGCTGCAAGTGCCCCCGCTCACAGCCGAGGACGGCTGTGCCGCATCAAATGGGCTTCTCGATAATGTCGCTGGGTTCGGCGCGGCCTTCGAGGAACCGCCGGACGTGCTCGTCCTTGACGGAGGCGAGTTCGAGCAGCGAACCGTCGGCGATGAATCGGCCATTCCAGAGCATGAGAATGCGGTCGCCGACGGCCGCGGCGCTGCGCATGTCGTGGGTGACAACGACACTGGTGACGTGGAACTCATCCTGTAGGCGGCGGACGAGGCGGTTGATCACGTCGGAGCGCTGCGGGTCCAGGCCGGCGGTGGGCTCGTCGTAGAGGATGACCTTGGGGGGCGGCTCGACGGCGATGGCGCGGGCCAGCGCGACGCGCTTCTTCTCGCCGCCGGAGAGCTCGGCCGGCCGCTTGTGCTCGAAGCCGGCCATGCCGACCAGTTCGAGGCGCGTGCGGACGAGCTCGCGCAGGCGGGCGGCGCTCATGTGGCGCGCGCGGCCGGATTCGACCATGGGGAAGGCCACGTTCTGCGCGACGGTCATGGAGTCGAACAGGGCGTTGAGCTGAAAGACGAAGCTGATTTCGCGGCGTATCTCGACGAGCTCGCGCTCGGGGAGGTGGCTGATGCGGCGGCCCTCGATGAAGACTTCGCCGCGGTCGGGGCGGATGAGGCCGACGATGTGCTGAAGCAGGACGCTCTTGCCGGTGCCGGAGCGGCCGATGATGACGGTGGTTCGGCCGCGGGCGATGCGCAGGTTGATTCCGCCCAGGACAGGCTGCGTGCCGAAGGACTTGTGCACGTCGCGCAGTTCGACGATGGGCGGACCATCGCTTCCCCCGGCCGGTTGCCGCGCGGCGTCGAGGCGGGTCTCAAATGATAGGCTTGAAGCCGTACCGGAGCTCATAGACGCCGTTCATCACGATGTTCAGGAAGAAGTCGAGCACGAGGATGACGATGAAACTGGCGACGAAGGCGCCGGTGCAGGCCTCGCCGACGCCCTCGGCGCCGCGCCGGCAATGGAACCCGCGATAACAACTGATCAGCCCGATCGAGCCGCCGAAGAACATTGATTTGAAGAGCCCGGAGTTGAGGTCCCAGAGTTCGACGAACTGGCGGGTGTACTCCCAGTAGGGTCCGGAGTCCTGGCCGTAGACCTTGACGGTGATGAGCCAGGCGCCGAAGGAGCCGAGCAGGTTGGCGTAGCAGGTCAGCAGCGGGGTGAGGACCAGGCAGGCGAGGAAGCGCGGGGTGACGAGAAACCGGATCGGGTCCGTGCCCATGCTGCGCAGGGCGATGAGCTGCTCGGTGATGTTCATGGTGCCGATTTCGGCGGTGAGTGCCCCGCCGACGCGGCCGGCCAGCATGACGCCGGCGAGAACCGGTCCGAGCTCGGAGATGACGGTGAGGTTGACGATGACGCCGAGGCGGTCGCCGAGGCCGGCGGATTCGAATTGGCGGTAGGCCTGCACGGCGAGAACCATGCCGACGAACATGCCGGTGATCATGACGACCGGGACGGAGCGTGTGCCGATCTGGAGGGACTGCTGGAGCAGGCGGCCCCAGGCGCGGCGCGAGAGCAGGTCGGCGGGGATGAACGACGCGGCGTAGAGGCTGAAGACGGCGAAGCGGCCGAAACCGCTGATGCGGGCGATGATGAGCGCGCCGAGGCGTTCGAAAAGCGAGCTGAACACTCTTGCTGGCAAACCGGGTCCTCGCGACGGCGGCTCCGGCCGGAACCGCGCCTGCTTGCATAGGTTATCGAAGGCGCGGCCCGGATGCGATATACTAGCCGCCGATTTGGTGCGCGCGGCACGGACGCCGTGCGACCGCGCTCGACAAGGATGGCGCCCCGCATGCCCCGAACCGAACGCCGAAACGCGGTTTTGTCTTTCTCGCTGTGGGCCGTGCTGTTTGTGGCGACGCTGATCGCGTGGATCTGCCTGCTGACGTTCGACGCGGCCGATCCGCCGAACGCGACGCGCTGGCCGGCCAACAGCCCGCCCCGCAACGGCTGCGGCGTGATCGGGGCGTGGGTGGCGTATCAGCTTTACTACTATCTCGGGCTGGGGGCGTTTCCGCTGGTGGCGCTGCTGACGGCGGCGGCGGCGGCGCGGTTGCGGCAGCGGGCGCTGAGCGACCTGTATCTGCGGTTCGTCGGCCTGGCGCTGCTGGTCTCGGCGACGAGCGTGGCGGCACGGCGCTTCGTCGCGGACACGGGCGGGTACCCGCTGCCGGGCGCGGGTGGTGTGCTTGGGTTGGTCGGGCTGCACGTCCTGGAGGAGCAAATCGGCGGCGCCGGGACGATGATCCTGCTGTCGTGCGCGATCGTCGTGGGGCTGATGCTGGCGATCGACGAGCTGGTGGTGGCATTCACGCGCCTGATCGGGTGGGCTGGGCCGCGCTCGGCGCGGGTGCTGGCACAGGGGAGTTCAATTGTGACGGCGGCGGCGGCGGAGCGTCTGGAGCGTTTCATGCAGCCGCGATCGCCCGCACCGGCGCCGGCCGCTCCCGGCGAGTCGGGGGCCGTTCCGAGCCTGCGAGGCGTCGTTGAGCCGGCGGCGGGCGGGCGCGGACGTTCCGCCGCGGTGCCGATTCCGGCGCCGCCCGCGACGGCGCCGGCGGATGCGGCTGCGGTCGATCAGGCTGCGGCGCCGGCGGCGGACGCCGCCGCGGCGGCGCGGAGCAATTCGGCCCGGGGCGCGGCGCGCGAGCGTGGGACGGGTGGCGACGGCGCGGACGGCGGCGAAAAGCCGGAAGCCGCGGTGCGGACGCCGGAGGCGATTCACGGACTGATTATCAAGCACTTGCAGCCGCAATCGCGGGCCGCGCGGGCGGAGGGTCGGTTTGAGCCGTTGGACGCGGGGGGTTATCAGCTTCCGACGCTGGAGCTGCTGGATCACGCGACGCAGATCGACCGCAAGTCGCTGGAAATCCTGTGCCGCGAGAAAGCGTACATTCTGGAGCAGACGCTGACGGAGTTCCGGCTTGAAGTTCAGGTGGTGGGGATTGAAACCGGGCCGGTGATCACGGTGTTCGAGCTGAAGCTGGCACCGGGCATCAAGGTCAGCCAGATCGCGTCGCTGTCGAACGACATGGCGCGGGCGTTGAAGGCCCCGGCGGTGCGCGTGGTGGCGCCGCTGCCGGGTCGAAACACGATCGGCATTGAAGTGCCGAACGTCGACAAGGAGAAAGTGCGACTGCGCGACCTGATCGAAGCGACCGGCGTTCGCGCCGGCGGCAGCGGCGTACCGCTGTTTTTGGGGAAAGACGCCTCGGGCCAGCCGGTGGTCAGCGACCTGACGCGCATGCCGCACCTGCTGGTGGCCGGGACAACCGGTTCGGGCAAGAGCGTGTGCGTGACGTCGATCGTCATGTCGGTGCTGCTGACGCACACGCCGGAGGAGGTGAAGCTGATCCTGGTCGATCCGAAGGTGGTCGAGCTGTCGGTGTTCAAGGAAATCCCGCACCTGATGTGCCCGATCGTGACGGAGATGAGCAAGGCGGAGGGCATTCTCGACTGGGCGGCGACGAAGATGGACGAGCGCTATGCCCTGCTGGCCGAGGCGGGCGTGAAGGACATTCGCGCGTATAACGCACTGGGGCCGGCGGGGCTGCGCGAACGCCTGCAACCGGCTTCGGACGACGAGATGGCGCGGGTGCCGACGCACCTGCCCTACATCGTGATCGTGATCGACGAGCTGGCCGACCTGATGATGACCAGCGCCAAGGAAGTTGAGTTCTATCTCTGCCGCCTGGCGCAGAAGAGCCGCGCGGTCGGCATCCACCTGATCGTCAGCACGCAGCGCCCGCAGGCGAACGTCGTCACGGGGCTGATCAAGAGCAACCTGCCCTGCCGCATCGCCTTCCGGGTCTCGTCGCGGCTGGATTCACGCATCGTGCTCGACCAGAACGGCGGCGAGGTGCTGCTCGGGCAGGGCGACATGCTGTTCCTGCCGCCGGGAACGTCGAAGCTCTCGCGTGCTCAGGGGACGTTTGTGAGCGACGAGGAGTTGCGGCGGGTGGTGAAGCACTGCTGCACCCAGGCGCGTCCGCAGTTCCATCCGGAACTGGTGCGGATGCCGGGCGCGGGTGGCGAAGAGGGCGGCGAGCGTGACGAGCTGTTCGATCAGGCGGTGGACATCGTCATCGAGAGCGGCCGCGGGTCGGTCAGTCTGCTGCAACGGCGTCTGACGATCGGGTATGGGCGCGCCAGCCGGCTGGTGGATCAGATGTACGTGGCGGGGATCGTCGGCGAGTACAAGGGCAGCCAGGCGCGCGAGGTCGTGCTGACCAAGGACGAGTGGCAGGCCATCAAGGCCGCCCGCGACCGGGAAGAGGCGGCGGAGGCGGACGAACCCGGGGCGGGCGACGCGGCGCCGGAGTGACGGGGTGTGGATAGAGCGGGTCGACGGCGCGATGCGCCGAGCTCGGAGGCACACTCAGGTCGAACCCGTCGCTGACGCTCCGGGCTCGGCTGGGTGCACTGCTTTGCGGACAAGGCACGGCGGACAGCGGGGCGGTCACTTCCGCCACTTCTCGCGGTGCGGGTCGAAGTCGTTGTTCCAGCGCCGCCGCATGGCCTCGTCCTCCTGAACGAGGTTGACGAAGCCGATCCGCTCGACGTGGCCGTCGCAGAAGAGCACCTGGTTGCCGTCGTTGTGCCGTCGGCCTGGGAGCATCGACGGGTAGCGCAGGTCGACGCTGATCTCGGAGTCGGAGTTGGCGTCGGTGTTGCTGTCGGCGATGGCGATCATGTCGGCGGGGCGCTTGACGCGCGTTACCGGCAGCTCCTTCCAGACTTCGGAGTCGTTCGGCGTGCGCTTGGAGTGCATGCCCAGCCCGAGCAGCGGGTTGCTGAACTCCATCACGCCGCAGGCGTTGTAGCCGTAGGTGAAGAAGAAAGCGGCGCCTTCGATGGGGTCCTCGCCGGGCTCGTAGCCGTAGGCGACGACCTCGGCGGGGTCGTAGTTCGCGGCGCGGCCGGTGTAGCGTTTGACCCAGCGATAGGCCGAATCGGACGAGACGCAATAGAACGCGCCGGTGTCGTTCTGCATGTAGCGGCGGATGCGCGGCGCCCACGACGTGTACCAGCCGCGGGCGCCGAACTGGGCGTGCTCGGCGGGGTAATAGTTCCACTCGTTGGTGTACATCAGCAGGGCGATGCCCATCTGGCGCTCGTTGCTGCCGCACACGACCGCCTTGGCCTGCTCGCGGGCTTTCTGGAGCGACGGCAGCAGGATAGAGATGAGCAGTGCGATCAGCGCGACGACGACGAGCAGTTCGATCAGCGTGAAGCCCAGTCTGGACGCGGCAAACGAACGGCGTAAAGCACGCATTCCACTTTGCTCCGAAAGCGGCTCCTGGTCGGAAATCGTGTTACTGACGCGAGATCACGATTCAAGGCTGGCTGACGCGCTCAGCCGTCGCTCTTTCCAATTTGAGGCCGCGGGATGGCGGCCTTGCATAACGGGCAATTCTTCGGCAGTAGGCCGTGCCCTTCCGCCTCGTACGTTCCTTTGCAGGACGGGCACTGGTAGGCGCGGACGGTGGTCCGCTGGTTGCACTTCGGGCATTGTGGAAGATCGCGCTCTTGCTTCAATTTGTCGACGGACAGCTCGAAGCGATGGTTGCACTCGCGGTTGACGCAGATCCAGTAGGTGGTGTCGGGCGTGTCGGGCCGCTTGGAGTAGAACAGATTCTTCGCGAAGAGCACGCCAGCGACAGCAAGTGCAATGACGGCAACAGCGGTCAGTACTGTGTTCTTGTTCATCTCGCTTCCAAGAATTCGTGGACGTGGCGCCGCTGAGCGCAGCAGCTATCAAAACGAGCCGGCGACCAACGGAAGTCGTCGGCCGCCGGCGTGGTCCGTACGAAGCATCGCCGCGCTAGTCGGCCCAGAGCTCCTTGTGCGGCTGGAAGTCGTTGTTCCAGCGGCGCCGGGCGATTTCGTCCCTCGCCATGAGGCGATCGAACGGAATGCGCTCGGCATGGCCATCACAGAACAGCACCTGCGTTCCGTCATTATGACGGCGGCCGGGGAACATCGACGGGTAGTCGAAGTCGACGCTGATCTCCGAGTCCGAGTTTCCGTCGGTGTTGCTGTCGGCGATCATGATCATCTCGGACGGGCGCAGGACGCGCGCCGTGCGCAACTCGCGGAGTGGAGCTTCCGGATCGTTGCCGTTCGGATTGTTGCGCCGCTTGGCGTGAACACCGAGGCCGAAGTTTGGATCGCTGTACTGCTCAATGCCGCAGCCGTTGTAACCGTACGTGAAGAAGTACGCGGTGCCCTCGATGGGGTCTTCACCGGGTTCGTATCCGAGCGCGGTCAGATCGGGCTGATACGCATCGCCGCGGCCCGTAAACTTCTTCTGCCAGCGATAGGCCGCGTCGGACGAGACGCAGTAGAACACGCCGGTGTCGTTCTGCGTGTACTTGCGGATGCGCGGCGCCCACGACGTAAACCACGCCCGGCCCTGAGTCTGCATGTGCTCAGCGGGATAGTGGTCGGTGTCGTTGTTGTACATGAGCATTGCCGTTCCCTGGCTCTTTTCGTTCGAACCGCAGACGACGGCCTTGGCCTGTTCGCGGGCCTTCTGGAGCGAGGGGAGCAGGATGCTGATCAGCAGGGCGATAATCGCCACGACCACCAGCAACTCGATGAGTGTAAACGCGGACCTGCGGCGCATCATGCGTCTGTCTCCAATGTGTGCCAACGAAGAAACTTCGGCCAGAGTTGGCTTAACCGCTGTATTATCGTCATCGCACGAGCGTTTTGCAAGCCGCAAGGCGCAAAAACCTGCTACGGCTGGACGGTTTTCCGCCAGCAGCGCGCTCCGCAGGCGACCGTGATCGTGTGCGGACCATCTGCCGCCGGCGAACCCGACCTTGCCGACGCCCCCTCTATGTTGCCTGCCCCCTATCACGCCAGCGGACAGCCCCCCGGGTCCTCGGCAGCGCGACGTCAGCGGCGCCGGGTCCAGGCGGCTGAGGCGTAGACGGATCGGCGGGTGGCGACGTCGGCGAGCTGCGCTGCGTCAAGGCTCGTCGGCGTGGGTGCGAGATCGAGTGCGGCGGCGAGCCGGGCGACGAACGCGTCGGCCCAGCACGTCATTTCGCGACTGTCGGGGTCGCCCAGATGAGCGCCGGGGTGGGCGTCGAAACGGCGTCCGAGAATCAGCGAACCGTGCTGCATCACGCCGCCGGGAATCCGCCGCTGGGAGCTTCCGAGCAGCTTTTCGCCGTGGAGGAGCAGGTCGGTCTGGCCGGGGCGGGCGAAGCAAAAGAATGGGCCGGAGCGAGGCGTGGGGAGAGGGAGCGAATCGGGGGCGAGAGAGGTTTCGACGCCGGCAACGGCGAGGGCGTCGCGCCAACAGGTGTGCACGGCCCGATAAAGCTCGACGGGCGGCCGGCGTGCAAGCGGCTGGGTTTCGCTCAAAACGAGGCAGTAGGTCAGCTCGCGGTCGTGCAGGATCGCGCCGCCGCCGGTGCAGCGGCGTACGACCGCCAGGGTGTTGAGCGGGTCAGGGAGCGATTGGATCTGGCTGAAGGGCTGGAAGTAACCGAGGCTGATGGTTGGTTCGGACCAGGCGTAGAGCCGCAGGGCCGCGGGTTGCGTGGGGAGCGAGTAGAGCAGGTGCTCGTCGCGGGCCATGTTGGTCGGGCCGTCGAGCGGCGGGTCGCGGAAGACGTGCAAGTTCTGGGTCATCGGGAGCATTATGACGGATGGGCGATCGGACGTGGGGGGCGACGGCGCTCGACGGCCAGCGAGTTTCAAGGGAGTGCAGCCGAGGGCGGCTGCTCGACACGATTGCGCGCGGAATTGGCGGCTGCGCGCGGACTTGACGGCTGCGCGCGGAATTCAGAGCCTGGGGCGGCTGTGCTACACAAGGAACGCGGAATGCTTGCTGAATGGCGTCGGCGCGGGGCGTTGGGCGCGGCTCGCGGCGGTTGAGCGCTGGGGTTAGGATTTTGGCGCCGACGTGAAGCGCAGGCGAAGCGTAGAGGCTGAAGACTGGAGGCAGCGACCATGAAGAAATTCCGACTTTTCACTCCCGGGCCGTGTGCGGTGCCGGAGGAAGTCCTGCTGGAGATGTCGCGTCCGTTCCATCACCACCGGACCGACTGGTTCAAGGGTTTCATGAAGGCCGCGGCCGAGAAGCTTCAGCAGGTGCTATGCACGCGGCATGAAGTGATCATCGTGACGGGCTCGGGGACGGCGGCGGCGGAGGCCGCGATCGTCGGGATTCATGGGCCGGGCAGCAAGCTGTTGACGATCGAGGCGGGCAAGTTCGGGCAGCGCTGGGGCGAAATCGCACAGCAGCACGGCATCAGCGTCACGCGTCACGCGGTCGAGTGGGGCGACACCATCTCGCCGGAGCAAGTGGCTGAGCTGCTGCGGAAGGATGCGGCGATCACGGCGGTGATGGTCGTCCACAGCGAGACCTCGACGGCAACGAAGTGCGACCTGCAGGGGATCGGGAAGGTCTGCCAGCAGGCGGGCAAGCTGCTGCTGGCGGACTGCATCACGTCGGCCGGGGCGATGCCGCTCAAGCCGGACGAATGGGGCGTCGACGTGGTGATCACGGGATCGCAAAAGGCGCTGATGCTGCCGCCGGGGCTGGGCTTTGTGGCGATCAGTCCGCGGGCGTGGTCGGCGATCGAGGCCAACAAGTCGCAGCGGGCGTACTACCTGAATCTGAACAAGGCGCGGAAGAGCGCGGCGGAGAACGACACGCCGTTCACGCCGGCGCACCTGCTGGTGCGCGGGCTGGTGAAGGCGCTGGATGTGCTGCTGGAAGAGGGCCTTGAGAAGGTGTGGAAGCGTGTCGCCTCGATGGCGGCGGCGACGCGGGCGGCCGGCAGCGCGATCGGCATGCCCGTGTTCTCGAAGAGCCCGAGCGATTCGGTCACGGCGCTGAAACCGCCGGCGGGGATCGCGGTGAAGGACATCCGCACTGATCTGGAGGAGCGTTACGGCATCGAGTCGGCCGGCGGGCAGGACCAGCTCAAGGGCAAGATTCTGCGGCTGGGGCACATGGGCTACGTTGACGAGATGGACACGATTCTGGCGATCGGCGCGCTGGAGCAGGTGCTCTACAAGCGCGGGCACAAGTTCGAGCTGGGCGCGGGCGTGACGGCGGCGCAAAAGTCGATCGCCGAGCGGAGCTAGGGCCGCGTGTCGGCGGCGAATGGGCTGGCGCTGCGCGAGAGCGTGTGCGCGGAGGATGAGGCGCGCGTCCGGCGGCTGGTCGCGGGGACGGGGTTTTTCCATGCTGAGGAGGTCGAGGTCGCGGCGGAGCTGGTGCGCGAGCGCGTCAGCCGCGGGCCGGCCAGCGGGTATCACTTCGTTCTGGCGCTGCATGACGGCGAACTGGCGGGCTACGCGTGCTATGGGCCGATCGCCTGCACGCGCAGCAGCTACGACCTCTACTGGATTGCCGTCGATCCGGGGTGGCAGTCGCGCGGCGTGGGGCGCTGGCTGATGGACCAGGCGGAGCGGCGGATCGCGCAGGCCGGCGGGACGCGTGTTTACGTCGAGACGTCGTCACGGGCGCAGTACGAGCCGACGCGGCGGTTTTATGAACGCTGCGGCTACGCGGTCGACGCGCGGCTGGTCGACTTCTACGCGCCCGGGGATGACAAGGTGGTGTTCGTCAAGGTGGTGGCGGCGGCGGGGTGATGCGCGGCGTCTTGTGCATGGACGACGTTGCGCGCGTCGGAGGTTGTGCGGGACGGCGCGATCCTGCGCTCGACGATCGCAACTTTCGGTCGAACCCCTCCCTGACGGTCGGGGCTCGGCTGGGCGCGCCTTTGCGGTCAGGGCTGGGCGCGCCTTTACGTCAGGGCTGGGCGCGCCTTTACGTCAGGGCTGGGCGCGCCTTTACGGTCAGGGCTGGGCGCGCCTTTACGTCAGGGCTGGGCGCGCCTTCACGGTCGGGGTTCGGGTCGACGCCCGTCAGGCGCGGGCGGGTACGGGGCCTTGCTCAGGCGACTCACTCTCTTCGGGGACGAACAGTCTCGCCCGTTGGGAGCGCGGGGGCTGCGAGCGCAGCCAGACAAGCCCGAGGATGCCGACCGCGGTCATGGCGAGCGCGATGAACTGCGAGATCGTGAACACGCCGAGCGTGTCGATCGGGTTGTCGGCGCGGATCGATTCGAGCAGCCAGCGCGTCAGCGGCTGAATCGCAAAGAATAGAAAGAAGACCTGCCCGTCGCGCGTCCGACGCCAGTAGATCAGGTTGAGCAGCAGCGCGAGCAGCAAGGCGTTGATGGTCTCGTAGATCTGCGTGGGGTGGACGGGCAGCGCCGGGTGGCGGGCGGCCAGCGCGCGAAGCTGGGCAGCGGAGAGCCCGTACTTCCGCATCTGCGAGCGGATGTCGCTGAACTGGGCCGCGGCGGATTGCACGTCGCGCTCGAGGCGATCGACCGTGCGGGCGAGCTCCCGGTCGGCGCCGCCGGCCTTGGCAAGCTGCTCGCGGGCTTCGCCGAGCTTGCTGCGGGCGGTGCTCTCGGCGGCGTCGGCGGCGTGAAGTTGATCGTCGGTGGCGGCGAGGCTTTCGCGCGAGAGGCCGAACGCGACGCCGGTGGCGTTCACCGTCATCAACTGCTGCGGCAGCTCGGAACCCGGGCGTCGCTGCTCCCACTGCTGCATCTGGGCGTTGCTGCCGAAGGGGAACCGCACGGCCCAGGGCAGGTCGCACGTGTCTCCCCAGCAGCAGCCGTTCAGGAAGCAGCCGAGGCGGCCGATCGCCAGACCCAACGCCAGCGAGGGCGTCAGGATGTCGAGGTACCAGCGGACCGAGTGTCCCCAGCGTCTCAGATACACGAGCGTGGCGATCGCGGTGAGGATGACGCCGCCGTAGAACTCCAGGCCGCCGCGGGTCACGTCGAAGATCGCGAAGATGACCTTGAGTGGGTGTCCGTAGCGGGCGAAGTCATCCCAGTAGTGGGCGACGTACATGACGCGGCAGCCGACAACGCCGGCGATCAGGCCGATGAACCCGCAGTTGAGGATCACGTCGGGGTTGGCGCCGCTGCGTGCCGCGCGGCGCGTGGCCCAAACGATCGAGAGCAGGAAGCCGATCATGAGCATCAGGCCGAAGCCCGGCACGGGCCGGTTGACGAACGGAATGTGAAAGACGACGGGCATCATGCGAGTGATCGGTCTCCAGAGCGGCTCGGCGCCGGGGATTCGGCCGCCGGATTATCGGCGTCCAGCAGCAGGTTGTCGATGAGCCGCGTGCGGCCGACGTGCAGGGCTCCGGCGAGCAGGATGACGCCGGCGACGTGCTGCACGGGCTGCAACGTGACGGCGTCGACGACGCTGAGGTAGTCGATGCGGTCGGGCCGGGCGGCCTGGACGGCGTCGCGCAGCAGCGCTTCGACCGCCCGCGCGTCGCGCTGGCCGGCGCGGATGGCGTCGCGGGCGCGCTGCAGGGCGTGGAAGAGGCAGACGGCGCGGCCGCGCTCCTCGGGCGACAGGTAGGCGTTGCGGCTGCTCATGGCCAGTCCGTCGGGTTCGCGGACGATCGGGCAGCCGACGATCTCGACGGGCAGGTCGAGGTCGCGCACCATGGCGCGGACGATGGCGAGCTGCTGGGCGTCCTTCTGTCCGAAATAGGCGCTGTCGGGGGCGACGATGCTGAGCAGTTTGGCGACGACGGTCGCGACGCCGTCGAAGTGGCCGGGGCGGAATGGACCGCAGAGGTGCTCGTCGAGCCGGGCGACGTGAATCGTCGTGGTGGCGCCGGGCGGGTACAGCTCGGCGACGCCCGGCATGAAGACGGCGTCGACGCCGGCGGCTCGGAACTTTTCGAGATCGCCGGCCTCATCGCGCGGATAACTGGCAAAGTCTTCGTTGGGACCGAACTGGGTCGGATTCACAAAGATGCTGGCAACGCAATACTCGCCCCGCCGGCGGCAGGTGTCGACCAGCGAGAGATGTCCGGCGTGCAGGGCGCCCATCGTGGGCACGAGGCCGACGCGGTGCGGCGGGCGGGCGGCGGAGACGGCGCGGCGTATTTCGGCGATCGAGCGGGCGACCAGCACGCATGTATTGAATGCGCAAGGTCGGCGAAAGTCGAATGGGCGGGCGGCACATTCCGGCATGCTGGCCGGAATGCAGCCAAGGGCGGCTGCCCTCCACAGCTTGTCGCATGCTCACGCCTGGCGTCCAGAGCATGAAACCATGAAGCGAGCCACCCATGCCACCCGGGGAGTGCGGCCGGCGGTTGGCGGTGCTACATAGCATCAGAGCACGAAGCGCCAGCGAGTGAGTCGGAGTGCTTGACGGCTGCGAACGTGCGAACTAGCATCGGCCTATGTCGGATCATGCCTGCCATCCAAGAATCATCGGCGACGGACTGACGTTTGACGACGTGCTGCTGATTCCGTCGCGCGCCAGCGTGCATCCGCGCGAGATCGACGTCAGCACGCAACTGACGCGCCGCATCCGAATCAACATTCCGCTCGTCAGCGCGCCGATGGACACGGTCACCGAAAGCGCGCTGGCCGTGGCGCTGGCGCAGGAAGGCGGCATCGGCATCATCCACCGCAACCTGAGCGTCGAGGATCAGACGCGCGAAGTGCGCAAGGTCAAGCGCAGCGAGAGCGGCGTGATCAACGATCCGGTGACGCTGCGGCCCGACGATTCGGTCGAGCGTGCCAAGGCTGTGATGACGCTGCAGAACATCAGCGGCGTGCCGATCACGCACGCCGACGGCAGGCTGGCGGGAATTATCACACGGCGCGATTTGAAATTCCTGGAGCGGACGGACCGCCGGATCGACGAAGTGATGACGCGCGAGGGGCTCGTGACCGCGCCGCCGCACACGCGGCTGGATGACGCGGAAGCGATCCTGAACCGGGCGAAAGTGGAGAAGCTGCTGCTGGTGGACGGGCAGGGGAAGCTGGCGGGGCTGATCACGATGCGTGACATCGAGCGGGCGCGTGAGTTTCCGCAGAGCTGCAAGGACGATCGCGGGCGGCTGCGGGTCGGGGCGGCGATCGGCGCGCTGGATTTCGAGCGGGCGGAATCGCTGGTGCGGGCCGACGTGGACGTGCTGGTGGTGGACAGCGCGCATGGTCACAGCGACGCGATCATCGAGACGGTGCGGCAGCTCAAGTCGCGACACGACATCGACGTGATCGCGGGGAATGTCGTGACGGCGGAGGCCGTTCGCGAGCTGACGGAGGCGGGGGCTGACGCGGTCAAGGTGGGGATCGGTCCGGGCTCGATCTGCACAACGCGAGTGGTGACAGGCGCCGGCATGCCGCAGATCACGGCGATCTTCAACACCAGCGCCGACGCGGCGGTCCCGATCATCGCTGACGGCGGCGTTCGCTACAGCGGCGACGTGACGAAGGCGCTGGCCGCCGGGGCGCACAGTGTGATGATCGGCTCGCTGTTCGCGGGCATGGACGAATCGCCCGGCCAACTGGTGCTGTGGAAGGGGCGGCGGTTCAAGGAGTACCGCGGGATGGGGTCGCTGGGGGCGATGAGCGTCGGGTCGGCGGAGCGTTACTTCCAGCGGGCCGACCAGCCGCGCAAGATGGTACCGGAGGGCGTCGAGGGCCGCGTGCCCTACCGCGGGCCGCTGGGCGATTACGTGTTTCAGCTCGTGGGCGGTCTGCGGCAGGGCATGGGCTATTGCGGGGCAAAGTCGATCGAGGAGTTGCGCCGCAAGGCGCGGTTTGTCCGCATTACGCACGCCGGCGTGCTCGAGTCGCACCCGCACGACGTGATGATTACGCGCGAGCCGACGAACTACGCGGTCGAGCGCTCGATCGAGGAGTAGCGGATCGCGCGGCGACGGCGATTCCCGGCTACAATCCGCGCCATGTCCAACGCGAGCCCCACGCTGGTGTCGCTGCTGCTGTGCGATCAGGTGATCGATGATCGCCTGACGGGCAAGAAAAGCGCCATCGGGCTGTTCAACATGGTCGTTGTGCCGCAGGCGCCGATCGCGATTCACCAGATGGCGGTGCTGGCGACGCTGACCGAACTGGTGGGAAAGGTCTCGCTGCAACTCGTGCTGGTGCGCGACTCCGATAACGCGGTAATTCTGGAGAGCAAGGGGTCGATCACCGCCCCGTCGCCGCTGGCCGTTGTGGACGTGGTGTTCTTTTTTCAGGGGGCGCGTGTTCCGTCGGCTGGGCAGTATGCGTTCGAGGTTCTTCATGAGGGGGCGCTGCTCGGCCGCCGGCGATTTCAGGTCGTGATCCATCAACCGCCGCCGCAGCAGCAGCAACAACCGCCGCCGCCGCGGCCGTCCGAGTAGGTGCCGTGCCCGAAGTGGTCCCCGACAATTTTCTTGGTCTGCCGGCGCGCGAATCAGACTATCGCACGGCGCGGTTCGCGGTTCTTCCAATTCCCTACGACTCGACGACCAGCTACGCCGTCGGGACGCGCGACGGCCCGCGAGCAATCATCACCGCGTCGCAGCAGGTGGAGCTGTATGACGAAGCGCTGGGGCGCGAATCGCTGCGGGCGGGGGTGGCGACGCTCGACCCGGTTCACCCCGACATGCGCGGGCCGGAGCAGATGGTGCAGGCGGTGTATGCGGCGGCGCGGAAGCCGGTGCGCGACGGGAAATTCGTTATCGGGCTGGGCGGGGAACACAGCGTCACGTCGGGGCTGGTACGGGCGGTGCAGGGCCGATATCGCGGTCTGAGCGTGCTGCAAGTCGACGCGCACGCCGACCTGCGCGACAAATACCAGGGCACGCCGTGGAGCCACGCCTGCGTGATGCGGCGGATTCACGAGCTTGGCGTACCGGCGGTGGCGGTGGGCATTCGCAACTACTCGGCGGAGGAGTCGCGCTTTATCCGGTCTGCGGGTAAGCAGATCATCTCGGCGCGGAGTTGCCGGCAAGGTCCGGGTTGGATCGGCGACGCGGTGGCGGGGCTGACGGACGAGGTGTTCGTCACGATCGACATCGACGGATTTGACCCGGCATTCGCACCGGGGACGGGCACGCCGGAGCCGGGCGGACTCGACTGGTACCAGGTGACCGATCTGCTGGAGGCGGTGGCGCGTTCGCGGCGGATTGTGGCCGCCGACCTGGTGGAAGTGCGGCCGATCCCGCCGAACAACGTGACGGAGTTTCTGGCGGCGAAGCTGCTGTACCGGCTGATCGGGCTGGTTTCGTGAAGCGGGCGGGCGGCGGGCGCTGTCCTGGTTAGACGCGACGCGGGGCGCGATATGGTACGATGGCCGGACGAGTCATGAGCGAGGCAGCAACCAACCTGGCGGGACGCATTCGCGAGCTTCGGCGGCGACAGTTTGGCGCGCGCGGGCGTGGAGTATTCGCCGAGCGGGTCGGGGTGTCGCGCGAAGAGTACGCGGCGTACGAGGCGGGGCGGATTCCGCCGGCGGACGTGCTGGTTCGGATGTGCGAGGTGACGGGGGAGGATTTGCAGTGGCTGCTGACGGGGCTTTCCGGCCGCGGCACGCTGGTGATCAGCGGGGCGCGCGACCGGCACCAGCAGCTACTGTCGGCGGCGGCGCGGCTGCTGCACGAGTCTCCAGAGTCGGCCGGGCCGCTGGAGGCGTTCATCGAGCTGCTGCAAAGCGGGCAGGCGGCGCGGGCCGGGCGGCGCGAGCTGCCGCCGCCGACGCGCGAGCGATTTGTCCCGATTCTTGAGCCCGATGAGCTGGGCGAGACGCCGCCCGCGGCGCGCGGCGCGGGGAAGCGTCTCAAAGCGCTGAGCGCGACAGGTGGGCTGCGAAGCGCGGGCGGTGAGGCGTGGCTGTGTGCCCCCAGTGCGCGTGAGGATGAGCCGCTGGCGCCGGCGACGCTGGCGACACGGGACGCGCGGGCGGGCGTGCTACTGGCGACCGATGCGATCACGGAGCGCGACGCACTTTTCGCGGTTCGGGTTGCGGATGACGACATGGCGCCGATGCTGCGGCGTGGCGACGTGGCGATCGTCTCGTGCGGTCGGGCGGCGCGGCCGGGACGGCCGGCGTTGTGCCGTTTGCGGCGGCGCGGAGCCGTGTTGCGGATATGGCTGCCGGACGGGGACGACGTGCGGCTGGGGCGGGCGGCCGACGGGGGCGAGGACGTTGAGGCGGCCGGCGAGGTGTGCTGGTCGCTTGAGGTGCTGTATTGCGTGCGTCCGGCCGCGTAGCGCGGGTGTGCGGCGCCGGCGGCGCGGCGAGCCAGGCATGAACCACGTCTCCATCCAACCTTCGGGGCCGATCGTCGCGACGGTCGAAGTCCCGGGATCGAAAAGCCTGACGCAGAGACACCTGATTTGCGCCGCGCTGGCGGAAGGGCGCAGCCGCATCCGCGGCGCGCTGCTGGCCGACGACACGCAGCTCATGATCGCGGCGCTGCGGGCACTGGAGTTTGAGATCGGCGTGCAGGGGACGACGATCGAAGTTGTCGGCGGCGGCGGGCAGATTCGAGCCGTTGACGCCAGCCTCAACGTCGGCCACGCGGGCACGGCCATGCGTTTCCTGGCGGCGCTGCTGTGCCTGGGCCAGGGCCTGTATCGCATCGACGGCAGTGCCCGGATGCGCCAGCGGCCGATCGGGCCGCTGGTCGACGCCTTGGGCGAGCTGGGGGCGCAGATCGGCTATGACGCGCAGCGCGGCTTTCCGCCGCTGACGATCGTGGCGCGGGGCCTGGCGGGTGGGCCGCTCGAGTTCCGGACGCCGCCGTCGAGCCAGTTCATCAGCGCGATTCTGATGGTATCGCCTTACGCGCTGCGCGACGTGTTGATGCGGATCGACGGCCCGGTGGTGAGCGGGCCGTACGTCGAGATGACGGTTGACGTGATGCGGCGGATGGGCGTGGAGCTGCTGGCCGACGGGCCGCGCTACGTGATTCCGGGAACGCAGCGCTATCGCGGCGGCGACTACGCGATCGAGCCGGACGCGAGCGCGGCGACGTATTTCTTCGCGGCGGCGGCGATCACGGGCGGCAAGGTGCGCGTCAACGGGTTGACGAGGCGCAGCGCGCAGGGGGATGTGGGGTTTGTCGACGTGCTGAGGAGGATGGGCTGCACGGTGACCGAGGGCGGCTCGTTTCTGGAGGTCGCTGCGCCGCGCGGCGGCCGGCTGCGTGCGGTCGACGAAGACCTGAACGACATGCCCGACAGCGTGCAGACGCTGGCGGTGACGGCGCTTTTTGCAGACGGCGTGACGCACATCCGGAACGTGGCGAATCTGCGGATCAAGGAAACCGACCGCATCGCGGCTTTGGCGGCGGAGCTGGCGCGGCTGGGCGCGCGGGTCGACGTTCGGGACGACGGCCTGAGCATCTTTCCGCCCGAGCGCGTGCGGCCGGCGGAGATTCGGACGTATGACGACCACCGCATGGCGATGAGCTTGGCGCTGGCTGGACTGGCGGCGCCGGGCGTCGTCATTCTGAATCCGGAATGCGTGTCGAAGAGCTTTCCCGACTTTTTCGAGTCACTGGCGCGGGCCTGTGGCCGACGGCGGGGCGACGATGTGCGCTGAGCAGACGGCGCGCGACGGCACGCCGGCCGTCGGCTGGGATGCCGACGCGCTGCGCGACCCGCACGGCCGTGAGGACAAGGCACGGCGCGTGGAGCGCATGTTTGACGCGATCGCGCCGACCTACGAGCGGGTCAATACGATCGCCAGCCTGGGCCGCGACGCGGCGTGGCGGCGGGCGGCGGTGCGCGCGGCCGACGTGCGCCGCGGCGACGTCGTGCTGGACGTGTGCTGCGGAACCGGCGACATGCTGCGGGCGTTTGCGTCCGGGGCGACGCCGCCGGAGCGACTGGTTGGAATCGACTTTTCGGCGCAGATGCTGGCGCGCGGCCGTTACCACGGGCTGGTGATCCCGGTGCAACTGCTACGGGCTGATGCGCTGCGGCTGCCGCTGCGGGACGCGAGCGTGGACGTGGCGAGTTGTGCGTTCGGCGTGCGGAATTTTCAGGATCTGGACGCGGGGCTGGGCGAAATGCGTCGCGTGCTGCGCGAGGGCGGGCGGCTGGTGATCCTGGAGTTCACGGTGCCCTCAAACGTACTCTTGCGCTGGCCGTATCGGTTCTACACGGAGCTCGTGCTGCCAAGGCTGGCGAACTGGATCAGCCGCGATCGGACGCGGGCGTATCGCTATCTGCCGCGCTCCATCCGCAAGTTTCTGCCGCGCGAGGCGATGATCCGCCGACTGCGCGCCGCCGGGTTGGACGACGTCGCGGCCGAGTCGTTGAATCTGGGCAGCGTCGCGATCTATCGTGGGGTGCGGCATGAGTCGGGCTGACGCGCGGGGCGTCGCCGGCGAATAATGGCGCTGCCGGCGAGAATAGGATGTATGCCGAGCGCCGCCAGCGCACTGGGCTTGGTGTGCGCACACACGTCGACGAGGAAGCAGGCGGGTCGAGACATGAGCACGCGCCGTCGGGATGGGAGTTCGTACGGGTCCATCTGGTTCAGCGTTTTCTCGGCGCAGGCCGGGACGGGCGTACGATTCATGGTAAGCCTGATCGCCGGGCTGCAACTGGCCGCGGCCGGGGTGGGCGTGCCGTGGCTGCTGGCGCTGCTGTCGCAGCGCGGGTTGCGCGATGAGCAGGTGCTGCTCGGACTGCTGGCGGCGGGCGTGGTCTGGTTCGGCGTGCTGGCGTGGATCTGGCGCCGGAGCGGCCCACACCAGCCGCTCCTTCGGCCGATCCTGTTGACGGCGGCACTGATCCTGATCGCGTTCTTCGGCTCGATCATGATTGACGAAGCGATTCGCAACGAGGAGCCAGCGATCGCGGCGTGGCTTCTGTTCCTGAGTTCGGTGCTGGCGATCGTTTGGCTTCCGACGATCGCGCGGGGCCGGCTGTCGCGCGCCGTGTTTAACGCCGATGAGACTGTCGACGTGAGCTGCCCGGCGTGCGGATACTCGCTGATCGGGCTGCATGAGCTGCGCTGCCCCGAGTGCGGGACGGCGTTCACGATCGACGAGCTGATCGCCGCTCAGGGGTATGGGCAGTCCCCGGCGCAGGGACCGCGGGTAGTACGCACACACGAACCGGCGCCACGCGGAGATCGAATCGCGGGGGACGGGTGAACGGATGACCATCGCGGACGGCCGTACGCCGGCGGACCCAGCGGAAGTGCATCCGGCGTGGGGCGAAATCAGGACGGCGGTCCATTGCCCGCGGTGCGATTACAACCTCTACATGCTGGAGTCGTCGCGCTGTCCAGAATGCGGCCTGGACCTTCACTGGCCAAGCCTTATTTCCCGGGCGCGCGAACACGAGGCGAGCGCTAGACAGTGCGGTCTTTTCGAATGCCGATGGCGCCAGCGGCCCGTGACGAGCCTTCTTCGCTCACTGGTGCTTTCTCTGGTGCCGTGGCGGCTCTGGCGGCGACGTGCAACGCTCCTCGATCCGCTCGGCTGGCCGGGGCTGATCGGCTTCGCGACGCTGGCAGTTATCCTGCTTGTCGTCGCCAACACGAGCGTGGAGACAGGAAGCTGGGCGGCCAGCGTTTGGCTGGAGGGGATGCCCAAAAGAGTGACGATGCAGCATCTCTCACAATGGTGGCGGCGGACCGCCACGAGCAGCGCGGGCCACTGGCCGGCGATGCGACTCCCGCTCCTGCTGGCGTTGAGCGCGTCGATGCTCATTTATCGAGTGACAGTCTGCCGCTTCCGACTTCGCTGGGTGCACTTACAGCGTGTCGTGATTTACTCCAGCATCGGCGCACTGCTCCTCAACGTGCTGGTCAGTACCGTGCTATCCGCGGCCTGGCTTGGATATCGCTGCTACACGTGGCCTCGCCAGGGCCGGCTCCCGGCAATCCTCTTCACAGTCGCGATCTGGCTCCCTCCGATTTTCCTGGTGGCATCACTGACGATCGGCTTCCACCTGTATCTCAAGCTCCGGCGTGGCTGGCTGGCAGCGGCGGCATCGCTCCTGTTGGTCGGGGTCGTAATGATGGCGGCAGACGCGGTCCTGGCGCTGGCCAATGATGAACCGCTCCAGCCTTCAATCAGGTGCGACGTCTGGCTTCCCGGCGTGGAGCGACGGGTCTTTCGCTTGCTGGCAGGCGCGTGAATCGGCTGCCCGGGCGGCGTCCGGGCACATGCTTGGCACCCCCTGCCGGGCGGCGATATCATCCGAACTTCGCGCAATCCTGACGGTTTGCTCGTCAGAGGTGTCTAACTGCAAACGGAGAACGGCGTATGGGCGCTCATCAGATCGGCGACTTTCGGAACATGGCGGTCGTGGGGCATACGGGGTGCGGCAAGACGACGCTGGGCGAGGCGTTGCTGCACAAGAGCGGGGCCACGACTCGTCTCGGAAGCGTCGACGACAACACGAGCATGCTGGATTTCGATGAGGAGTCCAAGGAGCGCAAGCACAGCATCGATTCGAGTATCTACCACATCGAGCACGGCGGAAGAGTGCTCAACTTCGTCGATACGCCGGGCTCGCCGGATCACGTCGGGCCGGCCATGGCTGGGCTAATCGGCGTCGAAACGGCGGTGGTGGTGGTGTCGGCCTCGGCGGGCATCGAGGTGAACACGCGGCGCATGTTTAACGCCGCCGGCGACTGTGGCTTGGGGCGGGTCATCGTCATCAACAAGATCGACGCCGAGAACGCCGACCTGGAAGGCGTGGTCAACGCCATCACGGAGAGTTTCGGTCAAGGTTGCGTGCCGATCAATCTCCCGTCGGGCGGCGGCAAGAGCGTCATCGACGTGTTCGGCAAGGAAGAGGGCGCGGCGGACATCTTGAGCGTCGCGGAATGCCACACGGCGCTGCTCGAACGGATCGTCGAGACCGACGACGCGCTGATGGAAGAGTACATGGCGAACGGCACGATCGCCGCTGACCGCGTCCACCCGGTGATCGGGAAGGCGGTGGCCACGGGGCGGCTGATCCCGATCCTCTTCACGAACGCGCGCGGGGGCGCGGGCGTGCAGGAGCTGCTCGACGCGCTGGTGACGTTCGCGCCGTCGCCGCTGGACGGCAAGCAGCGCAGCATCGAGCGTGAGGGGGCCGCGGCGACGCCGGTGGTCCCGAAGCAGGACGGCGACTTTGTCGCGCAGGTTTTCAAGATCACGGCGGACCCGAAGAGCAACATCAAGTACTCCGTGGCGCGGGTGCTGTGCGGCGTGGCCAAGGGGGACTCGAACCTGCACATCGGCGGCGAGCGCAAGACCGTGCGGCCGGGGCACCTGTTCAAGCTGCGTGGCGATCAGCATCACGAGATTCCCGAGGCGACCGCGGGCGACATCATTGCGTTTGCGAAGCTCGATCTGCACATCGGCTCGATGGTCGGCACGCAGCCCGTCGAGGGCAAGGTGCCACTGCCGAAGTTCCCAACCCCCATGTACGCCCTGGCCGTCGAGCCCAAGAGCCGCGGCGACATCGAGAAGATCGGCGGCGCGCTGCACAAGTTCATGGAAGAGGACCCGTGTTTTCACTCGCATCGCGAGGCGCAGACCGGAGAGCTGGTCATCCAGGGGCTGGGCGACCAACATCTGAACATCATCCGCAGCCGGATGAAGCGGCTGTTCAAGCTTGAGGTTGACACCAAGGCGCCGAAGATTCCGTATCGCGAGACGATCACCGGGTCGGTCAAGTACGTCGAGTACACGCACAAGAAGCAGACCGGGGGGGCCGGGCAGTTCGCCAAGGTCGCGATCGACATGGAGCCCAACGAGCGTGGCAAGGGTTACGAGTTCGCCGACAAGATCTTCGGCGGCGCAATCGACCTGGCGTTCCGGCCGGCGGTGGACAAGGGCGTCCAGGCGCAGATGAAGCAGGGCGTCATCGCCGGCTGTCCGGTGGTCGACGTGAAGGTGTCGCTGGTGGACGGCAAGACGCACCCGGTCGACAGCAAGGACATCGCGTTCCAGATCGCGGGCAAGCAGGCTTTCAAGAAGGCCTTCGCCCAGTGCCGGCCGATTCTGCTCGAGCCGATCGTCACGATCGAAGTCACCGCCCCCAGCAACTTCGTCGGCGACATCACGCGCGACCTGGCCGGCAAACGCGGCCAGATCCTCGGGCAGGACATCCTGCCGGGCAACATCGCCAGCATCAAGGCGTCCGTCCCGCTCGGCGAAGTCGCAACGTATAACTCGCAGCTCAAAAGCGTGACCGGCGGCCAGGGCAGCTACAGCATGGAGTTCAGCCACTACGACATTGTCCCGCCCATGGTCCAGGCGCAAATCGTCGCGGCCTACAAGCCACACGAAGAGGAAGAATGATGCGGCACGCTCGCCGCCGGCTGCGATTCCTGTGCCATGTCGTACCGCCAACCCCCGGCGGACGACCAAACCTGAAACCAACCGCAGTGCCGGGCGCTCGCCTCACAAAGTCTGCATCGCCACCTTTAGAATGTGGCCTCGCGACGGGAACCAGACGTTGTCGCGGCCGGTCTCACCCGACGGCTTGAGGATGTACATCATGTAATATCCTGGCGGGGCGATATAGCCATGCGCCGGCGCCGTGACCTTGAGGCGCGGCGTCGGGGTAGACCGCTGGGTGAACGCGTTTGACATCGACCCGTTCATCGCGGCGGTGATGGGCGACGCGGCCTACGACGCCCTCGCGCCGCACTGCGACCGCATGTTGGCCGACCTGAACGGCGACGGCAGCGTCAACGCGTTCGACATCGACGCGTTCATCGAGCTGCTGACGAAGACGCCGTAGGCCGAGGCGCGGACGCCAAGCGAGCCGCGCGCGTCAGCAAGCGGTTTCCTGGCACAGCGCGAACGACCGTCGAATACGGTTGACACTCCTGCTGGGCTACGAAACCCCTCCATTCAGGCTCCCTCCTCGGTCGCCTTCATGGTCGGGGCTCGGCTGGGGTGTTGCGCGCGACGATAGAACAGGAAACCTCGCGCGCGACGCGGATCGCGCGTGTTCGAACCCTCCCTGACGGTCGGGGCTCGGATGGGGACGCATGTGCGCGAAGGGGGCGCGGGTTTCAAGTAGTGCCCGCGCGCTGGCGCTTGGGGCTCGGATGGGTCGCATCCCGCGCGGCGACGTCGCGGCTCGGCCGGGTTGCTATTCCTGGTGTGGCGTCATCGGGTAGTATGCACGTATGCGCCGGACACAGATCACAGTTCTCCTAGTCGCTTGCTCGGCCGCGCCGGTCGGACTCGCACAGCCCAATTCGGATGGGTTTGTTCCCGGGCACATCTTCACCGTCCGCTACGGCGGCGGCGGCGAGATGTGCAACGCGAACCTTAGGAACTGGGTCGACGAGATCGACCCGCTGACCGCCGAGCGCTGGGAGTTGGCCGACCGCGCTGACGGCCTGTGCGGCATGAGCGGCCTGCGCTTCTCGCCCAATGGGAAGCGCTTGCGCGTGCTGAGCTTCTGGAACGCGCGCGTGGCTGAGATCGACTCGGCGGGGAACGTGACGACGGCGCATGATGCGAGCGACGGCATCGGCGGACCGGTGGGCTCGAACGGGCTGTGCTGGGACCGCGCGGGGAACTTCTACGTGACCGATCATTTCTACTACGAGCTGATGAAGTACCCGCAGGACCGTCCGCCTAAGACGAGGATCGAGTTCGGATCACACTACACGCTCACGTCGGGCCCGGATGGGAACGTGTACTTTTCGGTCTCGGGGGGCGAGGTCTATGTGCTAAATCAGAACGGCCGACGCCGACGTTTTGGCGACCTTTCGCGCGTTGCGTGCATCGAGTTCGACCCGCTGGGCAACTTGTTCGTAGCGACGTGGCTCATCGACTGCGGGGGCTTAGCCATTCACGCCTATGCAGGCGTCGACCCCACGTCTCGGCGCCTGGTGACAACGGGGTTCGCCTGCGGCAACTTCTTCGCTTTCACGTTCGGCGAAGACCCGAACACGCTCTATGCCACGGACAGCGAAGGCGTCTACGCGCTCGATGTCACCACGGGTGCCATCACGACTATTCGAGCGAGCGAGGACTTGTCGGTATACACGGGCGCCGGTATTGCGTGCTACGTTCCGCCCAAGAAGGGCGATCTGAACTGCGACCGCGGGGTGAACGCGTTCGACGTCGACCCGTTCATCGCGGCGGTGATGGGCGACGCGGCCTACGACGCCCTCGCGCCGCACTGCGACCGCATGTTGGCCGACCTGAACGGCGACGGCAGCGTCAACGCGTTCGACATCGACGCGTTCATCGAGCTGCTGACGAAGACGCCGTAGGCCGAGGCGCGGACGCCAAGCGAGCCGCGCGCGTCAGCAAGCGGTTTCCTGGCACAGCGCGAACGACCGTCGAATACGGTTGACACTCCTGCTGGGCTACGAAACCCCTCCATTCAGGCTCCCTCCTCGGTCGCCTTCATGGTCGGGGCTCGGCTGGGGTGTTGCGCGCGACGATAGAACAGGAAACCTCGCGCGCGACGCGGATCGCGCGTGTTCGAACCCTCCCTGACGGTCGGGGCTCGGATGGGGACGCATGTGCGCGAAGGGGGCGCGGGTTTCAAGTAGTGCCCGCGCGCTGGCGCTTGGGGCTCGGATGGGTCGCATCCCGCGCGGCGACGTCGCGGCTCGGCCGGGTTGCTATTCCTGGTGTGGCGTCATCGGTCTGTGACGCCCATTTTGTCTCTCTCTTTAGATTTCCTGCAGATACTCCGCCACCGACAACATTGAAGTATTGGACGTACGCCTCGCTCACGTCGGTTTCCGACGGTAATATCTACGTCGGTCTTTGGGGTGGGGTCCAGATTCTCCAGAAGAACGGCCGGTCCCGGCCGTTTGGTGATTTGACACGCGTGATGTGTGCCGAGTTCGATCCGCCAGCGAATCTGTATGTAGTCGTGGCAGCGCTGACTGACGCGGCCAGGTACGAAGAGCTGGCTCCGCACTCGATCTGCCTTACCCGAGCGGAACCTCATTCACGTGATGAGGAAGTTGAGGACGCCGCGAGCCGTGTGCGCCACTCTTCCGCCATCCGCGCCTTGCCAGTCCCCGGTTGGGCGGCCTCCCATCGTTCATAAAGCTGCACGAGTCTCTCACCAGCCGATTCGCGGCTGTCGGGCGGTGCGTTGCGACTCTGGGACAGGCCCTCGTATCCCGCGAGCAAGAACGGTTCGGCGGCTTCGTATTGCCCGCGTTCCGTGAGGGTGCTGCCGAGCAGCGATTGGGCCAACGGCTTGCGCCAGGGCTGCATGGAAAGTACGTCTTCGGGAGCGTCCAGGCATTCGCGTGCCGCCGTTTCGGCCAGGTCGAGCTGTCCGCATTTCAGCGCCAAAGCCGCCACTCCCAGGCGCGCGTGCAGTCCATCAATGGTCCGGTCGTTGCCGCTGCGCACGTGAATTTGGAGCGCCTGCCGCGCCGCTGCCAGTCCGCGCACGTTCTCATTCACGTGCCGACACGACGCCGCGACGTGCATCAGCGCTTGCGCCGCCCGCGGGGAGTCTTCGCCGTACAGGGCCTGGGCGGCTCGCAGCAATTCGCCGCTCATCTCGAGTGCCCGCGGCCAATTGCCGCTCTGCATGTACAGCAGCGTGACGTTGTCCAGGTCGTTCAGCACATACAGGTTCGGTCCGCCGATGATCGCGCTGCGCACCGCAATCGCGCGCAGGTAAGAACTCTCCGCCGCCGCATACTCGCGCCGCAGGTGCTGGATGCGCGCCAGGTCGCTCAGCGCCTCCGCGTAGTGCAGGCTGCGCTCCTCGCCCGCTTGCTCGAACTGCTGCACGGCCTGTTTCAACAATTCGGTCGATTCACCCGCGTCGTGTGTGTGCATCGCCAGCCGTGCCACGGCGGCTGCGACCTGCGGGTCGTTCTCCCCCAATGCGGCGCGCCAGGTTGCGACTGCGGTGCGCATCGCCTCTTCGGCTTCAGCGAAGCGCTGCGCGGCGTAGAGCACCGCCCCGAGCGTATCCCACGCGGCGGCAACTTCTTCGTGGGCGTCGCCATAGGCGGCCTGTCGCACGGAAAGGGCGCGCCGCGCCAGCACCTCGGCGGTGTCGAGCTCCTGGGTGGCGAGCCGCAGTTGGGCGAGGGCGCGAAGTACGTCGCCCAGCGCCTTCTGGTCGGGGACGGCCAACTGCTCGATGATCCGCAGCGCGGCTTCGAGATGAACGCCGGCTATTTCATAACGCGCCAGCGTCGTATACGCCCGTCCGAGCGTCGTGCGAACCGCCGCTTCCACCTCGGGCTGATCGCGCAATTCGCCCGCTTCGATGTCGCGCGAAGCATTGTCCAGCAGCGCACGCGCGGGCACATCACCCGCCGGAAGCGCATAAGGATCGGCACTGAGCAGCAAGTCCTGCACAAAACGATTGACATTCTGGAGCTTGCGGCTGTGAGATTCGGCCCGCGCGCGCTCCTGGCCCTGCTGCTTCTCGGCCAGAGCCGCACGATCCCGGTCTTGCACCGCGGCCCGCCACTGCGCCAGCGAGAAGCCGAATGCGCCCAGCAACACAATCATGAATGCGGCCGAGGCGGCGACGGGCAACCGGTTCCGCCGCAGGAACACGCGCGCTCGATACCAGCCGCTGTCGCGCTTGGCTTCGATCGGCTCATCGGCGAGATAACGGCGCAGATCCTGAGACAGCTCGCCAGCGGTCTGATAGCGCCGCTCGCGCTCCTTGCTCAGGCACTTGAGCATGATCGTCTCGAGCTCGTCGTCAAGCCCCGGCCGCAAGCCTCGTGGCGGCGTCGGTGGTGCGTGCAAGATCGAGTCGAGCGTGCGCCTCATCGGCCCGGCGACTGGGTAGGGGAACCTCCCGGTGAGGATCTGATAGAGCATGACGCCGAGCGAGTAGACGTCGGTGCGCGTGTCGATCTGCGTGGGGCTGCCCGCGGCCTGCTCGGGCGCGGCCCAAGGCAGCGACCCCAGGAATTGGCCAGTCGCGGTGGCGGCCATGCGGCGATCGCCGGATTCTGCGGGAACAGTCGATTCCGCTGGAGCGTGCTTCTGTGAGTCCGTGGAGACTCCGACAGCCAGTCGCATCGCGCCAGACGAACCGCTCGCAGCAGCTAGCTGGCAGCTCGCATCGAGCTTGGCAAGACCAAAATCCAGTACGAATGGCCGGCCGCCCTCGTCCACGCGAACGTTGGCCGGCTTCAGGTCGCGATGGATCACGCCGCGGACGTGCGCGGCGTTCACGGCTTCGCAGATGGCGATGAACAACTCCAGCGTCTCGCGGATGGACCGCGACCGGCTGGCCAAATATGCGTCGAGCGGCTGCCCGGCAACGTAGTCCATGACCAGAAAGAAACGGCCGTTGTGGTTGCCGCCGTCATGAATCGCAACGATGTTCGGATGCTGGAGCGCCGCAAGGACCTGCATTTCACGCTCGAAGCGGGCCCGGTCCAGCAACCCGCCAAACGCGTGATCGTGCAGCAGTTTCAGGGCGACGCGTCGGCCCGTACTTTTCTGAACGGCCCGATAAACCGTCCCCTGTGCCCCGCGATGAATCTCGCGCTGGATTTCATAGCCTGGGAAATAGTCGGCCGCGAGCGGCGGCGCGTCGGCGCCCTCTGCCGCGCGAATGGCCGCTGCCGCACAATCGGCGAGGTCGGACTGCTGCCGCGCTGCGGCAATCCAGGTTCGATGGACGTTTCTAGGCGCGCCCGGCACAGGCATGTGAACACTGCGTCTGAATGGCCTGCGAACTCACGTCCGCGATTCAAGAAACTCGGACGGACTGCCGAGGAGCGCCCGCAATCGCTCAAGCCCGCGCATCCGCAGCATGAAGATCGCCCCCGTTGAACGTCCCAGCGCTGCGGCAACTTCCTCCACAGACCGCTCTTCCAAATCGTAGAGCTGAATGACTCGGGCGTAGTCGGCGGGCAGGCATTGCAGGGCTCGCCGAAGACGCTCGCTCGCTTCGTTGCCCCGCGCCGCCTGACTGGGGGTGCCAACTCCGGCCGTTAGGAGGTCGAATAACGCCAGGCTGGCGTCGCCGCCGTAGGCGTCGAGTTGCATGCGAGGCGAGGGATTCTTCCTTGCTTCCAGGCCGCGAATCGCGTCACGCAGGTTGTTCTCCGCGATCCGGCGGAGCCAGCTCGGAAACGCCTCCGGCCGCGACGGATCGAATCGTCCAATCTGCCCAAAGGCTTCCAAATAAGTGACTTGCATCACGTCGGCTGCATCGAGCATGCCCCGCCAGAGCGGGCCGATCACCAACGCCGCCTCAACGTCCGGTCCGAACGATTCGAGCAATTCGCTCAGGGCGTCCTTTTCTCCCGCCACAGCGCGGCTCACCAAGGCCCGTTGTTCGGCGATCAAGCGGTCGACCTCCGTTGCGCCCAGCATCGCCGATTATACGCCCCGTTCACAAAATCCGCTGAGACGCGCGTGAGTGAGGCCGCGACCTGTTCGCACTGGAAATACGTCCGCGAGCGTGCCGCGTCAGCGGAGTGTCGATCATGAAGCCACATGTTCGACTTGTCGCGATCGCCTCTGGCCGGCACGAATCACCGCGGCGTGAGCAGTGTCAGCGTGGACGGCAGCGTGGTCGTCGGCGCAAGTGGCCCGCGGAGTGTTTCCATCCGTGAAACGTTTTCGTCAAGCGTTGCGATCGCGCACGATCGCACGCACGGGAGTTTATGACATGAGCAAGTCGGCCGCGTGGTTGTTCCTGGCACTCGTCATGGTCGCCCTCAACACGGTTGCGACTGTCCGCGCCGACGTACGCTCGCCCATCAAGATTCGGATGCGGCCGGAGGCCACGCCGGCCGTGAACGGGCAAATGTACTCGGGCGTGCTGGAAGTCATCCCGTCGAAGGACGGCGTGCTCGACGCCATCGAGCTCGGCGGCGACGGGTGGATCTCGCTTGCGGTAGGTTTGCCGGCACCGACGCCCGCATTGCGCGGCCAGGTGTTTGAGGTTCCGTTTGAAGCCCACGTGCTCGACGCCTCGAAGAGGCTCGAAGTGCGTGTGACGTTCGACGGAAGCGCGACGATCAAGCGCATCGACCTGCGGCCCGAGCGGCTTGCATGGATCGGACGGGATCGACCCTCTGTGCGGGTCGAGTCGGAAAAGCGGCTCGACGCCATGGGTATTGGCGACACAGGAGGCGGCGATGGTCAGCGCGGTTGCGACGATCAGCTCATTCGCGTTCGCGGCCGAATCGAATACGTGCGGCCGGACGGTCAGGTGATCGGAGCGGACGGGATTCACTTCCAGATCATGGACGAAGATACGGTCGATTCCGAGGTCATGTTCGACAGCTACACCGACGAGCAGGGGGGGTTCGACGTCACGGTGTGCTGGGACGATTGCGACATCAGCGGCTGTGACGACCCGGACATTTACCTGCGCTACGAGTGCGACACCGGCGTGGTGAACGTGCACAACAACGACGCCGGCGAGGATACCTATAGCTGGAGCACGATCGACACGCTGGTCTTCGAAGACTACACCGGCGACGATGTGAATTTCGGCAACCAGCGGCCGGCCGATCCGGGCACATTTCCGGCTATCCACATGCACAACAGCGTGACCCGCGCTCATCGCTTCGTGCTCGAGAACAACGGTGCGAACATCCCCAAGGTCTCGCTGGTGTGGAATGACGACGGCTGGGCCTTTTACCGCCCGAACGACCAGGAGATCAACATCGGCCCGACGCATCAGTGGAGCGAAACCACCCACGTGCACGAGTGGGGCCACCACCTGCTCTACGAATGGTCCGACCCGCTCGACGTCGACTACTGCAACGGCTTCTGCGATGATCGCGGCGTTGACGTGTGCGGGATGGAGACGTGCGTCGACAACGGCGGTCACTGCCTTTGGTGCAATGAAACCGACCACGACGCCTGGAACGAGGGCTTCCCCGACTGGCTCGGCTCCGTGGTCACCCGCATGTGGCAGGCGCGCTACGGCGGGCCGCCGCCGATCTCGGTCAACGACCTGCCGCTGGAAGCAACGGACGTGTGCTGTGACGGCACGGCGCACAACGGACTCATCACCGAGGGGTTCGTCGGGGCCCTGCTGCGCGACATCGAGGACGGCGTGCAGGACCCGGGGCAGAGCGCCTGTCCGCAGGATTGCCTCGCGCTGGGGCCCGACGAGATTCTCGCGGTCGTCAAAGCCTCACGCCCCGTCCGCGTCATGGAATTCATCAACGCGTTTCGCGCCGCCTTGCCAAACTTCGAGTTCGACTTCCGCAGCACCGCCCTTTCCGTGTCCGATGACTACGTCGCCGGCTGGTCGCTTCCGACGCTCCAGCTGCTCGGCTTGAACGGTTGCGGCACCTATCGAACAGGCGAGACGATTCAACTGTCCGTAGACACGAATGCGTCGCAGTACTCGACCTGCATGCGCTGGCAGCGCAACGGGGCCGACGTCGTCGATACCGGCGACGGACGCATCAGCGGCGCGACGACTGACATGCTCACAATCACGAACGCCGTGGCCGGCGACGCCGGCAGTTACACGTTGCGCATTCGGTCCTGCGACGGCGCGCCTCCCAACGAGTGCGACGGCTCAACTCAGTCGACCACTTCGCCGCCCATATCGGTCCGCGTGATCGACGCCAACCCGTTGGGGCACCGCATCACGGGCTGGGGACGCAACACCTATGGAATGCTGGGCCGCGGTTCGACACTGCCCGATTCCGATGTGAACCCGGCGGACGTAATCAACCTGTCGAATGCTGTCGGGGTCTCAGCGGGTTATTGGAACTCGATCGCGGTGATGTCAGACGGGACGGCTTGGACCTGGGGGTCGCGCTACCTGGGCAATGGAACCAGCGACATGAGCGCAACGCCGGTGCAGGTCAACTTTCTGACGGACGTCGTGGCAGTCGCCGCCGGTTCTCCCGAGGGTAATTGCATGGCCCTCGACGCCAACGGCCACGTCTGGACCTGGGGCAGCAACTACCAGGGCCTGCTCGGGTATTACCAGGCCAGCGGCGTCGCGCTGAACCCGGGACAGGTGAATCTGGAGTGCGTGGTCGACATTTCGATCGGAAACTACCATGCCGCTGCCATCACCGGCGATGGCTCGCTCTGGATGTGGGGCACCAACGGCAATGGCGAGCTCGGTCAGGGCACGACCGGCGGGGCATCGAATCTCCCCGTGCGCGTCGCGGATCTCAGCAACGTCGTCGACGTGGATTGCGGCGGCAGCCACACGCTGGCGCTCCTGGCGGACGGAACGCTGTGGGCCTGCGGCTGGAACAACTACGGCCAGCTCGGCGACGGCACAACGCAGAACCGCAACCGCTTCGTACAGGTCAGCGGGCTCGCAAGTGTTGCGGGCATGGCCGCGGGGAATCTGCACAGCGTGGCCCGTCTGGCCAGCGGTCAGGCCTGGGCCTGGGGATACAACGGCGAACACGCACTGGGAACCGGCGCCCCGATGTGGGCGAGCTACCCGACGCCGGCCCCGGTAATCAATGTCGGCAACGTGCGGGCCGTCGCCGCCGGCTACGCGCTCAGCGTCTTCACTGCCACCGACGGCACCATCTGGACCTGCGGCAGCAACGGCTCCGGCCAGCTCGGACGTCCGTTCAACGGGACCGAGTCAGGATACCTGCCGGCGCCCGTTGACACGCGCGTTGGCGCTAGCGTCATCGCCAGCGCCGGCGTCAGCTTCGTCATGACGATCGCACCCGGCGCACGCATCATCGCGCCCGTCGCCGACCAGTTCGTCGCCGGCTGCGCGACCGCCAGCCTCACCGTCGACACCGTCGGCGAGCCGCCGCTGAATTATCAGTGGGGCCGCAACGTCGGCGGCCTGTTCGTGCCGCTCAACGAAACCGCGCGCGTCACCGGCACCACCACGCCGACCTTGACCATCTCGCCGACGCAGCCGCTGGACACGGACCTGTATCAGGTCATCGTCACCAACTCCACCAACACCGTCCGCAGCAACGTCGTTACCCTCGAAACACCCCCGCGCGTCAACAAGTTCGCATTGCCGCAAGACGCCAGCCGCTGGGCCAACGAACGCGGCAACTGGGCAATTGTCGACGGTTCGTACGCCGCGGGCACGCCGACGATCTACCAGAACTCGGCCTACAGCTCGTTCACGCTGCCGCAGTCGGACTTTCTCATCGAGCTGGACGTCGTGAACGCCTCACATGCCAACTTCGACACCAACGGCGGAATCTACCTTCGCTCCAGCCTCTCCTCCGCGCTTCCTTATCCGCGTGGCGTGGTGCTCGCGTTCGGCGAGGCCTATCCCTGGGGCGGAGGCGACGTCTACTGGCACCGCAACTACGGCAGCGGCTACAACAGTGCCCAGAACATCGCGCAGAATGTCTACACGGCCGGCCAGACACTGCACCTGCGGATCGAAGTGCGCGGCGACACCTACACCGCGTGGGCCAACGACTCGCTGACGCCCAGCACGACGCTCGTCACGCCCGACTTCCCGGCCGGCAAGATCGCCCTGCTCGACGGCGTCGTCAACGGCACGTCCTTCGACAACATCTTCATCCAGTCGCTCACAAGCTGCGAGCCCGGATCAGGCATCGAACCCGTCCGGATCATCCAGCGCCCACAGTCGCAGACCGTCCTCTCCGGCGCCCTCGTCACGCTCACCGTCGCCGCCACCGGCGCCGAGCCGCTCAGCTATCAGTGGCTGCGAAACGGCGATTGCATCGACGGCGCCACCGAGCCCTCGTTCGCCTTCACCGCCGCGGTCGGCACCACCGGCCGCTTCGAATGCACCGTGACCAACGCCTGCGGCTCGGTCGGCAGCTATCCAGCGTTTGTGTCGGTCACCGGCGGTGGCCCTGCGGACGGGTCTCCAGAAGAGGCGGAGAACCCGGATGTCTTCCAGCCCGTGCCCCCCTGATGATCGAGTTTCTCGTCGATGAAGGCCGCGAGGATCGACGCGATCTACGTGACTGCCGTCTTGACATGCTTCGGCGGGTCACCGCAAGTCTGCGGGGCGGCTACGTTTACAACTATAGCGGGCGAAGGGATTCGAACCCTCGACGTCCAGCTTGGGAAGCTGGCATTCTACCACTGAATTACGCCCGCAAACGCGGTTATTCGCAACTTAAGGCCGACTTCTTGCACAACTTAAGGCCAGCGGCTAGGCTGTCGTCAGGCAGCCGGACACCCTCCATTATGCACGGAGTTGGCCGATGGTCAATCGGCGTCGACGGACGCGGACCCGCATTCCGAAGCTCAAGTTCGACGCCACCCGGAACGTCGGCTGGCACGTGAGCTACCGCGACCCGCAGACCGGCCACTCGCGTCGTCACCGGTTCAGGATAGTCGAACGCGAGCGCGAGAAGGAGGCCCTCGCACTCTACCACGCCTGGGTTGCTGAGAAGCTCGGCGGCAACGGCCCCGGGAAACTCCCCACGCAGGTGGAGCCGGCGCGAAAGCGGAAGCCAAGCGGCAAGGCCCTCTCCGGGAGCCTGCTGGAGGTCGCCAGTGGGCTCAAGGAGTCTGAGCGGCTTCGCATCCGCAAGCCCGATGAACCGCGTCGCCGGGGAACCATCGCGGCGCCTGTGTTTCGCGACCGGGCGAAGGTCATCCGCGACATCCTCGAATTCATCAATGCACGACACGGCGTCGGAGCCGTATCGCGGATGCGCTTGTGCGACCTTTCAATGGATGACGTCGAAGCATTCAACCAGCACGTCGTCAAATCCGGCTACTCCGACTCGCAGGTCGCCAAGCGGCTTCAGATTGTCAAGGCGATCATCGACCGCGCCGGCCGGCCCGAACACGGCCGCCAGATGCTGACGTGGAATTGGGACTCAAGGGACGTTGCCCACGGAACACCAACACCTGAGCGGCCGCTCCCCACCGTTGAGCTCCTTCAGAAGATGATCAACGGCGCCGACCTGCGGGGAAAGACGATGATCTGGCTTGGCATCGGGCTCGGCCTGGGCGCCAAGGACCTCGCGGTAGTTCGCGTGGGCCAGATCGACCAGGACTCTTACGATCTGCGTCGTGCGAAGACGGGTGTGGAGCGATACGGTTCCACGCCGCCGCGCGTGTGGTCCCTCGTCTCGAAGTACCAAGAGGCCGTCAAGCGGCCGGTTGGTGAGCTGCTATTCGTCACTCGCACCGGCGTTGCTCTCGTCCACCATCGGGGCAACGCGGTCACGCAGTGGTGGGACAAGCTGCGGACGAAGGTCGGCGAATCGAAAGAGACCATTCCAGGGTTCTACACGCTAAGACACCTCGGCGCAACAGAGTTCGGCTCGCGGCCGGGCACGTCGATCAGCGACGTGAAGCGATGGCTGGGGCACGCTTCCAGTTCTGACATGGCGGATGCTTACATGCGGCCTGTCCGGCCGGAGTTCCGCAAGGTCGTGGAGTGGGTCCGTCACCAGCTTTCACGCGATGTCACTTCCTGATTGCGGCTTCAGTTTCAGCACGGGAGCTGGGCGCGATGAATCGAGCGGAGGCTGTCGTCGAGCTCAGCACAGCCTGCAGCATGTTTGCCGCGCGAACAGGCTCGCGGGACTGTGGTCGCGAAACATCGCGACTGGTCTGTGGTTCGCTCACCTGCCCAAGTGCGTAACGCTGTTTTCGAAGCTCGATAAGCCAGGCCCGCCCAGCCTCTTCGTCGGCATGGCTTGCGAAGTCCCAGTGCTTCCAGCGGACCAGCGCGGCCAGAAAACCAGCCGGATTTCGCGTAGCGACGCGCCGCGTCCGGGCTGCCGCCGCGAAGAGATTCAAGCGAGCAGCCTCTCCCGCCTTGCAGGCGCCGCACGCGACGAGCTGTTCAAACAGCTTGCCGAGCCCGTTTGGTGAATCGAGGTCTGACGGTGCGACCCGCCAACGTGGCGACCGTTCACGAACACCAGCCGCCGGCCACGGTTTCTGGTCTTCCCATCGCGAAGCGAGTTCCCTGTCTTTCTTAGGGGGTGGTGATCCGGCGGTGAAGCTAGGCCGAGGGGGTGGTGGTCGCCGGCAGGCAGGAACGCCGTTCCATTCAAGGTTGAACCGAACACGCGGACCAAAACGGTTCATCGAGCGCTGATCGGTCGGTTCCATGATGAGTACGCCCAACTCGACCAGTTCGCGACGAGCCGCCTTGACGTTGCGTGGATCTACCTCGAACACGTCGGCAACCCACGAGGACTTGCACCGCCCATCCGGCGCGCATTGCCCGTTGCGGTAGTACAGGCAACGGAGCACGTGTCCGAGCACGGTCGCCCACAGCACGGGACGAGTCGCGCGGCACAGGTAGCGAATGACCCGTCGCGGGACAGGCGCCCGCCGGCGATGGTTCTCGACGCCTCGAATTGTGGCTGCGAGATTCTCCTGTTCGTCAGCGGCCGGCGGCTCCGGGAGCCGATACCAGCGAGACGTTGTTCGGTTCCGCAGCAAGAGACCGGCTCGCTCAAGCCGCCGAATGGATGTTCGAACCTGTGCTTCTGACCCGTCGACGAGGTCGATCAGCTCATGTTCCACGGAATTCAGGGAACGATTGGGGCGATCGCCGCAGCGCCTCGCCACGACTTCGAAGAAAGCAAGCCATACTCGCAGGTCTCCCAGCGTCACAAACCGGGCTCGGAAGGCCCACCACGCGCCGATAATGACCATTGCCGGGATGAAGCAGAATCCGCCCTCCGGCTTGGTTCGAGCATATTCGCTCTGGCGATATGTTCCACGGGATTTTGCACCCTTCCTTCGAGTGTCTTCTTCGGGCGTGTATGACCACGCCCCAATCTGCTGTTTCATTCAATTTCAAACGCTGTTTGTGCGAACGATTCGACGGGCGTTCGCGTTGCCCCGAAACGGACGGGCGGGTCGCGGGCACACTTTCATTGTTCGGCTGGAACGGGATTGACATCACGCGCGGAGCTGCGCTACGGTGACCTTGGCTCAATCAACCGCTGCCGCACCCGACGTTCATGTCGTCCGTCAGCCGCAAGAATGGCGACCTCCACGTTGCCGTTCTTGCCCTCCGTTTCTTCAAGTCATCTCATGCGCTCTCCTATTCTTCAAGCTGATCTGCTTGGATGCAGCCGCGTGCCTATGCGGAGCAACCGTAACTTGCAACGAGTCGATCGCGCAAGACGGTTTCGGCGTGCCGGCCCTCCGGTCGCCCCGTCATCACGACAGCGGGTTCGCCGGTCAGGACGGATCCGATTGCCTCGTCACCCCGAATTCGAACTTGCAACCCTTGATCGAATCGTGCTATTCAGACAGGGAACCATGCCATCCCGCACGCGGGCATTCGCGCGAGCGCGGCGACGGCATCGGGCACAAACTCAGTCAGCAAAGATTGGGGGAGGGGGAATATGAGGGAGCGAATTCGCGGAGCCGTCATTGCGGTCGGCAATCAGAAGGGCGGCGTCGGTAAGACAACGAACACGGTGCACTTGGCGGCAGCGCTGGGGCAAGGTGGATATCGGTGCCTGATCATCGACCTCGATCCGGCTGCCGGGGCGACGCGACACCTGGGGGTCCCAGAGAATCAGTACGCGGGAACTCTGGAGCTGCTCACAGAACGTGAAGCAATCGATCAATTGCTCATCACCGAAGGGTTGCCACATGGCGTTCATCTGATTGCGGCACGTCCGCAGTTGTCTGAACTCGATGCGGCGCTATCCAAGTTCACGGATCGGTCAAGGTTGCTCGACGCTCCGCTCCGCGCCATTCGCCGTTCGTACAATTTCATTCTTCTGGACACGCCGCCATTTGCAGGCGCAACGACCACGGTCGCAGCGTACTCGGTTGCCGAGTGGATCCTGCTCTCTGCGTTTCCGCATCCGCTCTCGCTGGGTGGGCTGAGCGAGGCGTTTCGTGACATCTCGGACGTGCGTACGCACCGTAATGCGGCGCTTGAAGTGCTCGGCATCGTGTTCTCCAACGTCGACGGTCGTGCGACACGGCTTCGTGCGGAGCTTGAAGCGGCCGCCGCCATCGCGTTGCCGGGCCGGCAGTTCGCGACGCACATTTCGCAGGCTGTGTTGATCCCGGAGTTGTCGGGACGCGGGCGGACGCTGTTTCAATTGGATAGCTATCTGAGGAATCCGGTCGCACATCAGTACCTGCGGCTCGCAGCCGAGATCGAGCACCGCATTCGACACCGGAGCCTGTTCTTGAGCGGCAATCTGCCAGAACTTGCCGAGGGGACGCTCTGCGTGCCGCGCGCGCTGGAGCAACCGGCCGAACCCGCCATGCAAACCGTTACGGGGGACTAAGCCATGCCAAGAACACTGCACAAACCACCGCCGACCAGCTCTGTGGCACGATTACTCGACACCGGCGCCGCCATGCGTGCGATCTCGCGACAGAATGATGTGCCTGGCAGCAATCATCACGCCTCCGCGACGGGCGACGAAACACGCGGAAACACAAATGTCGCACATCCAGCGATAGCCGGCGGCTCGCGGCGTATCAAACGAGAGATCCTACTTTGCCCGGGGACAGACGAAATGCTCGACGAGCTGGTGCGGTTCCTGAGGCTGGGTACGCGGGCGCGCGTGACCACCAGTCACCTTGTTCGGGCATTGCTGCGAGCCGTTGCACCCGATCTGGACGGCATCCGGCTGCGGGCTGCCCAACTCGGTCCCCGGCGGCTGCCCAGCAACGCGCCTGGGAGCGAGACTGCTCGTCGGCAATTCGAGGAACTGATCGCCGGTGTTCTCGTTCCTTCGACACCGGCGGACGAGCCTTGAGCTGCTGTTCCTGATTCCTGTCGACGATCCTGGACGAACAACCCACCGGTACCAGTTGTCGCCGCGTCCGGCCGCGGCGCAGACCGTCCAGGATCAGCAGACTTCCCCGCCTACTTCTTAGCGCACACGAAGTCGCGCACCGGGCATAACCATACGCGTCAGACGAATGCAAAGGAGCCCACTATGGAAACAGAAAGCGAGGTTGCAATGAGCGAATCGAAGAGTCGTCCGGCTCATGAAATCCGGTTCGGCAGCGTCAAGGCCGTGATCTGGAAGAACCAGACCGCCAACGGACACATGTTCAACGTCACCGTTGCCCGCATTTACAAGGACAACGGCGACTGGAAGGAATCGTCCGGCTTCGGCACGGACGATCTGCTCGTACTGGCGAAGGCGCTTCACGACGCCTTCGCGTGGATTCACGCTCAGCGTGCGGCGGAAGGCACGAAGGCCTCGTAACCCGCCTTCCCGCCAGCAGGGTCAGAGGACATCCGGTTATCCGGGCTCCCGCTTCGTCTGACCCCAAGTCACCGCCGCTGGGCAATTCCCGGGGCTTTCCGGGCATGCTCCTCCACGTGCTATTATGACATTCCAGTTTTTCATGCGCGAAGCGAACACAGGTTTAGCCTGGACGGCAAGCGGTCTCCCAATCATCTGCGGCAAGAAAAGGTCAGCAAGCACCGGCAAAGAACGCCACTGACGCCGGATCCACTGCTACGGGAGTCGATCGGACGAGCCTGACAAGCGCATCGGCAACCGCCTGATCCTTGAGCCAGTCTTCCAGGTATTCTCGAAGCTGTAGTTCCGCCGGAAGTTGGGCCTGATAGAGGGACTGCTCCGACGACTCCTCGAAGAGCGACGGGAATACGCCTTCATACGCCGTCGGCTCGGGTGGAATCGTAGCCCAGTCAATGGGTGAAGGCACCAATAGCGACGCCTCCCTTGCCTTGAACGTTGCCTTCCGCGAGATCAGGCCAACGGCTTTGTTCACCAAGTAGCCGGAAAACGTAAAGTATCGAATGCCATCAGTCGATCGGGCATATGGTATCTGATTCATTGTACAGGCCGCCCGAAGCCTGGCTCTCGCTTCTATCACGGTGCGCCGCAGCGACAGTGCGAACAGGTCCTCTGGGAACTGGTGGGAATGAAGGAGTTGCCAGACCCGGTTGGCGACAAAACTATCCGTCTGCACTCCGCCGCTGGTGTAGGTGAAGTCCATGGCATTGCCAGGCCGCGTCGGCGTTAGCAATATCTTGTCGCGTGATGCCTTCTGCACTCGCCAGCACTTCCCAGCGAAGCGCACCTCGGAGCCACGGTGTATCCGAAGCAGGTTGGTCGCAGGCACGTCACCGAGCCGCTTAGCTCCGTGGAAGAGGTCCACAGTCTGAGAGCCGGCCGCGAAATTCCCGTAAATCATTTGGAAGTCAACAAGTTCATGAAGCGGCTCTTCGGCCCCGTATTGGTTCTTGAAGCCATGTGCCTGGAGGTGGCCGTTTGCTGCCAGTTGCGCGAGGATGGATTCAACGGTCGGGCGACCCAGGTACGGCTTGTGTCGGACGAGCTGGCACAAGTCGGCCACCTTCGTAAACCGTCCACCGTCCGAGGCGATCACGTTGAGCATCTGCTGTGCGGCAGCCCCGTAAAGTTCGTAGGGGCGTCGCTGTGGAAGCTCGCCCTTACGGGCCGCATCAACGAGTGCAGCGAAGCGGAGCGCATCCCATCCGACCGATTCCGAGGTGTCAGGGATCAGGCAGACCGCGTTCGTTTTGTGCGCCCGCCTGTTGCCGCGGCCGACTCGTTGAAGGAACGATTCCACGCCCCCGGGCGCACCCCACAATAGGACCGCATCAATGTCGCCAATGTCAATACCCAGCTCAAGGGTGCTCGTCGCCAGGCAGATGGCGGTGTTGGAAGCGGCAAACTTCTTCTCCGTATCGAGGCGGACGTCCGGGGACAGCGATGAATAGTGCGCGAAGACGGCGTGTAGCAGCGAGGGGTCGTGCTGGAGGACGCCGGCAAGCCGTTCACATTCTTTCCGCGAGTTGGCAAACACCAGCAGTTTCGTCGGCCTGCCGTCAGTTAGCTTGCGAACCAGGTCGAGAAAACCGGACTCGGCTGCGATGTGTCTGATCTGAGCGTCGATCGTGCGATGCGAGGGATACGACAGGAATACCGGGGCCTCATCACTGCCAGCGAGGAAGGAATGGACATCGGACAGATCGCCGATCGTGGCAGAGAGCGCCGCCCACTGGAAAGGCTCGCATAGTCGATCCTGCAACCGCTGGAGCAGGATCGACAGTTGAAGCCCGCGCTGCGTGTTGTAAAGCAGATGTACCTCGTCGATGGCCACAGCGCGGACATTACTGAGGGCCGCGTCCTTACGGAACAGCATCACGTCGAGGGACTCTGGCGTCGTCACCAACACATGAACCGTTTGACCGGATGCTAGGTCGTCCCGGTCACCGTGCCTGACGCCAACCCGTAGCCCGAGGGAGTAAAGCGGCTGATACAGACGCTTCTCCAAATCGTTGACGAGGGCCTTCGTCGGTGCAACGTAGAGCAGTACCAGACCGTCCGTCTTGACGGCTTCCCGCCAAAGACGACTCATGAGCGGGGCCGTGACGGCTTCGGTCTTCCCTGAACCGGTGCCCGCGGACAGGATGACGTTGCGGCCGGTCAGGATTGGCTCGATTGCCGCTTGCTGCGCCTCGCGCAGTGACTCAAATCGGCCATAAAAGGCTGTCGCCACTCGGCGATCGAGCAGGTCGACGCCGCTCATGCACTCTCCTCAAGGAGGCGGTCGAGCGCCTTCACAACGGTGATAATCGTATGGCGCGCCCGGTCTTGAACCTGCACGGAAGCCGCCTTGCGAACGATCTTGTCCAGCTCCGTGGAGAGCATCACCAGGTCGGGTTCCCAGTCGTAGGCAATTCCATGCGTCTCCAAAATGCGCATGGCCAGCTCCTCCAGCTCTTCCACGTCAAGAGGACTCATCTGGAAGGTGGGGATTGCCTTGAATCGCCCATAGTCATAGTCCCATCGGCCCTTGCCGGTTAGCAACGTGACGCATTTCTCGACGAACTCCGGCGTGACGGCATAAAAGGACAGACCGGGGAACTGCTTGCCGCCGTAGAACTGGAACAAATTCCAGAATGCCGCCTCCTGATGCGCCACGTTTCTCAGATTTGTGACGACATCCTCATACTCGTCGAATAGCAACACCAGTCCGTTGAGACCTGACTCACACAAGAGGCGTTGAAGGTCACGGAGCGCCGACCAGCTTTGTGCGTAGCCTTGCGTATGAAACTCAAACACTCCATCTCTGTAGAAGTGCCGCTCAGGTCGCGGGTCATGAAAGAAGCGTCGCAAGGAACCGATCAGGTCAGAATAGAGCTTGCTGCGCTGAGTCCGATAGCTCCAAGGAGACAGCAACCAGTCTTCGACCCGGTCGTGCACCGTGGAATTTCCCGTCGCCCAAGCTCGCAGCGCGACAAAAGCGGCCGGAGAATCAAGGACTTCGGAATAATCCCAGCGCCAATTGTTCGTCAGATCGCGCCAGAATGCACCCGCCGTGTCGGACTTGGCGTGCTCGATCTTCTCAACTAAAAAGTTCAACACAGAACGGATGCCTTTTTGCCCAAGACCGTCAGGAACCTCAATATTTCGACAGATGGCTCCAAACACCTGGTCCATGCGGTTGAAACGGACTGCCCCTTTGCAGTCCAAAGTTACCGTGCTGACGGCAAAGCCCTTTTCAAGCGCACACTCTCTGGCAAAACGTAACAGGTGAGTCTTGCCGGACCCGTAGTTGGCCTTAAGCAGCAGTGCACCAGGCACAATGTCGTCCAGCCTCTCCGTCAGCTGCGCGACCTCGGATGCGCGCCCAACGGTGAAGTGACGGATGAACCCATCCGGCGGGATGCCCTTCCTTAGCGACTCGATGACTCGCTGGGCCTGCGCGAGGTTCACGATCACTCCTCCTTCAGGCGAGCCATCACATCGTCATAAAGTTTCTCCGTGTCCCGCACCTCGCCCTCAAGGTGGTCGTCAAGGTCCGTAATCACGGCACTCACCAGTAGCCGCCAGAAGCGAATTGCCGCCAGTGATGGGTGAATGCGAAATAGCTTGGCCACGGTCTCTTGAACCGCCGCCTCGGTCGGCAGGCTTGCCTGGGCATCGGGAAACGCGGTTGCATAGATCGAGCAAATTTTGTTGGCGGCGGCCTGGTAGTCCGTCAAGGTCGTTTCTACTGCGTCTAGGTTCCAGATGGTGTCCAATGCTCGCGGATGCCGTTGCTCCGGCTTTCCGATGCGCCCGGACAAGGCGCCGTAGGTGACGATACCGTGCTTAGGATCGGTGTAGAAATCGGGGGTTGTGGCGTAAAGCAGGAAGAGACCGCTCAATGACTCGATGTTGTTGATGAGTGATAGCAGGTTGTTCTGTGCGTCGCGGAGCGCCGACTTCCGCATCACCGAGTAGGCTTGTTCCGCCTCGTCGAACAATATCACGAGACCGCGGTAACCCGCCTGCCGGACAAAACCGGCCAGCGATTGGAGCATGAGCTTTGCATTCTCTTTGCTCACCATCTTGCTCACTCCGAACCGCTTGCGGTACTGGCCGACCGTTCCTTCGCCAGAGAACCACTGGAGAATCTCCCCGCGCGTCTGCTCCACGACAACGGGGTCGGCTGACTCGGGCAGAAATGTGTGCCAGTAGTGTTGCACCATTTTCTTAAAGTCAATGTCGATAGCGTGGTTACCCATTAGCAATTCCGAGGCTCTTGCATACTGCTCGTAGGAAATCTCATTGGCAATCGACCGGGTGCCTGTCGCAAGATATGCCAGGGATTCCCGCAGGACAGTCCCGAACGGAGCCGCTTCGACGAGTGCGTGTTCAGAGTAGTAGGTGGGGGTCAGAACATGCGAGACTATGGCGTAGAATACTTTCTCGAACTTGTTGAGCGCGGCGCTATTCAAGTCCAGCTCTACATTTGAAACGAGGCAATCATGTTGAAAGGCAACCTCACGTAAGAGGCGGAAGAAATGCGTCTTCCCTGCGCCCCAGGAGCCGCTTAGAAAGCGGATGATCCCCCGATCGCCGATGCCGCTGAGATGGTACTTCTTGATGCCGTCGATAAGTTTTTCGTTGCCGACAGAGTACAGGTCGACGCCGCGCTGGGGAGGAATGCCCTTGCGGAGGGACTCGACAACCTGCGTTGGCACGATGCGTGTGTCCATGTTAGACCTTTCGGAAGACAACGAAGCCGATGTACCCGCGGCCTGCGGGTCCATGGAGCAACATGCCTTGGTTCGTGTCTTTTGTTTGCTGAAGGTCCAGCCGATAGCCGTCAATATCCATCGGCCCCTGCTCGACGAGGCGCGAGAGATCGACAAGGAACTCATCGGAGCGAAAACCCTTCGCATTCTTACCTAGGCGGCGGGTAATATGGCGAATCGGGATGCTCGCTCCGTCAGGCTGTTTGTTCTTCTTTGCGACCGCTACGTACTGGGAGCGCAAGAGCTTCAGAAACTTGCAGCCGCTAAACGGCCGACCGAATATGCGCTTCTGTTCTCTTAGGATAACGTCGACGATAGCGTTTACGTCGGCGGGGAGCTCGGCTAGACGACTTTCGTGATCCGAGAGCCGCGCTGTCCATTTCCGCTCGTCTATTTTGAGCTGGAAGAACCGCTGCTCCAAACTGTAGGCAGGGTGTCTGCTTTCGGCGTCGAGCACCAATCCTGCGGATCGACACGCGTCCTCCAGGTAACCGGGGTAACGCCGCTTGATCGTGTCGGCTTCCTCTTTCGCGCCACGATATAAGCACTCGATTTGGCCAATCGCTGGGTGTCCCTCGGCACGCATGGCCTTTAAAGTGCGTGCCTCCCGGTCCAAGAGGTCGAGGATGTGGAGAGGCCAGGACTTGGTCACGAAGTCCAGCAGCGCCTCCCAGACTCGCTCGGTGTGCGAGGCAGCTTCTGCGTCCGCCTTGAGCGCTTTGGTACGTTCTCTCGCCGATGCCAACAGGTCCCTTATTCCGTCTAGCAGCTCGTGTCGCAGGTCCATGCGCCGCGCTTCTCCTATCCGAGCAACTCCGCCAAGACACGCAGTATCTTTTGGCGCGTTGGACGATCAGCCGCCCGCCACAGGTCGGCCAGCCGTGCGGTGTCCAGTGGCGCTTCGATCGTGGCCGCGACATTGGGGAAGAGGAACAACTCAATCGGCTCACACCCCAGCCCCGTGGCCAGGGAGGCGATGGTCTGGAGCGTGCAGTTCATCTCGCCGCGTTCAATCTGGCCCACCCTCTGCATGGCGAAGCCCTTGCCGCAGCGTTCGGCTAACTCCCGCTGCTTCAGACCGGCACGGAGCCGCAGATCTCGCACGCGGGCGCCGAAATCGCGCTGCAGGCTGGGGCGTTTCTTCGCCATAACCCGGACATCTTACGCTATGTGCCGCGACTTTCCACGCACCCCTTGATGATTCCGGCCGAAACGCTATCTATAATGTGTGTGCGACGCTTCCACGATCATCAAAGGGCGTCCCAGGGTGCCAAGCACCCACCCCAACGGCGGACGGTCCGGCGGCGATTTGACGTAGCGGTAGTGGCGAAGGCGGAAGGCGGCATGAAGCAGGCCGAACATCGTGGTGACGAGGTAGCCGGTGTAGGCCCACTTAGCGGCGTCGTGGAGCATCCCATGGTGGACTGCCTGTGCGAGACATCCGAGCAGACCGACCAGGCTGAGCGCGAGTACCGAGGACACCGCGCCCGCTCCCGTGCGGCCACTGCTGATAGTCGCGGAACGATTCGGATGCCGCGACTGGAAAGCGAGCAGCTCTTCGCCGGCGAGCAGGTTGACCTGTCGTTCAATCTCGTCGATGCGTCGCAGGACGTCTTCCTTCGAGCGAGCGTGGGCGACCGTCAGCCGCATGAGCCACGCCATGCCGATCGGGATCAGCAGCAGCACGATCAGTTGCGACTCCGCCGGCAACGCCGGTACAGCGCCAAGGGCTGCCATGAGCGTGCCGGCCGTGAGCGGAACCCTCTGGTCGACGACGCCGAGCCGGAATGAGAGCAGGCCGTACATCGCCCGGTATTCCTCAAGAAGGAGGTCGATGCGCTCGCGTGGAGCGAGATTCGCCCGGGCGAACGGGCCATGCTCCAACGAGGTGTGATCGTTGATGTTCGACATGCTCTGAATCAGATGACCGCCGTGGACCGGCGGATTCGCAGGACGAACTCTCCGTTCGCGTGAAAGGTGGTGGCCGATGACGACGTTAGAAGCCGCACTGAAACCTGGCTTGCAGATCCTGACCGGCGGGCGAACTCGATCAAGCCGTTGGGCGGGGTCGCTGTCCCGGTTTTTCGGCATCGCGCGTCGAGTGCTGGACGATGTCGAGACCGACGTCCGCAGTGGCCGCCTTGCGGTGCCCACGCTGCTCTTTGGAGCGTGCGATGATGGTCGGATTGACCGAGACCTTCGGTCCGCCATGACGGATATCGCAGAGTGCTACCCAATCGAGCTGAGGTCGCCGTTTGAGGATACGGAATCGATCAGCGGTGGTCTCTGGTCCGGCCGCGAGCTGTTCGGCCCGGCCTTCGAGGACGGGCTCGCCAAACTGCGTTTTGCCGCCGGCACGGTCGAGCTGCCGCTACACGTCCATGAGCACTCCGACAGGTTCATCGCCGTGCTCGAAGGCTATGGACGCTTCTGGTGGTCGGAGGAGCATTGGCGGGCGTTTCGCGGGAACGACATTCGTTCGACGGACGTGCATGCGGGCGATGTGCTCGTGTTCACGCGGAATCTGCTGCACACCTTCAGCGCCGAGAACGAAAACCTGCTGTTGCTGTCGTATCACAGCCCGGAGATCTCCTTTGAGGACCCGCGGCAATACACGTTGCCCCCGATGCGATGGACGCCGCGCGAGGCACTGATTCAGTAGCGGGTCTCGCGGTTACGTCACATAGGGGGAAGGACTCGGCATAACAACCTCGAACGGTCATGAGTCGAACCGTCGAGGCCCTATGCCGAACATGCAGCAACTTTCCCTATGGGGCGACGCAGTCAAGCCCGAGTCATCGCCGCAACCGGCGAACGACGATGCCGCTTCGCGTCCGCCAATCGTCTTTGAGCAGACCCCGGACGACGCGGTCGCGTCGCACGACAACGCGGCGGCGCCTGCTGCCGATTTCGACGAAGAATCGCATGAAGCGCCTCCGATTTGCAAACCACTGCGAACCGCCATTGAGGCGGGCGTATTCGGCCTTGATCTGAATGGACCGATTGCACCGGATGAGCACGCCGTCGCAGCCTTGACTCAGGAGCACGTGCACGAGCTGATTTGCACGCTCGTCGAAGCAGAGGCTCTCCAGGAGGCGATTCGTACGGGCGTTGACCCGCGGACCGGGCGCATGATGAAGACGGCAGAGGCGACGGAACGGGCTACCGAACGCTGGCGTCGCGAACTCGATCAGCTTCAATCGAGCTACGCGAACATGCTCGCCGCGTTCGAGGAGGGGTTCGGTTCCGATGCGTCGCGCGAACTTGACACCTGGGTTCGCCGCCAGGTTGCAGGAACGCCGAGGCGGCTGCCTTACGACCCCGGCCACCCATGGCATTACTACTGGGCGGGGGATAACGCGCAGCCGCTCACGTTCGCCGAAATTGCTCCAGCCGAGGACGCGGGGCGATGGCTGGAGCGCGATTTGCCAAAGAACCCGGCCAAGCGGCTGGCCCGCGTGCGGGAATTGCTGGCGATGGAAACCGAGCGACTCGCGGAGGACCGGCGTCGCTACGAGGAGATCATCGAGAAAGGCGTTGAAGCGCTCAGCCGATTCGACCGCGAAATCGCCTATGGCGGCAACGACGAACTGGCCCGTGCCAGCTCGATCGCCTTGAAATACAACCACATCCGGATGGGTCTGGGTCGCGTGCAGTGGTTACGGCAGGCGCTTGACCGCGAGCAGCGCTGGGAACCGATTCACGCGGCCCGGCGCTCATCAAACGACTGACGCAACGTTTTTTTGTCGACGCGCTTTACTAATGATCGCGAATCGTGCCACACTCAGCACGAGAGCAGTAGAACGGCGTTTGCCGTCGTATCACGTGCCGACTACGCCGGCCGGCCATGACGGCTACGGGGCGTACGCACATCGTTCAGATTGAACCATTGCGCTGGCGTTCGCCTTCTGCTGCTCCGTTTCTCACTTCGTCTATCGCTCTTTCAGGACCAAACGCGGGGTAGACAGATTTCCCGGTACTCGTGGGGCGTTACTCCGCGCCACGAGAGGCCGGTGGTGCAATTCACGGTTTGGACGGGGTTCTTTTCTCAATCGCAAACGCGGCACTTTCAAGGAGATTTTGCATGGAGACACTGACACGCGCTTCAAACGAGCTGTTCCGGCGCGGACCGGATGAACGCTTCGATTCGCTGCAATCGCTGTACGAGCATTGCTACACGACGCGCACCGCATCGATCGACCGCTGGCACCCGCCGCAGTCGATTCAGCCGGCGCCGACCGGGGGCCGGTTCCGCGTTACCGTCGGCAACGACGGTGAGTTCGCGCTCAACGATTGGAGCTTTGGCCAGCTCTGCCGCCTGGCCGGAGTGAGCAAGGAGACAGTGAACCGGGTCTCGGCCGGCACGGCAGCACAGATCTTTCGGGAGACGATGCCGAGCGGTGAAAAGCCGCTTCAGCTTCTTACGCAGGATGACTCGATTCGCTCGATTCATGGCACGGCTTACACGCGACTCCACAACGTGGACCTGCTGAACATCGTGCGCGAATTCGCGACCGACTTTCAGCCGCCGCAAACGGCCGCCAACGGCGGCACGGGCCTGTACTGCGGCGAGCAGGATATGTTCGTGTTCCTGATTGACCCGCTCGGCTGGGCGGAGATCAACGGCGAGGCGTTCGCGCCGGGGTTTTTCCTCTGGAACTCGGAGGTCGGCAAGCGCTCGGTCGGCATGCAGACGTTCTGGTTCCAGGCGGTCTGCCAGAACCACATCGTCTGGGACGCGGTCGAAGTGGTCGACTTTTCCCGCAAGCACACGGCAAACGTGCATGAGTGCCTGGGCGAAGTGCGGCGGCTGATCGCCGGCCTGGTCGAAAAACGCGACCAGCGCCGCGACGGATTCGTCAAGACGATCGGCAAGGCGATGGAGACCACGCTCGGGAGCGACGCCGAGGAAGTCACGAAACTCCTGGCGAAGCAGGGCATTCCACGGAGCGTGGCGAAGGAGGCGCTGGAGCTGGCCCGCGCGAACGGAAGATTCACGATCTTCAGTATCGTCGATGCCCTGACCCGGCTTGCGGGCAAGATTAAGAACGCGGGTGAGCGCACAGAAGCGGACGAACGGGCCGGAGCACTGCTCGCGCTCGTGGTTTGATGGTTCCACCCGGTCATCACACGCGGGTTCAAGGTTGGAGGCATCGCACCACCGCGCCTCTCAACCTCGCCTACAAGTCTTGACCGCACAACTTACTGAGCAGCGGCCCGGGTAGTTGGAGCGTCTGCTTCGCAATCACCCATTGTTTTGATCCGAGCCGTCTTCCGCATTATCCTCGGTTCCCCATTCGGTTGGGGAGGGTCGAATGTAATCCCGCCCTTGTCGCATTAGCCATTTCGCTTCATCCGGTCGTTTCACCAGTCCGTTCATCCAAGTGAACGCCACTGGAATAGTTGTGCACCAGCCCCCGTCGATTAGCTTTTGGGGCGTTACTCCATGTGCGGTGCAATCGCCAGGAACTTCGCCCGTCTCCCACCAGGTCTTAAAAGCAGACTGGAGTGTCGGATCGAGATCAAGCAGTTCCCGCGCCACCGCAGTCGCCTCTTTCATGGAGCATCCATCGCGGGCTGCGATACCGGCCGCAAGATTTTCCATTGGCTCAAACCACGTTCTAGAGGACATGAGCAATTCCGGGAAACACTCGCATGAACATACGCGCCGCGAACGCGCGCGCATCAATCTCCAGCGGGTTAAGGGTGTACGCAATCGCCTGCATGTAGGTTGGGTTATTCCCGACGTTCGGGTACATACGGGCTGCCGCCTTCCAGAGCAGCACACGCGCGGCCGAGACTTCTGGATGATTCTCTGGATTACGAATGACATCGAACTGATACGCGTGCCGCACTTCGTGAAGATACGACTTGATGGCCTCTCTAGGAGAACGTCGACGCAGCACGGAACGGTTGAACTCGATGCGGTTCTCTGACGCCCAATATATGCCTCGATCTCTCGGAGGCCCATCATAGACTGAAATGCCTTCGAGCTGAGGGCGCCGCTGCAGCACAGCAAACGTACGATCCACCGCCATGAATGAAACGCGTCTGACATTCAGTTTCGTATCATGCCAATTCGCAAAAACATGCGACATATTACGTATGTGGCTCGCCTGACGCTGCTCCATCTCGCGCCACGACTCGCGTGGACGTTCGTTGGTTCGCGCCGTCACCGGCGTCAGAGGCGGGCTCGTGGCTGCTGGTCCCAGTATGAGCCGCTTCGAAGATCGCCCCACCGTGCGCTGCTGGTCGCCCAAGACGACTTCGCGCTCGAAGTGCGCGCGAGTGCGTGCGGGTGTTCCCCTGTTTCGACCGCGCCCGCTACGCTCCCGCTCGTCACGATTCATGGAGAAATCCCGATGCAGTACCTCGAAGCCCGGCGGCACTGAGACAAGAGCCGTTTGAGAACGCGACGGGGGCCCATGGTCGCTGCATTGTGTTCGGCCCGTAGCCTGACGCGCGCCGCCGTATCGCACAGAGAGCGCGGTACGCCGCCTCCGCAAGCTTGGGCATCTTACCGGGCGGAAGGAAAACGGAAAAGGAGGCAGGAGGGGGTTCAGCCGTTTGGCCGGCGTCACGTGCTCCTACTTGGTCCAACGGGGACCGGCAAGACGTACAAGGTGCGGATGCTGGTGGACTGTCTCGGCGTCCCGGTCGCATTCGGCGATGCAACCTCGCTCGTCGAAACGGGCTATGTTGGCGAACATCTCGACGGCCTGATGCGCAAGCTCTACATCGTGGCACGCGGCGAACTCGAAGCCGCCCAGCGCGGAATCGTCTTCATCGATGAAACCGACAAGATCCGCCGCCAGGAGGTCAATAGCCGCGAAGTCGCCGGCGAGGGCGTCCAGACAGCGGTTGCACGAGAAGAACGGCAAGGTGATCGAGATGGGTGTGCCCCACAACCTGGAGGCGTACCTGGACGAGTACCTGGAGCACGCCGCAATTCGCGACGACCGCAAGGGGCCGCTGTTCCGCCCGGTGGAGAAGCACCGGCACGACCGCCTAATGGCAAAGCGGATGACGCGACAGCTTGTGTGGGCGTTCGTCAAACGGCGGTGCCGCTCGGCCAGCCGGCCAGCCTGCCCACCGAAGCCTGCTGCCACACCTTCCGGGCCACGGGGATCACCACCTACCTGAGGAACGGCGGGACGCTGGAGAAGGCCCAGTACATGGCCGGCCACGAATCCTCCCGCACGACAGGCCTGTACGACCGCCGGCACGACGAAATCACGCTGGACGACGTGGAGCGGATTGCGATCTGAGCGGGGACGAGGCGCTCCCCTGGAGCCCGTCACAAGAAGGCATCATTGCACATGACGATCCTCGACCCCTTCTTGCCGTTTTCGGATTCGCTGAAGAGTTTCACGAATCTCAGCCAGAGCGTGGGGATCTGCCATCCGGGCCAGAATTTCCTCGGCGCGCTCACACACCTGCTCCGCGTTCCCCAGCTCGTCCTGTTCCTCGAGCACGGCCCCCAGATGGTGCAGTATCTTCGCGGCACCATACTCATCGCCAATCCGCTGCGTTAGGTCCAGCGCCTTGCTGAATGCAGACCGTCCATCCTCAAGCTGGCCATTGGCGGCCAGTACGTTGCCCATGTGATAGAACACCTGCGCCATGCCATGTTCGTCGCCCATGCGCATCCTCACGTCAAGGCACTTCCGTAGCAGGCGGTAGGCGAGCCGGTCCCTGCCGCAGCGGAACAGCGCGATTCCGAGCTGTTGTAGACTTGCGGCTCGTCCACGCTGCTTCCCGAGTCGCCCGGCGATGACAAGACTCTCACGGTACAACTGAATCGCAGCGTCCAACTCGCCTCGGCGGCTCGCAATGTTTCCTAAATCCAGAAGCGACGCGCCTCGACCATCTTCATCCCCAATGTTCGTCGCGATTGTCAGACTCCGCTCGACCCATCGAGCCGCCTCGTCCAGGCGGTCTTGTTCCTGTGCAATCACGCCCAGTCGGCGAAGCACGCTCGCTTGTCCGTGCTCATCGCACATGCGCTCGCGACCTTGGAGGCATTGTCGAAACCAACGCTCTGCTTGGTCAAACCGCCGACGGTCCTGCGCCATCGCACCGAGATTGTGATACACGTTCGACTTCTCGCGTTCATCTCCAATCCGATCCCAGGTTGCGAGGCAGAGTAGGTACACACGCTCCGCCTCGTCGAACTGCCAGCTTCGCTGGGCCAGCACAGCGAGTTGGTGCAGTGACGATGCGACGCCAAACTCGTCTCCAATCCGCTCCCGGATCTTAAGACTCCTGTGATACCACACCGTCGCCGCATCTCGATCCTCTCGTTCCTGCGCGACCATTCCGAGTTTGTGCAGAAGCACGCCCTGCTCGTGCTCGTCATTTGCTTTGTCCGCAAGGGCCAGGGCTTGACTGTAGTATCTTTCGGCTTCGCTCATTTCCTCACGAGCAAAGGCTACATTGCCTGTTTGCTCCATCAAGACAGCGTGGTTGCGCACGTCGCCCTCGCGCTCCGCTTGCTCCGTCAACTGGCGCAGAAGTGGTACTTCGGTCTCAAAGTCTCGGTAATGATGGGCGATTTCCTGCTGAAAACACAGAAGCTGATACCGTAGACGCTCGGCGTCTGCCGGCGCGTCCCAATCGGTCGATGCCATTGCCTTTTCGACCCGAATGACCAGCGCCTGCCACTCTGTCCAACGACCACGCGTAGTGAACAAACAAACGAGGCCGAGGAGTATCTTTGCTGCGTGGTTCGCGAATCCCTGCTCCATTGCGATCGACAGAGCGTGACGTAGGTTCTGTTCTTCAAGCTCCAGAATCGTGATTGCGATTGACCGAGCCGATTTCACCGACTCCTGCAGCGCATATGCGCGGTCCGCGTAGGCTGCAACAAAAGTGCTCCGAAGGCGGACGAGGTCGGTTGCGAATGCCGAAACCATTAACTTGTGCAAGAACCACGGTAGCGCAGGATGCACGCTGAACAATCCCTCGGCGAGTTGTCGTAGAAGCCCAACCTGTGCCGCCCTGTCTAGCGTATGTGCCCAGTCGTCGCGAGGTACACCGCGAATAATCTCAGGCGCACTGTCGAGCGAGCCCATTGCCTCCAATACCAACACGTCGACGAAGCTTTGGAATAGGCCGATCGCGCCGAGCCGCTTGCGAAGCGTGGTGTCGAGCGCCGCAACGCGGTAGTTAAGTGAGGCTGTGAGCGAAGTGCCTCTTTCTTGCTCCGAGACATCGTTGGTTAGGCTGGCGGTTCCTTCGCGCAGCGCCTTCAAAAGCACAGATGGGGATTGATGCTTTAGTTCGGGGAGAATAACCTGAATAGCGAGCGGATTGCCGCCAAGATACGCCAGGAGGGGATTGTAGTCTGGAAGAGACTGTAGCTCTTGGGGCTCCATCCCAGCGCGAATAAGCACACGCACTGCTAGCTCCTGAGCGGCGGCGATATTTAGGCCCCCGAGCGATACCCGTCGATACACTGATCCGAGCCACGGCTCGTCACGCCTGCTGGTCAGCAACACCTTGCTTCGGCCACCCCTGATTTCCCAGAGGAACTTCCTGAGCATCGTCGCTTCGTCGGGAGCCCAAACGGCATCGCCGCCCATCTCCGAAGCGGCGACAGCCTCGAAGTTGTCCCAAATAAGCACCGAGGGCACTTGCTTGAGGATAGTGACAGCGATTTGGAAGCGCTGCTCCTCTCTCAGAAGATGCCAATCAGTCTCCAGTTGCTGACGAACGAGGCCGTTATACTCATGACCAATACGGTCACAGATCTCCGCCGCGGTCAGGTGGTGCTCAAAGCGGAAAAAGAGCATCCGCGACAAGGTGTCGTCGAGCGCTCCCGTCTCCCTCCACCATCGGGCGAATCCGACAGCGGTTTCCGTCTTGCCAATCCCGGCCATGCCATCCAGGAGGACGACAGTCTCGGAGCGAAACGCACGCTCCAGGTCGAGCAGATCGTCATCCCGCCCAACAAAGTCGAATGCCGGCGGCGGCGGAAAGTCAATCTCGGCACGCGACGTTGCGTGCCGGTCCTCCAGCAGCTCCGGATTGAGCCGCACTGTGTCAGTCTGTCGCATTGCGACTCGCGTCGGCGCAGCCTCGAACAGCACCGGCACGACCCAGTCGGACAAGTCAATCTCTCCGATCGGAGACAAACGACGCGGGTGCGCCAACAGGTCTTCGCGTGCGAGTGAAACGGCCCGGCCTAGCTCCTCGCCGTTCATCAGCGCTTCATATAGACGCGCCATGAATCGCGACGCCGTTTGTACATAGACTGAATAGGCCATCGCGACGACGCCGCGCGTGCCTGCCCTGAGAAGCTGGTTAGCGACCGAGGGATAGACGCTTTCTGGATGCGACATGCCAGACTGGCACGCATTAAGGAGCACCACGGGTACTCGCTTGCCGGCAAGTATCCGCCCGAGAGCCTCACCCGAAACGTGGTTGGCTCCACCGTCCTCGGCCTCGAAAGCAAGGTATCCCTGGGTACCAGGCTCGGAGAAGAACCGAGCCGGCTGGCTGGATCCCGGGAAAGTGCCATGACCGTCGAAGTGGATGACGTGGTAAAAGTCCGGCCGACCTGACAGAATGGAGGTCAGCTTCTCAATTGTGGGTGGTCGCAGGACGTCCAATCGAACACGATCGCGATAAGGACGAAGCAGCTGGAGCAGCGGCCGCGCCACCGACTGAAAAGGAACGTCTCTTTTGCCGCCAGGGCGTGCGATGATAACAAGGATGTTAAAGGTGCTTTCTGGTCGTGGCTCAGGCGCCGGGTCAATCATCAGGTCAGGTTGGCTGCGAACGAAAGCGCGGGCCAAGCGAGACAGGACGCCGTATTTCCCCTTGGTCGCGTCACACATAAGTTCCCAGGGCAATGCGATGCCCCGTGGATCAGCTGCGTGAATGACGAATCGTGTCTTGGGCAAATCGCCAGCCACGTGGCTGTAGAGCGCGACAGCGTGTCGGCTGCTGAAGACCGCGGCAAACAGATCGTTGCCAATCTGTTCCATCAACTCCTCAACATGTCGAGCACGGGTGCGAAACTCCCCCCAGGGGTAAAGCAAATACTCTTCGAGATACCACTGGACGAGCCGACGGCTTTCATCGGGCACATCGAATTTGAATTCCGCGACGCACTCTTGAGGCTGTGCTGTCGGTTCTGCTCGGTACGCGACCCTCACGCAATCTGTCGGTTTGTTAGCATCGCGCAAGTGATGGATGGCGAGCTCTTTCATGCCGACAAGCTCCTGTGCGGCCTAAAAAACTGGCCGGTCGTGCCAGTGAGTACCGGATTCATCCACTATCCAGAGTGTCTGTCTCGCGGTCCGTCGGGTCAAGCCCAACTCCCGCTTTGCCCGATGGGAGCGCACTTATGAGAGGCCCGGTGGTGCAGGAGCCTCAGAACCCTTAACGGCGACCGTCGCCGTCAAACCACTTCCATCATACCGCGAGGGCCAGCAACGCCGAGGCCTTGGCGTCGGCGTCGGTGCGTTCGCCTGCGAACTTCATGCGGCCGGAGATGCGTGTGAGCGCATCGACCAGCGAGAACACCGTGAACCGCCCGGAGCGCTGGGCCGATTCGAGGGCCTCCTTCGAAACCGCGCGAGTGATCCCACGCTGCGAAAGGACCTTCAGCACCTCGTCGACCTTGTCGCCCAGGCTCGTGCCCATCGCCTTGCGGATGACTTTGGCGAAGCCGTCGCGGCGCTCGTCGCGCTTGGCGACGAGGCGCTCCACAATGCGGCGGATCTCGCCGAAGGCCTCGTGGACGTTGGCCGTGTGCTTGCGGCTGAAAGTGAAGCGACAACAGCACGACGATTAGTCGAATGTGATTGCGACTGAGATGCTATTTCAGTCCGTAGCGAAGGAAAAACGATCGGGTTGCCTGGCACAGCTTGTCAAGGTCCGGTTCCTGCGTCAGGTCCAGGGACGCATCGAACTGGTCCGCGAATCTCCGTCGGGGACCAACCAATCGTGACTTGTGAGTCTCACGGTGGGCAATCCCGGCATTCGCGAAGATGGCTTTTATCTGTGGCCGCGATGCGCGAGCGGCGCACTTGTATATGACCTTCAGCATTTCTCTGGTTTGTGGGTCTAAACGCGCGCGTGCCATAAGTACCTGGCAACGTACTTAACACGGAAATCGGTCGAGCGCAATCCTCATGTAATCACCATGTTCAAGTGTTCAAGGGAGAGGTCCGGTGGTGCAGGAGCCTCAGAACCCTCAACGGCGACCGTCGCCGTCGAACCGCTTCGATCAGGCCGCCAGGGCGAGCAGCGCCGAGGCCTTGGCGTCGGCGTCGGTACGGTCGCCAGCGAACTTCATGCGGCCGGAGATGCGCGTCAGCGCATCGACCAGCGAGAACACCGTGAACCGCCCGGCCGCCTTGGCCGATTCAAGCGCCTCCTTCGCCACGGCGCGGGTGATGCCCCGTTGCGATAGGACTTTGAGCACCTCGTCTGCCTTATCACCCAGGCTCGTGCCCATCGCCTTGCGGACGATCTTGGCAAAGCCGTCGCGGCGCTCGTCGCGCTTGGCAACGAGGCGCTCCACAATGCGGCGGATCTCGCCGAAGGCCTCGTGGACGTTGGCCGTGTGTTTGCGGCTGAACTCCACGACCTCCACCGCGTCCCAGACGATGTGGTTCTGGCAGACCGCCTGGAACCAGAACGTCTGAATCCCAACCGAGCGCTTGCCGACCTCCGAGTTCCACAGGAAGAAGCCCGGAGCGAACGTCTCACCCTCGATCTCCGCCCAGCCGAGCGGGTCGATCAGGAACACGAACATGTCCTGCTCGCCGCGATATAGACCCGTGCCGTGCGGCTCGACCGGGTCCGGGTCGAACGGGATGTCGTCGTCCGACACTGCCGGGTCGGCCTGCCCTCTGTTGCCCTGCTGCGGCGGCTGGAAGTCCGTGGCGAACTCCCGCACCATCGACAGCAGGTCCGCGTCGAAGAGCCGCGTGTACGCGGCGCCGTGCACGGAGCGGACCAGGTCCGCGCTGTCGCCGTTGGTTGTTAGAAACTGCAACGGCTTGTTTCCGCCCGGCAGCGTCTCGGCGAAGACCTTGCTGGCTGTCGCCGCGCTCAGCTTGTTGACCGTGTCCTTGCTGATCCCGGCCGTCGAGCAGAGCTGTGAGAAGCTCCAGTCGTTGAGCCAGAACCGTCCGGCGTCGCCCAGTTGCAGGGCGAGCCGGCCGTGCTCAGGGTCGAGTCGAACTTCCGCCGGCGGGTGCCAGCGGTCGATCGACTTTGCTTTCGTCCCCTGGCAGTGTCGCCAGAGATCGTCGAACGTCACGAAGCTCTCGTCCGGCCCGCGCCGGAAGAGTTCGTCGCTCGCTTGCGTCAGTGTTTGCATCGAAAACCTCCTTCGGCCACGTTGGCCGAGTTGAACCAGAAACCGCACCACCGGTCTCTCGGCGCCGGCGCGAAGGCTCGCGCCGTCACCCAGAGCCGTGGTTCCGTGACCGTGCGGGTGAACGTTTCCCTGATGTGGTTATGGGGGCTCGGCGGGGCGATGACGCACACGATTCGTGGCTCTTTCCCACCCCGGCGCCCGCCTGCAAATAGCTCTGAGCCTGCCCCTCGACCCACGCCACTTCCGAGATCAACGGTTGGAGAAGGATTCGTTCCGGTCCGCAGAGGCCAGCCGCCAAAGCTATTCGCAGACGGACGGCGACGATGCGCCGCCCCTTTTGGTTCATCGTGGTGGGGAGCGTGTTTGTTTCATGGGCCGACCGTAGCACGATTCCGAATCGCTAATCAAACGCCGTCTCGGCGGTTGAACTTGCGGCGTGTTCGGATACGTCTGCTTCATCAGCGACCGTCGCATCGCGAATCGCTTTGTGTTTTCGCTGGAGTCGCGGCAGCACGTCCAGGGCGTCTTCCACCACAACGAACCAGCGGCGCTTGAAATGCACGATCTCCTCAGCCAACCCGTAACGCTCCAGCTCGTTGCGATTCGCGGGCACGCCGTTGAGCACTAGCTCGACGATGTCGTCGCCGGCGAGGCGGCTTTTCGTCAGCCGCCAGCCGTTGTCGAGCTCGATGACGCCACCACCTTCGATCAACCCCAGGATTTCCGCGGCCGAGGCCTCCGCGAGCGGTGTGCCAATGCCGAGGCGTTGCTTGACGCTCGGCACATCGGAGGGACTCAGGTTCAGCCCGACCAGGGCGCGGCCGTCCACCAGCACGGCACGGGCGATCTTGACGCTCTGGATGCCGGAGGAGCCCATGATCTTGTCGTAGATGGGGAAAATGGCGCCGCTGAGGATATGGAAGCGGCGAGGCTCGGTCGCGGGTGTGTTTGCGTACGTGCGCTCCCACCATTCCCGCGCCTCGTCGGCATCCACGCGGTCGTACTTCTCCTCCAGCTCGTGGCGTTCCAGTGCCCGCCGTGCTCCCTTCACGCCGGCGAGCAGCACTTCGTTCGGGTGCGTGTCCAGGTGCCGGCCGACGGCGTAGATTCGCTCGCTGCGGCGATTGCGGTAGAAGCCCGCTTCGGCCTGGCTGACCAGCACAGCGGCGAACGTGTGACGCTCGACGTCCACCTCCCCCTCAAGCTCGTGCAGCATCGTGCGGGCGCCTGACGCCGGGTCGGTGAACAGAATCTGCGGCTCGGTGACGCTTCGCAGGTTCCGCGCGCGGATCTCCTCGACGCCGAAGTCGAAGGCGCCGGCATGTTTTGCTGCATCTACCGCCTGTACGTATCGCTCGTAGAACAACTCGAAGATGCGGTTTTGTTGCTCAACGTGCAGGACCATGATTCTGTTGAGGAACTGTTCGACGTTGCGGGCGTAGCTGTCGCGGACGGCCGTCTTCTCCTTGTTGAGCACGCCCATCCGTTCGAGTTCGCGCATCCCGATCCCGGCCGCCGCATGCTCGTTCAGTTCGATCTGTCTATAGAGGCGCGTGAGCGCGGCCTTGCCGTACTCGTCCGTCACGTCCTCGGGACGGAAGAGGTCGCTCGATAGCGAGTGTCGCTCGCCCTTTGTCAGGGCACCCAGGGCGGCGAGGCGCTTCGAAACGGCGTTGACCAGTCGCTTCTGGCCGGCGAGGTCGAGCAGCACCAGCCGGATGATCGGCGCCGAGGTCTGGTTCGAGCGATGAACGCGTCCGAACGCCTGCATCTGCTGGTCGGCCGACCAGGAAAGCTGGAACGCATAGAACACGCGCCGCTGCTGGTTCTTCGCCATCACGTCGGCATGCACGCTGATTCCCATTGAGCCGGCGCCGGAGATCACCGCGAGCCGCTTCCGTCCGGCCTGAAACAGCCGCGTCTCGTACTCGTTGAGCTGGCGACGCGGAACGCCGTGGAGCTTGCGGCGGACGTACTTGCCGTTTTCCCAGCGGTGTGTTCGCCCGCTGATTTCGGCGACATCGCCCACGCCGAAGTGTGCGATCAGCGCGTCGAGCGGATTGTGCGGCATGTCCAGGTCGGCGACCTTTTCGAGTAATTCCTGCTGCCGGCGGAGGTTCTCGCGGTTGATCTCCGGGTTACCTGCCCCGTCCTCGACACGGACGCTGATGACATTGCCGGTCTTCGGGTCAGTCTGCTCACGGTATTGGTAAATCGGAAACTGGTTCTCGATGAGCTGAACGATCATCTCGCGCGGCGTTGCATCGATCTCGGACAGTTCGATGCCTTGTGCCCGTGCGTCGCGAACCTTGCGGTCAGCCTGTGCTTCGCCCGTGTTGAATAGGCTCAGCACGACGGACCGACCGGCGGCCAGGTCTTTTTCGATTTCGGGAATCACGTCGGGAAGCGTGTACGCTAGCATGAGTTGCAGGAAGAAGCGCTGCTGTGCCGCGTAGAACTGGGCGTAGCGGTGGGCGTTGCGTTTCTGGTGGGCGTTCGACTCGCCCCGCTCGAACGCGATGAGCAACTCGCTCCACAGGTCGGCGATCTGGTTGTACTGCCGCCGCTCATCCTCGGTCAGTCGGTGCAGGAGCGGCTCGTACTCGACAGCGCTCTCAGGGACGATGCTCCCGTCGAGCAGGCGGGTCGGGCCGTAGCTAATTGTCCGTGACAGGTATGTGCCAACCGACTTCAGGTCACGGCACAACATCTCCATTGCGGCCACGCCGCCGCGTTCCATCGCCACCAGGAACGACGCGAAATCCGGGAACGGCGCGCCGTCGCCCCACAACCCGAGCCGCTCGTACGGCGCCATGTGACGGGCCTCTGTCGCTCCGGTCGCGCTGAAGTAACGCACGCGGGCCTGCGGGAAAATACGCTGCAAAGTGATCCCCATGTTGCCCCGCAGTGTGCCCTGGTCCACCGTGGCCTTGCCGCCGTGCGGCGTTGCCGCTGCGTTCTTCATAAGGTGGGCTTCATCAAACGCGATCACTCCGTCGAAGTCCGGCCCCAACCAGTCGATGAGTTGATTGAACCGCGGTCGATCACCGTCGAAATCGAGGCTCAACATCGTGTACGTCGTGAAGAACACACCTGCATCACCGGAGATCGGGTCGGCCGCCTTGAATCGTGCCTGGTGAATGAGTGGCAGCGGCACGCCGATCGCGTCGCGGTCGCGCTCGGCGTCGGCGACGAGCTGGTGTGAGGCTGAGATATGTACGTGCTTGACCCGCCCCCGCTGAAACTGGTCGTAGACGTAGGCGTAGATCTCCCGACCCTTGCCGATGCCCGTGCCGTCGCCATTCCAGTGCCCCTTGCGTGAACCGTCGGGTAGCCCCGTCTCAGCCGCTTGCCCCGCGTAGATTACGTCTTCGAGTTGGATGTCGGAGATACGGCCCTCGCTGATCACTTCGGGCGGGAGGCGGTGCCGATACGCGACATCCGGCGGCTCAACGGACGCCATAGCCGTGGATTCGACGACATTGGCCGGATGAGTCTCGCTGCCATGCACGAGGGCCTTCTGAACGCGGTACGCCGCATAGACCGAACCCTCTTCAATGCGCAGCGGTGCCGGCGGACCGCGCTCCTGCAAGGCGGCTATGTCATGGCCAACCGGTCGAGCGTGCTGAGCACCAACCTGGCCGCCCAGACCCGCAGCATCGGTTTCGCGTACGGGAACTTCGGCTTCTCCCACTCCAACGTTGCCGTGATCGCCGCCCGGACCGAGCGCGGTCGCTCGGCCATCAGGCGGTTCCAACAAATCCAATGCTCTGTTTCCACGAACTCCATCGGATCGGGTTGATCTTCTGTTGTCTCCGAGGTCAACAGGTGCGCGATGAGTTCGATCACGGGGTCCAACTCCCGCGGACACTCCTGCTGAGCTATCGAACGAAGCGCCTCCGCAGCCCTCGCTCGGGTCGATTCTGCGAATTCGCCCATATACGTCCTCCTCTGAAAACGGCCTCAATAGGTTCCATGCTTCGCGCAGAGGCAGTGCTTCGCCCCGCACGATGTCGTCATCGCTCTCGGTAGGGCCGGTGTTGTCGATGACGATGATTTGATGGTCGAACGATGTGCCGAATCTCGCATACTCGCGGCCGTCGATGCCGACGTTCGCTCGTAGTCGGAAGCGCCCCGCAATCTCCGCCCACCACTTCTGGAAGGTCGGTCGGTCCAAGGCCATCCCGCGCCCGACGATCGCCACGAGCCTCCCGCCGGGTTTCAGGCGTAATAGCGCCTGCTCGACGTGCCGTGCTCCGAACGCCGTACTGTGACCGCGTACGCGACCGCCGGTTGCGGAGAATGGCGGGTTCATGACGACGGCATCGTAGAGCCGGTCGGGTGGCAGGAGGTTATCGAGACGCTCAGCATCGAACGCTGTGGGAGAGAAACCCTGAAGCTCCAGCAGACTGCGCCGTCGAGCGTCGATTTCGTTCGTGTCCACTGTGGCGCCGGCTAGTAGAGCCAAGACGGCAATATTGCCCGTACCGGCACTCGGTTCCAGAACCACCATTCCGGCCTGCAGCCCTGCAGTGCTCACGACCAGTAACGCCTCCGCTGGCGGCGTGCTGAATTGCTGGAGTTCGACTTGCGTGGAATCCCGTCGCGATTGTCGCGGCATCCGTTCCTGCAACAATTGGAGCCGGTCGATGGATCCGAGCACGTCGGCCAAGTCCAGATCAGATCGCGTCAGGTAGATGTTCATGCCCGCTTCCGCCGCGTCATAGGCATCCCGAGCATGGCCTGCCGAAGCGCCCAAAGCCTCGTCCGCCAAGAGGCTTAGCGTGCTGTTGTCGATCGTCGCGTCGGGATCCGCTTCGAGCAGAGACGCAACGCGCCGCGCGAGTAAGAACACCGGCAGGTCGGGTTCGCGGTCGTCGATTCGCTGCGCGAGCCCGCTAGCCGGGTCAGCTCTTCCCTCACACGCCCTTTCCGGCGCCGGCAGCCGGGCTGCCAGCTCCCCAATCTCCGCAGTGCGCGGCGTCACTGACCAATCGAACTCGAGTTGTGCGAACTTCGCCACAATGCTCCTCCAAAACGCAGGCAATACCGTTATGGAGGATCGGACCGCTTCTGTGCCCTCATAGCCGAGCAGGCTAACTGGCGCTGGCGGGGGTATCATTGTATCTGGAGCGCATCGCTCACGCCTCGAAGGACGCGGTTCACGTCAGCCACGATCGCATCCGGCGGTGCCTCCTTTCCGCTCACCTCGACGCGTAGCGAGAATGCTAACTCGCAGTTCTGACGGGCCTTTAGCAGTTCGCCCATCGCATCAGCGAGATCCTGAATCTGGCTCGGCTGCAATCGTCCCTCACCTGACCGAGTGCCCGGCCGAGCGGGTGGCGGAATCGGCGGAGTTGGGCCAGCGGGCGCGACAGCCCCTGTCGAAACGCGAAGCCGCAAGTTCGTCGCGCTCGCGTAATCGCACGGCCACGGTCCTGAATCGGGCAGTCGCTCGATCATCCGAGCGCGCAGAGCGCCTTCGATTGCGTCACGGATTGTTGTCCACGGTAGCACCTTGCCCAAGCGGCTGGAAACCGCCATCGCGAGGGCTTGTCCCGTGGTCGCGCCATCCGTCCAGGCCTCGGGGGTTCGCACCGGTAGAAGGTCAATCGGCGGCAAGGCCGGCGGTGGAGCCTGAACCATCGCATCTTCGCTGAGCAGTCCGCTTGGCACATCCTCGGCTAGGAAGCTCGCCGGCCCTGATGTGAGCCACAATCTTCCGTCGCGCACGGCCGCTGTGATGGCCGCATCTACCGCGCCGGCTGGAACGCCTGGCACTGTGATCGCCTCTTCGTAGTCTCCGCGATTAACCTTCATCGTTCGTCCGCCCGAGAAGAACTCTCGAACGCGGCGCACGGCAAGCTCCGGCGTGTCCCAAAGCTCCTTGATTCCCTGCGGATACACCATTGCGGGCGCCAGCTCCGTGAGCTCCGCCTTCTCTGGAAGTACAAGCTCGAAACCGGGGTCATCGAGAATCGAGTCTTCCGGTCGTTGTCGCCACAACGTGCGGAAAGATTTGTCTGGGCGGGTCAGGCGCCCGACAAAAACGCCTTCAAGGCACCCATTCACAATCGTGTCAAGGATCGCCTTGCGATTCAGCATCTTTGGCAGTCGCGGAAACCGAGCGAAGGCTCCGACAAGGTCCTTCACGCGACGCGCATCTTCATCCTCGCGCCATAGGTCATACGGCCCGCCCGGCAGAATTGCGTCCGCGCTGATTGCGGTATCCTGGATCCGCGAACGCTTGTCGTTCTTGATGGTAATGAACAGCGGTTCGTCGCCAACCTGAATCTTGAACGCCTGGACCTCATCGTGGTCACTCACCGTCACGACGATGCAATACGCTTGCTGCAGTGTTCCGGGAATGCGCTTGTTGCTGGCGTCGATGTAACCCTGCAACATTGCCTGCCGGATCGGATCAAGCTCCTGGCCCTGCCGCTTGAGCGTGTCCCGAACGGTTTCCCAGCCGAGATACTCCTTGATGGCCGTCTTCACGCCAACGAGCCCGTCACGCGATGGCGTGGCGAGCACCACGGCGTTACGTTCCTTTCGCGGCCGCTCCGAACTGGTGGTCTCTTCGATGAAGTGCCGTGCAGCCGCCGGCTTGCCCGATTCGCACGCGAAGTTCGGCCCAAGCACCGCGTAGTGGAACTCGCCGTCATCCTCAATCTGCGCCGGTTTGTCCGGCAGCAGGTGAACCTTCGCACCAGCCGCTGATGCCGCGGCCGTCAGACTCTTGAGCTTTCGAATGTCCTCCAGCAACCGCATCTCAACCAACTCATCGGGCACGCGCGTGCACGCATCGGCGTGCATCTGCCGCAGATTCGGCTTTGAGCCCAGTCGCCACGAAACGGGCAGCGGCTTCGCGCCGTTCGTCGGCTTCACTTCGGCATCCGCGGACTCATCGAGGAACCATGAGCGGTCAAACCACTGCCGCAGCGCTTTCTCAAGCTCGATTTTGTCGGGTCGCGTCGCCCCAATCAGGACCATGAGATCGCGCAGCATCGCCTTTGCCCCAATCGGCTGCGAGTGCAAGAACGTGGCAAAGACCGCCTGCTCAATCTCGCGGTGTTTCAACCCTCCATAATCGCTTTGAGCCTCGCGCGCTTTCGCCAACTCTGTTTGAAGGATCGCCGTCCATTCTTGCCGCTTCCCCTCATACACTTCGGCCGTCGCGACACTCGTCAGCTCGCGCGATGCCTCCGAGATGCCGTCCTTCTCTGGCTGGTGTAGAAACACGTTCGGTCCGACGAGCGGCGACTCGTCCCATTTCTCTGCGTCGCGCAGCGCCAGCGCAAACGTTCGCAAAATGCCGCGCGTGCGCTGAAACCCCTCAAGCTGCGTCCACTTCGAGTACAGCACCTCCGTCAGGTCGGGATGGAAGGGATAGCTCGCGATGTAGCGCTCTTCCGCCTTCTTCTGGCCCTTCTTCGTCTCGTCGTCGAGATCAACGATTCCCTTCATCGCCGCGAATACAGCCTGACGAAACGCCTCTTTGTCCTGAATCGATTCGGGCGTGAAGAATCGCCGTCGAAGCACTTCCGCCACATCCTCCTTGAGGACTGGCTGCACCCCCTCTTCTCGCTCGCGGCGAAAGATGGCATAAAGCTCGTCCTGCATTGCCTTGCCAAGCTCGTCACTCTTCTTGGGATCCGTCGCCAAGAGCGAGGCCACGACGGCACACCGATCGACCTTGGTTGCGGCCTGTGTCAGGTACTGGAAGAAGTTCACCAGGCGATCGCGCCAAGCCGGCTCGATACCCGCCTTCTCGCGCGCGTACATCAACACTTCGTCGATGAGAACCAAGGTCGCCAGGCCGTCCTTTTCGGGTGCCTTCAGCAGCGCTTCGAGCAGCGGCTCCGCCGGCGCAGATTCACGCTCCTCATCCTTGTCGTCGGCGTGCAGCGTCTTGATCCCCTCGCTGCCGGCAAGCTGCCACGCGAGCACGCTCCACGGCTGACGGAGGCGGCGCTTCTTGCCGGACGGGTCGAGCACCTCCATCCCTTTTTCGACATCGAGCTTGTCGAACGGCAACACGGCCACGCGCGCCCGCGGCGGCGCGATGCCGATATGTGCCTGAAACTCACGAACACTCGGCAAGTCTGGGAGCTTCGATGGGTCGTTCACCAAGTGGTACAGCGTAATGAGTGTGTGCGTCTTGCCGCCGCCGTACGTTAGCTCAAGCTGTCGAACCGCCTTCTGGTTCTTAGCGGCCAGCCGGAGGCACACGTCTTTCGCGAGGTCGCGTAGATTCGTTGTCGGATACGTCAGTGCGAAGAACTCGCGTGGGTCCTCGTAAACGCGCCTTTTTCCGCTCTTCAGAACAACGTCGTACAGGTCCGCGGCGAATTCACTCATCGCAAGCTCACCCGTTTGCACGTCATCGCGAAGCGTCACGACCTCGTGCCAGGGTTTCCACGCGAGTTTACTTGCGCTCATGGTTTCAGTCCTTTGCGATCCAGCGTGTCGCGGCTACACACCTATTCCGACGCCAATCCGCACACGCGGCGAATCTCGCGAATGATCATCGCCTCACGACTCTGGCAGAAATGGGCGTACGCGGCCGACACGCCCGCCGACATGGTGTCGGGTCCGGCCTGCCGCATCGCCCGCCGCGACTCCTCATCCAGAAAGTGGGGCAGCAGCACCGCATCACCTTGCAGCGGCGACACGATCTTGTCGTTCGCGAGATACTCGGCAGGCGCCTTGTCCTTGATCTTCCCGTTCGTTTTGTTGCTGATCAGCGTCCGATTGACGATCGAGTTCACTTCAGGCTTCTTCGTGATGCCGTGGTCCCGCAAGTACTTCTTCGGAAAGACGTGGTGGTCGTGAAGCTTCTGCAACTGGAGGTTCTCACCGAGCATCCAATCTCGTGCGCCACGATTCGCCAGCAGGCAGAACACGCCGCTGTAAACGGCGCTCGCATAGCTCGCCGAGCCGCGAATCGAATATCCGTCCGCTCCAATACGCGCTTTCGCCTCCGCGAACACTGCCGGCTCAGGGCCGTCGCGAAACCAGTGTTCGGTCATCTCGGAGTAGTCCTTCCGCGACTTGCTCTCGACGCCGCTCGAAAAACGCTCCAGGAAAACGTTGCACCAGTACCACCGGCGCAGCTCCGCCCGCGCCGTCTCGCCCAAGTCGTTGTCTTCGAGTTCCGCCCGCAACGCCGCCAGCGCCGGAAGCTGACCGAAACCGGGCAGCCACTTGTGCGCGAAGACGCCGAAACCGTCGTCGCCGACGTGTTCCAACAACTCTAGCGCCCGCTCCATCGCGGCCGCCGCCCGCCGCCAATCGTCTTCGAACCCCTCCGGCTCCAGATTGATCAGCATTTTGGGTTTGGGATCGATGCCACGCCGCAGCGCCAGCGTGCGCAGCATTTGAACGCCGAACTTGTGCGTCTCCGCCTTGCCCTCCGACCACTTCGCCAGCCGCTTGTGCTCCTTCACGCTCGCGCGCCAAAGGTCGTGCAGGCGGATGGCGTGCCGGTACAACCTCGCCGTCAGCAGGTCATAAACCGATAGTTCGACGCCGGTCGAGTTGAGCTTCTCGAAAATCGCGCACACGCGGCCGACCGAGTTCGGGTGCTCGTAGCTGACCTGCGGCAGCTCCACCAGTGGCACGAGGAAGTTCTGGAATCCGGTCACCGCCTTGGTCCACGGTCCGCGCCAACGCGCCCGAAACTGCTCGTGCATCTCGCCGTTGTTCCCGCGCAACCAGTCATCGAGCCCGTCGCGCCAGGTCATGAAGTCATCCGCCCGCAACAACGTCGAGCACGGCAGCACACGCCGCGCGAATTGCGTTTCCGGCTGATCCAGCCCGTTCAACTCCGTCTTCGGAACGTCAAAGACGATTTCGTCATCGTCGGGGTCTTCGATGAGCTTCACCAGGTCAACAAAGAACCGTCGCGGAATCTTCGAGTCTTTGAGCGCCAAGTCGGGCGCGGTGAGTGCGTACAAGAGCGACGTGAGCCGTTGCTGTCCATCGAGAATCAGCACCTCGGGCATCGCCTCACGACCTGTCGGTTTGGCGCCACGCAGGAACACGGGCGAGAAAGGCGCATTGGCCGGATCGCACCGTAAGAGCAACAGCGACCCGATGTAGTAACCCCGCAGGATCGATCGCAGCAGGTCCGCCACGCCTTCGCGCGGCCACACGAAGTCCCGCTGGAAGTTCGGCAAGCATGCCCTGCCCTCGTACGCCTGCGCGACGAGGCCGATGATCGCCCGCTTGTCCGGCGTAATGTCTTGGGGGCTCATTCGCTCAATCCTCCTCGCCATCGACGATTTCCACGAACAGCTTGGCGTCTTCTTTCCGTGTCATGCCCCGCGCCTGCACATGGTTGCTGATGCTCTCCAGCACGCTCCGCTCTTCGCTGCCTTCGGGCGAAAGCTCAATCAGCGCCTGCAGGAGCTGCTTGAACAGCTCGCTCCGCCGCAGGCCGCGGTCTTCGAGGTACAGATCGACCTTCGTCACGTCCCCGGCCCTCCACAGGTGCATCAGCCGGTGGACCTGGTCGATCAGCGGCATCATCTTTGCCGCAGGCGCCTGCTCCGTCGATTCCGTTCCTTCGAACAGCCTCGGCTGGGCCACTTCCCGCAGCCGGCGGGCTCGGGCCGCGTCCGCCAGCGGATCGACACCCATCCCGGGCCGCTTGCGCTGCTTCCACGCTTTGAGCTTGAACGTGCTCCCCGTGCCCTCCGTCGCCTCGCCTTCCGCGTCGGCGTCGCCGGCATCCGGCTCGCCGTCGTCGTCCTTGTCCACGCCGCCCGAGCGCACCAGCAGGTCGTACTTGTCCGCCAGGTCGCTCTCCGAGAGGTTGCACGACACGGCGTACAGGATGCACGCCCCGGCCGGTGCATCCTCCATGCCGAAGTCGTGCCGGTGCAGCAGGTAGTAGGTGGTCACATCGTCGAGTGAAGCGGTCGTCTCGGTGTCGGATTCCGTGCCGCTTGCTTCGCTCAGCACTCGGCCGACGACGAAGTCGACGACGATTCGGCGAACCGCCCGCAGAAACTCCGACACGCTCATCGTCTCGCCCGGCTGGTCGGCCTTCTTGACGAACGGGTGCTTGCTGTACGCTTCCATCGCGGGGCCGGTCGCCGCCCACACGAAGTCAGGGCCGCGAATGCCGGCATCCCAAAACGTCCGAAGCTGTTCACCGATGCGGGAGCGCATCTCCCCGAGCACAGTGTTGTCCCAGCCCGGGCGTGCCGTTTCGGGCCGTTTTCGACAAACGAGCCATACCGACGATGCGAGAGCCGCGGAGGTAAGCGCCCGTTGCCGCGTGCCCATTTCAGTTTGAATTGGCCAACTTCCGTCCACGACGAAGCCCGCCTTTATGATCGCCGAAACGAGCGTTTCCCAAGCATTTGGCTGCTTGTTTGCGAACACGATGACAAGGCGGCCCTCAGAAGCAAGAGCTTTCGACGCCGCTAAAAATGCGCGAGCCATACCGTCCTCGTAGACGGCCTTTGACTTCTCAGCATCGTTGTCGTGCCGGCTTGAATCGTCGATTAGCTCGCCATCGTTATTGGCATGATCCCATTTCGGCGACAGCGGCTCATGGAAAGCCTCTCGAATCGCATCATTCGCATCTCCGACGGAACGACGCAACCAAATGTAGAAGTAGTCCATCAAGTCAGAGTAGGGGATCGCATCGTAGTATGGCGGATCGGTGACGACGAGATCGAATGAAGCTCCGTTGAGCGACTCAATCGCCGATCGGCAGTTCGGATGTGGAGAAGGAGCGTTGGTCGTAGCTGCGAGTAGATGCGAAACTGCGAGCGAGACCCACTCGACCGCGCTCATGTATGCGCCGCTCGTATTCGCTAGCGGATTCGTATCGGCGAAGTCCCAGAGAATCGGCAAGGCGAAGCGTGCGAACGTCCCCTCGATCTTCTCACCTCCCTGATTCCATCGGGACAGCGCGCTTGTCTGGTTAGAAAGCCGGTCGAGCATGAGGGCGAGGAACCCGATGACGTTCTCATGCCATCCCCGATCGTACGATTCGTCCCGCATAGCCTGAGCGACATCGCGCGTTGCTCGCGCGACGGTCCCTAGCGCTACCAACTGGCGCGGCGCAAAGAGGTCACGCCAGCGCATCATCCCGTATCCCTGGACACTAAACGCGCGGCCCGCGCCAGTACCACCGCCTTTGGGCGTCGGCTCCTCAGGAACACCGAACGGAACATCTGCGAACACGCGATCAACGTGCGCCGCTCCATCATCCGCCGCTTGCAGCTCTTCGCGCGTCGGTAGGCGATATTCCTTCCCAGCCACACCATCGACTACCACCGCTGTCATCATCGCGGCGAGTCGACCGTTCACGCCCTCCTGCCGAACATCTTCCATCTCCATTGCGACCGTACTCGGCTTCCCGCAAGACGGACACCACGCCCCGGCGCGGCTCATTGTTCCCTGCCCGAGTCTCCGGTCATGCTCGCGCTTCTGAGCGTTGTTCCCGCCGATCGCCGGCACATTACTCTCGACACTGAACACGACGCCTGTACCCTCTGCGTTCGGCTCCATGTTGAGCAAGACGCGCTTGTTGCTCTTTTTTGCTAGCCAGCGCGTCTTAAGCAGAGGGACCGTCGCGCGGCAGTTTTTGCACCGCACCGTCCGCGCCCAGAGGTAGGCCACCGTGGGTTTCGCCACCCAGCGCGGATTGCTTTTTTTCTTGAAGAACGCCTCCGTCGCTTCCTTGCGGTGCTTCTTGCTCTCCTTGTCCTTGCCCCAGAACTTCTTGTCCTTGGCGAACGCCTCCTTGAGCACTTCCTCATTCAGCGCGTCGATGTCCGGCGTGCCGTCGTCTTTCAGCGGCACGAGCCGCATCGGCCGCACGAGTTTCGGGTGCTTCTCGCGCCACTCCTCGACATCTTCGAGCGGTTGATAATCAGCGTAGGTCGGATAGAAGCGGGCCAGCTCCTTCCGCGCTTCGGCCAATACCCATCGGCCCCACGCCCGCACGTGCCAGGCAAGGTCGGCCTCCAGGAACGACGGATCGATCTCGCCGCCGGCGACACCGCCCATGCCCGGAAGGGGTGGCGCATCATCCTCGCCCAGGCCCAGGTGCTTCAGGAACGTGCGGATCTGCGCCTTCTTGAAGCCGTGAGCCTTGAAAAAGCTCTCCATGAACTCCGAGTCGCGCAGGGCGAAATCCGGCAGCCGCCGCTTCTGGCCGGCCAGCTTCTGCGGGTATTCAAGCGTGCACTTGAGGATGAACCACGCGACCGGGTTAATGTCGATGGCCGTGACCTCGCAGCCCAGCCGCATCGCCTCCAACGGAATGGCGCCGCCGCCAGCGAACGGGTCGAGCACCTTCGGCGCCCGCCCGCCGTAGGCCTTGCGGATTTCCTCGCGGAACCAATCGACGTCCGCCTTGTTCTCCGTCTCGCGGCCCCAGTGCAGGATGCCGCCGACGGTTTCCTCGACGACCTTGTCCTCGACTTTGCCCGTCGGCAACTTCTTCCGCTTGACGACCTTCACGACCTTGCCGCCAATCTTCTCGCACAGTTCCTTCCGCTTCTCCGGCGAGCCGGGGTCCGGCAACAGCGTCGCAATCAGCGCCGCCCGACAAGCCGCAAGCGGCCGCCGCGCCGGCCAGATGTGCAGCGTCGAAATATGCCCATGCCGCACGTTCTTCTCATGCACGGAGTCAATCGACGCTTGCTTGAGTGGAAAGGCGACTTCGATGAGGCGTTTGTCGGTCATTTTCTTTTTCCCTTCCGATGGGTCAGCTCGTAGCCGTGTTTAGCCCAACACTCCTCAGCGGTGTCGAGCTTCGCACGCAGGGCGTCGAGGGCTTTCATGCTGTATCGCTTGTAGCGCTGTGATCCAATGCGTAGTTCGCGAAAACAACCGTCGTCGGAATCGAGCTTGTACTCACGAATCATGGCGATCACTCGCCACCTACTAATGCCGAGCTTCTTCGACAGCTGATCGAGTCCGAGGTTGAACTTATCAAACAGATTCACCTCTTTTTGGATGATGACCCCGCCGGTCGGCTCAGGATCGCCGGGCTTCAAGACGCGAACAGGCAGCGCCTCCGGCGTGTCCTTAACGACTTTGAAGCCGACTGATATCCCGTCGCCGTCCGAGCCGAGCTCGATTCGAGCAATCTCCGGAAACACGACCCGCCAACTCTGAGCGGCGCTGAGATTCTCAACGGCGACTTCCAATTCCGCCACGGTCATGCGACGGTGCGTTTCTTCACCGCCGACTTTGAAAGCCATCAATGGTCGCAACATCGCCACCGCCTGCCGCTTGTTCATGTCAGGCTGGCGCAGAAGTTCGCGAAGGCGATTGAACTCCTCGTCGAGCACACACCCGAGTCGCTGCGGCGGGATCGAGGAAATGGGCAGCACCCGGCCTGGCAAAAACTCCAACAACCCCTTCCCGGTCGCCTTTCGGATTAACTCATTGAAGAGCGACACAGACGCCTGGGCGAAGATGTAAAGGACGGGCTCCGAGACCTCCTGGTAGTAGTGCGTCGCAGAATCGCGCAGATTGTCGAGGATCGACAGGAACTTCCGATGGTCCTTCGTAAGCAGATCGAGCTCGTCCGCTGCCAATCGCAGGCAGGTATCAAACCCGTACGAGTAGCCGCGCTCCGCGTCAAAGACGGTGCCGGTGCGTTCAACGATGAGCGACTTGAGAATCATTTCAAAGCTGTGATGCAGCAGGATGAGCACCGCCTCTGGCCGAGCGCCCTCGTGCGGGCGATTGAACAGCTCGATCGCAAGCTGAACGCTCTCCAGCGCCCGGCGCCGAAGCTGCTCTACGTCGGCTTGAGCGTGGGCTCCGAGTTGTTTCGGTTCAGTCGTGATCCGAGATTCCTTTCATGCCGCCTGAATCACCACGTCGTCAGGCCACCGGCTGAGGCTTCGCAACCCGCCCAACGAAATAACACCCGTGCGACCTCCGCGTAAGATCAGCCGACTCGTACGTCCGGGCACACTCAAGATTCTCAACGAAAACGTCGACGCCATCGCCGCTGGGCTCCAAGACAATGTTCCCCGCCTGGTTGTTGGTGATGATGGGGAGGTCTCGGCTGCTCCAGGCGTCATACGCGAGGTGTTCTGAATCCGCGCACCCGAACAACGTCAGACCAGGCCTGAGCACGTCGAGGAAGTCGTAAGACCGATCGGACGCTCGACCGTGGTGCGGAGCGATCAACACGGCGCAATCAGCAACAAGGTCGTGGTGATTCGCAAGAACGTACTCCCACGTGGCATCGTGTGCGTCGCCTGGAAAAACGATTCGCCCACCAGCCGACCGATACACGATGACGTAGGAACCATCGTTTACGTCGCCGTCGGCGTTCGCTTCATCAACAAGATTGTTGCTGGGCGCCACGATGCTCAGATAGTCACCGCCATCGTTTGGCTCGCCGGCGTTGGCAAACTGAAAATGGCTGCCAGCTCGCGGAGTCACAACCTTCACATCCGTGCGTCCGTCCCGCACCTTGACGTAGTGGTCCCAATCTCCCTCGTTGTAGGGGCCGCCAGAGAAATCGGGCTTTTCCTTTCTCACGCCGGAATCCCAGAAGTTCACGATGCCAATGTCGTCGCAGAGAGCCTTGAATCCATCCATGTGGTCCATGTCGGGGTGTGATAGGATGAACCGAAAGACCTGCCCGACGCCAAGGGCACGGATGTACTCGACGGGGTCTGTGGGCTTGTCGCGCATCCCGAAGTTGCCGCCCCGTCGAGCGGGCGCGCCGAATGTCTCAATCCCGAGTATGTTCCGGATCGCCTCAGCGACCTTCCGCTGGTTCGCCGCGTTGCCGTTGCAGATGTCGATCACGGTCGTGCGGCCGCTGTTGTTCTGGATGATTGAGCAATCGCCGTTACGCACATTCAGAAAGTGGATGGTTGCCATAATCGTCACCGGTTGCCAAATGCTGCCCTTCGTCAGCGCTGGTTAGTCGTCACCTGAAAGCCTCCGTTTCCGCGCGACGTGACCGTAATCGCACCGTAATTGCGCGTCGTCAGAAGACGCCTGACACTGCCGTCCGACCATCGAACACCCTTCACCCAATCCGAACTGGAATAGCGGCTGTCCACGTGCTCGTCGCCGGACATGATCGAAGCGATGACGATGTCTGGCTTGCCGATCGCGTTCATCAGGTCTGTTGAGAACCCGGATGAATGACCGTGATGCGGCGCGAGCAGGATGTTTACGCCCCGGACCATCGAACGGAAGTCAGAGTATGTATTCAGCAGGAGCACCATGCCATCGGTTTCCATATCCCCGCACAGCAGCATCTTCGTGCCGCTGTGGTCGTATAGATCGACGAAGCTGCAACAGTTAGCCATGCCACCCCACGACGATGTGACAGCATCTGCCTGTTCCACCGACAAGGACCAGTTGTGGTTGCCGATTCCCCAAGCGAGCGAGCCCATGTCAACGTCTGACACGCTGCCCGTGTATCCCGCGAACAACTGATCAAAGTGCCGCGCCTTCTGCTGGCCTTCTGTCGAATTGCTTTCCCTACACGCCTGCTCGTACCGGCCCACGAGCGACCTCCGTAGCACGACGCGCGGCATCCGGTCAGTAGTCAACTTGTACACGTCGTCTAGATGATCGCCGTGGTGGTGCGTTAGCACGATGCGATCAAGCCGACCGCCGCACGGGATGTAGTTTCGATAGATGTGGTCGAGCGGTGACCAATCGGCGCGCGCTCCAAGATCGACAAGCTCGAACTTGCCGGTCGGCGAGATCAGAAAGCTCGCCGAACCGTGCGCGACGTCAAACACCTTTACGACCATCAGCACACTCCAACCAAGCCGACCTTGGCGTTCCGCATTACGACTCCTCTTTGCGTGCGTCGAGAGTCAGACACTGAACGAATAACTCGCGGGCGTAATGAACGCCAAATCGATGCATCCGCGCGAGTGCCAAACCAAGGGCGACCAGCAGCGCGATCCGCTCCGGCCAATGCTGCCCGATGTCCTGAAACAACGAGAGGGTGAACACGACCACGAATGCCGCGGCGATGCCGCGACACAGGCCGTAGTTGCCGTTGAACGATTCGATTCGCCCCGCACGCCCGGCTGCGGCGACGGCTGCATAGGCTTGGCGTACGACTGGGTGCCACTTCTTGCGGGTCATTTCCGAGCAAGGCGCCATGCCAGGCAGGTGGAGCTGCGCCTCGATAACGGATTCGAGTCGCTCAAGCTGTGCCCGGTTGAGCAGGTCGCCCTTTCGGCGACCCACCCAGTCGGAAGGCCATCCACCGCACAGTTTCCACCAGCACCATTCGAGCAGATTTCCGACGGCTTGCACCAGATGACCGGCGACATACGCGAGCACGACAAAGATGCCGAACTCGCCGAGGCTCAAGCCTTGGTCACCGACGAGTTGCTTCAGCGGCGGATGAATTACCGCGACCCCGGTAATGACGACGGCACCCGGCGCGATGATGCCAGCGAATTCATAGAAGTCGAATGTTCGCAATTCTCAGGACTCCGCCGCGGCGAAGATCGCGCTCTCGTCGATCACCACGCCGCCCTTGGCACGGACCAATAGTTTCCCGAACGGATCGCGCACCCGCGTCACCTGCGGATGCTGTGAAGCACAATTGAACACGACATAGAGCCAGTACCCGTCGCGCAGGTTGCAGGCCTTGGCCCACTCGTTCTCCGTAACTTCCACGTCACCGATGGCGGCCCGGCCTTTCACCTCGATGGCCCGCCGCTCGCCGGATGGATAAATCGAGAGGAGGTCGAAGCCGGGGCTGTCGGACAGGCCAGCGGCCCGTGCCTTGGGTGGCGTTGAAACATCGCGGACCGTCGCCCCCAACGCTTCTTCGTATACCGTCGCCACCTGCATAGCGATTGCCTCGACTTCGGCATCGTGTCGTTTCCGGTCCTCGGGGTCAGCGGACGGCACAACCAAGGCGTGCGCGAGGAAGCGAATTTCACCCGGTAAGATCTCAGCCGGCTCGGCCCGTAGCGTTGCGACGGCCGCATCCCGTCGGTCGGCTAGCGTGCGTTGCTGCTGCTTGATGGCGTCCACGGCAGCCCGCGCTTTTGCATCGCCGGCACGGAGGCGATCTGTCAGACGAGCGCGCTGACTTGCCAACTCCGCATCCTGCGAGTTGTAACCCCGGACGAGAAACTCCTCGCGCTCGGCCAGCGAGTCGAGCAACGCCCGTTGTCGGGCCGCCGCAAGCGGCGCCGCAACCTTCTCCTCCGCGTACTGCGACGCCCGAATCTTCGACTCCTCCGCGGCCAGCGCGACGCGAGCGAACTCCGGCGGGAAGCGATCACTGCCGCGCAGGAGCTGCAGGTACTCGACCGGAGACTCGTCGATCACCCCCGAGTCGTCTTTCAAACCGACCAGGCGGCATTCAAGCAACTCTGCGTCACCGTCCGCGCCCGTCGAGCCGGCGCGGCGCTCCACAGTGATCTCGGCCAGGTGGAAGATGTACGGGCGAACCGCCGTCGGGTCGATGAACACGGCGCCGCGTTGGGCGTCCGCTGCAAACCGATCCAGCACAACGGCCCGAAGCCGCTCGAACAGTGGCTCCCCGGGGTGCAGGAAGATCGCATCCTCCGACTCGCTCGGGCGGTGTACCGTCAATCGCTCGCGAGTCTCCTCAGGATACGATTCGAGCACAGGCCAGAGCAGGTCCAACCCCGCCGCTCGCCCAGACCGCAGCGCGAAGAAATCGTCGAGGTCGCCGTCGACCACCAGGTCGAGCTCGGCCGCGGCGCGCTCAACAAACTGGCGGACGTAGCCGGGCAACAACCTGCGGAACATCTCCACCCGCGACTGATCACGCAAGCGCGGCAGTTCGCCCTTCACGTCGCCGCCATCGCCGAACAGGCGCTTCTCGCGTGCCTCAAGCGCTTCGATCTGCTCTTTGGTGAGGGTCCCCTCGATTCGCTTCACGGCTTCCGATGCTCCATCCTCCGTGAGGCACTGTGCCATCAGAGCCGTGATGGACACGTTCTCATACGTGCGGCCGATCACGTCGAAGACCTTGTCCGAGCCCAACTCGCGTCGCATCGCCTCAAGCTTGCGAAGCTGCGTCGCCTGGACGCGGCCCTCGCGCGTCTTACCTGCTACGAGGTTCACGATGATCACCGGATCGTGCTGCTGCTTGTAGCGGTGGATGCGGCCCATCCGCTGTTCAAGACGGGCTGGGTTCCACGGGATGTCGTAATTGACCATCAACCAGCAGAATTGGAGGTTAATACCTTCGCCCGCAGCGTCGGTTGCCACCAAGTACTGGGCCCCGTCCGCTCTGCGGAAATGCTCGACCTGCCGCTCGCGCTCCTTGTAGTCCATCCCGCCGTGAAGGAACGCGATCTTGTCGGTGAAGCCGAGAGCCTCCAGCCGTTGTCCCAGCCAGGCCAGCGTGTCCCGGTGTTCGGTGAAGACGATGAGCTTTTCGTCGCGAAACTGTGGGTCGCTCAGAACGTCTCGCAGCTTCTCGAACTTCGACTCCTGCCCAGTGTCGAGCACGGCTTGTGCAAGCTCCACCAATTCCTGGACCTGCGTGCGTTCCGCTTCGAGTTCACCGAGCGAGGTGTAGATGATGGTTTCCAGCAGTTCATCTTCGGCCAGCTCGTGTCGCTCTTGTCCATCCTCAGTCGCGTCATCATCCGCCGTGCTGTCGTCAAATGGGTCCCGCCGATTATTCAGTTCCCTCTGGGCCTTCAGGAGTTCGTCCGCCGTGATCCTGCCCGCCCGGACGCGCTCAATGAAACCGTTAAGCCGCTCAAGTCGGCGCTCGAACGACCGCTTGACCGCGAACGTGGAACTGGCCAGCCGCCGCTGGAACACGCTCATCGCCAATCGCGCGGCCGAGCGATTCAGAATCTGCGCGGCGTTGTAGAAGGCTTGCATGTATGCAGTGGTCTTGTCGTACAGCGCCTGTTCGCTGACACTGCCTTGCGTCAGGTCGAAGCTCAGCGTGTTCGATTCCCGCGTGGGGTAGAGCGGCCTCCCATCAAGGTGCACCATCTCCTCTTTTGTTCGCCGAATGAAATGCCGTCGTCGAGCGTCCGTTGGATACGCGTTGAACGCATCGAGTGTCGGCAAGACTTCCGGCTCAAGCAGTCGCCACAGGCAGTAATACGGGTAGTCCTTACCCATATGGGGCGTCGCCGTAAGCAGGAGGAGGTGCTGCGCCGACCACGGCAGTAGCCACCGCGCATCGTCGGTCTGAATACCGGCAAGCGATTCTGCCAGCTTGTATCGTTCGGTCCGGCGAACTGTCAGGTCCGCCTCGCGATCAGCCGCGAGCTTGTGCGCCTCATCGAAAATGACTAAGTCGTAGGGTTCGACGCTCGGGTCCTTCAGCGGCCCGAACACCCTTTCACCGCTCAGCGTGTCAACGCTGCAAATCGCCAGGTCGCTCTCGGCGTCCGCGAAGGGGTTCCCCTGACGTACATCAGGTCCACGGATGATTCGGAAGTTGAGGCTGAATAGAGTCCGAAGTTCCCGTTCCCAGTTCCCGACCAAGCCGGCCGGCGGCACGATTAGCACACGCCGAACAAGTCGACGGGCGAGCATCTCGCGGATGTACAGCCCCGCCATAATCGTCTTGCCCGCACCGGCGTCGTCGGCGAGCAGCAATCGCAATCGAGGCTGGGTTAGCATGTGCTCGTACACTGCGATCCGCTGATGCGGCAGCGGGTCAATCAGCGACACTTCCGTCGCGAAAGTCGGGTTGAAGAGGTGCCCGTAGGAGAGCCGTTCGGCTTCGGCCACGAGGCGAACTCGTCCGGCGGATGCCAGGAAGTCCGTGCCAAGCGGAACCGACCCTTTGCGCTGTTCAGCGTCGTCCGATGGCCCCAGGGCTCCCAGGCCAGCCGACTCCAACCGCAGAATCTGCTGCCACGCCAACGAGCCCGGCTTCGCTTGCCCGTTTTCCCACCGATTTACGGAGGCGAACGAGACCCCCAGCGACTCCGCGAGTTGGACCTGAGTCAGTCCGAGTTTCTCGCGCAGACGCCTTACGCGGTCGGCGACAGCAGAATCACCTCGACCCGACGGTATCGCACGCATCATACTTGCGCATCATAGCGTCCGGGTTTTATCCGTCAACAAGATGCGTTCGCGTGCGCATGGTAATTACGCATAGCAAACGCTATGTGACTGTCCGTAACGCTATGTGGCACATGGTGTTACATCGACGACCTTGGTTGTACGCCCAGGCCTACCGAAATGGTCGGACGGGCAATCTTGCGAGAGTGACAGCGCGCCGCAGGCACAAGAGCTGCTGGCGAACTGGACCGAACCGAGCGAACCGAATCCCCTTGATGCTCTCGCCGAAAGTTGACGATTTACGTCCGGCAGCCCCCTCAAGCAGTCCGTCGCGCAGCTCCAAGTATCGATCCGCCGCTAGGCGAACAGACGCATGCCATCTCCCATCCCGCCCCTTGCGACATCCAACGCTGTAGCCGGCGAACTTAATCGGTACCCGCCGTACATCCCGAATCGATACCCGCTCGCGGTCGAAGAACTCGTGCTGGCCCCTGGTCGCCAATAGGACGAAGAACTGCTCGTGCCGCAGGTACTGCATGTTCGCCAAGCCCCGCTTCTTGCGCCGGCACCGCGCCCATTTCGAGATGCCGATACCGTAGCGATCGATGAGCTTCGCATCGACGGCGGTCGGATCCTTCCCTTCCGGGATCGTCCCGGCGACATAGAACCAGTAGCCGTGCGTGATGTACGCGACGGCGAGTTGCTGAACGAACCCTTCGATGGATGTTGCGACACACCGATACTCCATGCGACTCCCTCCTCCTCCGACAAAATGAGCGGGTTGTTCTGGCACAACCCCGCAAAGCCCTGTTCACCTCCTTTCGTTCGAGCATGAACCGTCCGGGCCGACATCGTCGCAGAAGTCCAGCAACTCCCGGAGTTCCTGTTCCGTCGGCTCGCGGTCGAAATCCTCCCGATAGCACGCCACGATGCGTGCCCGCACGTTCGGCGGAATCTCCGAGGGCTGCTTCCACGCGACCTCATCGAACTCGTCGATGATGTTCGCCGGCCCGTCGCCGATAACCCCGCCGCTCCGCGTGCGCCACCAACCCATTCAGATCACCTCCTTTCGCTCGAACCCGAACCTCCCGCACACCGGCCACGCGGTCGCCCGCGTTACCGGCTCGGCGCGCAGAACCACCTTCTTCGATGAGAACCAGGCCGCTTCCCGCTACGCCTCGAGCACACTGCCACCAGTGAATCCATCACCGCGTTGGCGCATCCAAATGCCGTCGCTTCCCCGCCGTTGCGAATCCGACCTTGCTTCTGGCCCCACCGTCGCCGGTGTCGCCGTCAGCTCATCGACTCGCATCATGCGACCGGCCCTCGTCCGCACCATGCGGCTAGATTCATCTATTGCAGTTGCTCAATGCACAAAATCGCAGCACCGATTCATGCTCTCGCTGCACCAAGCCGCCGAATTCTCTTGCGAATGCCACGCATCCCGCACTACGAGAAATCAGTGCGAATCCACAGCAGTTGCGGCCACCCAACCTCGACGCACACGCGGGTACACCCCGCCTGTGCATCGTCATTCCGCTGCCAAACGACGGCCCTCTCCCGAGGGTCCTCGTTTGACCGCATTGGCTGTCTTCCGACCCGCCGAAACGGGCCGGGGCAGGACTTCCCTGCCCCGGCGCCGCACCGACACGTCTGCAAACATGGGAATTGCTCGTCAGCCCTTTCGTCGTCGTTCAGCATCCGGCACCACCCGTAAATGCACGAACGGCATCGCGACTGCCTTGCCGCTTTGCCGCCACGCTTCCGCGTGCTCCTACTGAGGCCCCGCTCCCAGACTCCGGCTTTTCAAGCACCCACGCGATAAATCGCGGGCACCGGGCATCACCCCGGCCGCCGAAGTCCTTCCCCGGTTAGAACCAGTCTCCGTCTGATCGGTCACGTCGCTTGACCTGGAAACGCCGCGTGCGTCTCTCCCGCACGTTGCGTTCACAACGCTGATCACCCGCCGGCTCCCGCCGGAGGGCATGTTTACGCCCGCCGAAACGGACGATTTCGGGGTACGAATCTAGAAGCTCCCCTTACCCTCAGCGCAGGTCTTTCTATCGCGGTTTGGCACCGTCTCCGATCAAATTCACCCAGAAGCGGTCATCCCGCCTTTCGCAGTTGAGCTTTTCACCGTCCACGATTTTCGTGGAACGCCGAGGCTTATCATCGCCCCGGTCGCCGGCATCGCTGCCGACGAGCTCCCTGCCTGGGCTGGCGTTGAGCGGGCCGCTCCGAGCATGCGCTCGAAGGTTGGCCCGAACCCCGCAGGGGGATTATCCGCCGCATGGCGGCATCACCCACTTTGACTGATCCGGCTCGCGCGAGCGCGCGAGTGTGTCCCGGTCGCCCGTCTTCCTGCCGACCCGCAGGCCGGCACTTGGGCGAACGGCGCGCACCCGGACCGCCGATTAGACGCAGCCACGAACTGAGAATGTGTGCGGTTCGCCCGGACTTACATGGGATAGAACAACAGGATTACTCCGAAGAATTCGGGTTTACTCTGTCGAGCCTCCCTCGCACTGGACGAGCCACTCTCATGGCAATCCAGCGCTACGAGCCTCGAACATGGCGGATGATGAAGTCCGCCCCCTTAGCCTGATTGGTGGTCAGGTTTACCGGGTGTCCGATCCCACGATTCAGACGTCAGGCCACGCGTTTGCATGATTCTGACGAACGCGAAACAAACAGTGTCTCGCAGGTCGAGCCTAGCGCATTTCTGAGCCCAAGTCACCTTCGAACCGCTTAACAGGAATCAGACTCCCTTACAGCACTCGCCGACCTCACTTCAGACGCAAGAAAGGACGTTCCGGCGGCAAGCGGCGGGTGACTGCCGGTGACGACCCTTCGCAGGGGAAAAACAGCGGGTCCCTACGCACCTGATGCTGGGGGCACGCCCGGCCAGTCGCGAACGGCCCTACACAGGAGAGCCAACCCCCTCCGCACGAATCAGGTCTCATAGCGTCCACCAGCCAGCCCAACTCCCACGGCACGACCCAATCTGATTTAGCTTGCAGCGCAAACGCTGCGAGGCGTCGCCGGCGTGCAGATAGTCTGAAAAGTTGAAGTTCAAACAGAACAATGCGGCAGCAGCCATGAGACAGCAGGATTCAAGCCGGACCATGGCAGGGCCGCGCCCATCCGGTTCAGGCTGCCGACCCGGCCTCACCCTCGCGCCGCCAGAGGCGGGAGATGCGGCAATGGCTCACCCCCAGATGCCGGGCGAGGCTTCGGGTCGACCATGGACGACCGTCGGGGGGCGTTTCGGCCAGAGCCCTTCGAACCGCGGCCACTTCCTCGTCCGCCGGAACCGTTGGCGGACGTCCAGAGCGGGGCAGCTCCTGCAAAATCGCGGGCAGGCCGCCATCCAGGTATCGCTGCCGCCATCGGGCGACCGTGTGCGGGTCTGTGTTTAGAACGGCAGCGATGCGCTCGTTGGACAGGCCATCCGCCGCCCGCAGCAGGATGCCGGCACGCCGCCCAATTCGAGCACGCGGGCCATGCTCACGAAGCAGGTCACGCAGCCGGTTTCGCTCGCGGGTTGTCAGAGATATTGGTTCAGCGGGATGCATATCACCCAGAATGCCGCATAACGCTGCTCAAACGCAACCGTCTTGTTGCAGCCGTCTGAACCAACCTGACTTGCCCACAGCGACTCCCCGCCGCGGGACTTTTGCCGTCCCTTCGCGGGTCCCCTCTATGGCCAAGTCTTTCGGGCGACGCAGACTGCTCAGCCACAACTCACCGCCACCGAATGGTCATTCACAACATCCTCAAAGATGTTGCAATCTGCATTAAACTTATGATACACCCGCCTTGCTGCTTGAGGAGGCGCCGCGTGCATCCTGGCCAAGAATGGATTTGACGCGGCGAGCCGCCCGGCAACCGGTGAGCTTCCGTGACTGCCGTCACGGGCCAGAGCGACCCCACCGTATCACACCCGCGTCGCGAAGCCAATGCGGGGTTTCATAACAGGATACATATGGACCTAGTTTGTACTCGATGCGGCGAGCCGTGGAACATGGACCACGTGCTTCACGAAGCTCCCGCGGACTTCAAACGCAATGGCGGACTCATCATGCGGTGCCCGGTTTGTCCGGCGAAACCGCCGGTGCTTGCGGACGCAGAACAGGCCCGGCTTCGCCGAATCGCCACGCTGGCGAAACTTTTCGGCGACGACGTGGACGGCCTGGCCGTCACACTCGCCGACGGAGACATGCTTTAACAACCCAAGAGCGGTCCGCCGAAGAGGGGCGGGTCGCTCACTTACAGACAAAGGAGAATGACACATGTTTCCAATGAACTGGATGAACGCATTGCGTCGGACAATAGGAACACGCTGTCAGACGCAACAACACCGCAAATGCCGCATCAGACGAGCCAGCGACCTGGCCCCGCAGAACTTCGGCGAAGTCATCGCCTATCTCGCCTGGTACGTGCGGAGAACGCCGGAATACGTGGTACGACAATGGCCTGACGGGAGCCCGTGCTGCCACTTGCCACTATGTCATCGCTATCTGATGGCATGGCTGCGCAACGAACTTGACGAGACTAACACGCTGAGCACAGTCCGTGGTGAGGAGTGGAGCTTGTAGTGGTTTGCCGGACTCTGCGACGACTTCCAAGCCTGGAAGACAGGCAGAGCATTGCAGCGCGTGGATAAGTGATAACGAGCAGTCGAGCCACAGCCGGCGACACCGGCACATGCGAACCGCAAAAGCATAGCACACAGACCGCAGCTCGCAACAAATGTGCTTTTTCTGCTTGCCATCTGTATCAAACTTATGATACGGTCGTCTCAGTGATACACAAGACCGCCGGCAATCCCGGCGGTCATTTTCTTACACGGAGGGCTATGGATTCAGAGAACACCGCAGTTAAAACAGACACACAGGACACTCCCCGCATTTATGTCGCATCACTTGCAGACTACAACGCGGGACGACTTCACGGCCGATGGATTTCCGCCGCTCAGCCGGCCGAGGACATTCACACAGCGATTCAGGAAATGTTGAGCGAATCACGTGAACCCATCGCGAAAGACTGGGCTATTCACGATTACGAGCATTTTGGAGAACTGCGGCTCTGTGAGTTTGCGGACATCGAGAAAGTCGCCGCAACAGCTCGCGGCATCGTCGAGCACGGGGCGGTCTTTACCGGCCTGGTCAGCCACTTCGGGGGTACGCAGAGTATCGACGAGGCCACCCGCTACATGCAGGAAGGCTATCGTGGCGCTTTCGAGCGCCTCAGCGATTATGCCCAGGAGCTGATTGAGGACTGCTACAACGAGAGCCTCTCGAAGCTCCCCGACTTCATCCGCTATCACATCGACTTTGAGGGCATCGCCGACGACATGCAGATGAACGGCGACATCTTCACCGTCGAGTGCGACGGACAGATTCACGTCTTTGATTCTCACATTTGAAAGCAGCTATTCAGGCGACCGTCGGGCCTCGGCGGTCGCGTATCACACGGAGGAATATGGCACATCATGAGAGAAAGAACCCACCACAAGCAACAAGACCCGGCGACACGCCTCCGGATTCACCGGAAACGCCGCGGTTCCCGCTCGGCAGGCTGCTTATCACGCCAAACGCAGAGCAACGCCTGAATCCCGACGACGTTCACACCTGCATCGACCGCCACGCGGCCGGCGACTGGGGTGACTGCGGACCGGCCGACCGCGACGAGAATGACCGTTCACTCGTGCGACAGAGACGGATTCTGTCCGTGTACCGGGACCGCAGGGGCACCAAGTTCTGGGTCATCACGGAGGCCGACCGCTCGGCTACCACCGTGCTGCTGCCGGACGATTATTGATAACCTGACCCGCCGCATTGCGGCGGGTCTTTCTTTGACTACGGAGGAATATGGAAGTACATGACATCGATTCAGACACCTTGCTGTATCAGAACATGCGGCCGCTCGGCTCAATTGTCTCCTATCCGGAGCGGTGCCCGGCCTGGGGCGATGGCCGCTACCGCGGCAACTGCGACGGACGGTTATTCCTGCAGCTTGTACAGCACTACAAGCCGCGAAGCATAGCGGACCCGATGTTCGGCTCTGGCACGACACGAGACGTCATTCGTGACGTGAATTGCCTTCAGTGCGAGACAGCCGACCCCATCCGGTATTGGGGCTCCGACTTGCGGCACGGGTTCAACCTGCTGAAGCAAGACCTGCCCGGGACGTTCGACTTGGTGTGGATTCATCCGCCTTACTGGAACATTATTCGGTACAGCAGCGACATTTCTGACCTTAGCACCTTCGACAAGTACGAGGAATTTCGGGCGGCATTGCGAACCTGTCTGCGTAGATGCTACGCCGCACTCACACCCGGTGGACGGCTCGCCGTGCTCATCGGCGATGTTCGGCGCCGCGGCAGGTACACGCCGATTATCCGGGACGTGCTCAACCTGGAGAACGAGCTCGGTCAGCTCCGCAGCGTCATCATCAAGGCTCAACACAGATGCCGCTCCGACGGCGTCGATTACCCGCTGAAAGACCCACGCATCCTGCATGAGTACTGCGTCGTGTTCCAGCGTCACGGGGAGGCCGGGCTTGCTCGGGACGGGCGATGAACCGCTTCGGACGGGGGAACGGCCACCCTTCGCATGCAGGACCGCTCGCAACACCCAGCAACCCGCTGAACGCGACCTTCTTCGAACCAAAGCAGCCTGTCGCCACTGATGGACCTTTTTCGCACTGGCTGTCCCTGGAGCAGATTCGCAAGATGCAGCGGATGCGACGAGCGACGGTCATCGCCGCAATGGAATCAGGGGAACTGCCGTATGAGCGACGCGGACGGATTCGGTACGTCCGGCTGTCTGATGTTTTTCTTTGGGAGGAGCGGCGACTGGCGGGCGAGGCTCCACCGAGTGACCATCGCATCGACCCGGACCTGGCAGACCTTGCCGGCTGAGTGCATCAGCATTGCAGGTCATCGCGGACGAGGAGCCCTGTGACTCGGGGCCGGCACCGGCAGCAGGGGACCGCAGCGTCCGTCACCTTCGGGTCCCAGGGGCCTGCCGGCCTCGCGGGGCGAGGACCCGAAGGCGACGGACGGCGTACGGCAGCAAATACGGATAACCCGCGGGTTATTCGAAATCAATAACAACTTGCTCGACAAACGGTGCCTTTGGCGGAACACCCTGATGTTCATCTCCAACGAGACAATCCCGAACCAGATGTTCCATGAACAACTGGCACAAAGGCTTCAAATTGCGGCCTTGGATGGTCACAGTGGTCTTGCCGAAGTAGAGGACTAAACCCACACCAGGGTCATACTGCAGTGACAGCAGGGCGAAATAACCGAACGCTGCGAGTTTGCTATCTAACCGAAAGAAGACGTACTTAGCCGGTTTACTGCCAATCCGGAAACACGGTCCGGCATCCGCAGGGTCAAGCGACTCCTTGGAATCCTCGCCATAGTATTTTGCGAGAAGGTCAACGCCCATAGTCCATCCCTCGGTTCTGACTGCGACCTCGCGAGCGATCTTGACGGTTCACGGTGTCAGTCCGCCGCTCAGATTGCGCAGCTCTTTGGCGTTCACGAGCCGCCTCGAACAGATTACCCCGGTCTGTTGTGTAAAAGGTCGTGCGTGCAGCACCGTCCTTCTCCCGCTCACGAAAGACCGCGTCAGCCCCGTTGGTATCACCCACACTACAGTACGCGTGGTCCCAGTGCCCGAAGTTCTTCGAAATTATCCAGCCATTGTCACACAGCAAATCGCCCGTCAAGGTGAAACGCTTGATTCGAGGCGTCATCCCCCGGCGGACGCGATACCGACGGTCTGGCGGCTCCAGGCCAAGGCTGCGGGAGAACTCGGCGTTTTTGGCGAGCGACTGCTTGGACATGAACAGCTCGGGCCCAAAACTCTGATTCAGCGTCCGCCCGCTCCGGGTGATAAAAAGACGGTCGCCTTTCGCGAGCTCTATAGTTGAACGCTGAAAAACCGCGAACGTATTGGGAGATAACAGCGGCAGTGCTTCAACGAACGGAACAGCCGATTGAATCAGCCCCTTTCGCGGCCTGAGGTTCCGGGCGAGGATATTACCGAACGGGTCACGGCTAACAACTTTGTATCGCTGGCCGGCCCGAAAACCCTTGATTGACCGGTAGAACACGACAATCTGCCCTGGCCGGTACATGGATGGGTCGCTGCGTTCATCATCCGAACGATGAACAGGGGTGAGTTTTTCGAACTTGCGGGAACGCCCCAGTATCTTGAGGCGACGCAAGGCGGAACGAATCGCCTCAGTCAACTTGTCGATCACGGATTCCTCGTTGACTGTTACGCGGCTCTGTTTCCCGGCTTTGTCCCGCTGGGCATACGCCTGAGCGATAGTCGACTGCAGCGACTCGGGAGCACACTCTACGACGGCGCCGAGTGTATCCAGCCGCTTGAGGGCGGTTTCAGGACGACCAGTTTCCAAGGCCCTTGCAGCGTCGCGATGCTGTTCACGAGCCGTGCGTTTTGCTTCGAATGATGGCGTACGGAGGCCAGCCCGGGAGCCGAGCAGGGGCAGCGGACTGTGCCGGCTAACGCGGCCCGGTGAGGGAACCAGCACCACGCGAACGGCAGAATCGTTCGCCTTCCGGAACAGGTCAGCCATCTCGCTCGTCCCAATGTGCTGGGCATTGTCCACCCACCACACGGGATTGCTCATTGGCGTCCGGTCAAGCTCATCGCCCGGGAGCTTCAATGACCGACCGTCGAACCGTGTCACCTCAAAGCCACGCGCCTCCAAACGTTTGACGACTTCGAAGCCGGTTTCGGGCCGAAGTCGGGCCAGGATAATCTGGTCCCGACATTTCGACAGATGTGTCAGAACCTGCTCTTCGCGTGGCGTCGCTCCCTTCGGCATCACCACGTCGTCATGGAAGAAAGACCGGAAGGTACCTCGTGTCTCACGGGCAACCGCCAGCATGGACTTCTCATCGCGAAGCCGGGAGTCATCACCGACGTGTCGTTCGCCTCGGACCTCCCGTACAGCCATGCCCAGCTTCGGCAACTCTGCCTCAAGGTCCGCGAGCGACACATACCCCACACCGAATCGCATGGCGGCTTCGAGGAGAACTTTCTCAGGCACGAGGGCACTGCGGGTGAGGCACTCCTCGCGCGCATGCTCCAGCGATTCCCGTGGCGTAGGGCCAGGTCGCTCACGCTGGCCGAGATGCCTCGCCGCCTGGAGGGCCTTGATGTCGTCCAGGGCAAGCCGGGACGCCCACACTTCGCGGACAACGTCCCACGGTTTCGCGTTGCTCTTCCGGTCCCGCGTGCGAGCACCAAGTCCACCTAGTTTGTCGGGGTCCGTGATGCCGAGCCGCCTGGCGGCGGCGAGAATCTCACGCGTTCGATGCGAGAAAGACTCAATCAGCCCGCGGTCGATGCCTTCCACCTCCCACGACCGGCCGTTACGGACGATTCCGTAACCCAGTGCCCGCATCTTGGAAGCGAAGAGAGTGTTGAAGAACGCCTCGTAGAACGGAGCGTTCGTGTGGATATAGCCCAACTGGACAGCCTTGAATCGGTGCTCGACAGGGTCGTGCGTGGCGTTGAAAATCACGGTGTGACCGTGAATCTGCGGGTCAGGAATGCCCGCGACCGGACGGGTCGTGTCGTGGATGAAGGTCGCCCAGACGAGGTTTCCCGTGGGCCGGTCCTCCGAGCGGCCACCCGTTCGGACCCGGGTGCGGGCGTCGGCCTCGATTCGCTGATTGGTCTCAGCAATCGCTTCGAGAAAGGCCGGCATGATTCGGTCGTCCCCGCCGAACGCGTAGATGAGCGATACTGACTTCGGGCAGTCGAGCGTGATGTCGTACGCGACTCGGCGGTCCGCCCGTGTGCGGGGGGTCAGCGGCGTTCCGTCCGGTTTCAGGTTATCGCACATTTGGTAGAATGCTGACCGCTCGACGTGGCCGTCCAGGCCGAGCAGCTCCGCCGCCTTGCCGCCCCAGATAGCGGGTACCACGTCGCCGGCGAGGTAGTAGTCGCCGCGGGCAAGGCCGTCCTTGTAGTAGCTCTTGGCCGCAGCGGCACTCGTTTTTTCGGTGATTCGCAGCACGAATGAATCATAACAGCGTTTGAGCCGGAAGCCAAGATTCGCGTCAGACATCTCCCCTAAGCCCGCGGTGCGGTCTTAGGTTAGGAGGGTGGTAGGGTTGTCAGCCGCAGCAAATTCACCTTCTGTCGCCCCGGTCTCCAACGATCCTTTGGACGAGCCGGTGACGACATTTCGGGACGTCGACCGAAAGGTCGCACACGACTGGTCCATCCGAGACGCCTGCGAAGGGACGCAGATCTTCGGCGCGACCGGCAGCGGAAAGACGACCGGCAGCGGCTATCACCTCGCGACTCGGATGCTCGCCAAGGGCTTCGGCGGCCTAGTGCTCTGCGCTAAGTCGGATGAGGCTGGGAACTGGCGCGACTACCTCGAAGAAGCCGGGCGATTGGATGACCGAGTCGAGCTGGCGCCGGACCGCGGGCAGCGGTTCGATTTCATGGATTACGAGTACCAGGCCGGCGGCGGGGCGAGGCTGACTCCCAACCTGGTCGCCCTGTTCACTACGGCGATCGCGGCGACCGGCGGCGACGACCGGGGAAGCTCGACCGACCCATATTGGGCGGATGCACTTCGGCAGCTCGTGACCAACGCGATCGACCTCGCCGCGCTGGCAAACAAGCAGGTCCGGCTAGCAGACGTGAACCGGATCATCACTACGGCGCCGCCGAGCAAACGGATTCGGGCCTACCTGCGTTCCGATGCGTATACGGCACAATGCCTGCGCCGGGCCAATGACCATTCGGTCAAAGACGAACTCACCGCGAACGAATTGGTCGATCTTGAACAGACCATTGAGTACTGGCTGAATGACTTTGCCGGGCTTGCTCCGCGAACCCGAAGCATTATCGTCAGCAGCTTCACATCGCGCGTAACCGGCCTGCTGCGGGGGCCGCTTCAACGCCTCTTTTGCCCGACCGACGATCCGAAGCCGGGCGAGAAGCCGTTCACTGTCACGCCGGAGGAAACCCGCCAGGGCAAGGTCATCGTCCTGAACCTTCCGATAAAGGACTATGGCGAGGTCGGCCGCTTCGCCCAAATCCTCTTCAAGACGATCTGGCAGCGGGCGATCGAACGGCTAGCTGTTGCCGCCAAAGACCGGACGGTCTTTCTCTGGGCCGACGAGTCGCAGTACTTCGTCACGAACCACGATGTGCTGTATCAGCAGACGGCGCGGAGTAAGCGGGCCGCGACGGTTTACTTGACGCAGAGCTTGCCGAACTACTATGCGATGCTCGCCACTCGGGACCCGGTATCAGCGGCGCAGAGCCTGCTCGGAAACCTCCAGACGAAGATCTTTCATGCGAACGGTGATCCCACGACGAATGAGTGGGCGGAGCGAGTTTTTGGCCGTCACATGACTCCTCGGGAGACCCTCGGTGGCGACTCACTTGGCCATGTTTCCTCAAGCCGCACACCAACCCCAGAATCCGCGGTCTTAGCGAGTGAATTCACGACCCTCCGCAAGGGCGGACCGGCAAACGACTACTGCGTGGACGCCATTGTGTTCCAAGCCGGTCAGCCGCGCACTGCGCGGTCACTGCCATCAACGACGCTCCCGGCTTGGAGTGTCCTAAAAACGGCCTTCACCCAATCGAAGCCTGCATCGAGCCGCTCCACGGTTCCCTCGACTACTCTCCCTGGTGTCGGCGCGGGGTTAGAGTAATGAGTTCCCTGCCACTCTGGGCGGTCACAGTGCTAATCATGATCGCCTCAGCGTGTGCGCTCGTTTTTGCCGCGGTCTGTGTCCTTGCCATCATTATTCTCCACTCGGCCGCACGAACGTGCCAATCGTCGACCTTGTCGGCTGAAGAACGTGCTGACAATGAGAAGTGTCTGGCGAGGCTCAAGCTCCTGAAGGACGCCGTTAGGTGTTTGTGGCTGGGCCGCGAGCAGTTGCGGCCTTTGCGCGGCGAACTGGCGGATTTGGCGCTTGACTTGGGCGACTGGGACGCGGCGATTCTCGCGCTTCGACCGCTTGTGCGCGAGGCCCCGCACGACTTGTTGCGGGTAAATCAGATCGCTCTTGTTTTCTTGCGCCTCGGCCGCTGGGCCGACATCATCCGCGTAACAAATCTGGCCATTCCACCGCCACCTGGTAGCGACAGTGCGCAGGAAGCCTATGTGCGCGGATACCGCGCGTGGGCGTTTGCGGAAGTCAATGAGTCCAGGCAGGCCCTCCATGATGCGAGGTGGCTTTGGGAGAACGCACCCGCTGACAGTTGGGCGAAATGGGAGCATCTGTGGCTTCTGCAACAGGATGATCGCGCGACGAAACGCACTGACTACCTCCCAGACATTGTCCACGGCTTTGCCTATCTGTCTCGTGCTCGACAACATTGGTGGATCCGAAATCTGACGTGGAGTTCTCTTTGTTGCGACATCCGGGAAGTGGAGCAATTCGCCGACATAGCGCTGGCGCTGTTCTCACGGCACGCTGATTTGCTGGTTGGAGGTCGTACCAATCGAGACCGGGGTGACGCCGCAACAAACGGCCTACGGGTTCACCTGGCCCTCATCGCTGCGCGCTCGTTCTTCTTGCGCGGCGACGGAGTGGCAGCACAGTGTGGCTTTGAGTATGCCATGGAGCTGTCTGGTTGGCTTCCCCCGGCAGGAACGCAAGGCGATCTCAAGTCTGGATTCGGACAGGAATCGCCGCTGGCGCATGTGAACGTAACCGGGCGTCCCGAGCACAGCGTAGATCTACCAGCCGGTTGGCCAGGTGCGCCGCTCGATTACTCGACCGCTACCGCTTGCGCCAGCGACGCCGAAAGACATCTCTGGGCGACGACGCGATATCTGTCGCCTCACTCATATGCTCGGTATTTTTCAAGCCAGTTTTTGCAGGGCATCGGTTGCCGAGGCTGCGAACTTCTGTCGCTTGGCGCAGAGATAAGGCGGCTTGCAGCCGGCGGGTTGTCGAAACACCTGGAATTAGTACCGAAGTTGATACGCTCGTCGAAGGACAGCGAGCACGAGTCACGCAACGACTACCGGAACAGGTTGACGGCGGTGGGACTCTCACTGTTGTACGAAGGTGCCGAGCCTGTCCTTGAGGCGCTGGCTCACCGTGCCCTCGCGATGGTCGACGTTCTTCAGCGAGGAGATGTGATTGAGAGAGAAACGTATTCGCGAGCAATTGCAGCAGGCGAATCAGTCCTAGCCAGCCAAACCGAGTTAGCCCGTGAGTTCTATTCGGTGGCCTTGTCGGACACCTCACAGTTGGCAGACATTCGGCAGAGGGCGCAGACGATGCGGTGGCTCGGCGAGCATATGTCGGCCGCCGGGCTCGAAGAGCTTGGACGATCGGTCAGCACGGAGGCGGAAGACTGGAATCGCATCGCTCCTATCGCCGAGTTCGCGCGCTCTCACAATCTCGATGTCGGCGACGCGTTGTTTAGCGCCAGGCGTTTGGCGAACCGCGATGCCGAAGACCATGTCCTGCACAACCTCATGGATGTCGTTGTTCGATCAATTGACCTTGAGAACAGGACTTTTGAACTCGTCGAACTCGCAATTGCTTGTGATGCGCTTGGTCGCTATGAATGGGCCGAACGGGCGATCTTCGCCGCCCGCAACCAGGCCATGCAGCTCGGGCGAACGCTGGAAGCGGCGCAGTTGTTCTGTAGAATGGCACGCTCCATTTCGCCGAACCTTACGCAGCTGCGCAAGACCATGATCGGCGAATCGGCGCAGTTTGCGTTCAGTCTCGCGAGTGGGGGGGGACTTGATTCAATCAGTCGAGACCGCGCACTACGGCTGTGGGAGCAGACAAAGGATCTCGCGTGACAGCGCCGGTATTCGGCGGCCAACTGCTGTCAGTCTGACAGCAGGATTCATTTGCGGTTCTTCGACCGTGTTTCAACGAGCCCGACCTTACCGCGGCGAAAGAGCGCGACAGCGATGCACTTGCTGCCATCGAGCCATTGGGACCATGAGTGTGGAACCTGTCAGGGCCGGGATTTCGTCAAGCCTCAGATTGTGTCGGGTCGTGAGGCAGACGCATGTTGGTCAAGCAAAGATGTCACAAAAGTTGGATTGGTCCTGGGCACCGTTGGGACTTACGGCAGAGATGTGCCGGACCGTAGCGCCGTGGATTGCAAAGGTTCCAGGCGCGCGTTGAGTTCGAGCAAGTGCTCTGCGCACGCGCCTGGCACTCCATTACCGGCAGTTCGAATGGCATCCGATTGCACCAGCGATTGTGCCGCGTCAAGGGCGCGGCGGGCGCTCACCTCGTCACCCTGAGACAGAGCAAGCTCCGCACGGAGTCTAAGGACGCCGAAGTAGAGGTTCGCTGGGTGGAAATCGTGCGGATCCGCTTCATACAAGTGCGAAGCAGCGCTCACAGCCTCGTCGAGGAACTCCGCTGCCTCCGACAACCGGCCTGCATCCATAAGAAGCGTGGCCAGTTCACGTGATGCGCACACGAGCACATCCGCATACAGACGATTGTTGGGTCGATCGGCGGCAAGTCTCCGCGCGGCTGCGTGCGCTTCGCGGCGATGTTGCTCGGCGGCTTGCAGGTCACTTCGGCGGCTGGCGACGTCCGCCAGGTAACCGTAGACCATGATGCAGCCGTGCCGCGTTGCGTCGCGGTCGGGTGCGACGCGCAAGAGCTGGTTTGTGATCGCGAGCCGCGCCTGAAAATGCTCCGCCGCCTCGTTGTATTCATCACGGCGCATCGCGAGCCATCCGAGGCGGTCATAACTGAAGGCCAGGTTGTCGAGGAACCGAACGGAATCGGGCTCGGCCTGTACAAGTTCATTATCGATCGCGTAGGCCTGTTTGTAGTAAGCGAGGGTGGAGTCCAACTCGTTTCGCCCGTTGTGCACATCGCCGACCCGAACCAGTGCGAGCGATACCTCCGCCCGGCGCGCATGCGATCCGGGCTCGCGCTGCGATAAGGCCTGTCGCAGCCGCAGGGCTTCTTGTCGGTCTTCAAGCGCCTCGTCGAGTCGCTCGGACAACACCAGCGCGTCGGACCGCGAAGTCAATGCCGCAGCGTGATCTTCCATGAGACCGTCGTCAAACGGGTCGCGCGCTCGCAGCATCTCAATCTGAGCCACAAGCCTGTCCAGCAGCGCCCTTCGGATTTCGGCCGTGCCGGCAACGCTGTCCAGGCCGCTCACCACCTCGCGCACGAGGAACCTGGCCGATTCGGTCGTTTCCGCGAGTTGGTTCTGTAATTCGCGGTTGGCCCGCCGGGCCGACAAAAGCCCGCGTGCCGTGCCCAGCCCCCCGGCGATGGCGACCAAAACCACTATCCCCGTCAGCGCCACTGCCAGCCGGTTGCGGCGGACAAACTTCCGGAGCGTGTAAAGTCGCGCTATGCCGCGGGCACGTATCGGTCGATTCTGGAGGAACGCGCGCAGGTCATGCGCGAGCGCCTCCACGGAGGCGTATCGATCGCCCGGGAGTTTGGCGAGTGCCTTGTCCACGATCAAGCTCAGGTCGCCACCGCATGTGGGATTCAACCGCCCCAGCGGCGCCGGAGATTCCTGTTGGATTCTCTGGATTGCTTCGACGGTTGAAAGCCTTGCGACGTCGAGCGGCGGCCGACCGCCAAGCAGCTCATAGGCGATGGCGCCGAGCGCGTAAACGTCCACACGAGTGTCGTTGGCGCCGTCGGGATCGAAGCGCTCAGGACTCATGTACGCCAACGTGCCGACGATGCGATGCTCCCGAGTTACGAATGCGGCCCCATCGTCGTGCGACTCCAGGAGCCGCGCGATGCCAAAATCCAGCACGCGCGGGCGACCGCCGTCGGGGGTTCGCTCCACGAGTACGTTCGCCGGCTTCAGGTCGCGATGGATGATCCCGTGCTGGTGCGCATACGAGACCGCCTCACAAACGCGCAGCAGCAGCTCAACGCGCTGATTGCGATCCAGCGAGTGTGCATCGGCGAACACCGTCAGCGCCTCGCCATCCACCAGCTCCATCGCGAAATACTGCGTTTCGGAGCCATCAAGAACGGCGGTGCCCGCTCCGTATATCGGTGCAATTCCAGGATGGCGAAGCCGGGCGAGCACGTTGATCTCGCGTCGAAACCGGCTCAACTCGACGGATCCGCCCTCGGCGGGCCGCATGACCTTTAGCGCGACCGCGCGTTCAGGGTGTCGCTGCCGGGCGCGATAGACGATCGACATTCCGCCGAGACCGAGTAAGCCGGTGACTTCGTACGGTCCGATGCGATCCGGGAGTTCGGCAGGCGGTTCGAGCTTGCTGGCCGGCCCTGGTACACCGAGTTCGGTCGGCGCGCCGGCCACGTCCCACTTCAAAAGCGACGACACCTCGTCGAACAATTCTGCATCGGTGCCGCATTGCCGGCGTACGAAGGCCGCACGGCTGTCAGGCGCAAGCTCGACGGCTGCACCGAACACCTCCATCGCCTGTTGGTGTCGTTCAGGCGTCATCGTGAGGTATCCGCCGCCGGCGCGCTCTGCTCGCGTGACGCGCGGCGTGCCAAAACAGAGTTGCCGCGCTCAGTCGCCTCACATGTGTCGGCCAGTTCGCGCTTCAGCCAAGCCTTCGCACCGCGCCAGTCCTGCTGCACCGTGCGGCGCGACACCCCGAGCACCTCCGCGGCCTCATCCTCGCTCATCCCGGCCAGGAACCGCAACTCGACGACCCGCGACTGCCGCGGAGAGAGTGTTGCGAGACGGTCGAGAGCGTCGTGCAACTCGGTCAGGTCGACCGTCGGCTGCGCCAGGGCCAGCACCCGCGTATCCAATGGCAGCCGTTTGCACCCCCGACCGTTTTTCACGGCATTGCGACGCCGGGCCTGATCCACTAGGACCCGCCGCATCTCGCCCACGGCGGCGGCGAAGAATCGCGTCCTGTCCTTCGGACTCACTATCCCTCGGGACACGCGCAGGTAGGCCTCGTGGAGCAACGCCGTGGGCTGGAGCAGCCCGTTCGGGCGTTCTCGGCGAAACAGGGCGCCGGCGGCGCGGCGGAGGTGCGCGTAGAGGGCGGGGTTCCAGGTTTCTTTCGCTTCCGATGCCATGCGACGAGATTCCGGCTTCAAGCCCGGTTGAATTCCGCAAGAAAACTGCGCCTTTGTTCGTGCTTCTGCGCCTTCGGCTCAGGCCCGTCCACTCATCATACCAAACCGGCTCGACGGAAGCCCTCTCGATCCTGGCGGGGTGCTGCTGGTTGGCGGCCGCGAAAGAAAGCCGGGAGATTGGACTGCGCTTTTCGCCGCCCCGCTGCGCCTACCCATCCATGGGCATCGACCTTCGCCGAGCCGACAGAATCTGCGGCCATGGCCGCGGCGGTGGGTCGATGGCGCCGAACCGCCTGGAGAACAATCGCTTGCGGCTTGGTCGGGCGACATGACGAGTAAGGCGAACAAGATGACGGCAACGTGCCGCTCCGCCCCGCCAGGCGATCCCGTCCGCGACGGTCCGCCAGGCGCCTTCCCGCCGCTGCTCGACGCCGCGGAACGCGCGGCGGTCGCCCGACCGTGTGGGCTGACGCCGCGTGAAGTGGAGGTGCTGACGGCCTTGACCCGCGGTCTCTCGGACGCGGCCGTCGCGGTCGAGCTGGGCGTGGGCCTGGAGACGGCCCGCAAGCACCGCCAGGCGGTTCTACGTAAGTGCGGCTGCACCAGCCGGCTCAGGCTCGTACTCTGGCTGGTGCACGACGTTTTGCTAAGCCAGCGCTCCCGCGACGGCTGGCCCGCGCGACGCTCTACCCCTTGAGGGTAATAGCAAAACGGGCGTGCAATCTCGTAACATGAAGTGGGCCGAGTAGTTGCGGCGGCGCTGAGGGCTCGAGTTTCGTATCGGGCGGCGAACGCCAAACGAATCGGGCGCTTGAGCTTGCTTGACCCATTCAGACGAAGGAGCTTTCGGAATGCGTCCGTTACTGATCGCTTGCGTTGCACTTCTGGGGAGCAGTTGTTCTTTGGCGGATGACTTGCTTTTCAGCGCTGCAGGGTATCCGGATCACCCGGAATACCATGAGGGTAGGCCAAGGGAAGGCATGTTCTACACGGAGTTCGGGGGGCCCTACCAAGTCACTGGGATGCCCATCACCCTGACGGAGCCGACCGAAATCACTGGGCTCTATATGGTGGGTGGCCTGGCGTCGGGTACGTGGGATCAATACGACCCCCAAAGAGTCAATATCTTCGGCTGGGAAGGTGGTGGACCACCTGAGGTCTGGTTTGGGGGAAATCCAGGTGTAGGTAATGTGTACTCAAGTACCGAGATTACCTTTTCGCCGGAACGTATCCCATTCACGCTAGACAACTTGGGGCGACAGAACTACTACTTTGGATACGAGTTCGATCCCATATATCTCGATCCGGGGGAGTACATCTTCTCCGTCACAGTGTTTTCGACATCCGGCATATTGGGTGCATCTGAAAGCACCCTTGATCTCGGTAGCGCCTTCAAGGCCACGTCGATTGTGCCTGGACAGGCCCTATTGTGGGAAAACTCTCCCGGATTTACGACGGGAACTCCGGCTTGGGACATTTATGGCCACGCTGTGCCAGAACCCGCCACGCTAGGTTTGCTCCTGACAGCCGGCACGATAATGCTTTTCAGGCGCACACGCTAGCACAAGTGTGATAGCAGGGATCCCACCGGTGTCCGGTGTGTGTTCTTTGTCGCCGTGGTTTGTGCTACGGCCGAGCGCGTGTAAGGCAATTGGAAGCACGAGGGTAAGACGGTTCTCGCGTTGCCACATTGCGGGCAATAGAGAATGTGGTCGATCGGAGGAGGATCTCATGTCGTCCTTGCGTAGCGTGTTTGTTGTGGCGGTGATGCTGGCTGCGATCGGCGGTTCCCATGCGGTGGGCCAGGCGCCGCTCGGGACAACGTTCACCTATCAAGGTCAGCTGAAGAGCGACGGCGCACCCGCGAACGGGCTGCATGATTTTGAATTCCGCCTGTTCGATGCGGCGACGCTCGGCAACCAGGTCGGGCCCACGGTGTGCCTCGATTCTGTGGACGTCGTCGACGGGCTGTTCACCGTGGAGCTGGACTTCGGCGGGCAGTTCATGACGAACGGCCGCTGGCTGGAGATCGCGGTCCGCGCGGACGCCGTCCCAGGAAACTGCGGCAGCGGCTCGTTCGCTACGCTTGCGCCGCGCCAGCCGGTCACCGCGGCGCCGTTCGCGCTGGCGCTGCCTGGACTGTGGACGCAGAATAACGCGACCAGCCCGAACGTGATCGGAGGACACAAGCTAAACGGCGTGTTGGAGGGAGCGTGGGGCTGCACCATCAGCGGCGGTGGCAGTCCATCCATTGGACATTGGCTCACAGACAACTTCGGAGTGGTGGGCGGTGGCGTCGGAAATGTGGCCGGAGACTTTGCTGGCCAGACGGACGATGCGGAATATGCCACCGTCGGCGGCGGCTATCTCAACTGGGCCGGTTCGGCCCAGGCAACCGTTGGCGGCGGCCGCGACAACTGGGCGACCAGTGCGTCCGGTACGATTGGCGGTGGTACGGGTAATCGGGCCACAGGTGTCGAGTCGACCGTCGGAGGCGGGCGCAGCAATCAGGCGACGGCGGACAGCGGGACAATCGCCGGCGGCTCGCTGAATATCGCGAGCGGGATTCGTTCGACCGTGAGCGGCGGGGACAGCAACCAGGCGATCGCCGTCGACACGACCATCGCCGGGGGGCGCCACCACGTCGCCAGTGCGGAAGGTGCGAGTATCGGCGGCGGCGCAGACAACACAGCCAGCGAGCAGTTCACCACGGTCGCGGGCGGCGGGACCAATACCGCCACCGGCATTCGCGCGACCATCGGCGGAGGCGCGAACAACTCAGGCTCGGGAACAGATTCGACGATTGCCGGCGGACGCAACCACGAAGCGAGTGCGGAGGGCGCTTCCATCGGCGGCGGCGCGGACAACACGGCCAGCGAGCAATTTACAACCGTCGCGGGTGGTGGGACCAATACTGCCAGCGGCGTCCGCGCCACCATCAGCGGAGGCGCAAACAACTCGGCTTCAGGAACGGATTCGACGGTTGCCGGCGGACGTGACCATATTGCGAGCGGAGAGAGCGCGACGGTATCCGGCGGCTCGCTGAATATCGCGAGCGGCATTCGTTCGACCGTGAGCGGCGGGGACAGCAACCAGTCGATCGCCGTCGACACGACCATCGCCGGGGGGCGCAACCACGTCGCCAGTGCGGAAGGTGCGACGATCGGCGGCGGCGCAGACAACACAGCCGGCGAGCAATTCTCCACGGTCGCGGGCGGCGGGACCAATACCGCCAGCGGCGTCCGCGCCACCATCAGTGGAGGCGCAAACAACTCGGCTTCAGGAACGGATTCGACGGTTGCCGGCGGACGTGACCATATTGCGAGCGGAGAGAGCGCGACGGTATCCGGCGGCTCGCTGAATATCGCGAGCGGCATTCGTTCGACTGTCAGCGGCGGGGACAGCAACCAGTCGATCGCCGTCGACACGACCATCGCCGGGGGGCGCAACCACGTCGCCAGTGCGGAAGGTGCGACGATCGGCGGCGGCGCAGACAACACCGCCAGCGAACAATTCACCACCGTCGCGGGCGGCGGAACCAATACCGCTACAGGCATTCGAGCGACCATCGGCGGAGGCGCGAACAACTCGGCTTCGGGAACGGACGCGACGATTGCTGGCGGACGCAACCACGTAGCAAGCGCGGAGGGCGCTTCCATCGGCGGCGGCGCAGACAACATAGCCAGCGAGCAATTCACCACGGTCGCGGGTGGCGGAACCAACACCGCCAGCGGCATTCGCGCCACGGTTGGTGGAGGTGCAAACAACACGGCTTCGGGAACGGATTCGACGGTTGGTGGTGGACGTGACCATATTGCGAGCGGAGAGAGCGCGACGGTATCCGGCGGCGTCGACAATTCGGCGAGTTCCCCGAACAGCACCGTCTCGGGCGGATTGTCGAATTCTGCGAGTGGCCACGCGTCCGTCGTTCCAGGAGGCATTCTCAACGTAGCCGGCGGCGATTACAGCTTCGCCGCGGGCCGACGCGCGATCGTGCGCGACCCCAACGCCTCCGGCGACGGTGACGGCGACGAAGGCGCTTTCATCTGGGCCGACAGCGCGGACGCCGACTTCACATCCACCGGTCCCAATCAGTTCCTGGTTCGCGCCAGCGGCGGTATGGCCATCAACGTCAACGACCCGCTCGGCTTCACCCTCGCCGTCAACGGCGATGCCGCCAAGCCCGGCGGCGGAAGTTGGGCCGCCTACTCCGACGCGCGGCTGAAGACGGACGTTCAACCGATCGCCAACGCCCTCGACCGCGTGCTTTCGCTCCAAGGCGTCGAGTTCGAGTATTCCACGGACGCAATCGAAGCCGGCCGCGGGCGCCCGGGTACGCAGGTCGGTTTCATCGCCCAGGAAGTCGAACTGGTTCTACCCGATTGGGTCGGCGAAGACGCCGACGGCTTCAAGTACGTCACCGAACGCGGCGCGACTGCCCTGTTGGTCGAAGCCCTGCGCCAACTGAGGACTGAGAAGGACCGGCAAGTCGAGGCACTGGAAGCCACGCTGGGCGAGCGCGACGCTGAACTCGCCGAGCTGCGTCTGCGGTTGGACCGGTTGGAGCAGGCTTTCTTGTCAGGCGGAGGTGGAAGCGGACCATCGAAGCGTTGAGTGCCGTGGTGACCGCAAGGAGTTGTGGAACGCTCGATCTCCGCGGACGTTCCTCGGAAACGGACTGGAAACAAGCGGAATGAAGCGAAGTCGAATACCCCAGCCTTGTATTGTCGCGGTCTGGCTAACCTGCCTGTGCCCCAGCCACGGCGAGGATTTCGAGATCGGGCGATGGACCATCGACGGTGGTGGGGGGTTGACCAGCGCGGGCGGGACGTTCGAACTCTCTGGGACGATCGGCCAGGCGGACGCGGGTACGCTGACTGGCGATGGGCTGTCGCTCGCGGGCGGGTTCTGGTGTGGCTTTGCGCCAGGCGACTGCGATTCAAACGGGCGCGTAGATCTCGTTGATTTCGCGGGCTTCGCGGCGTGCGTGACCGGGCCTGACGCCCCGCCGCCGTTGCCCGACGCGTGCCGCTGCTTCGACTTGGACCGCGATGAAGACGTAGACCTGCACGATTTCGCGGTATTTCAGGTGCAGTTTGGAACATGACGCGCCTGCGTCGCGCCGAGCAGACGATCGTCGGCTTGGAAACCAATCCCGGCGGCCGCACGAAAGCCTGGGTCGGGAGTACCTCTCAGCCAGCGCTGGACTCGGGCAGACGGATTGGTGGGCCTGGCGACCCACCTGGGGCCGACGCTCAAGTGTTGCACATGCGATCAGTTCCGGCGGATCAGTCATCGTCGCAAGGCGATTCAGACAAGAAGTTCTTGCGGACGCCAGTGTGGGAGGACGAGGAATGAGCGGACATGTAGGCCAAGTGGCATCGTGGGTATCTGCGATCATCGTGGTATCAGGATGGCCCCCGTCACGCGCTTTCGCTGACCCGCCGGATTACACACCACCGGTGATTTTCGAGGTCAATCAGGCGATCTCTTCAATCGGGCTGGGTGGCCAGTACGACAGCGACGAATATACCAACGAAGGAGCTATCACCAGCGGCGGAGCGTGGAGCACCGCAGCCGGGTTGACTTGCGGCACATACACATCTGACCTTCAGACACACGGCCATTGGACTGGTGGCCGTATCTCCGTTCGCGAAGACAACCACGTAGAGTGGGCGGGCGCCGGCTGCGGCTTACCCTGGCCGAGCGCCGGCCACTATACCCAAGTGCAGGTCACGTGCTGGGTGCGAGGCGGATATGCCACGCCACTGCATGTCGAGACCCTCAATCTTGGAGATATGGTGGAGGTCGTGCATGATCCGGTGTATTACTGCTTCTCGATCTTCACTCCGTATACGGGGCTCTGCGGAAACTGCGCTAATGGATGCACGCCGCCGTTTCCGATCGACGCCACAACCAGCTCAGACTACCTGAGCACCAACAACAGGTACTTCGCGGAATACCCCGATGTAGAGTACACGTTTGGATACGCATTCGTAGTTGGGTGGAGCAGAGAGGTATGGGGTGCGAATTCAGCGACAGGCTGGCTCGATGTTGAGGTAGACATCGATCTTCCGGGTGGAGTGCCGCCGGTTGCAGCGTTCAGTGGCCCGACGCAGACCCGAGTTGGGGCGAACCTGCTTTTTCAGTCCGAGTCGTACGATCCAGATGATGGCGGCGAACCGTTGGTGGGGATCGACATTCACACGTGGTTTGTCGACGGCGTGCCGGATTCCGACTCTCCGGGGCCTACGTTTGCGACTTCGTTCGCCACCGCGGGCGGGCATGACATAGACCTCGAAGTCACGGACAACGAAGCCGATGAAGATATCACTACCCGGCACATCGAAGTCTTTTGCACAGCAGACGTCAATTGTGATGGCACTGTGGACCTAGGCGACCTCGCTGCGTTGGTGTTGGCCACCAACGGCCCCGGCGTGCCCGCGGGGCCGCTCGGCTGCGACGGCGCAGATCTCGATGGCGACGGCGACATGGACCTCCAAGATTTCTGGGTCTTCCAGGCCGCATACCTTGCTGAATGCGAGACCGCCCCGTGAGCAGGGCACACGTACTCGCCTGCTCGTTTGGTTCCACTCGGATTCGATGTGGTGGACTGATTCTCGAACCGCGCACACGCAGTTTCGATTGCCGAGGGTTTGGCGAATCGTAGGAGCGCGCTGCGACCCGTCTGGTTCGCTGGAAGCTTGGGTCGCCGTCATCCCCGAACCCGGAACGCTCACGTTGCTCGCCTTCGGTGCCTTGGTGGCGTACCATCAGAGGCGAAGATAACTGCCGAGGGCAAGGCAACTTGATTGCCGGGCGCATCGAGGCTCGCTGCCGAGAAGTTGCTAGCGCTGCATGAGCGGTCGAGTTAGCCTTGAAGCCAACCCGAGATCGCCGAATCGCCATCAACGCGAAGCATACTGCCTTCACAACTTTAGCAATCGAGTCGGCACAACTTAGGCCGAGTGACCGACCTCAATCGACCCGGCAAAACCGCGTTCCCGATAGCGCCAGTGCGGTTTTTCGTCCCCTTAAGTTGCGGCGGGCGGTTTTGGGAAGCTGGCATTCTACCACTGAATTACGCCCGCACATGTGCGCAACCAATTGTTAATAAACAAATTACGCACCGCGCGGCGGGGCGAATGGAAGTGCAGAGACCGTTGAAACGCACTGCATTCGACCTGCCCGCGGCGATGATACCAAGATTTTGGCCGCTTGGAAGGCCACGCCGAACTCAAAACGCCGGCCTCGCAAGCTGGAACGCAAAAAAAGCAAATCAGATCGCGATCGCGTGCGGCAAAGAGCTGGCCGTTACGCACAACCATCGGTTTCTGTCGCCCTTTCTGACTGAAGGTTGCACTGTCGTTTCAACGAGTCGCTCGCCCTTGCGGGTGTGCGAATGGACCGAGTGCGGCGGCGGCGCGGCCGATACCCTCTGCGCCGTCTGCGGCGCGCGTAAAGCTCGAGTCGGACGGAAGCAGTCACCGCCGCCATCGAGCCGACTCAGGCCGTCGCCATTCGCAGCTTTTCGTCCGCCGGCTTGGCGAGTGTCTATCCGGAGGCGTGCGTCGAATGGACAGCGCGCGGCCGGGGGAACATCTTGTCGGCGTCGGCCGGCGGAACCTTTCCTGCGTGTTCGCCGCTGGTCACGATTTCGGACGACATTCCCACGTAAGCATTGTCGGCATCGAAGTCGTTAATGAACACGCCGGGCAGTGAGCCGCGGATCACGGACAACGACGACTGCATTCCGTTGACCGATCCGTTTGTGGACCACCGGCGGTGCCGGCGGGCGCACGCTTCCTCCGGTCTGTGCAACGCCGCCACCACGGAGCGATTGTCGTGCCGGGCCACGATTCCGGAGTTCGCTCCTCCCCCCCTCCCCCCTTCCCAACGAAAACACCATGCAGGGCCGAAACCATCGAGCGGAGCGGCGTGGCCACGGCGCGTATAGAATCCGCCGCATGGACGAGCTCGCCAGATTCGTCGACCGGCTGGAGCGCGCCGACGCTTTCTCGGGTGCCGTGCTGCTGGCGCATCACGACGAGCTGATCTTTGAGAGTGCTTGCGGGCTTGCCTGCAAGAGCTTCAACGTCGCCAACCGCGTCGATACGCGCTTCAACCTCGGCTCGATGAACAAGATGTTCACCGCGGTCGCCGTCGCCCAGCTCGTCGAGCGCGGCGTCGTTGGCTGGGATGACGCCATTGGCCGCTACCTTTCGGCGGGCTGGCTCTCGCCGGAGCACGCGGCGCGGATCACGATCGACCACCTGCTGACGCACACGTCGGGGCTCGGCAGTTATTTCAACGAGCAGTTCGAGCATGCCTCGCGGCTGAGATTTCGCGAGATTGACGACTTTCGGCCGCTCATCCGCGACGATGCGCCGGCCTTCGAGCCGGGCCATGGCTGGCAGTACAGCAACAGCGGTTTCATGTTGCTGGGCGCAATGATCGAGCACGTCACGGGCGGCAGCTACTACGACTACATCCGCCGGAACATCCATGAACCCGCCGGCATGATCCAGAGCGATTGCTACGACGTCGATCGCCCGATTGCTAACCTGGCGATCGGCTACTCGCGGCGGCACGCCCGCGGCGAGCACACTCATCCCGGCGAGCCGCCCCATGATCCGAGCGGCGACGGCGCCTGGGAGACCAACACGTTCAAGCACGTGGTGCGCGGCGGGCCGGCGGGCGGTGGCTACTCGACGGTGCGCGACTTGTGGCGCTTCTCGCTGGCACTCACGTCGGGCCTGCTGTGCGAGCGACGGACCGCGGAACGGCTGTGGACGCCCACGCCTGCGTCGCTGAAGTGCGCGCCCTACGGGCGCGGCTTCAGCGTGCAGGGTGGCCCAGCCGATCGCATCGTCGGTCACGCCGGCGGTTTCCCGGGCATCAGCGCGCAGCTCGACATCTATCTCGATCGCGGCTTCACGCTGGCGGTGCTGTCGAACTACGACAAGTCAGCGTACGTGGTCGCCGATCAGGTCCGCGAACTCCTGGCGCGCAGCGCGTGAGCCGGGCCGTGCCGGCCGCAGCCGCAGCGTTACTTCTTGATGCTCAATAGCTCGACGTCGAACACCAGCCAGGCGTTGGCCGGAATGCGCGGCGGCGCGCCGCGCTGGCCGTAGCCCATTTCGGGCGGGATGATGAGTTTGCGCATTTCGCCGACCTTCATGAGCCCGACGCCGACGGTCCAGCCCTTGATGACGCGGTTAAGCGGAAACTCCGCGGGCTGGCCGCGATCGACCGAGCTGTCGAATTTCGTACCGTCCACGAGCCAGCCGGTGTAGTGCACCTGGACGGTGTCGGTCGCCGCCGGACTGTCGCCTTCGCCGCCCTTGAGCACGACGTACATCAATCCGGACTCGTGCTTCTCGACCTTTCCTTTGGTCTCCGCTTCGATCTTCGTGACCAGCTCCGACACTTCCTTCTCCTTCGCGGCATTCGCATCGGCGACAGCCTTCCTGACGGCCTCGTCGGCCGCCGCCGCCGCCGCGCCGATCTTCTCCTTGTTGCATCCGCCGGCCACGGTGACCGATTTGATCACAATCGGGGTCTCCGGAACGACTTTTCCCATCGGCAGCTTGGCATGCGTGATGACCGGCGTGTCCTTGATCTTGTCGACGGTCTCCATTCCTTCGATGACACGGCCGAAAACGCAGTAGGCGGCGCCGTCGGGCTGCGGCTGGTCCAGGCGGTCATTGTCGACGACGTTGATGAAGAACTGCGATGTTGCCGAATCGGGATTTCCCCCGACGCGTGCCATCGAGATCGTGCCGCGCTTGTTCTTCAGCCCGTTCTTCCATTCATTGCGGATCGCCGGCCGCAGTCCGGCCTTCTCAGCCATTTCGGCCGTGTAGCCGCCGCCCTGGATCATGAAGGCGGCCATGACGCGATGGAATATCGTGTCAGTGTAGTAGCCGCCCTCGACGTACTTCACGAAGTTGGCAACCGTGCACGGCGCTTTCTCTGCGTCGAGCTCCAGCATGATGTCGCCCAGGCTGGTTTCAATCTTCACGCGCGGGTGCAAGCCATCTCCTTCGACAACGGCGGACTTCTCTCCCTCCTGCGCGAGGGCGACGGACACGGCGAGCACGATCGCCGCGCAACCAAGCAGTTTTCTCATCTGTGTGCCTCTTGTGGGTCTATGGGGCGGCGCTCGCGCCGCGGGTATCCAAGCGGGGCAGCATAACCGCGGGGCTCGGCCATCGCAAAACCGTCCGTAATCGGTTTCGGCAATTTCAAGCGCAATGGTTGCGTCCCACCGGCCATCACGCTAGGGTTATTCCCTAAATTGGCGCGGCGACCGAGGTCCGCGAGCAAATCGCTCATGCCGCGCTGCAGCGCGCGTTCGGTCGCCCAAAACGGATCGAGGCGTTCGCCTCGACCTTCGGGTCTGGTATGGAGGCTACTCAGCATGCGTAGAATCGCAGGACTTGCCACCCCTATTGCCGTGCTTTCGATCGTCGCCATCGCGTCGGCTCAGTCCGCGTTCAACGTCTCGCCGGTGGGGCTTGGCACCAGCCAGGAGAAAAAGAACGGCGCGGCGACCGCGGATTCAAAGACGGTCGCGAAGACCGAAACCAAGACCGAAGTGTCGGACGAGTATGGTTTTAAGGGCATCAGCGATTTCTTCAACATCCGTGAAGCGAACCCAGACGTGCACGGCGGCCAATGGGCTTCCGACGTCTACTTCGCCTGGAGCACCACCGACGACGGTACCGACGACGATACGTACCTCTCGCCCAACATCAAGTACGGCATCACCGACGACATCTTCGTTCAGCTTGCCGTCCTCCCGCTCAACCTCGGCGACGGCGACGGGCAGGGCAACGGCGACCTCGAGCTGAAGGTCTTCTGGCGGGCCATGCGCGAGACCGAGACGCTGCCCGCATTCGCCGCTTACGCCGAAACGCGCATCCCCAGCGGCGAGGGTTCGTCCAAGATGGATATTCGCCTCAACGGCGTCGTTACCAAGACCCTTTTCGAGCGCTTCCGTGCCCACTTCAAGGGCTACATCGAGTCCGCCAACGGTAGCCGCGGCGACGCTGAGTACAATCGGCGCAACTTCCAGTGGGGCGCCGGTCCTGGCTTCGATTACCAGATCGACGACATGACGATCGCCAACATCAACTATCTGAATCGCGTCAGCAATTTCTACGGGAATCAGAACCAGAACATCCTCGAGATCGGCATCGACCGTCAGATCGTCGCCGGCCACAATCTCAAGGCCGCGGTCGACATCGGACTCGACGACGGCGATGAGACGCCCAACTTCGTCGCCAAGCTGCAGTGGTCGATCGCCTATAACTGATCCGCACCGCTCGCCGCTGTCCCGGGCGAGTCGCAGCAAACTGGAATTCAACGACGCCGCCGCGAGCATGCCTCCGGCGGCGTCCGTCTTTGTTGGCGACGCTCCCGCCGAGCCGCGCCCGCCCTCGATTCGCCGTTCCTACTACGCCGATGATTCGTATCGCCCGCTGACCGGTTCCGCCACATGGATCATACGAATCATCCAGACCTCCCTAAGCCGCGTCCCTACATCGGCGTGCTCTTCGAATGCTGCGGTGTCTACGCACGCGTCTACCGCGCCGCCACCGACACCGCCTACCGCGGCCGCTGCCCGCGCTGCCTCCGTCCGCTGATCGTCCCCGTCGGTCCGGACGGCACCCACGAGCGCATTTTCCGCGCCCGATAGACATGCCTCCGCCGCTTTTTTGTTGCTTCCGCCGCCCCCGACGGATACGTTGAATGCTGGGTCACCGGCGGTCGCACGGCTTCCGGCCCCAGTCGAGTCGCTCGGCGCTGGCATCGACAGATATGTTCGCTCCCACCATCGTTCGCGAGGTTCATCCATGACAAAGACCCGCTGCTCCAGCCTGATCGTCGCCTTCGTTGCGTCCACGCTGCTCACGAGCTTCGCCGCCGGCGACGACTTCGTCCGTACGAACTGGCGTGCCAACACATTTACCGCCAGCGCCCAGGAGGCGCCCGCCCTCACCGTCGCGCCCAACGGCGATCTCACCGTCGCCTGGTCCAGCCGTCGGCAGCAGCAGGGCCGCTACGGCGTCTACGCGCAGCGCTTCGACCCGCGCGGCGTCGCCGTCGGCCAGGAAACCTGCCTCGCGATCTGGGGCAAATCCCACCAGACCGCGCCCGACCTCGCCTGCGACGCCGACGGCGGCCTCTGGGCCGTCTGGCAATCGTTCAAGCAGGACGGTCACAGCTCGGCCGTCATCGCTCGCCGATTCGATGCCAGCATGCACGGCGCCGACGAGATCCTTGTGAATCAGGAAACGCGCGGCGATCAGTCCGCGCCGTCCGTCGCCGTCGCGCCCGACGGCACCGCGCTGGTCGTCTGGACCTGCACGCCGTCGCCCCGCGACGCGACGCACATCCGCGGCCGGCTCTTCTCCCCCACCGGCCAGCCGCTCTGCGACGAATTCCACGTCACTGCTGATCCCGCCGCTGTCGAGTCAGTACCCAGCGCCGCCGCAACGCCCGACGGCCGATTCTGGGTCGCGTACGCCGTCGCGTCGACTGGCGGAGAACCGCTCGGCATTCGCGTCCGCGCCGTCCTGCGCGACGGACCCACCGGCACCGCTCTGAACGTCTGCGGCGCCCCGCGCCTCAGCCAGGTCGAACCCGCCATCGCCGCAACCGCCGACGGCTTCGTCGTCACCTGGCACGACGCCGAATCGGACGGCGACGCATACGGCGTGCTCGCGCGGCGCTTCGACGCCGCCGGCCAACCGCTCGGCGATGCATTCGTCGTCAACACCACGGCCCGCGGCACGCAGGCCGGCGCAGCCATCGCCGCCAGTCCCAAGGGCGAATTCGTCGTCGCCTGGAACAGCCGCGACGGCGATGAGCGCGGCGTCTTTGCGCAGCGTTTCAGCGCCGACGGCACGCGCGTCGGCGGCGAATTCCGCCTGACGGACGCGACCGAAGGCGACCAGGCCCTGACGAACGCGTCAGGCGCCCACAGGCTCGCGCTCCACGATGACGGCGCCATCCGCGCCGCATGGAGCGGTCGAGCGGACGAGACGGACAAGTCCGGCGTCGCGATCGCCTCTGTTTCGCCGCAACCGCACGATCCGGCACTGCCGATCGGCATCGTCGCGGGCATGACGCCCGCCGCCGGGCGCAGCGAGCAGGCCGCCGCCCAGCCGCACGAACCGCCCACGTTCGACCCCGACATGGTCCAGCAGCGCGACGAGGGCGACATCGCCATGGCCGACTTCGGCTTCACCGCCGTCGTCAACACCGGCTGGACGCCGCCTGACCCCCACATGGCCGTCGGCCCGAACCACGTCGTCGTCATGACCAACGGCGCCATCGCGGCCTTCAACAAGCTCGGCGTGCTCCAGTTCCAGGACGAGATTGAAGATTCGTTCGGCTTCTGGGGCTCCGTCGGCGCCACCGGCTTCGTCTTCGACCCCGAAGTACTCTACGACGAACTGAGCGGACGCTTCTTCGCCATGGCCGCCGAGGGATTCGAGCCCGGTGGAACCTCGCACGTCCTGATCGCCGTCTCCGACGACTCCAACCCCAACGGCACCTGGTACAAGTACCGCTTTTCCACCGCCGCGCTGGCCGGAGACCTGTTCGACTCGCCGAACATCGCCGTCGACGCCAACGCGCTTTACGTCACCGGCGACGGCTTCGGCATCAGCTCGAACTACCCCGTCTACACGTTCGACAAGGCGTCGCTGCTGGCCGGTCTGCCGCCCGCCGTGCAGAAATCCACCACGCTCTCCACGTCGACGCAATCGGCCGGCATGCCGCCCGTCTCGTTCGACAATCCACCGGCGCTCTACATGATCGAGCACAAGGAGGCCAGCTCGAATACCAGCGTCCGCCTCATCGCGCTGACCAACCCGCTTACCACGATCACGTTCACGACGTTTACCTTGACGGTGCCGGCCTACTCCCCGCCCGGCGACCCGGTGCAGATGGGCACCACCAATCGCCCCGAGACCTTCGACGCGCGCTTCTGGTCCGTCGCCTATCGCGACGGCTATCTCTGGGCCACGCACCACATCAACGACCCCGTCAAGGTCCGCTGGTATCAGATCAAGATGAACGGCTGGCCAACCTCGGGCATGAACCCCGCCCTGGTCCAGTCCGGAGACGTCGTCCCAGGTGCGGGCGTGTACGGCTTTTTCAGCTCCATCACCGCCGACGCCAACCAGAACGCCGCGCTCTGCTTCTCGCGCAGCTCCAGCTCGTCCTTCATCGGCATGGCCACCACGTTCCGCCTGGCGACCGACGCCGCCGGGACGTTCCGCACCCCCGTGACGCAGCAGACTTCGACCGCGGCCTACACCTTCGCAGCCCGCTGGGGAGATTACAGCGCCGTCGAAGTCGATCCGGCCGACGGCCGGTCGTTCTGGGCGCATCATGAATACGCCATCGGCAACAACTGGCGAACCTGGGTCGCGCACGTGATCCCGCCCTACTCGCTCGGCGACATGAACTGCGACGGTGCCGTGAACGGCTTCGACGTCGACCCCTACGTCCTGGCGCTCACCGATCCCGACACCTACACCGCCACTTATCCTAACTGCGACATCCTCCTCGGCGATACCAATGGCGACGGATCGGTGAATGGGTTCGACGTTGACGGGTTTGTCGCGCTGCTCGGCGGCTAGGCGGACACGACGCGCTAACCCGAAAGCAAGGGACCGGCGAACGCCGACCCCGTCCGCACGCAGCTCGTCCGCCGGGCCAGGGCGTCGTTCACGTAGGCATACTTGCTGGCCAGGTACGCCGTCGGCGACGGGCCGCTCCAGTCGTTCTGCACCGACTCGATCAGCCCGCGGGCCGCGTCGAAGCCGCGCGTCGTCTGCGCGATCGTAGTCGAGCTGCCGCTCTTGTAGAACCTATCCCATAACCCGGACACTTGTAGGATGTCTATAATGGAGCATGCTAAAGATCACGGCTGAACAATTGGATTGGCTGGTCGCGCGGCTTCCGGTGTCCGAGCGCAACCCGAAGGGCG
>JAJVHV010000003.1:11203-353465 GCA_022072445.1 Phycisphaerae bacterium | reverse complement strand
CTCCGCCGGTTTACACCCCTTCCCGACCACCACCCCTGAAAACCAAAAGGCCCAAAAACCTACTCCAAAAATCGCAACCAGCCTCTTCTATACCGTCGCCGGATAAAGAAAAGGCCAAAGTCGAGGCCCCGGCGTTCACGCCGGGGATCATCCCCGTGCGCTGCTGGGCGTCTTCGGATCGCGCCCGGCCTGAAGGCCGGGGCTCCGAAGATTGAGCCGGAGTTTCAGCGTCAACCATGCCCCGATTGTCGCGGCGACGCCGCCGCCCGTCGAGTGCGGGCGGCAATTGCTCCGGACCCGTGAGCGGACGCGCCGCACCCACCGCCGCGCCTTCGCTGCTTGTTTTTCTCCATCGCTTCGTGGCTTCGTCACTTCGTCACTCCGTGGCTTCGTGGCTTCGTGGCTTCGTGGCTTCGTGGCTCCGTGGCTTCGTGGCTTCGTGGCTTCGTCGCTTCGTGGCTTCGTCGCTCCGTGGCTTCGTGGCTTCGTGGCTTCGTGGCTCCGTCGCTCCAATCGAGTATCTTCTTCGGCGTATGGCCGACTTCGTCTTCAAATCCGGCGCCGACGCCGAGTTCGTCGATACACGCCACGGCTACGACCGCTGGGCCGCGATCTACGACGACGAGGACAACCCCCTCATCGCGGTCGAGCAGGCCCGCGTCGACGCGCTGCTCGGCGACGTGCGCGGCCTCGAGATCGTCGACCTGGGCTGCGGCACCGGACGGCACACCCTGCGGCTCGTGCAGCGCGGAGCGCGCCTCACGGCGATCGATTTCGCCGACGCGATGGTGGCGCGGGCGGCGGGCAAACCGGGCTGGCGCGACGTCCGCTTCATCCGCCATGATCTGCAAAACCCGTTACCGCTGCCCGACGCCTCATTCGATCGCGTCGTCTCGTTCCTCGTGCTGGAGCACATCACGCACCTGCCGGCGTTCTTCGCCGAGTGCCGCCGCATCTGCCGGCCCGACGGCTTCCTGCTGGCTACCACGCTGCATCCCGCCATGTCGCTCCGCGGCATCGCGGCGCATTTCAACGATCCGGCGACGGGCCGCGACGTCTGCCCGGCGGGCCACGCGCACACGACCAGCGATTACGTGAATTCGGCGTTGGCGGCCGGCTGGCGGCTGGAGCAGCTCGACGAGGCGTGCGTGGATGCGGCGCTGGCAGCCCGCTCGACACGGGCCGCGAAATACCTCGGCTGGCCCATGTTCCTGGCCCTGAAACTCTCACCGGCGGCGCCCGACGACCGATAGATAGTGTCGGGTTTGAGCGCGCGCCGCTTCGGCCGGATAAATCGCGCCGGGCGGCAGTCGCTCGACGCCCCGCATGTGCCTATACTAGGGCACAGCATGGAACGGCCCCTGCGTTGTGCGATACGGGAGCGAAGTGTTGCCGGAGCCGATACGCTGAACCCAGGGAGACCTGAAGGGATCGGACCGTCGGGAGCGCCATTGAGCGTTGGGACGGGCCGACCCGTGGTCGCCCACCTCTCACGAAGGGTTCCAGCAGACCTCTCCCACCGGCATCCTGCGGAGGCCGAACCGTTCCAGGCGGGCGCCCGGTCGGCATGTTCGACGGCGCCCGTCTTTTTCTCGCGCCGCCCCCGTCCCGGCTGAATCGCGATGCGCCCCAGCGCCCCGGCCCCGCGCGAGTTGCGGATCTGCGCCCTGATTTCCGGCGCGGGCTCCACCCTCGCCAATCTCCTCCAGCACGTCGCCGACGGCCGACTCCGCGGCGTCACGTTCTGCCGCGTCATCAGCTCGCGGCGCGAAGTGCGCGGCGTTGCGATCGCGCGCCAGGCGGGGCTGCCGGTGACCGTTATCCGACCGCGCGATTATCCGACCCGCGACGCCTTCGACGCCGCCATGCGCGCCGCATTGCTCGAGAGCGGCGCCGACCTGGCGGTAATGTGCGGCTACATGCTGCGCCTCGGTCTGCCTGACGCGTTCCGCGGCCGCGTGCTCAACATACACCCGGCGCTGCTGCCGCAATTCGGCGGGACCGGCATGTACGGCCGGCGCGTGCACGAGGCGGTGATCGCGTCGGGTGCGACGCGCAGCGGCTGCACCGTCCACGTCGCCGACGATGAATACGATCACGGTCCGATCATCGCTCAGGCGTTTGTCGACGTCGGCCCGGCCGAAACTGCCGAGTCGCTGGAGCAGAAAGTGCAGGCCGCGGAACGCGAGCTCTACCCGCGCGTGATCGGCGAGATTGCGACGCGCGGCATCGAGTGGTTGGCGCGGCGGTCCGATATCGGCTCGCGTCCTTCGAACCAGGGTTGAAGCGTTCGTTCACAGCCGAGGGCGGCGGTGCCACACAGCCGAGGACGGCGGTGCCACATGAACGGCTGATAAGAAGTCAACGCCGCCGCCGGCATTTCATATCGCCGCGGATCAATCGACCTCGCGGCTCAAACCTGCCGATGCAGTAATTGGATATTTGAGTTGGCCGGTGGGGTTCCGCACGCCGCGGAAGCCGCTCGCGCGGCCGAGTTCCGATATGCAGGGGGTGTCTTGTGCCACGGTTGCGTTTCGCGGGCGCTGCTGCGCTCATGCTACTGGCCTGGGCGGGAGCTGCGGCGCCGCAGGAGCTGCGGTTTGAGTCCCACCCTGCGTACCGAACCGCGGACCTGCCTTTGCGATTCCACGAAGCACCACAACTCGGCTTGTGCGCCTGCTATGCCCCAGGTACGCCGCAGTCGTACGTCGAGCAGTTCGAAGCTGAGATGTTCCGCCGGCATCGCGACGCCTATTCCGCAGGCGGCGGGCGCTGGAGCAGCACGGCGACGGACGGTTCGACGGGCAGCACGGGCACGCCGATCACGCTGACGTACTCGTTCGTGCCGGATTTCAGCACGGGCGATCCGGCGACGTCAAACGTGCTGCACGCGACGCTCGACGGGCAGTTCGGCTCGCGGGCCGCGTGGAAGAACCTGTTCGCGGCGATCTTCGCGGAGTGGTCGGCGGTGGCCGGCGTGAGTTTCGTGGAGGTGAGCGACGACGGGGCAACGTGGCCGAGCTCGCCGGGTGTGAGCGGAGTGCGCGGCGACGTGCGAATCGTCTGCCTGGCGATCGACGGGACTGATAACGTGCTGGCGTATAACTACTATCCCAACACGGGCGACATGTCTCTGGATAGTGCCGAATACTGGGCCGACGCGACGAACGATTATCGCTTCGTCCGCAACGTCATCGCCCACGAGCTGGGACACGGGCTGGGGCTCGAACACGTCCTGCCGCGAAACGGCACGAAGCTCATGGAGGCGTATCTTTCCACCGGCTTTCTCGGGCCGCAGGACGACGACATCCGTGGCGGAAACCGCAACTACGGCGACCCGTACGAACCGAATAACTCGAGCGGCTCGGCCGCCAGCCTCGGCACGCAGAGCGGCGACGCGTCCTATAGCGGCATGTCGCTCAACAACGCGAGCGATGCGGACTGGTTCGCTCTGTCGCTCAGCGCCGCGGGCACGATCAGCGTCGCCGCCGCGCCGGTCGGTTCGAGCTACATGGTCTCACCCGATCCGGGCTCGCCGGCGAGCATCAACACGGCGGCGATCAACCGGCTGCGGGTCGAAGTGTACGATTCAGCCGGCTCGGCGCTGCTGGCGAGCGGCAGCGCCGCGAGCCTGGGCCAGACCGCGGTCAGCGGGTCGACGACGGCGGCCGGCACATCCTTTCGGATCAAGGTCTTCACGAGCGATTCCACCGACGACGTGCAGCGCTACAGCCTGACCGTCACGTCCGATCCGGCGGGGTCGATCAGCGTGCAGTCGGCCGCGGCGTCGGGCGTCAGCATCGGCGTCTCACCGCCGGATCGCAACGGGGCGAGCAACGGTGTGACGAACTTCAGCCGCGTCTACGATCCAGGGCAGAATGTGCAATTGGCGGCGCCCGCGTCCCAGAACTACTTCATCTTCAGCAACTGGACGGTGAACGGCACGGCGCAGCCGTCGGGGCAGACGACGATCAGCGTCACGGCCGGCAGCGCGGGCACGACCTGCGTCGCGGTTTACAGCGACCCGAATGCGATGACCGTCGAGGCGAGCGGGGCGGGGACGGTCGCCGCCGGAGAGACCGCCGTGCTGGGCGTCATCGTTGCGGGCGGGACGGCGCCGTACGGCTATTCGTGGTCGCCGGGCGAGACGCTCTCGGACGCGACGTTGGCGAATCCGTCGGCGGAGCCGTATGTGACGACGACGTACACGGTGGTCGTGACCGACGCGGAAGGGCGCGAGGCGAGCGACACGGTTACGATCGACGTGATTCCGGCGCTGGTGGTGGAAGCGGGGACGAACTTCGTCATCAAAGCCGGTCAGCGCTTCATACTGGAAGGCGGAGCGGCGGGCGGCAGTCCGCCGTACACGTACCTGTGGCAGCCGGGCGAGTCGTTGGAGTCGCCCGGCAGCGCGACGACGTATGGGACGGTGTCGGGTACGACGGTGTTCGTGCTGACGGTGACGGATTCGGACGGCCGCTCGGCGTACGACTCGGTGGTCGCATCGGTGGTCGGCCCGCTGGCGATCGACGCCGGCGCGGACGTGACGATCGAGGCGGGCGCATCGGCGTCTCTGACGGCCAGTGCGAGCGGCGGGCAGGCGCCGTACAGTTATCAGTGGACGCCGACGGTTGTTCCGGCGGAGCTGGGTTATCGCGTGGTGCGGGCCACGCCGAGCGAGACGACGACGTACACGGTGGTGGCGCGCGACGCGTCGGGTCAGCAGGCCAGCGACAGCGTGACAGTGACGGTGGTCCCGGCATCGCAAGCAGCGACGGATGGCGCCGCGACGGACGCGGGCGGCGCGAGCGACGAGGGCGGCGACACGGTTGGCGAAGACGATGGTGGAGCATCCACGGCCCCGCTTGCGTCGCCGTGCGGGTTTGGCGTCGTCAGCGCTGAGTCGCTGCTGTTGATGTCGCTCGTGGGCTGGCGGTCGGCGAGCAAGGGCATCAGGCGCCGCCGCGCGGCGAATCCCGCGGCGTCAGGCCGGTTGGACTGACGTCGCACTAGGCGCGGCGGGATAAGTCGACATACTGACTGTCATGGAGCCGGACGTGCGCCAGGTCTATCCGCTGTTCATCGGCGGCGCTGCCGAGCAGACCGACGCGGACCTGGTCGTGAGCGACAAGTTTCGCGGTACGCCGGCGGCACGAGTGGCGTTGGCCGGCTCCGCGGAGATCGAGCGCGCCATCCAGGCCGCTCGCGAGGCGCGTCCGATCGTGCGACGGATGGCCAGCCACGAACGGCAGGCGGTGCTGGAGCGCATCGTGGCGGGGGCGACGGCGCGGCGGGACGATCTGGCTGACATTCTGCGGATCGAAGTCGGCAAGACCATTCGCGACGCGCGCGGCGAAGTGGCGCGGATGCTGGAGACGCTGCGGCTCTCGGCGGAAGAGGCCGGGCGGATTCGCGGCGAGACCCTCGCGCTGGACAGCAGCCCGCGCACCGGCGGCTACGAGGGGGTCGTGCGCCGTTTTCCGATCGGCGTCTGCGCGTTCATCACCCCGTTCAATTTCCCGCTCAATCTCGCGGCGCACAAGATCGGACCGGCGATCGCGGCGGGCTGCCCCTGGATTCTGAAGCCGGCCTCAGCCACGCCGATCAGCTCGCTGGTATTGGGCGAGATCATCGCCGGGGCGGGGCTGCCGCACGGGGCGTTTTCGATCCTGCCGTGTCGTGCGGCGGACGCGACGCGGTTGGCGACGGACGAGCGGATCGCGAAGCTGAGTTTTACCGGTTCGCCGGAGGTCGGCTGGGCGCTGCGGGCGCAGGCGGGGCGTCAGCGTGTGACGCTGGAGCTGGGCGGCAACGCGCCGTGCATCGTGGATCGGGACGTGGAGATCGAGTTCGCGGCGGAGCGGCTGACGCTGGGGGCGTTTTACCAGTCTGGGCAGAGCTGCATCAGCGTGCAGCGAATCATCATTCACACGTCGATCTACCCGGCGCTGACCGCGGCGCTGGCGCAGCGGGCGACGGCGCTGCGGCTGGGCGATCCGGCGGACGAGAACGTGGACCTCGGGCCGCTGATCAGCGAAGGCGAAGCGCGGCGCGTCGAGACGTGGGTGGCCGAGGCGGTGGCGGCGGGGGCGCGCGTGCTGTGCGGCGGGCGGCGGCATGGGGCGCTGTTCGAGCCGACGCTGCTGGAGAACGTCGATCGCCGGCAACGCGTTTCATGTCAGGAGGTGTTCGGGCCGGTGGCGTGTGTGGAGCCGTTTGACGATTTTCGCACCGCGCTGGCGGCGGCGAACGACTCGGAATTCGGGCTTCAGGCGGGTGTCTTCACGCGCGATCTCGACCACGCTTTCCTGGCGTTCAACGAGCTGGAGTTCGGCGGCGTGGTGATCAACGACATTCCGAGCATGCGTGCGGACTGCATGCCCTACGGCGGCGTCAAGAAGAGCGGACTCGGCCGCGAGGGGGTGCGCTACGCGATCGAGGAAATGACCGAGCCGCGGCTGATGGTGCTGAACAACGTTGGACGCTGAACGTGCACCGTGCAAGGGTCACACGCGGAGTATCCGAACGGTTCATCGCGGCGGCGGTCGCGCTGGCCGCTCTGCCGGGCTGCGCGCGCGTCGAGCCGGCGCGGCTGCGCGTGGCGCACGGCGCCGCCGACGGTGCGGCGCTGGACGTGTGCGTCGATCGTGAGGTGACATTCGCCGGCGTTGCCTTCGGCGACGTCAGCGCATACGTCGACGTGGGAGCCGAGGCGCACCGGCTGCGGATCATCGCGACGGGTGCGGGGTGCGAATCGGGCGCGGCGGTCGGGGTGGATTTCGTACCCGCGGCACAGACGGACTCCACGCTATTGCTGGTCGGCTCGGCCGCCGGCACGACGGCCATCACCCTGGTGGATGACAATCGCACGCCGGGGGCGCGCGACTCGCGGCTGCGCGTCGTCAACGCGCTGCTGGACGGGACGGAGGTCGACGTGTCGCTCGACAGCGGGGCGGCGATGTTCGCGGAGGTTCCGGCCCTGACGGCCAGCGGTTATCTCGACGTCGAAAGCGACAACTACACTTTTGCGGTACGCGAGAGCGTTGGGCAGACGGTTCTCGCGTCGCTCGCCGACGCGGAGCTCGAGGTGGGAAACGTCTACACGCTCTTCGTCTTCGGACCAGCGGCCGAGGAGCCCGCCGTGCGGGCGGTTCTGGCGGTGGATCGGCGCTGAGGCGCCCGGGGGGGGACTTGCACGGCCAGCGCGGGGCCGTAGAGAATTGCGGACATGCGGGCCGCGACGGACACTCAAGGTGCTGAAGAACTTCAGCTTGTCTGCGCTGAAATCTGGGGTGGCAATCGCCCGGTGGACACGCTGGTCGAGCTGCCGGGGGTGCGCGGGGTGCTCTATTCGCGGCCCTGCGGGGGCGGGCGCGGCGGGGACGTGCACTACGTGTCGGTGTGCGGCTCGGGGCTGCTCTCGCGGATCTGCATCGCGGACGTGGTTGGCCACGGCGAATCGGTCGCGGCGATCAGTCACGAGATGCATGCGACGCTGCGCCGCTGCATGAATCAGCCGGACCAGAGGCGGGTGCTGCGGGACCTGAACCGGCGGCTGGTGGAGATCGGTTTCCGGGCGATGACGACGGCGGTGGCGGCGACGTACTACCCGCCCGCTGGCAGCCTTTCGATCAGTTACGCCGGTCACCCGCCGGGCTGGTTGCGATCGTCGGCGTCGCGTGGCTGGGCGGTTTTGCCGCCGGCCGAGCCGCGGGCGCGTGACGGGCGACTGGCGAACATGGCGCTGGCGGTCGACGCCGGCGTGAGCTTCACGCGGCGGGACGTGCGGATCGCGCCGGGCGATCGCCTGCTGTTGGTGACCGACGGCGTGCTGGAAGCGCCGAATCCGGGGCAGGAGCTGTTCGGCGCGGCGCGGGTTGCGGCGCTGCTGGATCGCGCCGCGGACGCACCGATCGAGGTGCTGGCGTCGGCGCTGCGCGGCGAGCTGGAGTCGTTCACGCAACGCGGCCTGGAGCATGATGACGTGACGTTCGTGCTGCTGGAGTTCGTGCCCGGGCCGCGCGGGCCCGCCGTCTGGCACGCTGTGCGGAACCGCGTGCTGCGCCGCCGGGGAAACAGTCAGCACTTCGACCGCCCCGGGACCTGAGCCGCGCTGCCGCGGTGCGGCGAATGCGGGTAGACTGGCCGCATGAAGACGAATCTGCCAGCCCTCATCGAGCGATTCGGCGGCCGGCGCGTGCTGCTGGTCGGCGATTTCATGCTGGACCGGTACCTCGTCGGCGACGCGGAACGCATCAGTCCGGAAGCGCCCGTGCCGGTGCTGCGCGTGGTCGAGCGGCAGGATCGCGCCGGGGGGGCGGGGTCAGTAGCGCTGAATGTCGCGGCGCTCGGGGCGCACGTCGATTGTGTCGGGCTGGTCGGCAATGACGCCGAGGGCGATCAGCTCTGCGGGCTGCTCTCGGCGGCGGGCTGCGACACGAGCGGGATGCTGGCGGTCGCCGACCGGCCGACGATCACCAAGACGCGGCTGGTGGGGCTGGCGGAGCATCGACACCGTCAACAGATATTGCGGGTCGATGACGAGCAGACGGGTCCGCCCGCGACGGCCGACGGCGAGCGACTGATGGCGGCGGTCGCGGCGGCGATGCGGCGGGCCGACGTGGTGTGCCTTGAGGACTACGCCAAGGGGGCGCTGCACGACGCCGTGTGCCGCTCGATCATCGCCGAGGCGCGGCGGCAGGCCAAGCGCGTCGTGATCGATCCGGCCCGCATTCGCGACTACGGCCGCTATCGGCACGCGTCGGTGCTGACGCCCAACCTGGCGGAGTTTGAGCTGGCGATCGGCCGCGGCGTGTCGGACGACGACGCGATGCTGGCGGCGGGGCGTGAACTGGTCGGGCGGCTCGATCTCGAAGCGCTCATCGTCACGCTCGGACGGCGCGGGGCGATGCTCATCCGCGCGGGCGGCGGGCATCAGCTCTTCCCGACGCAGCCGCGGGCCGTTTACGACAACACCGGCGCGGGCGATGCCGTGCTGGCCATGGTCGCGGTGGCGCTGGCCGCCGAAGCGAGCCTGGAAGACGCCGTGGTGCTGGCGAACGTGGCAGGTGGGCTGGAGGTGAGCAAGTTCGGCTGCGTGCCGATCGCGCGTGACGAAGTGCTGGCGGAGCTGGCGCGCGGCCGGAGCAGCGCGGAGCGCAAGATTCGCGGCAGCGCTGATCTGCTGCCCGAGCTGGCGGCGCGGCGCGGCCGCGGCGAGACGGTCGTGTTCACCAATGGCTGCTTCGACATCCTGCACCCCGGTCACGTCAAGCTTCTCGCCGAGGCCCGCTCACACGGCAGCGCGCTGGTGGTGGGGGTCAACAGCGACGCCTCCGTCCGCTCGCTCGGCAAGGGCGACGACCGGCCGCTGCGGCGCGAGGGCGATCGCCTGCTGATGCTCGCGGCGCTGGAGTGCGTCGATTACGTCGTGTTGTTCGACGAGCCGACGCCGCTGCGGCTCATCGAGCAGCTCGCGCCGGACGTGCTCGTCAAGGGCGGCGACTGGGCCGGGAAGGAAGTCGTCGGGCAGCGCTTCGTCGAGTCGCGCGGCGGGCGCGTCGTGCTGGTCGATCTTCTCAGCGGCTACAGCACGACCGGCGAGCTGAGCCGCATCAGGCAGCGTGGGGCGGCGTCGGCCTGAGAACGCGGCGCGGAGCGGGTCGCAGAGGCGAACGCCGATGATCGGAGACGTGCACGGGCGCGCCGCTCAGCCGCCGCCCTGTTTGCTTCGCGCCGCCCGCGGCTACAATGCGCGGCGCTCGGCCGCGCCGCGCGGCGAATGCAGGGCGGCCGTTGGGCCGCGTCAGCAGATCGGAGACACCTCATGGCTCGCTACGTCGTACTCTTGAAGTTCACCGAAAAAGGCCTGACCGACGTGCAGCATTCGCTCTCGCGTGCCGAGAGTTTCTGCGCCACCGCCAAGCGCGCCGGCGTGAGCGTCGAGACGCAACTCTGGACCGGCGGGCCGTATGACGGTCTGCTGCTGCTGAGCGCCCCCGACGAGACGACCGCCGCGGGCGTCGTGCTCGGCCTGGCGCGGCAGGGCAACGTCTCGACGTGCATGCTGCGGGCGTACGACGCCGGCGAGTTCAAGCAGTTGGTCGGGAAGGCCGGCGCGTAGGCCGTGGCCGAGGTGCTGGGCAGGCGATTCGGCCCGAGGGCCGGCTCAGCGGCGCGGCGCGGAGAGAGTGCCGCGCAGGGCGGGGGTGCAGCCGAGGGCGGCTGCTCTCCCTGGGCGCCGGGTGGACGAACGCTGACGCACCGCGCGGCCAGACTTCATGCTCCAGCGCTCCTGGTTTGTGCAGCGCTCCTGCTTTGCGCCGGCTGCGGCGTGCCGCGGGTGGAGCTCTTCGAGCGCGCCCGGCCGGACGGCTGCGTCCTGATCTTTCCGGGCGTGATCAACACGCACACGCAGCTCGCCAACCTGGCCGAGCTGATCGAAGACCGATATCCCACGCTCGGCGCCCAGGTCGTGCCGTGGGGGCCGGCGTTCGATTCGCTCGGCAACCTGCTGGCGCACGAGCGGAACCGGCGGACGGCGGAGAGATTTGCCGAGGCGATCGCCGCGTATCGCGCCGAGCATCCGCTCGCGAACATCGACGTGGTCGGGCTGTCGGGCGGCGGCGGGATGGCGATCTTCACGCTCGAGGCGCTGCCGCGCGACGTGCAGGTCGATCGTCTGATTCTGCTGGCGCCCGCCGTCTCGCACGAGTACGGTCTCGACGCCGCGCTCTCGCACGTGCGCGAATTCGCGGTCAGCTTCGCGAGCCGCTGCGATGGAACGCTGGGCGTGGGGACGCGCGTTTTCGGCAACATGGACGGAGCGACCAGCGGCAGCGCCGGCCACGAGGGTTTCCGCAAGGAAGACCGGCGGCTGGTGCAGGTCTTCTGGTCGGACGACATGGTGCGCTACGGCCACTACGGCACGCATCACGAATACGTGGTGACGCGCTGGCTGCGCCAATACGTGCTGCCGCTGTTCGACCGGGAGATTTCGCGCGGCGATCTGCCGCGCATCTGGACGCGGGCGGATTGAGCGCGGCCGCGTCGCTGGGCGGCCGGCTTCAGCGCCGCCGCATCGCCTCGCGCAGCGCGGCGCCGATCTGTTCGATCGCATGCGCGCGGTCGGCCTCGGTCAGTTGCTCGAAACGCGGCCGGCCCGCGGCCGCCTCGGCCAGCCACTCGCGCGCGAACTGGCCGGATTGAATCTCGCCGAGGATCGCCTTCAGCGTGTCGCGGGCGTGCTGGTCGATCAACCGCGGGCCGCGCGTCAGGTCGCCCCAACGGGCGGTATTGGAGATGCGCTCACGCGCGAACGTGATGCCGCCCTCGTGAATCAGGTCGACGATCAGCTTCAGTTCGTGGCAGCACTCGAAATAGGCCAGCGCCGGCGGATATCCGGCCTCGACCAGCGTCTCAAACGCCGCCTTGAGCAGCGCCGTCACCCCGCCGCACAGCACCGCCTGCTCGCCGAACAGATCGGTCTCGGTCTCATCCTTGAAAGTGGTTTCGATGATTCCGCACCGCGCGCAGCCGATGCCCGCGGCCCAGGCCAGGGCCGTCTGGCGCGCCCGCCCGCTCGCGTCCTGCGCCACGGCGACCAGCCCGGCGACGCCGGCGCCCGCCTCGTACGTGCTCCGCACGGCGCGGCCCTGCCCCTTCGGCGCCACGAGCACCACGTCGACCTCGGGAGGCGCGACGATCTGGCGGTAGTGGACGGCAAAGCCGTGGATGAAGCCCAGCGTCCGGCCGCGATCGAGCAGCGGCAGGACCTGCTCGCGGTAGACGCGCGGCGCCGCCTCGTCGGGCAGCGCGAAGATGATGAGATCGGCCGACGCGACGGCGGTCGGGACTTCGACCGGAACGAACCCACAAGCGACGGCGTCGTCGTGCCGCGGACTTCCGGTTCGTTGCGCCACGACGACGTGGCAGCCGGAGTCGCGGAGATTCAACGCGTGTGAGCGGCCCTGCGAGCCAAACCCCAGCACCGCCACGCGCTTGTCGAGCAGGGCTGCGACGCTCGCCTCGGGCTCGCGGATCAGTCGCAGCGTCCGTTCGTTCATGGCGGCATTCTGACCGCCGCCGAGAGCACAGACAACCGGCACCGGCCCGCGCGGTGCGAGCTGGTCCGCGGACTCACTCGTGGCGCAGCGCCTCGATCGGGTCGAGATTGGCGGCGTGCCGGGCCGGGTAAAGCCCGAAGATGAGCCCGACCGTGACGCTGATCCCGACCGCCAGCAGCATGCTGTAGCCGGTGACGATGGTGGGCATCCCTGCGATGGCCGTGATGACCCACGGGATCGCGGCGCCCAGGGCCATGCCAAAGGCCCCGCCGGTCATCGACAGCACGATGGTCTCGATGAGGAACTGGCCGATGATCTGGGCGCGCTTCGCGCCGATGGCGCGGCGGATGCCGATTTCGCGGGTGCGCTCGGTGACGGAGGCGAGCATGATGTTCATGATGCCGATGCCGCCGACCAGCAGGCTGATGGCGGCGATCGAACCGAGCACGATGTTGAACGTGCGTTTGGTGGCTTCGGCCTGGCGCAGCAGCGCCAGCGGCACGCTGATGCGGTAGTCGTTCTTGGCGTGATACTGCTTGAGCATGCGCTCCAGGCCGGCCGCGGCCGACTCGACGTTTTCCGTCCGATCCACCTCGACGATCAGTTGGTGCAGCTCGACCGATTCGCGCAGCATCGACCCCGACGTGACGATGGTCGACAGATCGCCGTAACGCTCGCGCGCCACCTCGATCGGGATGTAGGCGTCGATCTCCTGGTCGGGCGTCTGGATGGCCCCACCTTGGCCGGATTCGCTCTGGACCAGTCCGATCACCTCGTAATACTCGCCGCCGATCCGCAGAACTTCGCCCAGGCTGTGCTCCGTGGCCAGCAGCCGCCGCGCGCCATACTCGGTCAGCACGACGACGCTGGCGTGCCGCTCGGCGTCGCGCGGCGTGACGACGCGGCCGGCGATGACGTCGCGCCGCACGAGGTCGAACCAGTCGGGCGTCGTGCCGACGACGCGCAGGTCCATGATGCGGTCGTGCAGACGGGCCTCCTTGCGGATCAGCTTGACCGGCACGGTGCGGCGGATGGTGGAGAGCGACTGCTCCGCGCGGCGCTGATCGTCGTAGCGCAGGCCGTACATGCTGACGCTGAAGGGCGAGAACGTGCCGCGCGATTCCTCTTCGACCGGTTTCATCGAGGTGATGATGATGTTGGTCGAGCCCAGCTTGCGGATCTGATCGAGCGCCTCGCGGCTGGCGCCCTCGCCCACCGCCAGCATGGCCACCACGCTGCCGACGCCGAACACCACGCCCAGCATCGTCAGCAGCGAGCGCAGCTTGTGCAGCAGCAGCGTCTTGATTCCCAGCGCGACGTTGCGATACAGCCGCGCCGCCTTCATGCGCCTGCGCCCTCGATGCGGTCGATGCGCCCGTCGCGCATGTGCAGGCGGTGCGAGGCGTGGCGGGCGATGTCGGCCTCGTGCGTCACCATGATGATGGTCTTGCCCTGGCGGTTCAGCTCGGTGAGCGTTTGCATGATCTGCTCGCCGGTGGCGCTGTCGAGATTACCGGTGGGCTCGTCGGCCAGCAGGATTTCGGGGTTGGCGGCCAGAGCCCGCGCGATGGCGACGCGCTGCTGCTGGCCGCCGGAGAGCTCCTGCGGGCGGTGGTTCAGCCGGTCGGCCAGTCCGACGCGCTCCGCCATCTGCTCGGCGCGCTGCGCGCTGGCCAGCGGGCTCCACTCGAGGTAGTAGAGCGGCAGCTCGATGTTCTCGCGCACCGTCAGTTGCGGGATGAGATTGAAGCTCTGGAAGATGAAGCCGAGGTGCCGCAGGCGCAGCTCGCTCAGCGCGTTGTCATTCAGCTCGGCGACGTCGTGGCCGGCCAGCAGATAGCGTCCGGCGGTGGGACGATCGAGGCAGCCGAGCAGGTTCAGCATGGTGCTCTTGCCCGAGCCGCTCGGCCCCATGATCGCCCAGAAGCTCCCGGCGGCGAAGTCGAGCGTGACGCCGCGCAGCGCGTGCACCTCGCTGCTGCCGACGACGTAGACTTTCGACACGTTTTCGAGGCGTACGACGCCGCGACCGCCCGCGCTGGGCTCCGGGCTGCGCGCGAGTCGGGCAGCGGCGGTCACGGGCGCGGCTCAGCGCCAGCGGGTCGCGATGCCGGCCGCCCACGCTCGTCGCGGTTGCCGCGCTCACCCCGGTCGCCGCGCTCGGTCGGATCGTCGCGTTCGCCGCGCCCGCGGCGTTCGGATCGATCGCGGTCGGGGCGGCCGCCGGGCCGATTCTCGCCGCCGCCGCCGGGCTCGCCACCCTCGGCCTGCCGCTCGCGCATGCGGCGCATCATCTCCTCGCGCTGCTCGGGCGTCATCGACTCCATCCGCCGGCGGCGCTCCGCGGCGCGCTCCTCGGGCGTCATGTTCTCGAAGCGCTCGCGCCACGCGGCCCGTTCGTCATCCGACGGCTGCGACGCCGCACCTCGGCCGCGGCCGCGCGGCTCGGATTCAGCAGGCATGCGCGGCGGCCCACCCGCGGGCCGCGAGGTCAACGCCGGACGAGACGCGGTCGGCGGCGCGGCGCGCGGCGCCGTGGATGCGTCGAGCGGCGGCGTCAAGCTGACGAATTCGCCGGGCGCCACGCCGGAGATGACGTGCACCATGCTGCTGTTGTCCAGCCCGATCTCGACCGGGCGGGCGACGAAGGCGTCGCCGCCGCGGACGTACACCAGCGGGCGTCCGGCGGATCGGACGACGGCCTGCGTGGGGACGTAGGTGGCGTCGTCGAGCACGTCGACGATGATCTCGGCGCGGCAGCTCATGCCGGTGCGCAGCTCGGGGTTTTCGCCGTCGAGCAGCACTTTGGTGGCGTAGACTTTGCGATCGGGGTTCATGAACGAGCTTTGCGCGTCGGGCAGCGGCGCGATCGAGCGGACGCGTCCCTCGAAGAGCCGATCGGGCATCGCGTCGACCGTGACGCGCACCGGCTGATCGGCCTGCACCTTTTCGAGGCTGGACTCGTGGATCATCAGCTCCGCCAGCATGGCGCTGGTCGACGGCAGATAGATCAGCTCCTGCCGCTCGCGCACGCTCTGCCCCTCTTCGAGCGGCTGGGTCATGCCGCCACGGCCGCCGCCGGTGCGCGTCGAGGTGGCGTAGACGACCAGTCCCTCGCGCGGCGCCGTGATTTTGGTCTTGGCGACCTGATCCTCGATCTTCGCCAGCTTGTTTTTCTGCTGCTGGAACTCGGCGTCCTTGGCCTTCAGGGCGGCCTCGGCCTGCACGATATCCGCGTTGGCCTTCAGCTTGGCGCGCTCGAAGGCCAGCCGCGTCTGGTCGACGTCGCTCTGCAGCTTGGCCTTGTCGCGCTTATGCGTGTAGGTTTCGAGCAGCTCCTTGGCCGCGACCGCCAGTTGATAGTCCAGCTCGGCCCGCTTGTGCGTCAGCCGATCGGCCTCCAGTTCGGTCTGCGAGATGTACTTTTCCGCGAAGAGCCGCTGCGACCAGGCCAGTTTCTCGGCGGCCCGCTCCATTTCCTCGCGCGCGATGGTGATTTTCGAGTCGGCCTCACGCAATTTCTGCGGATACTCGCCTTCCTCGTACTTTTCCGCATCCTCCTTGGCAAACTCATAGTCCAGCTCAGCCTTGGAGGTGTCGCTGGCGGCCTGGTTCTTCACGACTTCGAGGTTCTCGCGCGCCCGGATGTACTCAGCCTCGGCGTTGTCCAGGCGAATGGTCTGCTCGACGCGCTCGTCCTGGAGCTGGCTGGCGTCGAGCTCGGCCAGGAGCTGCCCCGGCGCGACGCGCGTTCCTTCCGGAATCAGGTAGATCAGCGTCACCTGCCCCTCGACCTCGTTCTTCAGCACGATCTGATCCTGCGGCTTGATCGTGCCCGACTCGATCACACTGATGGTCAGCGGTCCACGCTGCACTTCGAACACCGGCGGCTTGCCGGCACTGGCCGCAAAGCCCTCCGAACGCGTCAGCAGAAACACAGCCGCGACGACGATCACGCCAACCGCCGACACGCCCGCGACGAGCCGGTTGCGGCGAGTCTTGCGTTGCGCCTCGGTCATGGCTGCACCTCCTCCTGCGGAGCCGGAGCGTACTCGCTCCAGAGACCCTTCTCGTTGACTTCCAGCACGCCAATGTCGCGCTGCACGGCCAGTTCGCCGACGCGATAGTCGATCAGCGCCGCGGTGACGGCGTTCTGCGCCGACACGAGCGCCTCCTGTGCTTCCAGCACGTCGCGGATTTCGGCGCGACCCGCCTCCAGGAACAGGCTGGTGCTTTCGGCCCTGCGGCGCGCCACGGCGACCGCCTGGGCCTGAATCTGCACCGACTCGCGCGCTTCGAGCAGCTCGCTCAGCCGGTTGCGCACCGCGAGCTTGATCTGGTCCTCCAGTTCCTGCACGTCGCGGACCGCCTGCTCGAGACCCAGCAGACTGACGCGATACGTGTTGCGCTCCGCCGTCCGCTCCAGCGGCAGGTCGAGCGTCAGCAGCGCCGAGTAGCTGCCCTCGTCCGGCCGCAGGATCGAATTGGGCTGCTCGACGCTGGCCAGCGTGCGGCCAGCTCCGGCCGATCCACTGCCCATCAGCGTCACATCCGCGCGAAGCTGATCCGCAGCGACGGCGACGACGCGCTGCGCGTCGAAGACGCGCCCGATCGCGACGCGCAGATCGAGCCGCTTTTCCATCGCGGCACGCACGGCCTGTTGCGCGTCCAGCTCATACGGTCCGGGCTGACCCGCGCCGGGAGCAACCAGCTCGACCGGCGCGTCGGCGCTGAGCCCCGGGGCGGACGTCGCATTCTCCTGGCTCGATGCCGGCTGCGTCGCGGGCGCCTGAAAGATCGTATTCACGCGCTGTGCCAGTGCATCGAGTTCGGTACGATCCAGCTCGATCATTGCATCCGCCGGCAGCCCCAGCGTCAGCTTGAAGGCGTCGAGCCGCCGCTGAAACCCCTCCTGTGCGCCCACCCAGCGCTGCCGCGAGCGCAGCTCGTCCTGCCGGGACTGGTCGACCTGGATTTCGGGGAGTCGGCCGGCGTCGGCCAGCCGGCGTGCGCGGCGGGTGGAGGCGATCAGGTTCCGATAATTGTCCTCGGCGTTGCGAAGCTGATCCTGCTGTTGAAGCACCGAAAGGTATTCGCTGGCCACATCGACAGCGAACGTGTGCTTGAAGCGTTCGAACGTGTAGAGCGCGTACACCACGTCGCGCTCCGCCTGCGTCAGCGGCTCGGTCACCACGAATTCCCCGGAACCGCGCATCAGCGGAAGCGTGGCGCTCACGTCGCCGAAGACCCCGCGCGTCGAAAAACGCCGCTGCGTCAGCAGCGACACCAGGTCCAGACCAATCGCGCCGGTCGCCGACAGCCCATTTCGCAGACGTTGCACCACTTCGGGCGACCCGCCGTACTCGAACCCGCGGACCGGCTGTTCGTCGGTGATGCCCTTCTTCTCGTCAATCACCACCGTCTGCTCGAGGTTTGTCTGGAAGAGCGTCGACAGCACGCCGGTCCAGGTCGCGCGGAACGCATCGCGCTCGAGGTCCAGCGCCAACGCCGTGCGAAACACGCTCTCCTTCTGCGCCTGAAACTCGCGGCTTTCAGCCGCGGCGATCTGCAGCACGTCGCTGAGCGTCAGCATGAGCGTTGACGGCGTGTGCACCGGCTGGCTCGCGGCGGCAGTGCCGAGGTATTCGGGGTCGGGCCACTGCTCGATCGGCCCGATGTCGCGCGTGCCGCGCGACGACCAGTCCGAGATGGGCAATTGCTGATCGAGCAGCAGCCGCCGACGGAGCGTCTCGGCGGGTGTTTCGATCGTGAAGGGCTCGGAGTTGCCCAGCGCGGCGGCGCGGGTCTGCGCGACGATCTCGTAAGCGACGCGATCAGCCTGGCGGCGCTGGTCCGGCGCCGTGCAGGCGCCCAGCGTCAGCAGCAAAGCTGCGGCCAAACGTGCGAGCGAGCCGGGCGGGCGGCAGGGGGGCGCGTGCGTCGGGCGGTGAAGCCTGGACGACACGTCCGGCCCACGTGGGCGTTGCGACGCGGCCGACGGAGCGGACTTCGACATTCAGTTGTTGGCGAGGTATTCGGTCAGCGCGTCGACGATCGAATTCGTGGCCGCGTCGAGCGCGGCGCGCAGCGACTCGGTCACGACCGCGTCACGATCAATCGGGCAGCCGCCCAGCGTCGAAAGAACGATCAGCACGCCGGCGGCGCTCAGCCCGCGCCGCCAGCGGTAACCCACGGTCTTGCTCAAGGTTGTGCTCCGAATCATGACTCCGGCAAGGACTGACACGCAACCTGCTCCAGCAGCCGATCGGAGCCGCACCCCCCGGTCCGATCGCGCTGCACCGGGACGAGGGCGGGGTCGCCGAAGCACTTCCTATTTCATAAACGGCCTCACACGGCGCTCGTCTACCGATGGACCGCGCGCCTTCGCATCTTCCAAAGTGGGGCGGGCGATTCTGCCTGCCCGCTGCAACTTAGCGCAGCGCCTCCACGACCCGATCTCCGATCGTCGCCGGACTGTCGCTCACCCGAATGCCCGCCGACTTCAACGCCGCGATCTTCGATTGCGCCGTGCCTTCCCCGCCCGAAATGATCGCGCCGGCATGGCCCATGCGCCGTCCGGGCGGCGCGGTCTGCCCGGCGATGAACGCGACCACCGGCTTGCGAATGCGGGCCTTGATGTGCTCGGCGGCCTTTTCTTCGTCCGTGCCGCCGATCTCGCCGATCATGACGACCGCGTGAGTTTCAGGATCGGATTCGAAAAGGTCGAGCAGTTCGATGAAATTCAGCCCCTTGACCGGGTCGCCGCCGATCCCGACGCACGTGGTCTGGGCGATGCTTCGCTCGGAGCACTGCCAGACGGCCTCGTAGGTCAACGTTCCGCTGCGCGAGATGATGCCCACGTTTCGCGAACCGGGCGTCGGGGGTTTGTGGATGTAGCCTGGCATGATGCCGATCTTGCACTGCCCCGGCGAAATCACACCCGGACAATTTGGCCCGACCAGCCGCACGCCTTTGTCATCCAGATATTTCCGAACACGCACCATGTCGAGCGTCGGGATGCCCTCGGTGATCAGCACCACCAATGCGATGCCCGCGTCGGCCGCTTCCATGGCCGCGTCGGCCGCGAACTTCGCCGGCACGAAGATCATCGACGCATTCGCCCCGACCTTCTCGACCGCCTCGTAGCACGACTCGAAGATGGGAACACTCTTGCCGGCGTGCTCAAACGTCGTGCCGCCCTTGCCGGGCACGCATCCGCCCACCACCAGCGTCCCGTAGTCCATGCACTGCCGCGTGTGAAACGCGCCGTGCTGGCCGGTGATGCCCTGGCAGATCATGCGCGTGTGGCGATCGACGAGAATGCTCATGAAATCTCACTCCTCCACCCGCGCCGGCGGCAACCGCCCGGTCCGCCGCGGATTCGTCCTTATAGCTGGCACGACCCCGCGCGTCACGCCGGCGGCGCCGCTTCGGACGTGCCGGGGATCGGCACGGCGGGTGTCGGCAGCGGACCAAACTCGAGCGTTTCGGGCAGCAGACTTTCCTGCGAATTCATCGCCGCGTCCCACGTCACGTCCTTGCCCGTATACGCCGACATGCGCCCCATGATCGCCGTCAGCGTGCTCTCGGCCACCTGCCGCGCCTCGTTCAGCGGGCAGCCGCCGCGAATGCTCTCGATCAGGTCGGTGTGCTCCTGGCGGTAGGGCCGCGGCCCGTCCTTCCGCTCGAATCTCCACGTGCGCGGCCCCTGAATCCACGACCAGCCGTCCGACTTGCCTTTCGTTCCGATCAGTTGCTCGCTGACGCTGCTGTAGCAGTTGTCGCTCTGCCGGCACATGCTGGTCACCATCGCGCCGCCCGGATACTCGTACTGAATCGCAAAGTGGTCGTAGATGTGCCCGAACGCCGGATCGGTCCGCTTCTGCCGTCCGCCCATGCCGAAGCAGCGCAGCGGGTGCGAGCGCAGCGCCCAGTTCATCACGTCCAGATTGTGGATGTGCTGCTCGACGATGTGATCGCCCGACAGCCAGGTGAAGTACAGCCAGTTGCGAAGTTGCCACTCCATGTCCGTCCACTCCGCTTGCCGCGGATGCATCCACAATTCGCCGCCGATCCAGTACGCCCCGCCCGCCACGACGTCGCCGATCGCGCCGTCGTGAATCCGCCGCATGCACTCGATGTAGCCGCTGTGATGCCGCCGCTGCGTCCCTGACACCACGCCCAACCCCTTGGCCCGCGCGATCTCGCCCGACGCGATCACCGAGCGCACGCCGACCGCATCGACCGCGACCGGTTTCTCCATGAACACGTGCAACCCCAGCTCGACCGCCTCGCGCAGGTGCATCGGCCGAAACGCCGGCGGCGTCGCCATCACCACCAGATCGATTCCGCTGCGCATCAGTTGCTTGTAGGCGTCGAAGCCCGAAAAACAGTGCGCGTCGTCAACCTTCGCCTTTTCGCCGAGACTCCGGCTCAGCTTGGCGCGACACTCGCTGACACGGTCGGCGAACACGTCGGCCAGCGCCACGACCTCCACGCCCGGCGCCGCCTGCACCGCGTCCACCGCCGCGCCCGTCCCGCGCCCGCCGCATCCCACCAGGCCGACCCGCAAGCGGTCCGAGCCGCGGATGTGCGGCGTGAGGGTGGCGCGCATCTGCGGGCCGCCGCCGTCCGCGGCGCAGCCCGTAAGGCCGGCGGCGCCAAGCGAGCCGGCGATGATGCCCGCGGTGGAAGTGACGAACGAGCGCCGCGAAATGGGCGTCTCATCCGAACGGATGTTCTGTGGACTCATGGGCTGCACTCCAGCAGTAATTGATGCGTTGAATGAGAGTGCCTGCAAGCGCGATGCCGAAGCGACACACGGTTCATGGCTCACAGACGATTCGAAATCCGACAAACGAGCAATCCGAAAGCCACCACTTGCTCTTGGGGTTCTGCGGGTCGCTCGCGTTCCACGCCGCCTGCTGCCGCATGCGAGCATCAGCGCGGCACTTCTCGGGCGGATCGCGATAGGTTCCACCACGGGCGACCGCGCGGCCGCGTGAATCAAGACACCACTCGGCGACGTTTCCGTGCATGTCGTAAAGGCCCCACGCGTTCGGCTTCCGCGACGCGACCTTCGCGGTCCGGTCGCCGGAATTTTCGGCGAACCACGCGAAGTCTCCCAGTTGACGCGCGTCGTCGCCGAAGGAAAACGCCGCGGTCGCGCCGGCGCGGCAGGCATATTCCCACTCGGCTTCGGTCGGCAGGCGGTACTTGCGGCCGGTCTTCGCGGAGAGCCAGCGGCAATACTCCTGGGCGGCCTCGTGCGTTACGGAGATGACCGGATAGTCCTTGTGCCCGAAGCCGCGGTCAGGCGGCAGATAGGGCTTGGTCGGCCGCGACACGCCATCGGTGCCGACCTCCTGCGTCGGATCGGGCAGGTCCAGCCGATACGCGAAAATATCGAAAACATCCCACGTCACTTCGGTCCGACTGAGCCACAGCGGCCCGACCTTCACCGGCTTCGATTCGCTGCCCTTGGCATCCTTCAGGCGGATCTCACCGGCGGGAATCGGCACCATCTCGAACGAGACCGTCGTCTCCGGCAGCCGCTCTTCGAACGGCTTGCCCGGCTCCGGCGTGCGGGCCGTAGCGCCGTTGGTTTGGGCCGCGGCGCCGCGCGGAAGCACCAGCAGCAACACCGCCGCGAGCAACCTGCTAATCCCGCGACGCCGGGACGCCGCGGCAAGCACGTCACAAATGCGCCGCGGTCCGCCTATACTGACGCACCCGAGCGTCGTCACAGGGCTCCCGATGAATCGAACGAAGTTCGGCACTTTCATCATGACACTGCTGGCGTCGTTGGCCGCCACCGCCGGCTGCACTTCGGCCTCCGGCGCGCGGTTCGAGTATACGCGATTGGTCATGGGCGTGCAGGCGAAAATCAGCCTCTACGCCGCCGACGTATCGCAGGCCCGCGCCGCCGCCCGCGCCGCGTTCGAACGCATGCTCGCCATCGAGGACGTCGCCACCGACTACCGGCCCGACAGCGAGCTGATGCGCCTGTGTGCCGCGGCGGACGGCTCTCCTCAACCGGTCAGCGACGAGCTATTTACCCTGCTCGCCGCCGGCCAGCAGATCGCCGAGCAGACGCAAGGCGCGTTCGATCCCACCGTCGGCCCACTCGTGCGGCTCTGGCGCGAAGCGCGGCGCAACTCCGCGCTGCCCGACGCGGATACCCTCGCCGGCGCCCTCGCCCGGACCGGCTGGCGGCGCGTGCAGCTCGGTCAATCACCCCGCACGATCGCCATGCCGGCCGGCACGCAGCTCGATCTCGGCGGAATCGCGAAGGGGTATTCCGTCGACGCCGCGTCGCGCCTGCTCACCGCGCGCGGCGTCCGGCGTCATCTCGTGGCGCTCTCCGGCGATCTGATGGCCGGCGCGCCGCCGCCCGGGCGCGACGGCTGGCGGATTCAGGTCGAATCGGGCGTGCCGGGCGATCCGCCGCACGTCGTTGCACTGCGTCACGCCGCGCTCTCGACGTCCGGGGATCGTCATCAGTTTGTGGAGATCGGCGGTCTGCGGTATGCGCACATCGTCGATCCGCGGACGGGTCTGGGTCTGAGCGACGCGCCCGCGGCGACGGTCATCGCGGCCGACGGCGCCACGGCCGACGCATGGGCCACCGCGTGCTGTGTGCTGGGATACGATGCGGCCAGGCGATTCATTGGCACACGGCCCGATCTTGACGCCCGTGTGGTGGCGCGTGGCGGCACGCCGCCCCGCTCGTTTGAAACCGCTGGCTATCGTCAGCGCCGGCGCGACTCCATCACTGTGCGATGACTTGCGTTGAACGGCCGCAGCGCCAGTGGCGTGGGCACCGCTGGCCCACGGCGCGCAGGGCACAACCTGCGCCGTCGTGCGCCCCGCGACACAAGACCTACGCCGCAGATGGGTGATGGTGACTCGTCCGGCACGTTCCCGGCGATATGACTTTCACCGCCGGTTTCGAGCGGGCGTCCGACGATTACTTCAGGCGAAACTTGCCGCGACCGACCTTGCGAACGCCCCTCATCTCGGTCAGGGCGATGCCGACGCTCTTGGCCAGCGTCTTGTTCTTGGTCCTGAAGCCCATCGAGAGCACGCCCGACGTGATGTCGCGGACGCTCATGACGCCGCCGGCTCGGGCGAGCACGTTGCCGATGTACTCCTTGAGCGAGCCCTTGCGCGGCCCCCTTCCGCCACGCGCTGCCGGGGCCGACCGGGTTGCGACCGCCGCCGCCGCCGCACGCCCGACGCGCCGCGGCGCCGGCGACCCGCCCAGCAGTGCGTCGAGCGCGGCGAGTTTGCCGTCGATCGCACTGCGCTCGTCCATCAGGCGGCTGCGGTAGGCGTGCAGACTCTTGATTACGTTTTGACCATTGCTGGTCGACTTCCTTGGCATTGAAGCGTCCTCCACTCGTTGAATGCCGGCGATCCGCAATCGCCAACTGAACAGATATTATCCATGAATTCCACAGATCACAACATGCGAAATCAGGCCGGGCCGCGACACGCGACGCGCCTACCCGGCAAAGAGCTTTCCAATGTCCTGAATGGTCACGAACAGGAAGCAGATCAGGATGAACGCCAGACCGACCATTGTGCTGACCACTTGCGTGGTCAGACTCAGCGGTTTGCCTTTGATCTTCTCGATCAGCAGAAACACCATCAGCCCGCCGTCCACGACCGGGAGCGGCAGAAAATTCAACACGGCCAGGTTCACCGAAAAGAACGCCAGAAAGTACAGCAAGTCGACAAAGCCTTCCTTCGCGATGGTGATCGCCTGACGGAAGATGCCCACCGGCCCCTGCACGTGCTCCACCCCGATGTTCCGCGACGCCATCTGCTTCAGAATGCGGTACACCTCGGTGATCGTCCCCATCGTGCTCCGCACGCCCATCCACATGGCGCGAATCGGGTTTCCATGTGCGTGAACCACCTGCGTCATCAGCCGGAAGGGCATCGCCTCCGGCGTGAACAGCACCCGCATCTGCCACGGATCCCAGTTCTCGGCCGTCACCGCAAACGCCCGCCGCTGAATCGGCGCTTCCGGAGCCACGACGTATTCAACGTCTACCGTCTTGCCGATGTGCTTCTTGAGCAGCGTGCGGACCGCGACCGGCGCCGGCAGACTCATCGTCACGTCCCGCGCTCCGCCTTTGCCGTCGGCGATCGAGAGCGTCACCTCTTTCTCGCCCGCGATCGAGACGATTTCTGAAATCGGCGAAAGCCCGAACTCACTGCTGATGCTGGCTGGAACGTGCAGGTGCGCGGTCACCCGGTCGGGCCCGCTCTGATACTCAACCTCCACCTCGCGCCCCGCCGCCGCACGCAGCACCTCAACCAGGCTGAACCACGTCGGCGTCGACCTTTCGTCAACCGAGAGAATGAGCGAGCCGCGCGGCATGCCCAGCGCCGCGAACGGCGAGCCGGGTGCGATGGCGCTCGCCACGACGCGATCGCGCTCGGGCACAAACTCGATCCCGACGCGCGCCGGAGCCGTGCCGAACAACCGAAAAGCGCGGCGCGGCGTCACGTGCAGAGTCTGCTTCTCGCCGGCGCGCTCCACCACCACGCGGATCGGCGCCCCGGCCTTGGCCTGGATGGTCTCGATGATGTCCGCCCAGGTCGGATTCGCGATCGTGTCCCACTCCACGACCACGTCCTTGGGCTTGAACCCCGCTTCTTCGGCCGGCGAGCCGGGCGTCATCCGGTTCACCATCCGTCGCGGAAGCAGCCCCAGAATGTGCTGTTCGTCCACCAGCCGTTCGGCGCGAATCCCGCTCACTTCGGCAAATTCCGTCGTCAGCACCACCGGCTGGCGCGACACGACGCGCTGCGGCGGGCCACCGCCCTTGACCGGGCGCTCGGCGGTCAACTCGACAGAGCCGTTCCTGGCCAGCAGAAACTGCCGCCGCACGTCGAGGGCCGTCGGCGTCGGCACGCCGTCGACCGCGATGATCCGATCATGGGCCACCAGTGTGGCCGAGCCGTCCGCCCCGGGCAGCTCGGCGGCCAGCTCGGTGGTCAGCATGGGTGTCACACCCATGCTCGGCAGTTTCGTGTCGCGGCTGGTGGTCGGGACGACCGTGACCGGCTCGGGCAGCGGCTTGCCGTCGCGTTCAACCGCGATCGCCAGGGGGCCGTCCGAGAGCACTTCTGTGACGAAAACGTCCTTGAAGGTGTCTACTGTCGAGTCGTTGATCGTCAGGATGCGATCGCCAGTCTTCAGCCCCGCCCGCGCCGCCGGCCCGTCGGGCTGCACCATGACCACCGGCGACTGCATCTCGACACCGATCAGGAAGACCGCCATGTAGGCCAGGGCCCCAAAGATCAGGTTCATCAGCACGCCGGCCGAAATAACGACCATGCGCTGTCCGACCGGGCGATTGGTGAACGCCCGCGGGTCGTCGGTCATCGTGACCGCCCCGGTCCGCTCGTCGATCTGAATGTCGTCGTGCCCCAGCATCTTGACGTATCCGCCGATCGGCAGCGCTTTGAAGCAATAGTCCGTCTCGCCGTAGCGCTTGGCTTGCAGTTGCTCGGCGGTGTAGTCCGGGCGCGGCCCGAAGGTGAAACCCTCGCCGCGCCGCCAGCCGAAAAGCCGGTAGCCAAAGCCGACGGCGAATCGATCGACGCGCACGCCGACCCACTTGGCGGCCAGGAAGTGCCCCGATTCGTGCACGAAGATGATGATCGAGAATCCGATCAACACCTTGAGGAACATCAGGATGTCATAGACGGCCTGGCTGACTTCGAGGGTGAATGCCAGCGTCGGGGCCACTGCGCTCAACACGCCACGCACTCCTCCACCTCGCGACGCGCCCAGGCATCGGCCGCCAGCAGTTCCTCCAGCGTCGGCTGAGCGCGAAAGGCGTGCCGGGCCAGCAGCTCCCCGCTCACCCGCGCAATCTGTCCGAACGCCAGACGCCCGTTGCGGAATCGATCCACCGCGGCCTCATTCGCCGCGTTCAGCACCGCGCCGGCCGTCCCGCCGCGCCGCGCCGCTTCATAGCCCAGGTTGATTGCGGGAAACCGAGCCCGGTCGGGGGCCTCGAAGTGCAGCGCGCGGATGGACTCCCAGGCCAGCGGCTGCGTGATGCCGTTGCAGCGGGCCGGATAGGTCATCGCGTACTGGATCGGCGTCTTCATGTCGGGCACGCCCAGTTGCGCCATCGTCGAGCCGTCCAGGTATTCCACCATCGAATGCACGATCGACTCGGGGTGAATCAGCACGTCGATCTGATCGGCGTCCAGCCCGAACAGATGATGCGCTTCGACGATCTCCAGCGCCTTGTTCATCATCGTCGCGCTGTCGATCGTGATCTTCGGCCCCATCGACCACACCGGATGCCGCAGCGCGTCCGCCAGCGTCGCCTGTTCCATCCGCTCGATCGGCCACGTGCGAAACGGACCGCCCGACGCCGTCAGGTGCACACGTTTCACGTCGGCGCGGCGATTGCCCTGTAGACACTGGAATATGGCGGAGTGCTCGCTGTCCACCGGGATCAGCGTCGCGCCGCTACGCTGCGCGATCGGCACGAGCAGCGCGCCCGCCACCACCAGCGGCTCCTTGTTCGCCAGCCCGACCGTCAACCCGCGCTCGACAGCCGCCAGCGTGGCCGGCAGTCCCGCCGCCCCCACGATCGCCGCCAGCACCAGATCGGCTTCCGCGCGGTTCACCAGCTCGACGAGGCTCTCCGGCCCCGACAGAACCGCCGCCCCGCCGCAACCGCGCTGCCGCAGTTGTCGAGCCGCCGCCTCATCGACGAGCGCCACGGCCGGCGGGCGGAACTCGGCGGCTTGCTCGGCGAGCAATTCCCAGCTTCGCAGCGCGGCCAGCCCGACCACGCGCACCCGCTCCCCCAGCGAGCGACACACCTCGGCCGCCGCCCGGCCGATCGAGCCGGTCGAGCCGAGTATCAGGACCCGTTTTTCCATCGAGTTACTATAGCCGCGAATCCGCAGCGTGAATACCGTCGTGCGCGACGGTGCTCACGGCCGCGGCCGGCGCGGGGCAGGAGCCGTCGCCGGCCGCGGCGGCGGAGCTACCTGCACGCGGAAGAGGACTTGATTCCCCAGTTGTTTGCCACGCTGTCCCCAGTCGTTGCGCGCCGCGCGGGCCTTCTGCAACGTCTGTAGTACCTGTTCCTCGATGGACGCTTCGCGCGCCGGCTCCGCTCCGTAGTCGTTCGCCACGGTGCGGTCGTCCACGCCTTCGGCCGCGTCGCGCGTCAGCTCGTCGCCCCCGCGGCCGGCGACGCGCCCGCGTCCCGCCACGCCGGGCGACCGCCGCGGCGCACTGGTCGGCGCGAGGTCGGTCTGACCGTCCCCATCGCGCATGCGAACGTCGCTGTACGCAGGCCGTGCGGTCTCAGCGGACGCCGGCGACGGACGGTCCAGACCGCTCCGCTCTTCGAGCGTCGTTGGAGCTTGCAGTCGGCGCGCCACGCTCAGCGGCTCCGCTTCCTTCTTATCCGCGGCGGCCTCGCGCGCCACCACGCCGCGGCGGGCTGCGACGATCCCACGATCGCCGGCGGTTGTTTCGCCCGCGGCCAGACCCTGCTCCATCGATGGGGCACGCAGCTCGTCGGCGAGCTTGCTTTCGTCGGCAGCGCCGGCCTCCGCAGCCTGATAGATTTGCCGGGCCTGCGAACCCGCGAAATTCATCGCCACGTTCGTGTTCTGCTGCACGGTCTTGTCCAGCGCGTCGATCACGTTGAAGACCTGGCCGGCGTCAACGGTCAGCACCAGCGACTGCGTCATTCCGGCGGGCTCATAGCTGAGTTTCGACACGCCGGCGTCCTTGCCCGATGTGTCGGGTTCGCGCACCGCATCGGCAACGTCGTTGACAAACCGGACCGCGCCATGGAACTCATCGAGCGTTCGCGGGCTCACATTCACGACAATTTCGGGCATCTCGCCGCCCGCGATCGCCGCGCCGCCGCCCGCGCTCGTGCTGGACACCGGCATCCCCAAGCGCAGCTCGGTGGACTCGGTCGCGGGCTCGGCGACGTACCCGAGCGCGTGCAGCGCATCCGCTGGAGGGGCAGACTTCTCGCGATCGGCGTCGCGCGCCCCGCCCGCGAAGCGCCCTTCCGGCGCGTTCAGCGGCGCGCCGCCGACGCGCCCCAGCCCGGTGGTCGTTTCGCGCTCGAACACCGGCGCCAGACGCGCACCGACAAACACTCCGCCGACGAAAACCGCGGCTGCCGCCGTGGCGCGCGCCAACCAGATCAGCCGCCGCGCGCGATCCGTCGTCCGCGCTCGTTGTAGCGTCGCGCCGTCGCGCGATCCTCCCGCACGCAGCGCCGCCAGAACCGACTCCGCCACGTCCAGCGGCGCGTTTTGACGCGGCAGCGCGCCCAGCCGCTGCGCGATGTCACGCAGCTTGCGCACCGTCTGGCGATCGCTCGGCGACTGCTCCAGCAGCCGCTCGACCTCGCGCATCCGCGCTGCGGGCAGCTCGCCGTCGATGTATGCGGAGAGGTCGGCGCCCAGATCGTCGCGATCGAAGCTGCTCATGCCGATTCTCCGCTATCCGTCAACCACTCCCGCAGCATCGAACGCCCGCGGTGCAGCCGACTCTTGACCGTTCCGATCGGAGCGCCGATCACCTCGGCGATCTCCGCATAATCCAGGCCTTCAACGTCCTTCAGAACCACAACCACGCGAAACTCGTCCGGTAAACGCTCCAGCGCCGCCTCCAGCCGCTCCCGCAGCTCGTCGCGCACGCTGTTCGCATCAACGTCCTCCTCCGCCGCCGCCACCTCCCGCCGTCCCGACTCGCCCCGGCCGGGTTGATCGAGCGACATCGCCGTGCGCCGTCGCCGGCGCGACGAAATCACGACGTTGACGGCAATCCGGAACATCCAGGTGTAAAACGACGACTTGCCTTCAAATCGCGCCAGCGACTCGTACGCCTTCACGAAAGCCGATTGCGCCAGATCCAGCGCCTCGGCGTGATCGTGGCACATCCGATAACACGTGTTGAAGACGCGGTCCTGGTACTTCGTCACAAGCTGGCCGAACGCCGACGTGTCGCCGCGCTGGGCGCACCGCACCAGATACGCGTCGACGCCGCCGACATCGCGCTCGTTCGGCTCCGTCGTTTCGGTTCGCCTGACGATTGGACGCACGCCGCCGCCGCCTGTTCCCGAAATCGCCCCCCGCCGCCCGCCGTCCGCAGGCGCGTCCCGACATCGGGGTGACGCACATTATATGACAATGCCGGCCAGCCGGTGGCATCGGTGGCATGCTCTTGCCGTCAAGCATGAGCATGCCTGCGCGTGGTAGCGGGCCGGGCGTCGGACCGGTAAGATCAATGGCAGTCGCAAGTGACGCCCCGGTCGGGCGATCAGGGCCGCACCCGCTGAGGACACCTCGTGCCACGCGAGACTATCTCCATCCCGAACCGTGTCGAATCGTTATCGATCCTTTCCGCCGACGGTCAGGTTGACGCGAAGCTGGAACCGAAGCTCGGCGATGCGGACCTCAAGAAGCTGTATAAGACGATGCTGTCGAGCCGGCTGTTCGACGAGCGGTTGCTGCAACTTCAGCGCCAGGGGCGGATCGGCACTTATGGGCCCACGAAGGGTCAGGAAGCGGCGTCGCTCGGTGCGGCCTACGTCCTGAAAAAGGACGACTGGCTGGTGCCATCGTTCCGCGAAACCGCCGCCATGTTCTGGCGCGGCTGGCCGATGGAGAAGATCATCCTGTGGTGGGGTGGGCACGAGGAGGGGGCGACGGTTCCGGCGGGGGTGAACGACCTGCCGCTGTGCGTCCCGGTTGCGACGCAGTGCCTGCACGCGATGGGCATTGCGTGGGGCGCCAAGCTGCGGCAGGACGGCACGGTGTGCGTCGGGTTTGTGGGTGACGGCGGCACGTCCGAGGGGGACTTTCACGAGGCGCTGAATTTCGCGGCGGTGTACAAAGTCCCGCTGATCATGGTGGTACAGAACAATCACTGGGCGATCAGTATTCCGCGACACAATCAGACCGCGGCGCAGACGATCGCGCAGAAGGCGCTGGCCTATGGCATGGACGGTCTGCAGGTCGACGGAAACGACATTCTGGCGATGATCTCGGCCTGCTCGGAGGCCGCGGAACGGGCGCGCACCGGCGGGGGGCCGACGCTGATCGAGGCGGTGACCTACCGGCTGAGCATGCACACGACGGCCGACGACCCCAAGAAATACCGCACCGACGACGAGGTGAAATGCTGGGAGCCGAAGGACCCGCTCATTCGCTTCCGCACCTACCTGGTGCGCAAGAAGCTGCTGACTGACAAGACGCAGGTCGAGATCGAAACGCAGATTCAGGAAGAGCTGCGCGCCGCTGTCCAGCGTGCCGAGGCGTACGAACTCGACCGCTATGGCATGTTCAAGTACATGTTCGCCGAGATGACGGCGGACTTGCAGCGGCAGATGGCCGAACTGCGCGCGTATCTCGAGAATGGCGCCGCTGCTGCGGCGTCGGCCCCAGGCGGCGAGCGCGTCTCGCGCGTGCTGTGACGTCGATCGGCGCGAGGGGGCAGCATGCTCACACCTCACGGCGAGAGCATGCCACCCCAGTTCTGGCGGCGAGCGCGTCTCGCGCGTGCTGTGACGTCGATCGCCGCGCGGGACGTGCAGCATGCTCACGCCTGTGGCGAGAACATGCCACGCGCCTCACGGCATGCTCACGCCTGACGGCGAGAGCATGCCACCTTCATTGTCCCTTGCACTCCGAGGCAGGCTTCCAGAGGCCGATCGCGTTTCCTTCCGGATCGGTGAGCCAGGCGAAGTGACCCATCCCGGGAACCTCGCACTGCGGGATCAGTGTCCGCCCGCCCAGCTTCTCCACCTTCGCCAGCGTCGCGGGAATGTCGCTGACTTGAACGTAGACCGTGACGTATTGGTGCGGCGGGTGGCCGAGGCTCTGAATGTGTCCCCCGATGCCGGCGGTCGGCTGGGCGGCGAACGGTCCGATGTTGCCAATCATTCCCATGTTGGGCGCGCCGGGGGTGTACTCCCATCCAAAGAGGCTGGAATAGAAACGGCGGGTCGATTCAATGTCAGCGCAGCCGATTTCAAAATGGACGACGGGGGCGGGCATGCTCTTCCTTTCCATGGACTGGAAGCGCGGCGGCCGTTCAGTCGGATCGGCGGCGCGGCGCCTGGCTCAGCCGCCATGGTAATCGAGCGGCTGTGGGGGAGACGAGCGGCCGCGGCGGGATTCGACCCGCTCACGCGGCCCGCACGGAAAGGCATCGGCGCGGGCGGATAACCACCCTGCTTCTGCGTGCTCACGCCTGACGGCGAGAGCATGAAACCATGAAGCGAGCCTCCTGCCACCGGGGCGCGAGCAGGCCACACCGCGACTTTCACACGATCGGCATTCGATGTACGCTCAACAATCCGCGCCGCGGCGGGGAAGCGGCGCGCAGCCACGAGGAGGTTGTGCCCGATGACCAACGGCGCCATTTGCGAGTTCAGTACCGCCGCACGCGGCCGGCCCGCCGACGAACTGCTGCTTGTCCCGCTGCCGACACAGCCCGAGCCGGCCATGCCCTTTGTCTCGCGCGTCGATGCGGCCAGCGGCGGAGGCTTGACGGCGCTGCGCCGAGCCGGAGCGGTTGGCGAGGAGGCCGGGCACCTGTCCACGACGATCTGCGGCGGACCGCACCGGCGGCTGCTGGCGGTGAGCCTGGGCGACTCGGCGCAGCTCACGCTCGCGACGCTGCGCAAGGCGGCCGCGGCGGCGACGCGCTGGCTGACCAGCGAGCGTATTGAGCGCGTCTGTCTGTGGGCCGAGGCGCTCGATCTGCTGGAGGTCTCGGACGGCGTCGCGGAGTGGTGCGCGGCGATGGCCACGTCGGCGTTCCGGTTCGACGAGCTGCGCGAGCGCGACAAGCGCGCTCTGGCGGCCGTGCGGGTGCGCCTGGCCGGTCTGTCGGATGCGAATCAGGGGCGAATCGGCGCCGCCGTGGCTGAGGCCACGCAGATCGCGGCGGCGGCGAACTACGCCCGCGCCATTGCGCACCGCCCGGCCAACATCGTCAATCCGGAATCGCTGGCGGCCGAGGCGCGGCGGCTGGCGCGGGGCAGCGGGCTGAAGTGCACCGTGCTCACGGAGGAGCCGTTGAAGCGGCTGGGCATGAACGGGTTGCTGGCGGTCGGGGCGGGGGCCACGCCCGGACCGTGCCTGATCCGCCTGGAATACCGCGGTGCGCCGCGCGCGAAATCCAACACGGTGCTGGTTGGAAAGGCGATCACCTTCGACACCGGCGGCTATTCGATCAAGCCGGCGCAAGGGCTGGAGGGGATGAAGTTCGACAAGTGCGGCGGGACGACCGTGCTGGGCGTGCTGAGGGCGGTCGCCGACCTGCGGCTGAAGTGCAACGTGATCGGGCTGGTCGCGGCGGCGGAGAACGCGATTTCGGATCGGGCCTACCGGCCGGGGGACGTCATCCGCATGATGAGCGGCAAGACCGTGGAGATCATCAGCACCGACGCGGAAGGGCGGATGGTGCTGGCCGACGCGCTCTGGTACGCGCAGACGCACTGCAAACCGACGGAGATTATCGACCTGGCCACGCTGACGGGCGGCGTGGGTATCGCCCTGGGCCGGGCCGCCGCCGGCCTGATGAGCAACGACGATGCCCTGGCCGGCGCGCTGGGCGAATCCGGCCGGCGGACGCACGAGCGGCTGTGGCGCCTGCCGCTGTGGGACGACTACAAAGAATTGATCCGCGGCGTCGATTCCGACATTCGCAACAGCAGCAACAAGCGCGAGGCGCACGCGATTGTCGGCGGGATGTTCCTGAAGGAATTCGTCCGCAACGGCATGCCCTGGGCACATCTGGACATTGCCTCGACCGCCGCGGAGGAGAACGGCAATTCACTTTACGCCAAGGGCGCGACGGGCTTCGGCGTGCGGCTGCTGGTGGATTATCTGAAACGACGCGGATCGTGATTCCGACCGTGCTGAGCCTCTGGACCGCGGCGCTGATTCTCGCCGCGATCGTCATGCCTCCGCCGAAGGTCGCGTGGGCTTTCTGGCGATTCGCGATCATCCTGGTGATGGCGGCGTGTGCCTGCATGCTGCTGTTCGCGCTCTACCAGCCCACCGGCGGCGCGGGGCTGCGGTCGTGGGCCATCGGCGGGTCTGGGCTGGCGCTGCTGGCGGGCGCGACCTGGCTGGCGCTGCTGCTGCGCACCGGCGGCGCGCCGACGGGAGGCGTCGCGTGGCGGGCCGCGGCGCTGCCCGCGCTGGGCGGAGCACTGTGCGGAGCGTGGGCACTGGCGGCCGAGAACCGCCTGATGGCGCCTACCGACGTGGTGGCGGGCGCGGCGCTGCTGTCGGCGGCGCTGGTGGTCGGATTCGCGACCATGGCCGCGGCGCTGGGGCACGCGTATCTGACCGCCAAGGCGATGCCGATCGATCCGCTGCGGCGCGTCGTGGCGGGGTACGGGCTGTTCGCGATCGCCCAGGCCGCGGCATCGGCCGGCGTCGTGCTGCGATTCTGGACGCGCTGGGCCGACGGTTACGCCGGAGCCTTCACCATCGCGATCGTGCTGATGTACGTCATGATCGGCGTGGTGGCGTCACTGGTCTTCGCGTTTTTTGGCTGGCAGGCGGTGGGCGTGCGGAACACGCAGAGCACGACCGGCATCATGTATTTCGCGATGGTGATGAATTTCGTCGGGCTGCTGTCGCTATGCTTTGTGCTCGTGGGTGGATGAACGGCAAGCGACGGAGCGACGGGGGCCGTGCGAATCAAGTCTGCACGGGCTGGCGAATCCAGTACATGTAGTCCACGTCGAGCGCGGCCCCGCCGGTGCGGCGGATCATGTTGGCGGCCTGGGCGCGATGGTGGGCCGAGTGGACGAACATCTGCGCCATCATGTCGGAGAGCGCCGCGCGGAAGTAGCTGCCCTTCGAATCACGATAGGTGACGACACGGGCGAGGTCGGGATCGCGCAGCGTCGCCAGGAATGCGTCGCGCTCGCGCCACGTCCGTTGCAGGCGCTCGCCGATGGTCGCGGGCGCGACGCGCTCGGCCTCGTCCGGCCAGGGCGTCTCGGCCCGGCTCTGCCAGCGTTTCAACCAGACGTGCTCGCCATTGAAGATATGCAGCAGCGTGCGGCGCAGCGATCCGACGCCCATGTCGAAGGGCTGGTCGAGCTGCGCGTCGGAGAGCGGCGTGGCGGCGGCAAGGAGGGCCGCGTCGGCCCAGTCGTTGTATCTCAGCAGTGTGCGAAACGACTCGAGGTTCACCATGACGATTCTCCGGCGGCTGGCATAAAGTTGGGCGGCGGCCCTGGCGCGGCAGGATAGCCGGGAACCTTCGCCGCGGCGCGGCCGCGCGTGTCACTCCGCGCTCTTCAAACTGCGACGGCACACTTCGCGGTCGGCGGGTCGGCCGTGCCAGCGCTCGAACTGCCGCATGGCCTGCGCGATGAACATCTCGACACCGGGCACAACGTGACAACCGGCGGCGGCCGCGTCGCGAATCAGGCGCGTCCGCGGCGGATTGTAGATCGTGTCGAAGACCACCTGGCCGGAGGTCAGAGCGCTCGGCGGGAACGGCGAGACGTCCACGTCGGGCCACAGTCCGACGCTGGTGCAGTTGATCAGGATGTCGAAGGGCGCCGCGCCGCGAGCCTCCCAGGGCAAGGTCGCCGCGTCGAACTCGGCGGCCAGCTGCGCGGCGCGGGCCGGATCGCGATTGCAGATGGTCACCGGGCAGCCGCGCTCGGTGAGTGCGGCGAGCGCGGCGCGACCCGCACCGCCGGCGCCGAGAATCAGGACGCGCTGCTCATGCAACCCGTCGCCTGCGCACGTCGCGCAGGTCCGGAGTGCCGCGATGACCGCCGGTGAGTCGGTGTTCGAGCCGTCCCAGCGGCCGTCGGCACCGCGCGAGAGCGTGTTGACCGCGCCGATCCGCGCCGCGAGCGGATCGACGGCGCCGCCGTTGGCGCGCAGCCAGCGGAGCGCGTTTTCCTTGTGCGGGATGGTGATGCTCAGGCCGGCGACATCCAGCTCCTGCGCCGCGGCGCGGACCATGAAGCGGTCAAACGCCTCGAAGCCCGGCGAGACGGGAAACGGCACGTAAACACCGTCGATGCCCGCCGCGCTCATGGCGGCGTTGTGCAGGGCGGGGCTGCGCGAATGGGCGACGGGCCAGCCGACGACACCGTACACGCGTGTCCGCGGGCCGACATCGTGGAAGCGCCTGGCGCGAAGCTGGGCAAGCGTGAGCTGGCCGGGGGCCGAGGCGTCGGCCGGTTCGAGCGGGGCGTAAGTCAGACAAGCGCCGAACTTCGCCGCCAGGACGCGCGTCGCGGCGCCGGCCTCGCCCATGGTCAGGCCGATCGCCGGCCGACGGCCGGCGATACGGGCGAGTTCGGCGAGCATGTGCAGCGCGTCGCTCGCGTCGTGGCCAGCGCAGGCCACTTTGACGATCGCATACGGCTGCGAGGCGAGCGTGTCAAAGACGGCGCCCAGGTTGGCGGGCGTGGCGGCGAAATCGTGCTGCGAGAGAATCAGCCGATTGCGCGGACGGTCGTGCGGGCTCGGCGGGCTGGTTTCGCAGACCAGGCCGAGCTTCTGGCGCACGTTGGCCGAGGCGCTCCAGGTCGACCACTCCACGTCGATGAACCCCGGCAGATGCAGGCCGAGCCGTTCCATCAGGCTGATCCGCTCGTTTTCGTCGGCGTCCCAGCCGCCGCCCTCGCGCCGCGGCCGGATGGTCAGGATGGCCGGCAGCGGGCGCGGACCGGCGAGGTAGGTCTCGACGGCGCGCCAATCGCCGATGAGGTCGACGCGCAGCTCGATCAGATCGGCCCGCGCCGCCGCGGCCTCGGCGGCTTGCGCGGCGACCGGCCGGGCGGCACTTGTGATCGGCACGGCGAGCAGCGTGCGGGGCGTCATGGCGCGTATTGTGGCGGCGCGGCGGTGCGAATCCCAGCCCGTCCGGGCGCCGTCGCGCGGGCGAATTGCGACGGCCCGCCCGTGATGGCGCGCGATACCCCACCCGCGGTGGCGCTCCCAGCCGAGCCCCGACCGTGCGGGAGGGGTTCGAACAGCGGTCGCCAACGAACTCGGCGAAGTTCAGCACCAAGTTCGATAGCAACTCGACGTCGAACCCCTCCCTCACGGTCGGGGCTCGGCTGGGAGCGGGGGCAGCGGGCAAGATGCCCGCTCCACCGTCGCCCGCCGCCGGAGTAGCATGTGCGTATGCCCGAGATTTCGGCGCAGATCATTCAGGTTTTCCCGTTCCGGCGGGGCGCCGCGGGCGTCGAGTGGCTGCTGCTGCGACGGCGTCCTTCGTCGCGCCTGGGAGGAACGTGGCAGGGTGTGCAGGGCAAGATCGAGTCGGGAGAGAAGGCCTGGCAGGCGGGCTTGCGCGAGCTGCGCGAAGAAACCGGCCTGACGCCGCTGCGATTCTGGCAGCTCGATTCGGTCGACGCGTATTACGTCGCGGCGACCGACCGCGTCATGCTGGCGGTGTGCTTTGCGGCGGAAGTGCCGGACGGGGCGGAAGTGCGGCTGTGCGCCGAGCACACGGAGGTTCGTTGGCGCGGCACGAGTGACGCCCTGCGCGAGTTTCTGTGGCCGGGCCAGCGGCGGGCGCTGCAGGAGATTGCCGAGCACATCCTCTCAGGTGGGGCTTCGGAGCCGTTCTTGCGGATCAACTTGTCCGAATGACCGCAGGCGGGCGCTGGGGCGGACGGGGCGCCGGGGTGCGATCTTGCTTTGAGCCTGGTCCCGCTCGGCCTTATGATCGAGCGTCTCATCTGCTCGGCCGCAGATCAAATTTCACATGAGCGACCTCGACGCGACAACTCCGTCCGGACACGACCACGCGCCGCCCACGCGGGCGTCGGGCGGGCCGCCGGGGTCGTGGGACGCGGACGATCGTCCGCAGCAGATCGGGCGGTATCGCATCCTGGACGTGCTCGGCCAGGGCGGGATGGGGGTGGTGTATCTGGCCGAGCAGCGCGAGCCGGTTCGGCGGCGCGTGGCGCTGAAGCTGATCAAGCTGGGGATGGACACGCGCGAGGTTGTGGCCCGCTTTGACGTCGAGCGCCAGACGCTGGCGCTGATGAGCCATCCCAACGTGGCGGCTGTCTACGACGCCGGCGCGACCGAGACCGGCCGGCCCTACTTCGTGATGGAGCACGTCGCCGGCACGCCGATCAATCAGTTTTGCGACTCGGGGCGGCATTCGATCTGCGCCCGGCTGGAGATTTTTCTGGACGTGTGCGGCGCGATCCAGCACGCGCATCAACGCGGCATCATCCATCGCGATCTCAAGCCCAGCAATCTGCTGGTTACGCTGATCAACGACCATCCGACGCCCAAGGTGATCGACTTCGGCGTGGCCAAGGCGACCGCCGACCCACACCGCGGACAGACGCTGTACACGGCGGTGGGGCGCATGATCGGAACGCCGGAGTACATGAGCCCCGAGCAGGCCGAAGCGAGCCTGGACATCGACACGCGGACGGATGTGTACTCGCTGGGCGTGGTGCTCTATGAGCTGCTGTGCGGCGAGCTGCCGGTCGATGGCATGGCGCTGCGCAGCGCGGGAGTCGCGGGCGTGAGTCAGGTGATCCGCGCGACCCTCCCGCCGCGGCCCAGCACGCGGCTGACCGAGCCGAAGGGCTCGCGGCCCGCGCGGCCGGCCAGCGTCAGCTCCGAGGAGCTCACGCTGCCGGGCAGCTCGTCGCAGTCGCCCCCGCGCTCGCCGCACCGGCCGCGCCGCAGCGTCGCGGAGATTTCCGCGGCCCGCGGCACGGAGCCGGATCGGCTGCGCAGTGTGCTGCGCGGCGACCTGGACTGGATCGTAATGAAGGCGATCGAGAAGGAGCGCGTCCGGCGTTACGACTCGGTTGCGGCCCTGGCCGACGACTTGCGGCGATACCTGGAGGGGCGGCCGGTCGCGGCGCGGCCGCCGACGCTGGCGTACCAGTTCAGCCGATTCGCGCGGCGGCATCGCGTCCTGCTGGGGGCGGCGGCCGGTGTGCTGACGGCGCTCCTGCTGGGGCTCACGGCGTCGCTCTATGGGATGGTTCAGGCCAGCCGCGCCCGCGGCGACGCCGAGACGGCCCTGCGGGCGGAGGCGGCGCAGCGGTTCCGTGCCGAGCGGGCGCAGGAGACGGCCCGCGAGAACCAGCTTCGCGCCGAGGAGCAGACCCGCATCGCCGAGAAAAGCCAGCGGGCCGCCGAGGTGAGCGGCCGGCGGGCCGCGGCGATCAACGAGTTTCTGCTCGACATGCTCGGTTCGGCCGACGTGAAGGCCGCGGGCCGCAACGCGACCGTGTCGCAGGTGTTGCAGAGCGCCGCCGGCAAAGTCGGGCGGGGCTTGAGCAGCGAGCCGGAGGTCGAGGCCGGCGTGCGCACCGTGGTCGGGCGCATCTTTACATCGATGGGCATGCTCGACGAGGCCGAGCCGCACCTGACACGGGCCCGCGAACTGCTCGAGGCGCACGAGCCGCATGGCGACCAGATCGCGCAGGTGCGCGGCGCGGCGGCGTCGATCGCCCGGGCCCGCAACGAGCTGCCGCGCGCCGAGACCGGGCTGCGCGAAGCGATCGCGGCCGCGACACGCGACCTGGGGCCCGAAAGCAGCCGCACGCGCGGCCTGCAGGCCGATCTGGCGCTGACGCTCTCCGAGCAGAAAAAATACGACGAGGCCGAGGCCATCTACCGCGAACTGCTGACACTCGCCCGGCGGCTCGACGGCGATGGCGACAACCACACGCTGCTGGTCATCAACAGCCTGGCCGTCCTGCTGCATTATCAGAAGCGCTACGATGAGGCCGAGCCGCTTTACCGCGAGGCGGTCGAGGTCGGAGAGCGGGTGCATGGCGCCAGCGACCCGGACACGCTCGTCGCGCGGATGAACCTGGCCAGCATGCAGATGTCGCGCAACCGTTATCGGGAGGCCGAACCCGTGGTGCGCGGGCTGGTCGCCGAGATCGGACGCGTGTTTGGAGAACAGCACCCCAACTACGCGACGGCCCTGCGCATCGCCGCCGACTGCAGCCGCAACCTCGGAAACTTCCGCGAGGCGCTGCCGATGTGGCGCCAGGCTTACGCGGCCACGCACGCCTTGCAGGGCGATCAGCGCGACGGGGAGATCATGAGTCTCCGCGGGCTGGCGCAGGCGCTCTCGCGGCTCGGGCAGCACGCCGAGGCCATCGAGACGCAACGCCGCGTGCTCTCGATGAGCAGCGAGCGATACGGCCCCGACCACCAGGACACGATCTCCGCCCGCACGAACCTGGCGAACTATCTCAAGTCGAGTGGAAAGTCCGGCGAAGCCGTGGAGCTGCTGCGGCAGTCGCTCGACGACGCGCGCCGCGTGCTGGGTGGCGACCACCCCGAGACCATCATCGCGACCAACTCACTGGCCACCGCCCTGCACAGCCTCGACCGGCTCGCCGAAGCCGAAGTCCTCTATCGCGATGCGCTCGAAGCCGGAAAACGCGCCGTCGGCGCGAACCAGCCCGACACGCTGATCACCATGCACAACCTGATGTGCGTGCTACGCGACCAGGGACATCGCGACGAAGCCCTCAACCTCGGCCGCGACGTCATCCGCCGCTTCGAACGCGTCATGGGGCCCGAACACGCCTCGACGTCGACCGCCTACAGCAGCGTCGGACAGCTTCTCACCGACATGGGGCAGCTCGACGAGGCACAGGCCCTCTTCGAATCCGCGCTGCGCATCCGCCGCAAGACGCTCGGCGAACGCAGCCCCGAGACGACCGGCCCGATGATCGAGCTGGCCGACGTGCACATCCGCCAGGGAAACAGCGAGCAGGCCGAGCCGCTCCTGCGCGAAGCCCTCGCCATCCGCCGCGGCACGCTGGGCGACAGCGACCGGCGGACCGCGTTCGCGGCCTCCGCGCTGGGCCGCTGCCTGATCGAACTCGGGATGTTGGACGAGGCGGAAATCCTGCTGCGGCAGGCCGAGCACACCATGTCCGGCGACCCCGACACGTCGCTCCGCGAGCGGCAGCGCGTGCTCGAGCGGCTGCTGGCGATCGCGGAGCGTCAGGGCCGCGCCGCGCTGGCCGAGTCGCGCCGCGCGCAGCTCGCCGCCCTGATCGCATCGACACAGCCGGCCACGTCCCAGGCCCAGCCCAACGCCCCGTAGCCCCCGCTCAGAGCCGGTGGCACGAGAGGCACAGCCGGCTGCCGTCGTTCGAGATCACAAGCATCCCCGCGTTACGCCTCGTGTTGTGCGGATCGTGGCAGGTCGTGCACTGAATCCGGCCGTGCGGCAGCTTCAACCCGGCGGTGCCGGTGACGACGGCCGCCGGATGATACTTGGCGTCCGCCGCGGGGTATTCGATGCCGACCGGGTGGCTCGTCAGCCGCCGTCGGCCCAGCCCGCCCGGCGCGCCCGTTCGATCCGACCATCGCAGACCATGCGCACCCGCGTACACGTCGGGCGCCGCCACGCCGTCGTGACAGCCCAGGCAGAGCAGCGACGACTCATCCAGCCCGCCGATACCCGTCTGGTACGGCCGGAGCGGCTGCGTGGTCGCCGCCCGGCGCACGATCAGCGGTGCCTGCGAAGCAGTGATGTGCGGCGTGTGGCAGGGCAGGCACAGGTCGCGCGGCTCGCGGGCGCTGTCGGAAAAATCGTGCTTGCTGCCGCGCAAGCCCAGCGTCATCGGTTCGCGCGAAACGTCGGATTGCGACGGAGGGAGGTCCGGGTCGCGCGCCGCGGCGGCAAAGGCAAACAGCGCGCCGCCGGCCGCGATGGCGAGGAGCCAGGCAGCACGACGCGCGTGCGACTGGCCCGTCGTTTGCTTGTCAGCGGCTCGCATCAGGCGCACTCGAGCAGTGAATATGAACCGCATCATACGGACGCATCCACAGACCGGCAATGGCGGCGAATCCTCACAACGTCCGATTCACGCTGGACGGATGCGGGCCGCCTGCGTAACTTCACGCAGCATGATGAGTCGCGGCGCGGCGGCGAGTCGCAAGCTGTGCCCCGATGCCCGTGTCAACCGTGCCGGGCCTGCCCGACACCTCACTTAAAATCTCTGCCCGCCGGCGCGGCGGCGTCAAGAAATGGACCAGCGACGGTCTTGGAAGAGCGGGTGCATCGGCGCGGCGCTGACCGTCGGCCTGTGCAGCGCGCTGTCTACCATCGCTGCCGCCCAGAGCCCCTCGTCGCAACCAGCGTCGTCGCCCGCCGCCGGAGAACTGCCGGCCAGCGCCCGCGCGGGCCGGCCGCTCGTCGCCTTCGACGAGCTGACCTTCGACCTGGGTTTCGACGCCGAGTGGCGCCGGCGGCAGGTGATCCAGGACGCGCGCTCCGGCTACCCGTTCCGCGATCGTCAGACCAACAGCGCGCGTAGCTTCGAGGAAACCGTCGGAGCGCACGGCGAGGGCACGCTGGTCGACGAGCGCTTCGCGACTTACCGCTTCGACGTCCGCACCGGCTGGCATCAGGACTATTACCACGAGACCCGCGCAGGGCTCGATCGCCGCGACAGCCCCGACGGCTTCCTGCTCCAGTACGACACGCGGCTGACGCTGCTGCCGGCCGGCAAGGTCACCATCGACGTGCTCGCGTCGCAGCTCGACGATCGCGTCTCGCGCCCGTTTCTGCCCAGCCTCGACCGCCGCCGCGAGCGCTACGGCGCCAGCTTGCTCTTCAACGACCGCGTGCTGCCCATGCGGCTCAGCTTCGAGGACACGTTCGAGTCGCTCGACGGAACGTCGCGGCAGCGCTACGAAGACGAGCAGCGCGGTGCGCGCGAGCTGCGCTACGAAGCCACCTGGCAGCCGACGCAGTATCACTCGCTGCGGCTCGATTACGAGTACAACGACCGCCGCGAGCAGTTTTCCGGCACCGACACGCGTTTCGACACGGTCCGAAACTACCTCACGCTCAACCACGTCGTGCAGTTCGGATCGGACCATCGCAGCCGCTTCGACACGCTCGCCCGCTTCCAGGACGAGAGCGGCGACCTGGCCCGCGACATGGCCGAGTTCGCCCCGCAACTGCGCCTCCAGCACACCGACCAGCTCGCCACACGCTACCGCGGGCAGTACCTGCGCGAGGAGTTCGAGGGCGTCGAGCACGAGATCTTCCGCGCCGACGCCGGCCTCACCCATCAGCCCTGCGAAAACCTCGGCAGCTCCGCCGACCTCTACGGCCTGCGCCAGGAGCTCGAGCGCGGCGGCGACTCGAACGAGTGGGGCGCCATCGGCAGCCTCTGGTTCAATCGCGACAACAGCCTCGGCCGATTCTCCTCCACCGCCACCTACACCCACACCCACTCGCGCGCCGACGACAGCGGCAGCAACGGCGTCGTCATGGGCGAGTCGGTCACGCTGAAAGACCCGCTGCCCGTCTTCCTGGCCCGCACCGACGTCGTGCCGATCAGCATCCTGGTCACCGATGGCACCCGCCGCGTCACCTACTTCCCCGTCCGCGACTACGTCATCACGCGCGTCGGCCGCTACACGTCGATCCGCCGCGTCCCGACCGGCCGCATCGTCGACAATCAGACTGTGCTCGTCAGCTACACCTACCGCACCTCGCAGGGCCTCGAGCTGAATCGCGATCGCGTCGACGTGCGCGTCGAGCAGCGCTTCACCAGCGGCTGGACGCCCTATTACGCCGGTTCGATCCAGGACGAAGACATCGACCGGACCCGCTTCCGCACGTTCGAGCCGCGCCGCGTAAACCGCCATCGCGCCGGCCTCGCCTACCGCCAGCCGCGCTGGTCCGCCAGCAGCGAATACGAATTCAACGACGACTCCATCGACCCCTATCAGGGCCTGCACCTCAACGCCGACTGCACCTTCTTCGAAGACGGCCAGCAGTCGCTCGGCGGAACGACGCGCTTCTCATTCCTGAACTTCGAAGGCACCAACGACCTCGGCGCGCGGACCACCTCGCTCTTCGACGCCGGCCTCACCTATCGCTACGCCCTCGCCCCGCGCATCGAGGCCGTCGCCACCGGCCTCTACCGCTATGAAGACGACGAGCTGTACGGCATCACCCACGGCGTCGACGTCAGCGCGTCGCTCAACTGGCGCATCGGGCTGTTCACCGCGCTGCTCGAAGTCGAGTACAAGCTGCTCGACCTGGCCGATTCAAGCGACGGCAGCGCGGCGGCGTGGATCAAGCTCCGCCGCGAAATCCCGCTTGTGGCGCGCCATGAGCCCTGAGACTCGATCGCCGCGGATGGACGGACGTGCCGGTCTGATCCGAACCCACCACGCCAGTGGTGGGCCGGCCGCTCGCGCGAGATTCCCATCTCGTACGCCTGCCCGCCTGCCCGCCGCCACCTCGTTCCTCGCGCTGCTGCTCACAATGGTGATTGGTTGCCACGCCGCGCGGCGCGAGATTTTTCCCGACTTCGAACCGCCACTGGTCTGGCCCCCGCCGCCCGATACGCCCCGCATCCGCTACGTCGGTGAGCTGGTCGGCGAAGACTCGCTGGGCGTCACGCCCGATTTCTGGTCCTCGCTCGGCGCCATCGTCGAAGGTCCGCCGCCGCGGCAGCGCCTCGTGACCCCGGCCGCGGTTGCCGCCCGTTGGCCGCGCGTCGCCGTCGCCGACCCCGGCGCCCCGGGCGGTCCGGCCGTTTATGTGCTCGATCTGAGCCGCCGCACCATGTCGCCGATTCGCATCGCCTCCGACCGGCCGCTGATGGCGCCCGTCGACGTCGCCGTCGCCGACGCCGGCGTCGCCGTGGTCGACGCGCGGCGGGCCGAGTTGCTGCTGTTCGGCTGGGACGGCCAGCTCCGGCGCTCGATCGGCCACGGCGAGTTGACGCGCCCCGCCGCCGTCACCTGGGACGAAGCCGGCGCTGCACTCTGGGTGCTGGACGCGGCGGCGCACACTTGCGTCGCGTTCAGCCCCGAGGGCCGGGTGCTGCGACGGATCGGGCGGCGCGGCGACGCCGTCGGCGAGTTCAACTTCCCCGCCGGGATCGCCCTCAGCGGCGCCGCCGGCCCGATTGGCGGCTTGCCGCCGCGACTGCTGGTTGCCGACGCGATGAACTTTCGCGTTCAAGTCATCGCCGCCGATGACTCCGGCGGCAACGCGTTTGGCCGCAAGGGCGACGCCGCCGGCGATTTCTCGCTGCCGCGCGACGTCGCGGTCGACTCCGACGGCCACGTCTACGTGCTCGACAGCCAGTTTGAGAATGTGCAAGTCTTCGACGCCGCCGGCCGCCTGCTGCTGGCGTTCGGCGGGCCGGGCCGTCGAGCGGGCGAATTCTCGCTGCCGTCGGGAATCTGCATCGACGACGCCGACCGCATCTGGATCGCCGACACGTACAACCGACGTATTCAGGTATTCCAGTATCTGCGCGAACCGCGCCCCGCCGAGCCGCGACCGTAAGGCGCTGCCCGCCCAGAGTTCACCCTCCAGCCCGACGTTGCGGCGCCGATCGTCTCCATCGGTGCCGCGCCCGAGACCCAAGCGCTGAACCGGCCGCCCGTCGTGTATCCTTGTCCCACTCATGACGCGAGTGCGTCGTCCGTTCGAAAGGCCGGCATGCGACTTCAGCGCCACGATCACGGCATACGACTGCTGCGCGGACTGTGCGCCCTGGGGGCGATCGCCGCCGCCGGGTGCAGCCGCGTGCCCGACCTGCCGCGGCGTGGCGAAGGCATGAACGTGCTGCTGATCTCGCTCGACACCACCCGCGCCGACCGCCTGGGCTGCTACGGCCAGGCCGGCGACCCCACGCCGCACATTGACCGCCTGGCGCGCGAGGGCGTGCTCTTCGAGCAGTGCAGCTCCGCCGTCCCCATCACGCTGCCCTCGCACGCCACGATGCTGTGCGGCACGTGGCCGTTCGTGCACGGTGTGCGCGACAACGGCAGCTTCCAGCTTCGTGCCGAAAACGAGTCGCTGGCCGAGGTGCTGCATGCCCGCGGCTATGCGACCGCGGCCGAAATCGCCGCCTTCGTGCTCAATCGCGAGTTCGGATTGAACCAGGGCTTCGAGGTCTACAACGACATTCAAACCGCCCGCGACCGGGCCCGCGCCTCGACCCGCCAGGCGTTCGTCGAGCGGCCGGCCGCTGAGGTCGCCGACAGCGCGATCGAGTCGATCGCGCGCGACGCGGCCGGGCCCTTCTTCCATTTCGTCCACTTCTTCGACCCGCATCGCCCCTGGGAAGCGCCTGCCGAGTGGGCCGCCCGGCAGCGCGATCCATACCTGGCCGAAATCGCCTACGTCGACGCCCAGATCGGACGCATCCTCGACGCGCTCCAGCGGCGTGGCGTGCTGGACCGCACGCTCGTCGTCGTCACCGCCGACCACGGCGAGGGACTGTTTGAACACAACGAGGAGACACACTCCGCGTTCATCTACGACACCACGATGCGCGTGCCGCTCGTCCTGTGGCGACCGGGCCATTTGCCCGCTGGCCGCCGGATTCCCTGGCAAGTGCGCACCGCCGACATCGCGCCCACCATTCTCGACTTTCTCGGCGGCGACCCGCTGTCCGGTGCCAATGGCGTGTCGCTTCTACCGGCCACGCGCGACGGCGCCGCCGATCCCGGCCTGACGGCCTATGGCGAATCGCTCTATGGGTTCTACAACTACGGCTACGCCGCCCTGCGCATGCTCCGCGGTGGCGGCTGGAAGTACATCCACGCGCCGCGGCCCGAGCTGTACCTCGTCGCCTCCGATGCCGGCGAAGTGGCCGACGTGGCCGCGGGACAGCCTGCACGCGTCGCCGAAATGCGCGCCGCGCTCCGCGCCCTGATCGAGCAGTCGCCGCCGGTCCGCGCTGCTGGATCGGCGCGCCTCGCCGTCACGCCGGCGGCCCAGCAGGCGCTCGGCGCGCTGGGCTATGCCTCGGGCGGCGACGCCGCCTCGCAGCCCTCCGACAGCGCCGGCGAAATGGCGCTCTTCGAACCCGTCGGCATCAACCCGATGGACCGCGCCGACGAGATTCGACTCACCAGCCACGCCATGTGGCTGATGCGCACCGGCGACATGCGCACCGCCGAAGCCACGCTCCGTCAGATTCTCGCGCAGACCGGCGAGCAGGGGGGTTCGTTCGCCTGGGCGCACGCCAATCTCGGCAACATCCTCTGGTCGCGCGGCAAGCTCAGCGAGGCCGCCGAGCACTTTCGCGTCGCGCTGCGCTCCAACCCGCGCGACGGTCGGACGCTCACCAATCTCGGCCTGACGCTCGAAATGCTCGGCCAGATCGACGAGGCCGAGCAGCACTATCGCGCCGCGATCGACGTGCCGCCGGTCTTCGCCCAGTCGCACGTCTTTCTGGCGCGGCTGCTGGCCGGCCGAGGCGACCTCGATGCCGCGCTGGAGCACAACCGCCAGGCTCTGCGGCTCGACCCGAATCTCCCGCTCGCTCACGTCCAGATCGCCGAAATCCTCGCCCGCCGCAACGATGAACCCGCCGCCCGGGCCGAACTCGCCAGGGCCGTCGAGCTCGCCCCCGACGGCGCACCCATCCGCCGGCAGTGCGGCGAAGTGCTCCTGCTGCTCGGCAAACCCGACGAGGCGCTCCGCGAACTGGAGCTGTCGCGGCGTTTGGCGCCCAACGTCCCGATCACGCGCGTGCGGATCGCCGACGCGCTGCGCCGCCTGAGCCGGCCCGCCGACGCACTGCCCGAGCTGAACGAGGCCCTGCGGCTCAACCCGCGCGTTCCCGGCGGTTGGGACGCACTCGCCGACACGCTGATCGAGCTTCGCCAGTTCGAGCAGGCCATCGCGGCACTGAAGCGCGGCGTCGAGGCGCTGCCCGAAGATTCCTCGTTGCACAACAATCTCGGCTGGCTGCTGGCGGTCTGCCCAGACGATGCGTTCCGCGATCCCGCCGCCGCCCTCCAGCATGCTCAGGAGGCCCGCCGCATCGCCGGTTCGACCCCGCAGGTGCTCGATACGCTGGCCGCCGCTCAAGCCGCCGCCGGCAGCTTCGACGACGCCCTCAGCACGCTCGACGAAGCGTTGCGGCTGGCGGGAGAGTCGGGCGACAGCGCGCTGCGCGAGCGGCTCGCCGGCCGGCGAGCGCTCTACGCCCAGCGCAAACCCTTCCGCCTGGAGTCATCGCCGCCATGACGTCCGCGGACAAACCCGATCGCGACCTGATCAACGCGCTTGACCGCCTCAGCGCCGACGCCGAGCCGCGCCCGACGCCGCCGCCTCGAACGGCCAGTCCCGCTTCGGCCGCCATGCCGCAACCCGCGCCCGCGGCGCCCGCCTCGGCCGCACCCACCGCCTCGGCGAATGGATCTACCCCGGTGCCGTCAGACAGCCGCGGTTCGTCGCGCGTCGCGCCGCCGCCGTCCCCGGGTTCGCCCCAGCCTGCCGCCACGGCCCGCCGGCCGTCTGCGCCCGCGCCGCCGGCCGACGACAAATCGCACTTCCGCTGCCTCTCGTGCGGCTACCGCCTCGAGGAGCACAGCGGATTCCGCTGTCCCGAGTGCGGCCAGGCGCACGCCCGGGCGATGTTGGAGCGCTGGTTCGGAGGCGCGGAGCAGCGGCGCGTCGAGCGCGTGCTCTGGTTGATTCGGGCCTGTCTGATCCTCAAACTCTGGATACTCCCCGGCGTCGCGCCGCTGGCGGCGATCGCGACGGCCGGCGCCGGCGGCTGGGCGTGCATGATTGCCGGCCGCGGCAAGGAGCAGACGCTCGGCTGGCACTACGCCGTCGCCGGCATGCTCGTCGCCGGCTTGCTGCTGCTGGCGAGCCTGCTGCCGGGATTCGCCGTCGGCGCCGCGATCGCCGGCCCGCTCGAAGCCGTCTGCGCCTGTCTGCTGCTGATCACGCTGCTCAGCGATCAGGACGGCGACCGCATCGCGCGCGGAGCGGGCGGCACACGCCTGGCGCACATGCTCATCGTCGCTGCGCCGATCCTGGCCCTGCTCCTCAGCATGCTGACCGCTCTCGTGCAACGCGCCAGCTTCGCCGCAACGTGGTCGGGGTGGTTCATCAGCGCGGCGGAGTGGGGCGTATTTCTCGCGCCGCAGCTCTTTGCCTTGGCAGTGTGGATATGGGTCTGGTGGCGCGTCGAGCGCTTGCGCCGCGCTCTGTTTGCTCCGCATCCGAACGACCAATAAGCGCTACGAGACTGCACGATCCGGCAGCGCCGCATCCACGCACGCCGCGCTTCTCTGATAAATCGTCTCCGCGAATGCCACCAGGTGCCCGAGCGCGTCGCAATAGGCGGCATAGCGGATCGCGTGCCGGGTCTCGTCGTTCATTGCCCGCCCCCCGACGACCATCGCCGAGCCGCAGCCGCGCGCCGCGTCCGCGACGATCGCGTAGTCTCCCACGAACCGCGCGAGGTCCGGAAAGGTCGACACACTCAACCAGCAGATTTTCGGACGTGCCCGCCGCACGGCTGTGGCGATCGTTGCCGCCGGCAGCCCCGCGCCGACCGACTGCGCCCGCCAGCCCAGCTCGCGCATGGTCACCTCGACCATCGCGGTCGGCAGGGTGTACGGGTCGTGCTCCAGCGACGCGCCGATCGCAACCGGCGCTTCATTGCAGACCGGTCCGAGAATGCAGCGCATCTCATACACCGCCCGCAGCGCCATCTCGACCGCCCGGCGTTCCTCAAAGACCTCCAGCTCCCCGTGTGCCCAGCATTCGCCCAGGGCGCGGACGGCGGGCGCGAGGTGCCGGTCCATGATTTCCCGGAAAGTGCGCCCCGCTAGGTACAGGTCGTAAATCATGCGCCGCATGTGCTGCTCGTCAGCCGCGACCAGCGAACGATGAAACGCCTTGGCGCAACGCTCCACCGCGCATTCGCGGCGGCCGGTGTCGGCCGGCAGGCCCAGCACTTCGGGCTCCACCAGTTCGTGGCCGTTCCGGCGGAGGAACTCGATGATGCCGCAAAGCGTCAGCCGCCGATGGCCGCCGGCAGTACGGGCGCACGGAACCGCGCCCTTGTCGCACCAGCGTTTGACGGACGCTTCGCTGACGCCGATGGCGCGGGCAACCTGCTTGGTGGTCAATAATTGCTTCATCGTCGCCCAGTGGCCACACGGAATCGGAGATGACCGTATTGCACGATTCTATCATCGAACTTTGCCGGTCGCGGCATCAATCTCCTGGTTGATCGTTCCTGCACTCAGGGGCCGGACCCTCCGCGAAACGGCAGTCGGCCTGCAACGCGTCGGACAGCCGCCGGAGGTAGACGCGCCGTGGGATCTCGACGGTCCCGAAGCGGGCCAGGTGCGGCGTCTGCCACTGCGTATCGCAAAAGTGGAAGCCGCGCAGCCGCAGGCGCTCCAGCAGCGCGACGAGCGCGACCTTGGACGCGTCGCGGACGCGGTGGAACATCGACTCGCCGAAGAACACGCCGCCCAGCGCAACGCCGTACAGCCCGCCGGCCAGCACACCGTCCTGCCACGCTTCGACCGAGTGCGCACAGCCGCGCCGGTGCAGCTCGCAATAGACCTCGCGGATTTCGCTGGAGATCCACGTCTCCTCGTCGCGGTCGGCACAGCCGTCGATGACGGCGGCGAAGGCGGTGTCGATCCGCAGCTCGAAGCGACCCCGGCCGATGGTCTGCCGCAGCGTGCGGGGCACGTGTACGCGGTCGAGCTCGAAAATGCAGCGCGGGTCCGGGCTGAACCACGAAATGACGCCGTCGGCGTCGGCCATCGGGAACACGCCGCAGGCATAGGCAGCCAGGATGAGATCGGCACTCAGCGGCGGATCTTCCGGGATTCGTTGCATGGCCGGAATCGGATTCCATCCGCCTCAGCGCGCCGGCAGTTCGCCGCGCTCCAGCGCGGCACCGACGCGATCGTGCGCCGCCTGGAGAGCGACAAAGCGAAGCCGATATTCGTCACGCGAGGCGTCATCGGGCGCCTTGTCCGGATGCCAGCGCTGCGACAAACCGCGCCAGGCGCTCCGCAGCGCGTCGGCGTTCGCGCGACGATCCAGACCCAGCAGCGCCAGGGCCTCATCCAGCTCACCCTGATCGACGCGCCCGCGCACGTGCTCCTCGACGGCGCGGCGCTGCGACGCGTCCGCCCGCCGGAACCAGCGCCAATCCCACACGTCCGGCAGGACCGCGCCCAGCGTCGAACCCATGATCGTCATGAAGCGCGTGAATGGTTTACCGCGCAGACCCAGCAAACCATCAGCCAGCCGCCCCGCGCCCGCCGCCAGCCGGCCCGCGGTGCGGGCCGCTTTCTCGCGCTGCGCCCGGCGGTGGTCGTCGAGCAGGGGAGCGATGTCCTCGCGCCAGACACGCTCGAAGAATGCGTGCAGCGCTTCGCTCCCATCCTGCGGGTCATTGGGCCGGGCTGACATCACTCAACTCCACACGCACCCGAGGGTGGGGCCGGCATCCTGCCTGCCCCCTGCTACCACAACAGCGGGCAGGACGCCCGCGCCACCCGAGAATGTGGCTGGTGCGAGAGTCCTTTCGTGGCTGGCGCGAGAATCTTCTCTCGCACCACGCTCGCGGGAATCCACTCCCGCGCTCCGTTCACACCGCATTCGTCTCATGCGGCGGCTCGTGCGAGATTCCCATCTCGCACCCACAGCCTGCTTCCGCCATTATGATACCGCTCGCGCCGCCGCCCGGCCGCGCCGGAGTCCGACTCGCGTGATCCTCGTCGAGCAATTCCCCGCCGCAATCGTGGCCGCCCTCTTTGCAGCGGCGGCGTTTTTGATTCGCGGGCGCTGCTCGCCGGGCGTCGCCGAAAGCTGGCTCGCCGCCGGTCTGACGCTCGCCGCCCTGACTGCCTACGTCGACGCCGCCAGCCCACCCGCCCTGTTCGCGCACCGCGTGGGCCGGGCGCTGGCGGCACTGGCTCTGATCTGGCTTGCGTCGTCGGCGGTCGGCCGCACGACGGCCGGCGCGCGCGCCTCCATCCACGCTGCCGCGAGCACCTGGTGCTGGTTGGCGGCCCACGCCTGCCTGCTGTCGGGTCCGCCCGGCGGCGCCGCCGATGCCGTCGTGCTCCTGCTCGCCGCGCTGGCGGCGTCGCGCGTCGCGCCGACCGCCGCCGGCGGAGCGTACGCGCTTCTACCCGTGGTGTGCCTGGCACGCGCGGCTTTCCCCGCTCTGGAGCGCACGACCGCCGCCACCCTCCACCCCGTCAGCATCGCGCTGCTGCTCAGCCTGCTGGCCCTGGTCGCAGTCGTCGGGGACGGGCTGCGCCGCTGGCAGCGGCGTCGCGCCGCCTGGCTGACGCAACCCGAGCACTTGGCGGACGACGAACAGCCGCCCCGCGAACTCGCGGCCAGCGCGACATTGGTCGGGTCGATCGCCGGGCTGCTGGTCGCGGCCGCACCGCCCACGCTGCTCACCGCGCTGGCGCTCTTCGCCGCGGCTCTGGCCGTGCTGAACGCGTTTCATCGCGTCAGTCTCCCGATCGCCGGGACGGTCGGCCTGGCGCTGGCAGCGGGGGCAACAGCACACGCCTTCGCCGCGATCGCGCGAATCTGGCCACCGCCTTTCGGCGACTCGCCCGCTGTGCCACTCAGTGCGGCGAACGGCCTGTGCGTCGCCAGCCTGCACCTCTCGTGGCTGGCTGGTTTCTGGCGTCAGCAACTGCGAAACGGAGCCGCGTGGACCACCGCCGGCCGGCTGATCCCCGCGGCGCGGCAGCTCGCCGGCGTGGCGGCGGCGGGGGCCGCAGTCATCGGCGTCGCGCAGAGCGCAAGCGCATCGGCAGGCGCTGTGCCGTCGGCCGGCGCGCTAATAATCGTCAGCGGGCTGCTGCTGCTGGCCGCGGGGCGCATGCTGCGTTCCAGGTCCGATGGTCCGACGCGCGACGTGGACCGCTATACCGCCCACTCCGCCCGTCCCCCGGCCGACGCCCGCCGCCTCAGCTCCGCGGCCGCCTCCGTCGCGGGCCTGGCCCTGATCGGCGCGTACTTTGATGCCGCGCTGGGCGTCCGGGGCTGTGCGTGGCTGCTGATCGCGCTGCTGGTACTGACGTGGCAGCGGGGGCAGTGCTTCGATGAACGCGAACCGGACATCGCCAACGCCGCCGCTTTCGGGCTGCTGCCCGCCGCGCTTCTGGCCGCGCTGCTGGTCTGGCCGTCGCCGTCGCTGGCGCTCTGGATTCCCGCCGCTGGCGCAGCGGTCTACACGGCGTGGTTGCGGCGCTGAGGGCGTGAATTCCGAACTACGAGTAGCGAATTACGAATTCAGCGCTCACAAAACCGCCGCCGGAGTTCAATTCGTTATTCGTAACTCGCTATTCGACATTCTCCGCACCTATCCCGCTCCCAGCAGCGCGTCGACAAACCCATCGATGTCGCCGCCATCGACGCTGCCGTCGCCGTTCACGTCGCCCGCGCACGGCGCACACGGCCCCGCGCCGCCCGTCAGCAACTCCACGAACGGATCGACGTCAAACCCGTTGAACGACCCATCGCAGTTCGTGTCGACCGCGTCGCAGAATGTGGGCGTCTGCGCCACCACGACCGACGCGTCGTCGCGCGAATACGCAAACAGGGCGCCGTCCGCGGAGCGCGCCAACGCCCAGGCGCCCGCCGTCTCCTGGTCATACGTCGTCCGCAGCCCCAGGTCGGCCGTCCGCCAGACGCGAATCGTCCCGTCCGCGCAGGTCGTCAACAAGCTCCGGCCATCCGCCGTAAACAGCACCCCCGCCTGCGCCGCACCCGCGTGCGCCGTTCGCACCGGCTCTCCCGTCGCGACACGCCAGAGCCGCAGCGCGTCGTCCTCTCCCACCGAGGCCAGCAGCGCCCCGTCCGGCGAGAATGCGACGCTGGTCGTCGCGTCGACGTGCGCGTCGCGCCGGAAGATCTCGACCCCATCGCTCAGCCGCCAGACCGCCACCGGGCCGAAGTCGCTCGGCAACTCGCCGCAGCCGCACGACGCCCCGGCCGCCAGCAACGCGTCGTCGGGTGAGAATTCGACGTCGAAGACCGGCCCATCCAGCGGGCCAAACGTCTGGAGAAGTGCGCCGCCGGACGGGTCGAACACGCGGACGTGTCCGCTCGCCATGCCTGCGGCCAGCAGCGCGCCGCTGGCCGAGTATTCCACGTCGTAGACCTCGCCGAAGCCCGAAATCGTCGCCTGAATCTGCCCGTCCGACGGGTCGCGGAGCACGATGCGCGACAGGAAGTCGGCCACGGCGACGCGCGTTCCATCGGGCGCGACCGACAGGCTGTTCACGCCCCACTCCTCGTCGATCGCCGAGAGTTGCTGGCCCGAGCCGACGTCCCACGAACGGACGGTTTGATCGTGCGACCCGGTCCAGACGGTGTCAGCGGTCGGGTCGAATGCCACGGCCGGAACATGGTCGGAATGCCCGACGAACGAGTGAATCAGATCGCCACTATTGAGATTCCACTCGTGAATCGTGCCGCTGGCGACCGTCTTGCACACGGTGGCCAGCCGGTCGCCGGCGGCTGAGACCGCCAGGGTGCGCACAAAATCCGCGTGCGGAAGCGTGCGCAGGAGCGCTCCGTCCGAGGTCTGGTAGATTTGCACGTCGTGGCACGCCGTCACCGCAACGGCCGCCCCGCCGTCGCACACGCCCAGCGCCGTCGCGCTGCACGTGCCCAGCGATGTGTTGCGCAACAGTTGGCCGTTGGAGATCTGCCAGGTCCGCAGCGATCGATCCAGCGAGCATGAATAAAGCCGCGATCCGTCCGGCGAATAAGCCACGCCGGTGACATAACTGGTATGCCCGTTCAGCGTGCGGATCAGCGCGCCGTCGGAAATCCGCCAGATGCGGATGGTTTTGTCATTGCTGCCCGACGCGACGTGTACGCCGTCCGGTGAACTCGCCAGGCCGTAGACGTAATCCATGTGACCGGTGAGCGTGCGCAAGGGCGACCCGTTCGGCCAGTCCCAGACGCGCACCGTGCGGTCTGCCCCGGACGAAACCAGCGTCTGTCCGTCCGGCGTCAGCGCCAGCCCGAGCACGCCCGAGAAGTGCCCGGGCAGCTCCCGAACGAGCGCTCCGTCGGTGGGCGACCAGATGCGAATGACGCCATCCCAGTGCCCCGACAGTAGCGCGGACCCGTCCGGCGAATACGCCAGCGAAGCCGGCTGCACCGGCGTCATGAGCGTCCGCTTCAGTCGGCCGTCGGCGGTGTCCCACAGCTTGATGGTCGCGTCGAACGCTCCACTCGCGATGGTCTGTCCGTCCGGCGAATACGCGAGGGACGTAGTGCCGCGCTGCCCGCCAAAGACCTGCACGATCGCCGGCGGCCCGTCGGCCCGTGCGGCCGAGGCCGCCAGCAGCGGTAGCGCCGGGCTCAGAAGCGACAACGCGATGGTCATGCCCGGAATCGATACGCGGGTTGTGGAAAAGTGAGCGCGTTTCATGCGAATCTCCCGGCCAGGTTCCACGATGCGCGAAATGACGACGATGCTGAAAATTATAGCACCTCGCCAACCCTCCCAGCCCATCAAACTCGCGCAAAGATCGCTCCTACGCGCCGTCTACGTAGCACAGCTGCCCCTGGCCGAGTACCTGCGCCATCGTCGGTCTGGCACGCCGCGTGCTTCACTTCTTGAGCCCGGTGGTGCGGCGCGCTAGGATGCGCCGACACGCCCGGGCCGGGCGGATGCTGCCTGCGTTCCACAACCCACTCGAGGTGCACAATGGCGACTGGCTCCGGTATCGACTCCATCATGAAAGAAGGGCGCAAGTTCCCGCCGCCGGCGGATTTCGCCCGGCAGGCCCACATCAGCACCGAGGCCCGCTACCGAGAGCTTTACGACCGCTCCATCAAGGATCCCGACGGCTTCTGGCTCGCCATGGCGCGCGAAAACCACCATTGGTTCAAGGCTCCGACGCGCGGCCTCGAATGGAAGAGCCCCGACCTGAGGTGCTTCGCCGACGGCACCACCAACCTCAGCTTCAACTGCCTCGACCGGCAGATCGAGCTCGGGCGCGGAGACCACACCGCCATCCTGTTCGAAGGCGAGCCCGGCGACGTGCGCAAGATCAGCTACCGCGAATTGCGCGACGAAGTCTGCCGCCTGGCCAACGTGCTTAAGAAGCTCGGCGTCAAGAAGGGCGACCGCATCACCCTCTACATGCCCATGATCCCCGAGCTGGCCATCGCCATGCTCGCCTGCGCCCGCATCGGTGCGCCGCACTCGGTGATCTTTGGCGGTTTCACGTCGCAGGCCATCGCCGACCGGTTGCAGGACGCCGGCTCGCACGTGGTCATCACAGCCGATGGCGGCTGGCGACGCGGCAAGATCGTTCCGCTCAAGGAGAACGTCGACGCGGCCGCCGACCTGACCGGCATGGTCAAGACGGTGATCGTGTACGAGCGCATCACTCAGAGCCGCGACCGTAAGGGAGCGGGGGGTACGAGCGGCGCGCCATCCGCTGAAGCGGCCCAATTCAAAATCAACATGAAGTCCGGCCGCGACCACTGGTGGCACGACCTGATGAAAGACGCGTCGACGAACTGCCCGGCCGAGCCGCTCGACGCCGAGCACATGCTCTACCTGCTCTACACCTCCGGCTCGACCGGCAAGCCCAAGGGCATCCTGCACACCACCGGCGGCTACATGGTCTATACGGCGCTGAGCGCGAAATACGTCTTCGACCTGAAGCCCGACGACGTCTTCTGGTGCACGGCCGACATCGGCTGGGTCACGGGTCACAGCTACGTCGTCTACGGCATCCTGCAGAACGGCGTGACGAGCGTGATGTACGAGGGTGCCCCCAACCAGCCCGACTGGGACCGGTTCTGGGCGATGATCGAAAAGCACAAGGTGACGAAGTTCTACACCGCCCCGACCGCTATCCGCGCGTTCATGCGCCAGGGCCGCGAGTTCGTCGACAAGCACGACCTCAGCTCGCTCAAACTGCTCGGAACCGTCGGCGAGCCGATCAACCCCGAAGCCTGGATCTGGTACCACACCGTCGTCGGCAAGGAACGCTGCCCGATCGTGGACACCTGGTGGCAGACCGAAACCGGCGGAATCCTCCTCACGCCGCTGCCCGGCGTCACCAGCACCAAGCCCGGCTCGGCGACCCGGCCCTTCTTCGGCATCGACCCCGCCATCATGTCCAAGGAGGGCAAGGTCGCGGCGCCCAACGAGGGCGGGTTCCTGGTCATCCGCAAACCCTGGCCCGCCATGCTCCGCGGAATCTGGGGCGATCCCGAGCGCTACCAGCGCCAGTATTGGGACGAGATCCCCGGCGTCTACTTCACGGGCGACAGCTCGCGCTGCGACGAAGACGGCTACTTCTGGATCATGGGCCGCGTCGACGACGTCATCAAGGTCGCCGGCCACCGCCTTGGCACTGCCGAGGTCGAGTCCGCGCTGGTCTCGCACCCGAAGGTTGCCGAAGCGGCGGTCGTGGGCTTTCCCGACGAGCTGACCGGCGAGGCGATCGCCGCCTTCGTCGCGCTGCGCAGCGGCAACCAGCCTTCCGAGGCGCTGGAAACCGAGCTGAAGCATCACGTCGCGGCTGTCATCGGCGCGATCGCCCGGCCCAAGGCCCTGCGTTTCACCGACGCGCTGCCCAAGACTCGCAGCGGCAAGATCATGCGCCGCCTGCTCAAGGAACTGGCCACCAAGGGCCGCGTCGACGGTGACCTGACCACGCTCGAGGATTTCAGCGTCATCGCCAAGCTTCGCGACGAGGCGTAGCGTGGAGTGCTCTCGCCGTGTGGCATGCTCTCGCCGTCAGGCGTGAGCATCGCATCCGCTCGCCCTCAGGCGTGCGCACACCCTCGGCCGCCGAAGCTATTCTATTACCGTTGGGGGACCGGACTCCGTCTCGTCTTTGTGCCGAGCAAGCCCGGATTTCGGGTATTTGCACGCGCGCCGAGACCCGCCAGAGGTCGGTCCCCCCAGGATTTCGGATAGGCTCTAGTTACTTCCGATAGAGGAGGTTATTACAAAGTCGCAAGCAAGCGGGGAGACTCGTTCGGAGAGCACATGGCCGAGACGTTTCGAGTCCTGATCGCCGACAAGCTGGCCGACGAGGGCCTGGCACTGCTCCGCGCCGACGAGCGCTTCCAGATTGACATCAAGACCGGGCAGTCGGAGGCGGCGCTGGCCGAGCTGGTCGGCCGCTACGACGCCTTGATCGTCCGCTCGGGCGCAAAAATCACCGCCGCCATCCTCCAGAACCCCGGCAAGCTGCGCGTCATTTCGCGCGCCGGCGTCGGTGTCGACAACATCGATCTGCCCGCCGCAACGCGGGCCGGCGTGCTGGTCATCAACACGCCCGACGCGAACACGCTCTCCACCGCCGAGCACGCCTTCGCGATGATGCTGGCTCTGGCGCGGCGGATCGTGCCGGCGCATCAGCACCTGGCCAGTGGCGGCTGGGAACGGGGGCGTTTCAACGGCCTGCAACTGGCGGGCAAGACGCTGGGGATCGTCGGGTTCGGGCGGATCGGGCGGGCGGTCGCGGCGCGGGCACTCGCGTTCGAGATGTCGGTGATCGCGTTTGACCCGCTGATGGCCGAACCCACGGCGCTGGGCGGGCGCGTGCGAATAGTGCGCGACCTGCGCGACGTGCTCCGCCAGTCCGACTTCGTCACGCTGCATGCCGCCCTCACGCCCCAGACCCGCGCGTTGATCGACGCGGCGGCGCTGGCGGTGATGAAGCCGACGGCGACGCTGGTGAACTGCGCGCGTGGCGAATTGGTGGATGAGGCGGCGCTGGCCGAGGCGCTGAAGTCGTCGCGGCTGGCGGGGGCGGCGATCGACGTGTTTTCAGCCGAACCGCCGCTGGGCAACCCGCTGGTCGGGCTGCCAAACGTGATCCACACGCCGCACCTGGGCGCGTCCACGAACGAGGCGCAGCTTGCGGTGACGATCGACGCGGTGAACAGCGTCATCGAGGTGCTGCGCGACGGCGTGGTGCGGAATGCGGTGAACGTCGTCGACTTGCCCCACGATCTGACGCCGACGGACCTTGCGCACGTCGATCTGGCGGAGCGGATCGGACGGCTGCTGGCGGCGTTCTGCGAGCAGGGCGTGCAGCGCGTGCGTGTCGTGGTGGCGGGGGAGTCGCTGGCGCGGCTGGGGACGTGGCTCGGCCGGCATGTGCTGCTGCGGCTGCTGCACGATTACCTGGCCGGCCCGGTCAGCGTGGTCAACATCCTGGAGGTCGCCGCGCAGCGCTCGATCCGTTTCGACACGACCGCGATTCCAGAAGGGCCGGCGTCGGTGCGTGTCGAGGTGGAGTCGGGCGGTGTGACGCACTCGGCGGGCGGCGTGCTGATCGCCGCGGGCGAGCCGCGGCTGCGCTCGCTGAACGGCCACGCGCTCGACATGACGCCGCGCGGGCACATGGTGGTGGTGCAGAACGACGACCGTCCCGGCGCGATCGGTCTGGTGGCGACGCAGTTCGGCGACGCGGAGGTGAACATCGCCGACTTGGCGGTGTCGCGGCAGGAGCGGGACGCGATGATGCTCTTCAAGATTGACGGGGCGCTGCCGCGCGACGTGCTGGAGCGGCTGCGCACGCATCGGCCGCCGATTCGCGCCGTCTATGACGTCGAACTGCCGGACTGGCCGGCGGGGCAGGGCTGATCGGGCGGCCGGCGCAGCGCATCGCGCGCCAGGCGGCGGAACTGGAAGAGCGACGCGACGCCCAGTGCCGCGGCGGCGACGAACGAGCCGCTGCCGCTGAGCTGATAGGCGAACTTGCCGACGAAGGGCATGATGATGCCGCGCAGGCCGGTGAGCGAGACGTGGATGGCCATGTAGATTTCGGCGTTGTGTCGGCCGGCGAAGTGCAGGTGTCCGAGGTTCCAGGCGATCGATCCGCCGCCGCTGCCCAGGCCGCTGAGCGGCCTGGCGACGAAGAGCAGCACGACGGCGGCCGTGACCCACGGTCCCACGTAGCGGACGGGCCCGGGGCTCGCGGGGTCGGCTGAGACTGGCATTCCGCCGAACTGCACCAGCGCGATCGCGATCGCGGAGATGACGAAGCTGACGACCCAGACGGCGCTGTTGATGACGCGGAACTGGAGGACGCCGGCGCGGTCGAAGTAGGCCGCCCAGTAGGGGATGGAGAGGAGCAGAAAGATGACGGGGATCTGGTCGAGCAGCGCGCTGGAGACGAAGTAGCTCAGGCCGAGCTGGCGCGTGACGACGAACGCCAGGACGGGATCGACCATGAAGTTGGCCGAGCCCAGGCAGAATTGCGCGGTGCAGTAGCGCGCGAACTCGCGATCGTCCCGCAGGATGCCGACCGCCTCGCTCAGTCCCGACCGGAACGTGCGGCCCGCGCCGGCCGCGTGGCCGGCCGACTGCCGGCGATAGTCGGCGATCTCGCGCTTCTCGCCGCGGACGCGGATGCGCTGCAGAAGGACGACGGCGGCGGCGCCGAGCAGGGCGGCGGCGGGGTAGACGTAGCGGTAGAAGGAGGGGTCCCAATCGAACAGCGCGCTGGCGGAGGCGACGACAAGCAGGGCCATCAGGGCGCGAAGCCGCTGGATGCGGCCGGCGATGCGGGCGCGGTGCGATTCAGGGTAGTTGGCCTGCCACAAGCTGCTGCGGAGCGTGACGACACCCGCGAGGAAGATGCGGGCCATCAGCAACTGGGCGGCGAAGAGCCAGCCGCATGCCGCCGGACTGTTCGGTGTGAACGTGATCGAGGCGACAAAGAAGGCGGCGGCCAGGCCGAGCGTCGTCATCAGCCGGACTTTTGAGCGGCCGCGGGCCAGGACGCCCCAGATGATCGTCAACATGTTGGCGACCATGGGGGTGGTCCAGACGGCAGTCACCAGCAGCGGCGAGCCGTCGAAGGTCTTGGCGGCGACGATGCTGGCGGTATTTCCCTCCACCATGCCGGCGAACATGCCCCAGATGAGCACGTGGCGGCGTTCGTAGAGGTAATTCCGGCGCGACATCCGCGGGATGTCGTCGACGCGCAGGAAATCCAGCAGCCGGTTCATGTCGCCCCTGTGAGGCTGAAAACGGTTGGGGTGCGGCGGGCATCCTGCCTGCCGTCTGGCGGCACAACCGCGGGCAGAATGCCCGCTCCACCCGAGAGATTCTCAGCCTCTGACGCCGGCGGGACGCTGGGGACACGATTGCCCCCCCGGGCGGGGCGGGTACTATCTGGATAGCTGCGCAGCCAACCCGACACGATGACCCCGCGCAGTACGGAGATTTGAACATGCAAAAGCTCATGTTTGCAGCCACGACGCTGCTGTGCGCGGCCACGGTTCATGCCGGCGACCTGCCGTGGGCGAAGGACTGGCAAGCGGCCAAGTCCGACGCGGAGAAGTCCAACAAGCTGATCATGGTGGACTTCTATACCGACTGGTGCGGATGGTGCAAGAAACTGGACAAGGACACCTACACCGACGAGAAGGTCATCAAGCTCGCGGCCCAGTTCGCCTGCGTCAAGCTCAACGCCGAGAAGGAGGGCAAGGAGCAGGCGGTGAAGTATGGCGTGCAGGGTTATCCGACGATCCTGTTCGTGCAGGCCAACGGCGACGTGGTGGGCAGGATCGGCGGGTACATGAAACCGGAGCCGTTTGCGGCGGAGATGACGAAGATCGCACAGTCGGTGACGGACCTGGCCAAGGCGCGCGAAACGCTGGCGAAGAATCCGGACGATCCGGCGGCGAATGCCAAAGTGGCGGCGATTCTGGGGATGCGCGGCGACATTGCCGGGGCGGAGGCGGCCCTGGCGAAGGCGGAGAAAGCGGGCGCGTCGGGCGACACGGTGGGTGAAGCGTGCAACGCGATTGGAGACCACTATCAGAACCTTGGCTCGTTCGACAAGGCCGTCGGGTTTTTTGCGCGGGCGGCGTCGGAGAAAATGAGCAGCAAGGTGCGGTCTTACGCGCTAGTGTCGATCGTCGCTTGCCACATGTCGGCTCAGAACACAGAGAAGGCCAAGGAGGCGGCGAAGAAGCTGGTAGAGCTGAAGGACGCCGATTCCGACCACGTCGAGTATGCCAAGCGCGTGCTGGGCGGCGAGCCGTAAAGTAACGGCGATGCGGAATGACGAATGCAGAAGTCGCCCAGGAGAACGGCATGATTCCATCAGCCACGCATTCGCGGGCCCGTCTGCTCGCTGGCGTCTTGTCGGCGCTGGTGGTTACAGTTTCGGTCGGCCATGGGCAGGACCGGCAGGCGACTCGGACGGAGGGCCGGCCCGTCCGCCCGGTTGTGGCCTGGTCTGGGAAGCAGAGTCATATCACGGCGAGCGGGCAATTTCGCGTTACATCAGCGAAAGAGTGGGAGGCGCTCTGGACGCGCCACAAGCCGGACTGGCTCGAAAAGCGCGAGCACGGACCGCGGGTGCCGGAGATCGACTTTGAGAAGTATATGGTCATCGCGATTTTCGCCGGCAGCGGTTCGAACGTTGACGCGATCGTCGCGGACGCGATCGTCGACGAAGCCGACGCACTGCGGTTTCGCTACCGCCTGATAACGTATCAGACGCAGGCGACCGCTGACGCCGTGACGCCCTTCGGGATTTTCGTCGTGCCTCGCTCGCAGAAGCCGATTCTGCTGGAGGAGAGAGTTGTGCCGATTGTCGGCGAGCCGTCGATTCACGAACGTGGGCGGTTGTGAGCATCGCAACCGCCTGAGCGGTGGTGTGGCGCGCTGACGGGGTGCCGGAGACGCGCTCGTCCAGGAGTCACGCCGGACCGCTGCACGTTCTCAAAACGCGCAACGAAAGACGTGCAGCGTGCCGCCGCGCGGCGCGGGCTGGGCGCGAATCTGCTTCAGGCCCGGGCCGGTGCGGGCGTCGAGCAGCAGCCGCTCGAGCAGCTCGGCGTTGCCGCGGCGCTCGTCGCCGGTGCCGGTCTCGAGCGCGAAATAGGCCGGCTTGAAGTGCAGCAGGTGTTCGCGCAGCGTCTCGAACGAGGGCGAGTTCTCGGGCCAGTTCTGGTGCTGCATGCCCGCATAGAAGGCGAGGCGTTTCTCCTTGCTGCCACCCAGCAGCAGTCTGCTCGCGGCGCCCGGCTCGTGCTCTGCGAGCCATGCGGCCGCCTCGCGCCAGTATCCATCCTGCGCGTTCGGCACGCGCCGCGCGTACACGCCGAACGTCAGCAGGCATGCGGCGATAACGACCCACGCGGCGGCCGCTCGCCGACGATCCGCCAGACAGGCACTCAGGCGGTCAAGCAGCATGGCGGCGAAGGGCAGCGCGAGCAGCACGACGACGAGCGTGTGGCGCGGGTCGAGATAGCCCCAGCGGCGCAGCAGCAGCGCTGTCAAGGCGAAGTGTCCGATTGCGGCCAGCAGCGGCACGTCGAGCGGCGCTGCCCACATGCGGCGGCGCAGCCGCACCAGCACCGGCAGCGCCAGCAGCAGGCCGAACACGCGCGCCCCGCGCGCCGTCTCATAAAGCGCCAGCGGTCCGGCCATGAGCCATGAAACGTCGCGCGTCACCAGGACGCCGAGCAGATCGGCGCTGGCGGCCGGCAGCCGCTCAGAAGCCGGCGGCCGGCGCGATGCGTCGTACGCCGCCCCGGCTGGCGGCCTGGTGCTGAAGAGGTCTTTCTTGGGCGAGCCGAGCCGGCCGGTGGCGATCCAGAACGGCGTGGCGCAGAGCAGGAAACCGGCCGCAAGCGCCGCGATCGACCGCGGCCATCGCCCGTGCCGCGCGGCGCCCTCGCGGCGCCAGCGGAGCAGCAGTGCCGCAGCGCCCGCCAGCGCCACCATCGCGCCTTCCGGCCGCGTGAGAAACGCCAGCCCGGCGAGCACGCCCGCCACGAACGTTCGGCCGGCCGTGCTGCGTCCGAGCAGCAGGCCGAGGCCGGCGAGGTACAGCGCGGCGTGCAACGGGTCGGACATGACGTCGGCGGACAGATAGGCGTTGAGCGGGAGTAGTGCCGCCAGCGCGGCGGCCCAGATTGCGGCGCGATCGGCGTCGACTGTCAGATCGAGACCGCGGACGACGACGCGCGTGAGCAGCGCCACGACGATCACGAGCGTCAGGCCGCTGGCCAGCGCAATGCCCTGTCCGCAACGTTGCCACAGCAGCGGGCCATCCGCGGCTCCGCACGCGCGGGCGACGCGCTGCGTGGCCAGAATCAGCAGTGGAAAGAGCGGGTGTTGGCGGGTCTGCGGACTCGACAGGTGGGCAACCCCCTGCGTGCCGAGCCGCTCGGCGTACCAGCAGAATTCAACGCCGTCGCGCGAGATGCACGGCACGGCTGCCGCCAGCGTCATGCGCCACGCGGCGGCGAGGATGACGACCAGCGCGAGCGCGCCGACGGCACGTGCCGCCTTTGCGCGTTTCGGAACTGGTTCGACGGCGTCGTTCATGCGTCATGCCCCGCGCGGCAGCCGCCGCCCGCCCGCGCCGGGCGTACCGTGGCGGCCTGGTTCTGAAGCTCGCGGCCGATTCCGATGATACTCGAACAGTCAGCGCGCGGACTTGGGCGCTTGGCGCGGCTGCGTGTATCTTTCAGGCTCACTGGCGCAGGAGCAATGCATGACGGCCGACGCGTCCGCACGAGGGGCAAACCAGCCGGCGGCTCCCGCCCGCGGCGGCATCGCGCGCGGCGGACCGGCCTGGGCCGGGCTGATTCTGGTTGCGACATTCGCGGCGTATCTGCCGGCACTGCGAGCCGGCTACATCTGGGACGACGACGACTACCTGACCGAGAACCAGCTCGTGCAGCGCGCCGACGGCCTGGGCGACATCTGGCTGACGCGCAAGACCGTGCAGTATTACCCGATGGTCTTCACCAGCTTGTGGATCGAGCACCGCCTGTGGGGTCTGGCCCCCGCCGGCTATCACGCCACCAACATCGCTCTGCACGCGATCAACGCTTTGCTCGTCTGGCGGCTCGCGACCATGCTGCGCATCGCCTGGCCATGGCTCATCGCCGCAGTCTTCGCCCTGCACCCCGTGCACGTCGAGTCGGTCGCCTGGGTCACGGAGCGCAAGAACGTGCTGTCCGGCATGTTTTACCTGGCGGCGATTCTGGCGTATCTGCGATTCGACCAGCGCCGCCGCTGGGGCTGGTACGCCCTGTCGCTGCTCCTGTTTGTCGCCGCCCTGCTCAGCAAGAGCGTCACCGCGACGCTGCCGGTTGTCCTGCTGCTGATGACGTACTGGCGGACAGGGCGCTTTGCGCGGCGCGACCTGCTGCTCGTGGGCGTGTTCTTTGTGCTGGGCATCGCCTTCGGCCTGCACACAGCGCATCTGGAGCGCGACAAGGTCGGCGCCGTCGGCGCCGAGTGGAGCGCCGGGCCGCTCGAACGCGTGCTCATCGCGTCACGAGCGCTCTGGTTCTACGCCGGCAAGATCGTCTGGCCCCATCCGCTGATCTTCATTTACCCGCGCTGGCAGATCGACGCGGCGCGCGCGACGGATTACGTGCCGCTCGCCGGCTGTCTGCTGCTCCTGACCGGCTGCGCCTGGTTGGCGCGGCGGAAAATCGTGGCGCCGGCGCTGCTGGCGCTGTTTATCGGCGTGACGCTCTTTCCGGCGCTGGGCTTTCTGAACGTCTACCCGCATCGATTCTCGTACGTCGCGGATCACTTCAACTATCTGGGCAGCCTCGGATACATCGTGCTGTTCGCGCTGCTCGCCCGCCGAGCTTTGGACGGCGCGCTGCCCGCGCCCCGGCGTGCCGCGGCGCAGCCTTGGCTTGCGGTCGCGGTTCTGGCGGCGCTGGGCGTGGTTACGTTTCGCCAGGCGGGCAATTACCGCGGCGCGACGACCCTGTGGGAGCGCACGCTGGCGGCCAACGACCAGGCCTGGATCGGCATGGTCAACCTCGGCAACGACTACGCCGCCGCCGGCCGGCATGACGAGGCTCGCGATCTGTTCGAGCGCGCCACGAAGTATCCCCCGGCGCACTTCGAGGCCTACAGTGGGCTGGGGCAGCTCGCCGACCTGCGTGGCGATCCGAGCGCCGCCGCCGGCTGGTATGAAAAGGCGCGCGACGCCAAGCCCGACTGGTCCGGTGCGTGGAGCAACCTGGGCGTCGTCTATCAGAAGCTGAACCGGCTGGGCGACGCGGCCGAATGCCTCGAACGTTCCGTCAAGCTGCTGCCGACGGCGGGCGTGCCGTGGAATAACCTGTCCCGGGTCTACGCGGCCCAGGGCCGCATGGACGACGCGCTGGCGGCGGCGGAGCGCGCCGTGGCCTGCGCTCCCGGCGACGCGGAGTTTCTGACGCATCTGGGAAACGTGCTCGTGCAGCAGCGCACCGTCAAGCGCCTGTCACGCGCCGCGGAGGCATACGCGGCGGCGGTTCGGGGCGACGCGGCCCGCGCCGACGCGCGGCAGGGGCTGATGCTGGCGCTCTATGAGCTGGGGCGCTATGACGACGCGTTTCGCGCCGCCCGCGAGGCGGCCACGAAATTCCCCGGCGATGCGCGGATCGCCAATCAGTTCGCCTGGATGATGGCGACGTGTCCGCGTGACGAGCTGCGCGACGGGGCTGAGGCTGTGCGGCTGGTCCGAGCAGTCGTCGCCCCGCAGACCGGCATGCGCCCGACGCCGCTCAGCACGCTGGCCGCCGGCCTGGCCGAGACCGGGCAGTTCCACGACGCCGCCGACGTCGCGGCGCACGCGGTGGGCATGGCCAACGGCGAGGGCGACGCGCAGAAGGCGGCGGAGATCGGCCGCTATCTCGAGGCCTACCGCGGCGGACGGCCATGGCGGCATGTGGCGGTGTCGGATTGAGCGGGCGCACGTGTGGGAAGGTGGGATGCGCGCCAGCCGAACAGCCACTCTAGCAAAGCGATTCGTCGACCGTCGCGGGCAAACACACCGCGGCGGACGTGGGCGGCGCATTCGCCGCTGATCGGAGCGAGCCAGGGGGGGAAAAACCGACGGAGGAGCGGACCGAAGGTTCGCTCCTCCGCTTTCACTGATACCCGTTCGTCCGCCGCGCCCTGCCGCATAAGCAAGTTTGCCGGTTTCGCACGCCAACGTCGTTCTCCGGTATGGCCGCGCGTGGCGCGGCCAGGAAGCTGTCACATGATCCCCGCAGTTCGCCGGAGTGAACCATGAAGCCGACGCAAACACACCCTCATCGTGGCGCGTTCGTGACGCGTCTGATCGCCGCGCTCGCCCTGACTATCGGACCCGCCTCGACCGCCGTGGCCCAGCTCCAGATCGAGCTCGAATACGACTGGTCCAGGCTCGATTGCGTTCCACCGTCGTACGACCCCGACGGTGAGAGGCTCCAGGTCATCATGGAAACCGCCGCGAAGTACTGGGAGGACTGCTTCCCGTCGGTCAGCGAGACCATCGAGATCCGCTACTACTGGACCGATATCGTCAATCCCGGCGACTACACCGGGCCGCTCGCCTGGCTACATAACTGGCTCGACAATTCCGACCAGTTGGCCGACACGCTCAAGACCAGCCTGACCGCCCGGAAGTACCGCATCCGGTTCGACACCATCGAGAGCGGGAGCGAAATCCCCTGGTTCGTCGATGACACCCCCTGGGAACACTCCGAATTCTGGATGGCGCAGACCGTCTATCAAAGCCTCACCGCCACAGAACAAGGCGACTATTTCGGCGGAAGCCCGCCGGACAACCTCGAGGTCGCGTTCGGACTTGCTGACGCCGTCCCGGAGTGGCCCTACGGCCCGGAGGGGCTCCAGACTCAGTACGACCTGTACCGAACCGCGCTGCACGAGATCGGCCATGCGCTCGGCTTTGCCGACCTCAACAAGAGCACCGGGTGCAGTTCAACCGACCACGGCTTCGTGGAGATCGACTCCAGCCTGATCGGCGGCGCCGACATGTGCGTGCGAGTTGCGTGGGAAGACAAGAACGGCGACGGTGACATTTCGCGGCGCGATTGCGATGAAGATCACATCGCGGCTCCGAGCTGCATGCACTACACGGATCAGGGAATCCGCAACCTCCCCACCGGCACCGAAGTTCTCGCCATCGCCAGCGAGAACGGCTGGACGACCTACACGACGCCGCGCGCCAATTACGTCCATGCGGGCGGCGGCCCCTGGAACCTCACGACCAACTGGTATCCGCACGCCAGCGGCCCGACGGTCGACGCGATGATCGTCGATTCGAGCGTCGGCCAGGTGTATATGAACGTCAGCGGGTGGGCGCGGTCCCTGTGGGTCTGGAATTCCAACACGTTACGCACACAGAATTTCCTGCTGGACGTCACCAGCGAAGTCAACGTGCAGGCCGGCACGCTTCACATCGAGGACGGCGGCGTCGTCACCTGCCGCAGCCTGCTCGAGCACGGTGGAACCGTGCTCGTCGATCATCTGCTAACGCCGGGCACCCTCACCGCAACCGATCAGATCATCGTCGGCAATGATTCGGTTCTGGAAGTCGGCGGTCGCGTCTATGCCAATGACGCCACGCTTACCATCTGGGACGCCGGCCTGCTGCAGCTCAGCGGCGGAACCGTCGACGCCGGGACGGTCATCGTCCGGCCCAGCGCGTCCGAGCGGCCCTGCGACCTGGGCGGCGCGGCCGACGGCATCTGCGGCGGCGGCACCATTCAGCAGGTCGAATACCTGGAGAACAACGGCAACATCTCGCCGCTTCAGGCTGACCTCCACTTCGTCGGCGGCGCCGCCGCGGTGTTCGATCTGGATGGGTCTCGCGATGTGCCCGGGTCGCCCGACCCGATCGTCGCATACATTCGCGCGGCCGCCGGCAACATCTACTTCGAGAACGCGAACATCCTCGACGACTATCAGGGAGCGATGTACATCGACGCGCCGAATCAAATCTACCTGACCGGTATCACCTGGTCGATCGGCGACGGCGGCACGCTCGTCTTCGATGACGCCGTCCTCCCCTACGGCACGGTTGCCGGACTGCACGCCGAGACCACGTTTCTTCACGACGGCTCGAGCGTCACGGTCACAGGCGCCACCGACGCCCTCTTCGGCTGCGGCCTCTTCGTCTCGCCGGGCAGCACGATCGACGTGGGCGGCGTCAGCACGCTGGTGCTGGGCGGCGAAACCAACTACTTCGGCGGATCGGTCATCGGCACCGGCACGCTTGACCAGCAGGCCGACGCGCATGTCTGGCAGGACCAGGCCATCGGCGTGTCGAAGTACAACTGGGACGGCGAGCAGACGGGCGGCTCGTGCGCATCCTGCGCCGAGACCGTTGTGCACGCCCCGGCGACGTTTCGCATCCTCGGGGAGATTTCCGCCAACCCCGACGGCTACGACGGCCAGGTCATCGTCGAATCCGGCGCCACGCTGATCGTCGACAACGCGTGGGTCATCGATCCGCCGGTCGGCGCCAACCCGGGCGGACGCCTTTCGCTGGCCGGCGGCGCGGCCGAAGGCGCCGAAATCACCAACGACGGCACGATCGGCGGAATCGGCAGCGTCCGCGCCGCCGTCGTCAACCACCGGCTGATCCAGAACAATGCGCCGGAGCTGAGCTTCGAAGCGCCGCTCGAACTGAACTCAGGCAGCACGCTGAACGTCGGTGCGCTGGGTCTCATCGTCCTTCGCGACCAGACCGACTACTACGGCGCCACCGTCAACGGGCCGGGCAAGCTCATTCAGGTCGGTGACGCCGACGTGTGGGCGACGCAGGTCATTGCCGTCGCCACGTACGATTGGGACGGCGAGGCCGCCTCGCCCATCGGCTCCACCACGACCATCCACAACGGCGGGACGCTGCGCATCCTCGGCGCCATCTCCGCCCTCGGCGACGGCTACGACGGGCACGCGATCGTCGACAGCGGCGGAAAGCTCGTCGTCGTCAACTCGTGGCAGATCGACCCTCCGGGCATTCCGGGCGGATGGCTGGAGCTCACCGGCGGCGTGGTCGACGGCCCGCCCGGCGTCGTGCTCACGAATTACGGCACGATCTCCGGCTACGGAGAAATCAAGGTGCCGGTTGTCAATTATGGCACCATCACCTGCGACGCCGCCGGCCTGACGTTCACCGGCGGCCTGACGGACAACAACCCCGGCGGCACGAGCGGCACGTGCCTGCCGTAGCGTCGGCCCGCCGCGGCCACGTGGATTAGCGAATGGCGAATAGCGAAGAACGAATTCGGCCGTCGGCGTGACGAATAACGCCGTCGCGGCGACAAAACCAGCCGTTGCAGCCGTCGCAGTTCAACTCGTTATTCTTAACTCGCTATTCAATACTCACCGTAGCGTCGGACCTCAGTGCCCACGGTCGAAACGTCAACGCGGAGACCCGACGCTACGGTGTGGGCAGCGAGTCTGACGCTACTGCGCGATAAGGTCCGAAAACGCACAATTGGGCCGCCGTGATCGTGTGCGTCGAGCCTCAGTCGCGCGCGCCAACCTGCCGATTTGATTTTGGGCTGGGACCTGCTAGATTCCCCCCTTCCGAACTTTCCGGGCATCGCCCGGATCATCGTCAGGAGACGGGCATGAGCGTGCATGGACTGATTCCGCCGCACGGTGGCAAGCTGGTGAGTCTGGTTGTTCCGGACGGTCGCGCGTCGGAGCTGAGGGCGGCGGGGGCGAAGTTGCCGCGCATCCGGCTGACGGAGCGCGAGCAATGCGATCTGGAGCTGCTGGCGGTCGGCGCGATGAGCCCGCTGACGTCCTTCATGACCGAGCCCGATTTTCACAGCGTCTGCGACGGGATGAAGCTGGCGAGCGGAGCGGCGTGGAGCGTGCCGGTAACCTGCTCGGTGGACAACGCCGCCGCGGGCAAGATCGAGCTGGGCGGGAAGGTCGCGTTGACAGACGAGAAAGACCGCCTGCTGGCAGTGATGACGGTCGAGGAGAAGTATCGCCACGACAAGACCAAGGAGTGCGAGAAGGTCTACCGGACGACGGAAGACGCGCATCCTGGAGTTGCGGTGACCAAGGCCCAGGGCGACGTATGCCTGTCGGGGCCGCTCGACGTGCTGACGCCGCGTCACGAACCGCAATACACCAAGTACCGCCTGACGCCGGCGCAGACGCGAGCGGCGTTCAACGAGCGCGGCTGGAAGACGGTGGTCGCGTTTCAGACGCGCAATCCGATTCACCGGGCACACGAGTACATCACCAAGTGCGCCCTGGAAGTTTGCGACGGGCTGATGGTGCACCCGCTCGTCGGCGAGACGCAGAAGGGCGACATCCCCGCCGACGTGCGCATGAAGTGCTACGAGGTGCTGCTGGCCAATTACTACAGCCCGAAGAACACGCTGCTGGCGGTCTGGCCGGCCGCGATGCGCTACGCCGGACCGCGCGAAGCCATCCTCCACGCGCTGATCCGCAAGAACTACGGCGTGACGCACTTCATCGTCGGCCGCGACCACGCCGGCGTCGGCAAGTATTACGGCACGTACGACGCGCAGAAGCTGTTCGATGAATTCGATCCTGCCGCCCTGGGCATCACGCCGCTGAAATTCGAGAACAGCTTCTGGTGCCGCAAGAGCGGCTCGATGGCGACGGCCAAGACGACCAACAGCACGCCCGATCAGCAGGTCTCGCTTTCCGGCACCGCGGTGCGCGACATGCTCGCCAAAGGCGAGCGCCCGCCGGTCGAGTTCACCCGTCCCGAGATCGCGGACATCCTGATCGCGAGCATGAAGGCGGGCGGATAGCGGGTCGGACAGTGCCGTGTGAATTCTCGCCGCAGGCGCCACGCGCGCGGCGGATCGTCGCGCGTAAGTCACTCTGCAACACGAACCGGGCGGGCGCTGGAGCGCCCGCCCGGTTTGCACAAAGTCGCTTCGCCAACCGGCGAGAGATCAGCAGCCGCCGCCCGAAAGCGCCGCCACGAAGCCGTCAACGTCAAAACCGTTGACCGACCCGTCGCCGTTCACGTCGCCGGCGCACGGCGAGCAGGGCGTGCCGCCGCCGGTCAGCAGGCCGACGAGTGGATCGATGTCGAATCCGTTCACCGAGCCGTCGCAGTTCGTGTCGCACGGAATACAAGCGCCGCACGGTCCGGCGACGTCCAGGCCGACGAACGACGCGGCGGTGACGGTCGAGACGTGGTAGTCGACGCTGGTGTCGTTGGCCAGCGCCGCGGGATCGACCGTGTCGATGCGTCCGCTGAACTGCGCGACATACAGCAGCCCGTCGGGCCCCAGCGCGATCTCGCGCCCGGTGTTCATGCTCGTGTTGTAGGTGTACTGCCCCGTCACCGTCCACGTGCTCTTCTGCACCACCGTCAGCGTATTCGTCGTGACGCCCGCGGTAAACGACGAGTAGATGGCATACACGGTGTCGTCAACGATGCACGGGTTGTATTCGACGTCGGTGAAGCGCGAGGCCGTTCCGACCGCCACCGCGTCGTCCACGACCGTCGTGATCGCGCCGTCGCTGACGCGGTAGGTCACGAGGTCGAAACGCTCGGGCGTAAAGAACGGATCGAGAATGCAGCACAGCACGGTGTCATCGTCCAGCCAGGCCGTGCCCTGCGTCGTGGCGCCGGGGCAGAAGAACGGCACCTCGGCGTTCAGGCTGACCGCGGCGCTGCCGGGGGCGCCCGCGGTGTAATTCATGACGAACAGCGAGCCGCTGTCATAGCCGATCAACGCCAGCTTGGTGTTGTCGGGGCTGACGCTCAGGCCGCCGGTGCGCGTACAGGCGCTGATGTCGAACTCGACGTCGTCGAAACGCGTCAGGAACTGTCGCTGGTCGGTGCCGTCGGTGGAGAGTACGTAAATCTCGCCGCCCGGCGGCGTGCCGGTGGAGCAGTTCGAGCCGAAATCGAGCGCGAGCAGGTTGCCGGAGTGCGAGAACGGCCCGTCGGCGTTGTCAAACTCCATGGACTGCAGGAACGGCTCCTGCTGCCACTTTCCGAGCACGGCCCCGGCGCGAATGCGATGCGCTGTGTCGGCCAGCACTGAGCGGCTCAGACCGAACGCCGCGTCGCCCGCCACGATCGGACCGCCCGCGTCCTGGGCGAGGGCGGCGGCGGGGGCAAGTGTCAGCGCGAGGGCCAAAAGGGAACGCTTCATTTCTTGAATCCTCCTGCAAGGTGAACGGGCGGGATACGAGACACCGGGGGTGTCGCCATTCGACCCCGCGCCAATCAGCATGCCTGCTGGGTCTTTGGAACTATTTAACGCCGTGTTGTCTTCATGTGAAGGGCTGTGACGGGTGGAGTTGCCGGGCGAGGCGGGTGGCCGCGGGACGCTGCGAGATTTCCGACGTTTTTCGCGTGAAGGCGCGGTTCGTCCCGTCGCTCCGAGTTGTAGGCGCAAGCCCGCACGAAAGAAAAGGAGAACCATCGTGAAACTCTCATGCGCAGCAACAGCACTGGCGTGCTGGGTTCTGGGTACCGGTTCGGCGCTCGCCGTTGACGACTACGGAGACTCCTGCACGACCGCGACCGGGATTGTAACCGACGGCAGCGTGCTCGGCGCCATCATCGATCCGGCCACCGACGAGGACTGGCTGAGCTTCAGCGCCGTCGCCGGCCACCGCTACGAGGCGACGACGCTCGTGTCGTCGGCGAGCTTTTACTCCGTGGTCGAGGTGATCGGACCGGACTGCACCACCGTGGTGGCCGACTGGAGCTATTCGACTCCCGACGAGCTGACCGTATTCCCGCCCACCACGGATACCTACTACGTTCGCATTGCGTCGAGCAGCGCCGCGTACGTCGGTTTCGTCGAGCTCGGACTAACCGACCAGGGCGCGACGACCGACGATCACAGCGGCCGGCGCGGCGGCGCCACGCCGATCGCCAGCGACGGTTCGATCGTCGCGGGGCTGGTGGATTACGCCGGTGACGTGGACTGGTTCAGCTTCAGCGCCGTCGGGCAGCATCTTTACCAGATGGAAGTGCGCGCCGCCGCGACCGATCACAATTGGAATGTCACGGCCGGCCTCTACAGCGACTTCTACGGCATCGGCGGCACGGGCTGGTCGAGCGCCGCGGCCGACGGCCCGCCCGGCGACTGGGTCGTCCTGCGTTACTACGTGCCGGCGGGCGCCGACGGCGATCTGCTGGTGCGCGTGAACGGCACGCAGGATCTGATCGGGCCTTATGACCTGCGCGTCACCGACCTGGGCGCGTTCGCTGCTGACGAGCACGGCAATGGCTGCGGCTCGGCGACGCCGATCGCGACCGATGGCACGGTGACGGACGTCGTGATCGATCCGGAGACAGACGAGGACTGGCTCAGCTTTTTTGCCGAGGCGGGCAATCGCTACGAACTGACGACGCTGACGGCGTCGGGCGGTTTCTATCCGGTGGTCGACCTGATCGACGGAGATTGCACAACGGTGCTGGCCGAGTGGGGTCCCGCGAATCAGAACGAACTGGGATTCTTCCCGCCCGCGACGGGTACGTATTACATGCGGATCACTTCTGCGGCGGCGTCCTACGTCGGCTACGTGGGGCTGGGAATCACCGACCGCGGACCGCAGGCCGACGACCACAGTGGCATGCAGTCCGGTGCCACCGCCGCACCGGTGGATGGAACCGTGCTCAGCGGGACGATCGACTATCCCGGTGACTATGACTACTTCACATTCGAAGCCCTGCCGGATCACCTCTACAGCGTACAGATCCGCGCGCTGACGCACTCCGATTCATGGGTGGTCGCAAGCGTCCTGTTCGACGGCCCGTATCAGCTTGATTTCTCCGACTGGTCCAACGGCGGGCCCGGTGGGCCGGGGCCGTGGAGCGGCCTGGCCTATGGCGCGCCCGCCGACGGCGGTGGGACCTACTACGTGCTCGCCTACGCGGGGCAGGGAGAGTTCGGCGGTTCCTACGAGCTGACCGTCACCGATCTGGGTACGACGCCCGCCGATGATCATGGCGATGACGCCGCCTCCGCGACGCCGATTGGCACCGATGGCACGCCGATCGCCGGAACGCTGAGCCATGGCAGCGATAGCGACTGGTTCCGCTTCTCGGCCGACGCGCAGCGCGTCTATTCGGTCGAAGTGCGCGCCCTGACCAGCCCCAATAACGGGTTGGCGGGCGGCTCGCTCTACGACACCGACGGATTGTCGCAACTGGGCTTCACCGGCTGGTCGTACGGCGGTCCGGAGTTCGATGGCGACTGGATCCGAGCGCTGTACTACGTGCCCGAGGGCGAAGCGGGCGACTTTTACGTCGCGGTGGTGGGGTACAGCTTCAGCGCCGGGTTGTACGAGACGCGCGTGATTCTCGGCCCCGGCACGCCGGGAGACTTTGACGGCGACGGCGTGCCGGACACGGTCGACAATTGCCCCACCGTTGCCAACCCCGATCAGTCCGATACGGACATGGACGGCATCGGGGACTGCTGCGACTCGGACTCGCCCGATCTCGACGGCGACGGCGTGGCGGACGCCTGCGACAACTGCCGCCGGGCTTACAATCCGGACCAGGCTGATGCGGATGGTGACGGTGTCGGCGACGCCTGCGACCGCATACTTCAGCAGCGATCGCCGCGGCCGTAAGCTGATTGTATCGATGGCCGTGGGGCGGGCGCTTGCGCCCGCCCCGCGGCTTTTGTGTGCCCCCCCCACGCGGCGCTTCATGTCCGCCGCAGTGCCACGCCGCAACGGCGCGCCTGTCTCAATCGAAATTCTCTCACTCACTCCACGCATAGTCGTCGCCGCGGGCGGTGCGCTCGGGCATCAGCGTCGGCCCGCCGTTGACGGTCGCGGCGCGGCCAGAGGCGAGACGACCGCGGAGCGAAAGGCGTCCGGCGGCCGATGCGCGGATGTCGATCGCAGTCGAGCGCTGGGCGCCGAGCGGGATGCGGACGCAGGCGCGCGTGTCGCACGCGAGCACGACGCGACCATTGAGCGCCGCGCGCACGCCATCGTCCAGCGTCACGTCGTAACGCTCATCCCCGAGGCAGACGTTGCGGATGCTGGCGGCGGGCGCGAATTGCGAGCCGATCCGCAACCACCCGGCCGGCTCGACGTCGATCAGTTCCTGAATCGCGACGAAGCCCAGCAGTCCGCCCCAGTGATAGAGCCGGGCGGCGTTCCACACGTCGGCCCCCTGGCCGGTCACCGCGTTGTAGTTTTCGTAAACGCCACCGTCCTCGCGCCAGTTCTTCATGAACAGCGTCAGGCTCTTTTCCGCGAACTGCGCCGCCACGTCGTCGAAGCGGTAACGGCGCAGCCCCTCGGCGACGAGCAGGTTGAAGGGTCCCCAGATGCGGCCCCGCCAGTAATCGTTATCCGGGAACGCCGAATCGTTGCGCGCGATCGACGGAATCACCCATTCGCCCCAGAATTCGTCGAGGTTGCACAGGTGCGCGCTGAGCATCCGCTCGGCCCGCTCGGGCGGCGCGACGCCGGCGATCATCGGAAAAAACGAGGTCGGCGCCCAACGCCGCGACAGCCGCCCATCCCAATGCCGGTTGCAGTAGATTCCCGCGGCCTCGTCCCACAGTCTCTCGTTGATCCGCCGCCGCACGTCTTCGTATTCGCGCCGATACGCCGCGGCCGCGCGCGGTTTGCCGAGGCACTCGGTGATACGTGCGAGCGCCTCGCAGTCCATCGCGTAGTACGAGTTGAGCCCGACGTCGGCCATTTCGAGCGTGCAGGCTATTTCATTGAAGGGCACGTCGTCGTACATGGGCGAGTTGTCGAGGCCGCTCTCGTACATGGCGCACTTGGCGGAGTGCTGAAGCTGCGGATTGTCCTGGAGGAGCTGCGGAAACTGGTAGCGCGGTTTGTCATCCGAGCCCCACTCCAGCAACCCGTCGCCGTTGCCGTCGCGGTGCTTCATCCACCAGCGGTGCCAGGTCGCCAGCCGCGGGTAGATCGCCCGCAACCACGCCGTGTCAGGCCGCGCGGCCTGCGTCTTCCAGATCATGTAGGAGCCGAGGCAGGGCATCGAGCGGTCTTTCGACGCGGCGCCGTGCGAAAAGTAATAATTCGGCACCATGCCCAGCTCGTCGATCGCCGCCGTCACGGCCTCAATATTCAGCCGCGCCAGCTCGGGCGAGGCGATTGAGATCATCGCGGCGATCATGAACGTGTCCCAGCACCAGACGGCGACGCCCTTCCAGTCGGCGCACCAGTCGCGGCTGACAGGCGAGGAGACCAGCCGGCGGCGCGCGTCGAACAACGTGTTCCACGTCACCGCCGTCGTCATGGCGCGCGGCACGTCGGCGAGATAGCCGCCGCCAGCGAGCATCGGCGGTTGCGGCGCACGCCGCGGTGCCCGGCCTGCTGCGCGGCGTGCCGCCGATGCCGGCAGCACGCGGATCGTGGCGGGTTTCCCCGGCCGGCCGATGACGAAAGGTTGATCCGTGTTAACGAAATAGTCATCCGGCGGCCGGGCGTCGCGCGATCGGACCAGCGCCCCGGCGAATGTGAGCCGTGCCCCATCGACGCACAGCGGCTCTCCGGCAGGCGCAATGAACTGAAACACGACGCGCTTGGACGTCGCGGCGAGCGGCGCGACCGTCAGCCGCAGCTCGCCGCGCTGGTCGCTCGCCTCCAGGCGGAAGGCCGTTCCGCCGGCGACGAATTCCAAGCTTGCGGGTAAGCCGAGCGGCGCGTGCGGCCCGAGCCGCGTAACGTCGGTCCAGCGGAAGGCGTGGTGCAGGCCGCCGCGATTCTTCACCTCATCGGTCGGGCGATGATCTTCGTCCCAGATGGCAGCCCGCACGACGACTTCGGTCACACCCGCGCGCAGGTAGACCAGCCGGTTAAAGCCGCGAAAGTCCCACGTGTTCCAGCCGGTGGGTGCGTGCGGCGGCAGGCCGTCAGGTTGCACGGCCGAGACTCGGGGCGCACGCGGTGTGCGCCGGGATTGTTTTGAGCGTCTCATGCTGCGCCGCGCCTGTGGAACGTGCTTCATGGCGCGCTGATCGTACTCCGGGCGGCCCTGCCTGGCCGCGCGGGGAATCTAGGCCGACTCGAGTCGTCGCACCACCAGCGTGTCGTTCTGCCCGCCGAAGCCGAAGCTGTTGGACAGCGCCGTGCGGACGGCCGCGCGGCGGGCCTGATTGGGGACGTAGTCCAGATCGCAGTTAGGATCGGGATTCTGGTAGTTGATGGTCGGCGGCAGCGCACCGTCGCGGATCGCCAGCACGCAGGTGATCAGCTCGACGGCGCCGGCCGCGGCGACCAGGTGCCCCATCATGCTCTTGATGCTGCTGACCGGCACCTTGCGGGCCGCGTCGCCGAAAACGTTGCGGATGGCCAGCGTCTCGAGCTTGTCGTTTTCCTCGGTTCCGGTGCCGTGGGCGCTGATGTAGTCGATCTCGGCGGGCTTCACGCGGGCGTCGTGCAGCGCCGCCCGCATCGCCGCGATCGCGCCGCGCCCCTCTTCGTGAATGTCGGTCACGCGGAACGCGTCGGCGGTCGAGCCGTAGCCTAGCACCTCGCAGTGAATCTTCGCGCCGCGCCGCCGGGCCGACTCGTATTCCTCGAGGATCAGGATGCCCGAACCTTCGCCCAGCACGAAGCCGTCGCGCGTGCGGTCGAAGGGCCGCGAGGCCGTCAGGCACGTGTCGTTCCGCGTCGAGAGCGCGGTCAGCCGGTTGAAGCCGGTCACGCCCAGCGGGTGAATCATGCTGTGCGCGCCGCCCGAAATCATGATGTCGGCGTCGCCGCGGCGGATGATCTCGGTCGCCTCGCCGATGGCCTGCGTGCTGGCGGCGCAGGCCGTCAGCGTGTTCAGATTCGGCCCCTGGGCGTTGAAGCGATAGGCCAGGTGGCCGGCGGCACAATTCGGATCCTGCTCCAGCTCGCACACAGCGCTCATCCGCGCATACGCCACTTCCGCCCAGCGCATCGCGTTCAACTCGCGCTTTTCGGCGTCCCAGCCCGCCAGCGCGGCGGCCGTGAAGTTGTCAAAATCGATCGGCCCTTCGCCGCCGCCGAGGTAGACGCCCACCAACTCGGGCGGAACGCCAGTCGCGCCATTCAAGCCCGCACTTTTCCAGGCCATTTCGGCCGCCGCCAGCGCGAAGCGCGTGTTGCGGCTCGCGGAGCGGTGCTGCTCGATCCGCTCGCCGATGAACTGCTTCAAATCGAAGCCCTTCACCTCGGCGCAGAACTTCGTGGGATAGGAGCGGGCGTCGAAAATCGTGGTCGCCGCGACGCCGCTCTCGCCGGCCAGAAGCCGCTTCCAGGCGGCGTCGATGTCGGCGCCGAGCGGGGTGACCCAGCCCATTCCCGTGATGACCACTCGTCTACGCATCGCACTACCTCACTTGGCGTCCGAAAGCGACCGCAGCGGCACAGAGACACAGAGACACAGAGAGCACATTCAGAGCACGAAATTGATGATTCCGTCGCGAAGGTAGCTGGGGCAGAAGTTCAGCAACAGGCCCTTGCGTATCGAGCTGAGTTTTATGTATGTCAGCAACTGAGCGCGATGCAAGTCGTTCAGTTTCTCCACCGTCTTAAGCTCAACAATGAGCGAGCCCTCGATAACTACGTCCATGCGATATCCGATGTCGAGTCGCGCCCCTTATAGACTACCGGCAAAGGGACCTGGCGCCGGAAGGCGAGGCTAGGCACTTGAAGCTCCAAGCAGAGGCATTCTTCGTGCGCGGATTCGAGCAGTCCCGGACCAAGTGCTTGTGCACTTCGATCGCAGCGCCGATCACCGCATGCGTCAGCGAATCGCGAGCTTCGGGAGATTGCTCGTTCTCGTCAACCATTCAAATCCTTCTCTGAGCCTCGGTGCCTCTGTGGTCGCCTTCTCCCAGGTGTTCTGAGCAACCACAGAGGCACAGAGCCACAGAGACACGGAGAACATCTTGGGTTTTTCTTTGCGTCAGCGGGTCGCGCGGCTCGGAAAATTGCTCGCGATCACACTCCATTTGAGGTCTTCTCTGTGCCTCTGTGCCTCTGTGGTCGCCTCTAGTCGCGCAGCCGCCGCACGACCAGTGCCGCGTTCTGCCCGCCGCCCAGGGCATATGAGAGCGCCAGCGCACAGCCGATATTCGCGTCCACGGCCTTGCCCGTGACGACCTTGGGCGCCAACGCCGGATCGGCCAGTTCGCCGTTGACCATCGGCGGGAGCGTGCCGTTGGCCGTCGCCAGCACCATCGCGATGAAGTCCAGCGCGCCGCTTCCGGCACCGTTGTTCCCCAGTCCGCCCTTGATCGCCAGCACGGGCGTCTGCCCGTACTTTCCACCCAACAGCGCGCGGGTCGCCGCCGCCTCCGACGCGTCATGCTGCGGCAGGCCGGCCGCAAACGCCGACACCAGGTCGAGCTGCTCCGCGCCGACCTGCGCGTCGCGCAGCGCCTTCCGCGCTGCCAGCAACACCCCGCGCCCGTCGGCCGGCGGCGTCGTCGGCTGCGCCGGCGGGGCCGCGTCATTGCTGGCGCCGAAGCCGACCAGCTCGGCATAGATGCGCGCCCCGCGCCGCCGGGCGTGTTCCAGCTCTTCAAGGATCACGAGGCCCCCGCCCTCGCTCACCACCGTGCCGTCGCGCTCGCGCCCGAACGGCCGGCAGGCGGTCGCCGGCGAGTCGTTGCGGCGGCTGAGCCTGCCGGCGAGCGACTGCCGCAGCAGCGCCATGGGGTTGGCCTTGCTCTCGGCGCCGCCACAGATGCAGACGTCGGCCACGCCGCGCTGGATTGTCCGGAACGCCTCGCCGATCGCGAGCTGGCTGGAGGCTTCGCCGCACGTGATCGTGTTGCTGGGACCTTGCGCGTCATGCACGATCGTAACGTGGCATGCGAGCATGTTCGGCAGAAACTTCAGCAGCCAGAGCGGCGTGAGGTTGTTCATGCCCTCGGCCCCCCAGCGCGCCAGGCTGAACTGCTCGCCGTCGCGGGCGTTGGCCAGGGCTTCGGCCAGCTCGGGCAGGTCGGCACAGATCAGGCCGGCGCCGATGTTGGCGCCGAAGCGCGCGCTGTCGAGATTACACGGACCCGGATGGTCGCCGCGCTCGAGCAAACAGCGTGTCACCAGGCCGGCGTCGGAGACGGCCTTATGTGCCGCGACGACGGCCAGCACGATGTCGCGGGCCATGATCTTGCCGGCCTTGCGATACGCTTTGGGAACCGCGTCCTGAATGTTGCAGCTCTCAATCTCGGCCCCGACCCGCGACTCGAAACGCGCCGGGTTGAATGAAGCGAGTTCGCGGACGGCGTTGCGCCCGTCGAGCAGCGCGTTCCAGAATTCGGCGGCGCCGACCCCCAGCGGGCTGACGGGGCCGAGTCCGGTGATAGCGACGCGACGCGCGCTCACAGCCGCACCGCCTCTTCCTGGCCGCGGAAGACCTCGAACATCGTCATGAATTCCTGGTTGAAGACGAAGTTCTCGCGCGGAAAGTTCAGTCCCGCCATGTTCTGATCGATGTGCGAGAAGACGATGTCGACCTCGCCCACCAGCTCGTCGCCGCGCGTGATCCGGCCGCTGGTCGCCGCGGCGCCGTCGCTGAGCTGTTCGAGCAGCGCTTCGTAGCGGACCTGCTGACCGGGGCGGACGAGGGAGTGGAAGACGGCGCGTTTGATCTTGGCAAGGATGACCTTTTCGGCAAATTGCCGCGCTTCCCCCACCAGAATGCCGGCGGTCTGCGCCATGCCCTCGATCAGCAGCGAGGCGGGCATGACGGGAAATCCGGGGAAGTGATCGTGCAGATGCTCCTCGGCGAGCGTGACCGATTTGACGGCGACGGCCCGCCGGCCCGACTCGAACTGCTCGAAGCGATCGATCCAGAACCAGCGCACGGTCGGGTCAGCCTGCCATTTTCAGCTTCGATTCGACGAACTTCACGATCGTGCCGACGGTGAAGATGTCCGAGATCTTGTTGATGTCCGGGTCTTGCGCGAAGGCCGCCAGGTCGGCGTGCGGCATCGTCTGCTGGAGCTTCCGCAGCCCGTCGGCGTTCATCTTGCTGTTGGTGACAAATTCCGGGTTGCTCAAGATGTCGCGCGGAATCAGTTCGTCCTGCGGGATCTTGATGCCGAACGTCTTCTCGAGCCGGAAAACGATGTCGAGAAAGTCGATCGACTCGGCCCCGAGGTCGCCCGTCAGCGTCGCACTTTCCGTCACTTCGTCGTCGTCGACGCTCAGCGCGTCCACCAGCGTGCGCTTCACCTTCGCGAAGATCTCATCCTTGGACATCGTTGGCATCGCTCGCCATCCTCCAATCGCGGCCGACCGGCCCGGCCCGTCGCCTTAGCTCGCCGACGCAGCCGCGCCGCGCAGCAACCCGTATCGAGCCCGGTGCTCGGCACGCAGCCGCTCGTCCGTCGGCGACAGCGCGGGGTTCCGATCCGCCAGATTGATGTGACTCAGCACCAGGTTCGCCTTGACCATCTCGCGCTCTTCCACGTGAACCCGCGCGGCAAACAAACTCGTCTCCCGGCCCAGCTCCTTGCAATCCGACTCGACCGTCAGCACGTGCCCGGGCGTCACGAAACTCTTGAACGTGACGTTCCGCGCCTCCTTCAGACACACCAGCGCGTGTGCAAAATCCTCGCTCGCGTGAACCAGCCACGCCGACGCCTGAACCATCGCCTCCAGCATGAACACGCCCGGCAGCACCGGAAAGCGCGGAAAATGATCCGCCAGGTACTCCTCCGAGAGCGACAGCGCCTTGCAGGCCACGATCCTCCGGCGGCTTTCCAGCTCGACAATGCGATCGAGCAGCAGAAACTTCACGCTCCAGGCCCCGTCAGTTCTCGCTCCCGACGCACCGCCGCCCGCCGCCACGTTGTTCGCCGCGCGACAGCGCCGCTATGGCCGGGCCGGACGACCGGCGCGCCCGGCGAACCGCTGCCGCCGACCCGCGCCAAGCCCGATATCTTAGCGCCACGCCGCCCACTTGGCCAGAGCGGCGGCGTCACGTCCCCGCGCCCGTCCCGCCCGGAAGCAGCGCGGCACGGCGTTCCGACGGCGAGATATCCAGGTCCGTTTCGTCCGGGCCGTCCGAAATCAGCCGGCTCAGATGGTCTGGATACTCCTTGATGTGCGCCTCGATTCCGTCGGCGTAGCGCTGCATCAGCTCCGCGACGCATTCGTCGGTCTCGTAGGCGCGGTCGTCGTCGGGCACCAGCAGCGGCGGTTTGACGATCAGCCGAAAATAGAAATTCGGCCGCGAAACCACGAAGCCTTGCACGATCGCAGCGCGGCAGCGCAGCGCGATCTGGAGGGTGCCCGTCAGAAACTCGCGCCGCTGTCCGAAGAACTGCACCCCACACGTCTTGAGCGCCATTCCGCGGATGCGGCCCACGTCCAGGGCGCTGCCGAGCACGCGATTCTCCTGAAAGCAGCGGAAGATTTCGCGCGGAAACGCGTCGGCGAACAGCACCTTGACCGCCGCAAACTCCGGAAACGTCTCGGCGTATTTCTGCTGCACGTACTGACGGATGGCGCCTTCGTTCCGGTCGCGGATGCCGGCGACCTTGTAACCCAGCAGCGCCATGAGCAAGCCGGCGACGTGATGCGACCCGTTGTGCGAGAGCATGACGTAGACGCCGCGCTGCCGCGCCAGGGCATCGTCCAGGTACTGCCGCCCGTGGAACCGCACGCGCCGCATGACCTTCTCGCGCGGCAGGCGGTCGCAGATCAGGTAGAAGATCTTGTCGCAGCGCGTCCGCGCGAAGTAGCCGCGCGTAATCCGCTTCTGCCGCGCCACGCTGATCCCCTCGGGAAAGACGCGCTGCAGCGACTGCATGTAGCGCTGCCGGCGGCGGAAGTTGATCGCGTATTCGACCGAGCCGAAGAACCGTCCGAAAAGGTAGAGCCCCCGCAGCCCGAGCAGCCGCGCCAGGCCAAGCAGGAACCAGCGCGCCACTTCGAACTTCAGGGTCGCGTACCAGCCGACCTCGCGGACGGATGCGTCGCCCGAGACGGCCGGACGCACCCGGACACCTTCCGCCTGCGCTCGTGGCATGCCCGTCGAATCACAGTTCATCAGTCTCGCCATTCTGTGGCCTCGCTCACAGACACGCAATAGGCGACGACGTTAGCCCCGCCGGACCGCAGGCCGCGGCCTGAGCGGCGCCCTAGGCCGGATTCTCGAACAGCGCCGTCGAAAGATAGCGCTCGCCGAACGACGGGATGATCACCACGATGAGCTTGCCGGCACTCTCCGGACGCGTCGCTACCTGATTCGCCGCGCACATCGCGGCGCCGGAGCTGATGCCCACCAGCAGCCCTTCCTCGCGGCTCGTCCGCCGCGCCCACGCGAACGAATCATCGTTGCTGACCTGAATGACCTCGTCGATCACGTCCATGTTGAGCACCTCGGGCACAAAACCCGCGCCGATGCCCTGGATCTTGTGCGGACCCGGCTGCAGCGGCTGACCGGCACGCGTCTGCGTCAGCACCGGCGAATGAACCGGCTCGACCGCCACGCAGCGGAACGACGGCTTGCGCTTCTTGATCGCCTCGCCCACGCCCGTGATCGTCCCACCCGTCCCGATACCCGACACCAGGATGTCCGCCTGCCCGTCGGTGTCGCGCCAGATTTCCTCGGCGGTGGTCTCGCGATGCACCGCGGGGTTGGCCGGGTTCCGGAACTGCTGCGGCATGAACGAATTCGGCGTGGCGGCCGCGAGCTCCTCGGCCTTCTTGATCGCACCGCGCATGCCCTCCGTCGCCGGCGTCAGCGCGATGTCCGCGCCGAGCTGCCGGAGAACGGCACGGCGTTCGAGGCTCATGCTCTCCGGCATGGTGAGCGTCAGCCGCAGGCCCTTGGCCGCGCAGACGAACGCCAATGCGATGCCGGTGTTGCCCGACGTCGGCTCGATGATGTGCGTGTCGGGCTTGATCCGCCCGCTGGCGACGCCCGCTTCGATCATCGACACGCCGATCCGGTCCTTCACGCTCGCGAGCGGGTTGAAGAACTCCAGCTTGGCGTAGACCCGCGCCGCGCTCTTGATGACGCGATTGATGCGCACCAGCGGCGTATTCCCGACGGTTTCCGTGATGTCGTTGTACAGTCGGCCCATGTTTCGCTCCTGATGTCGCCGCACGCCGACTCTTGCCAGCCCGCCCATGATTCGAGGGCGGCGCAGGGTTTCGGCCCTGAGTCAGAGATGCCTGCACGCGTCCTATTCTATATCGTTCGCGGGCAGCCCGACACCCGACACCGCCCCAACCGGCCCGGCACGTCCTCAACCCGACATCCGCTCCAGGTCCTCGGCCGAAACGTCCAGATTGCTGTACACCTCCTGAACGTCGTCGTGCTCCTCGAGCGCCTCGATCAGCTTCATCGCCGCCTGAGCCTGCGCACCGCTCAGCGTCACCACGCTCGACGCGACCATCGACACGCCAGCGCTCTCCGGCGAGACGCCCGCGGCGGCGAACGCGGCCCGCAGCTCCTCAAACGTGCCCGGGTCGCACGTGATTTCAAAAGCGTCGCCGGCGGCGCGCAAGTCGTCCGCGCCGCTGGCGATGGCGATGTCGGTCAGCGCTTCCTCGCCCGCGGCGGCCTTCGGCACGATGATGACGCCGCGCTTGCTGAACATCCACGAGACGCAGTTGCTGGCGCCCAGGTTGCCGCCGTTCAACTCAAAGATCTTCTTGATCTCCGGCGCGGTGCGATTGCGGTTGTCGGTGAGCGTCTGGCACATGATGGCGACGCCGCCCGGTCCGTAGCCTTCGAAGAGCAGCTCCTCAAACGACTCGGAGCCGAGCTCGCCCGACCCCTTCTTGACGGCGCGCTCGATCGTGTCGCGCGGCATGTTGGCCTCCTTGGCCGCGTCGATCGCGTAGCGCAGGGCAAGATTCGAATCCGGGTCCGCGCCGCCGGCCTTGGCCGCGACGATGATGGCCCGCGCCAGCTTGGTCCACACCTTGCCCCGTCGGGCGTCGACCGCCGCTTTGGCACGTTTGATTCGCGCCCAGTGTGAATGTCCGGCCATTGCCTCCTGCCTGTGTCTGAATTCCGCGGCCCAATCCCGCCGCGGGCCGACCATCTTAATGGCATTTCCGCCGCGCACAGCGCTATGATCTTGTGAAACGGTACGCACCGTCATTATCAGACCGCTCGGCCGCCGCTTTGACAGCAACCGCCGAACCTGCAAGAATTTACTCAGCGCTCGCCGCGAATTCGAGTGCGACCCCGGATCGTGCCGCCGGCGGAGGACCACGAATGAACTGGCTCAGCCCCGCTCACATGCTGTTTTTCGGCGTTGTCGCGCTGCTGCTGTTTGGCAACCGGCTGCCGGAGATCGCCCGTTCGCTCGGCCGCGCGATCAACGAGTTCAAGAAGGGCCTCAGCGACGTGCAGCGCGACATCAACCGCGCTGGTCAGGAGAGCGACACCCCACCCCAGCGACTCAACCCGCCCGACGCGACCCAGGCTCCCGCGGACGTGAACCCGGCGACATCCCGCGAAGAGCAACACGTCCGCTAGAGGCGGATCGTGCCGATCCGAACCCGGAGCGGCAGCGACGGGTCTTGGCCGCCAGAGCCGCGCCCGTCAGGAAGCGGCGGCCAGCGGAATCGTACCTTCGCGCGAATGTGCTCGCGACCGGACGGAAGTGACCGCATTTCACCCCCACGCGATTGGTCGCTCACTGGCGGACAACGCCCCTCACTACCGTTCGGAGTTCGAATCGCGGGCAACCCGAACCGAAACCCTGAACCCTGAACCCACTTGTTGCCCCCAGCCCCGCCGCTCCCTATCATCTCATTCATGCTCGCGGCCGACGCCTGCACCTGTTTCTGTCGCTGAACCGTTCTCTCGGCGGCGCTCCCCTCGTTGAATCCCGCCGCCGCTCCGGAGCCGTCCATGACTCGATTTGTCGCGCAACGACTTGCAACCATGACCCAGTCCGAAATCCGAAACATGACACGCGAGTGCGAGCGCGTCGGCGGAATCAACCTTGGGCAGGGTCTCGGCGACCTGCCGACGCCGCCGGCGGTGCGCGATGGCGCCATCCAGGCCATTCAGGAGCGCCGCAGCACCTATTCGTTTCCCGAAGGCATCATCGAGCTGCGCCAGCTCATCGCCGAGAAGCTGCGGCGCGACAACGGCATCGAGGCGAACCCGAAGGGCGAGATCGTCGTCACGGTCGGCTCGTCGGGCGGCTTCGCCTGCACGCTGATGGGCTGTCTGAACCCCGGCGACGGGATCATCCTGTTCGAGCCGTATTATGGCTATCACCTGAACGCGGCCCTGCTGGCCGGCATGCAGCCGCAGTTCGTGCCACTCGACCCGCCGACATTTGAGCTGAACGAGCAGCGGCTGCGGGCGGCGATCAAGCCGAACACGCGCGCCATCGTCCTGTGCACGCCGTCGAACCCGAGCGGCAAGATGTACGGCGAAGCCGACTTTCGCGTGCTTGACCGCATCTGCCGCGAGCACGATTTGCTGCTGATCACCGACGAGATTTACGAGTACATCATCTACGACGGCCGGCGGCACGTCTGCCCGGCGACGGTCGGCGGATTGCGCGAGCGCACGGTGACGCTCATGGGGCTCTCGAAGACGTTCAGCATCACCGGCTGGCGCGTCGGCTACGCCGTCGCGCCCGAGCCGCTGGCCCGCGCGATCACGCTGGCGAACGACCTGTTCTACGTCTGCGCGGCGACGCCGCTTCAACACGGCGTGGCGGCCGGGTTCCGCTCGCCGCCGGAGTTCTTCACGAAGCTGAAGGCTGATTACCAGCGCAAGCGCGACATCATCTGCGCGGGGCTGAGCGACGCCGGCCTGCGGCCGATCATTCCGCAGGGCGCGTATTACGTGCTGGCCGAGATTGGGCACCTGGGCTTCGCCAGGGCGAAGGACGCCGCCATGGCCCTGCTCGAAGAGACGAAGGTCGCCAGCGTGCCGGGGACGGCGTTCTATCAGAGCGCCGCGGGCGAGAAGCTGCTGCGCTTCTGCTTCGCGAAGGAAGACGACGTGCTGCGCGACGCGGCGCAGCGCATCCGCGCGTTCAAGGGAGCGCCCGCCCATGCTTGATTTCGTCCGCGGCGCGCCCGACCCGACCATCGCCGCCGTCGCCAGCGCCAGCCGCGCGCTGCGCGACGTTTCGAGCCTGTTTTACGAGCGCGGCTGGGCCTTCGGCACCAGCGGCAACTACAGCGTCGTGCTGCGCCCGCGGCCACTGCGCCTGCTCGTCACCGCCAGCGGCCGCGACAAGCGCCGGCTGAGCGATGAGGACTTCGTGCTGGTCGACGAGTCGGGAATCGCGCTCGACCCGGCCGCGCCGCGCCCCTCCGCCGAGACGCTGCTGCACGTCGTGCTGGCGCAGCGCGGCGGCGTGGGCGCCGTGCTGCACGTGCACACGATCTGGAACACGCTGCTGTCCGACCTGCATGCCGCCCGCGGCGCCGTGCGGATCGAAGGCTACGAGATGCTCAAAGGCCTCGCCGGCATCCGCACGCACGATACCGCCCTCGACGTGCCGATCTTCGAGAACACGCAGGATATCCCGGCATTGGCGGCGCAAGTTCAGGCGCACATCGACCGGGTCGGCGACGGCCCGCCGCACGCGTTCCTGATTCGCCGGCACGGTCTGTACACGTGGGGCGCCGACCTGGCCGAGGCTCGCAGGCACGTCGAGATTCTCGAGTTCCTGTTCGAAGTCGTCGGCCGCGGCGCAGAGCAGTCGCGCGCCGCTCCGCCGCATGTGTACGCAACCTCCGCCGAGGCACGCTGACATGGCCACGCTGCGCATCCCCGAGCAGAGCCGCACGCTGTCTGACGCTGCCGAGATCGTCGCATTTCTCCGGCCGTTCGGCATGACGTATGAGCGCTGGCCGCTCGAAGAGCGCGTCAGCCCCGACGCCTCGTCCGATCAGATCCTCGCCGCCTACGCCCCGGAGATTGACGAGCTCAAGCGCCGCGGCGGCTACGTCACCGCCGACGTGATCAACGTCACGCCCGACACGCCCGGTCTCGACGCCTTGCTCAACAAGTTCAACAAGGAGCATCGCCACAGCGAGGACGAGGTCCGCTTCATCATCAAGGGCCAAGGGCTGTTCCACATCCACCCCGACGACGGGCCGGTGTTCTCCATCACGGTGCAGGCCGGCGATCTGATCACCGTCCCGCGCGGCACGCGGCACTGGTTCGACCTCTGCGCCGAACGCACCATCCGCGCCATCCGCCTCTTTCAGGACGTCGCCGGCTGGACGCCGGAATACGTCGACGGCGGCGTCCACGGCGACTACGTCCCCATGTGTTGGGGCCCGAGTTATCTGCCGCCGCGCACGCTGGCGCCCGCGGTGCCGCGGTGATCGATCGCGTCCGCGTCGTGCTGTTGGACATCGAAGGCACCATCGCGCCGATCGCGTTTGTACACGACGTCCTGTTTCCCTTTGCGCGCCAGCGGCTCGCGGCGTTTCTCGAAGCGCACTGGGACTCGCCCGACATCCGCGGCGCCCGCGCGCAGGTCGAAGCGGACGCGGGCGGCGCGGCGCTGCCCCGCGGCGAACTGGTGGCGCATCTCGAATCGCTCATGCAGCGCGACGCCAAGACGACCGGTCTCAAAGCCCTGCAAGGTCTGATCTGGGAGCGGGGCTACGCCGACGGCGCCCTGCGCTCGCCGCTGTTCGCCGACGCGGCTCCGGCGATCCGCGCGTGGCGCCACGGCGGCGTGGACGTGTGCATCTACTCGAGCGGCAGCGTCGCGGCGCAGCGCGTGTTCTTGAAGCACACGCAGGATGGCGACCTGTCCGGATTGATCTCGCGGTTCTTCGACACGACGACGGGGCCGAAACAAGCGCCTGAAAGCTATCGCCGCATCGCCGCCGTGTGCCAGGTCGCCCCCGGCGAGATGCTCTTCGTTTCGGACGTGGTTGCCGAGCTGGACGCCTCGGCGGCGGCGGGAATGCAGACGCGGCTGTCGCTTCGGCCGGGAAACGCGCCCGCGCTGCCCGGCGCGCACCGGACGATCCGCAGCCTCGCGGAGCTGGCGCCGTCCGTCGCGACAACGAACGGGCCCTGAAGCCAGTTCAGCGGATCATCGGCGGTTGCCACTTCTCACCGCCGCCGCCGCACGCGCAGCAGCCCAGCCGCCGCGACAAACAGGGCCAGCGTCGTCGGTTCGGGGACGATGGTCGCGTCGGCCAGCGTGCTCTCGCGGCCCTCGATGTCGGGCACCGCGTTGTCACCCCAGCCAAAGAAGAGCGGCTGGTTGGGAACGGAGAGCAGCTCACCGGGTCCGACGCCGAAGAAGACTTCGGCGCGCGCGTCGGGCGACATCTCAAGCTCGACGAACCCGAGCAGCATGGACTCGGACTCTGGATCGTATTGCAGATCGTTCAACTTCGGCGCGAAGCCGTATCCGTTATTGGCAACCATGATGGCGTCTTCGAGTGTGTGCTGCGACAAGCCTCCCTGAACGATTACGCCCCAGCGCTCTCGGCCGTCGGCCGTGAAGTAGTCGTACATTCGGCTATCGACGAACTGGACGTCGCCTTGAGTCACGTACGCCGTAATGTCCCAGCCGATCCTATGGTAGTAGCCGCCAGCGAATGGGTCGCGCGTACCCCAGATGTACAGCCTCGCACGACCGGTATCTGCTGACAACTCGGGGTTGACGCCGGTGAAGAAGTCCGTGAACTCGCTGGGCGTTCCATCGATCGGCTGGACCTCATCGACGCCGGAGAGAGAAAACCAAAAGCGCGCCGCCCGCGCCTCACTTCCTACGGCCGTCACGCTAAGAACTATCAACAGTCCAAGACGGTGCATGGTACGCCTCCCGGACAAGTCAGTCCTTCTTGAACACCGGCACGACCGTCCGGTTCCCGAGCATGAGCACGCTCATGTTGGGACCGGGGTTGGGCGAGACCTGTAGGCCGTTGATGGTCCAATGCGCGAAGTGCCAGCCGGGGATGTCCTCGACCGCTCGCAGCGTCACGTTTGTCCCCGTCCCGTACTTGCGCGTGTACGACGGCGTACCGGTTGAAAGCACGGCGTCGTCCTGATTCCCGGTGTCCGGCGGCATCACCAGGACGGTAATGTCGCCCGGCGGTGGGTCGCCGGACTGTCGATTGATCGTCATCGTCACGACGGCGTCCTGTGGAACGACGTAGTCTCCGGCCGCACCGTGGTAACCCGTCTGGTGAACACCCGCGTCGCAGTCGCCGCACGTGGGACCGTCCGGCCGACAGCGGCCGACTTCACCGATGCACCAGACTCGGTTGCCGTCCGTCGGATCGAGCGGGACGCCCTGGTACTCTCCCCACTGGTCGGCGTCGCCGGCTGACCCATACCGCGCCGGCGGCTGCGAGCGCCGACAGCAGCGTGGCTGGCTCGGGGATGATCGTTGCGTCGGCGATCGGGCTCTGCATGCCGAAGCTGTCGCCCTTGATGCCTGCGTCTTCGTCGCCGAAGCCAAAGGCGATCCCCTGACCGATCGCGCCGCCTTCCTTCGCTGCGATGCCGGCCGCGCCGATACCCAGGCGGACCTCCGAGTACGGGCTGCCATTGGAACTCACGTCGATGTAGCCCAGCAGCGTATTACCGAACGCTGTGATCTGATCCTCCTGGTGATTGCGGAAGTGCTTGAAATCGATGGTCTCAGCGTCTTTGAGTTGCATCCCAAAGTACGGGATGCCCATGAAAATATCGTCCACCTTGCTCGTTAGCGTACCGCCGACTTTATTGTCGACTCCCGCCCAACGCGTGAACCCGTCGGCCATATTGTGGTTGTAGATATTCCACGCCGTGATGACGCCCCCGCCGGTTACCTCGATATCCAGGCCGATTCCCTGCCACGTGCTGACCGTGCGACTGAGAAACTGACCGTACAAGTAGAAGCGCTCCGCGCCATCGGCGACCGGATTCTCGAAGAACAGGTCGCCGACGCCGCGATCTTCCTGTTCGCCGACGCCATTCTGGTCGAAAAAGAAACGCACCTTGGGTTGGCCGAGCGCGCTGCCCGTGCCCATTGTGACGCTGATGCCCAGCAGCAAGTGTGGGAGTTTCATGTGATTCCTCCGCCTCTCAAGGATAAGCCGAAGGCAGGTAAACCGGGATGGCCGTGTGGTTCGCATCCATGTTGACGCTGATCTGCCGCGGATGGTCCTGGCCGATGACCTGCACACCATCGACCAGCCAGTGGCGGAATCCCCACGGCGGCGACAGCGATTCGAGGTCGGGTGCCCGCAACGTCACCATGGTGCCGATCGCAAACGTCAGCACCGATGTCGGCGTTGAGCTGTTGAGCGTGATATCGCTGTACGCAGAAACGACGTCCGGCGGTGTGTACTTAATCGTCAACGACGACGGTTTCTGGCCGCCCTGGCGCTGAAGCGTGAGCTGGTAGGTCGTCGTCGTCGTGGGGACCTTGTAGCTTCCGACGGTGGTGTGAAAGTTCTCCTCATACTCGCCTTCCTCAGTGCACGGCACACACGCCCCAGCGCAGCGGCCAAGCTGCGCCGTCGCCCAGATGCGGTTGCCGTCGATCGGATCGAGTGCGAGGCCCTCGTATTCGCCCCAGATGCTCTGGGTTCGAACACCCGCCCCAGCCGCTTGAAGCAGTGCGAGCGGCGCGGTGAGCCGGTTCGATGGGTCCGCCGAGCGCCGGCCGGTGAAGTAGAGGTTGACGTAGCTACTCGAATAGACGCGCGTGACGAAGAGCCCCATGCTGCCGTCGTCGCACGCCATGACCATCGGGTACATGAAGTGAATCGGCCGGTCGCCGTTCGGATTGTCGCTCTTGAAGATGCGCCCGCCGTCCAGGACGCCGGACTGGCTGAGCGACGGAGGCCAATCCGTAATGTCGATCGTGTGCCAGCGCGCGACAACGCGTGCGGTCGGTCCGCCGCCGACGGCCTCGGCGGCATGCTCGTAGGCGAGGTACAACTTGTCCCCACGCCAGACCGCGTTTTGGACGTTGCCCAGAGAACGGGTCACGTCTCCGTGGTTGTCGGATCCCGGACAAAGCTGAGCAGTATGAAGTACGAAAGCTCTGCTGACCGGATTGACGTTCAGTTCAGCCGAGGCGAGCGTCAACGTCCCGAACGGGTCTGTGATCTTGTGAACCCGAAGCTTTCCCTGTCCGGCCGCGTTCGTTGCCGCCATCTGTGCAAGGTAAATCGTCTCGGCCGACTGCGCGCCGAACACCTGCGCCGGCATCGGCAGCGCCACGAACTCATCTTCGGCGTATGGGATAGCGACCCAGGCGACGGCGTGGTTACCGGCGCTCGCGTAGTAGTCGGCCTGGTACGTCCACGACCCCGCCGGCGGTTTTCGAAGGACGTGCGCCCGATGCCCGAAGAAGCACTCGCTGCCCGAGTAGTCCACCGCGCGAGTCGTAACCGCGATCCAGTTCGCGGTGCACGCCAGGCCCGGGTAATCGACTCCGAATTCGGTCGAGCATCCCGGCGGGACAAGCTGCGCGTTGATCGCGAACTTATACCAGGACCCGGTGCCCGACCCGTAGTCACCCGTGCCGTCGACAGGGTCGTTCGCCCCGCCCTTTGAGACGGCCAGCAGAATGCGGTCCTTCGTCGGCGGCTGTTGCTGTGGGACTCCGGTTTCGAAGATCATCACCACGAAGCGCGATGTGACTTGATCGTAGACGACCCGGGCGTCAAACGTCCCGCCGATGCCCGAATCGACATCGTCCCAGAAGTCGGTCGAATAACTTGAGTCGATTTCGTTGAAACCAAGCCGAGCGCGCCACTTCTCGACGCCGTCGCGGTCAAACACGATGATCCGATGATTGCCGACCTGCACGATCCGATCGGTACCGACTGCCACGGTTGGCTCCAGCTTGCTGGTGCCGATGGCGGCCGTCTTGGACATTCCCCAGAACGGATCACCCGCCAAGAGGCTTTGCGCCCCCCCCCCCGCCAATCAGAATCAGCGCGCCGATCGCACGACACGCGACCCGCGCGTTTCGACGCCGCGCCGGCGGCGCAAAGCCGCCCACCGACTCTCGCTCGACCAACCCCAACCCGCACATGCGCACCTCCGTCCCCAGCCCGAGGCGCAACACACCATCAAACAAGGATAGCCCCCCGCAACCTGTGGATCAAGCCAGCTCGTCAGCTCGTCGGCCGCGGCGCGGCAGGCTACGAGCGAGCGCGTGCGTGACGCGCGTCGCCCTGCGGCAGGTTGCGGGCCTCGCCCGCCGTCAACACGTGGCGGCGGTTGCGCTTCGCCGTGTACATCGTCTGGTCCGCCAGCTTGAGCAGGTCGTCGCCGCTTCGCGGACCGTCCTGCGGCAGCGTCGCCACGCCGATCGAAAGCGCCGGCGGCTCCGGCAGCGCGCCCAGCGTGCGGACCTGCTGCGCGAACATCGTCGCCAGGCGCAGCGCGGCGGCGGCCGCGTCGCGGCCGGCGGCGCCGGGCATCGCGACCACAAACTCGTCGCCGCCGTAACGCACCGCCAGGTCGACGTTCCGCCGCGTGACGGCGCGGATCAGCTCGCCGATGAACCGGATCACGTCGTCGCCGGCCGTGTGTCCGCGCTGGTCGTTCAGCTCCTTGAAGTGGTCGACGTCGATGACCATCAGCGAGAGCGGACCGCCTGCCGCCATCTGCTTGGCGACCAGCGCCGGCAGCTCGCGATGCAGGGCCCGGCGGTTGAGCAGCCCGGACAATGCGTCGGTGTCGGCGCTCTGCTCGGCCTGCTTCTGCGCCACCTGCGCCGTCCGCGTCCGCCGCGAAACGCGGTCGTCCATGAAGTAGCGCAGCTCGGCGGCCTCTTCGCGCGTTTCGCGCAGGGCGCGGCGGGTTTGGTCGATGCCCGTGACCAGCGCGTGCAGCTCGGTCGGCACCACGCCCAGCGGCAGCAGCTCGGCCAGCTCGCCGCGCACGTCGGCGACGCGCTGGCCCAGCCGGCGCAGCGGGCGAAGCACGCAGCGTTGCAGCAGCACCAGCACGACAAGCAGGCCGCCCACGCTGACGCCGATCGCCAGCGCAGCCAGGTGCTCGGGCGGTGCTGGAGGCTCGACGTCGATGATCGCGGCCAGGCTGCCGCCTCCGGCGAGCGGAACGCTCAGCAGCCGCATCGTCGGCGAAAAGCCCGCGCCGACGCGCAGTGCCGCAAGCCGCATCGAGCCGGCCGAAAGGTCGATCTGGGGGCGGATTTCCTCGTAGGTCAGCGAAACGCGCTTGCGGAACTCCACCACCTGCCCCTGCGCGTCGATCACCGCGGCCCACGCCAGACGCTGATTCTCGTCGGCGACGCGCGCCAGCGCGTCGGCGATCGACTGCCCGCGGGCCGCGTGGCGTTCGAGCCGCTCGGCCAAGACGGCGGCGAGCAGCGGCTCCGCCAGTGCGCGCATCGTCCGCCGCTCGTACTCGTGCGCCCGCCAACTCCACCACGCGATCGGCGCCACCACCAGAACATATCCGGCGCAAAGCAGCGCCGTGGCGCGACGCGCAAGCTGTGGCGAGCGGCTACGTCGGTCGCGGGGCGGCCGGGCAGGCCCGGCGGGAAAATCAGGCATATTCGGACGATCGGTCTGATCGCCCAGCAACTGAAACACGCAGGTGCAGCCGACGTGACCACCGCCGGAGCTGCGCCGGAGCGCCGACTCAGGCGCCGGCGGCGGCCCGCAGCTCGTCCCCGCCGTCGTGCGGTTTGAGCGGCTCGGCGGGCGGAGCCGAGCGGCGGATGGCAAGTGCTTCCATCGGCGGCAGCTCGTCCAGGCTGGCGAGTCCGAAGAGTTCGAGGAACTTGCGGGTCGTCCCATAAAGCATCGGACGCCCCACGACCTCCGCGCGGCCCACCATCCGCACAAGGCCCAGCTCGCGCAGCCGGTTGACTACCTCGCCGCACGCCACCCCGCGGATCGACTCGATGTCGGCCCGCGTCACGGGCTGCCGGTAGGCGATCACCGAGAGGGTTTCGAGGGCCGCGTCGCTGAGACGCGTGTTGGCGCGATCGTGATGCAGGCGGCGCAGCCAGGTCTGATAAGCGGGGAGCGTCATCATCTGAAACCCGCCCGCGACGCGCTGAATCCGAAACGACAGCCCGGCACGCTGGTACTTGAGGTTCAGGACCGCGATCTGCGCGTGCACGTCGTCGGCGGTCACCTCGTCGATCAGCTCGGCGATCTTGGCGGCGCTCAGCGCCGCGTCGGACGCGAACAGGATCGATTCGATAATCTGCGCCACGCCGATTTCGTCGGGAGTGGCGTCGGCCACGGCCTCATGGTGCTCGACGCTGACGTCCGAGATCGGCTCGGATGTGTCGGCGACGGGTTCGTCGCGGCGATTCGCGAGACGCACGCGAGGACGATCCACGTCCCCCAGCGGTTCGTCGGATTCGGTGGACACGGTAAATTCGGCCGGTGAGGTACAGATTGCGGCGATCGCATCATCCATGACGCGTGAACTCCTGTCTGCCGGGACCGGAACAACCGCCCGCAACACTCATCATAGCAGGGCGCGGCCGATTCAAGAAACGGCCGGCGGAGAAATTCGCGCACCTTGCGCGCCCGCCCCGCGGCCGCGCGTCGCGATGCACGGCGCGACGGTCAGATCGATTCGCGCCAGCGACGGGCGACGATCAGCCCGACGGCGCCGAGGAGTGCGGCGGCGGGGGCGGGGACGGGCGGCGGACCGGGGTTGTTGACGAATGACTCGCTGCCGCCGCAGTCGAATCCCTGAACGTGGATTCCGACGCGCAGGGCGGCGGAGTTGAGCCGCGCGATCACGTCGGCAAACGTGAGACCCTGTTTGAGTGCCAGCCGCAAGCGGACGAACTCGCCGGGGTTGACGCCGTTGGACTGCACCGGTGAGTTCGAGTCGGCGGACAGGCCGGGCGTGGTCTCGAAATTGACGGCATTGCCGCCGGGCAGGTCGCGCGGGCGGGCGCCGACGCTGAACGAAACGCCTGAGCCGTTGGTGATGGCGGAGATGTTGGCGAAGGTGTCGTGCTTGTTGTCGTCAAAGTAGATGTCGGTGATGGACATCAGCAGTTGGCCGACGTTGAGGAACTCGAACTGGATTAGCCCGCCGCCCAGGTCGCTGACGTTGAACGAGAGCTGCGCTTCGCCGGCGGCAGCGTCGCTGGCATTGTTGTGGGTGATGTTGGTGAAGCCGTACATGTCGGCCCAGGCGGGCAGACCGGCGGCGAACGCCAGGACAAGAAATCCGAGTAGTCGTGTCCACTTCACGCTGGGTCCCCTCCGCATCGCTCGAAAGCGCAAGCTGCTGCGGTGGATCGTAGCGTGCTGCGGCGAGCCGTTCAACTCCTATTGATAAAAATTCTAGGTACGCAAGGAAGTCCGAGAAGAAGTGCCGCCCGTCAGCCGTCACAGCCCAGCCCGCGGGCGATAACCGCGGTCAGCAGGGCGGCGACGTAGGCGACGGCGGTCATGAACGAAAACGACGCCACCGGCCAGAGCCAGTTTCCGGTCTCACGTCCGATCATTACCAGCGTGCTGGCGCACTGGGCGCACAGCGCGAAAAAAACCATCAGCGCCAACGCCGACGAAACCGTGAACAGCGGGCGGCCGCTATCGGACCAGGTCGCGGCGGCCAGCGCGCCACGCAGGTCCGCTTCGTCGGCGTCGTGCCCGAGGCTGAAGATCGTCCCCAGCGAGCTGACGACCACCTCGCGGGCCGGAAACGACGCGACGATCGCCGCCCCGATGCGCCAATCCCACCCGATCGGGCGGATGGCGGGCTCGAGCGCGCGGCCGATGCGTCCGAGAAAACTATGGCGCGCAAACTCGGCCTGGAGGGCGGCGTCGGTGCGGGATTCGTCCCAGCCGGCGGCGACGGCTGTGGCGCGGACGCGCTGCTCGGTCGTCGCGGAGCGCGGAAAGTACGCCAGCGCCCAAACCGCGATGCTGACCGCGAGGATGACGGTGCCGGCACGGGAAATGAAGTGGGCGCCGGCATGCGACATGCGCTGCCAGACGGCCCGCAGCCGCGGCAACTTATAGGTCGGCAGCTCGAGGACGAAACCGGGCGGCGGGCCGGCCAGCACCGTCTTCTTCAGAAGCCAGGCGACCGGGATGGCGACCACGACGCCGATGAGGTACATGCCCATCATCACCAGTCCGCGCAGCCCGATCCAACCGCCGAGGAAGTATCGGTCGGGGATGAAAGCGGAGGTCATGAGCACATAGACGGGCAGGCGGGCCGAGCAGCTCATGAAAGGGGCGATCAGGATGGTGACGATGCGATCGCGGCGGTCGGCGATGACGCGGGCGCCCATGATGGCGGGGACGGCGCAGGCGAACGACGAGAGCAGCGGGATGAAGGAGCGGCCGCTGAGGCCGGCGGCGCGCATGATGCGATCGACCATGAAGGCGGCGCGGGCGATGTAGCCGCTGTCCTCGAGAATGGCGATCAGGCCGAAGAGAATCATGATCTGCGGCAGGAAGACCAGCACGCCGCCCACGCCGGCGATGAGCCCGTCGACCAGCAGGCTGCGCACGGCGCCCTCCGGGAGCGCGACGGTGGCGAGCGCGGCGAGCGAGCCCATCAGCCGGTCGCTGATGAAATCCATGAGCGGCTGCGACCAGCGGAAGATGGACTGAAAGAGGACGAAGAGCACCAGCGCCAGGACGAGCGCGCCCCAGACGCGATGCGTGAGCAACCAGTCGAGCCGCGCGGTCCAGGTGGTGACGGGCTGCGGCGGGCGCGTCACGACGCCGTCGAGCAGGCGGCCGATCCAGGCGTAACGCGCGCGAACTTCGGCGGCGACGTCGATGTGCTGATCGTCGAGCTGGCGGCGGGCGGCGTCGAGGGCGGCGCGCGAGCCGCCGGCGGCGAGGTAGGCGCGCGGCGCGGCGCCGTCGCGGTCGAGCAGCACACGCAAGGCGATGGCGGGATTGGGGGCGGCGGGGAGCGCAGCGCGCAGGCGCGTCAGGTCGGCGGGGAGTTCGGGGCCGGACGCCGCGGTGCGTTGCCCCGGCAGGGCGGCGCGCAGCAGGTCGATGAGCGGCGGAAGCGTGCGCGGGTCGGTCGCGACGACAGGAACCACTGGCACGCCCAGGCGGTGCGAGAGCTCGGGGGCGTCGATGGCGACGCCGCGGGACTGGGCGACGTCGATCATGTTGAGGGCGATGACGACGGGCAGACCGATTTCGAGGACCTGGCTGAGGAGGTAGAGGTTGCGCGGCAGGACCGAGGCGTCGACGATCGCGAGAATCGCGTCGGGCGGCGGCTGGCCCGGTATTCGTCCGCAGAGCGCGTCGAGCAGGACGGCTTCGTCGGGCGAGTTGGCGGCGAGGCTGTAGGAACCGGGAAGATCGAGCAGCTCGACGGACGTGCCGGTGATCGTGCCGTGCGCGACTTCGACCGTGACGCCGGGGTAGTTCGCGACGTGGCGGCGGAAGCCGGTGAGGGCGTTGAAGAGCGTGGTCTTGCCGGTGTTGGGGTTTCCGACCAGCGCAATTCGGGCCGCGGCGGCGCGGGGGTTCGTCGCGTGGTGGTGGGATGGGGCTGACGGCGCGTCAGAAGGGTGCAACGTCGATCGACTCGGCATCGGCGTTTCGCAGCGAGAGCTCGGAGTCGCCGACTCGAACGTGCATGGGGTCGCCGAGGGGAGCGCGGCGCAGGACGGTCACTTCGGCGCCTTCGATGAGACCCATTTCCATGAGGCGGAATGAGGCGGCGTTGCGGCTGCGGACGGCGGTGACTCGCATTCGGCGGGCGGTGGGTGCGTTGAGCAGCGACATTCGGTTGCTCCGATTGAGCGTCGTGGCAACGTGTATGGAACGCATGCAGTTGCTTTATAAATAATACAACGAATTGGGCAGGCGAGCAAGTTATGCGGCGATTATCGTATAACTCATTATTTTTTGGTAGGTTACGAGAGCGTTATGGGCCGCACGTCACTACGACTTGCCCGGCGTGGTTTCGGCGGCAGGTTCGTTGACTGCCTGCCGTTGGGCGCGGGTCGGGAGTTTTTCGAGCGCGGGCTTGAGGCGCTTTTCGAAGATTTCGTCCACAGGCTTGCGGACGCGCGCCAACTCGTCGCGCGCCTTCTGGCGGACGCTTTCGTCGCCTTCGGCGGCCTTGTGCTCCAGTGCTTCGAGGCGCGACTTCTGCACGCGCAAGTAGTGGTCGCGCTGCTGCTGGCAGTCGCGCAGGATGCGCATGGCGCTGTTGGTCTGGCCTTCGTCGAGTTTGTAGCGCGCGATGAAGTCGCGCGTGTAGCGCTCCCAGTCGTCCGTCGCCGGGGTTGGCGCCGATGTCACCGGCCGCGCCGGCCGGCTGGTCGTCACGCCGGCGGGAATTACGTCGGGCGTCGCGGCCGCGGTCTGCCCCGCGGCGTACTCGGCGGCCTTGCGCTCCCAGTATTCGCGCTCGAGGCGTGTGACGAACTCGCTCAATCGCTGGCTGGTCTTGATTTGTCCGTCGGCGACCAATTCGCGATATTCGTCGTGGGTGACGAGGCGTCCCTGGCCGGCGTACGTCATGGCGCCGTGCTTGCGTGATGACACGTGAATTCCCGGCTCGAGTCCGATGAATTCAGGTTCAAGGAATTCGGGAATATCGGGTGTGTTGATTTTCGCGCCCTGCACTTCGACGCACGTGATCAGCTCGCCCTTGCCATTGAAGTACGAGCACGCAACGGGCAGCCAGGTTCCATTGAATTCGCCGTACTCGGTGACTGATTCGGCGGCGACGCGGCCGTCCTCAATCGCCTGACAGCGCGTCGGATTCCATCCGACCCTTGGATCGATGATCCAGCGAACGATGCGGGATTCGTCGGGCACAAGCATGTCCACTTCGAAAACCTCACCAACCTGCTTCTGGCGGTAGCGGCGGGGCACATTCTGCTGCTTGGGGTACTTCCACAGCGTTTCGCCTGGATCTCCATCGACGAGCGCTGGTCGCGGTAGGAGCCCAACGCAGCGAACGTCAGCGACGTTCGTTGGCCGATTATCCTCCCATAAGTCGCCGGTAAGGCTTCGCTCGCTAAACTCCCAGCGTTGACCGGGGGCATAGAGCGCCAGCAGTTGGCCGCGCACGGGCGCGCCGTCCTCGGTCTCGGCCGTGACGCCGTCGTCTGTGCCATTATTGAATTCGGCGATGCGCGAATCGACAATCACGGTTCGGTAGTGCATCGGTTTTCCCTGGGCGCCGGTCGTCTCCCGTGGATGGGCGATTGTCCAGTTGATGTCGGCGCGGGAAATGCCCGTCCTGGCCTGCTCCATTGCCATCAGCGCGGACGGCCTGAGAAACGTGGTTTCCTGTGAGACGCACAGTGCAGCGACGATCAGGAACTCGCACGCTATTCGCAATTGCATGGAATCACGTAGACACACCAGTGTTTCGACGGCGTCCCCGGCAACCACGCCGCGATCGCAGCGCCGACCAGCCCGAATGCGATGCTCCCCACGAGTCGCATACATTGACAGTAACTCCGGTGGTTTTTTTTTGGCAAGCGAATTCGGCGGATTTTGTGGGACGCTTCGCGGGCAGGATGCGTGCAGCCCGTTGCAGAATGCGCGCATGCTGGTGCTTCGTGTTCGGATGGATATCGTCGGAGGTCAACCGGCGTGGGGATACGCGGGCGGGGATGGGAGTGCAGCCGGGGCGGCTGCTCTCGACAAACGCGACGCAGCCCGGGGCGGCTGCTCTCGACAGGCTCAACACAGCCGAGGGCGGTTGTGCTACATCATCAACATTCATCATCAACATCCGCGCAGGAGGAGGCGGCGTTGATCGAGCCTGCACGCGTCAGCGGCGGAGGCGGGTGACGGCGGACATGAACGTGCGGAGGCGGCGGGGGTCGAGCGGTTGGGACCAGTGGCCGGAGCGTTTGAGCGACGAGCCGACGATGAAGCCGTCGGCGAAGTCCCAGAACTGCGCGATGTTGGCGCTGGTGATGCCGGAACCGACGTAGAGCGGAATAGTGGCGGGTACGTTGGCGGGGCCGCCGCGCGTCGCGGCGGGTGCGCGGGCGGGGTCGCGGCGCATCGCCGGGGCTGCGTGGGCGCGGTCGCCGCGCTGCGCTGCGGGTGCGCGGGTGCGGTCTTCGCGCAGTGCTGCGGCCGCGTGCGTGAGTTCGCCGTGCAGCGCGGCGCGGGCGTCGGCAACGTCGTCGACGTCGGCAGGCTGGCCGGTCGCGCCGCCGGTGATGACGATCGCGTCGGCGCCGGCGAACTGGGCGGCGGCGCTGGCGGCGGCGATGGTCAGGTCGGCGGTGAGGGCGTGGCTGGCATGTTTTTTCTTGAGGTCGGCCACGATCTGAATGTGGTCGGCGGCGATGGCTCGGCGGTAGCGCAGGAGCGGGCCGGCGTGGGCCTGCGGCATCAGGCCCTCGTCGGCCACGTGGGCGAAGACGAAGTTCTCGACGCGGACGAAGTCGGCGCCGGCAGCCAGGGCGACGGCGAGTGCCTCGCGATTCGCCGCCGCGAGAATCTGGACGCCGAGGCGCAGCCGCGGGCAGGCGTCGCGGACGCGCTGCGAGACGGCAGTCATGGCGGCGACGATTTCTGGGCCGACGGCGCCGTTGAGGTAGGGCAGGTCGTGCATGTTTTCGACGATGGCGGCGTCGAAGCCGGCGGCGGCGAGGAGGCGGGCGTCGGCGACGGCGCGGCGGGCGAGATCGGCGATCGAGCGCGCGGCGCGCGGTGTGCCGGGCAGCGCGCCGACGTGGATCATGCCGACGATTGCTTTGGGTAGGGGCGTCGCTGATCCTGGCGGCATAGGTTGCAGCACGTCAAACCGGGCTGAGTACGAACCCCGCTAAGCCTGCGGCGGTGTGTCGATCGCGACGCGCTGGTGGCGCTCCATCGCCTGGTTGGCGGCGAGGACGGCCCGCGCCGCGCGGCGACCCTCGGCGGCGGAGCAAAGCGGCGGTTCGCCGGTGCGGACGCTGTAGACGAATCCTTCCAGCTCGTTGCGATAGGGAATCAGGCTGCTGTAGCCCGCCGAGGCGCTGCCGACGGCGGCCCCGCTGCCGGCGTCGGCGGCGCGCGAGGCGGAGGCTTCCATCACCGGGCCGCCCGCGGCCGTCGTGCTGACGGCGACTTCGGTGGCCTTGGATGCGGCGGCGTCTTTGCCTTCCATGAAGAGGAAGGCTTCGCCCTCGCCAGCGAGCACGACGGTGCCCCTGGTGCCCATGACTTGCTCGTAATAGTTGTCGAGCGCGTTGCTTTGGATGGACGAGTAGGTGACGGTGAGGCCGTTGGGGTATTCGAAGATGTTATAGACGTGGTCGTTCAGCTCGCGGCCGTCCTTGTAGCGCTGGATGCCGCCGCTGGCCATGACGGCGGTGGGTTCGGCGCCGCTGATCCAGTTGGCGACGTCGACCTGGTGGCTGCCGAGCTCGGTCATGAGGCCCTGCGAGTGCTTGGCGTAAAGCCGCCAGTTGACGAGGTGCTCGAGGTCGGCGTAGCCGTGGGGCGTGGGGTCGAAGGAGGACTGTGGGACGGCGCGGCGCCAGTCGCCGTTGCGATGCCACAGGGCGCGGATGTGGTGGACGTCGCCGATCACTCCGGAGCGGATCATCTGGACGGCGTTGCGGTAGAGCTCGTTGTAGCGGCGCTGATGTCCGATCTGGAGGATTTTGCCGCTGGCTTTCTGGGCGGCGGCCATCTCGTCGCACGCCTGAACGCTGTAGGCCATGGTCTTTTCGCAGAGCACGTGCTTGCCGGCTTTCAGCGCGTCGATGGTCATGGGAGCGTGCAGCCAGAGCGGCGTGGCGATGAGCACAGCCTCGATGTCGTCGCGTTCGAGCAGCTTGCGATAATCGTCGTATTCGGCCGGGGGCGCGACGTCGGGCTGGACCTTCTGGCAACTGGCGACGCCCTTCTTGCGGTTGGGTTCGAAGATGTCGCAGACGGCGACGTAGCGCATGAGCTGCGTGTTGGTCTGCTCGATCAGCACGCGGCCTTCGCCACCGGTGCCGATGATGCCGGCCGCGAGCGGGCGATCGACTTTGAAGGCGGACCAGGCGAAAGCGCCGGCCGCGGGGACGGCGGCGACAGCCTTGAGGAAATTGCGACGGCCGATCTTGCGGTTTTCTTCGTTCAGCATGGTCAGGTGGTCTCCGCGGGTTTGGCGGAGCCGCGGGTGGGCCGCGGCTCGCGGCGGATACGAGAGAACGCGTCGAGACCCCAGGTGCGCGACACGCCGCTGAAGGCGACGGCAGCGGTGGCGAGGAACTCGATCAGGTTCTTGTTGATGAAGAGATAGTTGCCTTCCTCGAACGCCAGCTTCTCCGCGGTCCAGGGCGGGGCGGAGAGATAGAACATGGCGAGCATGAGCATGAGCAGCAGGCCGCTGGTGCGCGTCCACCAGCCGAGCATGAAGAGCAGGCCGAGCAGCAGCATTCCCCAGCTCATGATCAGGTTGATGGCGACGAGCTGGGGCGGATTCTCGACAGCGGCGGGTTGGCTCGCGGGGGGCGCCGGGCTGCTGGCGGGCGCGCTGGTCGTGGCCGGTTCGGCGTGTGCCGAGCCTGTGAACTGGGCGACGAATTTCTCCCACGGCCCGGCGAGGCTGACGAAATAGTCTTTGAATGGGCCACGGGCGGCCTTCAGGTAGCCGGCGGCGGTGAACGCGCCGGGGCCGCGAACCTTGGTGTAGCCCTCGTAGGAGAAGTGCCAGCCGATACCGATGCGCAGGAGGAACAGAATAAAGAGCAGGAAGCCGGGCACCCGGTAGACCAGGCGCACGACGGGTGGCCGACCGCCGAGAGTCGAGAACGTATCGCTCATGGGGTTCATCGTAGCGGAATTTGGCGTTAAAAGGGGGGCCGGAGTTGCTCGTCCCGGTGCGGCGGGGCACTATGCTAGTGTTGCCTGACGCGGGATCGCGACGGAGATCGATGAATGGCCCAGACGATGGTGCGATGTGCGAAGTTGAAGCAGGAGCTGCCTGCGATTGATGACGACACGATCGAGGGCGAGCAGGCGCTGAAGATGTGTCGGCTGATCGGGGGGCGGGCGTTTGAGCAGCGCGTGCGCGAGAATGTCTCGTGGCAGGCGTGGAAGATGTGGATCGATCACCAGGTGATGGTGGTGAACGAGTTCCGGCTGGACCCGACGTCGGACGCGGCGAACCCGATTCTGCTGCGCTTCATGGAGGCGTTCTTCTTCGCGGAAGAGCAGGAGATTCCGAACTACGTTCCGCCGGCGCAGTGAGCGGCGCGTGAGCACGCAGGTTGGGCGGTGCGAGGCGTGAGCGAGATTCTGAAAGTCGAGCGGCACGAGGCGTGGCTGGAGCTGACGCTGAACCGGCCGGAGGCGCGCAATGCGCTGTCGCGGGCGTTGATCGCGGAACTGACCGAGGCGTTCGAGCATGCGGCGGCCGACGGCGCGGTGCGGGCGCTGATCGTGAGCGCGGCGCCGCCGGCGTTCTGCTCGGGGCTGGACCTGCGCGAGGTAGCGGCGACGGACGCGGCGCAGGCCGAGCTCGACGCATCGGCGCTGCTGCGGCTGTTCGAGACGATCGATCGATCGCCGCGGCCGGTGATCGCGGCGGTGAACGGGCCGGCCGTGGCGGGCGGCGCGGGGCTGGCGAGCGTCTGCGACATCGTGGTGTGCGGGCGAAGCGCGGTGATCGGGTATCCGGAGATCAAGCGCGGGCTGGTGGCGGCGATCGTGATGACGTATCTGCGGCGGCTGGTCGGCGAGCGGCAGGCGAAGTATCTGCTGCTGACGGGGGAGAATCTGAGCGCCGAGCGGGCGGTGGAATTCAACCTGGCGAATGAAGTGGTGGCGGATGCGGAGCTGATGCCGCGCGCCCGGCACTATGCGCGGCTGTTCGCGTCGTATCCGCCGGAGGCCCTGGCCGAGACGAAGCGCCTGATGGGGCGGATACGCGGGCTGGAGCACGGCGCGGCGGTGGAGGAGGCGCGGCGGCTGAACGCGTCGATGCGTTTGAGTGCCGAGTCGCGCGCCGGCGTGCGGAAATTCCTGGGGAACTGAGACGATGAGCACGGGTGTGTGGCTGGCGGCGCTGCTGAGCGTAGCGTGCGCGGGACGAGATGGGCAGCAGACGGGCGTGCCGGCGGCGAGCAGCCAGCCGGCGACGACGTCGGCGCCGCTGCGGCCGCGGGTGGAGCTGTCGATCGGGCGCCAGGGCGAGGACTGGGGCCGGGTGGTGCTGGAGCTGGACGCAAAGCGCGCCCCGCAGACGGTCGCGAATTTTCTGGCGTACGTCGATGCGGGTTTCTACGACGGGACGATCTTCCATCGCGTGCTGTCGCGGACGATGGTGGTGGGTGGCTCGTTCGGCCCCGACGACGCGCTGAAAACCGAAGGGCTGCGCCCGCCGGTTCGGAATGAATGGCCGAATGGGCTGAAGCACGCGCGCGGGACGGTGGCAATGTCGCGCAAGAATGGCGAAGCGGATTCGGCGACGAGCGAGTTCTTCGTCAACCTGGCGGACAACGCCCATCTGGACGAGGCCGGACCCGACGGCGCCGGCTTCTGTGTGTTTGGGCTGGTCGCCGAGGGGTTGGACGTCATCGAGCGGGCGCAGAGCGTCAAGATGGGTCCGAACGAGACGTATCGCGATCGGCGCAGCAAGCCGGTCGAACCGATCGTGATCCGGCGGGCCCGACGGCTGGCGCCGGCGAGTCAACCGGCGCTGCGGACGCCCTAACTAACCAAGGGTGTAAGCGAGATGCGCGTGGTAAGCCGATTGCGGACGTGTCGTGGGGCGCTGACGCTGATCGAGATTCTGATCGTGGTGGCCCTGGTGGCGCTGCTGGCAGCGGTGCTGCTGGCGGCGGTCGGCCGTGCGCGGGGGCAGGCGGCGCAGGTGGCGTGCGGGAACCAGCTACGACAACTCGAGCTGGCGCTGGGCATGTATCGCGACGAGAACAAGCAGCAATTGCGGGTGTCGTACATGCCGTCGGTGAGCGCCGATCCGTTGCCCGGCCCGGAGCGCGTGTTTCTGGCGGAGAAGCTGCTGCCGTATGCGGGCAGTGTGGTGCGGGTGTTCCGCTGCCCGCGCGACGGCCGGCACGATCGCGAGGGTCCCAACGACGGCAAGAGCTACTTCGAGACGGAGAAGTCGAGCTACGCGCCGACGTTTGAGCGGTGGGGTCCGGTGCCCCACGTGCGCGGGCTGGAGGGATACGAACTCTATCACGAAGGGAGCGGTTGTTATTCGATCGGCCAGACGCAGATGTGAGCAGCCGCGGCGCGACATGCCGTGCGCCGCGACGGGGCGCGGGGCCCGGCGCAGCGCTTCAGTCGGGTGTCGTCGTCAGCACGCCGGTGGCCCAGGTGCTGGGGTCGACGTTCCAGCCCATGTCGTCGGTGGCGCTGAGCTGCTGCCCGCCGAGCTGCACGTCCTTGACTTTGTAGAAGATGCCGATGCGCGGATGCTCGACCGGGTCCCAGCCGGAGAGGCAACTGGCGGGGAGCGCGACTTCGACACCGTAGCCGTCGCGCTCGACGCGGACGGCGGTGCGGACACCGCTGAGGTCGATTTCGGGGGCGGGCTCGCGGGCGCGCGACATGCGGTGCGTGCCGACAATGGGCGACTTGCGCTTGGGGCCGCCGCCGACCGGCAGAACGTAGAACAGGCGGCAAAAGCGCGTGGCGCGGCGGACGTCGCGTGCGTCGCGCGTGTCGATGCACAGGCGGAAGCCGTCCTTCTTCCACCACGCAGCGGTGTCGCACTCCGGGGGTGACTTCTTTCCGCGGACGCGGTAGGCGGCGTACAAGGCGTCGTCGTCCCAGGCCCAGTAGACGTCGGCGAACGGAGCCTGGCCGTCGAGCTGGCACAGCGTCGGGGCGGCGAAGCGCTCATCCCAGCGCGACACGTCGCCGCTGAGCAGCGGCGGCTTGCGGACGCGCTGGATGGGGATTTCGAAGCGGAACAGTGCGCGGATGGGGAGAGCTTCGATCATGAGCGAGTGTGCCCGCGCACCGGCATAGGGCGCATCCTACCGGCCAGGCGGCCGCGTCAACAGTGCCGTAGGTCGGGTCATCGACCCGACCTACGCCTACGCAGAAATGCGCGTCGGGTCATCGACCCGACCTCCGCAGCAGTGCGACGAATCCGGCCTGCTCGAAATGACGATCGGAAGTCAATGCCTCGCGCAGACCGCGTTCGGCCATCACGACGAACGAGATGCAGTCGGTCAGCGACCACGACTGGTCTGGACGCTCTTCGAAGTACCGGCATCCGCGATCAAACAAGGTGTCGGAGGCGGGCACGATCTCGACCGTTGCGTGGCTGCGCAGCAATCGGAGCAGCGCGACGAATGAGCCGCGAGCGTGGGGAGCCGCGAGTCCGTCGCCGACCTCCGTCAGCACCCACGTGGTGGTGACGACGCGGTGGGGAATGGCCTGCGACTCCTTTGCGATCGCGTGATGCGCGTCCGATTCACTCAGGAGGGCGAAGTAGTGCGATGAGTCGACGAACCAGGTATTCATTACCTCCCGCGCCCGTGGAGGTAGTGATCGTGATGTTCCGAAAAGTCCGCTGGGAGGTTCTTGACTGATCCGGCCAGATTCAAGAGCGCTTCGGACAATGCCTGGGCGTCCGCCTCGTCAGGATCGCACAACTGGACACTCACCTTTGCACCGTCAGGCAGCCGCACGCCTTCGTCCAGCTCAACGTGGCCAGCGCAAACCCGTCCGCTGTACACTGCGGGCGTGCGGCGCGACACGCGGCCCTCTGGACTGGTATTCGCCAGGAGCGGGCGTACCTCCGCCAGGCACCGGCTGGTGAAGTTTCTGATTTTGAGCAACGCCTCATCCGACCAACGCCTCAACTCACCGACAGTGCGAATTCCGGCGTGCTCCAGGCTTCGCCTGGTGCGCACGCTCAGATCAAGCTCCGAGATCTCAGCGGAATCAGGAATGCGCTCTTCCGGTGGCATAGCGTGCATCCTAAGCCCGATGTAGCCGCGACAACAGTTCTGTTTCCCCGTACGGGCACGCGTCTACAGCAGCGCCACGAACGCATCGATGTCGAATCCGTCGATCGCCCCGTCGCCGTTCGCGTCGGCCCGCATCAGGTCGCAATCCGGGTGCTCGGCGGTGTAGCCGGCGGGGTCGAGCAGCGCCTGGATGAACGGCTCGATGTCGAAACCGTCCACGGCACAGTCGCAGTTCATGTCGCCCACGACGCCGGTGCTGACCGTCGAGACGGCGATGAACGCGTTGATCCGCCCGTAGCCGAACTTCTCGTCGAATCCCGCCGCCCCGATGTCCTCGGTCGAGGTGCGCAGGTGGGTCTCGATCTCCGCGTTGGTCAGGCACGGGTTGAGCGAAAGCAGCAGCGCGGCCAGTCCGCTGACGTGCGGCGTGGCCATCGACGTGCCGGAGCGCGTCGAATAGCCGCTGAGCTTGTTCAGCGAGTAGATCGCGTCGCCTGGCGCCGCGACGTCGGTCTCCGGCCCATAGTTCGAGTAGCTCGGCCAGCCGTCAAACGCGTTGGTGGCGGCGATGCCCATGCAGTTCGGCCACTTCGCCGGGAATGCGATCGTGTTGCCGTGATTGTTGCCGTTCGCGGCGATCAGCACGCATCCGGCCCCGAACGCGTAGTTGACGGCATCCTGAAGCGTCTGCGAGCCCGTGTAAGACTGGAGGCTCATGGACATGATCGGCGCGCCGTAGTCGGCGGCCCAGATGATCGCCTCGGCCAGGTCGCTCTCGAAGTACGTCCCGCCGTCCGTGGTGCAGCGCATCGCCAGAACGCTCGCGGCCCAGGCCATGCCCGCGACGCCAACGCCGTTGTTTCCCCATGCCGCGGCGGTTCCGGCGGTGTGCGTGCCGTGGCCGTGCGGGTCGTCGGTGTTGTCGTCGTCGGCATAGGTGTTTCGGCCGCTGATGACTTTGCCGTTGAGATCGGGATGATCCGCCTGAACGCCGGTGTCGATCATGGCGATCACGACCGCGGCGTCGCCGGTGACGATGTCCCAGGCTTTGGGAGCGTCGACGTCGGCGCCGGGGAAGCCGCCGGTCTGACCGGTGTTGCGCATGCCCCAGAGCTGGGCGAAGGATGGATCGTTGGGGATGGTGTCGGCGATTTCACCGACGCCGTCGACCTCCGCCAGTTCGACTCCCGGTAGCGTGGCGAAGGCGGCGGCCATGGCGCGCGTGTCGGTGTTTGGCGCGACGTGCAGCTTGACGGTTCGTGCGACGCGCGAATTCTCGCTCAGTTCAGCGTGGCGTGGCGTGAACGCGAGCACGTCGCATATCGCCGTCACGCCCCAGGCACGGAGTGCGGCGTCGATCGGGCCGGCGTCGAGTGACGGCTCGGCGCTATCGGGATTCGCCGCGCGGCGATCGGCGATGTCGGGCCGGAGCCGCAAGAGGATGTGCGTCGTCGCGGCCGCACCGGGTGCGTCCGAAATTCCGTCGCGACCCGCGATGTGCGTGCGTGTGTTCTCAGCCAGCGCCGCCGCGTCGCTGCCGAGCGCAAACAGGATGAACGCCAATCGGATGGTCTCGACGCGACGCGACATTTTCTCGATCCCTCGCGGTCTGGTTGACCGCTCCCATCGTCGTTTGGGCCCGATAGACATTGACGGCGTCGGCGATTGCGGCGCCACGCACTCATCCATTATAGCCGAGGTGATCGCCGGGGCGGGTGATTTCGCGATGGGGGGGGGGCGGCGTGCGCGATCCTGCTGATGCGCGAAGTGTCGACCTCGGCGGCCGCCGCCCCATAACGGGCGCGGCTCTGGCGGACCGGGCGGGGGGGGGAAGGGGGGCGGGCCGGGCGGGCCGCGTTGACACGCGTTTGGGTCCATCTATAATCGCCGCGGCGTATGCGGGGGGTTGCAACGCGTTCAGGCTGCGTCAGTTACGCTGTTCGGAGGTGCCGATGTCCATCGCCGCCAGGGCTGTGCGTCTTGCCGGGTGTTGTGTCGTCCTGAGCGTGGCCCTGCGGGTGCCGCCCACCTCCGGTCAGATTTCTGCTCAAGGATTCGTCACGTCGGCCGCAGCCGACGCATGGTCGAAGTGGGAGGCGGCGACGACGGCGATCATGGCGAAGGACGCCGCCGGCCTGGAGAAGGCGTTTGGCGAGTTGCTGGCGCTGAATCCGTCTGCTTTTCGCGTGGCGTTGCTGGCTGAGCGTTCGAGTGCCCGCGGGCAGGGCGGCGCGGTGCTGCTCTTCGAGCAGGACGTTGAAAGCGGCAAGTTGAGCGAGAGCGGCAAGCGCGTGGCGGAGCTGCTGGCGGCGGGCCGCGAGCAGATGAACGAGGCGGACGACGGCTGGTATTTCGCGAGCATCGGCCGATTCGACATTTCCGACGCGAACTTCAAGGCGCTTCTGGCAAGCGATCCCGATCCCGTCGCCGTGCTGGAATTCGCCGACCGCGTGGCGAAACGGCAGGAGATTCTCGTCCAGCTCCTGTCGAATTCAATCGTGGGCGATTCGTGCCGGCAGATGCTGAAGGTGATGGCCCGCGGCGAAAACCTGATCAAGGCCGACCCCGGACGGATCAAGGACCACATCGAGCGACTGGGCGGTCCGCCGCGCGGATTCGAAAATGCGGTTGCGGCGCTGAAGGACTCGGGTGAGTACGCGATTCCGTTCCTGGTTCAGTACCTGCGCGATCCGCAGAAGGTCTCGCTGCAGCAGCCGGTCCTGCGGTGCATGCCGCAGATCGACCGGGCGGCTCTGAATCCGCTGGTGATGGCCCTGCGGATGAACGATCTTGCGACCAAGCGGTATCTCGTTGCGATCCTGGGCCGGATTCCCTACGCACAGTCGCTGCCGTATCTCTTTCAGCTCCGCGACGATTCGGCGACGCCGCCGGAGGTGCGCGAGACGGTGAACGAGGCGCTCGCGAGTCTGCGGGCCGCGGGAGTGCCGTTTGACGAGAACTCGACGGCCGCCGACCTGTTCCTGCGGCTGGCGGAGGCCTACTACGCGGATCTGGGATCGCTGGCGGCGGACACGACGCTGGACACGGCGAACGTGTGGTACTGGCGCGAGGACATGTTGACGAACATCCCGGTGCCCACGCAGGTTTTCAACGAAGTCATGACCATGCGTTGCTGCGAGGAAGCGCTGAATCTTCAGCCTGATCTCAAGCCGGCGCTGTCGCTGTGGCTGGCGGCCGATTTCCGCCGCGAGGCGCAGCTCGAGGCGGGCCAGCGCGACGAGACGCGTGCGGCTGAGTTTCCCAGCGCGGCGTACTTCGCCCGCACGGGCGGTGCCGAGCACGGCTTGGCGACGCTGGGCCGCGCGATCCGCACGGTCGATCCGGCCGTGGCGCTGGGTGCCATCGAGGCGCTCCGGCTGACGGCGGGGCCGGCGGCCCTGGTCGGCGACGAGGCCGAGAAGCTGCCGCTGGCGGAAGCGCTCAACTTCCCGCATCGGATGGTGCGCATCCGCGCCGCCCTGGCCCTGGCCAACGCGCGTCCGATGCAGCAGTTCAAGAACTACCAGAGCCTGATGCCCGTGCTTTCGGAAGCTCTGATGCTGCACGGCGGCTCACGCAACGCGCTGGTGGTCGACGCCGACGAGGCGGCGGCGAATCAGACGGTCGGTGTGTTGCGCGACAACGGTTACACCGTGCTGGCCAGCACGACGCTGTTCGCCGGGTTGGACCAGGTGCGCAAGGAACTTCCCGGGCTGGACGTGATCTTTCTGGCGTCGGACGTGCGCGGGCCGGAGCTGGCCGAGAGTCTCGAGCAGCTTCACCGCGGTAACGAGTTCGCCGCGGTGCCGATCGTGATCCTGTCCAAGCCGGCCGACCGCGAGCTGGTGCGCGGCATCGTCCGCGCCGATCACCGCGTGGCCGAGCTGACGCCCGGGGCCGACGCGGAGGCCACACTGGCGGCGGTCGCGCGGGTATCCAAGGCGGTCGGGCTGGTGGCGATCACGCCAGAGCTTGGCAGTGCGCTGGCGCGCGAGACCGCCGAGACGCTGCTGATGCTGGCCGAGACGAACAACCCGGTCATCAACGACGTTGTGGCGGCGCAGAACGCGCTGATCTCGGTCGTTCAGACGACGCAGGACGCGGTGCTGCGCGTCATGGTGGCGCGTGTGCTGGGGCAACTGGCCACCGAAGAGGCGCAGCAGGCCATCGCGCGGATCGCGCTCGACTCGGGCGAAGAGCCGGCGATGCGGGTGGCGATGTTCGCGGCCCTGGCCGACGCGGCCAAGCGGCGCGGCAATCACCTGCCGAACGAGACCGTCGATCAACTGATCCGTCTGGTCGAGACTGAGACCGACGACACGCTGCGGACGGCCGCGTCGCAGGCGCTCGGCGCGCTGAACCTGCTGAACAACCAGGCCAGCCAACTCATTCGCAACCAGTATCGCGGATAGGATTTCGAACCCATGCCGGTTTTTGCCACCGCAGTTCTGTTCGTTCCGCTGATGCTGGCTCAGGAGGAGCCGGTGGGCGTCGGTCCCGCGCCGTCGCCAGTGGCGATCGCCTGGGAGTTCGAGTTCAAGTTCCTCGACCCACGACGGATCGACGTCCAGTCACCGAGCGGCGAGGTTGAGACGTACTGGTACGTGGTTTACTCGGTCACCAACACGGATCGGCGTGCGCAGCGTTTCTTCCCGCTCTTCGAGATCGTGACCGAGAAGCTCGAACGCTTCGAGAGCGACATGGGCATTTCGCCGCTGGTTTTCGAGGCCATTCGCGAGCGGCACCGGACGACGCACCCGCGGCTGGTCCACCCCAATGAAGCGATCGGGGCGTTGCTTTCGGGCGACGATCACACGCGCGAGTCGGTCGCGATCTGGCGTCAGATTCCGCTGAACGTGAATCGCTTCGACCTGTTTGTGGCGGGTTTGAGCGGGGAGACGCGTGCGATAGCGAACCGCGCGTATGATCCGAGCAAGCCGCCGACGGTTATCGGTCCTGGCAAGCCGCCGCCCGAGGGACCGGCAAACCTCAAGGAGTTCACACTTCGCAAAACGCTGCGCGTGCCCTATACTCTCTCCGGCTCGACGCTGACGCGCGAAACGCTCGAACCGAGACGCGGAACGCTTCAGTGGGTCATGCGCTAACACGATAGAAAGCAGACGCTTACGCCGGCGGTCGACTTACCGCCGAAGGATGGTTGTTCGATATGGCTCATAAGAAAGGTCAAGGCTCCACACGCAACGGCCGCGACAGCAATCCGCAGTTTCTGGGCGTGAAGTTGTATGCCGGGGAATCCGCCCGCATCGGAAGCATTCTGGTGCGGCAGCGCGGCACGCCGCTCAAGCCGGGTCGCAACGTCGGCCGCGGCCGCGATGACACGCTGTTCGCGCTGGCCGACGGCGTGGTCACGTTTCGCGGACGGTTCGTGAGCGTGATTCCGTTCGAATCACAATAGCGTCGCCGACGGACGGTTCCGATCTTCCCGCGTCGCGCCGCCATGTGCGGCGCGACGCTCTTTTTACGCGCTGGCGGGTCGTGAATTTCGGAGCGGCCGGCGACTGCCGCGACCGGGTTGCGGGGATTATCCTGCTGGCAGCCCGAACAGAATTTTCAGCGGAGACCTGTGAATAAGGCCGCCACCACGGACGTCCAGACAGCGGAGCAGCGTCTCGTCGACCGCGCCGCCCGCGGCGATCGCGACGCGCAACGCCAGCTATTCGAGGAGCTTCGCGACGCCGTGTACCGCGTGGCCTATCGGCTGACGGGACGGAGCGAAGACGCGTTGGATGTGGTGCAGGATGCATTCATTCGCGCATTTGGGCAGCTTTCGCGCTTTGAGCGCGGGGCGAGTTTTCGGACGTGGCTGCTGCGGATTGCGACGAACCGGGCGCTCGATCTGCTGCGCAGCCGACGGGTGCGCTACGCGGTGCCGCTGCATCCGGTCGACGACAGCGAGCCGCGCGACACGATCGCCGACCCGCGCATTGGCGGACCGGACGAATCGCTGGACGCGGCTGAGTCAGCGGCGCGGGCCCGCGCGGCGCTGGAGGTTTTGCCGATCGAACAGCGCTGCGTTTTTGCGATGTTTGCCGAGGGCGGCATGACATATGGCGAGATCGCCGAGGCCGTTGGTGTGCCGATCGGCACGGTGATGAGCCGCATCTTTCACGCGCGGCGGAAGCTGCGTGAGCTGCTGGGTGACTTGTGGCCGGAGCAGGCCGACGAGGTGACGCGTGAACGCCCAGGATGAGCGCTGCCGGGATGTCGCGCCGCTGCTGGCGAGGGCGTTGAGCGGCGGTCTCGACCAGCTCGATGGGGTCGCGGTCGACCGGCTTGCGGCGCATCTCGACGGCTGCGAGCGATGCGCCGCGGCGATGAGCGGGTGCGCGGCGGACGGCGTGCCGACGGCGGTGCCGCCGATCGCGATGCCGGCGGACGCGACGTGGGAACGAGTCTGGCGGCGGATTGCGCAGGCGAGCGAGACGGCGACGGTGACGGCGAGCGGGGCGGACATCGTGCGATTCCGCCGGTTCGCGTCGACGGCCGGGCTGGCGCTGGCGGCGGCGCTGATGATGCTGATCGCGATCGTCGGGCGGCTGGATCCGGGGCGCGACACGGCTGAGCTGCGGCTGGCGCCGGGCGGCGCGGTGCAGATCGACGGGATCGAGGTGGCGGATGGAACGTCGTTCGTGCTGACGATCGGCAGCGATGACGCGCCGGTGATCTGGGTGATCGATGAACGGAGCGAGGACAAACCATGAAACGCTGGGCGGCGTGGCGACGGGAGGCGCGCGGAGCGGGTCCGCGGCGCCGGAATGTTCGGCGAAGCGGGAGCGTGGCGTTGGCGGTGCTGGCCGGGCTGGCCGGGCTGGCGGATGTGGCGGTGGCGGCGGAAGGACGCGCCGAGGTGCGCGTCTGGACGATCCGCGCGACGCGGAGCAACGCGGAGATTTCGCCCGAGTTGAAGTCGCTGGCCGAAAAGCTCAAGCGGCAATTCAACTACACGGGCTACAAGCTGGTCAGCCGCGACTCCAGGTCGCTGGACCAGGGGCAGGAGGCGCGTTTTTCGCTGCCCGAGCCGTATGTCGCGGCCGTGACGCTGGCGGAGGTGAAGGACAAGAGCGTCACACTCCGCGTACGGATCATCGAGAAATCCGAGTCGCGCGAAGTAGTGCGCCTCAACACAAGTTTCACCGTGCAGCGCGGGTTGTTTCAATTGTGCGGCGGGTTGAAGCTCGACGGTGATGACGTGCTGATTGTGGCGCTGTCGGGTGGGTGAACCCCGCGGAGCGACGGCGTGCTCACGCCTGACGGCGAGAGCATGCCATCCGTGCCGGCGGAGGGCGGGACTGGCGCGCGGGTCGGGTTCCGTTCGATTCGTCCCCGTCAGGCGGCGGGGGCGACGTGGGGGGTGCTTCGCACGAAGTTCCCCAGGCCGCGGCGGGCGCGGCGACCTGCCCAGGTGAAGAAGGCGGCGATGGCGGCCTGGATGATCAGTCCGACCCATGGGGTGCGCTCGCCGATCAGGGCGATGATCAGCGTTCCGAAGGGAGACATGGGTGCGAAGTAGCCACGGCCCATCGAGTAAGCCATGCTGTTCAAGCCGCTGCTGAGCCAGGTCAGGAGTCCGTCAGCGACGAAGGGCGCGAGCTTCAGAATTCCCCACGAGAAGAGCAGGGCGCGCGACAGGTTCTTGCCGCTGGCCCGGCCGATGTAGACCCAGTTGAAGTCGACCCAGAAGCTCATGGCGAGCGCGGCGACGACGGAGAGCAGCGTCAGAGGCTTGGCCAGCTCGACTGCGATCTGCGCGCCGTCGGGCCGCATGACGCGGAGCATCCCGAATGCCACGCCCAGGGTCATTGCGGTCAGCAGCAGCGGCGTGGCGGACCGCAGGCGGCGGGCGGCGGCCGGGGCGGCGTCGCCCAGAAGGGCGCTGCGGTCGAGTTGAAAGCGATCCTGCGCCGCGGTGGTCAGCATGACGCTGGCGATGACCATGAACGTGAGCAGCCCGCTGAAGATCTGAATCCACTCACCGACGTCGGCGAAGCTGCGCGCCAGCGGCCCGGTGGTCAGCGCGGCGCGCAGGGCAATGCCGGCGATCAGCACAACGCCGGTCACCACGAGCAGCACGAACGCCAGGGGCATGCTGAAGAGCGGGCGCTCCGGGGCGCGGACGCGCTGCGCCGTGGCGATGATGAAGATGGTCGAGTAGACGAGCTGGGCGAGGATGGCGTAGGCGGCGACGTTGGCCGCGCCGACGTTCGGGGCGCCGCCGCCGAAGAACGACCAGAGCACGTTGCCGCTCATGACGCCGCCGAGCAGCGCGACGCCAGGCACGAGCGGCAGAATAGCCCACCCGCCGAAGGCGGAAATGACGATGATCACGCCGACGAGATTGGCTTTTCCGGCGGAGGCGACGGCGCCGAGGAGGACGAGCGTGCTGAAGAAGAGTGCGAGGGTGAGCAGGCAGACCTGGCCGCCCCACCAGGCGCCGATGGCCTGACCGGCGGTGAGGCCGAGGGCGACGCGCGTGACGAAGTATCCGCCGGCCAGGAGGCTGGCGGCGTAGAGGGCGACGAGGATGACGACCGGGCCGGTAAGGTAGCCAAGAACGACCTTATATCCGCTCATGGGCGAGAGGCGGTGAGACTCGATCATTCCGGTCTGGAAGTCGCGGAGCACGGCCTTGCGGATCGAGGCGGGCCCAGCGAGCAGCAGGAAGAAGCCCTGCGACGCGCTGACGATGCCGAGCCAGGCGCTGCTGACCGGCGCTGGGTCGCCGGAGTTGAGCCTGTAGGTCAGCGTGGCGAATCCGACGATGAGAGCCAGGTAAAGCACGACAAACAGGTAGCAGACGCGCCATCCGCCGCTCAACCGCACCTGCACGTCGAAGAGAGGGTTGACCGACATCGCTAGTCCACCTGTCCGATACCGGTGCGCAGATAGGCTTCTTCAAGGTTGGGCGCCAGGGCGTGGAACGCCGCCACCGGCAGGCCCGCGTCGAGCATTCCGCGGAGCAGTTGCGCCGCCGCCCGCCGATCGCTCAGATACTCGAAATCCAGCCGGTCGCCGCTGAGAGCCAAGCGCGTCAGGCCGGAAAGGTGCGCGATCCGCGCGGCGGCGTCGCCGATCGGTTCGGCGAGCTGGACGCGGTAGAGGCAGCGTTCATGACCGGCGTCGTCGGTGACCTGTGCCACGGTTCCGAACCGGCGGACGCGTCCGCGCTCCATGATGAGAATGTGGGTGCAATACTCGGCGAGGTCCGCGAGGATGTGCGACGAGACGATGATGGCCTTTCCCTGGTCGCGCAGGCCGGCGAGGAGCTTGCGGAAGTACATGCGGCCAGCCGGGTCGAGGCCGGCGGCGGGCTCGTCGAGCAGGATCACGTGCGGGTCAGGAATCAGAGTTCGGGCGACGGTGAGACGTTGGCGCATGCCGCGGGAAAGGGATGAGACCCGCGCGCCGCGCTTGTCGGTCAGCCAGAGCTGTTCGAGCCACATGTCGATGCGTTCGGCGACGAGCCGGCGGGGCATGCCGTACGCGTCGCCGATGAATCGCAGGAACTCCTGCACGGTGAGTGATTCGTAGACCGCCGGTGAATCGGGAGCGAAGCCGAGGTGGTTTCCGACGGCGGTGGCGTGCCGGCCGACGTCGTAACCCATGACGTGGACGGTACCGCCGCTGGGGGCGAGGAGGCCGGCAGCGGCGCGAAGGGTGGTGGTTTTGCCGGCCCCGTTGGGTCCGATCATGCCGAGGAGGCTGCCGGCGGCGAGGTCGAAGCTGAGGGCGTCGACGGCGAGGAAGCGGCCGTACTGGACGGTGAGATTTCGGATGCTGAGAAGCGTTTCCGGCACGTCCGCTCCGGTGCCATTCGCATTTCCGCGGTCGATCGGCTATGATGCCTGATCTTTGCCCGCGGCACAAGCCGCGACGAGGCCGCGATGCCTGCCGACGGGCGACGACGTGTGGAATTCGACGCGCATGCCGCTGCTGTTGGGCACATTCTTGATTCTGGCCGGAATTCTAATCTGGCGCTTCCCCTTTCTCATTGCGTACGCCCTTGCCGCCCTTCTGATCCTCGCCGGCGCCGCCCTGGTGCTCGCCGGGCTGGGCGTCGGTGTGACGTACCGGCGGATAGTCTCCGGGGGGCAGCCGGATCGGGGGGAGGGTTAGGCGAGTGCGGCGGGCATGTCGGCGCCAGCTCCTGAGGAGTCCATGCACGCACAGTTAGCGCAGTTGGTGAAGTCCGACCAGTTCGACGTCTTCGAGACGAAATGCCTGGAAATGATCGAAGCGCAGCGCGTTTCGTTCGACGCGCTGGTTGCGCCGTTTGAGATGCTGCAGAAGAAGGGTCAGGCCCCGCGGATCGAGTCGCTCGGTTCGATGCTGCTGGCGGCCGGCCGCGACCGTGCCGAGCCGCGCGGCCTGCTGGCCTTTCTGTGCACGCTGCTGAACGCCAACCCGCAGAATGCCGAGCTGCGGGCGGAGGTGATCGCGCTGTATCGCCAGTTGCACGGCGGCGTACCGGCGTTCGAAGCGCTGCTGCGAGCCTCGGGGCTGGAGAGCAGCCGTCTGGTACGCCGGGCGCAGCGGATTCTGGACACGTGTCTGTCGCTGGCCGAGGGCTCGTACCTGATCAGCCGGATGGACGACCGCCCGGCGCAGGTGGTCGGCGTCGACGACGTGGAGGGGGTTTACACGCTTCGCAGCGGGGCGCGGACGGTGGCGCTGCCGGCGGCGGAGCTGGTGTCGCAATACGACCCGGTCGGTCCCGACGATTTTCGCGTGCTGCGGCAGCTTCGTCCGCAGCGCGTCACTGAGATGGCCGAGAAGGAGCCGATGGCGCTGGTGATCGCGATCATCCACGCGCACGGCGAGGCGCTCGACGTCGACATCCTGCGAGAGGAGCTCGTGCCGCGCTACGTGGCGGAGAAGGACTGGCCGACGTGGTGGAAGAAGACGCTGGCGCAACTGAAGCGTTCCGCGAACGTGCAGATCGAGGGCCGTTCGCCGATGCTGCTTTCGTATTCGGCGCAGGCCGTGACGCTGGAGGACGAGACCTGGACCGCATTCTGCGAGCAGGACGACTCGGCCAAGTGGATCACCACGATCGAGGGCTATCTGCGCGAGTGCGCTTCGCGCAAGGCGCCGCCCTCGGACGACCTGCTGGCGCGCGTGCACGAGCGGATCGCGCAGCAGATCGCGGCGGCTCGCGAGCGGCGTCCGGCGGACGTGTTCGCGTGCGCGTTGGTGGTGGAGCGATTGAGCGAGCAGGGGCTGCCGGCGCGGCCGGACACGCAGGGGCTGGCGACGGCGCTGCTGCGCGAGGCGAAGTCGCCGGCGCGGCTGATATCCGGCCTGGAGCAGAAGGTGTTGTGGGACCGGGCGCTGGCGCTGCTGCCGGCGGCCCGCCCGTCGGACTGGCTTGACCAGATGATGGCGCTCATACCGACCGCCCCGGAGAGCGCGATCGATTCAATCTTCAGGGCGGCGATCGCGGCGGGTGCCGGATCGCGCGTGCAGGCGTTTGTCGACGGCGCGCTGGCGGCGCCGATGAGCAACGCCGAGCTTGTTTCGTGGATCTGGAAGAACCCGAAGGCCTGTGCTGATCTGTCGCTGCCGAGCGCCCGCGACATCATGGCCAAGATTCTGGGCACGCTGACGGGGTTGGCGCGGGCCGCCGACGTCGACCCCGAGGCGATGAAGAACTTCCGGACGCGCATGAAGTCGGCCCTGAGCCACCGCAGCTACGCGCGGTTCAAGGACACGCTGGAGAGCATCGACGACGCCAGTGCCGTGACCATCCGCCGGCAGCTCGAGCGCATGGAGGGGCTGGGCGACAACGCGCCGCTGGACATGCTGCGCATCCTGCGCCAGACCCATCCGCAGCTCTGGATACCCAAGCGGCTTTCGCCGTGGGAAGAGGACGTGCTCTGGTCGACGCGCGAGGGCTATCGCCGCAAGCAGGACGAGGCCGACGACCTGGTGAACGTCAAGATGCGCGAGAACGCCAAGGCGATCGGGCGGGCGGCGGAGATGGGCGATCTGAGCGAGAACTCGGAGTACAAGTTTGCCATCGAGGAGCGCGACCTGCTGCGGGCGCGGCTGGCCCGTCTCAACGAGGAGCTGGCCAAGGCGCGCGTGCTGGAGCCCGCCGACGTCTCGACCGACCACGTCGGCATCGGCACGACCGTCGAGCTGCTGCACACCGGCGACGGCACCCGCCGCAAGCTGACGTTCTTCGGACCGTGGGACGCCGACGTGGACCGCGGGATCTACAACTATGGGGCGCCGATCGGCGTGCGGCTGATGGGTGCGCGGCTGGGCGACCGGGTAAAGCTCTCGATCGAGGGGGCGGAGCACGAGTTTGAGGTGACGGCGATCAGCAACGGATTTGACGCGCTGCCGGCGGCGCGCGACTTGAGCGCGGCGCGGGTGTCGGCGCCGCAGCCGTCCTGAGAGCGCTCGAACGATGCCAGAGCGACGTTTCCCCGCTGTGCGGGCGAGACGCCCGCACGCTGAGCGGCTGACACGCAGCGCGGAGGCGTAGAATACTCGCGGGAGTGCAGCTCATGAGCACACTCGCAAACGTCGGCACGCCACTGATGTGGGGGACGCTTTGTTTCTTGACGGTCGGCAATGCGCTGATCGGGTGGCTGGAGGGGTCGCTGATCGCACGCTGGTTTGGCTCGCGCCGCCGGACGGCCGTTCTGGCGATGGTGTTGGCGAATTATCTTTCGGCGGTCGTGGGGATCATGCTGCTCAGCCTGCCCGTGGTGCGCGACTGGGTGGAGGACACGATCACCATCGAGCACGTCTGGTTCTGGCACGCGGTGATGATCGTCGGCTTGTACGTGCTGACGGTGGTGCTGGAATGGCCATGCTGCATCATCGCGTGCGGGGGTCGGCGGCGCCCGCTCCGCGACGGCATGTACGCGTCGCTGGGCGCATCGGGTGTTTCGTACGTTCTGCTCGCGCTGCTGTCGCTGCCGGTTTCGGCGTTGACGCCGGGCTTGACGATTGCGGTGGATCGAGTGGAGCACGTGGCGGGCGGTGCGCGCGGCTGGGTTTACTATCTGTCGGAGAAATCGGATGTGTTGTGGCGCGTGCGGCTGGATGGTTCGCGGCACGAGCGCGTCGCCGACGTTTCGATCGGCGAGCCCGAGTGTTTGTGCGTGCGGCCGTCGGAGAGCGGGGACGGCCGCGTCGATCTGATGGCGTGGTATCGGACAAGCGGAGAGTCAACGTTGCTGCTACGCTCGTTTGCGCCCCGGGGCTGCACGGCGCCCGAGTGCGGGCTGCAGAGCGCGGGGGAAGGGCGGATGGACGTACCATGGGCGCACCCGTTCGGCGGAATGGCCGATCTTCGGCCGGCGGAGGCGCGCGATTGGGAGATTCAGGCCGGCTTCTGGGCCGTGGAGGGTCTGCGCGCCCGGCGCCGGTCGAGCGGGGCGCGGGTGTATCTGGGGGTAGAAACCCCGATCACGAACTGGTGGGTGCGGTTTCCGTCGGCGCTGCCGGGCGGGGTCGTCGTGCTTCAGCTTGGGCGGCAAATCTGCGTGTTGAATCTGGAGCGGCGGTCGATGGCACTTCTCGCGCGAGGCGGCAGCCCGCTGGTCGTGCTGGATGAGCCGACGGTGACGGCGTCGCGGCCGGCGTCGAGCGAGTAGAGTCGGCGCGGGGTCGCTTCGGTTCGTTCTTGGTTGCTCTCCTCCGCCCCTTTCGGGGCGGCGCTATGTGGGGACCATGCACCACGGGTTACGCGTCGTGCGGCTGCGCCGCCGCGCCGCTTCACCCGTGGCGATATCCCATCGCCCCTTTCGGGGCGAGCACATCGCGCACCTTGGGCTATGGCCCGTTCGCGGCGGCGGGTTCGCGCTCGAGCGTGCGGGCGACGACGGCGCCGGGCGGCGGGGTGAGCGTGCGGAAGCCGCTGGTGGCGGCGCGGCCGGAACTCATCAGAATCGTCGGGGCGAACGTAAACGTCAGCAGCAGGAAGCCGCAGAGGATGGCGCCGGTGCGCGGAGCGTCGAGCGGGGCGGCTTCGGCGGGCTGGTCGTTCTCGAAGAGCAGGCAGGCGGCGACGACGCGCAGATAGTAGGCGGCGCCGATAGCGGAATTCAGCGCGGCGATGACGACCAGCGCGACGGTGGCGCGGGCGTCGGGGGTGGAGCCGGCCGCGGCCAAGGCGCTGCCGAAGAGGCTCATCTTGCCCCAGAAGCCGGGCGTCGGCGGCAGGCCCATCAGCGTGAGCATCATCAGCGACATCGTGACGGCCAGCAGCGGATGCCGCGCCAGCAGGCCGGCCAGGTCGCGAATGGATTCGCACGGCCGGCCGTTCACCCGCAGCAGTGCCAGCAAGACGAACGCACCGAGATTCGCGATGCCGTAGACCACGACGTAGTAGAGCACCGCCGCGTAGCCGTCGCCCAGAACGCCGGGGGCGCCGATCGGCGAAGCGATGATGCCGACGAGCATGTAGCCGGCGTGGGCGACGCCGGAGTAGGCCAGCATGCGCTTGAGGCTGGACTGGCGCAGCGCGAGGATGTTGCCGACGGTCATGCTGAGGGCGGCGACGAGCCAGAGGAGCCAGTAGAGCGGGGGCGAGACGCGCCAGTCGGTCAGCGAGAGGATCTTGAAGAGGGCGGCCAGGCCGGCCAGCTTCGGCACGAACCCGAGAAAGCCGGCCACGGGGGAGGCGGCGCCCTGGTAGACGTCGGCGACGTAGAAGTGCAGCGGGACGGCGGCGAGCTTGAAGAGCAGGCCGGCGATCGAGAGCACCAGTCCGATCGTCAGCACGCCGTAAGCCGGCGACGACGGGTCCGCGAGAATGCTGGCGGCCTGACGGACGCCGGCGCTGATGCCGACGGTTCCGGTGGCGCCGTAGAGGAAGCTGAAGCCGTAGGCCGTCACCGCGGCGGCCATGGCGCCGAGGTAGAAGTACTTGGTGCCGGCCTCGAGCGGGGCGGGTCCGCGGCGGCTGAGCGTGACCATGACGTAGGACGGAATGCTGACAAGCTCGAGGGCGACGAAGAGCACGAGCAGGTTGTCGGAGAGGCCGACGAACATGAGCCCGGCGAGCGAGTAGAGCAGCATGGCGAAGAACTCGCCGCGCTCGTCCTCCGGCGGGGTGGTCCAGTTCGCCAGGACGAAAAGCACGCCCATGATGAGCGTGTTGACGCGGACGAACTCGGCCAGCGCACCCGCCGCCAGCCCGCCGCCGAAGGTCGATTCGTCGAGCGGCTGGGCGCGCAGCGCCAGTAGCGCGACGAGGATGGCGGCGAGGGCGGCGGGCGGGACGAGCCGCATGGCGCCGTTCCGCGAGGCCGTCGCGAGCAGCAGCAGCCCGCAGCCGGCCACGATGAGGACCAGCTCGGGGAGGAGTCGGGCGGCGGAGACGGCGATGTCGAGCGTGGGCGGCATGTCGGATCAGGTTCCCGAGGGTTCTACCGATGACGACCAGACCAGCGCCGGCGGCGGCGCGTCGCGGCGGGCGGAGCGGCCTTCGATGCGGCGCATCACCTGAGCGTCGAGGACCGGGTCGAGCGGATCGGTGACGATCCGCGGCGCGACGCCGAGCAGGACGACGAGCACGGCGAGGGGCGCGAGGATGGCGATCTCACGGCGTGTGAGGTCGCGCGTCAGGCCGCGCGCGAGATCGGGCGTGTTGGGGGGTTCGCGCAGCGGGCCGAAGAGCAGCTTGCCGGCCATATAGAGCATGTAGACGGCGCCGAGCAGGATGCCGGTGGCGCCCAGGGCGCCGAACCAGGGTCCCAGGGCGGGCGAGTTGAAGGCGGCGAACAGGACGGTGAACTCGCTGACGAAGCCGTTGAGGCCAGGCAGGCCGACGCTGGAGAACGTGAAGAGCATCAGGAAGGCGGCCAGGATGGGCATGCGCAGGGCCAGGCCGCCGAGCTGGTCGACGTCGCGCGTGTGGTAGCGTTCGTAGACCATGCCGACGACGAGGAAGAGCGCCCCGGTGCTGAGGCCGTGGTTGATCATGTAGAGCACGGAGCCGGAGAGCCCGACGGGCAGCAGGCTGAACATGCCGAGCATGCAGAAGCCGAGGTGCGAGACGGAGGAATAGGCGACGAGTTTCTTGATGTCGCGCTGCACCCAGGAGACGAGGGCTCCGTAGACGATGCCGGCGATGGCGAGCCAGGCCATCGGCTGCGCCCACCAGATCGCGCCGTCGGGCGTCATGGGCAGGGCGAAGCGGAGGAAGCCGTAGGTGCCGAGCTTGAGCAGGACACCGGCCAGCAGGACGCTGCCGGCGGTGGGTGCTTCGGTGTGTGCCAGCGGCAGCCAGGTGTGCAGGGGAAACAGCGGGACCTTGATGGCAAATCCGCAGAAGAAGGCGATGAAGAGCCAGCGCTGCTCCACCAGCGAGAGGCCGGGCAGCGACGAGAGCCGCAGCATGTCGAAGGTGACCATGCGGTCGCCGGTGAGCTGCGCGGCGCGGATCGCGAGGTAGAGGATGCCGGCGAAGGTGATGACGCTGCCGGCGAAGGTGAAGAGGAAGAACTTGTTGGCGGCGTAGCGGCGTTGCGCACCGCCCCAGATTCCGATCAGAAAGTAGAGCGGGATGAGGGTGAACTCGAAGAAGACGTAAAAGAGGAGCACGTCGCGGGCGGCGAAGACGCCGAACATGCCGGAGGTGAGCGCCAGCAGCCAGGCGTAATACTCGCGCTGGCGGTGGGTGATGGCGGAGAAGCTGCACGCGACGGCCAGGGGCACGAGAGTGGCGGTCAGCAGGACCAGCGCGCCGCTGATGGCGTCGAGACCGACGTGATAGCGGATGGTGAGGCCGCCGGCGTCGGAGTCGCCGAGCGAGATCCAACTGACTTCATGTTGCGCGACGAGTTCGGCCTGTCCGGCGCGGCCGATTTCGAACCACAACGCCAGGCCGACGACGAGTGTCGCGAGCGAGACGCCCAGGGCGATGTGCGGGACGGCGGCGGCGAACCGGTCGGGCAGACGCCAGACGACGAGGGCGGCGACGAGGGGGAGGAAGATGATCAGGTCGAGTGCGTTCACGGCAGGCTCCCCCGGGCAGCGAGCGCGAGCGCCGCGTTAACGCCGCCGGCCGACGCGAACCACCACAGCAGCAAGGCGACGATGCCGATCGCCATCCCCAGGCCGTAGGCCTGGAGCGAGCCGCGCTGCAGGCTGCGCAGCGCCAGGCCGACGCCGGTGGGGACGGCGGCGACCAGGTTGACGAGGCCGTCGACGAGGTTGCGGTCGGCGCCGAAGCAGGCTTCGCCGAGGCGGCGGAGCGGGCGGACGAAGATGCGGTCGTAGCACTCGTCGACGTAATACTTGGCGTGCCACCAGCGCCAGGCGCGGCCGAACGTGGCCGGGTCGGGGTCGAACAGCGGAGCGTAGCCGTAGCGCACCCAGGCGGCGACGATGCCCGTGACGGCGACCAGCGACGAGAGGTACATCAGCCAGGCGCCGCCCTCGTGGCCGGCGGTGCGGATGATCGTGCTCGAAGCGAGGTAGTCGTGAAAGAATCCGCCCGGAGCGAGAAAGCCGAGGAACGAGCCGTCGCGCGAGGCGCTCAGCCTGACGCCGAGATATCCGGCGAAGATGGCGCCGAATGCGAGGACGGCGAGCGGGCGGAGCATGATGGCGGGCGACTCATGCGGGTGATGGCCGGCTTCGGGCGGGAGGCGCGTCGGCCCGCCGAAGGCCAGGAAGAACATGCGGAAGGTGTAATAGGCGGTCATGAGCGCGGTGAGCAGCATGAGCGCGCCAAGCAGCGGGCTGGTTTCGAAGGCGGCGTGGACGATCTCGTCCTTGCTCCAGAAGCCGGACAGGAGCGGGAAGCCGGCCAGCGCCAGGCAGCCGATGCGCGTCAGACGGCACGTCTGGGGGAGCACGGCCCGCAGGCCGCTAAATTGCCGGACGTCGATGACGCCACCCATGGCGTGCATCACGCTTCCGGCGCAGAGGAAGAGCAGGGCCTTGAAAAAGGCGTGCGTATAGAGGTGGAAGATGGCGGAGTCGGGCGCGCCGCAGCCGAGGCCGACGAACATGTACGCGAGCTGGCTGATGGTGGAATAGGCCAGGATGCGCTTCATGTCGTACTGGGCCATGGCCATGCTGGCCGCGAAGATCGCGGTCGCGGCGCCGATCGCGGTGACGACCGTCAGCGCGATGGGCGAGCCGACGAAGAACACGCCGCAGCGCGCCACCATGTAGACGCCGGCGGTGACCATGGTGGCGGCGTGGATCAGGGCGGAGACCGGGGTGGGGCCCTCCATGGCGTCGGGCAGCCAGACGTGAAGCGGCAGTTGCGCGCTCTTGCCCAGCGCGCCGCACAGCAGCAGCAGCGAGACAAGCGTGCACTGGTCGGGCGAGAGGGCCGCGGCGTATTTGAAAGCGACGGCGTAGTCGAGCGGATTCTCGCCCGGCTGCACGAGCGGGCTGATGAACATGTAGAGGGCGAAGATGCCCAAGGCGAAGCCGAAGTCGCCAATGCGGTTGACGAGGAAGGCTTTCTTGGCGGCGGCGGCGGCTTCGGGCTTTTGATAGTAGAAGCCGATCAGCAGGTAGCTGCACAGGCCGACCAGCTCCCAGCCGAGATAGAGCAGGGCGAAATTGCCGGCCAGGACGAGCATGCACATCGAGAAGATGAACAGGCCCAGGAAAGCGAAGAAACGCTCGTAGCCTGGTTCGGGGTGGCCGTGATGATCGCGCATGTAGCCGACGGCGTAGATCACGACCATCAGGCCGACAAAGGTGACGGTCACCAGCATCATCCCGGCGAGCGAGTCGACGAAGAAGTTCACGTCGATCCAGTGCTCGCCGCCGAGGCTGATCCAGCGATAGAGCGGGAAGCGCAAGACGGTCTTGGGTGCCGGAGCGTGGTTGTCGTGACCCGAATCGTGCGCGGCTTCGGCGGTGTGCGGGTCGGCGGCAACGGCGGCCGCCGAGGCGGGATGCTCAGCGGACTGGTGGCGCTGGATTTCGCCGAGGACGACGAAGAACAGGTGCAGCGCGAGAAACGCGGCGACGCCGACGCCGCCGACGACGAACTTGTGGGCCTGCGTGCGGCCGCGCTGCGTGATGAGGGTCAGGAGGACAGCCAGGGCCGCAATCAGCGGCCAGAACGGAAGCGTGGCGGCGTACCAGGGGATGAGCGGCGCGGCCGCATCGGGGAGCTGCGCAAGGCTGGTGGCGGCGACGATCGGCACGGTCACGAGTCCTTCAGGGTGCTCCAGGCAGCGGCGTCGAGCGTTCCGCGGAATCGGTAGAGCAGGACGACCAGGGCTAGACCGAGGGCGGCCTCGGAGGCGGCGACGGCCAGCAGGAAGAGCGCGAAGGCCTGGCCGTCAAGCGTGGGCGGGCCGGTGAGCGGATAGCGGCCGAAGGCGGCCAGGTTAATGACGATGCCCTGAAACATCAGCTCGGTGCAGAGGAACATGATGATCAGGTTGCGGCGGCTGACGAAGCCGACCAGGCCGAGGACAAAGAGCGCCGCGCCGAGCGTGAGATACGGAATCAGCATCGTGCGGCTCCGTTGAGTGGAGAGGCGATCATGCTTCCTCGCTTGTGACGCGGCGGCGGGCGATCGCGATCGCGCCGATCATCGCGGCCAGCAGCAGCACGCCGGCCAGCTCGACGGCAACCGCGTAGCGCGTCAGCAGGACCGTTCCGACCAGGGCCACGTTGTCGCCGACCGGAGCCGCCGGTTCGCGAATCGCGACCGGGCCGAAGAGCTGCGAGCCGATGGCGGCGAGCAGGGCGAAACCGGCGGCGGCGGCCCAGAGCGGCTCGCGGGCGTCGACGTCGCAGGGTGCGTCGTCGGGCTGCTGGGCGAGCATGATGACGAAGACGTAAGTCACCAGGATGGCGCCCGCGTAGATGATCACCAGCGAGGCGGCGAGGAACTCGGCGCCCATCAGCACGAGCAGGCCCGCGACGGCGACGATGACGAGTATGAAGTAAAGCGCGCTGTAGACCGGGCGGCGATGCGTGATGACGCGGACGGCGCCGGCCAGAGCGAGCGTCGAGAGCACCACGAACGCGGCCCGCGGGCCGCCACCGGTCGAGACGGAGACAACCAGCCAGGCGAGCAGGCCGGCGGCGGCGGCGAGGACGAGGAGCGGGGCGCGGCCCGGGTGTGCTCGGCCGCGCGGCAGGGCGAGATAGACGCCCAGCGCGCCCAGGACGACGATCACTGTGAAAAGCGCCAGCATCATGGATCGAGTCGCTTCCGCACCGGCTACACCTTCGGTTCAGCGTTGGGCCGTGCCACGGTCTTGCTCTGCCCGCCGGTCAGGCCGTAGTCGGTCACGGCGGGGTTCTTGCGCGGTTTGAGAGCTTTGGTCTCGTCAAAGACGTGCAGCAGTTTCTCCTTGTCGAAGATCATTTCCTGGCGCGAGCCGCCGACGAGCTCGAAGTGGGGCGTGAGCTCGATGGCGTCGCAGGGGCAGGCTTCTTCGCACATGCCGCAATAGATGCAGCGCAGCTCGTCGATGTCGAACTTGACGGGGTACTTCTCGCGATCGGGCCAGGGGCTCTCGCCGGCCTCGATGTGGATGCAGTGTGCCGGGCAGGCGGTGCTGCACATGAAGCAGGCCACGCAGGCCACGCGGCCGTCGGGGTCCTTGTTCAGGCGGTGGACGCCGCGGTAGTTGTCGAGCCGCAATTCGCGTTTCTGCTCGGGGTATTGCGTGACGGTCTGCTCGCGCTTCTTGCGGTTGTACATGTGCCGCAGGGTGGTGCGGACGCCGTCGAGAATCTGCGGCAAATAGCAGCGTTCGGCGACGGTCAGGATCGGCTCGCGGAGCAGGATGATGTCGTCGTCGCGCATGTCAGCTCACCGGGGCGGTCTGTGGACGGGTGACACGAACGTCGGGCAGATCGGGCTGACGGCCCGTGACGCGGGCCGGGCGGCGGGCGACGACGACCAGGGCGCCTGCCACCAGCAGCCCGTTGACGAGAATGCTGGCGGGCAGGCTGCGCTGCCAGCCGAGGGCCGCGAGCAGCGAAGTCAGCAGCACGGCGGCGATCCCGATCGGCACGAGCGCCCGCCAGGCCAGCGACATGAGCTGGTCGAAGCGGAAGCGCGGAATGGTCCAGCGGATCACCATGTAAAACACGAGGAAGAGCAGCACCTTGCCGAAGAAGATGGCGAACTTGAACAGCGCCGCGACCCAGCCGGTGGTGCCGGCCAGCAGCGGCAGGAACGGCAGCGGCGCCCAGCCGCCCCAGAAGAGCGCGACCATCAGCGCGCTGTTGGTCAGCATGTGCGCATACTCGCCGAGGAAGAAGAGCGCGAATTTCATCGCGCTGTACTCGGTGTGATAGCCGCCGACCAGCTCCTGCTCGGCCTCGGCCAGATCAAAGGGCGTGCGGTTGGTTTCGGCAAAGCCGCTGATCAGCACCAGCAGGAAGGCGATCGGTTGCAGCAGCACGTTCCAGTAGCCGCCGGCGGCCTGCTGGTCGACGATGTGGCCGAGACGCAGGTCGCCGGAGACAAGCAGCACGCAAAGAATGCCCAGGCCGAGCGGAACTTCGTAGCTCAGCATCTGCGCCGTGGCACGCATGCCGCCGTAGAACGCGTACTTGTTGTTGCTGGCCCAGCCCGCCAGCACGACGCCGTAGACGCTCATCGAGCCGACGGCGAGGATGTAGAGGATGCCGATGTTGATGTCGGCGACCTGGGTGGAGACGGTCTGGCCGGGGGGCATCCAGGGCCAGTGGATGTCGCCGGCCCAGGGGATGATCGCGAATCCGAGCAGCGCGATGACGAACGCCATGCCGGAGGCCAGGAAGTAGATCGGGCGGTCGACGTTGGCCGGGATGATGTCTTCTTTGAGCAGGAATTTGGCCCCGTCGGCGACGGGCTGGAAGATGCCGAGCGGGCCGACGCGGTTGGGGCCCACGCGGTCCTGGATGTAGGCCGAGATCTTTCGCTCAGCCAGAATTAGGGCCGCGATCGTGGTCATGATGATGGCGATCAGCGCCAGCATCCAGAGCACGGCGAACCAGAACGGCGAAGCCAGCAGACTCTGCACGAACTCGATCATCTCAACGCCGACACCTGCTAATGCGCGTGCTCGGGCAGCTCACGCGGCGCGTATACCTGCGAGAACTCCGGCATTTCGGCGGCCATCAGCGCGCGGACGTCCGCGGCGCGATAGAGGCCGCGCTGTCCGAATAATTCGAAGAACACCTGCCCGTCGCGCTTGACGCCTTCCAGCGGCGGAATGGCGCGTTCGAAGGGCTGCAGCAGCCCGTCGTCATTCATGAACGCTCCGTCGCGCTCGGCCCACGCCGCGCCGGGCAGCAGCAGCTCGGCAACGTCGCTCAGCGGCGAGGCGAACAGGTCGTGTACCGCCAGAAACGCGGCCTTGCCCAAGGCGGTCGCGGTTTCCTTCGTGAATAACGCCGACGGATAGCCGCCCGTGACGTACGCGAACTTCACCGAACCCGCCGTCGCGTTCGCCAGCAGCTCGTCCCAGCTCCAGCGCGTGCCGCCCAGGCCGGCAATCACGCGTTCGACGCCGCGGCGGTTTGGGCACTTTTCAGCCGAGATGCGGAAGCCGCTGGCGAAAGTCTGATCGTCGCCCACGCGCGGCGCCGGGCCGGGCACCAAGGCTGCTGATGGCGCCAGGCGGCGGACGAACTTCGCCAGCAGCCAGGCTTCTTCGCACGACATCATGGGGCTGAGCACACAGGCGCACGCGGCGCCGCGGTCGGCGGCGGCATGCGCCTCGAGCTGATATTGCAGCGTCGCCGGGATTTCCTCCCAGCGAATGCCCTCGCGTTGCTCGCCACGGCGGATGAGCGGGCGGCGCAAGCGATCGGCGGCGTGCACGTATTTCCAGCCGAAGCGACCCTCGTCGCAGACCCACCAGGCGTTTACTTTTTCATTGAAGCGCGGCTTGAGGCGGTGGACGCGGTTCTCGTTCTGATCGATGCGGATGGTGCAGCCGCGGCTGCAACCCGGGCAGACCGACGGCGTGCTGTTGAGGAACCAGACGCGCTGCTTGAAGAGAAAATCCTTGTCCAGCAGGCAGCCGACGGGGCAGAGGTCGACGACGTTGCCCTGAAGCGGGTTGGCCAGCGGCACGCCGGGGAAAACGTCGATCTCGGCACGGTTGCCGCGGTTGACAACGGTCAGCTCGCCGGTGCCGGCGATCTCCTGCGCGAAGCGCACGCAGCGCGTGCACATCACGCAGCGGTCCTGGTAGAGCAGCGTGCGCGGTCCGATGTCTTTCTTGGGGTTTTTGTGCTTGTCTTCGACCATGCGTGACGACGCATGGCCGAACTTTTCGCTGTAATCCTGCAGACAGCACTCGCCGGCCTTGTCGCAGACCGGACAGTCGAGCGGGTGATTCAGCAGGAAGTATTCCATGCAGTGCTGCTGATTGCCGCGCACGCGGTCGGAGTCGAAGCGGACCTCCATGCCGTCCTTCACCGGCGTCTGGCACGACGGGAAGAGCTTGGGGACCCACTCGGGCTCGCGCGTCTGCGGGTTGGGGAGCTTCATCTCCATCAGGCACAAGCGGCAGCTCGCGACGATGGAAAGCCCGGGGTGATAGCAGTAATGCGGAACGTCGCCGCCGGCCTCGAGCACGGCCTGAAGCACAGGAATGCCGTCGCGACACTCGATCTTCTTTCCGTCTACCGTGATCGCGGGCATTCGCGGCCGTCTCGTGAAAGATTTCACAAACCGAGCCGGGCATGATAACCGAATTCGGCGGGGAAGGTAGAGCCGTTCCAGCCGCCGCAAACTGATCCGGTTACGGCTGAATCGTCCGTCCCCACCGACGTGCCTCGGCCTGCCTGATGCTCCGTTATGATTGCCCACCATGACGGATTCGGGCGCGCAGGGAAGCTATCAGACCGGCGAGGAATTCGCACGCGCGCTCGACGCCGCCGACCCCCTGTCGAAATGGCGCGAGGCGTTCCATGTTCCGCGCCGCCCGGACGGCCGAGAGGTGCTCTACTTCTGCGGCAACTCGCTGGGGCTTCAGCCGCGGTCGGCGCGGGGAATCGTGGCGCAGGAGCTGAACGACTGGGCGACCCTGGCAGTCGAAGGGCACTTCCGCGCCGCGCGCCCCTGGTATTCCTACCACGAGCAGGTGCGCGCGCCGGCGGCGCGGCTTGTGGGAGCGGCGCCGCACGAAGTCGTGTGCATGAACGGCCTGACCGTCAACCTGCACCTGCTGATGAGCACGTTTTACCGGCCGAGCCCGGAGCGCTACGGCATATTGATCGAGGGCTGCGCGTTTCCATCGGACCTCTACGCGGTTCGCTCGCAGCTCCGGCTGCGCGGCTTTGAGGCCGACCGCGGCATGATCGTCGCGTCGCCCCGGTCGGGCGAAACGACGCTCCGCACCGAGGACGTGCTGGGGCTCATCGAGCGCGAAGGACCGCGGCTGGCGCTGGTGATGATGTCGGGCGTGAACTACTTCACCGGGCAGGTATTCGACATGCGGGCGATCGCCGCCGCCGCCCGCCGGGCCGGATGCGCCGTCGGATTCGACTTGGCGCATGCGGCGGGAAACGTCGAGCTGGCGCTGCACGACTGGGACGTCGATTTCGCGGCGTGGTGCAGCTACAAATATCTGAACAGCGGACCGGGCGCGGTGGCTGGCTGCTTCATACACGAGCGGCACGCGCGCGACCTGTCGCTGCCGCGGCTCGGCGGCTGGTGGGGAAACGACCCGCGGACGCGCTTCCGCATGCACCTGGAAGCCGAGTTCAAGCCGGTCGCCAGCGCCGACGCCTGGCAACTGAGCAATCCGCCGATTCTGGCCATGGCGCCGCTGGTCGCGTCGCTGCAAATCTTCGATGCCGCGGGAATGCCGGCGCTGCGTTCGAAGTCGCGGCGGCTGACGGGGTACCTGCAATTCCTGCTGGATCAGATGCCCAGCCAGCGCTACACGGTGATCACGCCGCGCGAGCCGGCGGCGCGCGGCTGCCAGTTGTCGATCCTGGCGCATCACCGGCCGCGCGAGCTGCACGCGGAGCTGGAATCCGCGGGTGTGGTCTGCGACTTCCGCGAGCCGAACGTGGTGCGTGTCGCGCCGACGCCGCTCTACAACACGTTTCACGAGGTGTGGCGCTTTGCGGAGATACTGGCCCGGCATGTCTGAGTTGCCTGGGTCCGACGAAAGCTCGTGCTTATCGGGATGCCGCTGGACCCGATTCGCGGCTCGCCGTGGCGCACGCTGCGCGATACGATGTCAACCTCGAGCCGCGACGAGGAATTCGCCATGACGCAAACCGCCGTCGAACGGGGGAATACGAAAACGTATCAGGACAAGCTGCTCGGACTGCTGGGCAGCCGCGAGCCGCTCGACGTGCTGGCCGAGACGCCGGCCGTCATCGCGCGCCTCGTCGCGATGCACCCCGCCGATACGCTGCGGAAGCGGCCGTTTCCGGGCAAGTGGACGCCGCTGGAGATCATCGGCCACCTCTGCGACGCCGAGTGGGTGTACGGCTATCGCACGCGGCTGATCGCCTGCGAAGAGCGGCCGGCGATCACGAGCATGGATCAGGACCTGTGGGTCGCCGGCCAGCGCTACAACGAGTACGACCCGCGCGAGCTGGCCGAGACCTTTGCCGGCCTGCGCCGCGCGAACCTGGCACTTTTCCGAAGGCTCTCCCAGGCCGACCTGAAGCGCGCCGGTCTGCACGCGGAGCGCGGCGAGGAGCCGCTGGAGCTGATGCGCAAGATGCACGCCGGCCACGACCTCTCGCACATCGACCAGATCACGCGCTACGTCGCGGCGACCCGCGGCGCGTGAGGTTGAGGGTTCGGGGTTCAGGGTTCAGGGTCCGGGGCGCAGGATCCAACCCGCGTAACCGTCTCAGGTAGGGCAGGTCGCCGTCGGGCGACCTGCCGAGCACGAAGCGCCAGCGAGCGAAACCGAGTGCAGCCGGGGGCGGCTGCTCTACATGGTTCGCACAGCCGATTCAGTCTGACGTCGGCTGGCTGCTCGCGTGCGGCGGGTCGAACTCGATCCGCGCGACCCGCCAGGCGCCGCCGAGATTCGCGCACTCGATCTTGAGTCGGGCCGCGTCGGAACCACCGGTTGTCGCAACGTGCACGTGGGCGTGCCCGCCCGCCTCAACGGCGCGCTCGATCTGTTGGACGTTGAGATGCTCGACGTAGAAGGCGATGAGCGCCGGCCACGTATCCGAGACCGAGCGCGCCGCCGCCTCGGGCGTGGTCAGCCGCCGCGCGCCGGACGGCAGCCGCTGATAGATGACGTCGACGGCGACGAGCTCGGCGATGCGGGCGCGGGCCGCCTGATCGCCGGCGGCATCATGCGCCCGTGTCGCGACCAGTCGCGCTTTCAACGCCGCCAGCAGCGATTTCGCGGCCGCCTCGGGTGTCGACGTGTCGAGCGGCGGAAGAGGCGCGGCGTCGCTGCGGGCGGGCCGGCTCGGCGGCGAACATCCTGACGATAGCAGCAGCAGCACGCCGGCGAGGACGACGATCCGCCGAACCGCGGGTCTGATCGGCGGTGCGGCGGTGTAGGGGGAGACACTACCCGGCGCCCGATACGGTGCTCGTTCGCACGCGCGTCGCGCACAGCGTTGCAGGATCGTTAGCATCGTGCGGACTATACGAGTTTGGCCGGCCGCGCACCAGCAGCGGCGATGTGCCGGCGCTGACGGTGCCAGCAGCGCGCGCTGCATGCTCACGCCTGTCGGCGAGAGCATACCACCGGGCGAGAGCATGCCACGCATCTGCTACCGGGGTGATTCAACGATTTCGGGCCCGTTGTACGCCTCCTGTCCCTGGAGCGTCATGGGGCCGAGCAGGACGATGGGCGCCAGGCTGTACTGCGCTGGTGCGTGGCGCGACGGGACGAACTCGTATCCGGGAAACACGCGGCGATTCAGCGCCAGGGCACGACGATCCTCGGGGATCAGCGCGCCGGGCGCGTCGCTCGGGGTGAAGCCGTTGGTGTGATGGCGTGGGTTGTAGGACATGAGAGAGGGGTTTTCGCTCATGTCGTGACCATAGACGTCGACGTGCGGCAGGCCGAAGCCGTGTCCCAGCTCATGCTGGAGCGTGGATTGGAAGTTGGGCGAATCGATCAGCCCATCGGCCGCGAGAATGACGATTCCGCCGCCGGTGTTCAAACCGCCGTTGATCGGACGTCCGCCGCCGCCCGGCCACTGCCCGGTGCCGACGAAGAGGACGACGTAAATGAACGGGCAGGAGAATCGATCGACGTGGTCGTGCGCGAAGAGCTCGATGAGAGCGACCTCCGCGCCGCCGTCGGACGTGGCAGTGAAATACCCGGCCGGCTGCTCGCTGGCCAGCACGAGCGGGGCGCGGCCGGCGAGCTCGAAAGTGTCGCGCCCGTCGAGCAGCTCGCGATAGCGGGCCCGCGCCCACTCCAAGTGCCGCATCAGCCGCGTGGAATACTCCGCCCCCGGCGGCTGCACACCCGACGGCAGCAGAAAGACCGGCTTGACGCGAACGCGCAAGTCGGCGGCGTGCGGAGCGGCGCAGCCGCTCACGAGGAGCAACAGTCCGATGGCGACGCGTCGAAGTCTCACGATGCGTGCTCCATCAGCGGCGGGTGGCCTGCTTTCGCCATCAGGCGTAAGCATACCTGCGGACTCGTTCGCATTCGCGCCAGCATCGCGACTCGCTGCGCGTGGGGCGATGCCGCCCGAGAGCGGGTTACAGCTCCTCACCCTCGAGCTTGGTGAACAGAATCTGCGCCTGCCCGAGCGCACGGCCGGTCGCCGGGGGCGCCGGCGGCTGCCAGCGCAACGCCGGCGCGTCGAGGCCGAGCATCGCGACGATCCGTTCCGCCGCCCCGGGCATGAACGGTGCCGCCAGAATCGCGAGATGGTGCACGGCGTGGACCGACGTGCCGATCGACGCGGCGCAGTCGGCCATGTTGGTCTTGCGGCTGCTCCACGGGGCGCGGATCTGGAAATACTCGTTGCAGGCCGAGGCGAAGCTCATCAGCTCTTCGAGCCCGGCCTTGAAGCGGAAACCCTCGATGCACGCGCCGACCTTCTCCAGCGCCGCGGCGCCGCGCGCGACCAGCGCCCGATCAACGTCGGTCGCGGCGCTCGCGTCAGGCACCTTGTTGTCGAAATAACGGGCGACAAACGTCAGCGGACGGTTGACGAAATTGCCGAACACGTCGCACAGCTCGCTGTTGTTGCGCTGAATGAAGTGCGCCGGGTCGAAAAACGTCCGCGCCGCCTCGGGCGCGATCGCCGTCAGGTAGTAGCGCAGCGCGTCCGGGTCATAGCGCTTGAGATACTCCTCGATCCAGACCGGCGATTCCTGCGGCGTGCGGCTCTTGCTGATCTTCTCCTCTTCGCCGCCGCCGATCTTGAAATTCAGGTAGTTGTTGGCCACGACGTGCGCGGGGAGTTTGTGCTGCTGCTCGGCCATGAGCATCGCCGGCCAGATCAGCGTGTGAAAGACCGTGTTGTCCTCGCCGATGAAGTGCACGATCGACGTGTCGGGGTCGCACCACCACTTCTGATAATCCTCGCGCCGCTCGCCGCGTTGCTCGCACAGGGCGGCGGTGAATGAGACGTAGCCGATCGGCGCGTCGAACCAGACGAAGAGCACCTTGCCGGCGGCGTCGGGGTCGTCGAGCGGGACGGGGATGCCCCACTCGATGTCGCGCGTCATAGAGCGCTCCGGCAGACCCTGCTTGATCTGCCCCAGCGCGAAGTTCAGCACGCTCGGCCGCCAGATGCCCTGCTTGGTGTTAAGCCAGTCGCGCAGCGGCTGCTCGAAGTCGTTCAGCCGCAGGTACCAGTGCGTGGTTTCGCGCACCTCGGTCGGCCCGCCGGTGATGACGCTCTTCGGCTCGATCAGCAGGAGCGCGTCGATCAGCCGACCGCAACTGCTGCATTGGTCGCCGTGGGCGCCGGGTTTGCGGCAGTCGGGGTGATAACACGTGCCCTCGACGTAGCGATCCGGCAGGAAGCGGTTGATCTGCGGGTCGAAGAGTTGCCGCGTGCGGCGCTTCGTGAAGAACCCGCGCTCGTAGATCCGCTTGAAGAAATCCTGGCTGAGCGCGCGGTGAATGTCCCAGTAGCCGGGCTGGTGCGTGCCGCCATAGACGTCAAAATCGATCCGCAGGCCGGCGAAATCGGCCTTCTGCCGCTGGTTGAAGTGCGTCGAGACTTCCTGCGGCGTCTTGTTCTGCTGGCGGGCGGAAATCTCGATCGCGACGCCGTTGTCGTCGCTGCCGCAGATGAAGCGGACGTCGCGGCCGGCGGCGCGGAGGTAGCGGACGTACGTATCGGCCGGCAAATACGCGCCGGCGATGTGTCCGACGTGCAGTCGCCCGTTGGAATACGGCAGGCCGGAGGTGACGAGGTAGCGGGTGGGCATGGGCGAGCGGTATTGCGAGCCATTCTCCGGACAGTCGGGTGGATCGTATGGGCCGCCGACGACGGTTGCAACGCTAGCGGTACAATCGTGGGCAGCCGCGCAACCGGCGCCACGTCGCCGATTGTCCGCCCGCTCGTGTCGTGGGCCGGCTCGATCCGGTGCGTGTGCATGGCAGGTCGCGACAGATAAAGGTGAACCTTCCCGTGCGGGACGTTGGGGCTCTGCGATTTGAGTGGCTGTTGCGTCAGCGGGACTTCGAGTTTGTAGGCGAGCAACGACTGGAAGAGCGGATAGAAATCCGCGACGGCAAGCGGCCCGATTTCTTTGTTTGGCGCGATGGCACGGAGTTCCTCGTCGAAGTGGAGTCCTTTCGCGCCCCGGGACCATTGGCTGGCTTGCGCGGCGTCCGGACGGTCTCCTCGAAGCGCCTGATCAAGCCAATCGGGAACGCGATCCAGCACGCCCGCACTCAACTGCGGCCCTATACCGAGCTCAGAATCCCCCTCGTGATCGTCTTGGATGACCATCGGCGTGTCGGCATTGATCTGTCGGCGAGTGTGCTGCTCCACCTGTTTGGAGAGTTAAGGTTCGTTGTCCCGATTGGCGCCGGCCGCGATCATGAATGGTCGATGGAGCACGGCCGAGACGGGGTATTTCGCACCGGTCACGGTGGCGACCGAGGCCACAAGCGGTACATCTCAGCCATCGCCGTATTGACACCCAACCCTGCGTCGGCCCACATAGAGCCGGTTGATCGAGAACGGCCGATGCGACTCAAGGTGATGCACAATCCGGACGCACTCGTACCGCTTCCTCGGTCGTTATTCAGCGCGACGGAGGATTATCATGCTTTTCAAACGGATGGCGTGTGGCAGATCCCCCGGAATTGGTAGTAAGCGTGCTGGAGTGGTTGCCCAGAACAACGCGCTGTCCGAATGTATTGTCGGGTATGCAAACCACCAAGAATGTGCCGTTGGCCGGAGATGAGCCTCCCGGCTGCTCGCATCGGAAGACGGCCAGCTCCGAAAGGATTCTGCGCCGCACGGCAATTACGCCGCGCCGGAAAACCCCATGTCGCGCCAGTGTCGCGTCTTCACGAACTGGTCGAGATGACCGACGTTGTCGGTCGCGATGTCTGCGGTGGCGAGCTGGGCCTGCGCGGCCAGGATTACATCTCCGTCCAGAGCGTGTTTGTCTGCCGTGGCCTTGCCTCGACGCCGTGCCTCGGCCCAGAGATTCGCAGCTCTGAGCATTGTGGGTGTGTCAATTGGCAGGTAGTCGAGTTGCTCCTTGATCTGGTCGAGTCGTGTAACGCTCTTTGTCTTCCCGGCGCGAATCAACTCGCGCCGCAATTCGTAATCTGCGATCTCGGGCAGGAGTATGTCGCAATCCGATTGGAGCATTGCGAGAAACCACTCCGCGGCAGCTCTCGCTGCCTTTGGATGAACAATCTGCCCAAGTGGTCCGGTGTCCAACGCGACTCGGCTACTCACTGAATCGATTCCTAAACGACGTGCGCGACTCTTCGATTCCGGATTTCACTTGCGGCCAGACGGTCTCATCGTAATCCGAGTCGTCGGCGAGCCACGACTGGATCAGCGACACCAGCCGCGCGTACCGCTCGTGACGACGTGGAGCAGTGAGTGGTTGACGAGATGCGCTCCCTTGTCCTTCGAAACTACCTGGGAACTCGTCCATAACCCTGGTCAAGCCGGGTGCAAACACAAGCACGGCAGACCGCATGCTTGCGGAGATGCAACCGAGCGGTGCTTGTGCCCACGCCTGAGTGGTTGCCCGCGCACGTCGTTTCGGCTGCCGTCTTGGCACCGCCGGTTCACCCAGAAAAAGAAAGTTTGGCGAAAGTGTCGATCCGAGCGATCGGCGAGCACTGGTCTGGTCGTCGGCGTAGTCCCGCTCCACCGTCGTCGTTTGCGACTCGCCGGTCACACCGACCTCCTTTTCCAGATTTCCGTCTGGATGCGTTCGCCCGTCAGGTCTGCAAAACCTCGCACAATCCACTCTCGGCCCAGCTGGAACCAGTTGCGAACGGAGTCGTGATCGAGGCGCCTTGGTAGACCGCGGGCCGTGAGCTCGCACAAGAGGACTGCCCGGGAGTCCCGACGCCTGACGGCGTGACGCACCGATGCGTGAAGCCGGCCGGTAGTTTCCGGCAGGGCAAAACTGGCCGTCCAATTGACCGACTCGAGCGTTGGCAGGAACGAACGCGGGGTCCGCCATCCAATATCCGGAAAGACACCGCCGATCGTATCCATTCCGTCCCAGCCTTCGCCTTGCACAACGTGATTGATGTACGTTACCTCGAGCTGGTTCAGCCGCGGTGTCCCGAGCTTCTCGTCGTCACAGAATCGGAGAAACTGCTCCCATGCCGCCCAAAACTTCCCGAAAACCTCGGGAAAACGGGGATACGCGTCTGCTTCGTCTTGCTTGCGCCAATTGTGAAGAAATCGATCGTTTTGTACCTGAATCAGCCAACAGGGCGACCGATGCACGAAGAAGATCCGCGGCAATGGAAACTCACTCGAAAACTCGACCTGCGACTCTTCGGCAATCGGTTGCCCCAGTCGCTCGGTGACTTGAACCAACGGAGGGTGTTGCTCGCAAATCGGGTACTCAGCTCTGAAACGCTCCCACAGTAACCCGAAGCTCGTCGCCAAGAAGCGATCAAGGGGCGCAAACTGGAAACCGCAAACGACCTCGATCACCGGCGGAGAGTCGTAGTCCGGCAGCGGCGGGTTTGCCGAAGTGGCCATCGTAATTCGTCCGATCTCAGTGCTGGATGTTCGTGAGCTGAGGATATCGCTCTCGGCCTCGCGCGTCGAGGCTCGTAGTCCCGCGTCACTTCAGCGCATGAAACGCCGCTCGAACCCGCGCCAGATCGAGCTTGAAGCCCGGAACCGCCTGGCTTTCAAAGGAGAGCGGACTTACCGCCGTCGCGGCATACTTGCCGTCTTGCAGCCGGTAAAACGTCATCGTCTCGTCGATCGGGTCGACCAGCCAGTATTCGGCGACGCCCGCGGTCTCGTAGTCGCGGTACTTGGTCTCCTCGTCCGCGCCGCGCGACTCGGGCGAAATCACCTCCAGCACGACGTCGGGTGCAATCTGCGTCCGCTCGCCGAGCTGCGCGACGCGCTCCGCGCGGATGAAGTGCATCTCCGGCCGGAAGACCTTGCCTCTTCGCCGCGGACGGGCCTCGAGCACCACGTCCGCTTCGACGAGCACCAGCCCCAATCCGCGTTCAACGACGAACGCGCGAAGCTGAGAGACGATTCCAAGCATCACGAGTTGATGCGTGTTGCGCGGGCTCGGCGACATGACGACCACTCCGTCGATCAGCTCGTAGCGATTCCCATCGGGCGGCAGCGCCAGGTATTCCTCGGCGGTCAGCACGAGGCCCGAGTATCCGGGCCGCCGGACTTTCGTGGTGGGTGTTCGTACGACCATGGGCGCCTTCCGTGCAACCGGCGGGAGATCCGTGCGTCGGATCGCTCGATTGCGCCATCACACGCGTTTACCGGCATTATATCGGCCGGCGTTCGAGTCGGGCGCGGCGTTATCAGTGCTTCCCGCAGCTCTCGGGGAACTTCTCCGCGACGGTGCGAAACGCCGCGAGGCATTGATTCAGGTCGTCGCGCGTGTGGCCGGCGGAGACCTGGCAGCGCAGCCGGGCTTCGCCCTTGGGCACCACGGGGTAGCCGAAGCCACTGACGAACACGCCCTGCTCCAGCAGCGCCTTCTGCATCGCGATCGCCGTCGCCGTCTCGCCGACCATGACCGGGACGATCGGCGTGACGCCTTCGAGCGTCTTGAGGCCGAGGTCTTTCATTCCGGCGCGGAAGTGCGCCACGTTGTCGCGGAGACGTGCCAGCAGCGCGGGGCCGGAGTCCGATTCGACCGGCGGGACGCCGATGCCACCGGATACCGGCGGGACGCGGGTGCTACCGGATACCGGCGGGACGCCGATGCTCCCCGTCGATGGGGAACCCGTCGATGGGGAACCCGTCGCCGTCCCCATCAGCACGTCGATCGCCGCCATGCTGCCGTAGCACACCGCCGGCGGCAGCGCGTTCGAGAAGAGCTGCGGACGGGCCTTCTGCACCAGGTAGTCGCACACGACCTGCGAGCCTGCCACGTAGCCGCCGCACGCCCCGCCCAGCGCCTTGCCCAGCGTGCTGATCTGGAGGGTCCCCTCGCCGAGGACGCCGAAATGCTCCGCGGTGCCGCGGCCGGTGGCGCCGAGCACGCCGGTGGCGTGCGATTCGTCGATCACCAGCAGGGCGTCGTGCCGCGTCGCGAGCTCCTTGAGAGCCGGCAGGTCGGCGATGTCGCCTTCCATGCTGAAGACGCCGTCGGTGATAATCAGCCGGTTGCGCGACTTCTTCGCCTCCGGCGAATTGAGCATTGTCTCGAGCTCTTTCAGATTGCGATGCTTGTAGATGAAGCGCTGCGCCTTGCTGAGGCGGATGGCGTCGATGATCGACGCGTGGTTCAGCGCATCGGAGAAGATCGCATCTTCCGGCGTCGGGCAGAGCGTCGGCATGACGCCGACGTTGGCGTCCCAGCACGAGATGAAGGTGGTGCTCGCCTCGCAGCCGATGAACTGGGCGATCTTGCGCTCCAGCTCGAGGTGGCAGGTCATGGTGCCGCAGATGAAGCGAACGCTGGCTGTCCCCAGCCCGAACTTGTCCAGCGCCAGCTTGGCCGCCGCGACGACCTTCGGGTGGTTCGCCAGCGCCAGGTAGTTATTCGAAGACAGGTTGATGACCGGCCGCCCATCCATCCGCGTCCGCGGCGCCTGCGGCGCCTGGAGCTCGTTGGCCTTCTTGTAGGTGCGTGTTTCGTGAAGCTGGGCGATTTCGGCGGCGAACGTCTTCTCGAGCGTGGTCTGCATGAGCGGCCTCCTGCGCGGTTGCGTATCGAACTACGATCATACGCTTGTCATCGCCGAACGCCGAGTGCCGCCGTGCGATTGAGTGGCACGCAGCTTGGCCGAAAATGGAGGACGGGTGGCATCTATGAGCGAGCCGAAGTCAAACGATCCAGCTTGACCGGAGAGCAGCCGCCCCGGCTGCACTCGCTGGCGCTTCGTGCTCTGATGAACGTGGCCTAGATGGACTTGACGATCAGGCAGCCGTTGTGGCCGCCGAAGCCGAAGGAGTTGTTCATCACGATCGAGACGCGCGCGTCGCGCGCGTGATTCGCGACGTAGTCCAGCTCACACCGCGGATCGGGGTTCTCGAGATTGATGGTCGGCGGCAGCGTCGAGTGCCGGATGGCCAGCACACAGGCGATCATCTCGACGCCGCCGCTGGCACCCAGCAGGTGTCCGGTCGCGCCCTTGGTGCTGCTGACCGCCAGCTTGCGGGCGTGAGCGCCGAAAACAGACTGAATCGCCTGCGACTCGATTGCATCGCCCAGCGGCGTGCTGGTGGCGTGCGCGTTGATGTACTGCACGTCGGTCGTGTTCAGCCGCGCGTACGCCAGCGCCCGCTGCATGGCACGGGCCGCGCCGCGGCCGCTCTCGTCCGGCTGAACCATGTCGAACGCGTCCGACGTCACCCCCGCGCCCACCACCTCGCAGTAGATGCGTGCGCCGCGGCGGCGGGCGTGTTCGTAGTCCTCGAAGACCAGGATGCCGGCGCCCTCGGCCATGACAAAGCCGTCGCGATCGCGGTCGAACGGCCGCGACGCGCGGGCCGGGTCGCCATTGCGCGTACTGAGCGCCTTCATCGCTGCAAATGCCGCCAGCCCCAGTGGCGTCAGCGCCGCCTCCGTGCCGCCCGTGATCACCACGTCGGCCTCGCCCCGTCGCAGCGCCTGCACCGCGTCCACCATCGCGTTGGTGGCGGAAGCACACGCGGTCGAGACGGCGGTCGAAATGCCCTGAAAGCCGAAACGAATCGAAATGTGCCCGGAACTGGCGTTGACCATCAGCTTCGGGATCGTGAACGCCGAAACCTTGTCAGGCCCCTTTGTCCGCAGCCGGTCGATCTGCTCTTCGATTTCGAGCAGTCCGCCGATCCCGCTGCCCAGAATCACCCCCGCCCGCCCCAGGTCGATCGTGTTCAGGTCAAGCCCCGAATCCTCGACCGCCTCCGCCGCCGCCGCAACCGCGAACTGCGCGCACGGATCCATGCGCTTCAGCATGCGGCGATCGATGCGGATCGAGGGGTCAAAGTCGCTGCACGTCCCGCCAAAGCGAACGTCAAATGGGGAGGCGTCGAAGTGCGTGATCGACCGAACGCCGCAGCGCGAGGAGATCAGTCCGTCCCAGAACGCCGGCACCGAGGCGCCGAGCGGGGTGACGGCCCCAAGGCCGGTAATGACGACGCGACGATCGGACATGCCAGGAGACCCGCCCACGCCGGGTTATTTCGCGCCGGCGGCGTGCGCCATGATGTAGTCGATCGCCTGCCCGACGGTTTGAATCTTTTCCGCGTCCTCGTCGGGAATGCTCGTCTCGAACGCGTCCTCGAATTCCATGACGAGCTCGACCGTATCGAGCGAATCGGCGTTCAGGTCGTTCACGAACGAGGTTTCGTTCGAGATTTCATCCTTGGAAACGCCCATCTGCTCGGCGACGATCGTCTTCACCTTCTCTTCAACGGTTGCTCGATCGGGCACGTCGTGTTCCTCCGGGCCGCTCTCACCGGGCCAAATAGACCGCGCTTTATAGCGAACGCATTGCATGGACGCAAGCGACGCCGCCGCTCCGAAATCGCCCGTGGCTGCAAACGCGGCGCGATCGCGTTAGAATGCTCACTTGCCCGATAAGACCAGCGAATCGTACGTGCGGGGGCGCTCGCACGCAAGCACGGCGCGAGCCACTGGATCGAGCCAGCCAAACTTCCGATCCTTGGTATGGCTGCCTGGGCTTTGAACACAGGGGAATGATCATGCCGCGCCGGTTTGTCGCCATCGTCATCGTCGTCCACGGCACTCTCACCGCCCTGGCATTCGACGTCTTCTCGGACGCGAAGGTCGCTCAGCAGCGCATGCACCAGCTCCAGTTGGGCTACGCCGTGTTCCTCAACGACCACGACGGCAAGCCGCCCGAGGACCTCTCCGAGTTGTATCCGGACTACGTCGAGCAGGCTGTCACGTTCTGGCATCCCGGCGACGCCGACCCGCCGCCCGAGACGATCGACAACGCGGTCCCCAACGCGCCGAACAGCGCCCGCATCAGCTTCGACTGGGTGCTCACGAAGGACTACGTGATGGACGACCCGTTCATCGCCGACAATACGCCCGAAAACAACGCCGGCCAGTTCGTCAGCTTCGTGACCGTTGACGGCGTCGTGGAGACCGATCCGCCGAACGCCACGCCGACGCCCACGCGCGTGGCGCTGGCGCGGGCGCACCTGCGCCGGCTGGGCCAGGCGATGCTCATGTATGCGAACGACAATCACGAGCGGCTTCCCGACGACCTGCTGCGGTTATGGGACAGTGGCTTGCTGCAATCGCCACGCTCGTTCTGGAATCCCGGCGACGCCGATCCGCTGCCCGACGACATCAACAATTCCGAGCCGAACGGCAAGGACAGCGCCCGCGTGAGCTTCGACTTCCCGGCGGCGGGTATGGGACTCGATGAGATCGAGCCCGACACAATCGTCGTCATCGACAACACGAGCGATAACAACGACGGTTACGGCGTGCTCGTTCTGACCGGCGACTGGAAAGTCACGTTCGTGCCGGACTGCGTCGGCGACGTGAGCGGCGACGACCGTGTCGGCCCAGGCGACCTGCGCACGCTGCTGCGCAACTACGGGCGGCGCGACAGCGTCACTCCCAGCGACGGCGACACCGACGCCGATGGCGACGTCGATTATCGCGACCTGGTCAACGTGCTGACGAACTACGGCTCAAGCTGCACGCCCGGCCCATCGGGCAACGGCGGCGGCGTCTTGCCGGAGCCCTAGGCGACTCGGCGCGGAACTGCCCGTCGCACCGATGACACACCTGACACAGCCCGCTCGCGCTCGATCGCTGCCCGGGCGCGCTAGGCGGAATCCCTACGCACTGCTACGCACGCGACTGTGCGATCGGCCATTGCACCGACCCAGGCGCAATTCCTAGCGCCGCGGGAGCGTGCCGCGCCGCCGACCGCCGATAGGAACCGATGGCGGCAGCGTTCGACCCTTTGGCCTCCGAAGGGTACGGCGATGCCCCGGCGTCGTGGGACGAAACCCGATGAAGCTGTCGATCAGCGCAAAACTCGTGCTGGCGATCGTGCTGGCGGTGGCGGCGGTGGCCGGCAGCGCCAGCCTGGTGGCGGTCAGCAGCGTCGACACGCTCTCGCGCCGGCTGGCGGCCCTGCACACCGAGGCGGTGCTGCCATTGTGGCGTTCGCAGGAGGCGCGCGACCAATGCGCCGATTTGACGCTGTGGATTCATCGGGTGTTGACCGACGAGAGCGGGCACCCATCCGCCTGCCAGCAGTTGGCCCGCGCCCGCGTGCGGCTGTCGCAGAGTCTGGCGCGCTACGACGACGAGCCGATGCTGGCGTCGCAGCCGGAGATGCGCGCCCTGCTGAGCAAATACGGCGCGCTGCAGTCTCAGCTTTCGCGCGAGCAGCACGCGCTCTGCACGGTGGCCGAGGCGCATCCGGCGCTGGAGCGTGGTCTGGAGCGGCTGCTGGTCTCGCTTCTGCTGCAGGAGCGGGCCGAGCTGCTGAAGCAGTACGCCCGCGAGGTCGCTCCGCAACTCAAGGCGCTTGACGAAAGCCTGCACGTCATCACGCAGCTTCAACTGGAGCGCGCGGAATACGCCCATCACGAAAGCCTGATGCTGGCGCAGCGCGCACACACCCAACTTGGGATCGTCAGCACCCTCGGCATCGTCGTGGGCCTCGCGCTGGGGCTGTGTCTCGTGCGGCCGATCATCCGCCGGATTCAGGACTTCAGTACGGCGACGCAGGCGGTCGCGGCCGGCGACCTTGCGCACCGCATCGTGAGCCATGCGCACGACGAGCTGGGCGCGCTGGCCGACGCCTTCAACGAGATGACCGCGCGGCTGTCGGAGCAGCACCGCGAGCTGGAGGCCGCGACGGAGGCCGCCGAGCAGTCCAACCAGACGCGCGCCGCGCTGCTGCGGCAGACCGAGGCGATGCACGCCAGGCTCGATGCCGTCACGAACGCGGTGCCGGAAGTGCTCTGCATGCTGGCGCCGGACGGCAGGCTCGCGTGGTGGAACGGCAATCTCGAGACCGTCACGGGCGTCGAGCATGAAAAGATCGCGCAGATGACGCCGCTCGACTTCGTGCCGCCTGAAGAGGCGGCGCGCGTGGCGGCGGCGCTGCAGGCCGCCGTCGAGAAGGGCTTCAGCACGGCCGAGGTGCGGCTGCGGACGCGGCGCGGGCTGGTGCCCTATGAATTCAACGCGGTGCCGGTGTGGAGCGAGACCGGCAAGCTCCTGGGGATCGCCGGCAGCGGACGCGACATGACTGAGCGCATCGCGTCCGAAGAGCGGCAGCGTGAGCGGGAGGCCCGGCTGCGCCGCCAGCAGACCGCCCTGGTCGCGCTGACGCGTTCCGACCGGTCGGGCAGCGCGGGCGCGGCGCGGCTCGCGGCGATCACCGAGGCGTCGGCCGAATCGCTGGGGGCTGACCGCGTCAGCGTGTGGCGCTACGACGCGGGGCGTGCGGCGATTCACTGCCTCGATCTCTACGAGGTCGCCGATGATCGGCATTCGAGCGGGGCCGAGCTGAAGGCGGCAGACTACCCGGCGTATTTCGAGGCACTGGCGACTCTGGACGTGATCGACGCGGGCGACGCGACCATCGATCCGCGGACGCGCGAATTCTCCGAGAGCTATCTCAAACCGCTTGGCATCCGGGCGATGCTGGACGCACCGATTCACCTGGCGGGCCGGATCGAGGGCGTGGTTTGCCACGAGTACCTCGGCATGCCGCGGCAGTGGTCGGCGGACGAGCAGACGTTCGCGATCGCCATCGCGAACCTCGTCTCGCTGGCACTGGAGGAGGAGGAACGGCAGCGGGTGGATGCGGAGCTGCGCTCGACGACGGCGTTTCTGCGGGCGCAGACGGAGGCGATCCTGGACGGGCTGCTGGTCGTCGACGACAAGCAGCGCAAGCTCCTCCAGAACCGGCACTTCGATGACATCTGGCAGCTCCCGCCGACGCTGCGGGAACAGGCGGAAGACGACGCGACGCTCCGATACGTGGTCGGAAAAGTCCGCGACCCGGAAGGTTTCCTGAAGCGCGTGATGTATCTCTACGCCCACCCTGCCGAGTCGGCCCGCGACGAGATCGAGCTGACCGACGGCCGCTTTCTGGACCGATTCTCCGCCCCGGTGATCGGCACCGACGGACACTACTACGGCCGGTTCTGGACGTTTCGCGACATCACCGACAAGAAACAGGCCGAGGCCGAGCTCAAGCAGGCCAAGGCCGTCGCCGTCGCCGCCAACCGGGCCAAGAGCGAGTTCCTGGCGAACATGAGCCACGAGATTCGCACGCCGCTCACAGCGATTCTGGGATTCGCCGATCTGCTGCGGAGCGACGCGCAGGCGGCGCGGACGCCGGAGGAGCATGCCCAGATCGTCGAGACGATCCGCGAGGCCGGCCGGCACCTGCTGCGCATCATCAACGACATTCTCGATCTCTCCAAGATCGACGCCGGACGCATGACGGTCGAGTCGATCGACACGCCGATCCTGACCGTGCTGCGCGAAGTGGAGAGCCTGCTGCACACGCGGGCGGTCGAAAAGGGCATCGCGCTGGCGGTGCGGCTGGATTCGCCGGTTCCCAACCGCATCATCAGCGATCCGACGCGCGTGCGCCAGATTCTGATGAACCTGGCAGGTAACGCGGTCAAATTCACGGAAACGGGCAGCGTGACGATTGCGGCGCGGGCCGAGCCGCGCGCCGGCGGCGAACGGCTGGTGATCGACGTGACCGACACCGGACCGGGCCTGACTTCCGAGCAGGCCCAGCGCCTCTTCGCGGCCTTCAGCCAGGCGGACGCGACCGTGACCCGCCGCCACGGCGGCACCGGCCTGGGGTTGACGATCAGCCGGCGACTGGCGGAGCTGATGGGCGGATCGGTGACGCTCGTGCACAGCGCGTCCGGCCGCGGTTCATGCTTCCGCGTCGATCTGCCGCTGGTCGCGGCGGCCGGCGCCGAGCGCCGCGCCAGCCTCGAGGTGGTTGAGACCAGCGCGGCGGAAAGCGCCCCGCCGGCTGCGGTGCGACTCAGCGGCCGGATTCTGCTGGCGGAGGACGGCGTCGACAATCAGCGGCTGATCTCGTTTCACCTGCGGAAGGCCGGCGCGACCGTGGATGTGGCGGACGACGGCGTGATCGCTCTGTCGATGCTGGAGCAGGCGCGGGCGTCGGGCCGGCCCTACGACCTGCTGCTGACCGACATGCAGATGCCCGAGCTGGACGGCTATTCGCTGGCCCGCACGCTCCGCGAGCAGGGCAGCACGATCGCGATTGTGGCGCTGACGGCGCACGCGATGGATGATGACCGACAGAAGTGCCTGGACGCCGGCTGCGACGACTACGCCAGCAAGCCAATCGACAAACTGCGGCTGGTGGCGACGTGCGCCGCGTGGATGGGGACGCCCTCGCCCCGCGCCATCGCGGCGCAGGCCGCCGGCCGGCTGCAACCTTGACTCAGAGCGTGTTCGAGGCCGCGTCGCGCTCGATCATGGCGCGGCGTGCGGCTTCGAGCTGTTCGCGCTCTTCGGGGGAGAGCGACGCCACGCCCTCCTGGCGGATCTTGTCCAGGATTCGGTCGATGCTCTCGGGGGCGGGCGGCGCGGGGGCGGCGCGGCGCGGAGCGCGAAGCGAGCGGCTGGCCGTCCGACCGGTCGTGCGCGCTGGGCCAACGGGTCGCCCGAAGCGCGGCCAGGGGCCGAGAAACCAGCCGGCCGCCGTCGGCACGATGGCGGCTGCCACCCACGCCAGGCCGGCACCTCGCGCGGTCAGGAGCGTGAGAAGGATCAGTCCGCCGGCGATCGAGCCAGCCAGCCACTCGACCGCAATGGGCTGTCCCGCGACGCGCTCGTGCTGGCCGCGCAGCTCACGGGCACGGCGCGCGAGCAGCAGCAGCAGGCCGCCAGCCGGACCTGAAAGACCGATGGCGGCACCGGCAGGGTAGGCGCCGGCGGCGGCGAGGTAGGCCCCGGCGGCCAGCGCGCAGCCGAGCGCGAACCAGCCCAGCGTGCGCCAAGCCCCGAACCGCCGTTCGCTCCAGCCGACCAGCCACCAGGTGAGCGCGCACCAGAAAAAGGACGGCGCCACGGCGCGTGACGCCAGCGGATGCAGCAGGAGCGTCGTCAGCGACGGACTGGCGTGCAGCGGACGCAGCGCGCGGCTGGCTGAGCCGCCGGGCGACGACGCGAGCAGGACGAAAGCGACGACCTGGGCCGCGAGCAGCGCGATCGTCAGCGGGCCGCCGGGCGGCCCGGACTGCAGCGACGGCCACTCGTCGGCCCGATGATAGTCACGTTCGCGCCAGCTCATGCTCGTCCCAGAAAGCTCGCCGATGCGGCGGTACGGGTCCTGGCCGGCTTGCCCGCCCCGGGCGGCACACACCGGGCCTCCCCACGCGTGCCATTCTAGCAATCGGCCGGGGTACGGCGCGCTCATTTTTTGGGCGGCGGTGCCCCGATTTCGCATTCGTCGGCGGGCCGCTACGATCTTCACGCACCAGCGACGCCGACCGCCCAGGGAGCGTGGCATGACCGACTCGTTCGCCTATCGCACCGCCGCCGAGGAAACCTGGCGAATCTTCCGCATCATGTCGGAATTTGTGGGGGCGGTGGACGTGCTGCACAACATCGGACCGGCGATTTCGATCTTCGGGTCGGCGCGGACCGCGCCGGACGCGCCGCTTTACCGGCAGGCCGAAGTCATGGCCCGCGAGCTGGGCCGGCACGGTTTCGCGATCATTACCGGCGGCGGGCCGGGGGTGATGGCGGCGGCGAACAAGGGGGCGACCGACGCCGGCGTGCAGAGCGTCGGGCTCAACATCACGTTGCCGCACGAGCAGGAGCCCAACGAGTATCAGACGACCGCGCTGGAGTTTGAGCACTTCTACATCCGCAAGGTCATGTTCGTGAAGTACTCGGTCGCGCTGGTCTGCTTTCCCGGCGGTTTCGGGACGATGGACGAATTCTTCGAGTCCATGACGCTGATTCAGACCGAGAAAATCCGCCGATATCCGGTCGTGCTCTTCGGACGCGAGTTCTGGGCGCCGCTCATCGCGTGGATGCGCGACGTCATGCTGCGGCGTTTCGCGCACGTCGCGCCGGACGACCTGGAGCTGTTTTACCTGAGCGATGACGTGGATGAGTCGGTCCAATATCTCTGTGCCCGTTTCGCCGAGGACCGTTCTCTGGCCGGCGAGCCCAACGCGGTCGAGGAGGCCCGCATGCGGCTGGCCGACCGTATGACCGCCGAAGGGACGCGGCACGGCGTGCGGTCGCAGGGTCCGCGGCAGAGCCGGCGATGACGCGGGCTAACGGACGATCGCCGAAGGTGGCGCGGGTGCGGAGGCCGCGATCGGCGGCGTCGCGCGGGATCGATCTGGCCGATCTTCAGGCGCGTCGGGCCGGCAGCGTGCCGCGGATGCTGTTCAACGCCTATAACGTCTGCCGCGACTACGTGCTGGCGGAGCTGGCCGGGCGGGGGTATCCGGACGTGAACATGTCGCACGCGGTGCTTCTGCGGCAGATCGATTTTCAGGGCACGTCGCTGGCGGAGCTGGCCCGGCGGGCGGGCGTCAGCCGGCAGGCCATGACCAAGCTGGCGCGGCAGCTCGAGCGGCTGCGTTACGTCCGCGTGCAGAGCGACGCGGGCGACCGGCGCATCCGCGTCGTGCGGCTGACCGCGCACGGGCTGGCGATGGCGGCGGCGTGCATTCAGGCGTATGAAGCGCTGGAACGGAGATTCGAACGCGTGGTGGGTCGCGGCCGGCTGACGACGCTGCGTGTGGCGATCCGGCGGATCTGCGAGTCGGACATTACGCCGCGCATTCAGGAGCGAACATGAACGACCCGGCCGGACTCACTCACGCCGCGCTCAGCCGCCGAAGCGCGCTGCTGGCGCTGTCGGCGCCCTGGGTGTCGGGCTTGGCGGCGCAGACGCGGCCGACGTCGGCGATGTCGCAGGGCAGGCCGACGATCGTCGTCGCGCTGCGGCACGCGGAGAAGGCCGACGAGACGCGCGACGCCGCGCTCTCGGAGCGCGGCCGTCAGCGGGCCGAGACGCTGGCGTGGATGCTGGAGGCCGTTCCTTTTGACGCGCTGTACGCGAGCGAATACCGGCGGACGCGCGACACGCTGGCGCCGCTGGCGGGGCGGCGGAAGCTGGAAGTGCGGAGCGACATCGCGCCGGAGGGGCTTGCCGCGCAGATCGGCAAGGCGCACACCGGCCAGATCGTAGCGGTCTGCGGGCATTCGAATACGGTTCCGCAACTGCTCAGGACGCTGGGCGCCGATCCGGGTGTGGAGCTGCTGGAGAGCTACGACGATCTGTTCATCGCGATCGTGACAGCCGGAGCCGCGACGGCGCTGTTGCGAATGCATTTTGCGCCGTCGCGGACTGCGTAGCACTTCGAGGCCGGAGCATGGCACGCTGGCTGGTGAAGAGCGATCCGGATGAGTACTCCGCCGCCGACCTGGAACGCGACGGCGTGACGTCGTGGGAGGGCGTGCGTAATCCGACGGCGCAGGGGCACTTGCGCGGCATGCGGGCCGGCGACGAGGTGCTGGTCTATCACACCGGCAAGCAGAAGGCGATCGTCGCGCGGGCCACGGTCGCCGCCGCCGGGCGGCCCGACCCGTCCGATCCGAATGGCAAGGCGGTCGCCGTGCAGCTTCGCTTCGAGGCGTGGCTGGCGCGGCCCGTGTCGCTGGCCGACATCAAGGCGGCGCGCGAGTTCGCGGATTTCGACCTGGTGCGGATCGGGCGGCTCTCGGTGATGCCGGTATCGGCGGCACACTGGAGCCGGCTGATGAAGATGGCGGCGCCGAGCGGGGCGTAGGCGCGACCGCCGGTCAGGTGCGGGCGCCACTCGCGCACAGCTCGGCGACGCGGCGATAGAACTCCAGCCGCCGCTGGCCGAGCTTTTCGGGGCGGTACTCGGCGGCAACGGAGAGGTTGCGCTGCGAGGTGCGGGCCATCCGGGCCGGATCGTCCACCAGCTCGGCGATTCTCGCGGCGAGTGCGGCGGGGTCGCCGGGCGGCACGAGCGATTCCTCGTCGAGCAGCTCGGGGATTCCGCCGACGGCCGACCCGATGCAGGGCAATCCGCGGGCCATCGCTTCGAGCAGGGCGCGCGGCAGCCCCTCGGTCAGCGACGGCAGCACGAACAGGTCGGCAGCGTCGAGCGCGTCGCGCACGCCCTCGCGCGGCATGCGTCCGGTGAACATCACCTGATGGCCGATCCCCAGGCGGCGGACGAGGGCTTCGATGTCGGCGCGGCGGCGGCCGTCGCCGACGTAAGTCAGATGCAGGTCGAGCCGCCGAAGCCGCGCCAGCGCTTCGGCCAGGATGTGCGGCCCCTTGTAGAGCACCTCGAGCGTTCCGACCAGGATGAGGCGGCGCTCGAAGCGCGTCCGCGGGCGGGCCACGAAATCGGCCGGGCTGAGAGCCACGTCGGAGCAGGCGACGGCGTTTTCCGGGCGGCCGGGCGGATAGCGGCGTTGGAGCGCCTCGCGCGTGACGTACAGCGCCGCCGCCGCCGCCGCGCACTGCCGCCGCTGCGACCACCACATCCAGCAGCGTGCGAACGGGCGGAAGCGCGAGCGCACGCCGCCGGGCGCGAGGCTCTCCCACGGGTCGCCCACGACTTCGACGGCGAACGGGCGGCGCGTCCGGCGGAGGCGCGACCAGCCGAGCGTGGCGATCGGGCCGGGGACGCGCAGGATGACGGCGTCGGCGTCATCGACCGCTTGCGAGGCGATCTGCCGCAGCGCGGCGATCTGGCGGGCGAAGGCCCGCGGGCCGACGTAGGGCGGTAGCGCGGCGAAGGTCACGCCCGGCGCGTCGGTCCGGACGACGCCGGCGGGCAGCTCGTCGACGTCGCGGACGCGCGAGACGACGCTCAGCGGCGCGAAGACCTCCAGGTAGCGCTGCCAGAAGCTGGCGTCCAGCCCCTGCTGCGAATAGACGCGGCCGTCGCGATCGCGAAGGAACGTGTGTTCCAGGAAGACCGCGGCGTTCACGGCTCGACGGTGCGCGTCTTGGTCTTGTCTTCGCGTTTCTCACCGGCCTCAGCGGGCGCGAGTTCCGGGTTGTCGCCGTGCCATTCGCCGGTGTTGGCGTCCATCCACTGCTTGCCGCTGACGACACCCTGCGGATCGAAGAAGACGCGGGCGGCGATGTGGCGGTCGAGGTCTTCGTAATACCACTGGTCGTCCATGCGGAAGACCGGGTCGCCGAGCGTGCGCTGCACGTTGTCGCGATCGTCGACGCGTGTTTCGATCCAGTCGAAGCGCTCGCGCGTGAACTTCGTGCAGCCGCACAGCAAGAGGCCGACGAGCGCGAGCAACACGTAGCGGGTCATGGTCTGAAACTCCTCTGCTGACGCGAATGGCGTTCTCAGCCGGGGACGGGAGGGTCGCCGGCGGCGCGGCCGCGGATTCCCATCACGTCCGGCTTGAAGACCTTGGTTTCCAGCGTCGGGACGTAGTTGGTCCAGTCGCTGGCCGGGTCGTTGTCTTTCTCGATCTCGCGCTGATACTGGTTCAGCTTGGCGTCGAGGTTGTCGAGGTAATGCACGGCGACGGCTTCGAGCGTGGCGGGCAGGCGCGGGCTGCCGAACTCGTACTTGCCGTGATGGCTGACGATGATGTGCTTGAGGGCCGTCTCGATCTCGGCCGGAAATGGCCGCCCCGTCGCCGCCTCGATCTCGCCGCACTTGTCGTGCATCCAGGTGACGCCCTGGACGATGTGGCCCAGCAGTTGCCCCTCGTTGGTGTAGCCGAAGTTCGACTCGTACATCAGCTCGCGGATTTTTCCGCAGTCGTGCAGCAGCAGGCCGGCCAGCACCAGGTCGAGGCTGACGGCCGGATAGCGCGGAATCACCAGCGCCGCCAGCTCGAGCAGATTCAACGTGTGCTCGAGCAGCCCGCCGACAAAGGCGTGATGCAATTGCACCGCGGCGGGCGCTTTCTTGAAGCCGGCGACGAACTGCGGATCGTTCACGAAGCGGGCCACCAGGGCGAGCAGGTCCGGGTTGCGGATCGTGCGCAGGATCTCCTTGGCGCGCTCCCACATCTGCTCGACGTCGCGCTGCGTGTGCGGCATGAACTCCGACAGATCGACGCGCTCCCCCTCCACCCCGCGCACGCCGTCGATTACGAACTGCCGGTTCCCCTTGTAGTTCTCGACCCGGCCGCGGAGGTGCAGGAAGCCGCCCTCCGGCATCGAGTCGAAAATCTCCTGCGACGCGTTCCACATCCGCGCCACGAGCTGGCCGGTTTTGTCGGCCAGCACGGCGTGAATGTAGAGCGACCCGGTATTGGTCGTCCGCAGGTCCTTCTGCGCGATCAGGAAAATCTCGTCGTCGACCCGCTCGCCGGCCTGAAGCGACGAGATCGAACGCCGCGCACCGCGCTCCGCGGTTGGTCCCGCTGCCACGTTGCCCACTCCCTTACTCCGCCGCTTTGCGGTACCAGTCCAGTGCTTCCGGCGACAGAAACACCGCCTGATCGCCGAACAGGTCTCGCCGCATGATAATCCCCAGCGGCGTGGTGAAGTAGGAGTGAATCCCGGCGGCCAGCTCGCGGATGGCGGCGGCCCACGGGCGGCCTTCATTCTCCATCCGCCGCACGGCATGGTAGATGCCGTCGAAGTCGCCGCGATAGCGGCACACGATCTCGGCGATCAGAATCTGCTCGGCGGCCTGCCGCGCGAGTTTCCAGTTCATCTGCTCATCGCTGTGAAACACGACGCGCAGGGCACTCTCGATCTCACGCAGGATGCGGTGCAGGAATTCGTGCGAGTGGATCGCCGCTGCCAGCCGCTCGCGCTGCTCGGGAGAGATCGTCACGCCGCACTCCACCATCGCGGCCTTCGCCGGCCGACCGACCGCCGCTTCCGCCACCGATCAGCGGCTTCTATCGGCGGAATGCCGGGGAAAGTCAACGCGTGAAATCCGGGCTGCGGACACCGCGCGGAGGCCCGCTCCCGGCCCGGTTCGGATACACTGAGGGCGCCGGCCGGTGTACCCACCGGCGTCCGTTGCGATGGTCCGCCGCATGCCAGTCATCACGCGTCACGAATTCGTCAACGACCAGATCACGCTCGAAGCGCGCTGCCGCGAATGGGCAGACGAGGGACTGTTCGCGTTCGACACCGAGTTCATCCGCGACGAGACCTATCACGCCATCCTGTGCCTGGTGCAGGTGGCCGACCAGGGGCGCGTCTCGATCATCGACCCGACGGCCGACATCGACCTGTCGCCGTTCTGGGACCTGGTGGTCTCGGAGCGCGTCACGTCGGTCGTGCACGCCGGCAAGGAGGACTTCGAAGTCTGCCTGGCCAAGACCGGCCGCCCGCCGCGAAACGTGTTCGACGTGCAGATCGCGGCTGGGCTGGCGGGTTTTCACTATCCGCTGAACCTGGTGCGCCTGATCGGGGAAGTGCTGGGCCGCCGCATCCGCAAGGGCGAGACGTTGACCGACTGGCTCCGCCGCCCGCTGACCGACGAGCAACTGCGCTACGCGGTGGAAGACGTGGCGCACCTGCCGGCGGCGTATGCGCGGCTGCGGACACGGCTGGAGAAGTGCGGCCGTCTGGCGTGGGCCCGCGAGGAGTTCGCCCGCTTCGAAGATCCCTCGATCTACCGCCCGCCGGCGCAGACCCGCTGCTACAAGATCAAGGGCGCCAAGAAGCTGGACCGGCCGGCGCTGGCGGTGCTCGAGTCGCTGCTGGAATGGCGCGACGGCTGGGCGCGGCATCATGACCGCCCGGCGCGGGCCATCATGCGCGACGACATCGCCGTCGAAATCGCCCGCCGCCAGCCCAGCGTGCCGGAAGACCTGCACATCCTGCGCGGCTTTCCGCAGGGCCGCAACGCCCGCATCGCCCGCGACGTGCTCGACGCCGTCCGCACCGCCCTCGAACGCCCGAAGTCGGAGTGGCCGCAGCCCATCGAGCATCACGAGCCCACTCCGATCAGCAAGGCCGTCGTCGAACTGCTCTCCGCTGTCGCACGCTGCATCTGCGACGAGGCCGGCGTCAGCCACGACCTGGTCGGTGGACCGAGCCGAATCCGCGAGCTGATCGAGTCGCGCGAGAACGGCGACGCCGGCACACCCGCGCTGCTCGTCGGCTGGCGCGGCGAGCTGATCGGCCGGCGGCTGATCGACGTGCTCGAAGGCCGGACCGAGCTGCTACTTTCGGGTTGGCCGGCGCGCACACGCCTCGACCTCCGGCCGCGATCGACCTAGCCGGCCCGGCAAACCGTCCCGCCGCCAGCACCGCGGCCGGTAGGCGGACATACCCCCCGCCGGTAAGATTCTGCCAAGCTGACGCCGCACCGCTGCGCCGTCGGCCGGCGGACTCCACCGGGTTGACAATCCATGGCGTACGGCAGCATGGCCACGTCGGAAAGCGTTCTGATGCCCCCCGGCGTGCCCGCCGCGCCGGAGTGCGGCTCGACGGCGGAGCCCGCGGCCGCCGCGGTCGGCCGGCGCTCGATCATTTTCGAGGCCGACGATCTGGGGCTGCTGTACGCGTTCAATGAAGGGGTGCGGCGGGCGTGGTCGGGAGGCGTGCTGACCAGCACGTGTCTGCGGGCGAACGGATTTGCGTATCGGCACGCGATCGAGACCGTGCTGCCGGAGTGCGCCGGGTTGGGGGTGGGCGTGCACCTGTGCTTGAACGAGGCCGATCCGGTTGCGCCCCCGGCGCGTGTCGCCCGGCTGCTGGGGCCCGCCCGGCGGCTGCGGCCGGGATTCGCGTGGCTGCTCTCGGCGGCCCGCGACGCGCGCGGCATCAGCCAGATCGAGACGGAGTTCCGGGCGCAGATCGAGCGCGTGCTGAGCGACGGCGTGCGGATCGATCATCTGAACTCGCACCAGCACGTCCACATGATTCCGCGGATTTTCCGGCTGACGTGCAGGCTGGCGGCCGAGTATGGCGTGCCGGTCGTGCGCATTGCGCGCGAGCTGCCGCACTCGCACAGCGGGCTGCGCGGCCGGCTTCAGCCCTATCTCAACTCGAACATCGTCAAGCGCGTGCTGCTGAATCGCTTCGCGCGGCGCAACGAGCGCTACGCGACGCGCAACGGCCTGCTGACCACCGACTACTTCATCGGCGTTAGCTACACCGCGAACATGAGCCTGCGAACCATCCGCGCCGGACTCTCCGCCGTCCCCTACGGCTCCGTCGAGCTGCTGCTGCATCCGGCGGTCGGTCCGGACGCGCGCGACGCCGGCTGCCCGATCGCGTATCTGCACGAATACGTGGCGGCGCCGCAGCGCGCGACGGAGCTGCGGTCGATCTGCTCGCCGGCGCTGCGCGACTATCTCCGCCGGCGCGAGTGGATCGTCATGAACCATGCCCAATGGGCCAGCGAGGAGCGTGCCGCGATGCCCGCACAGACGACACCCGAGATTCGTAGCGACGTTCAGAGCCTGTGCGACGCGCTGGAGGTCCCGGGGCCGATCTGGGTGAGCGAGGCGCAGCCCGACAGCCGCGCGTTCGCCCAACTGGCGCTCGCGATCTCACGCCCCGGACAGCGCGTGCTCGATCTGGGCACCGGCACCGGCGTGGTGGGAATCGTCATGGCCCGCATGGGGCGCAGCGTCGTCGCCGTAGACATCTCCCCGGCCGCCGTCCGCACCGCGCAGCGTAACGCCAGCCGCCATGGCGTCAGCATGGAGTGCCTGCAGAGCGACCTGCTCGAACGCGTCAGCGGGCCATTCGACCTGATCGCGTTCAACCCGCCCTACAACTTCCGGCCCGACACGTTTGCGATGAACGTGGCCAAGAACGTGCTGCGGCGCGTGCCGTTCATCCGGCGGCAGTCGGGCCTGGCCATGCCGCGTGGCGTGCTGAAGTTCCACCAGCAACTGATCGCGCGGCTGGTCGGCCAGGCGCCGCGGCACCTGGCGCCCGGCGGATTGCTGCTGATCCATGCATACGAGTCGGAAGTCCCGGCGCTGACCAAAGTGCTGCCGCGCAACGCGCGGGTCACGCTGCTGAGACATCCGGCACTCGTGAACCGCACAGTCGGCATGCAGATCGAACTCACGTGAGCGCGCCACCGGAACTGGCCGGATCGGCTCACGCGCCCCAGCGCGCGCCGCACCCCGCCGCCGCGCGCCGCGGGCCGCTCGCCGCCACCGTCGCGTTCTACCTGCTGACGCGCGCCCTGGCCGTCGTCGTCGCCTTCGCCACGCCGCAACACCGCGACGGCCGCGGCGGCGACTGGTGGCCGGCGAACCCGTTCATCCGCTGGGATTCGGGCCACTACCTTCAGATCATGTGCCGCGGCTATCAGCCCGCGGACGCCAGCGGCCGCATCGGCGACGCGACGGCGTTCTTTCCGCTCGCCCCCCTGGTCTCCTGGCCGGTCTGGCAGGCGATTCGCGGCGTCGTGGCGCTGGCCAGCGGGGCCGCGCCGCCTGTCGATCCCGTCAGCGACTGGACGGCGCACCTGGCGCTGGTGCTGGTCTCGCACGTTGCCGGCCTGCTGGCCGTCATTGTTTTCCACGACTGGTGCCGGCGGCTGACCGACGACACCACAGCGCTGCGTGCCAGCCTGCTGGTGTGTGCATTTCCGGGTGCGATGTACTTCTCGACCGGATACAGCGAGGGCGTTTTTGTTCTGTGCATCGCCCTCTCGCTGTGGCTGGCCGCCCGGAGCCGCTTCGTGCTGTCGGCGATCGCTTGCGCGGCATGCACGGCGACGCGCCCCACCGGCGTTGTACTGGCGGTGGTCCTGTTCCTGATGAATCTTCTGCAAGCCGGTTCGCGGCCGCTGCACTTCCGTCTGTTGCGCGCCGCGTTTCTGGGGCTGCTGTCGGTCGGCGGGATCATGGTGCATTTCGGATATCTCTGGCAGCACTACGGCCGTCCCGACGGCTACTTCGCCGCCCAGGTTTCGTGGGAAGCAAAACGCCTGCCGCCCAACGCGTGGCGCAAGGCCGTGTTCCTTCAGCCGGTCTTCAAGCCGGCCCTCAAGACTATCGAGTGGATCGTACGCGCCGACGTCGACAAACTCGCCGACGGCCGCAACTGGAATCACCTGCTCAACCTGCTGCTGCTGGGCGCGGCGATGGCCGGCCTGGCGCGTCCGCATCCGCTCCCTCGGCCGCTTCTGCTGGTGACGATTCTGGTATTCGTGATGGCCTGGCTGCCCGATCCGTTCGCCGGCGGGCGCATGCTGGGCATCACACGCTACCACCTCATGGGGTTGCCCACCTTCCTCTGGCTTGCCACGCGGCACTGGGCGGGACGCCGCGCGGCGATCACCGCCGTGATCACCACGCTGACCCTGCTGCAAATGATCTATGTGGCCGGATATGTAGACTGGATCATGGTTAGCTAGTGCAGTGCCTCAGGAATATCGCAACATGTGGACGGGGAGCATCGGCCTCTGGCCGGTGTGAAATCCACGACCGCACCGGCCAGAGGCCGATGCTCCCCACGCTGGATACGGTGGCACGCTTGCGAGGCAGTACACTGGAGCGTGCCAGAGTGAGGGTGTTTGCCTCTCGCTGCCCGTCGCGTATACTCTCGCAACCGGGCTGAGCACGCAAACTGTGGAGATTCCCTCGATGGACAGGTTGCCCTCCGACACCCCCGGTGCGTATCTGCACCGCGAGCATCGCATCATCGAACGTGTGCTGCGCGTGTTCGACCAGCTCGTGCGGCGCGCCGTCGAGAGCCGCAACTTCGAAGTCGAAGCGCTTTCGCGCTGCGTCACCTTCCTGCACGCCTTCGCCGACGTGTGCCACCACGCCAAGGAGGAAGACGTGCTCTTCCCCGTGCTGGAGGCCCACGGCATTCCGCGCGAGTCGGGGCCCATCGGCGTCATGCTGCATGAGCACCGCGTCGGCCGCGCCTTGGTCAGCCGCATGTCCGCCGCGCTCGACGAGGTGCGCCGCGGCGTCGACGATGGCGTCGCGCGATTCTGCGGAATCGCGCGCGAATATATCGAGCTTCTCCGCCAGCACATCTTCAAGGAGGATCACGTGCTCTTCCGCATGGCCGACACGGTCATTCCCGGCGCTGAGAGCGCGACGGTCTGCGGCCGGCTGTGTAAGGTGGATTGCGGCACCTTCGCCGGCCACCGCCGTGCCGAGCTCGAGCAACTCGCCGACGAACTGGAGCGCGCCTGGCCGCCGGCGTGACGGGCGGGGCGGCGGGGCGTCACGCCCGCTCGCGAAATCGCGCCGTGAAGTGCCGCAGCGAGGGCGGCTCCTCGATGATCCCCAGCGGCCGAAGCTCCGCGCGCCGTGCGTGGACGGCGGCGATCGCCTCGATCACATAGTCGATGTGGCTCTGCGTATACACACGCCGCGGAATCGCCAGCCGCACCAGCTCCATTGCCGGCCGCCGCCCCCCCTGTCCGAACATCACGCTCCCGATCTCGCAGGCTCGGATGCCCGCCTCCCGGTACAGCCCCACCACCAGCGCCTGCCCCGGAAAATGCTCCGGCGGGATGTGCGAGCAGAACGCCGCCGCATCAATGTAGATCGCGTGGCCGCCTGGCGGCTCGACAATCTGAACGCCCGCCGCCAGCAGCTTCTCCCCCAGATACTCGGTGCTGCGGATGCGGTATTGCAGGTAGTCTTCGTGCACCACCTCTTCGAAGCCCTGCGCCATGGCCTCCAGGTCGCGGCCCGCCAGCCCGCCGTAGGTCAGGAATCCCTCCGTCAGAATGAGCAGCTCGTCGGCGCGGCGTACGAGGTTGGCGTCGCGCAGCAGCAGCAGGCCGCCGATGTTCACCAGCCCGTCCTTCTTGGCGCTGATCGTGGCGCCGTCGCACAGGTCGAACATCTCGCGCACGATGGCCCGCACCGGCCGGTCGGCCTGGCCCGGCTCGCGCCGCTTGATGAAATAGGCGTTCTCGGCGAAGCGGCAGGCGTCGAGAAACAGCGGCAGCCCGTGCCGGTCGCAGACGCGCCGCACAGCGCGGATGTTTTCCAGGCTGACCGGCTGCCCACCGCCGCTGTTGTTCGTCACCGTCAGCATCACGAGCGGAATCGACGCCGCCCCCACTTCCGCGATCAGCCGCTCCAGCGCCCCCACATCCATGTTGCCCTTGAACGGATGCCGCAGCGCCGGCTGCCGCCCCTCGGCGATCAGCAGATCGACCGCCTTCGCGCCCGAGTGTTCGATGTTGGCGCGGGTCGTGTCGAAATGGCTGTTATTCGGCACGATCTTGCCGGGTCCGCCGACCAGCTCGAACAGGATCCGCTCGCTGGCGCGGCCCTGGTGCGTCGGCAGAATGTGCTCAAAGCCCGTCAGCTCGCGCACCGACTTCTCCAACACAAACCAGCTCTTCGCGCCGGCGTACGACTCGTCGCCCTTCATCACGCCGGACCATTGCAGGCTGCTCATCGCCCCCGTCCCGCTGTCGGTCAGCAGGTCGATCAGCACGTCGTCGGCGTGAATCCGGAACAGGTTGAAGTCCGCCCGCCGCAGAATCTCCTCGCGCTCCTCGCGCGTCGTCATGCGGATCGGCTCCACCACCTTGATCCGAAACGGCTCGATGATCGTCTTCACGTGTCCCTGCCGTATGAGGCGACCGCTCCGGGCGCCGCCGCGCCGCGTCGCCTGTCAGTTCGTCAGCACCCGCTCGCCGCGCACCGGCTCGAATCGCGCCTGAAAGAAGCGCAGGTATTTCGGCTCGTACGTGAACCGCAACCCGACGATGCTCTGGCGATCCTCATAGAGTGATATCACGGACTCCGCCGTCACGTCCATGTGCGCCTGCGTGTACACCCGCCGCGGAATCGTCAGCCGCACCAGCTCCAGCGCCGGAAAGAGGTGCTTGCCGGTCTGCTTGTCGCGCCCGGCCGACACCGCCCCGCGCTCCATCGCCCGCACCCCCGAGTCGACGTACAGCGCCGCCGAGAGTGCCTGAGCCGGAAACTCCTCGCGTGGCACGTGCGGCAGAAACGCCTTGGCATCCAGAAAAATGCCGTGCCCGCCGATCGGCCGTACGATCGGCACACCCGCGTCGATCAGCTTGTGCCCCAGATACTCGACCTGCCCGATCCGCGCGTGCATGTGATCGAGCTGCACCGACTCCTCGATCCCGATCGCCATCGCCTCCATGTCGCGCCCCGCCAGCCCGCCGTACGTGTGCAGCCCCTCGTACACCACGACCATGTTCCGCGCCCGCTCGGCCAGCTCGTCGTCATTCACCGCCAGAAACCCGCCGATGTTGACCAGCGCGTCCTTCTTGGCCGACATCGTACAGCCGTCGGTGCAGTCGCAGATGGCGCGCAGGATCTCCGCCAGCGACATGCGCGCGCAGCCCTGCTCGCGCTGCTGAATGAAATACGCGTTCTCCACCGCCCGTGTCGCGTCCAGAAACACCTTGATCCCGTGCCGGTGGCATAGCTCGCACGTCGCCTTAATGTTCTCCAGGCTGCACGGCTGCCCCCCCGCCATGTTGACGTTCGTCTCGAGCGACAGATAGGCGATCTTCTCGGCGCCGAACTCGCGGATCAGCCTCTCGATCTTCGCCAGGTCGCAGTTGCCCTTGAACGGGTGCTCGCTGGCCGGATCGTGCGCCGCGTCGATGATCACGTCGGCGAACGTCCCGCCCGCCAGCTCCTGGTGCATCTTCGTCGTCGTGAAATACATGTTGCCCGGCACGATCTGCCCCGATCCGATGCAGAGCTGGCTCAAAATGTGCTCGGCCCCGCGCCCCTGGTGCGTCGGAATCAGATGCTTGTAGCCGTAGAACTTCCGCACCGCGGCCTCGAGATGATAGAAATTCATCGACCCCGCGTACGCCTCGTCACCCATCATCAGCCCGGCCCACTGCCGGTCGCTCATCGCCGACGTGCCCGAATCCGTCAGCAGATCGATGTAGACCAGCTCGCTCGGCAGCAGAAACGTGTTAAACCCCGCCTCCCGGATCGCCCGCTCACGCTCGCCGCGCGTCGTCATCCGCAGGTGCTCCACCATCTTCACTTTCCACGGCTCAGCCCACGCTCGGCGACCCAACATCTGCGGCTCTCCTAGATTCTCACAGAGACGACGCCCGCGTCAGCCTCGACGCGCCGGCCCGTAGCGATGAGCGCAATGCAAGTGCCATTCCCGGCTTCAGTTCGGCAGGATTGGCGCGTCCGAACGGCCGGGTAGCGCGGTTTCCCGCAGGGCTGCGCGTTTCAACCCACCCCGCTACTCCACCCCGTCTCCCGCCGGACCACGCGTGGCACGCCGCTTGCGTGCACTTCCCTACATCCGGGCAGGAAGTGAAGCGGGGGGATTCGGGTTATCGGCGCTGGCGCGCCTGGCAGCGAGGTTGTCGAACAATGACGACGATTGCGTTGGAGCAAACCACAAGCAGGACCGCGACGGTGGTACGCACACGCTGGCACGTGCTGTTCGGTGCCATCATCATCCAGCTCATCCTGGGCACCGTCTACGGTTACAGTATCTTCTGGCAGCCGCTCGAACGCGAGTGGCTCAACGCCGCGCCCGACGTGAGCGCGGCGGGCGGCATCGGCCAGAACCACCTCAAATACGCCTTCGGCATCTGCCTGCTGAGCTTCGCCGGCTCAATGGTCTTCGCCGGCCGGTTGCAGGATTTGCGCGGCCCGCGCTTCACGGCGACGCTCGGCGGCTGCCTTCTGGCGCTGGGCTTTCTCATCGCCAGTCAGGCGCACAACCTGGCGACGTTCTACCTGTGTCACGGCGTGCTGATGGGCGGCATCACGATCGCGCTGCTGCTGGTCTATCACCTGCTCGTCGGGCGGATGGATGAGCAGGCCTTTCCGCTGCTGCGCTACCTGCCGCTGGGCATCGTCGCCGCCGTCGTCGTCGCCGGCGTGACGCTGGGCAACCGCCTGATCTCCGGCGACGCGCGCGACCGGCTGCTGCTGCTCTGGGCGAGCGTCGGTCTGGTGGCCGGCACCGGGATCGGCTTTGCGTATGTCTGTCCGATCGCGGCTCTGGTGAAGTGGTTCCCGCGGCACAAAGGGCTCGTGTCCGGAATCGCGGTCGCGGGCTTCGGCCTGGGGGCGTGGCTCTTCAGCCAGAAGTGGATTCTCGGCGCCGTCGGCTTCATCGAGCGCTACGGCATCCAGCGCTTCTTCACCGTGCACGCCGTTGTCTGCCTGGTCGCGGTCTGCTGCGGGGCTGCGCTGTTGTGCAATCCGCCGGCTCCGGCAGCCGCGCCCGGCACGGCGGGCGGTGCCGCCGCCTCGCGCGACCTGAGCTGGCGGCAGACGCTGCGGACGCGCTCGTTTTACGTCGTCTGGCTGATGTTCTTCAGCGGAGCCCTGGCCGGACTGATGGTGATCGGAATCCTCAAGCCGTTCGCCGGCCAGCAGTTGATCGATGCCGCGACGCGCGCCGCCGCCCCGCCCGATGACGCGGCGCAACGGACGCTGCTGCTGCGCGGCGCTGAAGCGGTCGCGTGGCTGGCGGTCTTCAACGCCATCGGCCGCATCGTCTGGGGTCTGGCCTCCGACCGCATCGGCCGGCGGGCCGCCATGGCCGCGATGTTTCTCCTCCAGGCTGCCACCATGCTCCTGCTCGCCACGCTCCAGACGCCCTTCGCGCTCGCCGCCGGCGCCGCCTGCGTGGGCTTCAACTTCGGCGGCAACTTCGCGGTCTTCCCGTCGCTGACGGCCGATCTCTTCGGAACGCGCAACCTGGGCGCGAACTACGGCTGGGTCTTCACGTCCTATGGCGTCGCGGGCGTGAGCGGCGTTGCGCTGGGCAATCTGGCGATGCAGGCCACCGGCAGCTACTTCACGGCCTTTGCCATCGCCGCCGGCCTGTGCGCCATGTCCGGCGTGCTGGCGGCGGCGTTTCAACCGCGGCGCGCGGCATGATAACCGCCCATGCACACCGCCGTGGAGACGGCGCGCAACCCGGATCCGAACGCTGACCTCTGACTTCTGACTTCTATTCCTGCGGCTTCACCCGCACCACCAGCCGATTCTTCGCCGCCGCGTAGCGGGCGAAGGTCTGCTGAATCTGCTGGGCGGTCAGCGCCTGGTACGCCGCCGGCTCGTTCATGACGTCGTCCAGGCTGGTGCCGCGGAACGTCATCTTGCTGATCTGTCCGCTCCAGAAGCCCGGCTCGCGCATCTGCTCTTCCAGCGTGTTGGCCATCTGCTTCTTGGCAACGTCGAGCTCCTCGGCGGTCGGCCCGCTCGCGGCGAACGCATCGTACATCGCGCCGAGTTTTTCGATCAGCGCCGCGGCCTTGCCCGGCTCGGTCGGCGCCGAGGCCGAGAAGATGCCGAAGCCGGGATACGTGCTCGCGGCCCGCGCGCTGGCTCCGATGCTGTACACGAGCTGTGCCTCCTCGCGCACTTCCTTGACCATGCGGGTGGACAGAATCCGCGCCGCCATCGACAACGCCAGCGAGTCGGCGACATTCAGCTCATCGGCGCCGTAGAAGCCCGAAAGCACAAAGGCCTGCGCCGTCGGCGTCTCCAGCGTCTTGTCGATCGTCCGCGGACCCTCCGGCCGCTTCAGCCGCCGCAGCTCGGCGAACGACTCCGTGCCGATCTTGTCGCGTGGCGGCAGCGAGCCGACGTAGCGGGCCGTCAGCTCGAGGGCCCGCTCGCGCGGCAGGTCGCCGACGATCGAGACTTCGATCGGCGAATTGCGAATCAGCTTGTCAAGCCAGCTCTGGGCCGCCTCGACGGTGAGTTTGTCGATTTGCTCGACCGTCGTCGGCTGCGTGCGGGCCACGTCCGCCGGATAGGGCGCGGCGCCCGCGGTGCGCATGCCGAGCGCCATGGGGTTCTTGAGCGACTCCTGCAGCATCTCGCGGACGGTGGTCTGCATCTGGGTGAATGCGGCCGGCTCGATCCGCGGCTGCGTCAGCAGCAGGTGCGCGAGCTGGAACCCGGTTTCGAGCTCCTCGGGGCTGCCCGAGATCGAGAGCGAGATCGAATCCGAGCCGCCGCCGCCGCCCCGCCCGCCGCGCCGCCCACCGCCCCGGCCGCCGAACCCGCCGCCGCCGCCCACGTTGACTTTCTTGCCGGTCATGAGTTCGCGGATGTCGGTCGACGAGAGCTTCTTGGTCGCGGGCCGCGAAAACGCGATCTGCGCCGCCGACGTAATGCCGCGATTCTCGGCGGTCTCGAGCAGTTCGCCGCCGTAGAGCGTGATGGTCACCGACACTTCGTTCTTGCGTTCGTCCATGAAGCGGTGATGCACGCGCGCGTTGTTGCTCAACCAGCCCGACCAGACTTTGCTGGCGGCGTGCTCGCCGCCTTCGGCGACCTTGCCGGGCGTCGGCAGCTCGCTCATGAGCTGCGTGGCGTGCGCCAGCTCCGCCTCCTGCGTCGGCGTCACCGCCAGGGCGCGCGTGCCGATCTCCAGGAGCTCGGCCTCGCTCGGCACGTCGCCGCCCGCCGGCAGCACCGCGATGAACGCCACCGCCTTCGGGTCGAACTCAGCGGCGAATCGCTTTCCGACTTCCTCCAGCGAGATACCGGGCAAAAGCTGCTTGAGCAGGTCGAGCCGCTGCTGCGGCGACATGATCGGCTCGCCGCCCCCGACGCTGCGATTCATCCGGCCGATGAGCGCGCCGGCCAGTTGCGTACCCTCGGTCTCGACGGCGCGCTCGGCGCCCGAAAGCGTCTCTTTCTTCTCATCCTCCAGCTCCCGCGAGGTAAAGCCGAACGCGCGGGCCCGCTGCAATTCCAGCGCGACCTCCTCCAGCGCCGCCTTCCACTTTCCCGGCATCGGCCGGGCCGAAATCTCCGCCATGAACACGGCGTTCGAGTCGTTGCCGGCCGACGCCCGCGCATTCAGATAGCTCGTCCCGCCGCGCGACGTCTTGTCCGACAGCCGCCGATTCAGCGCCCCTTCCGCCAGCCGCAGCACCAGGTCGTCGCGATATTGCTTCACCGTCGTCGTGGGCGCTCGGGCCGGCTCCAGCCGCGTGATCCGCACGTCCTCGGACCGCACCTCCGGATCGCTCGTCACGATCGCAAAGCTCTTCTCATACGCCTTCACGCCGGGCGCCTGCGGCGTCGGCCGCGGCTTCTTCGGCGCGTCGCCGAACTTCTCCTTCACCAGCCGGACGATCTCCGCCGGGTCGGCGTCGGCGACGACCATCAGCGTCGCGTTCGAGGCGCCGTACCACTTGCCGTAGTACTCGCGGAAGTCCTGCTCGTTGACGCTGTCGATGGTCTGCTCGGTGCCGATCGTGTCGCGCTGGCTGTAGAGCGACCCCGGCGCGATGTGCTCCAGCACGTAGTCGCTCGTGCGCTGCCGGCCCGAAAGCCCGCGCCGCCGCTCCTCCTGAATGATCTGCCGCTCCGCGTCGATCTCCGCCGGCAACAGCGACAGCCGCGAAACGATGTCGGCGAAAAACGTCAGCCCCTTGCCGAGCGTCTCAGCCTTCGTGTCGGGCAGCGAAAGCTGGTACGTCGTCTGCTCCATGTTCGTGAAGGCGTTCTGGTCGCGCCCGAACGTCATCCCCAGCGACTGAAAGAATGGCACGACCGAGCCCGGCGGAAAATTCGCCGAACCGTTGAACGCCAGGTGCTCGAGATAGTGCGCCAGCCCCCGCTGCCGATCCGTCTCGTTCAGCGAGCCCGAGTGCATGTGCACCCACAACGTCGCCCGCCCCGGCGGGTTGGCATGCTGCCGGATGATGTAACGCAGACCATTTTCCAGTTCACCGCTCACCAGAGTCGGATCGGTCGGCAGTTGCTGGCCGCGGCCCGCGGAAACCGCGGTGCCGAGCGTAAGAAGCAGTGCGCTGGAGAAGACGGCAGGTCGTGACATGAGTTGCTCCCAAGAAGTTGGTCGAAGTACCTACCAGTGTAGGATTTCGCCCCCGCGGGCACAACGGCGCTCTCCCCGCCGCCCCCGCCGGTTCCGCCCGTCGCCGCCGAAAGTCCACTGGGCGACCCGCGGCCGCCCAGGCCGTAGACCGCCGGGGCTCAGGTCGCCGGTGTCGTCGCCTTCGGCGCCGCGGCCGGGGCCGCCGGCGCGGCCTTGCGCGTCACCCGGATCACTTCCTGAATGCTCGTCGTGCCGTCGAGCACCTTGCTGAGCGCCTGCTGCTGAAGCCCCCCGGCCCCGCGCTTGGCGTCATACGTGCGGATGTCGGCGATCGCCCCGCCGCGCTTGATCACCTCGCGCAGGCCGTCGTCCACCAGCAGAATCTCGAAGATCGCCGTCCGGCCGACGTAGCCCGTGCCGTGGCAGTTCTGGCACACGATCGGATTGCCGTGCTTGTCGAACTGCTGGTCCGGCGGCCGGTAGAATACCTTGTCCTGCGGCAGGTTCGCCTTCTGAAGCTGCGCCGGCGGCGGCTTGTACGCCTGCTTGCACTCGTTGCACAGCTTGCGGACCAACCGCTGGTTGAAAACGGCCAGCAGACTCTTGGCCAGCAACGCCTTGTCGTTCACCATCGTCAGCCAGGTCTTCAGCGCGTCGTAGCAGTCCTCGCCCGCCAGCGCGACGTAAATCTTCTGCTTGTGATCGGCGGCGTTGCAGGCGATCGGGGCGGCCTCGGCGTCGCGAAACTCCGGCACGACGATCATGTCGGGGTCGGTGCGGACGATGCGCTGGAACTCCTTGGCAAACGTCTTGTCCTCCGACGGCTTGAAGACGTGCTGTGTGACGTTGTCGAGCGTGTACTCCTTGCGGCCCTCGACCGTCTGGATGTTGTTCAGAAACGCGTCGTGCGTGCGGATCACGCTGTAGATCGTCGTGCTTAACCCGCTCTTGGGCGGCCCGCTGAAAACCACCACGCCCTTCGGCGTGTGCATCAGCTCCTGCACCGCCGCCAGTTGCTCGGTCGTGAAGCCCAGGTCGGGCGTTTTGTACCCCGCTTCGGCCCCAATGACGCGCAGCGTCAACTTCTCCCCCGCGGTCGAGCCGCCCGTGTGCACCTCGATCTGCACGCTCGTCTCGCCGATCGTGGCGCTAAACGTGCCGATCTGCGGCTTGCGACGCTCCTCGAGATTCAGGCCGGCCAGCTTCTTGAGATATCCCAGCACGGCGTCGCCATCGGGCCGCGCCAGGCCCTCGCGATCCACGGACATGCCGTCGATCTCGTAGGTGACCTTGGTGGCCTGGCCGGCGGGAATCATGTTCACAAAACTGGCCCGCCGCCACAACCCGTCGAACAACAGGTCCTGCGTGGCGGCGTATTGGTCGCGCTCCACCGGCTCGGTCGGAATCGCCACCGACTTGCGGTCGGCGCCCTTGAGCTTGACGCGCTCCTTCACCTCGCGCAGCTTCTGCTTGCGGCCGAAACCCTGGCTCATCAACCGCGACATGTGCGACGGCGTGAAGACCATCGTGTCTTCGGTCACCAGGCCGTTGCGGTGGATGATGTAAATCGTCAGCTCGACCGCGGTGATGACGAAGAACGTCGCCAGCCCGATCCAGAAATTAGGAATCAGCAGCATCAGCAGGACGGCCGGCACACCGGCGCCGAGCGTCGCCAGGTTCCACGGCACGCGCCAGGTGTTGACCACCACGGCGTCCTTGTCGACCCACTGGGCGAAGAGCAGCCAGATGGAGAACAGGGCCAGTTGCGCGACCAGCTTGCCGATGCTGATGTAAATCGTCGTTTCAGGCAGCTGCGCCAGCAGGTCGGAAAAACCCATCGACAACATGTCGTCTCCCGTCGTCCGCGCTTCGCGCGAGAGCCCGCGCGGGCTCAGCCCAGAATGGCGCTCTGCCCCGACCGGATGCCCTTGAGTGCCATCTTCAGCTCGTTGGGGTTCGGCGAGGCGGCGTAGGCCGTCGCGTGATCAATATAGCCGGTTTCGACCAGTCGTCGAAGGTTCTCGGTGAAATCCACCATGCCGTCGGCATAGCACGAGCGGATCACGTCGATCAGCTCGTTGTCGCGTTCCTCGCGGATCAGCTTCCGCACCGACGGATTGCTGATCATGACCTCGACAGTCGGGACGACCGGCGTCTTGGGGTGAATGCTCTTGATCAGCTTCTGGCAGATCACCGCCTTCAGGTTGAATTCCAGCGCCTGACGCATCGCGCGGCGCTCCGTCTCGGGAAACAGGTCGAGAATGCGCGAGATCGTCTGTGCCGAGCTCGACGCGTGAATCGTCCCGAAGACCAGGTGCCCCGTCTCGGCCGCGTGGATCGCCGCCGCAAACGTCTCCAGGTCGCGCATCTCGCCGACCAGCACGATGTCCGGGTCCTCGCGCATCAGGTACTTCAGGCCGTCGTGAAACGTCGGGCAGTCGATCCCGATCTCGCGCTGGTTGATGCGGGCCTGCTTGTCGCTGAATAGGTACTCGATCGGGTCTTCCAGCGTGACGATGTGCACGGCCTCGCGCTCGTTGATCCAGTCGATCATCGCCGCGATCGTGGTGGACTTGCCCGAGCCGGTCACCCCGGCCAGCAGCACCACGCCCTCGCGAAACTCGCACACCTGCGAGAGCGTCTCGGGCAGATACAGCTCCTCGAAACGGCGAATCTCGCGCGTCACGCGCCGCGCCGCGAACGACAGCTTGCCGCGCTGCAGAAACGCGTTCACGCGGAAACGGTCGGCGTCGCCGGGCGGGCCGACGTCGTAGGCGAAGTCGATCGCGCCCTTGTCCTCGAACAGCGCCTTCTGCTTGGGGTTCAGCAGCTCCATCAGCCCTTTGCGCAGGAGAGAATCAGCCAAGGGGCCGCCGGTCAGCGCACGCAACGCGCCCTTCGATCGGCCGCCCGACACGCCCTTCACGCGCACCGCCGCCGGAAAGTCCGCCTTCAGGTGCAGATCGGAGGCTTTCAGCTTGATGACCGCCTTGAACCACTTGTTGAGCATGGGCTCGTTGGCGGTGGGGGCTTCGAACGGCGCCTCGATCACTTCCGCTGCCTGGTCGATCTCTGCCATGATGAAACCCGCGAACTCCTCGCTGCGCCGCCCCGGGCACGAACGGTCGGTCCGTGCCGCGACGGCTACGAATCTCGCTCCGCGACGCGGGACGTGGAGCCCGGGCGTCGTAAACGCGCTATTATACGCTCCCGTCCCTCACGGCTCCACCCGCCGCCGCAATCCGCCGCCTGCCCCCTCTCGCGGGCGCGGCGCGGGCCGGCGCCGGGGTGCCGGCGGCGCAATGTTGTGCGGTGGAGAAGGGTGAGTGACGGGACTCGAACCCGCGGCCCCAAGGACCACAACCTTGTGCTCTAACCAACTGAGCTACACTCACCACGCGCGGAGCGAGCGAAAGCCCACACCGAACTCAGAATATTAGCACGGCCCCAGGCAACACGAAAGTGCGGCGGAAGTTGTCGTCCGTCGCGGCGGGCCGGTCGGCCAGGGCCGCGGCGCGGCCGTCCGCGTCACCGAAGTGCCACGGCGCAAACCCCTTGCGTGCTCAGCACGTTGGTCGTGAAGTAGTCGACAAACGTCGCGCGGACGGTGAGATCGCCGTGCGCGGGACGCCGCGTCTTCCACGGGCACTTCAGCGTGAAGTGCTGCGTCATCAGCTTGCCGTACCACAGCTTGGCCGTCTCGTCCACGTCGAACAGATACTCGCCGACGAGCTGCTCTCCCTCAGGCGCCGCCAGGTCGAAGAGCTGGATGCGGATTTCGCCGGCGGCTTTGACCACGTCGCCAACGCGATCGAGCGGCTGCAAGTAGACCATCACGCCTTCATCGCCCGGCTGGCCATCCGCGTCATAGCCGCCCGTCAGCCGCGCCAGCCGCAGATCGGTCGGATAGCAGAGCTTCTCGAGCCGCTTGGGGTCGAAGCCCTGGGCGCGCAGCACCCGCGCCCGCAGCTCCTTGACCGTCGCCTCGCACGCCGCGAGCTGGTTGCTCTTCTGCTCCAGCTCCGACGCCTGCCGCGCCACCTGCTGCCGCAGCTCGGCCTCCGCCCCAGGCTGACACGCGGTCAGCAACATCGCCACGCACGCGGCGGCGCACGGCAGCAGCGCGGTGCGGGACGGATCGGATCGGCGCGGCGCGGAGGCTCGAATCATGGAAAGCGGGATTCTAACGCCCCTCGCGAAAGCCACAAACCCCACGCCGCGCCAGGCCAGGCACTGCCCGAGCCGGTGCCTTGAATTCGTGTGAACTTCGCCAAAAAGATCGCTCGCACGCGTTGAATACTGCTGTGGCGGACTCGTGAACCGCCGCGCCGCGCTCACGGGTAGCACGGGCCGCCCAGGCCGAAGCAACACTCCACCCGTCGGCGTTGCGCCGCCATAATGGTCAGTCGCGAACACCGAACCAGGCGGCCCTGCCCGAGCCGCGAATCTGCAAGTGAACGGAGAAAACGATGTTGCTGCTGCCAATCTCGAAGACTGCTGTCCTAAGTCTGTTGCTCACTTCCGCCGCGGCACAGGACAGCGCCGCCAGACCCGCACGCGCCTCCAGCGCCAAGGCCGCGTTCGAGTCCATCCGCAAGCTGGCCGGCCAGTGGGAGGGCACCGGCGGGGATGCCGGAGAACCAGGCAATCCCATGTCCATCAGCTACCGGCTTACCGCCGGCGGTGCCACCGTCGTCGAAACGCTCTTCCGCGACACACCGCACGAAATGGTGACCATGTACCACCTCGACGGCGACGCCCTGCTGCTGACGCACTACTGCGCCGCCGGGAACCAGCCGCGCATGCGCCTCGACCCCGCGGCCAGCACCGCCGACGTGCTGGTGTTCAAGTTCCTCGACGCCACCAACCTCAAGTCGCCGCAGGACGCCCACATGCACGAGCTGAAGCTCACGCTCGTGTCGGCGGATGAGATTCGCGCCGAGTGGACGATGTACGTGAACGGAAAACCGGCCGGCGCCAAGGTCATGAAGGTGCAGCGGAAGAAGTGACCCCCGGCGGGAGGCGCTCGACGATCGCGGCGACGTCGAGCACCAGCGCCACGGCGCCGTCGTTCAGGATCGCGGCCCCACTGACGGCCGGGATCGCCCCGCAGGCCGGCGGAAGCCGCTGCACGGCGAGGTCCTGCGGCGCGAGGAACTCGCCCACGACCACCGCCACGCGACGTTCGTCCGCCCCCAGCACAAGCACGCCGCCAGCGCTGGCCGTGCGTGCGACAAGCGGGCGACCGGCATCCGAGCCGCCCAAAACGTGATCGAGCGCAACCAGCGGGACACGCCCGCCGCCGACGGCGATTGAACCCAGCACGCGCGCTCGCCGCGCCGCCGGTCGGCCCCGTTCAAGAACCCGGAAGGCGGTCTGCAGCGGAACGGCATACGCCGTCGCCCCAACGCGGAACGGCAGTGCCCGCGTGATGGCCAGCGTCAGCGGAAGCGTGATGGAGATCGTCGTCCCAGCGCCCGGCCGGCTCTGCACTGAAACCGTACCGCGCAGCGCGCCCACCCGCGTTCGGACAACGTCCAGACCGACGCCGCGCCCGCTCAACTCGGTGACCCGCGCCGCGGTGGAAAACCCCGGCCGGAAGATGTAATCGCAGGCCTCGCTATCCGGCATCCGCGCGACACGCTCAGCGCCCGCAAGCCCCTGCTGGACGATCTGGCGGCGGACGGCCGCGAAGTCGATGCCACTCCCGTCGTCGCGCACGTCGATGCACACGCCAGCGCCGCGCTGGCCGGCCGCCAGGACGATGCGGCCGCTGCGCGACTTTCCGGCGGCGGCGCGCCACTCCGGCGCCTCGACGCCGTGATCGACCGCGTTTCGGATGAGGTGCGTAAGCGGGTCGAGCAACTCGTCGAGCAGTCGCCTGTCGAACCGTGTGTCCGCTCCCTCAAGCACGACCTCGATGGACTTGCCGAGCGAAGCCGCCAGATCGCGAACCAGACGCTCGCCGTGCTGAAAGAGCGGTCGGATCGTGACCAGCCGCGCGGCGAGCAGACCGCGCCGCAGCCCGCCGGCGCTGCGATTCAGTTCCAACGCCGATGCGTCGAGCTCGCGAGCGATAGCGGCGAGTTCGGCGCTGCCGGAGACGCGCTCGACGCGCCGCACCAGCGACGTGATTCGCTGCCCGATCGTGGACAACTCGGCGCCCAGCACGCCCAGCCGGTCGATCTGCGCAACATCGACGCGAAGCGTCTCCGGCGCTGACAGCGGGTGCGGTTCTTCGCACGCCGGCGCCACCGCCGACGCGTCGACCGGCATCGAAGCGTGCGCCCGCAGCGTGAACGTGGCGATGTCGCAGTCTTCGACCGCGCGGGCAAAGTCGTCGTGATCGGCACGCGTCCGAACCCAGTAGCTGAAATGGCGGTCCGGCGCGTCGTGATCAAGCTCGCGGATGTCCGGCTCTGTGCGAACTACCACGCCCAGGCCGGCGAAGCGGTTGAACAGAATGCACGCGCGGATCGGCGCGTCGACCGCCTGCTCGTCGAATCCAACGTGCAGCTCGACCGTCGCGTCGTCGCCCGGCGCGATCTGAGCGGGGCGCGATTCCGATTCCCCCGCCGCCGTTCCGCGCCCCGCGCGGGTCGAGCCAAGCGCCGCCGACGGCGCGGCCGCACAGGGCTGATCGAGCAGCCGTTGCAGCCCGGCCCGCGCCTCATCGATCGGCACCGGCCCGGAACCGGGCGTGGCACATTCGCGCAACAGCCCGCGCAGACAGTCGACCGCGCCCAGCAACGCCGCAACGCCGGCCGAATCCAAGACGCGCCGCCCGCCACGAAGCTGTTCGAAAAGCGACTCCATCCCGTGCGTCAGCTCGGCGATGCGCTGAAATCCCAGCGAGGCCGCGACGCCCTTGAGGCTGTGGGCGGCACGAAAAATGTCGGCGATACGCTCGTTGTCGGCCGAAGAGGTCGCGGCGCCGCCAGCTCCGTCGCCGCACCCCCCCCGCTCGAGCGCCATCAGGCCGTTCTCGATCGTGGCGAGATAGGTGGGGGCTTCATCCAGAAAGACGGCCACCAGGTCGGGCGTGAGTTCGATGAAGTTGCTCATGACGTCACGCACACCGCCCCGCCGCGCCGCTTAGTGGGGTGCGGGCATCCGGCCCGCCCGGCCGCGGCGCCGGCTCCTGCCCGACGTGCCGCCGCGCGCCCCGTCCTGCCGCCTGCCACCGCCACGCGGCTCGACCTCGCGAACCACGCGCATGATCGCGCGGGCCGCGCCGTCGCAGCGTTCGGCAAGTCGGCGCAGCTCGTCCGCCACCGCCGCGAAAGCCAGCCCGTGCTCGCCCGCGCGGGCCGCCTCGATCGCCGCGTTCAACGCCAGCAAATTCGCCTGCTGCGCGATCTCGGCGATCGCCGCGGCCTGCCCGTCGATCTGTGCCAGCGTGCAGGACTGCCGAGCTCCGCTCATGCGCACACCCGCCCAACGTCGAGCAGCACCAGCCACCGGTCCTTCAATCGCGCCACACCGCGGAGATATCGCGCCCCCTCCATCCCAGCCCCGGCGGGCGGCGCGGCACAGTCGATTTCACCAACTCGCAGCACGCCACCCACCGCGTCGACCACCAGCCCGGTCAATCCGCCGGCGACATTCAGAACGATGACGCTCGCTTGGGCGGATTCGGAAATCCTCGGCCGTCCCAGTCGCACGCGCGCATCGATGACCGGGATGATTCGCCCTTCGAGGCTTAACAGCCCGCGGATGTGCGCAGGTGAGTTGGGGACCGGCGTGACGCCCGCATTCGGGATAACCCGCGCGACGCACGCGACGTCGACGCCGAACTCGTCGTCCGCAAGCTGAAACGCCAGCACGTACGGGCCGGTCTCGCGGTGAGACACTTGGGCGTCGTGGCGATGTCCTCTGGGCGTTCGCTCCGCCGCCGCCGCACTGGCCGTTCGGCTCATGTCGGTTGCTCCCGGTCAGTGGGCCAGGCAGTCGCGTCGCGCCGCCGCGCTCGATCGCGCCTGCGCTCCATCGGATACATCGGACCGCGCCGCGCCAGCGTTGAAAAACCGGTTCGCGGCGCGGAAGTCGCGGGCTCGCCGCTGCGGCGCGGGTGGCCGTCGGCACTGATTTTCTCGGACGCGCCCGCCAGCGCGTCGCTCAGCCGCACACCAGCGACCGCAGCAGCCCCAGCAAGGCCGCCGCCAGAATGATCGGGATGACCTCGAAGCGCCACCAGACTTGCGCCGCGAACGCACCCGCCGCGACGATCAACGCAAACCAATCCACCGTGCCCGGCGCGGGCCAGAACACCTGCAACGCAAACCACACCGCCAGATTGAGCACCACGCCCACCACCGCCGCCGTCACCGCCGCCAGCGCCGCGGTCAGCCGGCGGCTGGCGCGCAGTCGCTCGATGTACGGCGCGCCGAGAAATATCCACAGGAAGCAGGGCAGAAACGTCGCCCAGGTGCTGATCAACGCGCCCAGCGTCGCCGCCACCAGCGGCGGAAGCGTCCCCGGCTGATGCCACCCGCCCAGAAACCCCACGTACTGCACGACCATGATGAGCGGTCCGGGCGTGGTCTCGGCGAAACCCAGGCCGTCGAGCATCTGCCGCGACGTGAGCCAGCCATATTTCTCCACCGCCTGCTGCGCCACGTACGGCAACACCGCATACGCCCCGCCAAAGGTCACCATCGCCGCCTTGCTGAAGAACACACCCTGCCGCACCACCGCGTGACCGGAACCGAGCAGAGCCGCCGCCAGCAGAATCGGCAGCCACCACAGCGCCCCACACAGCAGCACGACCCGCGCGGCGCGGCCCAGCGTCGGCCCGGCGCCGACTGCCGCGGCGAGTTCGCCACCGCCGCGCGCGTCGCTCGCCGACGCATCCCCATGACCCTTCAGGACCGCGAACACGCGCGGCGCGAGCCTCCCCCCCAGCCAGCCGGTCACCGCGGCCCCCAGGATGATCAGCGGAAACGGAACATGCAGACCGAAGATTGCCACGAACGCCAGCGCCGCAATGATCGCCATGACCCCGTTGCGGATGACGCGGCGTCCGATTCGCAGCACCGCCGCCGCCACGATCGCCACCACCGCGGGTTTCAGCCCGTCAAAAACCGCCGCAATCCACGGCACCTGGCCAAATGAAACATAAACGTAGCTCAGCACCCACAGGATCACGACCGACGGCAGAACGAAGAGCGCCCCGGCCACCACCCCGCCCCACGTGCGATGAAGCAGCCAGCCAATGTAGGTCGCCAGTTGCTGCGCCTCCGGACCGGGCAGCAGCATGCAGTAGTTCAGCGCGTGAAGAAACGTGCCCTCGCTGATCCAGCGGCGGCGCTCCACCACCTCCGTGTGCATCATCGCGATCTGCCCGGTCGGCCCGCCGAAGCTGACGAACCCCAGCTTCAGCCAGAAGCGCAACGCCGCCCCGAAGCTGGGCCGCGCTACTGCGGGCCCCGGGTCAGCCGTCGCGTCGAGTGGCGACGCGGGCGTCGAGTCGGCCTTCGAGTGTCCCACTTGCACGGCGGGGATGATACGCGGCCCCAGGACGCATCGGAAACCGCGCCGCGGCGCAGCACGTCAGCCGCCCGAAATATCGGTCAGTTCGACGCGCCCACCGCCGCCGACGTCTTCCTCCAGCACAAGGCCGACGCCGGGCGCGTAGTACTTGTACTCGTTGAGCGCGGAATCCAGCGCGGTGAAGTCGCGGGTCTGGAGACAGGTGTACGCCGACCTGTCGCCCAGCGTGACACTCACCGCCGTCGCGACGACCTCAGCCTCATCCTCGGCCTCACCGGCGTAATACTCCTGATGGTACTGATCTCCGGCGGCGGGCGACGCCTTCATGATGATTCCGGGATGGGCGGTCGAACCCCGGCCGGCCACGTCCTCGCCGGCCTCCCATGAACCTTCATGCGTGATGTCGATCAGCACGCCCGACGCATCGTAGTTGTAGTTGTCAACCTCTTCGCCCATGTACCAGACGTTGCCCGCGTCGTCCTGCGCGTACCAATCGCGCGTATCCTCGACCAGCACGTCGTTCAGATAGACCCGGTCGCGAACCACGCGGCACAGCACGCCGTCCACCACCCGCGTTTCGGCCAGCGTCTCGACCACACTGCGCTCGACGCCGTCCGGAGTGTCGGCCGTGAACGTCAGAGACCGGCCGGGTGTCAGCGGAAAGAACGCGTTGTCGATCCGGGTGGGATCGCTGAATGTGGCGGAGGCGAAGTCGGGGAGCGTCGCGGGCAGTTGGTCGTTGAGAAACAGGTTGCAGCCGCCGGCCAGAAGCCATGCCGACGCGATGACAAGCAGGCCGGTGCGCGATGTGAATGAGGTCGACATCCTGAAGCTCCGAATTCTGCGGACACGCCGCGATCACTCGTGGCGCGCTCCGCTCGTGCGAAGTCGCCGCCACGGCGCGCACCTTACGGTGGGCAGAATGAGAGCAGGATGAGAAGTTACGCGGCGCGGACCGCGCGCCTAGGCCGTCGCGGCCTGCGGCTGCGGCGGAGCGCTGGCCGGCGCGAAGCGCAGCATGCGCTGGTCGAGGCCGGTCTTGACGAGCAGGTCATACATCGGCTTGATCGCCCGCAGGCAGGTGAGATCGTCGTGCGTGTCCGTGCCGAGCGTCACGAAGACGCGGTGCTTGGGCAGCAGGTTCAGCCACGGGTCGCTCTCGCGCAGCGGCATCATCACGGCGTTCAGCTCGTAGAAGATCCGCGCGTTGGCCATGGTCCGGACGACCTGGTCCTGCGACGTATTGGGGAAACGCTCGCCGACGTCGGCATGCGCCAGCCCCACGTGGCACGGCCAGCGCCGCGCCTGGTTCGCCAGCATCGTCAGGCCCGCCCAGTCGATCGTCTCAACCAGCACGTAGTCCAGCCCGCTGAGCAGATTCCGAATGATGTTCAGGTGCCCCTTGTTCATCGGCCAGTGGATCTCCGCCCCGCAAAAAACCTGCAGCTTGCCGGCCCAACGCTCCCGCGCGGCGCGGACTTCCGCGAGGTAACGCGCCGTCTCGGGCGCGAAGATGCGCTCAAACTCGCGATCGTCCGCCGGCACACGCGACGTCGGCGTCCGGAACAGGTGATCGCTGATCCCGATCCCATCGACCTTGATGTCCTTGCGCGACAGGTGCAAGTCGCACAACTCGTCGATGCTGTAGGCGCCGTCGGAGAACGGCGTGTGATTGTGCAGATTGAAGATCAGCCCGTTCATGGTCAGTCCCCTGAATTACCAACGCGTTGCCCCACGGCCCGCCGCGATCCATCGCGGCCCTTCCGCATCACTCCCGCCGACGCCGGCCCGAAATCGCTTTCAACGCCGCCGCCTTCCCATCAATAGCTCAGCCCGTCACGGCGAATGTGCACGTACGGCGCACGATCGCTCAAACGAACACCCGCAACCACGTCCGCAACAACCAGCCGATGATCGCCGCCGTCGAACGAATCAGCGACCCGGCACTCCAGGGCCGCGACCGCGTCGCACAGCACCACGCCCGCCGCCCGCCGCTCGACATTCAGCCCGTCAAAGGCCGTGCCGGGGTCGAGCCGCGACGACGCGAACCGCTTGAGCAGCCCGCCGTCTTCCTGGCCCAGAACGTTCAGCACGAATCCATCCCGAGCCCGCAGCGCCGCCGCGATCGGCCGGTCTTTCCGCAGCGCGACCACGATCCTCGGCGGCTCGAAGCCCACCTGCTGGACGAACGAGACCAGCAGCGGTCCCGGACCGGCCGGTTCGCCCGCTTCTCCGGGGCACGGCAACGTGAGCACGAATAGACCGCTGGGAATGCGCGCCAGCGCCGCGGCCAAATCCGCTGTTTGTGTTTCGCTGCCGTGTTGAACCACAGCCGCCCTCGGCGGGCTCGCCGGCACGTCGCCAGAACGCAACTCTGCGACGCGCGGCGCATCGTGCTTCGGCCAGCCGAAGCGACGCCTTAACCTGCCAGTTGTCTTCTTATCGACCGATCGGCGTCGCGGCACAAATTTCCAAAGCCGCGCACACCCTCTTCAGAACGTTGCTTCTTCCCGCATCGACGGCCAGGCCCCGAACCACCACTTGCGCCACCCGGCCGCCACGCGCCTCCACCAACGGCGGCGTAGTATAGCTTCCGATTTCCGCTTGGCAAGCCTCCGCCGCGCGAAAGCCGCGGGGCAACCAGGCTTGAGCCCCACCACGCTGCACCGGATAATCCGCCTCGACGGAAGATGGGATGGAACGCATGGCGGCAGAAACCGACGCGATCCGCGTAATCGGGGCGCGCGATCACAATCTCAAGGATGTTTCGCTCACGCTCCCGCGAAACAAGCTGATCTGTTTCACCGGCGTCTCGGGCAGCGGCAAGAGCACGCTCGCGTTTGACACGCTCTTTGCCGAAGGGCAGCGACGCTACGTCGAGTCGCTCAGCTCCTACGCCCGCCAGTTCATCGGCCAGTTGCCCAAACCCGACGTCGATCAGATCAGCGGCCTCTCGCCCGCCATCTCAATCGAACAGAAGTCCACCGGCTGGAACCCGCGCAGCACGGTCGGCACGATCACGCAAATTCACGACTACCTTCGCGTGCTTTTTGCGCGGGCCGGCACGCCGACCTGCACAACCTGCGCCCGGCCGATCTCCGCTCAGTCGCGCGAGCAGATGATCGCTCAGGTCATGGCCCTGCCCGCCGGCACGCGCCTCACCCTGCTGGCGCCCAAAATCCGCGCGCAGAAAGGCGAGTACAAGGACCTCTTCGCCGACCTGCTCCGCGCCGGATTCGTCCGGGCCCGCGTCGACGGCGAGATCATCGATCTCGCCGAGCCGCCCGAGCTCGACCGCTACCGCCGGCACGACGTCGACGTCGTCGTCGACCGTCTCGAACTCCGCCCCGAAGTCCGCGGCCGGCTTGCCGAGGCCCTCGAAACCGCCCTCAGCGAAGGTTCCCGCACCGCGATCGCCGCCATCGAACCGCCCGCTAAGCGCGACGCACCCAGCACGCGCGACAACGCCGAACAGCCCGCCGCCAGCGCACGCGACATCCTCCTCTCCGCTGACTTCGCCTGCACGCATTGCGGCGTCAGCTTCGAGCCGCCCACGCCGCAGATGTTCAGCTTCAACAGCCCGCAGGGCATGTGCCCGGCCTGCGACGGTTTGGGGACCTGCTTCGACTTCGACGAGCAGTTGCTCATTCCCGATCCGTCGCTGAACATCCTGGCCCCCTGCGTCGCCCCGCTCCGCACCAAGCCCGGCCGCTGGCGCCGCCACATCCTCGAGGGCGTCGCGCGGCACGTCGGATTCGACCTCAAAACCCCCTGGCGTGACCTGCCGCGAAAAGCCCGCGACGCGCTGCTGCACGGCACCGGCGACGCACACCTCACTTTCGAATGGCGCACGCGCGGCGGAACGTGGAAGCACGGCGGAACATTCGAGGGCGTCATCGCCGAGCTGAAGGCCAAGTACCGCAAGGCCAGCGCCGAATTGGTCCGCGGATATTACGAACAGTTCATGCGCCAGTCGCGCTGCGGCGCCTGCCGCGGGGCGCGCCTGGCGCCAGCGGCGCTCGCCGTCCTCATCACCGGCCGCTCCAGCGCGCAACGCGACCAGCCGCTCAACATCCACCAGGTCTGCGAGCTCTCCGTTCGCGACTGCCTGGCCTTCTTCGAAAACCTCGCGCTCGACCGCACACGCTCCCTCATCGCCGAGGAGCCGCTCAAGGAAATCCGAGCCCGACTTCGCTTCCTGCTCGACGTCGGCCTCGATTATCTCACCCTCAGCCGCCCGGCGCCGACGCTCTCCGGCGGCGAGTCGCAGCGCATCCGCCTGGCCAGCCAGATCGGCTGCGGACTGGTCGGCGTGCTCTACGTCCTCGACGAACCGAGTATCGGACTTCATCCGCGCGACAACCAGCGGCTGCTCGCCTCGTTGCGGAAACTGCGCGACATGGGCAACACCGTCATCGTCGTCGAGCACGACCGCGACACCATGCTCGCGGCCGACCATCTCGTCGATTTCGGACCCGGACCGGGCGTCCGCGGCGGGCGCGTGGTGGCCTCGGGCGCGCCGGCCGAAGTCGCCGCCAGCGAGACCTCGCTGACCGGCAGTTATCTGGCCGGCCGGCAGCAGATTCCCATTCCCACGGTCCGCCGACCGGTAACAAAACGCCCCGCCGCCGAACCACCGCGTGCGCCGGACCGCCGGCAGCGCCGATAAGCACGCGCCGTGGCCGCGCCGGAGCCGGGGTAGTCAATCGCGCCGCGCCGCTGGTCGATACAGCGACTGTGCAACGCATGGCACCGCTCGCTTGAGGTCGCATTCATGGCGCTCACGTTGATTTGTCCGAATCTGGTCTGCGGTCAGACGATCGTCGCGCCGGAATCGTCACGGGGGAAAGTCGTGCGCTGTGCACACTGTCAAAAAGCGTTCATGGTCCCCATCAACGCCAAGAGTGTCACCAGCGAGCAGCCCGAGGCTCCAAAACCTGGAAAGAAGCCGCGCAAGTGACGCCCCGCGCCGGGTAAACGCCCGGCCGCGACGCCGGCCTGCGCCATGCGGGGGTTCTAGCGACGATGAGTGCCTTGCTCGAGGTGCTGGGCGCCGGCCTGCTCGGCCAGCTCCTGGCGGCGTTTGAAAACCAGTTGCCCGGACGGCTCGACGACTCCGCCGACGAGCTCCGCCAACGCCGCAGTCAAAGCCCCAAATCGATCGACCTGGCCCTGCGGCACGGCGTGGCCTGCCTGCGCTCCTTGGCATTGCGCGAGGCGCGGGCGGCGTTCCACGACGCGCTGCGGCTGTCCGCCTCGCCGCTTCAGCCGGCCATCGGATTAGCGTGCACACACGACGAAATGGGCCAGCTCGACGAGTCGCTGCGCTATCTCTTCATGGCACGCGACGTCGATCCCAACGACCCGGCCGTCCTCTTCGCCATCGCCTTCTGCCACGAGCGCCGCGGCCAGACCGCCGGCGCCGTGGACTATTACCAGCGCGCCATCGCCGCCTGCCCGCGGCTGCGCAACGCGTTCGAACGGCTCGCCGCCATCGCCCTGCGGCAACGCGACGTCGCCGAGGCCGTCCGCTGCTACGAATGCCTGGCCGAATTCGAACCCGACGACGTCACCATCATGCTCGCCCTCGGATCGCTCTACCTCCAGGCCGGCCGCTCCCTCGACGCCATCGACCAGTTCGAACGCGCCGTGCTGATCGAGCCGCAGACCACCGGCGAGCCGATCGAAGACGCCGCCGCCCTCGAAGCCAGCGGCGACCTGGTCGCCGCCATCGAAAAACTCTCCGCCGTCGTCGAGAAATACCCCGGCATCGCCGACTTCCACGTGCACCTCGGCGACCTGCTGGCCAAGGCGGGCTCCGACGCCGAGGCCGTGTCGCAGTACGAAGCCGCGATGGAGCTTCAGCCCGGCTATCTCGAAGCCACCATCAAGCTCGGCACGCAGCACCTTCGCGCCCGCCGCTTCGTCGAGGCCGCACGCACGTTCAACAGCGCCGTCGAGCTGAACGACCGCGTCATCCTCGCCTATGTCGGCCTCGGCGTGGCGCAGCACGCCGCCGGCCGAATCCAGGAGAGCGACGCGACCTTCAACCTGGCCATGTCGCTCGAACCCAACAGCACGCTCCTGCTGGCCGAGGCGGCACGGCTGCAGCTCCGGGCCGAGTTCGAAGCCCGGGCGCGCCTCGCCCTGGCACCCCGCCCGACCAGCGTCAACACGCCACGCGACGACCTGCTGTCGATGCAGATCCGACGCCACCGCCAGGGACTCGAACTCTCGCCGAACCAGGCCGACCTGCACTACCGCCACGGCGTCTTGCTGCGGCAGACGGGTCATGCCGATGGCGCCGCACGGGCCCTGCGGCAGGCGCTGGCGATCAACCCGTGTTACGGCAAGGCACTGATCAAGCTTGGAATCTGCCTGCGCGAAGCCGGACAGGACGCTGAGGCGTTGACCATGTTTGCGCGGGCACTGACGCTGCGGCCCGAGTCGCTCGACGTGCATTACGAACTCGGCCTGCTCTTCGCCCAGCGCAACCAGTTCGACCTGACCGTCGAAGTGCTGGAGTCGCGGCTGGCCGACGGCGGTCAGAGCGTCGCCCTGCGGCCAAACGTGGCGCTGGCCCTGCAGAACCTGGGCATGCTGGACCGCGCCGCGGCAAGCTGGCGCTCCATCTGCGAACTCGGACGCGAGCTCAACGAGTCGCTAGATACGGATCGCTCACTGGCCGTCGGAGGCGGAGCAACGGAGCTCGAATAAGAACCGTTGGGTGGCACGCTCTCGCCCGCTGGCATGCGCTCGCCGTCAGGCGTGAGCATGCATTCCCCTCGCGCTAGATGGCGACCAAAGTCTTTCCCACCATCCGAGCACGAAGCGCTAGCGAGTGCCACCCATTCGTTATTCGCTACTCGCCATTCGCTACTTCGTCGGGTCGCTCGCGCCGTCAGGCGTGAGCATGCCCGCCCGCACGACGCACACACTCCAGCAGATGCCGATACGACGCGAGCGAAACGGTCGGCGGCACCGAGTGATCGATGTGGTAAATGTACCCGCCGCCCGCACTGGCCAACGGCACCTTCGCCGCCACCTCGCGCTCGATCTGCCGCACGTCGTTCGTCGCCACCACGTCGGCATTGATGTTCCCGATCAGGCAGATGCGGTCGCCAAAGCGCGCCTTGTAGTCGCGCACGTCGTTGCCGGCCCGCGCTTCCAGCGGGTGAATCGCGTCGCAGCCGGCTTCGATCAGCAGCGGAATCAGCTCGTGCACGTCGCCGTCGCAGTGGAACATGAAACGCATGCCGTGCTCGCCGCAGAACGCCCCGATCCTTCGCCAGTGCGGCAGGACCAGCCGGCGTGCCGCGGCGGGCGAGAACAGCATGCCGTTGCGATAGCACAGATCGCTCCAGAACCACAGCGCGTCGAAGCAATAGCCGCGCTCGATGGCCCGCCGCGTCATCTCGAGAATGTAGTCCGTGTACGTCGCGACCATGTCCGCCACCAGGTCGGCGTGCCGCGCCAGAGTCCGCAACCCATGCTCGAATCCCATCGTCAGATAAAGCACGAACCACATCGGCTCGGCCGGCGTGATCGCCAGCAACTGCCCCGCGGCCCGCGCCTCCGCATACTGCGACTCGGCCGCCGGATTGTTGAACTTCGCGTCCCCGGGCGTCAGCGCGGACTTGCAGCGCAGCCAGTCCTCGGCGTCGCGAATGCCCGGCGCCAGGATGCTGGGCGTGTGATTCGAGTGCTTCCACGACTTGACCGTCTTGCCGTAGCGGTCGAGATCGACGCGGTATTCGTCCGTTTCCTCGATCAGACGCTCGGGAAGCTGAAACGACGGATCGAACAGATCGTTGACGCACGCAATCGGATCAAGCCCGAAAAACTCCACCGGATCGGCGCCAGGCGGAAACCCCTCGCAACGCCAGCGCTCCAGCGTCTCCGGCCAGAACTGCGTCTCGCACATCGGCAGCTGGTCAACCGTCCGCCGGTCCAGTGCCGCCAGAATGCGCTCGCGCGATGTCATCAGACCCGCCGCCACTCTCGAAACCGCCGACACACGCAGATAAACGCCGATAATGTCAGTTTCTCAAAATCCCATCAGCGTTCATCGGCGTTCATCCGCGGTTCCAAATCTGCCTTCATCCGCGGAACCAAGAACCCGCGGCCTCTACACGTTCGCATACACATTCGTCTTGTTCCGATCCACGCCGCGCACCAGATAAAGCGGATGCTGCGCGAACCACTTGGCCAGCTTCCCGGTCCGCAGCATCTTCGTCTCCGGCGGCATATAGCGGATGGTCAGTCCGCAGCGCCGCTTGGGCGACGTGTTCCGCGTCGAGCCGTGTATCAGATAGGGCGCGTGAAACGAGCAGCCGCCGCGCTTGAGAATGCAATTCACCGCCTTGGATTCATCGACGTGCCGCGCCGGGAGCTGCTCGTGCAGCACCTTGGTCTCGGGATTCTCGGCCGCGACGTGCTCGATCGGTCCGACGTTCTGCGTCCGCGGAATGACGCGCATGCAGCCGTTTTCGACGGTCGAGTCGTCGATCGCCAGCCACAGCGTGATGACGTTCATCGGCTCGAGCGGCCAGTAGTTGCCGTCCTGGTGCCACGGCACGGCCAGCCCGTCGCCCTTGGCTTTGCAAATCACGTGCGTGCTGAAGACCACGATGTTCGGTCCGATGAACTGCGCGACCGCGTCCAGCAGCCGCGGGTGGGAAGCAATGTCGAGAAACTTCCGGTTCCACACGTGCGGCTTGTCCAGATGCTCCGGCCGCATCACCTTGGACCATTCGTCGACAAACGCGTCGATCGGCGCCTGGATCGCATCCATCTCCGCCGAAGGGACGACTTCATCAACCAGCGTGTACCCCTCTTCACGATACTGCGCGACGTTCCGCTCGTTCACCATTGGCGTGCCTCCTGCTCGTAGGGGCATCATATCGCCGCCAACCGCCGTAGCGCTGTTCCGCCGTAGCGTCGGCCCGCCGTGGCCACGGCCGGAGCGTCGGCCCTCCTATGAAGTCGGGCTTGTCAAGGGGGCAAGCAGGCCCGACGCGACGGCGCCGCTACTTGGATTCGCCCGCGTGCCGGACCTGATCTACCATATCTGCTGAACGACCCGTACCAGCGGAGACTGCGTGCATGACGCTTCTTTCCACCCTCGCGTGCCTGGCCTGTGCCCTGCAAACCGAGCCGCCGCCGACTTTCACCGCCCGCCTGCACGCCGCACACCAGGCCGTCAGCCCGGGTGGCGAAACCGAGCTGGCGATCGAAGTGACAGTCGGCGAAAAGTGGCACATCTACCACTACATCCTGCTCGACACCGGCTTCGCCACCAGCTTCAAGTTCGAGGCGCCCGTGGGCGTCGAGATCGGCGACGTCCGCTTTCCGACGCCACAACTCGACCGCGCCGCGGACATGGATTATCTGGGGTACCACGGCAAGCTCGTGTTCCTGGCGCCGCTGCGCGTCGCCGCGTCGGTCGCGCCGGGCACGCCGCTGGACATCAAGGTCGAAGTGTCGGCTTTGGCGTGCAAGATTTCGTGCGTGATCGTCAACGCCGGCGCGTCGCTCAAGCTGCCGGTGCAGGGGCAAATGGGGGTGGCGGCGAATGAAAAGCTGTTCGCCGACGCCCGCGCGGCGATGCCGGCGCCGCTCTCGGCCGCGCCGAGCCTGAAGGGTGTGGCGGCGGTAAGCCAGTCGCCGATCCGCGCCGGCGACACGTTTGAGCTCGGCCTGACGATCGAGATCGAAAAGGGCCTGCATGTTCAAGATCGCGTTCCGGGCGTCGCCGGCCTGATCGGCGCGCGGCTGTTTGTCGCGGTGCCCGACGGCTTCGAGATGCAGCGAGATCGCGAGCTCTGGAGTGCTCCGAAAACCGTGGACATCAAGGAGGTCGGCCGCGTCCGGCAGCACGACGGCACGCTCTACGTGCGCGTGCCGCTGAAGCTGGCCGACTCGCAGATTCCGGCCGGCCCGGGCCGGCTGCGCGGGCTGTTTCAATATCAGGCCTGCGACGAGAGCGGCCAGTGCTTTCTGCCGCAGATGGCCGAGTGGCAGGTGGCGATACAGGTCGCGGCGGCGGACGCGAGCGTGGCGAAGTCCGACGCGCCGGTTTTCAGCGCGCAGCTCGACGCCGGCGGAGCGGCGGCGGGCGGCGGGCCGGCCAACGGTGTCGCACCGGGGCTGGCGCTCGTGTTTTTCTGGGCGTTTCTGGGTGGCGTGATCCTCAACATCATGCCGTGCGTGCTGCCGGTCATCTCGCTGAAAGTCTTCAGCTTTCTGCAGATCGCCGGCGAAAGCCGCGCGCGGCTGCTGATGTTCGGCCTGACGTACGCCGGCGGAATCCTCGCCAGCTTTGCCGTGCTGGCGATCATCATGGTTGCGTTTCGCGCTCCGTGGGGCGGCATCATGCAGAGCCCCACGTACGTCGTCGTCCTGTGCGCGGTGATGCTGGCGTTCGCGCTGAGTCTGTTCGGCGTCTTCGAAATCCAGCTCCCCGGCGCCGCGATGTCGGCCATGGGAGAAGCCACCGCACGCGAGGGCTACGCCGGCTCGTTCATGAACGGCGTGCTGGCCACCGCGTTGGCGACGCCGTGCACGGCGCCGTTTCTGGGGGCGGCGCTGGGCATCCTGACGCAGTTGCCGGCGCTGGCGATGGGTGCCGGGATCATGATGGTCGGCGTCGGGCTGGCGGCGCCGTACGTGCTGCTGACGGCGTTCCCGGCCTGGCTGCGCTACCTGCCGAAGCCGGGGGCGTGGATGGTGACGTTCAAGGAGCTGATGGGCTTCGTGCTGCTGGGCACGCTGGTCTGGCTGCTCTCGATTCTGCATGCGCTGCTCGACGAGGCCGGGTTCATGGCCGGGCTGGTGTTCCTGTGCGCGGTGGGGATGGCCTGCTGGCTGATCGGCAAGCTCGATCTGAACTCGCCGCGGCGGCGGACGGTGGCTTTCTATCTCTATAGTGCCGCGATTCTGGTGATCGGCTGGTTCGGCGGGCAGCAGGTCTTCGGCGCGTGGCAGAAGATTCCGTGGCAGAAGTGGGAGCCGGGGCTGGCGGAAAAGCTGGCGGGTGAAGGTTATACGGTCTATGTGGATTTCACGGCAAACTGGTGCCTGACCTGTCAGACCAATAAGCGGTGGATCCTGGAGACCAACGCCGTGCGGCAGCGGCTGATCGAAGCGAACGTGTATCCGCTGAAGGCGGATTTCACGAAGCCGAGTGCGGCGATTCAGGCCGAGCTGCAAAAGCACGGGCGGAACGGGGTGCCGCTGAACATCATCGTTCCGGCGGGCAAGCCGGACGAGGTGATCGTGCTGCCGGAGGTTCTGACGCGGTCGATCGTGCTGGAGGCGTTGGAGCGGGCCGGGCCGTCGACCAAGGAGTTTCACCCGCCCGCCGGGCCGAAGCTGGCGGCGGCGGGGGTGTAGCATAACACCGATTTCTATAATATCAAGGTAATCCGTTCCCGCGACCACGGGCGGACAGGGCCCCGCGCTGACGCTCGGGGCTCGGATGGGGCACGATCGCCGAGTTCGGAGGCACGCTCAGGTCGAACCCTCGCTGACGCTCGGGGCTCGGCTGGGGGGCGCCCTGCGCGAAGGGGCGATCGCGCGGGCCGCCGCTTCCTGACGGGCGCGGCTCTGGCGGACACCCTCGAAAGCACGCTCTCGGATGGCGCGCCGTGCCGCGTGTGTCATTTTCGGACGCGAGGCACGAAATCATCCCCGGCGGCAGACGACAAGCGGTCGCGCGTCGCCGCCGACGGATACACGCGATCGCCCCGGCCGGCTCAGACCGGCCACCGCACAAGGAAATGGATCATGACGCGCAAGATGCTGGCAACCGCGACGGTCTTCGGTCTGTGCTACGCCGCGAGCCTGGCGGTGTGCAGCGGTGGTGAGGTGCAGGCACGCAAGGCGCTGGAAACGGCGGAGGCGATTTACCTCTTCGGCGTCGACGACATCACGGTGATCCGGCTGGTTCCGCCGACGGCGGACGGGGAGTTTGTCGGGGCGCAGTCGATGCAGCGGATCCGGCTGCGGAGTCCGCGGCACGATGACGTGGCGGGGGTCGGCGGGGCCAACGAGGCCGAGTCGGGCGGAGCGGTCGGGTGGAAATTCGGACGGCGAGGCGATCTGAACTGCGACGGCCGGGTGAACAGCTTCGACCTGGAGCCGTTTCTGATGGCGCTGACGGAGCCGGAGCACTACATGCTGGTGTACGGGTCGTGCGACCGGCGCCGCGCGGACATCAACGGCGACGGAAAGGTCGACGGCTTCGACATCGACCCGTTCATTGCACTGCTGCTGGCGGGTGTTGAAGGGTAGTGGCCCGTGGCGACGCCCGTAAGCGGCACGGGGATGCCGATCCACGCGCGTCAACCGGATCGCAGCGCGGTGGGTCGGACAACGGCCGGCGGCCGGACGCTCGTCCGGCCGCCAGCTTCTTCGATAGATCGGCTCAGGGCGCGGGCTGGGTTGGGGGTGCGGGGCTCTGCGAGGTGTGGTCGTGAAGGATGCGCCAGGCGCCGTTCTGGCGTCGCCAGATAAGCGAGAAGTTTCCGCTGACGTTACCCACGGCGCGTGTCAGGTGCCAGCGGCCGAGCGTGAGGGCGTGGGCATCGCCGAGCGGGGTCGTTTCGAGCTGGTCGAAACGCAGGGTTCCCATGCTGGCGCGGTCGGGATAGCGGGCGCGATAGCGCTTCAGCGTCTGGTCCCAGCCGCGGTGGGTCTCGCCGCCGCTGCTGAAGGTGAGGTCGTCGCCGCGGACGTAGTCGCACATGAAGGCGTCGACGTCGCCTCGGTTCCAGGCGTCGGCCTGGCGCTGGAGGACGCGTTGGACCTGGTGGGCGACGGAGTCGTCGCGGGCGGCGGTGCAGCCGACGAGGAAGAGGGCCAGCGCGAGCGGGGTGAGGGATTTCATGAGGTGCTCCTGTGCGGGCGGGATGGTCATCCCGGCGGTGGGTGGCGTCAAGAGGAGCGAATCTTGAAACGCGAGTGACGAACGGTGCGCGCGAGTGCGAAGCATGCGCACAAGTGCGAAGCATGCTCTCAGGCCTGGCGGCGAGAGCATGTCACCGGATCTGCCCATCCGGGAGTGCAGCCGCGGGCGGCTGCTCTCCAAAGCTCTTCAGAGCCTACAGAATATCCTCGGGTCGATCGACGATCCGCCATGGCGACGAGGCCAAGAGGTCGGCGCGCGAGCGGAACCCCCACGTGACGGCGATACAGGGCGCACCCGCGCGGCGGGCGGCCTCGACGTCGGTCGGTGTGTCGCCGATCACCCAGATCTCGGCGGCGTCGACGTCCAGCGTCCGGCAGAAGCGATCGATGAAGAACGGGTTGGGCTTGCGGGTGGCGTGGTCGACGTAGCCCTGGACGAAGGCGAATGCGCCGTCGGGCCAGAACGCGTCGATGATGCGGCAGGTCATGTCGTGCGGTTTGTTGGACAGCACGCCCAGCCGCACGCCCGCGCCGCGCAGCCGTCGGACGAGTGCCTCGACTCCGGGATAGGGCCGCGTGTGGCGGATGAGCTCGGCGCGGTAGATCGCGCGGGCCAGTTCGGCCAGGCGGCCCACCAGGTGCGGGTGCGAATCGCCGATGGTTCGCTGGCAGAGGGCGGGCACGCCTTCGCCGACCTTGTAGCGATAATCGTCGGCGGGGAGCGGCGATAGTCCGAGAAGTTCGAGTCCGCTGTTGACGGCGTGCGCGATGTCGTGGAGGGTGTCGAGCAGCGTTCCGTCCAGATCGAGGAGGCACGCTTTTGGAACGGGTGTCGCGGGCGGTGAAACGACCGCGGGTGAAATCAGTCCCATTGAGTTCTCACGCTGGTTTTTATCTGACGTTGGTCGCGCCGGCGGAAGCGGGCCGTGCAACCGGCGGTGCGGCAATCGCTATAATACGTGTGGTCGTCCTGCCCGTCAGCCGACTGCTGATAGGATCGACCAACACAAGGGAGAATCTCGTCATGCAAGGTCGCATAACCGCGACGCTTTTCGCGATAGCCGTGCTGTTCGTGGCCGACGCCGCGCTGGGTCAGGACAAGCCCAAGACGCGGTGGAGTTCGCTGATGAACGTCGACCTGATGGTCGACACGTACGCGAACTTTCTGGTGCGCAAGTATGACCTGACGGATGAGCAGGCGGCGTTCACGAAGGAGCTGCTGCACGCGAAGGCGAACGACTTCATGGGGGCGAACGGACAGGAAGTGCGCGACCTGCTCGACCGCATGTTCGAGGTGCGGACGGGCGCCGAGATGGAGCAGGACGAGTTGGTGGACTGGGGCAAGCGTTCGCTGCCCGTGTATCAGGCGGCCAAGCAGTTCATCGTCGCCGGCAACTCCGAATGGCGTGAAATCCTCGACGAGCGGCAGAAGGCGATCCACGACGGCGACGTCAGGCAGATGGAAGAGAGTTTCTCGACGACCGAAGACCAGCTTCAGCGGATCGTGACCGGCGAGATGACGGTCGACGAGTTCCGCAAGCCGCGCCGGCAGCGCAGTAACGACCGCGTCGTGCAGCGTCCCAAGACGCAGGTCGTCAGTCAGGCCGAGCCGCCTGTGGAAGCGGCGCCGCCGGATGACGCCGCGGTGGTCTCGGAGTCGTCGGCGGGAGCTCCGCCGGCGGCGCGGCCGTTGCGTCCGGATCGCAATCCGAATCTTCGCACGCATCCGGGCTCTGAGCCGGGTAACCCCGAGCCGCAGGAGCACGTCGTGGTGGTCGAGCCGCCGATGGAGACGCCGGCGGTCGAGGCTCCGCCGGCGGCGGTGGTGGCGCATGGCAATCGGGGCGGCCGGGCGGTGTCGTCGCCGCCGGGTTCGTCGCGGCGGATGCAGCATCAGGCGTCGAGCACGTCGGGTCCGGGGTGGGAGTCGAAGTGGGATCAGTACGTCAAGGATTTCATCGCGAAGTATCAGCTTGACGCGGGCCAGACGCAGAAGGCCAACGACATCCTGAAGGACTGCAAGGACCAGGCCACGCGGCGGCTGGCGCGCGACAAGTCGAAGCTCGAGTCGCTCGACGCCGAGATCGCCAAGGTGACGGCGGCCAAGGATGAGAAGGAGAAGGGCCAGAAGCTGACGGAGCTGACGCAGCAGCGCGGCAAGCTGGTCGAGGCGGTTGACGAGATTTTCGAGAAGCAGCTCAAGCCGCGGCTGGAGAAGCTGCCGACGCGCGCTCAGCGTCGTGCGGCGGAGGCCGCCGGCCCGAAGACCACTGTCCGTGGCGCGAAGGGCGAGAAAACCGACGCGTCCAAGACGGGCCACACGACCCGCCTGCCGGTGCGCCCGAAGCGCGACGCGGCGACGGGTCAGACGAATCAGCCGCAACCGCCGGAGCCGCAGCCGCCGGTGGTTGAAGAGGCGGTTCCGCCGCCGGCCGAGGGTGACGAGGGCGGGGAATAGGGGCGCTGCGGCGCGAGAACTTCAGGGACGCGCGGTCATGTGGCGCGTGTCTTCGATGCCGGTTCTCAGGTACTCCGCGACGTACTCGACCATCGGCCGGACGCGCAGGGGCTCGCGCTCCGCGCCGCCGATCTCGTCGAGCAGATCGGCTGTCTCCACGTCGCCGGGCTGGCACAACTCGCCGAGTCTCATTGCGGCGATCATGCGTATGGAAGGATCGGCGTCGGAGCGCACCGCGTACAGCAGTTGCTCACGCGCCAAAGCGCGATCGGCGATGCTACCCATCCGCTCGACCACCTGCCGGCGGACCAGAACATCGGTGGGCGTATCGCTGGAGTGTTTCGCATACAAGTCGCGAAGCTGCGCGCTGTCGCTGGCTTCTCCGATGCGCAAGCTGCGAACCGCGCTCCACTTGGGATCATCCGGGTTGCCGCCGTAGTCGACTGCGTACGTTGCGGACGGTGAGCGCGGCTGATCCGGTTCGGTCGCGCTGGGATTGCTCAACAGATAGCGCAGGACGCCGCGCACCCACGGGTCGGTCTCCTCCGCCAGCCGCTCGGCCGCGAAGGACTGGAATTCGGCCGGCGCGCTGACACGGCGCAGCTTCCAGGTTGCGGCGGCGCGGTTGTTGCCCTCCGCGGCGCTCTGGACGAAGTCGCGCAGCTCGTCGGCCGTCGTCAGGCCACTGATGTCCTCGTTTCCGTACGGGCCGTAGATCGTGTCGGATTCGTAGAGGACGGCAATTCGGGCGTCGTCGATCTCACGGATCGGCTCGTCGTCGCCGCGCGTCAGAAGGCGCAGCGTCGGCAGGCGCTCGCAACCGAACTGTTTGGCGCTGCGGCTGCGCGCTCCGACGGTGAATTTCACCTTGTGCCGGGCGATGAAGCGTTTGGCATCGTCGGCGTCGTCAGCGGTGAGGCCGATTACGACCAGATCGCCGCGACGAACCAGCTTGTTCAGACGGGCAGCCGTCCGGCCCGCCTTCGGGTCGGCGCACTCAAAGAAGAAGAGCAACACACGCCGATCGTCGTGGATGCGGAAAACGGGGTTGTTGAACCAGTCGCGGGCCTGAATTTCGGTCTTATCGGCGCGCGAGGGTCCCGACGCCAGGAGCGCGAGAATGATGAGGGATGTCATGGTTGCCGAGCCTTTGCGCGATTTTCGGCGCGTTCATCAAGTACCCGGGCAGGTTTTCGGCCCGTGGATGTCGGCACAGTACGCACGGCAATAGTACCAACCCGCCGAGCCGGGAGTGTAGTTGTTTCCGCAACACGTGCAGCAGGTGATTATTCCCGGACAGCAGTATGCGCAGTCGTCGCGGTCTGCCGGCTGGGTGCAACTGCCGGATGTGCAGATTCCATCATCGGGACCTTCGATCAACGGAGCGGTGGGGGGGGCGACCATCAGCAGGCTTGACAAGAGCAGCATGACAACATCATTACACTCCTTTCATCGTCTCCGATCGAAGGCGCCCGGCAGACCCTCTCTGCAAGATAACACGCCCATCCCAGTGGCAAGCTCACGTCGCCTGTAGGTGCGGTGCGACCTGCGTGGTTTGCGTGCCGCTGCACATCAGTCGTCATCCGGCATCACCGCCACCGTCGTAATCACCATGAAGTGATCGGAAAAGCGGCGTTTGAAATCGTCTTTCGTCAGCCCGCGCTGCTGAAGAAAAACGTCGCTGAGGACCTCGAAGCTGCACGCCGCGAACTCGGGCTGCGCGGCGGGGACAAACGCCCGGTCCAGTGCGCCGTAGCGCAGGTGGGTCGCGGTGTCAGCGCGGTTCAGGTCGACGAATCCGGCCTGTTCCAGCGCTGCGACGGCGGGTTCGGAATGCGTGTCGCAATTCGCGTCGCCGATGATCAGCAGGTCGCCGTCGGTGAACGCGGAGCGGAGGTCGCGCGTCAGCGTCGCCGCCTCGCCCGCGCGATGCTCGGCGAAATCTCCGCCGTAGTCGCTCTTCATGTGAACGACGACGACGACGAAATCGCTCAGCCCGTCGCCGGCCGAGAACGTCTGCCCCCAGGGCGGACGCGACCAGAGCGGCTTGCCCTGCGCACTCTGCGCGCTGGGCTCGGTCGCGACGCGCGGCCCGCCGACGGGCGTCACGCGACGCTCGTTCCACGCCACGCCGCAGAGCTGGTTGCGGCCGCTGCGGGCGGGAAAGAGCCGGTGCCGCCACGCGCCGCCGCCGCGCTGCGAGACGGTCTGAAAGGCGGCGGTGAGCGTGTCGCTGGTGGGTGGGTCGGTGTGCTCGCTGGCGCCGATTTCTTCGAGGCCGAGGATGTCGACGCGAGCGGCGGCGATGTACTCGGCCAGATCGTCGGCCGTCTGCGCGACGCCCTTGGCCGGGCCGGAGCGGCTCTCAGGGGTGCCCAGCCATTCGATGTTCCAGGCGCCGACGCGGATCGGTTCGTGACTGGCGGCGGTCGCGTTCGCGGGTGGCGCGGACCCGGCGCGCGGCGCCGACGCCTGACACGACACCAGGAGCGGAAGCAGAAGTAGGGCAAATGAGCTGGCGGCACTCTGCAGGCGATTCATGTCGGCTCCGCGTCAATCGAAGGATCGAGCTCAGGCGAAGCCGTGATCGACCCGGCCCTCGCTGAAAGCGCTGATCATGCGGCGTCTGGAGCGGCGGGTCAAAGCGGCCGCGCGGGCGTGAAGGTTGGCGGGGCGTGGCACGGCCGGGGGCGGGTGTGCCGCATTTCGCGGCTCGCCGGCGGATACGCGTCAGCGGTCCGGGTTGCGAGTTCGGCAGTACACTATGATGCCGCGGCGGCAGGGCGCGCGACGAAACGGGCGTGCCGCGATTCGGAAGGAGATGCACCGGTGGTCAAGCTCATTGCGCTGTACCGCAAACCTGAGAACGCCGAGGCGTTCGACGTGCACTATTTCGACGTTCACGCGCCGCTGGCGGGCCGCATGCCGGGGCTGCGGCGGATCGAGGTGGCGCGCGTCACCGGTTCGCCGATGGGCGCTACCGATTACCATCTCATCGCGGAGATGTACTTCGACTCGCAGGAGGCGGCGGTCGCGGCGCTCGGCTCGCCGGAGGGCAAAGCGGCGGGCAAGGACCTGATGGGGTTCGCCGGCAAGCTGGTGCACCTCGTGTTCGCGGAAGTGCGGCCGGTTTGAAGGTTGCGGCGCGGTGGCAAGCGATTGGGCGGCGCCGCGGCCCCGCGCGGCGGCCGCGGCCCGCGCATGAGGCGATTCGGGCATGAAGATCGACCTGCACACGCACATCCTGCCGGAGACGTGGCCCGACCTGGTGGAGCGCTACGGCTATCCCGGGTGGGTGCGGATCGAGCACCACGCGCCGTGCCGCGCGCGGCTGCTCATCGGCGAGCGCGTCTTCCGCGAGGTCGAGGAGAACTGCTGGAGTCCGGCACGGCGGCGGGAGGACTGCGCCCGCAGCCGCGTCGACGTGCAGGTGCTCTCGACGGTGCCGGTGATGTTCAGCTACTGGGCCAAGGCGGCCGACGCGCTGGATCTGGCCCGGCGGCTGAACGATCACCTTGCCGCCGTGATCGCGGCCGACCCGCAGCACTTCTTGGGCCTGGCGACGATCCCGATGCAGGACGCCGACCTGGCGATCCGCGAGTTGGAGCGCTGCGTGACGCCGTCGCGGAGCGGCGGGCTGGGGCTGAGCGGCGTGCAGATCGGGACGAACGTCAACGGGGCAAATCTCGACGACGCGGCGGTCCGGCCGGTCTTTGAGGCGGCCGAGAGCCTGGGCGCGGCCGTATTCGTGCATCCGTGGGAGATGCTGGGGCGCGAGCGCATGCCGAAGTACTGGCTGCCCTGGCTGGTGGGCATGCCGGCCGAAACGTGCCTGGCGATCTGCTCCATGATCTTCGGCGGTGTGCTCGAGCGGTTGCCGCGCTTGCGGGTGTGCTTCGCGCATGGGGGCGGGAGCTTCGCCGGCACGATTGGGAGGATTGGCCACGGGTTTGCCGCCCGACCGGACCTGTGTGCGGTCGATTGTGCCGTGCCGCCCGAGGCGTATCTGGCCGGGCCGACGGGCGCCACGAACTCGGATGGAACGCCCGAGATTCGGCCGGCGCGGTTCTACGTGGATTCGCTGACGCACGACGCGGCGGCGCTGGCTCGGCTGGTGGAGCTGTTCAGCGCGCGGCGCGTAGCGCTGGGTTCGGATTATCCGTTCCCGCTGGGGGAAGCGATTCCCGGAGCGTGCGTGGAGTCGCTCGCGGGGCTGAGCGAGCAGCAGCGAGCGTCAATTCTGAGCGGCACGGCGCTGGAGTTTCTGGGTGCCGAGCGACCCGCCGCAGTGGCCTGACGGACGAGCCAACGTCCTCTACCGGCACGGCGATTCATCCGCTATCTTCACTGCTCCACGCGCGTCGCGGTCAGCACGTGGAGAGAACATGTATCGACGAAACGCAGACGTTGCCTTGGGCCTGGTTCTGGCAGCCGTAACAGCACTGGAGCTGCGCGCTCAATCGCCCGCCCCGACGCCGCAGAGCGGTCCGCCCGCCTCGCAGCCGGCCAGCGCCGCCAGCAAACCGGCGGCGGCGAAGCGTGGTCCGAAGTACGAGAAGCTGCGCTACGACGACGATTTCACCTATCTCGACGGCCCGCCCGAGTCCTACACGCCTGACATTTTCGATCCAATCAAGAACATCCGCATCGGCGAAGACTGGCGGATGGAGTTCGGCGGCGAGTACCGCGTCATGCTTCAGGGCGTGATGAACCGGCGTTTCGGCGATCAGGATCCGTCGCAGGACACGATCGTGCTGCGGCGCGGGCTGGTGCACGTCAGCGCCCGCTACCGCAAGCTGATCCGCATCTACTTCGAAGGCATCGACAGCCGCGCCGAAACGGTCAATATCGCGAAGCAGACGTTTCAGGAGAACCGCTGGGACTTTCACCAGTTCTTCGCGGACCTGCGTTTTCTGGGCGAAGATGTGCCGCTCACCTTGCGCGTCGGCCGGCAGGAAATGCTCTACGGCAAGGAGCGCCTGGTCGGCATCTCCGACACCAGCAACACGCGCCGCCGCTTCGAGGGCGCCAAGATTCTGTGGGATGACGGCAAGCTGAAGGCTGACGTGTTTTACGTGCGGCCCGTGCCGGTCGACGCGGACACCGGCGGGACGCACACGCTGGACGACTATGACGAGCAGAGCCACTTCTACGGCTCGCACTGGTCGTGGAAACTCAACAAGGATCACGGTGTCGACGCCTACGTGTTCGCGCACCGGCACACGGGCGACCTGACGAACCCCAACGGCCACGTCGGCGACCTGTCGCTCTACACGGTCGGCTCGCGCTTCTGGGGCAAGACCGGGCCGTGGGACTACGAGACGGAAGTGTCGGGACAGTGGGGCAAGTTTGCGGGCGACACCGTGCAGGCCTGGCACAGCACCGCCGACACCGGCTGGACGTTTGACCTGCCCGCCAAGCCGCGGGCCGGGGCCGGCTTCATCATCACCACGGGCGACCGCAACGCCACGGACGGAATGGTGCAGACGTATGACCCGCTCTTCGCCACCGGTCTGACGCCGCTGGATAACTACGTCAAGGTAGGGACGCGTCCGAACATCATCAGCCCGAACGTCAACGTGTCGATCAAGCCGCACGACGCGCTGACGGCCCGCGCGGCGTATCACATGTTCTGGCTGACGCAGGTGCAGGACGCGCTCTACACGAGTCCGCGCAGCGTGCTGCGGCGCGATCCGACCGGTGGGGCGGGGCGCGAAGTCGGCAGCGAGCTGGACCTGGCGCTCGAATGGACGGTCGACGCGCACTCGACGTTCCTGTTCGGTTATTCGCACTATTGGGACTCGGATGTGATTCAGGCGACCGGGGCGAGCGAAAACGTCAGCCTGCTCTACTTCCAATACACCCTGCGGTTCTAGTGTAGTCCAGCAGGATCGTGCATCATGGGTGGGGCGGGCATCCTGCCCGCCCGATGCTCGGAACGGGCAGCCACCGGGCGAAAGTCCATGGCAATGGCTTCGGCGAAACCCGGGATGGCGACGACGCTGCGGGCCGGCGTGCTGGTGGGCGGCGCGAGTTCGCGCATGGGCCGGCCGAAGGCGCTGCTGCCGGTCGGCAGCCGAACGCTGATCGAGCAAATTCTCGCGCAGTTCGACGGGCTCGACCTGCCGCGGCATCTGTTGGGCGGCGGCGAAATTCCGCCGGCACTCGCCGGGCTGGAGCGCATCGCCGACGCATCCGACGCCGCCGGCCCGCTGGCGGGCATCCTGGCCGCGTTGCGACGCCATCCCGGCGCCGCGTGGCTGGTTGTCGCGTGCGATCTGCCGCTGATCGAACGACGCGCGATCGAGTGGCTCGTCGCGCAGCGTGGCGAGCGATCCGTCGCGATCCTGCCTTCCATCGACGGGAGACGCGCCGAGCCGCTGTTTGCGATCTACGAGCCGACGGCGCTGCCGCGGCTCGAAGCGCGGGCCGCGCGCGGCGAATTCGCGCTGCACGAACTGCGCGGCGCGAGCGGCATCGCAACACCCGTGCCACCCGCCGAATTCGCCGCGTGCTGGACCAACGTCAACACGCCGGACGAATGGGCCGCGGCGTCGGCGTTGCTGACGGCCCGCGCGGCGCGATAGGCGCCCGATCGCGCCGGCGTGCCCGGCAGGTGCCGAGGTGAGCGCGCCCGATGCCGCGCTGCTCAACCGCCGTGCTTGAGCAGCAGCTCGACGGATCGGCCGTCGCGCTCGACGCTGATCTTCAGCGGACTCTTGCGAAGACGATCGCCGCGCCGCTCCTCCGGGATGTTGTCCAGCGACTCGCCGTCGATGGCGACGATCACGTCGCCGGCTTTCACGCCGCCGCGCTCCGCGGCCGAGCCCGCCTCCACGCGATCGACGGTCCAACGCCCGGAATCGTCAGCGCGGATCATAAAGCCGTACCGCGGACCGCTTGCGGCGGCGTCGTCGCGCGCCGCGCGGCGCGCCGGAATGTCGGGCGCGCAGGCCGCGCGAAGCGCGTCGATCGCCGCTTCGCACACGTCGTCGCTGTCGCCCGCGTTCGTCCCCACCACGATCGCCACGCCGCGGCTCGGCCAGAGCGCAAACGCTGCGGTGTACGTCCCTTCGCCGCCGAAAAAGATTTCACCCTCGCCGTCGGGATCGCCCGGGCGTGCCTCGCGCAGCTTCCGGGCGGTGGCGTCGGTGAGGAACTTGCCGGGCTTGCCGGCCTCGTTGGCGGCGAGTTGCGCCGCGAAACGCGCAAAATCGTCAATGGAGCAGCTCATCATGCCAGCGGGTGCGATGGCGGCCAGCGGCTCGTGCGCCTCCGCGACCGGCCGAAACGTCTGCCCGTCGCGGCGGTGGCCGAACAGACCGGTCCGGCCCGGTCCGCTGTTTGGCAACCCGACGATCGCCGACTTCATCGCCAGCGGCTCGAACACCTCGGCGCGCAGAGCTTCCTCGAACGATTGCTTCAAGAGGCGTTCGGCGACGTGGCCGAGCAGGCCGTAGCCGGCGTTGGAATACACCATGCGCGCGCCGGGCGTCGCCGCGGGCGGCTCGTTCAGGACGTGCGCCACGAACGCGGCGCGTTGCTCGCGCGGCGTGCCGGTTAGCTCGAAGAGTTTGGGCGTGCGGCGCGGGCCGATCTCGGTGTAGGGCTGTATCCCGCCGCGATGTGCGAGCAGGTCGGCGATGCTGACCCGGGCGTACTCGTCGCGCATCGGCACGTCGGGCAGAAGTTCCTTCAGGGTGGACTCGAACGAGAGCAGCCTGCGGTCCACGAGCCGCCCGATCAGCAGCCGGGTGAGCGACTTGCCGCAGGATCCGATCATGAGCAGGTCGCCACGCTCGACCGCCGCCGGGTCGTTGAGCTGGCGGACGCCGGTGACGCCCGCACCGGCGAGTTTTCCATCGCGCATGACGGCCGCGGCCAGCCCGGGTGCGCGCGTTTTTTCGCGGACCTCAGACAGCAGCGGGGCGAGGTCGCGCGGCTGTTGCGCCGCAACCTCGTTGAAAGACAATCCGGCGAGCATCAGACTGCACAGGCAAAAGCGAACGATCGACATGACGAGTCTCCGGACGACAATCTGAAACTGAGTGGGACGGCGGGCGGTCGGACCAACATGCGGCAGGCGTATGGTCCAGCTTCAATCACGGCTGCACAGGCAGACGGTCGCGCGGGCGCGCTCCGTCGAGAATTCCGCCCGATTTCACCCGTCGCGGCGTCGACCGGCCAGTTGCGACAGTACGCCGCTCAGAGCGTCGACAGCCGCCCGCCGTCGACGGGGAGGTTGATGCCGGTGACGTACGAGGCGGCCGGTGACGCGAGGAATGCGACCGCCGCTGCGATTTCGTCGGGGCGCGCGAAACGCCCGAGTGGAATGCTCGCGATCATGCCACGCTTGACTTCGTCGGCCGGTCGGCCGGTGCGGCGTGCGGTCGCGTCGATCAACTGCCCAAGCCGCTCCGTGTCGGTGTAACCCGGCAGCACGTTGTTGACGGTCACGCCGCTTGCAGCCACCTCGCCCGCCAGCGTCTTGGCCCAGTTCGCGACGGCTGCGCGGATCGTGTTCGACACGCCCAGGCCCGGGATCGGCTGCTTCACGGATGTTGAAATGACGTTGATGATGCGACCGTACCCGCGTTGAATCATCCCGGGCAGCAATGCCTGCACGAGCAACTGGTTGCAGACGACGTGCATGGCAAACGCGCGCTCGAATTCGCCCGCCCCGGCGTCGACGATCGGCCCACCCGCCGGGCCGCCGGTGTTATTCACCAGGATTTCGATCGGCCCCGCGTCGGCGACGTGGGCGGCGACAGCGGCGGCGACGGCGCCGGGGCGCTCAAAATCCGCGACCAGCGCGTGGTGTTTCTGTCCGGCGGGCGCCGCGAGCGCCGCGCGCGCCGACTCAAGCAGGGCCGCGTCGCGCGCCAGCAGCGTCACGCTCGCCCCGCAGCCCGCCAGGGCCTCGGCCGACGCGCGACCGATGCCGCGCGTGCTTCCGCCCACCAGCGCCCTGCGGCCGCGCAGATCGAGCAGCGTCTGTCCGTTCATCCGATCTCCTCCACCAGCCGCACGACGTCCGCGGCGCAGCCCCACGAAAGCGTCACGCCGGCGCGGCCATGTCCGTAGTTGTGAACCACCCAGCGGCTGGGACTGTGCTCCACGCGCTCCAGCCGGATGGCCTCGTCGGCGCCGTGCTGCACGCGCGCCGGACGCAGCCCGGCCCAGCATCGTAGCCGGCGTGCGTCGAGGTCCGGCACGTCGCCGAAGCCGGCGCGGCTCAGCAGCGCCTGACAACGCGCGACGATCGCGGCCAACGTCGCTTCGTCGGTCTGCTCGACGCGTTCGTGCCGCTCGTAGGTGCCGCCCAGGACCACGTAGTCTTCGAACGGAAAGACGTACGTCGTTGTCGATCCGCGACCTTCTTCGACCAGACATTCGCGCCAGCTCCACGCGTTGGCCACGTGCAGCACCTGCCCGCGCATCGGCATCACCGCCGGATCGTCCGCCAGCTTCGCGGCGCCCAGCCCCGAGCAATTGACCACGATCTCGCATCCTTCTTCGAGCAGCTCATCGAAGGTCGTGACGGTTCGCGGCTCGATCGTGCCAGCCAGGCGCTCCGTAAACTGTGCTTCGAGCCACGGCATGTAGCGCGTCATGTCCATGCGCGGCACGGTGGCGGCGAGGCCGTCGACGTACGGCGCGGGCACGGGCGCGAGCCGTTCATAGCCCTCGACGAATTCGGTCCACCACGGCCTTTCGTCCAGCGGCGTGAAGAAGTACTCGCGCAGCCGCGCCAGACCGACGCCCGCCGCCACGCCGGCCAGCCCGCGATAGACCGCGTGCGACGCCTCGGTCCAGCGGGCCGCGCCCGCGTGGCCCTCCACGCGGAATGGCGTGAAGACCGCTCCGGCGCGGTTCGACGTGGTCTGCGGACTCCGCCGCTGGGCGACGATGCGAACGGCGTGCCCGCGCTCGCGCAGGCGGATGGCGCTGCTCAGCCCGCAGACTCCCGCGCCGATCACGGCGATACGTCGCGGCGATCGCGACATGTTTGTTCCTCACCGCTAGGCCGCCGGCAGACCCCACGCGCGGCGCCAGGCGCTGACCTGCCCGAGGTGACTCTGAACGTGACCCGACAGGTAGAAATTCAGCGCCGCGCCGATCGTCGGAAACAGCTCCTTCATCCGACCTTCGGCCGGATTCGGCTCGAGCAGCCGTGCATCATCCGTCGCCAGCATGGCCGCCGCCGCAGCGCGATAGCCGTCGAAAAACCTCCGCGTGAGCTCGGCCATCGACGGATACAGTTTGCCGTCGGCGTCATCCCGGCACTCGACGCCGTTCTTGAAGAGCGTCTCGTAGTTCGGCGGATACTCGGTCGCGCCGCGCGGGTGGCGGAGCATGTCCATGGCGCGAACCGGATACAGCGCCAGATGTCCGAACACGAAGGCAGCGTGATTTGACGCGACGACTTGGCCGCCGGGGCGGGCGAAGCGCGCGAAGATCTCGGGTTTGACGCCCGAAAGGAGTCGTTCTGCGTACATGACAGCGAGGTTTGTTGAAGCCGAGATGACGGGTCCGATCCGCTGCACGATTCGCTCCGTCCGCATGGGCGCCCGCGTGGGATGATAGCCGGCCGAGGCCGCAGGATCAGCCCTTCGGGCTCGAACGATTCGGGGTCCGGCGTTACCGGGGGCTGTCGCTGCGCGACGGCCCCCGTCTACGGGCGATCCGACCTGCGGTCGGGCGCGTGGTGCGGTGCGAAGCCGCGGCTGGCGGGCGATAAACCCAGTCAACCCAGTCGATTGCGCTGGGGGATGCCGCGCACGGCGAAGGTCCGGAAATCAGCCGCGGCGGCTCGGCGACGCCGACATTTCGCCGACCGCACGGCCGACACTTCGCCAGCCCCCGCCGGCATCTCGGCGACCGCTCGGCCGACATTTCGCCGGCCGCGGTGTATCAGATCGCCGCCGCGCCCCTCGTCTCTGCCGAAGTGTCCGCACCCGGTCGAAGTCAACCGCGCTGGTCCACCGAACGCAACCAGTTGTCTGTTAACGCCCGGCCAGGACACCCTGTACCGGTTTTTCGCTCGCCGCCGCCGTCGGATGCACGGCGCTGTGCAACGGCGGCAGGAGCGAGGGACCGAAACACGCGGAGGTTCGACATGAAACACGTTGGCTGGGCAGGTTGGATCGCAGCCGGTCTCACCACCCTGATCATCATCGGCTGCGTCGGCGAGGCGCCCGAGTCGCTGCTGCTGGGCGACGGCGTCGCCAAGCTCGATCAAGCCGCCAAACCCAACAAGCCGCCGGGCGGTGATGACGACAAGAGCGGCGGCTCGAACGACAACGGAAAGAGCAGCCACAGCGGCTCGAATGACAACGGCGGCGCCAACGACAATGGTACGACCAACGACAATGGCGCGGGCAACGACAACGGCACCGAAAACGAAAACGACAACGGGGTCGGCAACGACAACGGCGGCAATGACAACGGCGTCGGAAACGACAACGGTACCGAAAACGAGAACGGCAACGATAACGGCGCCGAGAACGAGAACGGCAATGATAACGGCGCCGAGAACGAGAACGGCAACGATAACGGCACGGGCAATGACAACGGTGGAAACGACAACGGTGGCGGTGGGACGTGCGGCGATGGCTCGACGCAGGTCGCAACCACGCTGACCAGCTCCGGCGGCGCTGAAGGCGAGATGGAGTATCGCGACCTGCCCGGCGGCTGCAAACGCTTCAGAGCCCGCGTCGAGAATTTCGCCGCCGCGACCACGTTCAGCGTCTTCATCAATGGCGTCGACGTTGGCCAGATCACGACCGACTCGCGCGGCCGTGGCGAGCTGCGCTACGACACCGAGGACGGAACGTTTCCGGCGGATTTCCCCGGCATCACGGTCGGTGACGTCGGCGACGTCGGGCATGTCGCGACCGGCACGTTCGGTTCCGACTGCTCCAACGCCAACTGCAACGGCTAGCGACTGTACCTCGGTGGACACAGTCGAAGCATCGACATAGCGGTCGGGGCAACCCGACAGCGCGGACCCCGGGAGTGACGGCGGACGGCTCGCTCGAGCAATCGACGGGCCGTTCCGCTTTTTTAGCACCGGCTCGCGGCGGCGAGTTCCTGCCCGACGCACGTGGCCTCGCGCTCGCCACACCCGCCATCGTGCTTGCCACTCGCCGCGTCACCGGCTTCGGGATATTCTTTCGCCATGCCTGTGCGAGCAACCGATCGGCAGGAAAGGAAACGTCTGGCATGAAGCTCGGGACATGGCTCGTCTTCGTCGTCGCGACCGCGGTCTGTTGGGGAGCGTACGTTCCTACGCTTCACCAGGGGCAGCTTGCCATGGGCAAGAACAGCGCCCTGCGTGCGTTTCTCTGCGTCGGCATCGCGTACTTTCTCACCGCCGTTCTGATTCCGGCGGCGTGTCTGGCGGCGGGTCTGGAGGAGTGGAAATTCACGCCGCGCGGCGTCTCGCTGGCGACGGTGGCGGGCGTTTTCGGCGCCGCGGGCGCGCTGGGGATTGTTTTCGCCATCAAGTCGGGCGGCCAGCCGATCTACGTCGCTCCGCTGGTCTTCGGCCTGGCGCCGATCGTCAACGTGTTCGTGTCGATGATCTGGCACCGGCCGTCGGAGTCTCCGTCGGCCATGTTCTACGTCGGAATTCTGCTGGCGGCGCTCGGCGCCGGACTCGTGCTGCGCTTCAAGCCGGCCTAGCCTCGTGCCTGGGAAATACTGCGTCTTTCGCACCGGCGAGACGCCGATGCTCCCCAGCGGATCGAGGCGACGTTTTCTGAGGCACACCAGGGGCTTGCGCTGGGAGTGCACCCGCGTGCGGCGGCTGGGGTGCGCCCGAGGATCGTGGCGCGTGCGTCGGCCGCCCGCGGCAGCTGACAGTTTTGACCAAATGCTTATCAACGGCCGTTGGCGATCCGCGATTGAAATCGCTACACTCACCGCCGAAGTGGGAAAGGAAGCCGAAGCGCGGCGGCCAGATGGCAGCGTCATTTCGTCGGCCGCTTGCACACCACTTCGCAGTTTCACGGACCGGCATCGAGTTTCAGACCACAGGAGGAACCAAGAATGAAAGCACTGTCAAGCCTCATCGCCGCCGCCCTAATCCTGTCATGTGCGGGGACCGCCGGCGCCGGCATTCTGACCAGCGACGACTTTAACTACAGCGGCGCGCTCACCAGCAACGGCTGGGTGGCGCACAGCGGGGCCGGCAACAAGGTCATCATGTCGAACGGCTCCTACGCGACGCTGGACCAGAGCGCCGGCTCTGGCGAGGACGTGAGCCTGGTGTTTCCGGCCCTGGGCGCCACCGACAAGGTTTACGCCGCGCTCGACCTGAACCTGCCCGCGGCTGACAACGGCGGCATCACGAGCGTCGACGGCGAGGGGCTATACCTGACGCACTTCAAGAACGCCACCACCAACTTTCGCGGCCGCACGGGCGTGATCGCCCCGACGGGCGGCGGCGACTACGGCCTGGCGATTCACGCCGACAGCGCCAACCTCGGCGCCGGCGTGGCGTGGGCCTCGGACCTGTCGTTCGACACGTGGTATCGCATCGTGTTTTCATGGGATGCGGCGACCGGACAGAGCCAGCTCTGGCTGAACCCGACGCTGGAGACCGATCCGAGCATCTCGCACACGGGAACGCTGACCGGCGACCTGATCGAGGGCTTCGCACTGCGTCAGAGCAGCGACTACACCGGGAAGAACTGGATCGACAATGTGGTGGTCGGCAACACGTTCAACGACGTGGTGCCCGAGCCGGCCAGCATGCTGCTGCTGGGCGTGGGCGCCGCGGCGCTCATCCGGCGCCGTCGCTAGATCCAGCCGCACGCCGTGGGCGGCGGGCGCAAGCGGGCGAGGTCCGCCCTCACAATCGCGCCGCGACATGCCCATGAACGCACAGCGGGCGCGGTGCGCTGTTGCGCCCTGCGCCCGCTGTCGTCTCAAACTGCGCCCGGACCTCCTCAGCACCCCCCGCCCGTCAGCGCCGCCACGAATCCGTCAACGTCGAAACCGTTCACCGAGCCGTCGCCGTTCACGTCGCCTGAGCAGCTCGCGCACGGCGTCCCGCTGCCGGTCAGCAGGCCGACGAACGGATCGACGTCGAAGCCGTTGACCGAGCCGTCGCAGTTGGCGTCACACGGCGAGCAGGCTGTCACCGCCGAGCAGAGGTCGACGTAGACCGTGCCCGACAGCGCGTTGCCCTTTTCGATGATGTTGGTGAAGCGCAGATTCGCGCCCGATCCGGGCGGCATGACGTAGTGGATCGTCAGCGGAATCCAGGTGTCGGTCGGCGCGCTGGCGCCGATCGTGTGGCCGTCGCCGGGCGTGCCGATGTCGATGTCGTCGGGCACGCCGCCGGCGTACCACTCGACCTTCACGCCACACTTTGCCGTCGCGCCGGAGAGCGGCTCGAACGACGGCGTCATCAGATAGGCGCTGATGTCGAGCGACTCGCCCGGAATGACGGGGATTTCCTGGTAGATGAACGCCGGCGCGTTGCCGAAGCCGCGGGCCGTGCAGTCGCCGTCGTGAGCCGTGACCTCGAAGCAGCTCGCCTGGAGCTGCGACACGCCGTCCGAATTCAGCTCGGTCCAGTCGGTCAGGCCGTTGAAGCCGCCCGGCCCGAACTCGAAGCTGTCGTTGCTCAACTGGTTCGTGCCCGGATCGCCGCCGCGCTCGGCGTAGGCCGAGTCGAAGTGCACGGAGCCGCTGGTCGTGCCGTCGGCGTAGTAGACCATCATGACCCGCGCGATGGTGATGCCGTCGGGAACGGTCGTGCTGTGGGTCACCAGCGTCCAGGTGTCGGGCGTGGCGCTCTCGGTGAAGGAGAGCGTCTCCTCGGGCGGGGCGCTGATCGCCGAGTCGAACTCGAGCTTGATGCCGGCCCGCGAATTGCCCTGCAGCGGGTCGGCCGACGGGTTGTAGTAATACGCGGTGAGCGTGATCTCGTCGCCCTCGACCAGCGCGCCGAAGTCCTGATACAGCCCGGAATATCCGTAGTTCGTGCCGAGCTTCAGGCTGAACGAGCCGTCGAGCGCCACGTCATCGGACTTCTCCTGATCGTTGAAGCCAAGCCAGTGCTCGATGCCGTAAGGGCTCTGGCCGGGGCTGGGGCCGGCAATCTCGAAGTCGCCGTTGACGACCTTGTTCACCCCGTTGACCAGCACCTGCACGTCGTCCCAGTAGCCGGCGCCCAGCACATCGCCCAGGTTCCACTTGAGCCGGCAGGTGATGCGGACCTTGGCGGTGTTGGCCGGGGCCGTGATCGGGCCGATCGACGCGGGAATCCACGTGTCCGACGGCGAATTCACGTCCAGCACGTAGGTTTCCGACGAGGAGATGTTTCCGTCGAACTGATTGAGGAATTGCAGTACGATGCCGGCCTGACCGCTGCCGCGCAGCTTGTCGTTGGCGGGGCTGAAGAGCTTGGCGCTCGCCGAGACGCTCTGGCCGGGGGAGACGTTGGCGATCACCTGAAGCGCCGCCACGCTGGTGTTGTCGCCGTCGCCGAAGGCCTTCAGCGCGTGTCCGGCGCCGGCCGGTACGACGTTGTACTGGGCGGAGCGTTCGATGTTGACGCCGACTTCGGTCCAGTTTTCGGCGATCTGCTCGTCGATCGCGCCGGCGCCGTCGCCGATCTCCATGCTGCCGTTCTGGATCAGGTCGGAGGCGAGCGCGAGAGGCGCGGTGAGCATCACGAGCAACGATCCCAGGACCGCCGCTCGCGCGATTCGATGATGTAGCATGGGCGATACTCTCCTTAGAGTCGGTTCAAAGATGCCGCTGATGTACGAACGCCCCCGACGAACGCGCCCTACGGCAGCGCGTCGAATCCTTCACGCGTCAGACCCCAGGCATAGAACGGGCGGTTCGCGAACGGATCGTAGTCGCGCGGCGCTCCGGCCGTGTGTCCCTTGGGATCCAGATACTTCTCGCGCGCCACACGGTCGACGTGCGAGTCAAGAAAGACGAAGTAGTTCGATCCGCGGTGCCGGCACTTCAGGTTCTCCCACACCGCATCACACATCACCGTCGCGAACTGCGGATACGGAATCTTGCTCAGAAAGCCGCCGCTGATCTGGGGAATCGGCTGTCCACCCGCGGTCGCCGCCCAGCTCCAGTCATTGAACCAGTACTCGGAGTAGATCGGCGGCACGACGGGACCGGGGTAGTCGGTCGGGTCGATCGTCGGCCACCAGCCTTCGCGGTAGGCCTGCTTGTAGCGGTCGTCCGACTTGAACGTGACGTAATAGCCGTGCGATGAAGACGAGTTGTTGTAGCTCTTGACCGAGTTGTCTTCCTTGGCGCTCGGACAGACGTAGATCTTCAGGTCCTTGATGTAGGTGTAGAACTGGAAGATCTGGTGGTACTGGTAGAACGGTGCATTGGCACCGTTGTTCGTCGCGCCCAGAATGTACGGAAGCCGGTCGTGGTTGTCGCCGGCATAGTACGTCGTTGCCAGCCCAAGCTGGTGCAGATTCGACGAACAGACCGACCCCTTGGCCTGCTCCCGCGCCAGGTGCAGCGACGGAAGCAAAATCGCGATCAGCACAGCGATGATCGCGACCACAACCAGCAACTCAATCAGAGTGAACGCCCATTTCCCGCATCCAAGCTGCCGACATCCAAGTCCGCACATGGGTGTTCCATCCTATTCGACGCGCTGCCGGGGCGGCGGGCGGAAGCGACCATCGGCCTCGATCGCCGGCTTCCGCAACCGCCTCTCCGGAGCTCACGCTTCTCCAGACTACCTGCGACGCCGAACCGCGAGCGCGCCCAGCGCCAGCAGCGCCAGCGACGCCGGCTCCGGCGTGTACTCCATGTTGCCCCAGACGATCGTGCTTTCGTTCAACGGATCGCCGGCCTTGATCTTGGGCAGGAAGTATCCGCCGACCTGGAACGGGTTCAGCAGACCCCACCGGCCGTGCGGCGGATCTTCATTCGGGTTGCCTTCGTCGAACGCGATCACCGGGCTGTTGTAGCTGCCGCTGCCGTCCTGATAGAAGTACTGAATCGTGGCCGGGTCGGCCTGCGACAGGCTGTTCGGGTCATACACAGCGCCCATGCGCACTGTCGTTCCCTTGATGTACGTCACGCCGTGATTCGACGTGAAGCTGTAGAATGGCAGGCGGCCGCCGAAGATCGCCACTTCGCCGGTCTCCGTGTTCGCCATGAAGTTGCCGTCGACATCCAGCGACCACCACGGCGCGATGTTCAGGCCGCCCTCGGCGTTCGCCGATCCACTGATCGTCACGTCCGAGAAGAAAGTGAACGCGTCGCCGTTCAGAAACATGGCGGGCGAGATGCCGCCGTCGTCGGAGAGCCGGAAGTTGTGCCGGTTGGCCCACTCGCCGCCGCTCCCGTCGCCATCCAGGGCGGCGTCGGTGATGGTGATCGACCCCGGATAAAGGTTGCTGGTCGACAGGTTCGAGTTCGAGTCGTCGTTCCAGATCCGCGTGCCGATCACGGCGCCGTTGATGATCGGCGACGCCGATGCAGCCGCCACCGCGCCGACGATCGCGAGGACGGCGCTTGCCTTCAGGGCTTTCATAGTTCTCCTCCAGGTTCCTCGGTGAAATGAACTCGTCCAGGCCGGCTTGGGGAACACGGCGTGCCCGCAAGTCTCGACCGCGCGAGCGAGCTTCTGTCCGAACGGTAACACGGCGCCGATTCTAGCTTGAACGCGAAATTATTGCAACCGCTTTCAGAAAACCATATTTTTCGGTTATATTTGATGGTAGACACGAACAATCTTCGTGCCATAGTCGATTGCAACTGATTAAATGACAGATAGTTACAGCTATCAATCCAACGCAGTTCCCCCCCAGCGCGCTCCCGCGCTGCCGGCAGGCGACTACGAATTTTTCTGGGGTGCCGCCACCGCCGCGTACCAGATCGAAGGGGCCGCCCGCGAAGATCGAAAAGGACCCAGCATCTGGGACGAATTCTGCGGCATCCCGGGGAACACCCTCGACGGCGACACCGGCGAGATGGCGTGCGATCACTACCACCGCTGGCGGGCCGACGTTGAGCTGATGCGCGAGCTAAGCCTGCGTGCGTACCGCTTCAGCGTCAGTTGGCCACGCGTCATGCCCCGCGGCCGCGGCCCGGTCAATCCGACCGGCCTGGATTTCTACGATCGCCTCGTCGACACGCTGCTGCGGGCCGGAATCGAACCCTTCGTGACGCTCTATCACTGGGACCTGCCCGCCGCCCTGCAATCGGAGCTGAACGGCTGGCTCAACCCGGACATGCCCGCGATCTTCGCCGACTACGCCGCCGTCGTCGTCGAGCGGCTCGGCGACCGCGTCGCGCACTGGATGACGCTCAACGAGCCCTGGGTGGTGGCCACCGCCGGCTATTTCGAAGGCGTGCACCCGCCGGGCCTTCGCGATCGCGCCGCCGGCTACCGCGCCGGCCACAATCTGCTGCGCGCCCACGCCTACGCCGTCGCGGGCTATCGCGCGTCGCGCTGCGGCACCGGCCAGATCAGCTTTGCGCTCAACTCGAGCTTCAGCTTTCCTGCTTCCGATTCGCCTGAAGACGCCGCCGCCGCCCAGCGGGCCGTCGAGAACTTCGCCGGCTGGTTCGGCGATCCGTGCTGGTTCGGCGACTATCCGGCGGTGATGCGCGAGCGCCTGGGCGATCTGCTTCCGGCGTTCAGCGCGGAGGACGCGGCGCTGCTGCGGCGATCGATGGACTTCATCGCGCTGAACTACTACACGAGCGACATCGTGCGGCACGCCGCCGGCGCGGGACCGATGGACGCCGAGGTTGTCACGCCGCCCGATTTTCGGCGGACGGAGATGAACTGGCCGATCATGCCCGACGGCTTTCGCGAGCTGCTCTGCTGGCTGAGCCGGCGCTACGGCGGTCTTCCGGTTTACGTGACCGAGAATGGCGCCGCCTGCCCCGACCAGCCCGACGAGCACGGGTACGTCGACGATCAGGACCGCATCGCCTATCTGAGATCGCACCTGTCGGCGGTCGGGGCGGCGATGGCCGCGGGTGTGAATGTCCGCGGTTATTTCGTCTGGTCGCTGATGGACAACCTTGAGTGGTGCGAGGGCTTTTCGAAGCGCTTCGGGATTGTCCGCTGCGAACCGGGCACGTTGCGCCGCATCATCAAGTCCAGCGGCCGCTGGTATGCTAAGCTCATACAGAGCGCTCGCCGGGGCGCCGTCGCCCTGGCCGCAGGAGCAGTTCCATGAACGTCCGCCTTTCCGCCCGCACGCCGCCGGCCGCGCTTGCCCTGCTGCTCGCGGCCGTGGTCGCCCCCGCGAGGGCCGCGACCGATATCTTTCAGATTACCAGCTTCGCCGACCCGCCCTGGTCGCTCACCTATGAAACCGGCTTCTCCGGCACAGTCGGCACAACCGCCGTCTGGCCGGCCGAAATGGGCTGGCAGGGCGACCAGATCGACGTTGCCTTCGACCTTCCGGCGGGAGTGCCAACCAACGCCGTGCATTACCGCTTCCGGATGACAATCAATCAGCGCTTCAGCCAGTCGTTCGACCTGGTCGTCTCGGCGGGCGCGTCGCTCGCTGAGTTGGCGGAGGTTCACCGCGAGTTCGTCGACACCGCCCGCGTCTTCGCCGCTACGATCCCGCTCGATCGCTTCGCCGCCGGCCAGACCAATTACATCCGCATCCGCGGCGAAGGCGTCCTGGTCGGCGTCGGCCAGCCCTCCGGCATCCAGTGGAATCGCTGGCGGCTCTCGCGCACCGACCTGCCGACCGGCTTCACCTCGGCCGACCACCTGCGCACCAACCAGCTCGAACGCCTCACCTGGTATCTCCAGAACGCAATCCAACCCAGCGGACTCGTCCGCGACTCGTTGCCGCTCTATTCCGGCGACGCCCCGTTCCACCCCGCGTCGCCTGACGCCGGCGGCTTCGCCCTGCTCGGACTGTGCGTCGCCGATCGCTTCGACCTGCTGCCCGACGCCGAATCACGCGTCGAGTCGATCCTCTCAGCCTACGCCGGCCACACCGCGGGCGTCACGCCCACGCGCAACAGCAAGGGCCACTGGTGGCACTGGATGAACGTGTCCAACGGCACGCCCTACCCCGGTTGGAATGACAACTACACCACGATCGGCTCGGCGCTTCTGGTGGCGGGCGCGCTCTTCGCGAAAAACCACTTCATCGAGAACGTGACGATCGGTTCGCTGGCCGACGAGATGTACGCCACCTGCGACTTCGAGACGATGATCCACCCCAGCCTCGACGGCCGCGTCTCGCTGGTCGCCGATGCCAACGGAAACGCGCTGGGCTGGCTGCCGCCCTGGAACGAATACATGCTGATCGTCAGCCTCGCGCTGCGTCAGCCCGTCCACCCGCGGGCCACCGCCGTCGCCCCGCGCTGGCTCGACCCGGCCAACTGCCCCAAGATCAGCTATCGCGGCAACAGCACGCTCACGGACAATCTCTCCAGCTTCGCTCCCGCCTTCTGGGCGCACCAGGCGCACTTCTTCAACGCCGACTTCTCCAGCAACGCCTCGTTCCAGGTCTACTTCACGCGCCATCAGCGCGCCGATGCGCTCTACTGCGCCCTAGACATGGGCCTGCCCTATCGCCACGGACTCACCGCCGGCGTCAGCCCGAGCGGCTACACCGCCGACAGCATCTACAACCACGTCAACGTCTATTCGCCCGAAGCGGTCGCCGCCTGGGGCGACTTTGATACCACGCTCGAATTCGCCCAGGATCAGCCGCCCACCAGCAACCCGCGCTTCCGCTACGGACTGACGCGCGTCTCGGTCACGAATCCGACGTGGATCCCCTTCGACGCCGGCCTGGTCGATCACACCTTCCTCATGTTCGGCCTGGCCGAGTCCAGCGACCCGCTCTTCTTCAAGCAGCGCCAGCCCTTCCAGACCGATCTCGACGCCGACGGCATCGCCGACGCCTATGACAATTGCGCCCTCTACAACCCCGAGCAGCGCGACGCCGCCGACGTCAACTGCGACGGGTCGATCAACGGATTCGACATCGACCCGCTCGTCGAGCTGCTCACCGGCGGCGGAACACCCTGCACGCCCTGCGCCGGCGACGTCAACGGCGATGGATCGATCAATGGCTTCGACATCGAACCCTTCGTCGAACGGCTCACCGGCGCCTAGCGCCATGATCCTCGCGCCCCAAGTCGTGCGCCCAAACCGAGCCCCAAGTGCGTCCCCGATCGAGCCCCAAGTGCGCTCCCAGCCGAGCCCCGACCATGAAGGCGAGCGAGGAGCGAGCCTGAATGGAGGGGTTCGACCGCGAGTTGCGTACGTCGAGCGCACGAGCGCCCCATCGGAGTCTCGAGACGCGCCCCCAGCCGAACCCCGACCGTCAGGGAGGGGTTCGACCGCGAGTTGTCTGCATCGAGCGCACGAGCGCCCCATCCGAGTATCGAAACGCGCCCCCAGCCGAGCCCCGACCATGAAGGCGAGCGAGGAGCGAGCCTGAATGGAGGGGTCCGACCGAGAGTTGCCTTCGTCGAGCGCACTAGCGCCGCATCCGAGTATCGAAACGCGCCCCCAGCCGAGCCCCCCATCATGACGAATAGCGAGATCGTCCACGCGTGAACATCCGCTCCTGGCTCCTCGCGCTCGTCCTCATCGCCCCCGCCGCGCTGCTGCTCGCCTTCGGCCCGCGCGGCCGCGTCGAAATCCCCGACAACCGACGCGTCATCCGCTACTGGGAAAAGTGGACTGGCGTCGAAGGCCGCGCCATCACCGATCTCGTCGACCGCTTCAATAACACCGTCGGCGCCCAGCGCGGCCTCTTCGTCGAGTACAACGCCGTCAGCAACATCGAGCAACGCCTGCTGATCGCCACGGCCGGCGGCGACCCGCCCGACCTCGCCGGCCTGATCGACTCGCGCGTCCCGCAATACGCCGCGCAGAACGCGCTGCTCCCGCTCGACGACCTGGTGCGCGACGCCGCGATCGACCTGGAGCTTCTCAAGCCCATCTGGCTCGAACTCGGCCGCTACGACGGCAAGCTCTACGCCCTGCCCAGCACGCCCTTCACCATCGCGCTCTACTACAACCGCACGCTCTTCCGTCAGGCCGGTCTCGACCCCGATCGCCCGCCACAGACCATCGCTGAGCTCGACCAGGCGGTCGAACGCCTCACACGCCGCGACGAGCAGGGAAAAATCACGCAACTCGGCTTCACGATGTCGCCGGCGATGCTCGGCTGGTGGTCGTGGGTCTGGCCGAATTTCTTCGACGGCCGACTGTGGGACGGCCAGCGCTACGCGCTCGACTCCTCCGCCGGCGTCGCCGCCGCCGAGTGGATCTGGCAGATGCGCGAGCGCCTCGGCCGCCAGGCGGCGCTGGATTTCGAAGCCGCTGCCGGCCCGATCGAGAGCGCCGAGAATCCGTTCCTCTCCGGCCGCCTGGCGATGGTCTTTCAAGGCCCGTGGATGGCGAACTGGATTCGAAACTACGCGCCGAGCCTCGACTACGCCGTCGCGCCGTTCCCGTCGTCAACGACCGGCCGCCGCCACGTCTTCGCCAGCGCCGACGTGTTCGTCATTCCGGCGGGCGCGAAGCACCCGCGCGACGCGATGGTCTTTCTCGCCTGGATGCAGCGCCCCGACGTGCTGGAGGAGCTCTGCAAGCGGCACGGCAAGGTCTCGCCGTTCCGCACGCCCCGCTCCGCATTCTTCGACGGGCACCCGAACCCGTTCGTCCGCGTCTTCGACGAGATCGCCTCGTCGCCCGACGCCTTCGGATTCCCCGGCATGCCGATGTGGGCCCAGGTCGAGGCCGAACTGCTCAACCTGATGCAGACGCTGCTCCGCGGCAACCGCTCGCCCGAACAGGCGATACGCTACACCCAGCAACGCATCGACCTCATCGTCAACGAATATCAACACATGGCCGCGAAACGGCGGGGTGAGCAGTGAGCGTCATGGGTGCACTGGGACGGCGGGCAGCATGCCTCACCAGTCTTCGCAGCGCCCGCTGCACGCTCGCCCAGGCCACGGTCTTGACACACCCCGAATCGATGTCGTCGATGCGGCGCGCAAGCTCAGCGTCCCATGCCTCGCGCACATCCGGGTCGTCGGATTCGGCCGCCGCCGCCCAGAGCGAATCCATGAATTGCGACAGCTCCTCCGGCGGAAGTGCGAGCGCGTCCTTCAGCAGCTTGCGGGTCCGATTGCTCATAGCCACGATCATACCCTCATGACCCGCAATCCACCGCGCACGCGCGGCCCATCCAACCTCCTCGCCGGCCTCCTCTGGACCTCGCCCTGGTGGCTCGGCTTCCTCCTCTTCCTCGCCATCCCCATGGGCTGGTCCCTCTACATCAGCCTCTGCGACTATTCGCTGCTCCAGCCGCCCGTGTTCATCGGCGGCGCGAATTACCAGCGCCTCGCGTCCGACCCGGTATTCCACCAGGTCGTCCGCAACACGCTGGTCTACTCGCTGCTCTCCGTCCCGCTCAGCACCATTGTCGCCGTCGCGCTCGCGCTGCTGCTGAATCAGAGCGTCCGCGGCCAGGCCTTCTTCCGCGCGTGCGTCTTCCTGCCGACCATCGTCCCGCTCACCGCCGCCGCCGTCGTCTGGATGTGGATGCTCAACCCACAAGCCGGCATCTTCAACCAGCCCTGGCACTGGGCCGGCTTGTCGCCGCCCAACTGGTTCAACTCGGCCGGCTCGGCCATGGCCGCGCTGGTCATCATCAGCGTCTGGTTCGTCGGCTCGCCCACCGTCATCTTCCTGGCCGGACTGCAGGAGATTCCCGAAGAGCTCTACGAAGCCGCCATGCTCGACGGAGCCGGCCCGCCGCGCCGCTTCTGGCACGTCACGCTCCCCGCCCTCAGCCCCGTCGTGCTCTTCAACCTCATCATCGCCATCCTCACCGCCTGGCAGATCTTCGCCCTGCCCTACATCCTGTGGCGCGGTCAGCCCGGCCCCGACGGCGGCGCCTACTTCTACACCATGTACCTCTTCGACAACGCATTTCGATTCCTCAAGATGGGCTACGCCAGCGCCATGGCCTGGATTCAACTGCTCATCATCCTCCTCATGACCGCTCTCATCTTCCTCGCCAGCCGCCGGCTGGTTCACTACCGCGGAGCCTGAGCGTGCCGCACTGCCGCCCCCGCGAGATCCGATCATGTGGCCACTGATCTTCGGCCTTCGCACTTACTCGTTCGTCTACGTGCTCAGCATGCTCGCGCTCCCCGCCGCCGCGCTCCTTTCCTGCCGGCGGCTGAACGTGCCGCGCCGCGTCGCCAGCGCGCTGTGCTTCCTCTACGTCCTCGGAATGGTGCCCGGCGCCAAGCTGCTTTACGACCTGCAGCACGGTCTGCCCTCGGCTTCCAGCTACCTCAGCCTCGCGTACTACATGAAAGGCGGCCTGTGGGGCGGCCCGCTGGCCTATCTCGCCCTCGCGCTGCCTCTCGTCGCGTTCGCACGCCGCGACTGGCGCGCCCGCCTCGACCTCATCGCCGAGTCCCTCCCCTGGGCCATGATCGTCGCCAAGCTCGCCTGTCTCGCCAACGGCTGCTGCTACGGCACGCCCTGCGACCTCGCCTGGGCAGTCTCCTATCCGCCCGGCGCCGAAGCCCCGGCCGGCATTCCGCGACACCCCACGCCCGTTTACGAAATTCTCGTCCTCGTCCTGATCCTGCTCGTCTTCGCCGCGCTCCGCCGGCAGCGCGGCAACGGAATGCGCCTCGCCTGGTTTACCCTCATCTACGGCCTCGGCCGCCCGCTCACCGAGCACTTCCGCGGCGACGGACCGCGCGTCCCCGACATCGCCGGTTTCACCGCCTCGCAGTTCGTCTGCCTTGTCGCCGCCGTGCTCGCCGCCCTCGTCATTCTCCTCCAGCAGCGCCGCGCGCCGCGCCGCGCACTCGGACGCGCCGCCGCCTACGCCGCGCTCGCGCTGGTCGCCGTCGCGTTCCTCATCCCGCTGCTGTGGATGGTCTGCGTCAGCCTGAAAGCGCCAGCGGAAGTCTTCGCGCCCACCTTCCTGCCCAGGGCGTTCCTGCCCGCCGCCGAACCCGGCGCCGCGGGCTTTCCCGCCTCGCTGACGCGACCGGAAACCTACGCCCCCTATCGCGAGATAATCCGCTCTCCGCAATTCGACTTTCTGCTCTACACGCGCAACACGCTCATCATCATGGTGCTCAGCCTCGCCGGCGTCATGCTCTCGTGCAGCATCGCCGCCTACGGCTTCGCCCGCATCCCGTTCCGCGGCCGCAACCTCATGTTTGCCGCCTGCCTCGCCACCATGATGATCCCCTTCCCCGTCATCATGGTCCCCACCTACATGATCTTCAAAAACCTCGGCTGGATCGGATCCTTCAAGCCGCTCTGGGTCCCCGCCTGGTTCGGCGGCGCGTTCAACATATTCCTGCTGCGCCAGTTCTTCATGGGCATTCCGAAAGAGCTCGAAGAAGCCGCGATGATCGACGGTTGCTCGCGCTGGGGCTGCTTCTGGCGGATCATCATCCCACTCAGCACGCCCGCCCTCGCCGTCGTCGCCCTCTTCCACTGCCTGGCCGTCTGGAACGACCTCGTCGGCCCCCTGATCTACCTCTCGCACCAGGAGCAGTTCACGCTCGCCCTGGGATTGCAGTTCCTTCAGAGCCGCTCCGGCGACACGCCCTGGAACCAGCTCATGGCCGCCAGCACGCTCATCGTCCTGCCCGTGCTGGCCCTCTTCCTGCTCGCGCAGCGAACCTTCATCCGCGGCGTCGCCACCACCGGCCTCAAAGGCTGAGCCGCACACTCGTCGCGACCAGCACCGTTCCCCGGCCGTGCGAGCCACGTTTGATCCGCCCCGATTTCAATTGTCGCCGCCGCCCCGCTATTATGTCCCGCGCGGGCCGGCTGGCGTTGCTGACCTGCCGGGCTCAAAGAAGGAGGACGGCCGCATGCAACTCCAGGATCAGGTCGCGATCGTCACCGGCGGATCGCGCGGGATCGGTCTGGCGACGTGCCGCCTGCTCGCCGAGCAGGGCGCCACCGTTCTGGCCGCCGCCCGCGGTGCCGAGAATCTCCACGCCTGGCTCGGCGATCACCCGCAGCTCGCCGGCCGGCTCATCCCCACGACGCTCGACGTGACCGACGCCGCCGCCATCGACCGGCTGATCGAGCAGACCATCGAGAAGTACGGCCGCATCGACATTCTGGTCAACAATGCCGGCATCACGCGGGACGGCCTGCTGATGAGCATGAGCGACGAGCAGTTCGACGAAGTGCTCGACACGAACCTGCGGGCCGCCTTCCGCCTGATCCGCGCCGCCAGCCGCCACATGATTCGCGCCCGCCGCGGCCGGATCATCAACATCGCCAGCATTTCGGGTGTTGCTGGCAACGCCGGCCAGGCCAATTACGCCGCGGCCAAGGCCGGCTTGATCGGCCTTTCGAAGACCGTCGCCAAGGAGTTCGGCAAGCGCGGCATCACCTGCAACGTGGTCGCGCCCGGCTTCATCGAAACGGACATGACCGCCGGCCTGCCTGACAAGCTCAAGGAGCAGGTCAAGGAGTACATCCCGCTGCAGCGCTTCGGCAAACCCGAGGAGATCGCCGCCATGGTCGCCTTCCTGGCGGGCCCGGGCGCGTCCTACGTCACCGGGCAGGTCTTTCTGGTCGACGGCGGCCTGCACGTCTGACCGTTGCGTGACGCCGCCACGTCGCGGCCCGATCGGCCTTCGGTACCGCAGCCCGTCGAGCCCGCACCTTGCGTCCCGCCTGGCGCTACCCTAGCATTCACCCCTGCGACTCGGTTGTTCGTCCCGTCGGCGCGGCGGGAGCCGCATCGCGGTCACAGTCTTCTTGAAGGGAGACCTGTCGTGGCTGATCTTGGATTGGTCGGAATCGTCGTGGTCGGCATCGTGCTCTTCGTGCTGTTTCAGTTTCTGTTTCAATAGCACACGCACGCCGGCACGGCGGCGCGCCCGACCTCGGGTCGCGCCCCACCGGCGGACTACCACAAGAGCGATCGTCTGAGGGCCGCGCCGAACTGCTGGCGCGGCCTTGTCTTGCGCCTACTCCAGCACTTCCTCCGCCGGAGCTTCACCACCCGAGAGCTGCTCGCTGCGGCTATAAACCTCCATCGCCCGCCGCTTCTGCTCCTCGATCTCGCGTTCTTCGGCGATCGCCCGGATGCGATCCGCCCGTGCGTCGCGGAGCAGCCGCTTGTAGCCCTCCAGAACCTCGTCGTAGCCGCGCTGCCAGCGCGCCGCGACGTCCAGCACGAGCAGCACCGCGATCACTCCGCCACCGAGCACCAGCATTCCCGTCATTCCCAACGCCCGCGCCCCCCAAGTTGGCGAGTCTCGACACGTTCGTTATCGGCGCGGGCTGCCGGCGCCTTCATCACGCCCGCCGCGCCGCTCCTGCGCTTGCGACGCGCAGAATCGTCCACTACCATTCGCGCTGGTCGTCGCGAAAGGGTTTCGCGCGGCGCAAAACGGGTAAGGCTGCGGTTCATGCGCGCGTCCGAGCTTGAGACGTATCCGGGAGTCCACCGCCTGCGCAGCCTGATCCGCGAGGTGCCCGATTTCCCGCTCAAGGGCGTGATTTTCAAGGACATTGCCCCGCTGCTGGCCGACGCCGCCGGCCTGGCGCTCGCGGTCGAGTTCATGGCGCAGCCCTTTCGCGGCAAGGGCATCAAGCTCGTCGTCGGGGCCGAGTCGCGCGGGTTCGTGCTCGGTGCGGCGGTGGCGCAGGCGCTGTCGGTTGGTTTCGTTCCGGTGCGTAAGGCCGGCAAGTTGCCGGGTCCGGTGCGCCGGCGTCAGTTCAAGCTCGAATATGGGACCGACGCCTTTGAGATGCAGGAAGGCGCCATCGCGCCAGGGCAGGACGTGCTCGTGGTCGATGACGTTCTGGCAACGGGCGGCACGCTGGTTGCGTGTTGCGAGCTCGTGCGAGAGCTGGGCGGCCGGGTGTCGGCGGTCAGTATCCTGATTGAGCTGCTCAGTCTTCATGGACGACAAAAGCTGTCCGATTATCATGTGGTCAGCGTCATTCAGTACGACTGACCGCGCAACACGCTGTTGCAGCATCGGTTATTGTGCCATCATCGGCCGGAGCGGTTTCGGCCGCGGTCAGACACTCTGGATCGTTGCCACACTCGGCAGAATGAGTGTGCGCAGGAAGTTGCAAACAAGGCGGCGCGGCTGAATCTGGCTGGGCAAACGCCTCGAGCGATTGGCAGGCGCGCAGCGCCTGGAGCGTCCAAATGCGACATCTCAAACCTGTTCTGGCGGCACTTGCGGGGATCGCCATGCTTGGTTCGGCAGGTTGCCTGGTCGGCGCCGATCTGATCAACCGCGATCTTCTTCTTCAGCTTGGCTTCGATCCCAACACGATTCAGCCGCCGTCGGGCTCGGTCGTGGTGGTGTTTGTGAATGACACGAACCGGCAGGCGGAGTTCCAGTTCTACCAGGCCGACGACGCGACTTCGCTGGCGGCGGGGGTGAAGACGATTCAGGCGGCGGTTCCGCCGGGCTCCACGTCGAACGAAGTGCTGCGCTGCCCGACGACGCTGGTTTCGCTCGGGCAGATCGACGCGGCCTTCGCGGCCAACCAGGTGGGGGCGCTGGTCTTTACGGATACCACCACCAACGCGGCGGGGACCGCGGTGAACTACCTGGGCAGTCCGCTGCGCGAAGGGCTGGATTACTCGTGCGGCGATCTGATCGAGTTTCGGCTGGTGCGCGACGCGAACGCGGCCCAGGGACAGGAAGCGTTCATCCTGCAAGTGATTGTCCGGCCCGGTCTGTAGGCCGCGGGCGGTCAGGAGAATATGAGCGTGTCGAATCGCAACATCGCAGGCGGCGTGCTGGCGGTCCTGCTGCTCGGAGCGGTCACGTCGGGCTGTACCGGGATTCAGGGGCTCTTCAGCGAGGATTTTCTGAACGCGACGGGCCTCGTGCAGCGCTCCGCGACCATCCCCGGCACCGCGCCGGCCGTGCTGATCACGATGGAGAACCGAACCAGCCGCGTGGTCACGATGAACCTGTCGTACCGGCTCGGCTCCGACACGGTCGAGTCGTTCTTCGCGACGATGCCGCCGGGCGACAGCAGCGGGCAGGTGGTCAACTGCCCGGTCACGGAAATCACGCTCGGCGACGTGTCCAATCTCAATGAGATTGGGGCGATTGTGCGGCTCGGCGGCGGGACCGAGAACGACCCCTTCATCGAGGTCGAGCCGTTCGGGGTGCTCCTGCGGAACACGGCCAATTACAACTGCGGCGACTCGGTGACCTTTACCGTCACGCCTTCGGGCGACACAGCGTCAGGATATCGCATCGTGGCTTTCATCCAGCGCACCGGCGATTGAGCTTCGCGGGCGCCGCGGGAATATGTGCTTCTGAGGTGTACGTGATGTCACGCAGAATCTTCGCGACCGTAGCGGCCATGACGCTGATCGTCGCGGCCAATGTCGGCGGCTGCCCGTCCACGGGCCTGCCCGATCTCGAGTTCATCCTCGGCGGCACGGGCGACACGACGACGATCTCGACCGTGGCTTCGGTCGACGTGTTCGCGCCGGTCAGCGATCTCTCGATCGCCGGCGGCACGCAGATCGAAACCACCTGGCGGGCGGTCGCCACGTCGCGCAGCGCGCTGATCGACGTGATCTTCGACCTCGATCAGAACCCCGAGAACGACAACGAGATCATCGCGGCGGACAACCTGCCGCTGTCGCAGAGCAGCGCCCTGCTAGACACGACCGACCTGGACGCGGGCGACTACTTCGTGGGCGTTCTGCTGATCGAGGCGGGCGAGATCGCGGCCTTCGAGTACGCCAGCGGCCGGATCACGGTCAACCAGCGGCCGCGGCTCTTCTTCACGTCGCCGCGCGACAACTTCGCCTTCGACCGCACGACGGCCGTGAATCCGCGTTTCGACGTGGCCTGGAGCGTGAGCGACCCGGACAGCATCGTCTCGGTGCAGATTCTGCTCGATCCGGACCAGTTCCCGAACGGCAACGAGGTGCTGCTGCGCGAGAGCAACTCGCAGACCACCGACACATTTACGTTCGACCTGCCGACCGCCAACTTCGCCGCCGGAACTTATCGGATTCTGGCGCTCGTCAGCGACGGCGTGGACACGTTTTCGTTCTACGCTCCCGGATCGATCCGCCTGCGGGCCCGGCTGGCCGGGCTGGTCGACCTGCGCGACCTCGGCATTCCGCAGGGCCGCATCTCCGGCGCCATCTTCGAGGGCTTCAACCCGCGCGACAACGCCGGCAGCTTCGTCGGTTCCGCGATGGACATCGATCGCGACGGTTTCGGCGACTTTTTCATCGCCGCGCAGTTCGGAAAGCCACAGTACGTATTCAACCTTGAGCGCTCGGGCATCGGCGAGGGATATCTCGTTTATGGCCGTCGCGACCGTTTCAGCGGCGTCATCAACCTGAACTCGACCGGCACGTTGTTCCGCGGCGACATCTATGCCGGCGTGCCCGAACAGACCGATCCGATCCGGCCGAGCCGCGGGATCACCAGCTTCGCCGTCCTGTCGGATTGGGACGGCGACGGGATTCGCGAGTTTGCGTTCGGTGTGCCGTTCGTGGATTCTCTCGGGCTTTCGAACTCGATCGCGGGAAACGACCCCGGTTTTCTGGCGCCGCTGGACGCGAATGGATACTTCCGGACAGGTGCCGTCGTCGTCGCGGCGGGTTCGTCGCTGCGGCCCGACCTGGGCTTCCCCGGCAGGCAGGTGTTGGGGTTGGCTGAGTTCGGCACCATTCCACATGTCCCCTTTACCGACGCGCCGTGCCCCGAGACGTTCTACGGCCCCAAGGCACCGACAGCCCCCGGCGGCCTGACGTACTATTATCGGCACATCGCCGACGTTGTCGGCGCCCCCAACGCGGGCTCGATTCGATTGGGCTGCCGGCTCAGTACCAACGACTTTGGCGATCAGTGTGGCGAGACCGTATCGCCCTACGACTTTGACAGCATTATCATCTCGATTCCCAACCGCGATCCGATCGCCAACACGTTTGAGAATATCGCCGCGGGACGCAGCCTCCCCGGCGCGGGCGTTGTGAGCACCTACTTCTGCTTTGCGAATACCGGTTTCTTCCCCTGGACCGGTGTCCAGGCACCACCGGCCAACCCGGCGTTCAATTACCCGGGCACTCCGCTCGGTCACGTGGACTCGCTCCCGCACGGCGGGCCGTACCACTACATCATCGATGAGTTGGCATTGCAGCCCGCCGGCTTCGGCAACGGCGCCACGGTTCTTTTCGAGGGCAGCCCGGGGTATTACGTGGATCTGGACGACGCCGATCCGTGCGGTGCCGCGATCGATCGTGACATCTGCATCGCCGCCCGCACAATCCGAATTTGGGGCGGCTTTGCCGGAGCGCGCATCGGAAACGCCAAAGAGGTGGGCGATTTCAACGCTGACGGTCTGGACGACTTCGCGATTGGAAGCGCATTGAGCAATGAAGGGCGCGGCTCGTGCTTCATTGTGCTGGGCCGCGTAAGAAGCCTCGTCATGGGCGGAGAGCTGGCCATCGAGGAGCTAGGCCTGCCGATGAACACCGACAGCACGCCACGCATTTTCGATGGCATCCGCGTGATTGGAAACCCCGGGGATCGGCTCGGCGAGTCGCAGGACAGCGCGGGAGACTTCAACGGCGACGGAATCAGCGACGTGGTGATTGGTTCGCCGCTGGTGAACAATCGCTCGGGTGGCGCCGCCGTGTTTTTCGGCTCGCGCGAAGTCATCAACCTCACCACGAACGAAATCCCGTTCAATGAAATCCCGGATCGCGGCTTGGGCGTTGTGTTTGTCGGCCAGACCGAGGGCGACTTCACCGGAGCACGCGTCGCCGGCGTCGGAGACATCGATCGCGACGGCGTGGACGACATTCTCATCGCCGCCCCCAACCGGTCGATCACCGTTGATACCGACTTGGACGGCACACTTGAAATCGACCGGCAGAACTGCGGGGTCGTCTATCTGATCTACGGCTCCACGCGGCTGAGCGGGACGATCAACCTATCTGAGATCGGCACCGAGCGCTTGCCCGGCGCCGTTTTCGTGGGTCGCAACAGCGGCGACTTCCTGGGCGCCGGTCTCGGCGAGCAGGAAGATCGCAGCTTCGGCATCGGCTCGGCCGGCGACGTTGACGGCGACGGCGTGCGCGATCTATTGCTGGGTTCTGTCGCGGCGTCGCCGCGAGATCGTGCCCGGGCCGGCGAGACTTATCTGATTTACGGAATTGCCGACTGACGCGCCCCGGGCGCGTAGCTAGGAATCTGCCCATGAGACTGACCTCGATGCTCGCAGCGCTGTGCGTCCTCGGCGCCACGGCGAGTTGCACGACCACGTTCACCACCGAACGCAATCCCTTCCTGACATTCACGGAGGGGTTCACGGCCTCGAGCGACGATGACACGGGTTCGAACGGTTCCGGCAGCCGCCGCCCGGTGATCGGTGGCTTTCGCCGCGAGATGGCGCTGCTCTTTGCGAATAACCACCCCGACTACGAGCTGAACTTTACGTTTGCGGCCTGGGTCAACGTCGGGAGCATCCGCTCTGCCGATCAGCAGGACGTGCTGCTGTCCAACGGTTACGTGCAACTGCTCGAGGAAACCCGGATCGGAACGGCTTTCACGCTCCCGCCGGGCACATTTGTCTTCAACGGAACCGGTGTGGCCGGCGCGACAACGGTCCGGCTCGGCCCCACCGCCCGGAGCACGCCCCTGCCGACGACCACGACCTTCGAACTCCTGACGCCCGACGCGATTCTCGTGTTCACGCAGCCACCCACCGCCTGCGACAGCGTCGCGTTCTATTACACGCAGGACGGCCAATTGGTTTACAGCCCGCCGCTCTCCGGCGGACTCGGGTTCACCGAGGGCGCAACCGGCGCGGGGGGGCAGAAAACGCTGGCGCAGATCGATGGTTACCAGTGCGACCCGTTCATGCCCGGCTTCTTCCTGAAGCTGGGCGGCGGGGGCCGGCGCGGCAACGAGTACTTCGAGGGCGAGGACCTGGGTATTGTGTTCAACCCCACCCCGAATGCCAGCGGAGACTTCGCCGAGGTGACGATTGGCGAAAACCTGACGCTGGTCGACGAAACGCCGTAGTCGCGGCGGGCAATCGGCCCGTTGCCGATCTGCGGTGAACGAGTGCAGGGGACTGCCGGGAAGCCGATATAATGGTGCGGGGCATGCGAAGTTCGCAGGTGAGAATATGAAGACCCAAGCGTTTGTTGCCGCCCTCTCTCTGGCACTCGCCCAGGCCGGGATCGCGAGCGCCCAGGACGATAACACGCCGCCCGAAATCGTCAGCATCACATGGCTGATCGCCGAGAACATCGGCGGCGTTCCCGAGGGGCCGTACACGAGCTTTGCGACGTTCGACCCGAACACCGATCTGGCACACGAGCTCGACCTTCTGGTGGCCACACTGGAAATCTTCGATCCGGATTTTTCGGGCGACGGGTCGGCGGGCGGCGACGACCAGGTCTTCGTCCGCTTTCAGGCCTTTTGGGTGCCGGTTCCCGGTTATCTCACGCCAGAGCCCGGTCCGGTAACCCAGGCAATGGAGAATTTCTTTCCGGAAGACGGCGACGGGTTTTCCCCGCCCGCCGGCGACACCCTGTTTCTGGATTTTCTGATTCAGATTCCGAGCTGGACGGGACGTAACCAGGCACGCATGCGCGGCCTGATCGATTTTGATGTTCGGTTCCTGTTCGAGTTTTGCGTGACCAACGATCAGGACCCAGGCGAAGAGTCCATCATCAACTGCGAGACTGAGAACATCTTCTGCATCGAGAACCCGGCGATGCTCGAACCCAATCCGCCCGCGTTCGCCGATGCCGGCCCGGACCAGACGGTCGCCGCCGGCACGACGGTGAAGCTCGACGGAAGCCGCACATTCGACGGTACGAACGTCGGGTTTGGAAGCGAGAGCGACAACGTCATTGACAAGGACACGCTGACATTCGCGTGGGAGTGGATCTCCGGACCCGAACGCGTCGAGCCGACCGCCACCGACCGGACGCCCATCTCGCAGGTCACGCTCAACGCGCTGGGCACCTACGTCTATCGCCTGACCGTCGACGACAACGCGTCCGATGGACTGCCGTCCAGCGACGAAGTCGCCATCACCGTCGTCGCCGCCATCCCGCCGAACCGTCCGCCGGTCGCCTTGGCCACGGGCCCGAGCAGCCGCGTCACAGTCGGCTCGACGATCATCCTCGACGGCACGCGCTCGTTCGATCCCGACGGCGACGCCATCGCGTTCACCTGGCAGCAGACCGACGAAGTCGGGGCGCGCATCGACGCCAGCGAGTTCGGCCGCTTCTTCCAGCCGCTCTCCGGCCTCGAACAGCCCATCGTCGTTTGGCAGGCCACTACCGCCGGAACGTTCTATTTCCGCCTGCTGGTCGACGACGGCGAGCTCGTCGATGCCGAACGCATCACCGTCGAAGTGGTCGAAGGAGCGGCGGCCGGCGCGTTTGCCTCGCGTGGCGGAGCGGCGGCCTCGTCGGCAAGCGATTCATCGTCGTCGGAGGGCGAGGCGACCAGCACGTCGGGATGCGGCGCGGGCGGGCTCCTGCCCCTCGGGCTGACGCCGCTGACGCTCCTGGGCATGTATCGCCGGCGTGGGCGCTGATCGCCCGTCGCCCGATGCGGCTCGGCCGAAATCAAGGCTTGCAGACCCCGGACCGGCGCGGCGCGCCGGTCCGCGGCGTTTCTGCGGGCGGGAAGCGTCCCCGGCGGGATTCGAACCCACAACCTTCGGCTCCGGAGGCCGACGCTCTATCCAGTTGAGCTACAGGGACGTAGCGCGCAGTGTACCGCGCGCCGCAGCGCGGTCAAGCCGCGCCAGCGTCGTATCGTCGCGCGTCCAAGCCTCGCGGTGCAGGTCGAAGCGTCGCAGTGCGGGTCCAGGTGTCGCAGCGCCGCATCCGGGCTTCTCAGCGCTGCGGCTCGGGGGCGGGATCGGATGGCCGCGGCTCCTGTGGACGCCTGATTCGCCGCCACGCACGACGGCGTGACTACGCCGGCACCCACGCCAGATCGAGAATCGTGTTCGTCGGCCGCTGCGTATTGAACACCGCCCGCACCGGCAGGCCGATCCGGGGCTCGCCCTCCTTGAGCCAGCTCATCAGCTTCGTGCACACGCCCTTGAGCTCCACGCTGATGAGCGGCGTGCCGGCGGGGAGCTTGAAGAGCTCGCCGGGGTATTTCACGACGCTCCAGGTGTAGATTCGTCCGGCCTGCGGCGCCTCGACCCACTCCATCTCATGCCAGCAGTCAGGGCAGTCGCAGCGCGGCGGCAGCCAGAGCCGCTTCTCGCCGCAGGCCGCGTGCGTGCAGCGCGTCGCGAGCAGCTTGCTGTGGCGCAGGCCCTCGAAGAACCGGCCCCAGCCGCCGTAGCTGTGGAAGTGCGACCAGGTCTTGGGATTGCGGATGACGAAAGGACCGTGCCCTTCACGCTCAATGACGGTTGTGGGCCAAGCGATCGACATGACAGACTCCCGATGTTGAATGGCGAATAGACGAGTCCTTACGGAGCAGCGCGACCTGCTTGTCGCTTGCGCCAATTCGCTCTTCGCCAATCGCTATTCGCTATTGCCTTTCAAGTATCGCACACGTCACGTGACTTCCGGTCCCCGCGTGGCTGATCGCGCAGCCGCGCCGGGCATTCCTGACTTGCAGGCTGCGCCAGTCGGCCGGCTTCTTCTTGCCGTAGCGCTCCCAGCGCTGCGGCTCGCCGTGGAACTTGTCATACTTGCCCTGGAGCTGCCAGAGCAGCTCGACGATCTGGAAGATGCCGGTGGCACCGACGGCGTGCATGGTGCCGATCAGCCCGCCGGAGAGGTTCGTCGGCAGCCGCCCTTCGAAGTAAGCGTCGCCGCTCTCGATAAACTCGCGTCCGCGTCCGTAGGGCCGCAGGCCGATGTCCTCGTAGGTCTGCACGTCGCTGATGGTGAAGGCGTCGTGCGTCTCGAGGACGTCGAAGTCCTCGACCGGGTCCTTGATGCCAGCCATGTTGTAGGCCAGGTAGGCGGCCATCCGCGACGCCATGAATGAACTGAAACCCGGCCAGTCCTCGCGCTTGTGCGTGAAGTAGTCCTTGTACGTCCGCTCGTTCTCGTTGGGCAACAGCAGGATCGGCATGTGCCGCCGGTCAGCGGTGCGCAGCGTGTGCGAGCCGCCGCAGATCGCCTTGAGCTGCACCGGCTGGTCGGAAAGCCGGAATGCGGTTTCCTCGTCGCACAGCAGCAGCACCGCGGCGCCGACGCTCATCACGCAGCATTCGAGATAGGCCAGCGGGTGGGAGACGATCTCGTTTTCGAGAATGTCCTTGATGGCGTACTTGCCCGGATTCTGCGAGTAAGGCGAGTAGTAGGCGTATTCGTGGTTCTTGCAGGCGATGCGGGCCAGCGTCTCGCGCGGCACGTCGTTTTCGTACTGGTAGCGCTGCGCCATCAGCGCGTAATAGGCCGCGTACATCCAGCCCAGCTCGCTCTCGAAGTCCTTGCAGGCGGCGCTGGCGATGTACGAGTTGCCCACCTTCGTGCTGACTTCGTCCATCCGCTCCCAGCCGACGACGGGCACGCACGAGGCGTATCCGCTGGCGATCGCCTGCGCCGCGGCCAGCACCGCCGACCCGCCCGTCGCGCCGCCCGTCTTCACCTCGACGTTGCCCAGCGGATCGAAGCCCAGATAGTCGTGCACTTTGGCGGCCGCCAGGAGCTGGTCGCCGAAGTGGTCGGCGAACTGGGAATAGACACACCAGTTGACGCTTCGGCGGACCTGCTCGGGATCGACCTTCAGGTCGTTCTCCTCGACGGTCATGCGCAGCGCTTCGGTGCAGAGCTGGCAGGTGTTCTTCTCAGGGTAGCGCTTGCGATAGTCGGTCAGGCCGCCGGCCACCACGTAAACCGGTCGCTCGAAACGCGGAATTCGAAGATTGCCCGCGGAAAAGCGGATCATGGGTTTCTCTCCTGCCAGCCGTGCAGCGTCAAGGTACCTGCGGCGGACTTCACTCGAAATCGTCGCCGCACGCCGCCGAAACTTCCAGTTCGGCGACATACCGGCGTACGCGGGTCAATCGGGCCAGGCGGCGGACTTCGGGGTCGAATTGCGCCACGTAGGCACTGTCGAATTTTGCGAGTCGCTTGCGAGCCGGACGCTTGCCGGCCGGCGGGAGCGCCTCGACCAGGTAGCGCGACCAGGCATCCAGATACGCCCCGAAGCACGATGCGACCACTTGCCCGCCGTGCGTGCCCGGGTCCCAGCGCAGCACGAGGCCATGCATAGGTGGCTCGTCGAGCACGAGCCAGTCCTGGCCGGCCCGGTCGCAGCGGACGGGGACGAAATTCTGCGGGGCGGCGGGCGGGTCGGGGTCGCTGATCTGCCGAAGGATGTCCTCGCTGGTGCAGAAGCGTGTTTCGAGCGGCGTTTCGGGGACGTCGAGATGGAAGCCGTCGCAGGTCGAAAGGAAGATCACCAGGTCGCGCGGCAGCGCCCCGGTCACCTGCTCGATTCCCGCCAGCACACTGGGCCGCGCCGGCGGACGCGCGACGATGCGGTGGCCGAAGTGCCGCATCAGGCGATTGAGCGACGAGTCGATGGTGGTTTCACGGATCATGCCTTCCTCCCGCGGTTGATGCTGCACACGCCGGACTTTGGGCGGCCGCGGCCGCCACGCCGGCGCGCAGCGCGCTCAGGTTTGACTCGCGGTGCCGACCGCTCAGGACGGCGTCTGCGGCGGCGCACAGTGCTTCACTTTCGACCCACCCGGCCCGCACCACTCCGTACGCCAGCAGCGCCAGGGCGACTCCGGCGCGCGTCGCGGCCCGCGCGAAGGCGTCCAGGTCGACGACGTGCACCGTGGCGGGCGTTGCCGGCGGCGGCAGGTCGCTGGCGACGATGACCTGCGACGAGCTCGGCAGGTGTGACAGATCGCCGACGCGCGCCGCTCCATCGGCGCTCATGATGATGACCAGTGCCGGCGCTTCGACGCCGGCGAACAGGATCGGCCGCGCGTCGACGACCAGGTTCGAAATCGAGTGACCCTTGCGTACCGTGATCGGGTAGTCGTCGTGCTCCGCCGCGTGCAGCCCGCAAGCTACGGCGATCTCGCCCAGCGCCCCGACCGCCGTGCGGATGTGCTGCCCGGCCGAGCCAGCCAGCGTGATCTCGCGGCGGCCCGGCCACGGGAGTTTCGGGCCCCGCGGCTGCGGCACAGTTTCGTCGGATGCGGCCTTCCCGGTATCCGCAGGCGACGACGGCGCCGCCGGACGTGCGTCGCCGGCGGGCGGCTCGGCCAGCACGCCGAAGGGCATTCCGCCGCGCGCCGCCAACTCATTCAGCCGGGCGGGCGTGAGTTTGTTGCTCTGCACGAAGTACGCCGAGCAGAGCTCCCAGACCTCCAGCAGCGCGAAGCCCGGAGCGCGCAGGCCGCGTTCCAGCAGACCGGGCAGACCGGCGTCGTAAGCGCTGGCACGCGCCACGAAGGATGCGCCGCTGATGCGGGCCGTCTCGGCAATATCGAACGGCCGCTCGTGAAAGCCGGCCGGCGTGGTCGGCGTCAGCGCGTCGGCCGGCGTCGTGGGCGAGTGCTGTCCGCCCGTCATGCCGAAGTTGAAATTATTGCAGACGATCACCTTGATCGGCACGCCACGCCGTGCCGCGTGCACCAGGTGCGCCGTCCCGATCCCACAGCCGCCGTCGCCCACCAGCACGATCGTCAGAACGTCGGGACGCACGCGCTGGATGCCCTCGGCGTAGGTGAACGAGCGGCCGTGCAGCCCGTGGAACGTGTGGCAGGTGAAATAGCGGTCGGCGGTGCCGATGCAGCCGATGTCCGATACCAGGCAGACGCGCGGCGGGGGCAGCGCGAGCCGGGCGATCGCCTGGGCGAGTTGTTCGAGAACCAGCCCGTGCGAGCAACCCGGGCAGTAGCACATGTCGTTTCGGACCGCGGTCAGCAGACTCATCGCACCGCCTCCGCGTTCCGGTCTCGGAAGTGTTCGATCAGCGCCTGCGGAGAGATCAGTCCGCCGTCGTATCGGACGACCGATTCGACCGCCGCGCCGCGCACGACGCGCCGCAGCTCGTCGGCGTACAGCCCGATATTCAGCTCCGGAACGATGACGCGCCGCATGCGCCCGCCGGCCGCCGCCGCCAGCGCCTTTTCCGGTATCGGCCAGAGGCTGTAGAGCGTGAGGTGCGAGATGTGCTCGCCGGCGGCGCGGAGGCGCCGGACGGCGTCGCGGGCGGCGCCGTCGGCGGTCCCATAGGAGACGATCAGCGTGTCGGCCTTCTCGTCCAGGTCCGCATCGACATCCTCGATCAACGCCGCGTTGGCCACGACCTTCTCGCGCAGGTGCGTGAGTTTTCGCGCGATGCGGGCCCGGTCGATCGTCAGCAGACCGTCCTCGTCGTGAATCGAGCCCGTGAATCGGACGCGCGTCGCGCCGCCGATCGGTTCGAATGCCGGCACGTCGGCCGGGCGATCGACGGCGTAGGGTCTGAAAGTGCGCTCGCCAGCGTGACGGCGGCGCGCGGTCAGCGGCGCGAGTTCCACCAGGTCGAGATTGACAGTCTGACGCGTCAGGGCAATGTCCTTGGAGCTGAGGACGATCACCGGCGTACGGAGCCGCTCGGCGATGTCGAACGCGCGATACGTGAGCCGATAAACGGAGGCCGCGTCGGACGCCGCCAGGACCGGCAGCGGAAACCCGCCCGCGGTGACGTGGCGCGCGAACACGACATCGCCCTCGCCGGTCGCGGTGGCGCCGCCGGTTGCCGGCGGGAGGCGCTGGCAGTCGATGATGACGAGCGGGACCTCGCCCATCTGCGCCAGGCCGATATTCTCGCTATAGAGACTCATTCCCGGACCGGAAGTGGCGGTGAGCGCCCGCGCGCCGGCCATCGCGGCGCCGATGCACTGTCCGATAGCGGCGATCTCGTCCTCGGTCTGAACGGCGATGCCGCTCCCATTGCTGAATTCACGGACAAACTCGGTCAGGATTGAGCTGGCGGGTGTGATGGGGTAACCGGCGAAGTAATCGCAGCCGGCGCGGATGGCGCCGCGGACCGCCGCCTGATTGCCGGTGATGAACTCGCGCATCTGCTTTCCGCGACAGGAGTTGCGACCGGTACGCGGCCGCACCGGCGGTCTGGCCCGCCGGGCACGCGGATGCCTAGCACGAACGATGCCAGGGATGGTGCAATTTTCGCGGTGTGCTACGTCGGCATGAGCATTTCGGCGTGCTCTTCGCTGGCGGCACTGGCCTTGATGACGCGGGCCGGGACGCCGACGACGGTGGCCATCGGCGGTACGTCCTCGATGACGACGGCACCGGCGCCGACGATCGCCTCGCAGCCGATGCGGACGCGTGGCACGACGGTGGCACCGATGCCGACGAACGCGCCCGGCTCAATCACGGCGCGGCCGGCGATGCGCACGCCCGGGCAGATGTGGCAGCCTTCGCCGATCGCCGACTGGTGGTCGACGATGCAGCCGGTGTTAAGGATGACGGAATCGGCAATCTGGCAGTGGGCACAGATCACAGCGCCGGCGGCGATGACGACGTTGCGGCCGATGGTGGCGTTCGGCGAGACGCTGGCTGAGGGGTGGATCGCGCTGACGAGCGTCGCGCCGCCGCGCTCCAGCCGGCGGGCGAGCCCCCGGCGGACGCCGTTATCGCCGATGGCGACAACGGCCGCCGGCGCGGCGTGCTGCTGCGCGAGGCGGAGTTGGTCGTCGATGGGACCGAGGACGGGGATTCCGTCGATGCGGCGGCCGTGGATGGAAGCGTTGTTGTCGAGGAAGCCGACGACCTCGTACTGCTGGCTGAGGAGCAGGATGTCCAGGACGACGCGGCCGTGTCCCCCGGCTCCAAGGATAAGCGTGCGCATGATCGGCTCCGAGCGTGAGGCAGCGGTTCCTATCGGCAGCGCTGGGGAGAGGTGTGGGGGATGAGGCGCATGTTGGGCAGAAATCGGCGAACCCGTGCGCGAGCCCGGGAATACAGTCGCAAGAGACCGGATGCGCGCAGCCGATAATGTCCGGGGCGTGTCCGTCGCGGTCGACGGCGCGCCGTCCGGTCGTGTCCGAACGTGTTTGACACGAGCGGCTTAGCGACGTTACATTCCCGGCCGTCGAGTGGGTGCGACCTTCGGGAACGGTTTGGACTGCCCCCACGATTCGTCGTGACTTCACCCGTCTGCGACGAGTGAGATCAGGAAATCCGGCCGTCGTCGAGGAGTTCGGCATGAGCTGTCGGCGGATTCTGCGCCTCCCGCCCGCGAGTCTCGTCATCGCATTCGGCCTGACGTTGTCGTTGACGAGCGGCTGCGCGTTGTTCAACGGGTTTCTCGATCCGACGAAAGTCGGGGCGTTTCCGATTGGCACGCGCGAGGTCGGTATCCGGCGCGTGCTCACCGCACACGACAGCCCGACGCAACGCCAGAATGCCTCCGACCCGACGCCGGACGACCTCAAGCCCGATCTGGAAGACGTGCGGATTGGGCCGTCGGATCAGCTTTCGATTGTGATCGACGATCTGCTGCGCGAGGGGAGCCAGGAAGTCGCGAACCTGCTGGTTGCACCGAACGGGTTCATCCGGCTGCCGATGCTGGGTTCGGTGAAGGTGACGGGGCTGACGGAAGCGGAGCTCGAGAGCGAGTTGAAGGCCCAGCTCAAGCAGGCGGGCATTCTGCCTGATCCGCAGGTGCGCGTGCTGGTGATCCGCTCGAACCAGCGGACGTTCAGCATTCTCGGCGCGGTCGGCCGCGCGGGGCAGTATCCGATCATCGATCCCGACCTGCGCCTGCTCGAGGCGATCGGTCAGGCCAGCGACATCGGCGCGGAGGTGAAGCGCCTGTACATCATCCGCCGGCCCGAGGACGCGAACGCGGCCTCGCAGCCGGGTGAGGCGCCAACCACGGGCGAGAACGGGCTGGTCATTCCGCCACCAACCGAGCCGGACTCCGACTCGGAGTATGCGAACTTTTCGGCGTTCGGCGGGACTGGGACGGGGCCGCAAGAGTCGCGGCCGGCCGCCAGCCGCAAGGCGGGTGCGCGCGCCCAGGAGCAGGAGCAGAAGCCGGACAAGGAAGTCGAAGAGCTGATGGAGCTGCTCGGCCCGCGGCGCCAGGAAGAAAAGCCGCGCCGCGACGTGAAGCGGGCCTCGGACAAGCCGTTCGCCCCACTGATCTACGATCCGGACACCAAGCAGATTCGCGAGACGCAAACCGAAGAGGAAGCACCGGTGGAGGAGATGCCGCCAGAGGAGACCGGTCAGCCGAAGAACGAGTTCGACTGGAGCAAGCTTCCGGACGAGGGGCAGGCGCAGCGTGTGATCGCGATCGACGTGGCGGCGCTGCGGTCGGGCGACGCGCGTTACAACATCGTGGTCCGGAATCGGGACGTGATCGAAGTTCCGGTGGACGCGGGCGTGTTCTACCTGATGGGCGAAATCAACCGCCCCGGGGTTTACGGCTTCGGGAATCGTGAAATCACCATCAAGCAGGCGGTGGCGTTGGGGGCGGGATTCTCGCCGCTGGCGTGGCCGGCGCGGTGTGAGATTATCCGCCGGGAGCCTGGGACCGATAAGCAGATCATCATTTCGGTGAATCTGGACGCGATCTTCGCGGGGGTGGAGAGCGACGTTCTGCTGCGGGACGAGGATATTGTGAACGTCGGGTCGGATGCGGTCGCACCGTTCCTGTTTGTCATACGTAATTCGTTCAGGTTTACGTATGGATTCGGGTTTGTGTATGACCGCAACTTCGCGGACCGGGACTCGTATTCGGTGCAGGCGAACCCGTCGGATCTGGCGCGGCAGCGCCGGCAGCAGCGCGGCCTGCCCTTCTAGCGAGCGCCGTGCATGACCGTAGCCGCGGCACCGACAGACTGGCGCATCCGCTTCGACACGCCGGCCCAGTTGAAGTCGGCCCTGATCGCGGTGTGCTTCGGGGCGGTGTTTTACAACGTTCTGTACGAGCTTCAGTACACGTGGAGCCACGATCCGAACTGGTCCCACGGCTGGATCATCCCGCTCTTCAGCGGCTGGTTTGTTTACTATCACTGGGAGAAGATCCGCCAGGCTCCGGTGCGGCGGGCGTGGGTAGGGCTGCCGGTGTTGCTGGCCGGGCTGGGGCTGTATCAGTGGTCGTTGTGGGGCGTGCAGATCGGCTACGTCCGGCCGCTGGCGATGATGATCACGCTGCTGGGGGTGATCATCCTGCTGTGCGGGCTGCCGGTGATGCGTTACGCCTGGCTGCCGTGGATGTACCTCTTTTTCGCGATCCCGCTGCCGAAGCGGCACTATTTCCAACTGACCGATCCGCTGCGCCGGCTGGCGGCGACGGTGACCTCGAGCGTCATGGGGCTGATACCGGGCCTGGACATCCAGCGGACGGGTTCGATGCTGGAGTGCATGTATCAGGGACGCTTGCAGGTGATCGGCGTGGAGGACGCGTGCAGCGGGATGCGGATGCTGATGACGCTGTGCGCGCTGGGCGTGGCGGTCGCCTTCTTGTCGAACCGGCCGGCGTGGCAGCGGGCGGTGATGGTGGCGGCGTGCGTGCCGATCGCCGTGTTCTGCAACATCCTGCGCGTGACGGTGACGACCTACTTGTTCATCTTCGTTGACGCGAAGTATGCCCAGGGGACGTACCACACGATCCTGGGGCTGCTGCTGCTGCTGATCGCATTCGGGCTGTTCAGCGGATTGGGCTGGATCCTCAGCAATCTGGTGGTCGAGGCCCCCGCCGAGGAGGATTCGGCGCTCACGCCGGCGTGAGGCTGACGGCCGGGCGGCGAGCCGTCCGGCGTGGCCGCAGCGCGCGGCGCGGAAGCGCCCTGGGAGACGCATGAGCGAGGCACCCGCATCCACGGGCATCGGGCTGGCGGCGCGCGACGGGGTTTCAGCCGGCGCGGCGCGGACCAGCGCGCGCTACTACGTCTGCGTCGGCGTGCTGCTGGTTTGCGCGCTGACCATGCAGACGGTGGCGCAACTGCTGGGGAATCACTTCCGCAAGGCGGCGGTGCCGCTGAAGCGCCCGCTGGCGGCGATGGACCGCTACAAGCTGGCGCCGGAGTACACGCTGCACATCGAGCCGCCGGCGGCGCTGCCCGAGGAGATGATCGAGTGGCTCGGGACGCGCGAGTATCTGTCGTGGCGCGTGGTCGACACGCGCCACGACCGCGCGGACGCCGTGAACACCGCGCACCTGTTCATCACGTACTACACCGGCAAGCCCGACATGGTGCCGCACGTGCCCGACGAATGCTACCTGGCGGGCGGCTACGATTGCCTCTCGGCCGAGACGATCGAGGTCCCCGTTCCGGAGGTGGGTGCGCCGCGCGACCGCGTGGGGGTGCGGCTGCTGGGTTTTGTGCCGTCGGGGGCGACGCTGCGCGGCCAGAATCCGCATGACGCGGCGACGCACGTGATGTATTTTTTCCTGTGCAACGGGCGCTACGCGGTGACGCGCGACGAGGTGCGGCTGATTCAGGCCAATCTCTTCGACAAGTACGCGTATTACGCAAAGATCGAGATACGCTTCACGGACTACAGCATGCGGCGCCAGGCAGACCGGCAGGCGTCGGCGGAGGCGGTCGGGCCGCTGCTGCGGAAGATCCTGCCGCTGCTGCTGAAGGACCACGTGGCGGATTGGAACGAACTGAACGCGCGCGGCACGGCTGTGCCGCCGGCGTGAGGACTGGGAACCGAGATCATGGCACAACGTCGGGTCAACAAGGGACTGGTGGCGGCACTCACGATCGTGGGGATGGTGCTGTCGGTGGGCATTTTCGCGATGGCGGCGTACCGGCAGGCGAACCGCGACCCGGAGGTGTTCGCCAAGGCCGGGCGCGAGCTCGAGGCGGCGGGGGACAAGGAGCGCGCCATCGACCGCTACCGCAAGGCCTACGACGTGCGCAAGGAGGTGAAGTATCTCGTCGACGCGTCGCGCTGCGCGTATGAGATCGGCGAGATCGTCGACGCGGTGCGCTTCCTGATCGCGGCCAACTCGCAGACGCCCAACGACGACGCCGTGCTGAGCAAGCTGCTGGGATACCTGTGGGAGCTGCGGAACCGCCAGCCGGTCTGGGCCGATCTGCGCAAGTACTCGGATGAGCTGCTGGTGCTCAAGCCCGACGACGTGTTCGCGCTGGTGTGCAACTCGCAGGCGCTCGACGCACTGGTGTCGCAAGATGCCTCGTTCGCCGAGAAGTCGCGGCAGCAACTGGATCGTGCCGTACAACGGGACCCGGACAATCCGGAGGTGGCGCTGCTGCGGAGCGAGCGCGAGCTGCGGACCGCTTCGCAGGCCGACTCGGAAGCCAAGGCCAGCCAACATCGGGCGCAGGCCCTGCAATACCTGCAGGGGTCGCTGGCCAAGCAGCCGGGCCACCCCGGCGTGACGATCCGGGCGTCGGCGCTGCTCTCGTTCGCCGGCAAGAACGACGAAGCGCGGGCGGTGATTCAGAAGAGCATCGAGGCCAAGGCGGACGACCCCGAACTGCACCTGGCAATGGGCAACTTTCTGGGCCGGCTGTTCCGCGAGGCCGACGACAAGATGCCGGCCGAGCAGCGCGCCAAGCTGTTCGACGACGCCAAGCAGGCCCTGATGCGCTCCCTGGAGATCGAGCCCGGCATGTACCAGAGCTACAGCGAACTGGCCGCGCTCTACTGGGCCAACGTCGAGCAGAGCGCCGACCCGGCGGCGGACCTGACGCGGCGCGGCAAGTCGGCCCTGAGCGTCTTCGACGACGGGCTCGAGCGGACCGTCGGGCTCAAGAGCGTCCGCGCCCGCATGAACTTCGAGGGCCGCGCCCTGATGCACTTCGAGGCCTTCCAGCTCGGCCTGCGCTACTTCGGCGAGACGCGCAACGCCGACGAGCGCAAGGACGTTCTGACACGGATTCGCGGCTACTACGACAAGGCGGCGGCGGCTTTTCCCACCTGGCACGTGACGCCCTACATGCAGGGCAGCCTGGCGGTGATCGACGGGAACTACCGGGCGGCAATCCAGTGCTTTGAGAAATCGAACGAGGCGTTCGCGCGCGGCAACTGGACGCCCGCCATCGAGCGCCTGGCGCGGCTCTACGAGCAGGAGCGCGAATACGGCCGAGCATTGACGATGTGCGATTCGGTCATCGACAACTACCGCCGCTCCAGCCAGGACGCGCCGCGCGAGATTCTGGTCTGCAAGCTGCGCGTGCTCAACAGCCTGAAGCGCTCGCAGGAGGCGTTGAACCTGAGCGACGACATGCTGCGGCGCAGCCCCAAGGATGAGGAGCTGCTGGCGGCGAAGGCCGAGGCCCTGCGGCAGCTTGGGCGCGTCGAAGAGGCCAAGGCGGCCATCGCGGCCGCCCCCGAGCAGAGCAGCCGGCTCGCGCTGGGTGCGGCGGTCCTCGACGCGCAGCTTGAGAATTACGGCTCGGCGATTCAGAAACTGCGCGAGCTGCTGGAGCGCGAACCCAGGAACATCGCGGCGATCGGCACACTGGTGCGCGTCGCCACCACCGGCAAGCGGCAGGAAGATGCCCGCGCGATCGTCGCCTCCCTGGCGGCCAAGGCCGGCTCGGACGAGGCCTACTCCCGCTATCTGCGCAGCGTCGACGTGATTCTCTCCACGGCGGACGTGAAGGAGCGCGACGCCAAGCTGCTGGAGCTGATCCAGGGGAATCCGGACGCCGTGGCCCGCGAGGCCGACCTGTTCAATTTTTACGTCGAGCGTAACGACCAGGATCAGGCTACCAAGCACCTGGCGGAACTGGTCCGGCTGAAGCCGGACGATCCGAACGTGCTGGAAAAGGACTTTTCGATGGCGTTGTCGCGGCGCGACTTCGCCGCGGCCGAGAAGGCCGCCGTGCGGCTGGCGGAGATGAACGCGGACAATGCGCACGGTGCGGTGTTTCGCGGGCGGTTGGAAGGGGCGCGGGGGAACTTCGCGGCGGCGGTGACGGAGTTTCGGGCGGCCGAGCAGGCGCTGCCGGGCGACTCGTCGCTCAAGACGTTTCTGGCCGACGCGCTGATGCGCACCAGCCGGCCGAACCTGGAGGAGGTGGCGGCGAAGCTGGAAGAGTCGCTGCAGATCAACCCGCAGAATTTTGGCGCTCACAAGCTGCTCTATTCGGTGTACGGCGCGCTGGAGCGGCGCGAGGATTCGGTCAAGCACCTGATGGAGGCGGCCAAGATCGAGCCGCGCGACGTCTGGGTGCAGGAGCGCAAGCAGATCGTCGAGGAAGAGCAGAGTCCCAAAGTCGGCATCGCGCGGCGCGAGGCTGAACGGCAGAAGAATCCCAACGACATCGAGAATCTGGTCCGCCTGATCGAGCTCTACACGAAGGCCGAAGACATGACGAAGGCCGAGGAGACGATCAAGGCGGCCCAGGCCCTCGCGCCGACCAACATCGAGGTGCTGCGCCTGGCCGCGCGGCACTACGGCAAGACCGGGCGCTTTGACGAGGGCGAGCAGGCCATCACCGCCTTCCAGAACGCCGTCCAGGGGATCGACAAGGTGCAGGCCGAGTTTCTGCGGGCCAAGCTGTGCGAGCGGCGCGGGGACGAGACGGCGGCGGTGGAGGCGTACGCCCAGGCCGACCGCCTGGCGGAAAGCCAGATCGCCGACCCCGAGCAGCGGCGCATCGCGCAGGCCGACGCGCGCTTTCAACTGGCGCGCTTCTACCTGGTCACCGGCCAGCCGCTCAAGATGGTCGACGCGCAGCGGCGCGTGCTGGAGAAGCTCAAGCCCGAGGAAATCCAGCACATTCAGCGCGCCCGGCTGGCGATCATCGAGGGGCTGCTGAACGCGCGGCGGTTCGGCGACACGGAGAAGGAAGTCAGTGCGTACGTCAAGGATTTCCCGACCGAGACGCGCGGCCTGCTGCTTCAGGGCAAGTTCCTGGCCACGACGCGGCAGTTTGACAAGGCGCGTGAGGTCTACACCCGCGTGCTGCAGAGCGAGCCGAATAACGCGCTGGCGTATTACCTGCGCGGCCTGGCGAATCTGGACACACGCGACTTCTCCGCCGCCCGCACCGACCTGGCCGAGGCCAAGCGCCTGGCGCCGAAGGACTTCGCCCTCGAACATCTGTTCGCACTGGCCACGGCCTATGAAGCCGACGGGCAAGTAGCGGCGGCGGAGACCGAGCTGCGCGGACTGCTCGAAATGAACCCGGGCGACAGCCGCGCCGCCGAACGGCTCGTCCAGCTCTACTCGCGGCACGACAAGGCCGACCGCGCCGAGGCCCTGGCGCGCGAGTTCATGGCCAAGCAACCCGAGAATGCCTACTGGCCGTACTTGCTCGGCCGGCAGCTCATGTTCCGCCAGGAGTTCTCGTCAGCGGTTGATCCGCTTCAAAACGCCATCCGGCTCGGGCGGCAGCGCGAAATGCGGCCCGAGGCGCTCGCCGCCATGTATGCCGACCTGCTGATCGCGCTGAATCGCGCGAACCGCGCAGCCGAAGCCGTGAAGATCTACGAGTCGCTCGAGGAGCCGCTCCGGTTGCCCGGCCTGCGGGCGCGAGGCGCCGAGGCGTATCTACGGGCGAATCGGCGGGCCGAAGGGATTGCTACGGCCGAGGAGTCGATCCGCGGCGCGGCGCTGGCCGGCTGGCCGTTCCTGATCAGCGTGGTCACCATCAGCCGCGAACTGCTGCAACCCGACGAGCAGCTCGCCGTCATGCAGAAGGTCGCCGCGGCCGAATCGATCGAGACGCCTCAGGGCGTCCGGCTCAACAGCGTGCTGGCGCAGGAGCTGGTGCGGGCCGGCCGGCGCGACGAGGGGCTCAAGGTTATCGAACCGATCATTCAGAACGCGCAGCTCGAAAAGGCCCTGCGCGTCGCGGCGCTGGAGATCAAGTCGGAAGCCATCGTCGACCCCGCCGAGCGCGTGCGCGTCTACGAGCAGATTCTGATGGAAGACGAGAACAATCCGGCGGTGCTCAACAACATCGCGTATACGCTGGCCGACGAGCTGAGCCGCGCCGCGGAAGGCGTCCGATACGCGACGCGAGCCGCGGAGCTGAAGCCCGAGGACCCCAACGTGCTGGACACGCTGGGGTGGGTGCAGTTTCTGGCGGGCGACAGTGCCGCGGCGGAGAAGACGCTGTCGGACGCGGTCCGAATTGACGCCGAAAACGTTCCCGCCCGGTTCCATCTCGGGCAGGTCTTCGCGAAGCTTGGCCGGGCACCGCAGGCCCGCGATGCCTATGAGAAGGCCCTGCGGACGGCCCGCCGACGTGCCGAATTTGCGTCCTATGTCGAGAAGATCGAGGCGGCGATCCGAGAGCTGAAGTAGCCGATAATCTATCCATGGGTTACAAACCTGACACACGAGGGGCCCGCGACACGGGTCGATCCAGGCTCGCGCCACGCGGTGGCCGGCGAGCGACCGCTCCGCGCCGCACGCCGCCGACGCGCGCCGCCCGTCAGCGAACCCCCGTACGGTCGATGAACCGAGAAAAGGTAGCATCATGAGCACGATTGCCAATCCCGGTGACATGCTGGCCGTACCGCAACCGGCCGACACGCAGCGCATCCTGCCCGCGCCGGCGCAGCTCGAAGCCGGGGGCATGGGCGCCGCCGAAGTCTGGCGCATCATCAAGCAGCACCGCTTCACCATCATCACCGCGTTCCTGATCTTCTATTTCCTGGTCGGCGTCGCGACCGTCGTCGTCTACAAGTTCTTTCCGGCGTACACGGCGGAGGGCTGGGTGGAGCTCGATCCACCGCGTGACGAGACCTACCAGATCGACCCGAAGCTGGTCGATCCGGACATGATGAAGCTGCAGTTGGAGTCGGAGGCCCGCAAGCTCAAGAGCCTGAGCATTCTGACGACGGTGCTGAAGCTGCCGGAGATCAAGCAGACACAGTTCTATCGCTGGTATCAGGAGGACTTTCAGGAGTGCCTGTACGAGTTTGAGTCGATGGTGGCCTCGACGGCGGTGCCCGACACGAGCCTGATTCGCGTGCGGCTTTCGTGCCAGGCACCCGAGGAAGCCAAGCTGATCGTCGATACGCTGCTCAAGCAGTACCAGGCGTATTACCGCGACCAGTCGCTGCGGCACTACAGCAACCAGAACAAGACACTGGGCGATCTGAAGACTAAGCTCGAGTCGGAGCTGCAGGATCTGCAGAAGCGGATGACAACCTTCCGCGAGACGCGCAACATCCCGCAGCTCGAATCGCAGCGCAGCGTCGTGGCCGACGCGCTCGCCAGCCTCAGCAACGAAATCACGCTCTACGAAGCCCACCTGGCGCAGCTCGAAGGCAATCTCGATTCGGTCCGCCGGATGGGCTCGCAGATGCCCGTCACGCCCGAGATGAAGATCATCGTCGAGAGCGATCCGATCCTGCGCTTCTGGCGGCAGCAGTCCGAATCGCTGGCGATCGAGATGTCGGCGATGCTCGACAACGTGATCGGCCCTTCGCACCGGCAGTACCGTGTCTACCAGAACCGCTACCGCGGATACACCGAGGCCGAGTCGGGCAAGCGCGAGGAGCTGATCAGCGACCTGCGCGACCGCGAGTTGCAGAACCTCGACCAGAGTGTCGCCTCGACGCAGCGCGTGCTGGCGCGGCTGCGCGAGAACTACCAGGAGAAGTTGGCCGAGCAGCGCGACCTGGATAAGAGCATCCAGGAATTCCTCGACATGGACGACACGCGCACGCGCCTGCTCGAGGAGTTGACCGAAATCGACGGCAAGGTCCGCGAGGCCGAATTCGCCCTCAAGGACGACAGCCGCGTCCGTCTGCGCATCGCCCAGTATCCCGAGCTGCCGCACAAGCCCAGCCGCCCCAACCTGCCGCTGTTCCTGGGCGGCGGTTTCATCCTCTCCGTGCTGGCCAGCGTCGGCCTCGCCTTCCTGCGCGAATTCACCGACACCGCCGTCCGCACGCCGCACGACGTCTCGCGCCACGCGCGCATCTCGGTGCTGGGCTGCATTCCGCTGCTGGACGACGACACGGAGACGGAGATCGAGCAGATCGAGACGGCGGTGCGTACGGCGCCGCAATCGCTGGTGGCCGAGGCATTCCGTCAGGTCCGCACGGCCCTGCTGTTCAGCGGGCCGGTCGAGGCGCAGCGCAGCCTGCTGTTGACCAGCCCGAGCCCGGGCGACGGCAAATCGGCGGTGGCGATCAATCTGGCGGTGTCGCTGGCGCGGAGCAATCAGCGCGTGCTGCTGATCGACGCGAACTTCCGCCGGCCGTCCGTCCGCGACGCGTTCGGTCAGACGCGCACCGAGGGCTTGAGCAACGTGCTGGTCGGTCAGATGACGCTCGACCAGGTGGTCTGCCGCACCGACATGCCGAACCTCGACGTGCTGTGCAGCGGGCCATTGCCGCCGACGCCGGCCGAGTTGCTGGGTACGCGTTACATGCGCGAGCTGCTGACCGAGACGGTCAAGCGCTACGACCGGGTGATCATCGACGGCCCTCCGGTGCTGCTGGTGAGCGACGCGCTGGTGCTGGCGACGATGGTGGACGGCACCATTCTGGTGACGCGTGCCGTGTCGAACTCGAAAGGCGCGCTGCGCCGCGCCCGCGAGCAGCTCGCCAAGGTGGGCGCCCGCGTGCTGGGCGGGATTCTCAACAGCGCTCAGACGCGCTCCGGCGGTTACTTCAAGCGGCAATACCGCGACTTCTACGATTACGTGGCCGAGGAGGCGCCGCCGCGCGAGCTGCCGGAGGGCGAGCAGAAGGGCACGGAGACGCCGCCGAGCGCGTAGCGACGGAGCGTTGAACGAACGCCCGATGTGACGGCACGTATTCGCACCGGCCAGGCCGATGCTCCCCGCGACGGTGCATACACACGGCATTCGCGACGGTGCCTGCACGCAGTTCTAGAATACGTACATCTTCATGCAGAACACGCTGCCGCCGGATTTCAGAAACTCCGAGGTTTCCACTTCAATCACCTGATAGCCGCAAGCGCGCAGCGCCGCACAGACACGCGGGGCACCGCGCTGGATCACCACCGTCCGCCCCAGAAGCGCCGTCGCGTTGCAGGCCATCGCCCCGTCGGCCTCGTCGGCCGGGCACTCGATGACGCGAGCGAAGACCCGGCGGATGATCTCCACACCCGCGGGCTCGAGCGACTTCGGGTTGATCAGCACCGTCGATTCGTCGATCGCGCAGAAACACGTGTCGAGGTGGTAGAAGCGCTCGGAGAGCAGCCGCAGCCGAATAACCGGGACGCCGAACTCGCGGCTGACGTGCTCGTACACCGGCGGCTCGGTCCTGTGGCCGTAGCCGCCCCAGATCAGCCCGCGGCCCGGGTGCCAGATGGCATCGCCGCTGCCCTCGAAGAGCCGATCGTCCGGCATTTCGAGGACGCGATAGCCGGCGGCGGCGAACCACGCGCCGAACGCCGCCACCTCGCGCTGGCGTGACGGGTAGCGCATGCGGCTGAGCAGGCAGAGCGGCCGGCCGGCGGGGTCGAGCCCGACCAGCGTCTGATTGGCGCAGAAGACCATGTCTTCGCAGCCCGCCACCGGCGCGATCTGCTCGACGCGCGCCCCGGCGGCCTCAAACGCGCGGCCCACCGCGGCCCATTGTTGTGCGGCCAGCGGGTGGTCGACGCGTCCGATGTTTCCCGCCATGTGCGGGTTCTTGACGTCGATCACGTCGAAGTGCTCGGGCGGGCACATCAGCAGCCGGGCTGGCAGCGGCATCGTGCGGCAGCCGGCGAGCAGATTGGCGGGGAGCTTGGCGGGTGTGTCGATGATCGGATGCATGGCGCAGATGGTCGCTTGAACTGGGGGGCGGGACAAGGACCCTGTCGCGGATGCGACGGGCTGTGGTGCGCGAATGCGCGCGATGGCGCGGGCGGGTCGGTGCGCGAAGACGGGGCGGGTCTTAAGTAATGCCCGCGCGCTGGCGCTTGGGGCTTGGATTCTTCGGGGGTACGGCGCTCACTCCGGCGTCGTCGCGGCGGTATGATCCGCAATTCCGCCCGCCGCGTGCCGTACGGGTTGGCCGGCGGTCGGCGGATGGGGACGAGCGTCATCGAGTGCCATGCGTTTTCGGGTTTTGACGTACAACATTCATAAGGCGATCGGCGTCGACCGGCGGTTTGACCCGGAGCGAATCGAGCGGGTGCTAGAGCATCACAGCGCCGACATCGTGCTGCTTCAGGAGGTTGACCGTGCCCATCCGCGTTCGGAGCACCTCGATCTGGCCAGTTACTTTGCGCGGCGGCTGAGCTACCAGTACCGCGCGGTCGGCATGAACGTGTTCATGAAGAAGGGCAAGTACGGCAACGCGACGCTGTCGCGCTTTCCGATCGGGCGTCAGCACAACCTCGATCTGACGATCGCTTGGCGCAAACGGCGCGGCGCGCAGCACACGCGGATCGTCATCTCGAACCATCACCGTCCGGTCACGTTGGACATCTTCAACATTCACCTGGGCCTGGCCGCGACGGTGCGCGCCCGGCAGATTTCGCGGCTGCTCGCGTCGCCGGACGTGCAGCAGCTCGGCCCGTCGCATCCGTGCATCATCGCGGGCGACATGAACGACTGGCCGGGGATTCTGCGGCGGTTCCACTTCAGGCCGGCGGGCTTCGAGTGCGCGACGACGCACCGTCCCGGCTCGCGCTGGTCGATCAAGACGTATCCCAGCTTCGCGCCTACGAGCGGGCTGGACAAGGTGTTCTACCGCGGCTCGCTGCGGCTGCTGCACGTGCACCGCAGCCGGCTGGACGTGGCGCGCGTCGCGAGCGATCATCTTCCCGTGATCGCCGATTTCGAAGTGACGGGGCACGCCTGAATGCGGCAGCGCGCCTGGCCAACCGGGACGCGTCGCGCCGGCGGGCGGGCGGCGAACACGGCTGCGACTTGCGGGGGTTGACGCGTTGCTCGTCCTGCTTCCCATCGCCTGCTGGATCGCGCTGGTCAGCCTGTTTCGGGCTGAGCACAGCCCGCGCCGCGCGCCGGTCGAGTGGCCGCGCGTCCTGGCGGCCTCATGCGTCGCGTGGGGCGCGGCGCTGACGCTGGTCAGCGAGGCGCTCAGCGCGCTGCACCTGCTGCGCTGGGAGGCGCTGGCTGGCGCGTGGCTGCTGCTCACGCTCGTTGTGCTGCTGGCGCATCGACCGGCCGGCGTGCGGCCGGCGTGGCCGCGACCGACCCTGCCGCGCCATGCAGTGGTGGGCGCCGCCGTCCTGTTGTGCAGCGCGCTCCTGCTGGTGGCGCTGGCGGCGCCGCCGAACACGTGGGACACGCTGACCTATCACATGCCGCGTGTGATGCACTGGCTGCAGAATGGCTCGCTGCGGCATTACCCGACCAACATCCTCCGACAGCTCTGGAACGCACCCTGGAGCGAGTACGCCTTTCTGCATCTGCACGCGCTGTCGGGCGGCGACCGCTTCGCGAACCTGGTGCAGTGGTTCGCGATGTGCGGCTGCCTGGTGCTGGGCGGCAGCATCGCCGGCCGGCTGGCGCGGAGCACGTGGGCCTCGCATGCGGCGGTGCTGCTGATCGGTACCGTGCCGATGGGCGTGCTTCAGGCCAGCGGCACGCAGAACAACTACATCGTCGCGTTCTGGCTGCTGTGCGGCGTTCAAGCGCTGGTCGGCCGCGACGGCGACCGGACGTGCACCCGCGGCGAGGTCGTGCTTTTCGCCGGGGCGATGGCCCTGGCCGTGGCGACCAAGGCCACGGCCGTCTTCTGGGTGTCGGGGCTGATGCTCTGGATGCTGGCGCGCTGCGCGCGAAGCGGATGGCGTCCGACGCTGACGGCCGCGACAGCCGGCCTCGCGGCGGCGCTCGTGCTGTGTGGGCCGCATTGGCTGCGAAACTACCGCTTGTTCGGCGATCCGCTCAGTCCGCAGAGCTACGGCATTCAGAACTTCAAACTGACCAACGATCGGATGACGCCGCTGCTGTTCGCATCGAATCTGGTGCGCAACCTCGCGATGCAGCTTGCCACGAACATCCCGGGCGCGAACGCGGCGCTGGAGCGCGGCATTCTGTCGCTGCACGCCGCCGCCGGAATGCGCATCAGCGAAGGCCCGATTTCGTCGGGCGACTTCGAGCTGCCGCGCGGCGACGCGAACGAGGATACGGCGTCGAGTCCGCTGCACACGTGCGTGGCACTGGCCGGTTTTCTGGCCGCGCCCTTCCGGCTGCGGCGCGTGCGCGCGCGGCGGCTGCTGGCGCTGATGCTCGTCACGCTCGCGGGTGCGGCGTTCTATGTGGCTTTGCTGCGCTGGCAGGTCTGGACGACGCGCCTGCATCTGCCGGGGATGATCCTCGCGCTGGTATGCAGCGCGGCGTTGCTGGCGCCTGGCGACGCACAGCGCTGGCCGGCGCGCGTCGCACACTGGCTGGCCGGCGCGGCGCTGTTCTTTTTTGCGCTGCCGGCGCTGTTCGTCAGCGTGAACCGTCCGCTGCTCACCAGCCGAAGCTGCCTGCTCATCCCGCGCGAGAGTCAGTTCTTCATCATGCAGCCGGATTCCGAGCGCGGGTTCCGGGCGGCGTGCGAGCGGATTCGCAGCAGCGCCGCCCGGCGCGTCGGCCTGGAGCTGTTCGTGGATGACTGGGAGTACGTGCTCTGGGTGCTGCTGGCGCCCAGCGGGCGCGATCTCCGGCTGTTCCACGTCGGCGTCGATAACGAATCGCAGCGCTGCGAGCCGGAGGCGGAGCAGCCCGACGTGATCGTGGCCAGCGACGTGCGGATGCAATTTCATCAAGAGTCGTTTGGAGCGCGCGGGATCGAGTTCATCTCGTACGGCTGCGTGCTGATCGCCGAACTGCGTCCATCCGAATCCGAGGCATCGTCCGGATCAGCGCGCCGCGATTGACGCGTTCAGGGCCAGCCGGTACGTTTCCAACGTCCGCTTGGCCGAAGAGCTGCGTTACATTCCGAGGATCACGCTGATGTCTTCCCTCCGCCGTGGATTCACGCTGATCGAGCTGCTCGTGGTCGTCGCGATTATCGCGCTGCTGATCGCGCTCTTCCTGCCCTCGTTGCAGGGCGCGCGGAATCAGGCGAAAACCACGGTCTGCCGGTCGAATCTGCGGCAGGTGGCGCATGGCTGGCACATGTACGCCGACGAGAACAACGACATCTCCGTGCCAGGCGTGTTTCCCAAGGAGTCGGGCGGGACGAGCAACCCGTCGAACTGGTACGAAGTCGGCAACGGGCTGAAGTATCGCCCGCGCTGGATCGCCACCATGGGCAAATACGTCGGTCTGTTCGCCTTCGAACACCCCAGCACCAGCGACGAGCGGCAGGACTACGACGGCAAAGTCTATCGCTGCCCGACCGCGCCCGAATGGGTCGACGAGCGCAACCACGCCTACGGCTACAACTACCAGTTCCTGGGTAACTGCCGCCGGACGAATGGTGTGTCGCACAACTGGCCGGTGAACCGCACGCGCATCCGGAACTTCGCGAACACCGTGCTCGGCGCGGATTCCATCGGCACCGCCGCGGGATTTCCCACCAGCCAGCGCCGCGACTACAGCAACAACGGGACGGACTACGCCGAGCTGGGCAATCACTCCTGGTCGCTCGATCCGCCGCGCCTGACCGCCGTTTCCGACCGCGGCAGCGGCGACGCCGGCAGCCCGCGGACCGCGGTCGACCCGCGGCATGCGCGGCGCGTCAACGCGCTCTTCTGCGACGGCCATGCCGAGACGCGCTCCGCTGAGAAACTGGGCTATCGCACGCTGGGCGACGGAACATACGTCGACCTGGAGACGGTGGCGGACCCGCCGAGCAACCAGCTCTTCAGCGGAACGGGTCTGGACGAAGATCCGCCGCGCAAGCCTGGCATGTAGCGAGCGCGGCACACCGTCGCGGGAGGCGCGGGCATGGTCGAGGCGCTCAAGCAGCTTCTCGCGGGTCAGTTCGATGCGGCGCTGGCCACGCTCAACTTGTGCATCGAGCGCTGCCCGGACGAAGCGTGGAACGAGCGCGTCGGATCGCTCAAGTTCTGCCAGGTCGCGTTTCACACGCTCTTTTTCGCGGATGTTTATCTGGGTCGCAGTCCCGCCGAACTCAAGTCGCAGCCGTTCCATCGCACGCACCCTGAGATTTTCCGCGACTACGAGGAGATGGAGGATCGGCCGCAGCGGCTGCTCTATGACCGGCCGGCGATCCGCGCCTACGTTCAGCACTGCCGCGCCAAGGCGGCCGACGCGCTCGCGGCCGAGACGTCGGCGTCGCTGAGCGGCCCGTGCGGATTCCCGCGCAAGACCTTCTCGCGAGCCGAGCTGTACATCTACAACATCAGGCACATCCAGCATCACGCGGCGCAGCTCAGCCTGCGCCTGCGGCTGGACTGCGGCGCGGACATTCCGTGGCTGGGAAGCGGCTGGCGCCAGCCGTAGCAGCCGGAAAGCCCGCGGCGGCGGCGGCTACTTGTTGCAGAAGTCGATCAACCGCGCGATCTCGCTGCGCAGGTCGCGGCGATGGACGATGCGGTCGATGAAGCCGTGTTCGAGCATGAACTCCGCCCGCTGAAAGCCCTCGGGCAGCGTCGCGCGGATCGTGTTGGCGATGACGCGCGGCCCGGCGAAACCGATCAGCGCGCCGGGCTCGGCGACGATCACGTCGCCCAGAAACGCGAATGACGCGGCCACGCCCGCGGTGGTCGGATCGGCCATGACGACGATGTAGAGGCCGCCGGCCTGGTCGAGGCGGCGGATCGCCGCCGACGTCTTGGCCATCTGCACCAGCGAGACCATGCCCTCCATCATCCGCGCCCCGCCGCTGCACGTCACCATCAGCAGCGGCAGGCCCTCGTCGGCGGCCCGTTCGGCGGCGGCGGCGACCTTTTCGCCGACCACGGCGCCCATCGAGCCCATGATGAAGTTCGGGTTCATGGCCCCCATGATCAGCGGGCGGCCCTTGATGAAGCCCTTGCCGACGATGATCGCCTCGTGTTCGCCGCTCTTCTTCTGAACCGCCGCCAGACGCTCGCGGTAGGGCACGCTGTCGGTGAATTCGAGCGGGTCGGTCGACACCAGGTCGGGCAGCATCTCCTCAAACGTGCCGGCGTCGTTCAACTGCGCGATGCGCCTGCGGGCGTCGACGCGGTAGTGATGATCGCACTCGTTGCAGACGAACAGCTCTTCCTCCAGGATGCCGCGGTAGATCATCCGCTTGCACTTCTCGCAACTGATCCACATCCCCTCGGGAACCTCGACGCCGCGCCGCGGCGGAGCGCTCGCGTCGCCCGCCGCGCTGCTGCTCTCTTTCGATCGGCGTGTCATGCCTTCTCCTGGGCCGGCGCACGCGGGCCGGTCGCTTCCATGTCGATCACGATCGGCGCGGCGTGGTCACGCACGGCCGACAGCAGATCCTGGGGCCGCCGGCCCTCCAGGGCGCAGCGCACCATCGTCAGCGCCAGCGGCCGCAAGACGACGGCGACGGCCGGGGCGCCGTTTTTTCGCACGAGGCGCGTGATGCCGTCAACCAGCCGCCGGCTGGCTTCGTCGAAATCCTCGCCCTCCGGCGCGCGAACACCGAGCGGCGCGTCGCACAGTTGGCGGTAGGCGCTGGTGTAGCGCTGCTTCAACTGAGCCTCGGTCAACCCGGCCCAGAGTCCCACGTCCACCTCGTCCAGGTCGCGGACCTCCTTCACCGGGGCGTCGATCGCGTCGGCGATCAGGCCGGCGGTCTGCGCCGCCAGATCGTCCGATGAATGGTACACGCGCGACGGGTGCAGGCTGCGGAGCGTCCGAGCCCAGTCGGCGCAGCTCTTGCGCCCGCGGCTGGTCAGCGACACCTCCGCCCGGCCCAGCAGCCGGCCCGCTTCGCCCCATTCCGAGGCGCCCACTGGTATCAGCGCCACCTTCATGCCCGGCTCCCGGCGCGGCTCGCCGCCGCCTCAAGGGCGATGGCGCGCAGCTCGCCGACCGCACGGCCCGCGTCCCCCGCCCCGAAAACGCTCGTGCCGGCGATCAGCGTGTCGGCCCCGGCCTCGACCGCGGTGCGCACCGTTTCCAAGCCGATGCCTCCGTCGACCTCCAGCCACTGCTGCGGTGCGAGCCGCTCGGCCAAAATCTCGACTTTCGACATGCACTCGTGCATGAACGACTGGCCGCCGAAACCCGGCCAGACCGTCATTACGCAGACGATGTCCACCGCGTCGATGATGGAGAAGACGGCGTCGGCGGGCGTGTCGGGATTGAGCGCGATGCCGACCTTGACGCCCAGGTCGCGAATCCGCCGCACGAGCTCTTCCGGCCGCGGCGCGACCTCGACGTGAAACGTAATGGTTCCGGCGCCGGCCTTGACGAAGGCTGGCGCGAGCCGGGCGGGGTCCTCGACCATCAGGTGCGTGTCGAGCAGCAGATCGGTGCAGCGGGCCAGCGACTGGACCACCGGTACGCCAATGGCAAGGTTGGGGACGAAGTGCCCGTCCATGACGTCGACGTGCAGCAGGTCGGCGGCGGCGGCCTCGACTTTTCGGACTTCGGCCGCCAGTTGCGCGAAGTCCGCCGCCAGGAGCGACGGCGCGATTCGGATCGACCGGGCGCGGCTCATGCAGTCGGGCTCACGCGTCATCCAAAATGTCGATGGTGGCGAACTTGCGCTTTTCGAGGAACTCAAGCGACGCGCCGCCTCCGGTGCTGATGTGCGTGAATCTCTCGGCTAACCCGGCCTGCTCCACCGCCGCCGCGCTATCCCCGCCGCCCACGATCGAAATCGCGCCCTGCCCGCTGGCCGCCGCGATGGCCCGCGCGACCGCGGTCGTGCCGGCGTCGAAGGGGGGCGTCTCAAAGGCGCCGACGGGGCCGTTCCAGAGGATCGTGCGTGCGGTGGCGATGATGGAGGTGAAGCGCTCGACCGACTGCGGGCCGATATCCAGACCCATGAGGTTATCAGGCAGCGGGCCCTCGACCGTCCGCGTCGCGACGCCGGCGCGGAGCTCGGCGGCGGCGACCGAATCGCCCGGCAGCACCAGCTTGTCGCCGGCCTGCGCGATCAGCTCGCGCGCCAGATCGAGCTTATCGCGCTCGCACAGGCTCGTGCCCACGCCCTGGCCGCGGGCGGCCCAGAATGTATAGGTCATCGCACCGCCGATCAGAATCCGGTCGGCGACGTCGAGCAGGCTGCGGATCACCCCGATTTTGTCGCTGACCTTCGCGCCGCCGAGCACGGCGACGAAAGGCCGTTTTGGCGAGCGCAGCGCCTCCCCCAGATATTGCAGCTCGCGTTCGACCAGGAAGCCGAGCACGCGGTTTCCGGACGGCAGCAGCGCCGGCACGTCGTACATGCTGACGTGCTTGCGGTGACAGGTCCCGAAAGCGTTATTGACGTACATCTCCGCGTGCCGCGCCAGCCCGCGGGCGAAGGTGTCCCGCCGGGCGTCCTGCTCGGCGGTCAACTTCTTGTCCGGGTTTTTTTTGGCCAGGTCGATCATCGTCTCTTCGGGGTGGAAACGCAGGTTTTCCAGCAGCAGCACGTCGCCGTCCTTCATCGCCGCGACGGCCGCGTCGGCTTTCGGTCCGACGCACTCGGCGCAGAAGGCGACCGGGCGTTCGAGCAGGTCGCGCAGGCGGTCGGCGACGGGTTGGAGCGAGAATTCCCGATCGGTTTTCTTATCGCCCGTCGGCCGTCCGAGATGGCTGGTGAGAATGGCGCGGCCGCGATGGTTGATCACGTGGCGGATCGTGGGCAGGCATTGCTGGATTCGTCGATCGTCCGTGATCTGGCGGTTGGCGTCGAAGGGTACGTTGAAATCGGCGCGAATGAAGATGCGCCGTCCCGCGCAGACGAGGTCGGCTACGGATTTTTTCGGCATCCGGTGCTCCGGATCGTCCCCGGTCGGGTTGCCGACGGCCGGCACACCCCGCAGCCAACTATGGTACGGCCTGGGTCTGCTAAATCAAACCGTCGGCCTTGGCGACATATCGGACCAGGTCGATCACGCGGTTGGAATAGCCCCACTCGTTGTCGTACCAGGAGACCAGCTTGAAAAAGCGCGGGTTCAGCTCGATGCAGGCTGACGCGTCGTAAATACTTGACAGGCCGCAACCTATGAAATCCGAGCTGACGACTTGCTCGTCGGTGAAGCCCATGATGCCCTTCATGGCACCCTCGGAGGCGGACTTCACCGCCGCCGCGATTTCCTTCAGCGAGGTCGGCTTGGCGGTGCGGACGGTCAGGTCGACTACGCTCACGTCTGGCGTGGGCACACGGAACGCCATGCCGGTCAGCTTGCCCTTGAGTTCGGGGATACAGAGGGCGACGGCTTTGGCGGCGCCGGTGCTGGACGGAATGATGTTGCAGCCGGCCGAGCGGCCGCCGCGCCAGTCTTTCCGTGACGGGCCGTCGACTGTGGGCTGGGTGGCGGTCAGGGCGTGGACGGTGGTCATCAGGGCCTCTTCGATGCCGAAGTTGTCGTGGACGATCTTGGCAAGGGGCGCCAGGCAGTTCGTGGTGCAACTGGCATTCGAGAAGACCGTGTCCTTGCTCTTGTCGAAGCGCTCCTGGTTGACGCCGAGGACAAAGGTGGGAATGTCTGCGTCCTTGGCGGGCGCGGAGATAAGGACGCGCTTGGCGCCGGCGGTCAGATGCTTGGACGCACCGGCACGATCGGTGAAGAGGCCGGTGGACTCGATGACGTAGTCGACCTTCAGGTCTTTCCAGGGCAGAACGGCGGGGTCGCGTTCGGAGCAGCAGCGGATCGGGCGGCCGTTGACGACGAGGCCCTTTTCGTCGTGGCCGACCTGGCCGTCGAAGCGGCCGTGGACGGTGTCGTACTTGAAGAGATACGCCAGGTCCGGCGCGGGGACGAGGTCATTGACGGCGACGAATTCGAGTTTGGAGTCAGCGACACCGGCGCGGCACACCAGGCGGCCGATGCGACCAAAACCGTTGATAGCGACACGGACAGGCATGTTTCAAGCTCCGAACCGGGTATCACGCGGTGCGCGGCGTCGCGGCTGGCGGCGCCGGGCGCGAGGGCCAGCTAGCTTTGCCCGCCGACACGGCAGTGTCAAGTACGCCGCGGCTGAACCCAAACAGCAGGCAAGATGCCCGCTCCGCCCGGTCTTTTACGGGCCGCCCGACGGCGCGCGGTCCCGGAATTCCTTGAGCAGATCGACGACGCGGTCGAACATCGGCTCCGGGACGATCGAGCCGCGGATCTTGGGATAGTATTCCTCGGCCCGCTGCCGCCAGATGTTCTCGACGTCGGGCGGGACTTCGTGGACGGTCAGGCCGCGTTTCTTCATCGCCTCGACGGATTCTTTATTTTCCTGGCGGCTGCGGAGCTTGATCTCCTTGCCGGAGTCGCGGGCGGCGGCGAGCATCGCCTCACGCGCCTCCTGGGGCACCTGCTCCCAGCTCTGCCTGGTGACGATGGTCGCGCCGACCAGCGGCGCCCAGTTGAGGTTCAGCATGTGCGGTACCGAGCCGTAGAACTGCCCGGCCAGGGCGTAGGACGGCGTGGTGGCGACCGCGTCGATCAGACCGGTTTTGAGACCGGTGAGGATGTCGGTGAATTCGAGCGGTACGGGCTGGTAGCCGGCGGTCTTCCAGAGTTCGGTCGCAGTCGGATCGCCCGACCAGGAGAATATCTTCATCCTCTTGAAGTCGTCGGGCCGTGTGGCGGGTGTGGCGGAAAAGAAGCGGACCCAGCCGGCATCTCCCCAGAACAGCACGATGAAGCCCTTCTCTTCGAGTTTCTTCTCGAGGACGGGCTGCAACTTTTCGCGAACGTAGTCGACCTCGTCGAGCGAGCGGAACATCATCGGCATGTTCTGCAGGGCGGCCACGGAGTCGTCGATTTCGCTCAGGCCAGTGATGGTCAGCATGGCGGCCTGAATCTGGCCGACGCGCATGCGGCGGACCATGTCGCCTTCGCCGCCCATGGTGCCGTCGGTGTAGATGGTGAGCGCGGCGCCGCCGCCGGGAGCCGCCGCCCACTTCTCACCCATGGCGATGAGCGTTTTGTGGAACGAGGTTCCCTTGGGCGCGAGCGTGGCGAGCTTGATCCGCACGCCGGCGGCAGCGGCGTCGGAAGCCGGCTCACCGGCTGGCGTGGCCGGGGCGGAGGCGAGGAGCACGCCGCCGAGGAGAAAGCGGCCCAACAGAGCGAAACTCATGGCGTTGATTCCACAAAGAGTTCAGCGGCGCGCGCCAGCAGCCAGCGCGCCCGGCGCTGCGTGACGAGGTTGAGCAAGCGCGCCTCGGGCATACCATTGACGTCGATCCGCAGCGCGTCATTCAAGAGGCGTTCGAATTCGGCGCGGTCCTGCCGCTGGATCGCGACCGACTCGGCCAGTGCGACGAAGGGCGCGGCCAGCCGGCCGCCGCTGAGCGCGACAGCTCGGTCGAAGTGCTGGCGGGCGCTGGCCTCGGCGGCGCGGGGCGAGGCGCCGGGGCGGGCCGGCTCGTAGAGCACCAGAAAGGCATGGATAGCGCCGTGCTGAAAGCGCTCGTCGAGGGCCAGAGCGCGGTCGATGAGCGCTTCGACGACCGGCTGGTCGGCGATCAGCTCCGGGTCGTCCTTCGAGATCGTGATCGCCGCGCCCCAGGCGGAGGCCAGCCAGTAGAGCAGCGGCACGTCGTCGCGGCGCGTCCGGGCGAGGGCTGCGCGCGGTTTGGCGCGGAGCCGCTCGGTGAGGCCGGGATGGGCCGCGTCGAGGCCGCGCAGGCCGTAGTCCCTGGCGCGAAGGTAGAGCTTTCGGGCACGGTCGCGCAATTGCTCGGCCGCGTGCAGGCTCGTCGGCTCGATTTCGTCCGCGTCGAGCTGGACAAACGCGTAGGCGTACTGCGTGAACCCGCTGCACGCCGCCGACAGCAGGCCGCGATGCTGCGGCGTTTCTTCCAGCAGGCTTTCGATCAGCTTCAGGCTGAAGGGCACAGCCTGGCGGATCAGCTCGGGGTCGTCGTCGGAGGCGAACGTGCTTCCGCTGCCTGAGAGCGCGTCGGCCAGCGACGTGATCGCGAGCTGCCGCACGCTGCAACCTGTCGCCGCGAGCAGGAGGAGGCCGAGCAGGACGGCCGCTGTCGGGAACACGGCGAGCGGCCGGTCGAGGATGCGCTTCGATCGTTCGGCTGGATCAGTTTTCCGCATGGAGTCGCCTGCGAGTATTCCCGCGTTGCCTGTCCAGAGACTCTATGCGCCGTCGCGGGCAGCGGCAAGCCGGCGCGGGCGACCTGCCCCGGCAGGTCGCCCAACAGCGACCGGCCCTACCCCGCCGCGCCGCCTGGAAGGCGGCGCTCGGCGGACAGAATGCCCGCTCCACCCTGGCAGAAGGGGCCAAAGTCGATCGCACCGCCCGCACCGCCTGGGAGGCCGTGCGACAGAAAAATCGCGCCCGAGGCGTGACGCTTGAGCCGGGTTCACGTTGAGGTGATGATGGATGGCCAGTCACGGGGGTGGGCCGTCGCATGAATCTGGGCGCGCAATTCGCCGGAGTTCGGTCATGAGCGACGAAGTCGGGAGTGCCGAAGCGGCCCGGGCCGCGCGGATTCAGTCGATGATCGACGAGTGTATTCGGCGCGAGGCCGCTGGAGAGCGCGTCGACAGCGCGGAGGTCATCGCGGCGCACGCGGACCTGCTGCCGGAATTGGCGGCCCGGCTGCGGGAGCTGTCGCTCGTGCGGGCGGCGATTGGCGAGGTGGACGCGCCCGCGGCGCGTGACGCGCTGGCCGCGGGAAAGGCGGCGGTTCTGCCGTCGGCGATGCAGCCTGGCGAACCGCCGCGGATGGAGACGATTCCCGGGTACGAGATCAGCGGGGAGATTCACCGCGGCGGGCAGGGGGTTGTCTACCAGGCGATTCAGAAGACGACGCGCCGGAAGGTGGCCATCAAGGTGATGCGCGAGGGGCCGTTTGCCAGCCCCGGCGAGCGGGCGCGCTTCGAGCGCGAGGTTCAGGTGCTGGCGGCGCTGAAGCATCCGAACATTGTGGCCATCCATGAAAGCGGTGTGTACGCGGGGACGCACTACTTCGTGATGGACTACATCTCGGGCATGGCGCTGGACGCGTGGATCGCGGAGCAGTCGTCGCGTGGATCGCGGGGCGGGGCGGGGCGTCGCGGCGCGGTTCGCGGGTCCGGCGAAGTTGCTCCGGCCGCCGAGGCTGGCGCGCCGGCGGGTGCGCGGGACTCGGAAGCGGGAAAACCGGCGAAGGGCGCCGGTGCGCTGGCGATCGACGAGACGCTGCGGCTGTTTGCGCGAATCTGCGACGCGGTGAACGCGGCACACGTCCGCGGCATCATTCATCGCGACCTGAAGCCGACGAACATCCGCGTCGACGCCGACGGGCGACCGCACATTCTGGACTTCGGTCTGGCGAAGGTTGCGGGTGCGGACGCCGGCGGCGGGGCCATGACGATGACTGGGCAGTTCGTCGGTTCGCTGCCGTGGGCCAGCCCGGAGCAGGCCGAGGGCGCGCCGGACCGGGTGGACATGCGGACGGACGTGTATTCGCTGGGCGTGATTCTCTATCAGATGCTGACGCGGCGGTTTCCGTACGAGGTTGCGGGCCAGCTCCGCGACGTGCTGGACAACATCATGCGCGCCGCGCCGGCGCGGCCCAGCACCATCCGCCGGCAGATCAACGACGAAGTCGAGACGATCATTCTGAAATGCCTGGCCAAGGAGCGCGAGCGGCGTTATCAGACCGCCGGCGAGCTGGGGCGTGACATTGAGCGCTATCTGGCGGGCCAGCCGATCGAGGCGAAGCGGGATTCGTTCGGGTATGTGCTCCGGAAGCAGATTCGGCGGTACAAGCTCCCGGCTGCGGTGGCCTCAGCGTTTGCCTTGAGCATCCTGGGCGGGCTGATCGCGTCGCTGACATTCTGGCGGCAGGCAACGGCACAGCGTGACGCGGCGGAGCTGGCGCGATCGGGCGAAGCCAGCGAGCGGCGACGAGCGGAGGGTGAGGCGCAGCGAGCCAGGCTGGAACAAGCCAAGGCCGAGGCGGTCAGCAGTTTTCTGCAGGAGCTGCTGGGTTCCATTGATCCGGAGCAGTCCCGCGGCCGCGAGGTGACGGTTCGCGAGGTGCTGGACAAGGCCGGCCGGGAGCTGCGCCAGATTACCCAACCGGCAGTCGAGGCTACGGCCCGGCGGATACTGGGCACGGCGTATCAGGGGATGGGGCGGCTCGAGCAGGCCAAGATGCACCTTCAGGCCAGCGTGAAGCTGCAGCGCGGCAATTCCGCGGAACCGACACAGGAACTGATCACGACCCTTTCTGAGCTGGCGACGACGGAGCAGGAAAGCAGCAACTACGCCGAAGCTGAACGGCTGTTTCTCGAAGTTCTCGACCTGCAGCGCGGTTTGTCGGGCGCTGACGACCCGCGCATCGCGACGGAATTGACGAACCTGGGGGTGCTCCAACAGACGACCGGCAAGCTGGATGCGGCTGAACAATATTACCGCGACGCCTTGACGATTCTCGAACGGAATCCTGCCGATCGAAGGGCCATGACTACGCGTGCGAATCTGGCGACGCTGGTCTGCCAGCGTGGCCGCGTGGATGAGGCGCTCGAGATCGCGCGCGAACTGCTCGAGACGGGCGAGGGGCAGTTTGAGACCAACCATCCCAAGCAACTGCAACTGCTCATGAATCTCGGGCTCGTGCTCAAGACCGCTGGCCGGCTGGATGAAGCCGAACGGCTCTATCGCCGATCGATGGCGGGCCTCGAGGCGGTTCTGGGGCCGGGGCACGCGCAGACACTTGGCGCGGCGCACAACCTGGCAAGACTGTTGCAGGATCGCGGCCAGCTCGCGCCCGCCGAAGAACTGCTCCGCCAATCGCTGGAACGGGCACAGAGCAGCCTGGACGCCGGGAACATGGTCCGGCTGCAAGTGGAGAACTCGCTGGCGCGGCTGCTTCAGGAAACGCATCGCGAGGATGAAGCTGAAACGTTGCTCGTCAACGTGGCTGAAACGGCTCGGCGCGTCGATCCGAATCACTCCCTGCTGCCGATCGTTCTGCACAATCTCGGTGTTCTGAAGATGCATCGCGGGGCCCTCGACGACTCTGAGCGGATGCTGCGAGAGGCGGTCGAGTTGCTGGGGCGGCAGGTTCCCGGGCACTGGATGGTGGCCAATGCGCAAACCGCACTGGGGCGGACGCTGCTCAAACGCGAGCGACACGCTGAGGCTGAGCAGATGCTCCTGGCCGCATTTGAGGCACTGAGTGCCGACGCACGTGCACCCGCTCAGGCTCGCCGGCAGCCGATCGTGTGTCTCGTCGACCTGTACCGGGCGACGGGTCGCAGCGACGAAGCGGCTCGCTGGCAGGAAAAGCTGGGCGCTCCGGCTTCTCAAGCAACGTCTCGTCCGTAAACTCAGCCCGACCGCCAGCGCGCGGATGTCGCGCATCTACCAGACAAAGCCGCGACCGCTGAGTATCATGCCGCCCACCGACGAACCGAACCGGAGCACCACCCGATGAGCGATCAGCTTCTGAGTCGCGGCGACTTCGAGCGCATCTCCAACCTCGCCATCAAAGCCGCCACCGCCGAGCACACGCACATCTCGCTCAGCGACGCGACCGGCGGGACGACGCGCTTCGCCAACAACCAGATCACACAGAACGTGAATTCGCGGCGGCTGTCGTTCTCGGCTTCGGTCGCGTTCGGAAAGCAGCGCGGCAACGCCAGCACGACCGACCTGTCGGACGAGAGCGTCAAGGAGTGCGTCCGGCGGGCCGAGGCCAGCGCCCGGCTGGTGCCCGAAGACCCGGAGTATCTGCCGCCGCTGCCGCCGCAGGTTTATCCGATCCTGGCGAGTCTGCGCTGGGAGACGGCGCGTTGCGGGCCGGCCCGTCGGGCGACGGAGGCGGGCCGCGCGATCCGGCAGTGCCGCGAGGCGGGTTTGCAGGCGGCGGGGATCGTGTCGGCGTATGCGAGCGCCGAAGGCGTCGCGGCCAGCAGCGGGCTGTTCGCGTACGAGCAGCGCAGCAGCGCTCAATTCAGCCTGACGGCGACGGGGGAGGATTCATCCGGGTGGGTGAACGATCAGAATCGGTCGATCGACGATCTGCGGATCGATGATCGGACGCGTGTCGCGATCGACAAGGCGCTGCGCTCGGCCAAGCCGCGCGAGCTGCCCGCCGGCCGGTATACGGTGGTCCTTGAGCCGGCGGCGGTGGCGGGGCTGCTGGGCGCGCTGCTCTGGCCGCTGAACGCCAAGGGCTATTACAAAGGCACCAGCGCACTGGCCGGGAAGCTCGGGCAGCGCATCATGGACGCGCGGCTGACGCTTCAGAACCGGCCGGACCACCCGAGTTTGCTCGGCGACGGTTTCGACGGAAGCGGTTTGCCCAGCGACAGCCGTACGTGGATCGACCATGGCGTGCTGCGACAGCTCAATTACGACCGCTTCACGGCACAGCAGCACAACACCTCGCCGTCGTACGCGCCCGACGCGGTGCACCTGTCGGGCGAGAATCCGATCGGCGAATCGGTCGACGATTTGATCCGCACGACGCAACGCGGCATCCTGGTCACCAATTTCTGGTACATCCGCACAGTGAATCCGACCGACCTGACGCTCACCGGCATGACGCGCGACGGCACCTTCATGGTCGAAGATGGGCAAATCAGCGGCGGGTTGATCAACTTCCGCTGGCACGACAGCCCGCTGCGCGTCCTCGACGCCGTCGACGCGTTTACCGCGCCGCTCGACGCAATCACGATGGAGCGCGACAAGATGCTGCTACCGGCGATGCGCGTCCGCGATTTCAACTTCAGCAGCGTGACGCGCTTCTGATTGCGCGCAGGTCCGGCTTCCGACACGCCGGTGCGCGCTCAAATCATCGCAGCCAGCAGGCCGAAATGACCGCAGCCGGCACCCTCGCGGCGGAACGAGTAGAACGCATCGCCGCCGCAGATCGTGCACCACGCGGCGGACTCAATCGACCGGGCGGGAAGCCCGGCGGCGATCAACTGATCGTGGTTGGCCCGCCACAGATCGAAGGTCATCCGCTCGCCATTCTTCCGGAACCAGGCGTCGCGCTGTGCGAACTCGCCGGCGGCGTCGTACACGTCGCGCTTGACTGCATAGCAGCACGGGCCGGCGGAAGGTCCGACTCCGGCGAGCATCAGCCGCGGGTCGCAGCCGAAGTCGGCTCGCATCTGCTCGATCAGCCGCAGCGCGGCGCCGGCGACGGTGCAGCGCCAGCTCGCGTGCACCATGCCCAGCACACCGGCACGCGGATCGTACGCGAGCAAGAGTGGGCAGTCGGCCGAGAAGGTCATGATGGGCTGGCCGGGTTGATCGGTGATGATGCCGTCGCGCCCGTCGAGCGCGCCGCAGCGCGGCTGCGTGACGACTTCGATCGTCGGCTCGTGAACCTGAACGCAGTGGCAGAGGCGCTGCGGATCCAACCCCAGGTCGCTGGTCATCGTCGCGCGGTTGGCGGCGCGCTCCGCCGCGCGCCCGTCGCTGCGCGCCGCGACGTCGAGCGGCCGCGTCGCGAAGGCGTGTACGACGTCTCCGCGGTCGGCGAATTGCTCGAACTGTGCATAGCGCCGACCGTTAATCGTGATCCATCGCATTGGAAACTCGTGCCCGATCTGTCCGCAGCCGCCGGCGGAGCCTTCGCGTGGGCGCCATCACTTGGCCGGCGGAACGAGCCACTCCCACCAGGTACGCGCGTCGTGCCGCATCTTGCCCCACGCACCGGCATAGGGCGGGCGGCGCGTCGGCGGAACCTCGCCGGCATGGGCGAATACGTCGTCCGGATGAGCCGCCAGCCACTTCTCCCACGCGCCGGCGACGGCGTTTTCGGTGTGACCGGTTAGCGCCACCAGCGAATCCTCGCACGCGTCGACCACCGCGAAATTCGTGTCGCGCAGTCCCGCCACCAGCGCCCGCATCGCGTCCATGTCCCGACTCCGCGCAAGGCAGCGCGCCGCGGCGATGCGCACCGCCGCGCAGGAATCAGCCGCCAGAAGGCCCAGGGCGGCGGCACGGGCGTCGGCGCGTCGGTCCGCCGGCACGGCCCCCGCCGCGACCAGCGCCGCCAGCAGGTCGGCGGCTTCGGTCCGCACGTCGTCGCCCGCCGGCCAGACCTCGCCGCTCGGGGCGGCGGGCGCGGCGGCGAGAATCTTCAGACACACGTCGGCGGCCCGCCCATCGCCGCTGCGTCGCAGGCCGCGCAGCGCGACACAACGCGTCGGCGCGTCCCTATCGAGCAGCGCGATGGCGGTCAGCCCTTCGATAGCCCACGGTTCGCCGCAGCGTTCGCTTCGCACTACGCGCAGGAGGGCCGCCCGCCGCTGGTCGGCGCGTTCGGCGGAGACGGCGCGCGTCATGTCGGAAGGGCCCGCGGCGCCGCGGCAGCCGAAGACCGAGACGAGCGTTGCAAGGAGAATCGCGGCGACGGCGCTACAGGCCGAGTTCCTGGCGCGCGGCGTCGAGGGCGGCGGCGACGTAGGCTTCGGGTGGCACGAGTTCGACGGCATCGATCGGCTCTTCGAGAAATCGCGAGCCGATCCGCCCGAACCGCGCCGGGTTGTCGCTCACGAAGCAGCGGATGCTACCGACGTGCTGCGGGTCGCTCAAGGCGTCGGCCGCGGCCAGCGCGTCGCGGATGGCGTGCGAAGTTTCGCGTCCGCTGTCCACGATCTCGACGCCGACCCCCAGCGCGGCGCTGATCGCGTCGCGCAGCAGCGGGTAGTGCGTGCAGCCCAGGATTGCGACGCGCACGTCCTGCCCGCGCAGCGGCGCGAGGTACTCGCGCGCCACGGCCGCAACTATCGGGTCGCTCGCGACGCGGCCCTCCTCCACCAGCGGCACGAAGAGCGGGCACGGCACGCCGATGACGCGCACCCCCGGCGCCAGCCGCGTCAGAGCCGCCTCGTACGCGCCGCTCGACACGGTCGCCTCGGTGCCGAGCAGCAGGATCGCGCCGCCGCGGACCGCCAGCGTCGCGGCGGCTCTTGCCCCCGGCTCGAGCACGCCGACCACCGGCACGCCGACCGCCTCGGCCACCTCGGGCAGCGCCAGGGCGCTGACGGTGTTGCAGGCGACGGCGATGAGCTTCGGGTCGAACTGCTGAAGGAACCGCGCGTTCTCGAGCGCGAAGTGCACGACAGGCGGCTGAGACTTGATGCCGTAGGGCACGCGCGCGGTGTCGCCGAAATAGACGATGTCCTCGTGCGGCAGCAACCGCCGCAGATGCCGCACGACGGAAAGGCCGCCCAGGCCGGAATCAAAGACAGCGACGGGTTGACGATTCATGCCATCCTCCATGACGCAGACGTGTGCGTTCAGTCCTTTCGTACCTGCACTTGTGCCTCCGACGTCAATCTGCTGACGAATCGCTCGCAGTAGGACATGCGCTTGCGAACGGCCTGGACGCTGATGGCTCCCAGGGCGGCGAACGAGAGCTTGCCCTTGGTGAACTCGCCCTTGGTTGTATCGCGCGTCGCGGCTCGAAGCGCGTTGAATACCGTCACTCGATCAAGTGATTCAAGATCGGCGTTGTTCGGAATCGCACTCGCTTGAGAATCCTGGCCGAAGAAGCGCGCGAGCGACTCAGGGTCGGCCACGAGCCATGATTCCATGCAGACCGCCATGAAGTGCAGGTGTTCGTCGGCGGCGCGTTCCGGGCGGGTCCACCGATCGCCCTCGCGTTGCGCGACGTGCTGCCAGGGATCAACGCCGTGTGTGACTGCCTCCTCCGAGTCTACCAGGAGCAGACACGCGCCGCTGGGGTTAATCGAAAGCGCCATTCGGAACCGATCAAACGCGTCACGGCGGCTGCCGCAGGCGACGATTTTCGGCTGTCGCGATGTGGCCACGAGCTTGAGGAACTGATGAAACCCCTCGCGGCAGCGCGTGCGAAGGTCCTTGCTCTGCCCGCCGCCCTCGACGTACACCGTCCAGCTCAAAACCGCCGCCCCCCGATCTCGCCGCTGTTCCACAATTCGCCGAGCGAGTACTTCTCCAACCGGGTCTTCAGTTCGCCCGGATTGAGTCGGCGCGTCACGGTTGCCCCGTCGACGCGCTCGCAGACGACGATGCACTCCGGACGCGCGCTAAGTGCATCCACCAATTCGTCTGAGTGGGTCGTCACGACGACCTGCATCCGCTCACTCGCTTCGAGCAGCAGATCGGCGAGCGCAGGGATGATGTCGGGGTGAAGTCCGAGATCGGGCTCGTCGAGACACACGACTTTCGGCGGCGTCGGATCAAGCAGGATGGCGAGCAGCGTCAGCCAGCGCATCGTGCCGTCGGAAAGGCGCGTCGCGGGCGTAGTCCAGTTCGACTCGGCCAGGTAGATTTGGGCGGTTCCGCCTTCGATCTGGACGTCGACGCCATCCGCCGACTCATAGAACTGCTTCAACAGGCTTTCGAGCCGCTTTCGCGACGGCGCGTGAGCCCGGAGTCGGCTCAGAATCAGCCCCAGGTTTGAGCCGTCCTCCAGCAACGCTCGGGCCGACAGGTCTGTCCGTTGCGGCTGCCGGGTGGGTGAGCGCGGCCCGAAGCTGATGTCGCGATAAACACGAATGCCCTCGTACAATGCCCGCACGTGCGCAATCTCCGGATACTCGTCCGGGTCATTGCGTTGCGCGAGCACGGATCGCTCGGAATCAAGGTCCTCGCGGCGAAGCGTGCGCTTCGGTTGCTGGTCATCACCCGGGCCGGCAAACAGGGCTTTTCCATGGTCATACTTGAAGAAGAAAAACGGTCGCGTCGCGCGCGGGTCCGTGATCTCTGAGTTCTCGATCGCTTCGTCGTCCACCGTAAATCTCTGCGCGACCGCGTGAAAACTAAGCCGATGCCGAAGGAACGGCGAACGCGATGACTCGATTCCCCTCAGCAGCACTTCGACTCGGCCCAACGCGTCGGGCGCGCCACCCTTCCAAATCCAATCCACAATTGGCAACGACACCTCAGGGCCCGCGGCCGGAAGCCGACTCAAGAGGTACAACACCTCCAGCACATTGGACTTACCGGAGCCGTTGGCGCCGATCAGGACATTGAGCGGCCTGAGTTCGAGTGTGTTCTCCGCGGGGCCGAACGAGAGCACGTTTTGAAGCGAAATCGACTCGATCACCTGGCGCACCTCGGTCGGCCGCCGGAGCGCTCGACGCGAGTCCCAATGCGCCGCCGACAGCTTGGCATGATACCACGTCGGGATGGTTTCGACCGCCGCGCCCCGATTGGCTGCGCTGATCCTACCGCCCCAGAATCGTCCGCACGTCGCCCAGCGTCTGTTCCCAGCCTGTGAACCGCACGGCCCGGTCGTCAATCCACAGGTCGGCGATCGGCTTGCCCATGTGCAGGCCGTCATAGGGAATGCCGTGCTGCGCAAGCCACTGCGCCGTCACGCGAAACTCGGGCCAGCCGCGGGCCGTGTAGATCACGATCGTGTGACCCTCTTTCCGCAGCGCTTCGAGCGCTTCGCGCGCCCCGGCGATCGGCGTCGCCAGCGGCCGCTCGAACGCGCGCTCTTCCGAGCAGATCACTCCGTCCAGGTCGATCATGATTGTCTTGGGCATCGATGTGCGTCCTCGCCGATGGATGCGCGCCCTCGCGGCTGCCGCTGGAAACCCAACGCCGCGACCATCCTGCCGGTCGCCGGCGACGGCGTCAATCGCCCGCCCCGGCGAGGCGCAGCTCCGCCCCGGTTCGGCCCGGCCCCGCCGCGGACTGGCTCAGCTCCACGCGGCACGAGGGCGCCGTCAGCCGCGACATGCGCGTCGCCAGCGCGGTCAAACGTCGCTGTGTGTCATCCGTGAGCCCGATCGCCCGCCGGCTGGCGCCCGGCCCGTCGGGCGCGGGCGGCCGATCCGCACGCTCGAACCGAAGACTGCCGGCCAAACCCTCGCGCGCAGCCTCGTCGCGGCGGACCATACGTGTCTCGCCGAGGTGTCGCGAGGCAGCCCGCACGTGCCGCGTCGCCACCTGTGTCGCTCCTTCGCCGTAGGCTTCGATCAGTGCGTTATCGCACAGCCGGTTGATCTCGCCGGGCGTGCCGCACGAGACCCGGGCGAGCAGCGCGAGCGCGTCGGCCGAGAAAACCGGTCTCTGCCCGCCGCCCGCGGCGGAGAGCCGCGCCGCGACGTACTCCGGCACGATCGTTGCCGGCAGCGGTTGGAGATGCGTCACGCGGAAGACGCGCCGCGCCAGGCGCTGCCATTGCGGTGTGCCCAACATCGTCTCAAAGCACGCGCCGCCGGCCAGCAGGAGTGTGGCGTCGGCGCCGGGAGCGTCCGATATCCATGAAGCGATCTCGCCGATGCGCCGAATCGCGCCGGGCGCCAGATGCTCGGCGCCGTCAACAAGCACGGCGACGGCGCGCCGGGCCGGCGCGTCGCCTTCGCGCGTCGCCCACGGCCATCGGTCATCGTCCAGCACGTCGACCTGCCCGCCCCCCACACGCGGGTGCCTGAGCACGTGAACCTCGTCGGCGATCAACCGTGCGACCGTTTGCAGCAGTGTCGTCTTGCCGCAGCCCGGTTCGCCGATGATCACGCCGACGCCTTTGCGCGCGCGAATGACGAAGAGCGCCGTTGCCAGCGCGGCCTCCTGAGCCGGACCGCGGAAGAATACGTCCGGCTCGACGCGCGCGTCGAAGGGCGGTCGATCCAGGCCGAACTGTCCGTAGTAGTTCACGCGCGCTCCGTCGAAACCGCGCCGCCGCCACCGGCCGAAACTGCGCCGAGCGACGCCCCGCGCCTGCGAGGCTGAGAAAGAATGGGGTGGGGCAGGCATCGTGCCTGCCGAGCGGCACTGCAAGAGCGGGCAGGATGCCCGCTCCACCCGAAAGACTCTCAGTCTCTCTGGGACCATCGGCTCGTCGGGTTGGGTCCTCAAATAACTCGCCTGCTCAGGGCGGATCGGCGTTGGGCGGGTCGCTGCCGGATGAGTCCGGGGCGATCGTCGCGCGTTGGACGCAGACGGTCCGTGCGAAAATGTCGCCCAGTCGCTGGCGATTGCGCGTCAGCACCGCCAGGAAGCTGATCGCCCACAGCGGCGGCACCAGTTCCAGCAGCCGCGCGACGTTGCGGATGAAGACCTGCCCCAGTCGCGGCCGGCCGCCGTGCGAGCTGATGACGTGGACGCCGAAGAGCAGCTTTCCGATCGTGCGCCCGGCGATGAGCTCCATGATCAGCGCGTAGGCTGTGAAGCCGCCGGCGCTGAGTGCCCACCACAGCAGCGGGTTGCCCGGCAGCGGCGCAATCTGTGCGATGTCGCCGACGATGGCCCATTTCGTGAGTGCCTGGAGGACGGCGGCCCACTCGCGCCACAGGTCGGGGTCGAGAAGCGACGCGTGAAGCCCACCGGCCGTGCGGAGCGCAAACGTTGCGCCGACCGTGAACGGGAATGCATCGACGAGCCACGCGCCCACCCGCCGCGAGGTGAGCGCCAGCTCCCACTCGGCGGGCAGGGGGATGGTCGCGACCATGCTGTCGCGCCGGAATACAAACAACGTCGCGAACACGCCGAACAGCACGACCAGCATCAGCGTCTGAAACGGCACCCAGGAGGTCGGCGGGCGCTGGCTGAGCAGGTCGGCGATGGTGACGGTCGGCATGCTGACCGGTTCGCCCACGCGGTAGAACTGGAGATACGCGTGGTCGGCTTCGTCGCGGACGAGCGCGCCGACGTGCTGATTGAAGGCGAACGGGTGCTCGATACGCTCGGGCTTGACGCCGACGGGAAGCGGCGAGCCCTCAAGCGACGCCGGCAGCCAAGCACCCCCGAGCCGCCGATACGCGTGCAACTGCGGCGCGCCGTCGGCGCCGCGCTCGACGGTCGCGAGGTAGGGCACCTGATCGAACAGCAGCGGCCAGGCGCCCAGCGCGCTGCAGGCGAACAGTTCCTCCCGTTGCGACCAGCTCCCGTCGCGCCGCAGCGTCTGGCTCGACACGCCGCGTTCGGCGAGCAGGAAGATCGCCGCGGCGTCATCCAGCACGCCGAGCCGTGGCGCATCGGGCGCATCGAGATCGGCGGGGAGCCGGGCCAGCGGACGCCAGACGCCGCGCCGGTACGCGACCAGCGCCAGCGGGCTCTCGCCGGGATCGAACGGATCTTCGAAGGGCTGCGTCGGCGTGGCGGCATCGCTCTCGGGGACGATCGGGACTCGAATGGCGGCGGCGGTCGCGGCCCGCACGATCGCATACAGGCCGGAGCCATCGGCGGCGAGCGCAAGCGGCAGGTCGCGCGCCGGCAGATCGCGCTCGGCGCTGAAGTCTCCGTCACGGAAGCGATGCAACGAATGATCGTCGAAGAAAACCAGCACTTCCCGCCCGTCGCCGACCGGCTGAAGCGCCTTGACGCCGCGCTGGAGCGGAAGCCCTGGGCTGAACGGCCGATTGACCTCGCGGCCGAAGAGGTGCGAACCGGCGGCGTCGCGCAGCGACAGCCACAGGAAGCGCTCGGCGGCGCCGACCCGCACTTCGAGCGTCCGCGCCGGTCGGCTGGCGACCTCCTGAGCCGCGCCGGCCCAGGATGGAAGAAGCGCGGCGCCGTTCAGCCCCGCCAGCAAGAGCACGGCTCGCGCGGCCCGACTGCGCGGCCGCCCGCGTTCACCCGTTGCCGCCATGGTGACTGTCAAGGTGCGTCCGTCGCTTCCTCACTGCCCGTGGGCCGCACCGCCGGCGTCAGCCGCTCAACGCGGGCCACCGGGGGCCGCGCGGGAAAGTCGGAGAATTCGGGCTGGTCGGGGCGGAAGATGGCACTGGGCAGGTCGAGCCGCAACTCGGCGGCGTTGGCCGGCCAGCGGACGACGTAGCGCCGCGCGGTGTAAGGGCCATCCGGTCCGACCCGCTTGTACTCGCCCAGCTCGGCCCGCATCGTTTGCCGCCCGTCCGCGTCCCAGTCGGCGATCTGGGTCGGAAGATAGGGGAACTTCGGCGACAGAACGATCTCGCGGGCCACGCTGGTGCGGCCGTCGTCGTCAACGCGAACATAGATCAGCCGATGATCTTCGCCGCGCAGCCGCAGCAGCGCCGCCAGCGAATCGGGCAGCTCCGCGCTGAGCGGCCGAAGCATGAGCGCGTCGAAGAGCTGATCGGGCGGCAAAGGCAGCTCTGCCGGCGGCGCGCCGCCCGCGTCGGCCCACGTGCCCCACCACATCGTGCTGACTTCGGGCTCGACCCAGAGCCAATAGCGCTCGTCGTTCGACCCGACCCGCGCCACACTTCCGCCGATCCCCTTGATGTCAAAATAGAGGCAGCGCGGCGCGCGGTAGATCAGCGCGGCGGGCTGCGCAATGTAGCGCCGCGCCTGCCCCGCCGGATCGCGGTAGCTGAAGCTGACCAGCGCCGATCGGCACAGCAACGGCTGGTCGAGGCGCGCGAAATTCTCATTGATCCGCCGCAGGGCTTCGCCCACGTCGCGCGGCGGAATCGCCTCGACCGACGACCCGTTGCAGCCGCACAGCGCCGCGAGCAATGCCGCGCCGGCGGCGACGGCGAGCGTGTACCGGCATGGATGTGACGATCGCGGGCGCGCTGGAGGCGGGCTACGCATTCGCCGGGTCCACCGAGCTGACGGTCTCGCCGGGGCGCGCCAGTTCGCCCGCCATGAGCTGTTCGAGCTGTTGGCTGAGCCGCTCGATTTCGTCTTCATCCAGGGCCGGCCGCGCGACCACGAACGTGGCGTCGGTGCCGGTCTGACTGAAATGCCACTCCTCGCCGCCTTGTGCGTCGTGCGTGCGCTCGAAGCGCAGGAGTTTCTTCCGCCACAAGAACAGCGCCAGGGCGAAGCGCAACTGGACTTTCTCGGGTGAGTCCGCGCCCTCCAGCCGCACGAAGAAATCAAATATCGCCTCGCGGTCGAAGGGCTGCGGCCGCGGTGCGCTGCGCGGCGGGCGCTTTGTTTTCCACGTGCCCACGGCGGGTGTCGGTTCCTGCGCCGGGCAAGCGAGGCAGTAGTCACGCCGTTCGTACCCTTCGGCCGCCGACTCGTAGAGCCGCGCCTGAAAGGTCTCGTCGTCGGCGAACTGCCGGCCACACGCCACGCAGCGCTCGCCATGCCGCGATACCTGCCACTCCCTGGACACTCACGGATCTCCTGCGCCTGCGGGTGGAGCGTATGTTCGGTCCGGCGCTGAATCAAGCACTCCGCGCCGGCCGCGGCTTCAGCTCATGAACTCGGCCAGCAGACGGTGAAAGTGATGCGTGCCCTGCTCGCGCGTGGGAGAGTAGCGCCCGTGACGGTAGAGCCGCGCCCGGACGCCGCGCTGCACCGATTCGACGACCGATTCGTCTTCGCGCTCGACGCGGTCGAGCTGGGCTCCGGCTCCGAGCTCGAGCTTGGACTCGTCCCAGACGTAGCTGAGAAACGAGACGCGCGTGCGGTCGGTCGTCAGCGGCTTGACTACGTTGACCGAAAGCCCCCACGGATAGAAGTTCAGCATCAGATTCGGGAAGAGCCAGAAGTAGTAGCCGACGATCGCCTGCCCATGGTCCGGGCTTGAACGCGGCAGTTCAAACACCGCCTCGCCGCCGCGCCCCACGCCGACCTGGAGGTTGCAGTAGCGGAACAGCTCCGTGCGGTACGCGCCGTAGTCGAGCGCCTCGGCCAGGCCGGCGTGCACGAACGGGATGTGAAACCCCTCCAGATAATTCTCGCAGTAGAGCGCCCAGTTCGCGCCGACCAGATAGTCGCGCGAGCGGGACGCGTCGAAGCGGGCCGCGTCGAGCGGCAGCCAGCCGACGCGCTGCCGCACGGGCTCCATCCAAGCGCTGAATTCCACGGCCGGCTGTAGCGAGGTGAACAGCAACGGGCCAAACGCCTCGAGCGCCAAGCGCGGCAGATTGTCCGCTTCGCTCGGGAAACCAACCGCGCCTTCAAACTCCGGCATGTGCTGAAACGTACCGTCCAGCGCGAAGCGCCGGCCGTGGTAGCGGCAGCGCAGGCTGCGCTCCACGCCGCCGTGCTCGCACACCAGCGTGCCGCGGTGCGTGCAGACGTTGGAGAGGCAGTGCCGCCGGTCCTGGTGGTCGCGCGTCAGCAGCAACGGTTCGTCCAGGCAGCCCTCCAGCAGCGTCAGCGGCTGAACCTGTCCGGGAACGCGAACCTGGTCGGCATGACCCACGAGTTGCCAGCTGCGCGCGAAAATACTGCCGCGCTGCGCGGCCCACACGGCCGGATCGGTGTACAGAGCCGTGTCGGGCGTCGTCGCCCGACGGATGTCCGGATCAACGTCGAATCTCACGCTGGCTCCTCCGCGCGCGATGGGGCGATTTCACGCGGCGGCGCCGCCCGACCGGCCCGGGCCGCCCCGCGCGGCGCCGCCCGGCCCGTCGCCGCGGGTTGCACGACGCGCAACGCGATAAGCGTCTGATCGTCCGACTGCTCGGCCAGACCGGTGAATCGCCGAATGTCCCAGAGTATGTTCCGCAGCAGTTGCTGCGGCGGCTCGGCGCCGTAGGCCGCGAGCGACTTGCGCAAGCTCTCGCGTCCAAACTGCCGACCGTCGAAGTTGAAGGCCTCAACCGCGCCGTCCGTGTAGAGCAGCACCAGGTCGGCCGGCTTCAGCGCCACGCGCACCTCGTCGTACGCCGCCGCCGGATCGAGCCCCAGTACCGAGCCGCCCTCGTCGATCGTGCGTACGGCGCCGTCGCGCAGCAGCAGCGGCGGCTCGTGACCGGCGTTGCAGATGCAAATTCCGCCGGCGTCGCGGTCGACGGCGACGAGCAGCAGCGTGACGAATTCGCCGGGCGCCATGTCGCGGCAGACCTGGCGATTGAGGCGGGTCATCAGCTCGCTGGGGCTCTGACAGACGTCGGCCAGCGCGCGGACGGTGGCGCGGACGGACGCCATCAGCAGCGAGGCCGGAATCCCCTTACCGACCACGTCGGCGATGACGAACGCCGTGCGGCCGTCGGCCAGCGTGATGAAGTCGGCCAGGTCGCCGCCGACCTGGTAGCTGGTCTCGAACGACAGCGCGATGTCGAGACCCGGGTGGGCCGGCGCCGCCTGCGGCACCAGCCGCCGCTGGAGTTCGCCGGCGAGCTGAAGCTGGCGGTTCACGTCCGCGTCGTGCAGCCGCTGCTCGGCGAGCTGGGCGTGAACGACAGCGGCCGCGGCCTGCGACGCGACGGCGCGGAGCAGGTCCTGCTGGAAGCGGAAGAATCGCAGATGCTGATTCGAATAGACCCGCAGCACTCCGACCGGCCGCCCGCGGTAGATCATGCCCGTGCACAGCCCGCTGATGATTCCCTCGCGCCGCGCCTCCTCGCGGAAGCGCACGCGCGGGTCCTTCCGCGCGTCCTCGACGTAGATCACCTCCCCGTTCAACGCCGCGTCGTCGATCGGATTCTCGCTGCGCAGAATCCGGCCTTTGCCCAGATAACGATCCGTCAGGTGATGCACCGCCGCCACCGACAGCTCGCCGCTCTCCGCGTCGTAGAGCCGGATGCTGCAATACCGGCAGTGCATGACGCGGGCGGTCTCGGCCACGATGTGGTTCAGGATGGTCGTCAGATCGTCTTCGCCGGTCATCAGTTCGGCAATGCTGCCCACCAGCCAGAGCTTCTCGCGCATCATGCGCGTCTGCGACTCGCGCCGGCACCACTGCCCCAGCGTCCGCGCCACCCAATGTGCCGACGTGACCGGATGAGCCGCATTCGAGCGGTCGATCTTCGGCAGCCGCTCCCACGCGCTCCGCAGCCGCGCCGCTTCGACCTCGTGCACCCGCGCCAGCTTCCGCAGGCGCTCGGGCGAGAGCTCGGCGTCGGCGAATTCCCCCACACTGACGAAACCCACCACGTCGGCGTTCAGCAGCACCGGCGCCAGCAGCCGCCACACGCCCCCGATCTCGAAGAATTCAACGGATTGTGTCGGCCGATCCGGCGCGCCGCGCAGGGCGCTCGTGACGTCGGCCGACAGGGCCGCGGGCCGCACGCTGGTCAGCCGGCCGAAATCGCTCATCGGAGCCGAGGTGACCAGCGGCTGGCTGTCGGCGTCGTAGACCGTCAGACTCTGGCCACAAGCGTGCGCCAGGCTGACGACGACTTCTTCGAGTGCGTGTGTGTCGATCAGGTCTCGGAGCATGGCCCGGTCCGCGGCGCGGGCCTCCAGCAGTCAACGCGGCCCCAACACCGCATTATCCACGCCCGGATCGATCGACGAAAGGGCGACGCGCTCCCCCCATTCGAATCGGGCCCGCGGAAGCGCTACAGCAGGGCGCGAATGACGCGCCCCTGCCGCACCAGCTCGATCGGCCGGTTCCCCGGGCTCAGCAGCTCCTTCTCAGGGTCGATGCCGAGCTGCGTGAAGATCGTCGCGGCAAAATCGGCCGGGCCGATCGGCGAGTCGGCCGGCTCCGAGCCGCTCGGATCGGAACGCCCCACGATCCGGCCGCCCTTTAATCCTCCACCGGCCATCGCGATGGAGAACACCTTGGGCCAGTGATCGCGGCCGGCGTCGCGGTTCAGCCGCGGCGTGCGCCCAAACTCCGTACTCAGCACCACCAGCGTCCGCGCCAGCAACCCGCGCTGCTCAAGATCGGCGATCAGCGCCGCAAACGCCTGGTCCACCGGCGGCATCAAGCCGTTCATCGCGTCGCGGATGCCCTTGTGATGATCCCAGCCGCCGTGCATCACGGTCACAAAGCGCACGCCGGCCTCGACCAGCCGCCGCGCCATCAGCAGGCGCTGCCCGATCTCATGCCGCCCATACGCGTCGCGCACCGCGGCCGGCTCGGCGTTGATGTCGAACGCGCCGCGTGCCGCGGGCGACGAAACCAGGCTGTACGCACGCTGGTAGAACGTATCCATGGCGTCGAGACGATCGGACCGCTCGGTCGCGCGAAAGTGGGAGTTGATCGCGTCGAGCAGCGAGCGCCGCCGCGCGCCGCGCGGCTCGTCCACGTCCGCCGGACTGGACAGGTCGCGCACGGTGAATCCCTGGCTGGCCGGGTCTGCTCCGAGGCTGAACGGCCCATATGCCGAACTCAGATAGCCCGTGCCGTGATACGGGCTGCTCGCCGACGGCACGCACACGTAGCACGGAAGGTCGCGCCGCGGCCCCAGCTCGTGCGACACCACCGCGCCCATCGCCGGATACTCGACCGCCGGGCTGGGCTTGTAGCCGGTCAGCATGCTGTGCTGCCCGCGCTCGTGTGCGGCTTCGGTGTGCGTGAAGGACCGTATGACGCTCAACTTGTCCGCCACGCCCGCCGTCCGCTTCAGCAGCCCGCCGAAATGCTCACCGGTCGCGGTCTTGACCACGCCCAGCTCGCCGCGGATTTCGATCGCCGCGTCCGGCTTCGGGTCGAACGTGTCGATGTGGCTCATGCCGCCGTCGAGGAAAATCTGAATCACGGCGTCGGCCGCCGGCGTGGGCGTTTGCGGACTCTCCTGCGCCGCCGCCGAGCGCAGCGCCAGGAAACGGCCGAGGCTCAGCCCCACGCCGCTGAGAAAGCCGACGCGGATCAGTTCGCGGCGCGTGGGCCGCGCGAAATGCGCCGGATCGTCGTTCCAACCGACACAAAGTGGGTCAAAATATCTGGACATGGCTCGCGGGCGTTGGCTATCGTTGCAGATTGTGGCAGATCATCGACTTAGAACGGCTATCAGAACCCCGCACGCGAGCGCGGGACGGCTGGACCCACCACTCGCGTGGTGGGTTCTGTCAGTGGTTCATAGGACTCAGCTTACGCGAAATCGACGCGCCGCGGCAATCAAAATGTTCGCGCGGCGCGCTCTGCTCGCGCTGCTCTTGCTCATGCCGCACGCCGCCCTCGCCGGCTCGCCGGCCCTCAACCTGATCCTGCCGCGCGGCGCGCAGCGCGGCACCGAGCTGCTCGTCAACCTACATGGCGAGCGCCTCGCCGAGCCGCAGACGCTGTTGTTCTATCGCCCGGGCATTTCGCTCAAATCGCTCGAAAGCGTCAACGCGGGCCACGTTCGCGCCACGCTGACGCTGGCGCCCGATTGCCCGCTCGGACTGCACCCCATCCGTCTGGTCACCAGCTCGGGCATCTCGCACGTGCGGCTGTTCGCGGTCGGCAATTGCCCCGAGATCGCCGAGGCCGAGCCGAACAGCGACCGCCGGACCCCGCAGCGCGTCACACTTCCCACAACGATCAACGGCACGATCGACGCCGAAGACGTCGACTATTTCGCCTTCGACGCCGCCGCGGGCCAGCGGCTCAACTTCGAAATCGAAGCCATGCGTCTCGGCGACAGCGTGTTCGACCCGCACCTGTCCGTGTTCGACGCCGCCGGCGCCGTCGTGGCCAGCGCCGACGACACCATGCTCGTGCGGCAGGACTGCGTCATCAGTCACGTCTTCGCGCAGGCCGGCCCATACACCGTCGCCGTCCGCGAAGCGTCGTTCCGCGGCGACGGCAACTGCCGCTATCGGTTGCACGTGGGCGAATTCCCGCGCCCGCAGGGAGTCTATCCGCCCGGCGGCGCGCCCGGCGCAGCCGTTGACGTGCGTTGGCTGGGCGACCCCGCCTGCTCGACGGAACGCGTCACGATTCCCGAAACCGCCGCCGGCGACTTCGCTCTGTTCCCGTGCACACCGGCGGGTGTCGCTCCGTCGGGCGTTCCGTTCCGCGTCGACGTACTCGCCCAGACGCTCGAAGTCGAGCCCAACGACGCCATCGACACCGCCACGCCGGCCGCCGCACCCGGCGCGCTGGCGGGCGTCCTTCAGGCGCCCGGCGACGTGGACTGGTATCGGTTCTCCGTGGTCAAGGGACAGGGCTACGACATCCGCGTTCAGGGCCGCTCGCTCCGCTCGCCGATCGACTCGGTCATCGGCGTGCGTCGCGTCGGCGGAGATCAATCCGCCGATAACGACGATGCGGCCGGCCCGGACAGTGCCCTGCGCTTCACCGCCACCGACGACGGCCAGTGCGCGCTCTACATCCACGACCTGCTGCGTGGCGGCGGCGAGCTGTACACCTACCGCGTCGAGATCTCGCCGGTCGTGCCGCGGCTCCAGCTTTCCGCCCCGCCTGAGTTTCAGCATCTGGCCGTCCCGCAGGCTAATCGCAATGCCATGGTTGTTTCGCTGGCGCGACAGGACTATGGCGGCGCGCTGCGCCTCGCGATCGGGCAGCCGCCGGCCGGTGTCACGCTACTCGGCGCCGTCGCTGAGGGGCCGGCTGGCGTCGAGATGCCCGCGTCGCTGAATACCATGCCGATTGTGCTCGAAGCCGCCGCCGACGCGCCGCTCGCCGCCGCGCTCTGTGACTTCGTCGCGCGGCCCGCCGACGGCGCCGCCACTCCCACGGCCGCCTTCGCCCAGACCGTCCGGCTCACCGAATTCATGGACAACACGATGGCGGCGGCCGAGCTGTCGCGGCTGCCCGTCGCGGTTACCCGCCGCGCGCCGTTCTCGATCCAGCTTGACGAGCCGCGTGTGCCGCTCGTGCGCCGCGGGCGCGTCGACATTCGCGTTGTCGCGCAGCGCGCCGACGGATTCGCCGAGCCGATCCCGCTGCGCGTGCTGTGGACGCCGCCGGGTGTTGGATCGGGCACGGCCACCATCCCCGCGGACAAGACCGACGCCACCATCGCGCTGGACGCCAACGACGGCGCCGCGCTCGGCTCATGGCCGCTGGTCGTCGTCGCCGTCGCGAACGTCGACGGCCCGCTGCAAGTCGCCTCGCAATACGCGCATCTCCAGGTCGCCGAGGCACAGCTCGATCTCGCGCTGGAGCGCGCCCGCCTCACGCAGGGCGCCCAGGGCGAAATGCTGGTCAAAGCCAAGCGGAAGGCCGGATTCGCCGGAACCGCCACCGCCGAGCTGCGCGGCCTTCCCAAGAACGTCTCCGCGCCGCCGCTTCAGGTCACGGCGGACGCCGCCGAGTGGCGTTTCGCGCTCTCCGCCGCGGCCGACGCGCCGGTCGGCCGTTACGACGGGGTCTACGTGGCGGTGACGATTCCGCTGGAGGGCGGCGCGATCGCGTTTGCTTCGCCGGCCAATCAGCTTTTCGTCGATGCGCCGCTGCCGCCCGAAGCGCCCCAGGCCGCCGCGCCGCCGCCACCGCCCGGCCAGCCGCCCTCCGACCCCGGCCGCCGCTCGCGCCCCGCGCGCCGTCCCGAATTTGCCCCAGGCGGTGCAGGCGGTGGCACATGAACTCCATGACCGCCGCACCGCCTTCGATGCCCCGCCGCGCACGCGCCGTGCTGGTCGCCTTCACGTGCGTGGTCGCGGCCCTGCCCGCGCGCGGCGAAGACCCGCCGCCGCGCGTGCTCAGCATGCGAAACGACATCGAGCCGGTGCTGATGAAAGCCGGCTGCAACAGCGGCACCTGCCATGGCAACGCTCGTGGACAGGAGGGCTTCCGCCTCTCGCTCTTCGGCTTCGACCCGGACCTCGACCATCGCACCATCTCCCGCGATCTCCGCGCTCGCCGCGTTGACCCCGCCCGCCCCGACGCCAGCCTTCTGCTCCAGAAGGCCACCGGCGCCGTCACACACGGCGGCGGAACGCGCATCACGCCCGGCGACCCGCTCTACCAGGCGCTGCGCGACTGGATCGCGAGCGGCGCCCCCAACGACCCAGCCCCGCCGCCCGCGCTGGTCGGCGTCGATCTCGCCCCGGCCGAAGCGCTGCTGAAAGCCGGCGGCGCGAGCGTGCAGCTCAGCGCCACCGCCCGCTACGCGGACGGCAGCACGCGCGACGTCTCGTCGCTGGCCGTCTACGAATCGCTCAACGATCACTCCGCCGTCGTCGCGCCGCTCGGGCTGGTCACGTCGAAGAATGCCGGCGAGGCTTTCGTCATGGCCCGCTTCGGCACGTTCGCCGTTGTCTCGCAGGTCATCGTCGTCGCCGACCAGCCGTTCGAGTGGCCCGCTTCCATCGCCCCGTCCAACTTCATCGACCAGGCCGTCTTCGCCAAACTCCGCAAGCTCCAGATGCTGCCGGCCGAGCGCTGTAGCGACGAGATCTTCGTCCGCCGCGCCTATCTCGACGTCGTCGGTCTGCTGCCGACGCCGGCCGAGTTCGAGCGCTTCATGGCCGACGGCGCGGCGGACAAGCGCGCCCGGCTGATCGACGAATTGCTCGGCCGGCCTGAATTCCCCGAGCTCTGGGCCATGAAGCTGGCCGAAATCCTGCGCGTCGAGTCGACCCGCCTGAACACCAAGGGCGTCGAGATCTACAGCGCGTATTTGCGCGACGCCGTCCAGCGGAACGTCCCGCTGAACCAGATCGCGCGGCAGCTCCTGACCGGCACGGGCGGCAACTACCACGTCCCGCCGGCGAATTTCTACATTGTCGAGAGCGACCCGCTGCTGGTCGCCGAAAACGTCGCGCAGGCATTCCTCGGCATCCGCATCCAGTGCGCCCAGTGTCACAATCACCCCTTCGAGCGCTGGACGCAGGACGACTACTACGCCTTCGCCGCCTTCTTTCCCCAGATCGGACGCAAGCGCGCCGAAGACCCGCGCGAAACCATCGTCTTCAACAGCGCCAGCGGCGAAGTCACCCACCCGCGCACCGGAAAGCCCGCCCGGCCGAAATTCCTCGGCGGTGCGACGCCCGACATTCCGCCCGGCGCCGATCGCCGCGCCGTTTTCGCCGACTGGCTCGCGGCCCCGGAGAATCCCTGGTTCGCGCGCTGCTTCGTCAACCGCGTCTGGGCGCATTTCTTCGGCCGCGGCATCGTCGACCCGCCCGACGACGTGCGCGTCACCAACCCCGCGTCGCATCCCGAGCTGCTCGACGCGCTCGCCCGGCAATTCGTCGAGCGGAATTACGACATCCGCGCGCTGGTCCGCGACATCTGCGCCTCGCGCACTTACCAGCTCTCGACCGTCCCCCATGAAACCGCCGCGCACGACCGCCGCAATTTCGCCGCTGCCACGCTGCGCCGGCTGCCGGCCGAGCAACTTCTCGACGCGGTTTCCACGGCGACGGAGACTGCCGAGAAATTCGCGGGCCTTCCGCTCGGGGCCCGCGCCGTGCAGGTCTCCGACGCGCGCAGCGGCAGTTACTTTCTCGAGACCTTCGGCCGCCCCGCGCGCCAGACGCCCTGCACCTGCGAGCGCCGCGACGAGCCCAGCCTGTCGCAGGCGCTGCATCTCATGAACGGCGCCACCGTCTGGGACAAGATTCGCGCCCCCGGCGGCCGCCTGACGCGCCTGCTGAACGCGCAGACGCCGACCGAGAAGATCGTCGACGAGTTGTACGTCGCGACGCTGACGCGCCGCCCGACCGACGCCGAACGCACCGCCGCAGCGGCCTATCTCGCCACCGCCGGCGATGCGCGCAAGGGACTTGAAGACCTGTGCTGGGCGCTGCTGAATTCCAACGAGTTCGTCTTTCAGCACTGACAAACAGCGCCAGGGAGCCGACGATGCCATTGACCGCAAGCCTCACGCCGCACCCGCTCGCAGCGCGCCCCCGCCGCCGCGCGGCGTCGGCACTGCTTCTATGCCTGGTGCCGTTGCTGGGCGCTCCGGCCGTCGCTCAGGACGCCCCGACCACACAGCCGGCGCCCCCATCCGTCGATGCATTGCTCGATCAGCTCTCGAAGCTCGACAAGGCCGCGCTTCAGGAACACCTGAATCGCTACCAGGCCCAGATTCAGCCGCTCGCCGATCAGGCCGCGGCGCTGCGAAAACAGGCCGACGAACTCGACGCCCAGGCCGCCGCCATCCGCCGGCGTGTCGAGCTGCTCAAGGTCCTGCTGGCCCGCACCGATCAGCCTCCGGCCGCCGAGAATTCTCCCGCCGGCGCCACGCCCGCCATGGCGGCAACCGCGACACCACCCGCCACGATGACGGTCGTCGCCGCGGCCGACGCCAAGCCGCGCATCAACTACGACCAGCACATCCGGCCCATCCTGCTCGAAAAATGCGCCGGCTGTCACAACCAGGACAAGGCCCGCTCCGGGCTGATCGTCGACTCCTTTACCGACCTGATGACCGGCGGCGCCGGCGGCAAGGTTATCCAACCCGGCGACCCCGACGGCAGCCGGCTGTTTCGTCTGGTCAGTCATCTGGAAGAGCCGTTTATGCCGCCGCAGCAGTCCAAGCTCGACGATGCCCGCCTGGCGCTGCTGCGCGAGTGGATCGCCCAGGGCGCCCGCGCCACCGCCAGCGACGAGCCTGCCGCTCCCGCTGCCGCCCAGCCCATGGCCGTCGTCGCGTCCACCGTCACGCTGCCGGCGGGCGAAATCCCAATGCCGCGCAACGCCCCGCGTCTGCCCGCCGCGCAGACCCCCGTGCCCACGCCGGTCCGCGCGCTGGCCGCCAGCCCGGTCGCGCCGCTCGTCGCAATCAACGGCGCACAACAGCTTCTGATCTACGACACCCACAGGCACGAACTTGCCGCCGCGCTCCCCGTGGAAAACGCCGCCATCCAACACGCCGAATTCTCCGCCGACGGCCGCTGGCTGCTCGCGGCCGGCGGTGTACCGGGCGCCTCGGGCAGCGTCCAGGTCATCGACGTCGTCACAGGCCAGCGCATCGCCGACGTCGGCCACATGTACGACGCCGTCATCACCGCCGCCATCGACCCGTACCGCGAGCTGCTCGCCTACGGCGGCTCCAATCGCAAAGTCCGCGTGTTTGACTTGCTGGCCGGCCGAAACGCGTTCGAGCTGGCCGAGCACAACGACTGGATCACCGCCGTCCGCTTCAGCCCCGACGCCACCCTGCTGGCCACGGGCGACCGCGGCGGCGGGCTGTTCGTCTGGGAGGCCGCCACCGGCCGGCCGGTTCACGTGCTGCGCGGCCACGGCGGCGCGATCAACGCACTCGAATTCCGCCGCGATAGCGAATGGCTCGCTTCGGCGTCCGACGACGGTACCGTCCGATTCTGGGAAATGAAGAACGGGAGCCAGGTTCGCAGTATCACGGCGCACGGCAGCGCCTTGACCGTCGCTTTCGCACCCGACGGCCGTTGCGTCACGGGCGGCGCCGACGGCCTCATCAAGCTTTGGAACCCCGATGGCGGCCCGTTGCGTGACCTCGTCCCGGCGGCAGACGCCGGCTCGGCGAACCCGTCGACGCCGCGGAGTTGGATCACCCGCGCGTGCTTCATGGATGCCGGAGCGCTGATCGCCGCGGGCGACGACGCCGGCCGCGTCGCGCTCTTCGACGCCGCCGGGGGACAGCTCGTCTGGCGCTGCGACACGAACCCCGCGCCGCCGGCCGTCGCCAGCGCGCAGTAGGTGCCGTGACGCGCCCCGCAAACCCGTCCGCCCAACCCCGCGGCGGGAAACTCCGCGCGCTGCCGCCTTGCCTCGCCGTAGCCGCCGCGGCGCTGCTGGTACGCGCCGCCTACCTCCAGCAGGCACGTCCGATCGTCTTTTTCGACCACCTCATTTCGGACGGACGGACCTACTTCGCCTGGGCGCGGACGATCGCTGGCGGCGACTGGCTGGGGCACGGCGTGTTCTACCAGGCACCGCTCTATCCCTATGTGCTCGCCGTATTCCAATTGCTCGTCGGCGAAGACCTCTGGGCCATACGCCTGATTCAGGCCGCGCTGGGTGCCGCCGCCTGCGCGCTCGTCTGCCTGGCGGCGACACGCTGGATTTCGCCCCGCGCCGGCTGGACCGCCGGCGCCATCATGGCCCTCTATCCGCCCGCCATCTTCTTCGACGGCCTGATCCAGAAGTCCGTGCTCGACCTGTTCTGGCTCAGCCTGCTGCTCTGGCGGCTCAGCAGCGCAGCGTCGCGTTCCACCGCGGCGAACTGGGCGATCATCGGCGTGGCGTGGGGCCTGCTCACGCTGACGCGCGAGAACGCCGTCATTCTCGCGCCATTGCTCATCACTGCCGCGTTGCTTTGTCCGAGCACCCCGCTCGCCTTCGCGCGCGCAACGAATGCGCGCCGCCTGCTCTCGGCGGGTGCACTGGCCGCCGGCGCGGCGCTGGTGCTCTTGCCGGTGAGCCTGCGCAACAAGCTTGTCGGTGGCGAGTTTGCCCTGACGACGTCGCAGGCCGGCACGAACTTCTACATCGGCAACAATCCTCGTGCGTTCGGCTCCTACGCTCCGCTGCGACCCGGCCGCAGCGACACGCCCAATGAGCGGCAGGACGCGACCGAGCTGGCCGAAGCGGCCCTCGGGCACAAACTCACGCCCTCGCAGGTCTCACGCTACTGGTGGGGACAGGCCTGGTCATTCATCCGCGCTCAGCCGGCCAAATGGCTGGCGCTGACCTGGCGAAAAACACTCTGGACGCTGAACAGCTACGAAATTCCCGACGCCGAAAACATCGACTACTACGCCGAACACTGCTCGATCCTCCGCTGGCTGCGCTACCCGCTGCACTTCGGCACGCTCCTCCCGCTCGCGGTCGCCGGCGCCGCCCTGACGTGGCCCCGGCGGCGCGAGCTGTGGCTGCTCTACGCCCTGCCCGCGCTCGTCGCGCTCAGCGTCATCCTCTTCTACGTCTTTGCCCGCTACCGCTATCCCATGACGCCGATGCTCGCCATCCTCGCCGCCGCCGCCCTGACCGAAGCCCCCGCCGCGATTCGCCAGCGGCGGTTCCGGCGCGTCGGTGTGGCCGCCGCGCTCCTGATCCTCGCCGCGATCCTCGCGAACTGGCCGATCGAATTCCCCAAGCGCTCACAAGTCGGGCTCAGCTACGCCAACGCCGGTGCGGTCCTGGCCGTCGACGACGACAACGAGCGCGCGATTCGTGAATTCCAGACAGCGCTGACGATCGAACCGCGCATCCTGGAAGCCCATCTCGGCCTCGGAAAGGCGCTCGCCCGCGCCGGCCGTTTCGACGAAGCCCTCGCCGCCCTCAACCACGCGCTCAAGCTGTCACCCTCGGCCGCCCAGGTCCACGTCGCCATCGCCAGCACGCTGCTGGATCGCGACGACGTTCCCGGTGCGCGCCGCCACGCCGACGCCGCCCTGCGGCTCTGGCCCGATCGTGCCGAGGCGCTCGCCATCGTCGGGTGCGTTCAGTTCCGGGCGGGACAGTTCCATGAGGCGTTCCGGAACATCGACCGCGCCGCCAGACTCGAGCCCAACGAATCCGCCTACACGCTCGAACACGCCTGGGCCTTGGCCACGTGTGCGGACGACGCGATTCGCAACCCGCCAACCGCGTTGACTCTCGCGAAGCAGGCCGCCGCACTCGCGTCGCCGCGCGATCCGCGGGCACGCGACGTGCTCGCCGCCGCACTCGCCGCCAACGGACGCTTCGCCGAGGCGCAGACCACGGCCCGCGCCGCCCTCGACGTCGCCCGGACCCGACGGCTCTCCGTGCTGGCTGATCAGATCGAATCGCGCCTCCGGCAATACGAAGCCGGCAAGCCCGTCCGCCATCCGACTTCCGCGCCCGCCACGTCGGTTCCTTAAGAACTGCAAACAGAACCCACCACGCGAGTGGTGGGTTCAGCCGCCCCGCACTCGCGTGCGGCGTTCTGATAGGCGCTTCAATACCCCGCCCCCCGAACCGCGCACAGCCGGTCCGCAACCGCGAACGCTCGACGACGCTGCTTGGCCGCACTGCGCCGCCCGCACCGTCCCTACCCCGCGGTTGACGGACTAGCGCTCTCCGCGTAGCGTGTCGATCGGGCACGTTCGGCGCGGTTTTGACGAAATAGGCATGAAGTCAGCGGAAATAGCCAGGTTGGCGGCGTCCCTGTCGCGCCTGCGAGACGCAGAGCGCGGGCGGGCTCTCGCCGAGCGGCTCACCGCGGCTCCGCGTTGCCCAGTGGCGCGCTTCGTCGCCGGCTGCGACTGCTTCGAGCGCGGGCAAGCTGCCGTCGCCGTCCGCCACGTGATGATCGCCCACCACGCCGAGCCCGACTTCGAGTCGGCGGCGCTGCTGGCATTTGCCGGCCTGAACTGGGTCGGCCGCCCGCACGTGCCGATCCTCTCGGTCGTGCTGGCCACCTGGGACGAATTCCGCCGGCCCGAATTCGACCGCACCGCGCGCGAACGCGCGCTGCTCGACGCTTTCGCCGTCCCCTCGCCGCCGTTCGAAGCCTCGATGGTCCTGGCCCGGCGGCTTTGGCGCCTGCCGATTCGAACGCTGCGCGAGCAGTTGCGGCAGGCGGGACTTTCGCAGGGTCAGTACCCGATCCTGTTTTCGCCGGCCTGAAGGCAAGTGAACCCCGGTCGGGACGCCGCCCGTGCGGCCCCGCCCGCCACGGAGAATCGGATGCTGCTGTCCGTCGTCATTCCGGTCTACAACGAAAAGGACACCCTCTTCGAGATCATCCGCCGCGTCCTGAACGCCCCCGTCGACCTGGAGCGTGAAATCGTCCTGGTCGACGACTGCTCGCGCGACGGAACCCAGGAGCTCTACCCGCTGCTCGACGCCAAGTTCCCCGGCGCCCGCATCCGCGTCATCAAGCACGCCGTCAACCAGGGCAAGGGCGCCGCGCTGCGCACCGGGTACCAGCAGGCCCACGGCGACATCGTGCTCGTCCAGGACGCCGACCTCGAATACGACCCCAGCGACTACCCCAAGCTGCTCAAGCCCATCCTCGACGGCCGCGCCGACGTGGTCTACGGCTCGCGCTTCGTCGGCGGCGACGAGCACCGCGTGCTCTACTTCTGGCACAGCGTCGGAAACAAAGTGCTCACGCTGCTTTCCAACATGTTCACCAACCTCAACCTCACCGACATGGAGACCTGTTACAAAGTCTTCAGACGCGAAGTCATCCGCAGCATCAACATCAAGAGCAACCGCTTCGGCGTCGAACCCGAAGTGACCGCCAAGGTCGCCCGCGGCGGCTGGCGCGTCTACGAGGTCGGCATCAGCTACTCCGGCCGGGCCTACGAAGAGGGCAAGAAGATCACCTGGAAAGACGGCGTGAAGGCCATCTTCTGCATCGTGCGTTACGCGTTTGCGGACTAGCGTAGCGTGCGCGCGGAGCGCGCCGCCACCTGGCGAGGCACTCACGTCGCCGCGCTGGCCGCGCCGTCTTCATCGGCCACCTGCTGCGCAATCAGCTCCGACAGCCGGTCGCGGATGCGCTGCTTGATCTTGTAGACCGCCTGGTCGCTCATGCCGCGCGCCGCCGCCACCGCCTCGACCGTCGAGCCCGACAGAAGCGCGTCGAACACCTCGACACTCCGCGCGTCGAAGGATTCGCGAACTGCGCGCATCGCCCGGCGATAATGCTGGTCCATCCACTCCTGCTCCCAGGACGCGTCCTGCTCGGGTTCATCGGGGATCGCCGCCAGGATGGTCGTGTCCAGAGCCGGATGGGCGCGGCCCGGGCGGCTGAAATGCGTGTGGATGGCGTTGCGGACGATGCGGCCGAGGAAATGCCGGAACCGGCCGCGGGCCGGGTCGTATTCGAACGCCCGCAGGCTGCGAAGCAGATTGACGAAGGCAAGCTGGCAGACGTCGTCCACGTCCGCGGCCTGCAAGCCCCGCGCGCGGCAGTAGCGTTCCAGCAACTCGCGATATTGATCGGAAAACTCCCGCCACGCCGCCTCGTCGGACGGGTCACGGACGCGCACGAGCAGAGATTTTCGCGTGAGTTCCACGGCTACCCACCGCGCAGTGTACGCTGGAAATGCCGGCCCGGATGGCAACTCATGTGCGGCCGGCCGTCGGACCATGGCACGACGGGGATCGACGGGCCGGGCCGTCGCCGCCGGGTTCAGCCGCTACTGATTCAGGCCCTTGAGCGTACGGATGTAGCCGAATTTGACGCTGCCGCCCCACCAGCCGGCCGTGACCACGCGCCCGTCGCTCAACTCGTAGTACGTGTTCCACGCGTCGTGTTTCACCGGAAAGCGCTGGTATTTACGGACCGTCGCGCTGCCGTCAATGTGGCCGATCGTGGCCCGCTCCTTGTGCCGGTTGCTCGGAATGTCAACGTTCGACCAGGCACTGTCGGTCACAAACGCCAGATACTCGACTTCGTCCTCCTCAACCAGCATCCACGGCAGCGAGTGGCCGGTCGCCTTGTCCCAATCCGTGTTGGTATTCCAGGTCGAGACGTTTTCGGGCCAGCGCGTCATCTTCAGCAGCGACGTGGGCGCACCGGTCAGAAACGGCGGCGCCGTGTAGCTGTAGAGTGGCTTGTCCGCCACCCCGTTGGTCCGCATGGCGCGATTCTCCAGCTTGTCTTCCGGACACTTGTAGACGGCGGTCTGTTCGCCAATCAGCTTGTAGATTGTTCCCCAGCTCGGGACGTGGTCTTTATCGCCCCTGCCGTTGATCGTGCCCAGCCAGCAGAGCGGCTTGCCGCGGTTGTAATTGCCGGGCGGCACGAAATCCCACGTGCTGCCGGGCAGCAGGCCGTTCCAATCCTGCGAGTAGAGCACAAAGCCCATCGCCAGTTGACGCACGTTGCTCATGCACACGGTCGTGCGGGCCTGCTTCTTCGCATCGTTCAACGCCGGAAGCAGGATGGATATCAGCAGTGCGATAACGGCGACGACCACGAGCAGCTCGATCAGCGTGAAGGCCCTTCGCATGGCTCATCTCCGACGTGTTCCGGCGCGAAATGGTAGCACTTTGCGCGCCACAACGAGCCTAACATGTTCATTCCAAAGGGTCAATAATATTCAGGCCTTGAGCCGTGGTTCCGTGCGCGGTTGGGCTGGTGGCCGGGCGGGGCCGCGGCGCTCGGGACCGTCTGAACCGGGCGAGGTGCATGTGTACTGCCCCCGACACTACTGCGCATGCGAGTGCCGGCGTCTGGCCCGCCCGTAACCCGGCCCTGGCGCGGAGACATGGCAGTGGGCGCGGAGCGTCCGCAACCGCAGTCTTTGCGCCGCGCGGCGCGTCAGTTACACTGCAAGTCGTATGATGCAGGAGATCGAGACGCCCCAGACCATGCCGGCGCCGCCTCAGACCAGGCGGGCGCCGCTCTGGCACGTCGTCCTGCTGGACGACGACGATCACACCTACGACTACGTCATCGAAATGCTGTGCGCGATCTTCCGGATCAATCCGCGGGCGGCGTTTCTGGCGGCGCGGGAGGTCGATGCCCGCGGGCGCGTGATTGTCGATACCACCGTGCTGGAACGGGCCGAGTTCAAGCGCGAGCAGGTGATTTCGTACGGACCGGACTGGCGCATCGAGCGCTGCAAAGGTTCGATGTCGTGCGTGCTCGAGCCGGCGACCGGTTAGCAGACCCGCGGCCGAGGGCGCCGGCGGCGCCGGTCGCCGCGCGGGCGTAACGCCGCCGACCTGCGCCCAGCCGAACGTGCCGGATGGTGGGATTGTTGAGGGTCGGCGCGGCCCGCAATCCGGTTGCTGATTTCTGCCGATTCATACCAGCCGAAGGAGACGCTGTGCACAAGAAGACGCGTAACGCCGCCAAGAAGCACCGCAAGTCCCGCCAGCGCGTCAAGCGCCGCAGTCGTGAGCGCCGCGCCGCGGCCCGGCGGAGCTGAACCGCGGCACGGTCATTACATCCGCGCGGCGCCGCGCGTGCCGGGAGAATCGCATGCAGATCCACGCCGGGCTGAAGCGCCGCATCGCCCTGGTGGCGTGTGGCCTGGTATCGCCGCTGACGTGGGGTCAGACGCGCGCGGCGGTGCTGCCGACGTCCCGCTGGCTGGTCGACGTGGCGCGCGATGAAGCGCTGGCGCGGCGTGCCGATCCGCCGATGGCGTCCGACGTGCGCCAGTTGGCGGCACTGCTGAAGGCCGCCGGGCGGATCGATCCGATGCTGCCCGACCCGCCGCGCTGGCTCTATGAGCTCTACAGCGTCGCGGGCGACGTGACGCAGGCCGAGGCGGCGCTGCGCGAGTTCGTGCGGCTCGACACCGACAACCTCGCCGCGCTCCAGAACTGGTTGGCGCTCGGCGACGTCGGTGCCGCGAACCTGGAGGATCGCCGTTCGACGCTGCTCAAGCTGCTCGAGGCCGATCCCAAACCCGTCGTGCCGATTGCGGCCGCTATTCACGCCCACGCCGCCCAGATCGACTTTCAGCGCCTCGACCGCGATCGGGCACGCATGCAGCTCGACCGCGCTCTGGCGCTCGATGCGCACCAGCCGCTGGCCCTCATGCTGCGGCTGGATTCGCTCGAACCGGGCGCGCGGCCCGTGCCGCGGCTGAAAGCCGCGCTCGACGTGCTCCGCGTCAACCCGCTGCACGTCGAAGCCGCCTGGCGCGCCGCCGAAGTGCTCGACGCCGCCGGCCTCAGCGAGCACGCCAGCCGCTTCTTCCAGCACGCCGTGGACGTGCACCGCCGCTCGACCGGCGACGGCGACGTGCCGCCCGACGCGCTGCTGACGCTGGCCCTGAGCTGTGTGCGTCGCGACGACCTGGCCGGAGCGATCGAGCATGTGCAGCGAGCCATCGCCGCCGAACCCGAGCACTTTGACGCGCGGATGTTCCTGCACTGGCTGCTGGAAAAGGCCGGGCGCGGCGAGGATGCCCTGGCATTGCGCCGCAAGATGGCCGAAGGACTGTCGCGCGTCGCGGAGGGGGACCCGGCGGAGCGCGTGGCGCAGGCCGCCTGGTTCTACTGCACGATCGACGTACAGCCTGAGCGCGCCCTGCGGCTGGCGCAGGCCGCGGCCAAGGCGCTTCCGGCCGAACCGTTCGCGATCCGCACGCTGGGCTGGGCGCTGGCCCTGAATCGGCGATACGAGCAGGCTCAGCAGACGCTGCTGCGCGTCTCGGCGGTGGACCCCTTCGCCGCGTATCAGTTGGCGCGGTTGATGCTCGACGGCGACAACGAGTCGGGGGCGCGCAAGTTGCTCGAAACGCTTCAGAACCCGCCCACCGCCGGACCAGCCTTCGACCTGTTGGCATCGCTGGGCATCACGCTGCCGGCGGCATCGACCAAGGCGCGGCAGGCGGAACTGCTCGAGGTCCTCGACGATTTCGACCGCTCCACACTCGAGTACCTCGCCGATCCAGCCCGCTTCGTGTCGGCGGAGCTCTCGGTGGAAAACTCGGCCCCGGGCAGCGCCGAGCCCTGGTGGATCGTGCTGAAACTGAGCAATCGCTCGTCGACGCCGCTGGCGCTGGGCCCCGGCGGCGCGCTCGACCCGGTGCTCATGCTCTCGTTCAAGATGTCGGGGGATCGCGATCGCGTCATGGACAATCTGCTGACGATCCGCTTCGAGCGCGAGAGCCTGCTCAACCCGGGCCAGACCATCACGTTTCGGCAGACGATCGACCTGGGACCCTTGCGCCGCGCCTCGCGCGCCTCGCCGCAGCAGCTCCAGCGCGTCACCATGGACGCCCTGCTCGATCCGCAGCGCGCCGCCGACGGCAGTTGGGGACCCAGCGCCGGCGGCCAACGGCTTGGCGCCGTGTACTTCAACCGGCTGCCGGCCAAGGTCGATCCCGACACCGTCCGCGACTTGATCAAGTCCGCCGCCGACGGCGAGCTGCTCGAGCGGCTCGCCGCGATCGAAACGTGCGCGCAGTTGCTGGGCGAGCGGCAGCGGCGCGACACCGGCCGATTGAGCTACGAGCCCGAGTACGTCCCCGCCGCGCGACTGGCCGCGGCCCTGCTCGCGGCGTTGGAGGCCGACGACTGGCAGGTACGGACCCGCGCCCTCGAAGCCGCCACGCTCATCGGCTTCGACCGCCAGATGCTGGCCGCCGTGAAGCACAACCTCAAGCACGAGCACTGGCTCGTCCGCCTGATGGCCGCGCGGCTGCTCGGCGAGCGCGAGGGCGCGCCCTTCGCCGCCACAGCCGAAGCGCTGGCCCGCGACGATCCCGACGAACTGGTGCGCGACTACGCGGCGGGGATCACGGCCCGGCTCCGGCGGCCGCCGACCAGCCAAACCGCCAACCCGCCGCCGTAGCGCCGGAACCGCTGGAATAACGAATGTCGAGCAGCGAATAACGAATTCAGGCGTCGCAGCGGCGAACTTCGCCGCAGCCGCGAGGAGCGCCGCCGTTGCAATCCGTCATCTGAACTCGCTATTCGCCACTCACCGCCACTCCACCTTGACGACGATCTTTCGCACGCGAACGGGCACCTCAACCGCCATGCACGGACGATGCACGTCCCCCGGCGGCAGCAGGCAGAAGCAGCCGGGCAGCAGCAGCAACTCGTCGCCGCGACCGTCGAAGAACTCGACGTCACGGTCCGCGTCATAGTCGCCGCGTGAAACGAAGTTGCCAGGCAGCCCGAAACCCATCCGCTCGCTGCCGCTCGCAACACACTGGATGTCCGCATAGCGGCGATGAGCTTCCCACAGGCAGACCTGCGTCGGCCGCGTCTCATATTCCTGCACCAGCGCGAAAACGTGCTCCCCCTCGATCTCGAAACGCCCGCACTCCAATCGCCCAAGATCGGCCTGCCTCAGAAACCGAAGACCGGCGGCGACGCGCGGATCGAGCGCCGTGTAGCGGTCAGCTCTGTCGAGCAGGTCGAATATCAACGGTCTCTCGCACGGTCGGTCATTGCCGGAGTCGCCCGCGACGCGACGGGCACGGCGGCGCCATTCTGCACGTCACCCCACCGCATCGCAACTCGGACGCGCTGTTCGGCCGATAACAGTTCGGTTGCGCGCAGCGCGGTTACTCCGCCGCTGCGCCTGGCGGAGATACGAACTATGACCGATCTAAAGTATTTCAAGAGAATGGGTTACGTGGCTCCCGCGCTGCTGGCGACCTGCTCCGTCCTCGTCCTCGGCCAATCACTCAACTCCTGCACGCCGGCGCTCGACGCGCTGACCGGCGAAAGCAACGCCTCCGACACCGCCCGCGACGCGCTGCCCGAGGCGGGGCGCGTGCTGACGAACGAGGAAATCGGCCTGCTCCAGCAGAACGCCAGCGACGGGCGTTACCTGGTGGTTTTCCTGGGCACGACACCGGGGCCAACGGGCGAGCCGGGTACGCCCGGCGCCGCGGGCCTGCCCGGTCCGCAAGGGCCGGCGGGGCCTGTGGGCCCGCCGGGACCGCCGGGTGCGCTGGTAGGCGAAGTCAGGATGTGGGCCGGGCCGCGCGGCGCCGTGCCGCCCGGATGGCACCTGTGCGAAGGCCAAGCTGTGTCCCGGGCTGTGCATTCCAAGCTCTTCGCGGTTATTGGAACAAACTACGGCGCCGGCGACGGCACCACGACCTTCAACATTCCCGACTTTCGGAATCGTTCACCCATCGGCTCGAACGCGGAGGTGAATGGCGCGCCCGTCACGGACGTGGAAGGAACGCCCAGACGCGCCGGCGGCGAATCCAAGCACGCACTCACGGTGCCCGAAATGCCGGCGCACGCGCACGACATGACCCACACGCACGACGTTCCGGGTGGCTCGGGCGTCACCGGGCTGCAACACGTGCAGACGGCCGATGTCACCGCGCCGATGGGTGTGACCACGACCGGGCCCAGCACGCAGTTCACCGGTAACACCGGCGGCGGCGTGCCGTTCAACAACGTGCACCCTTACTACGCGGTCACGTATATCATCTTCGCAGACAGTTGATCGCATCGCGGCCGAGACGCTCCTGGCAGGCGCATGATCTGACCGACCAGACCGCGCCCCAATGGCGTGCCGTTCCGCGATCTGTGGACGCGCAACGCAAGCGAAGCGAACCACATGCTCTCCAAGCCGCCGTTCAGCACCTGTCCGAGCTGCGATTACTCGCTGGCCGGCCTGCCGGCGGCGCACACCTGCCCGGAATGCGGCCACGCCTACGGTCCGGCGACACGCATCTGGCGCTGCCGGCAGCACTGGCGGCGGCGTGTGCTGGCGCTTTTCGCCGGCCTCGTCGCTGTCGCCGCGGTGGTGCGCGTGCACGACGCGCTGCGTGGCGGGAGATCGCTGAGCGTCCGGCAGCGCGTCGCGATTTCGTCGGTGGGGCTTGCGGCGGCCGCGGTCGGCGTGTGGATGGCGCGGACCCTTCGGGGGGACTCGGCGCTCGTGGCGATCGGCCCCGCGGGACTGCTTGTGAAGTCCAACGGCGCGGCCCGTGTGCTGGCGTGGACCGACGTGCGCGGTGTTTCAGTTTTGCTGGGCGTCCCGCGGATCGAGACGGCGCGGCGCTTCGCGCCGATTGAACTGGCGTGGATCTTCGCTTCGCGGCGCGAAATCGAGGAGTTCCGGGCGTGCGTGGAGGCGGGCCTAAGGGAACGGCGAATCGCGAGGTAGGAATGACGGGTCGAACGGCAACGGCGCCTCATTTGCCGAGCTGTTCAATTCGTGATTCGGTCTTCGAAACTCGCTACTCCGCGTGGGCACGGAGGCCCGACGCTACGGGGAATAGCGAATAGCGAGTTCAGAATAACGAAATGAACCGCAACGGCGCCTCATTCGCCGAGCCGCTCAATTCGTTATTCGACATTCGTTATTCGCGATTTGTCAGCGTGGCCACGGAGGGCCGACGCTACGGTGGATAGCGAGTAGCGAGTTAAGAATAACGGGATGACGCGAGGCCCGCGGCGACGCGGCGCGGGCCGCCGCGTGGCGTGCCCGGTTGCCGAGCAGCGCGCCGGCCGCGGGTGATCCGCCGTAGCGGTATTGTGGGAGTCGCTCCGCGCTCACGCGCGAATTACTGCAACGTCTCGATGAACCAGTCGATGTCGTAACCGTTCACCGAACCGTCGATGTTGCAGTCGGCCGAGGTGATGTCGCAGCCCGGGTACTTGTCGGCGTAGTCAGCCGGATTCGAGAGCGCCACCACGAACGGCACGATGTCGAAGCCGTCGACGAACCCGTCGCAGTTCAGGTCGCCCTTGCAGCCCACCGTGCACGGCCCGCCCACGGCCGCCGCGATGTCCAGGCGATGTCCCAGCATGTCCTGATATCCAGGGTTCGTGGCGTTGATGTCCACGCCCGCGTTGTAGAGGGCAATGGCCACGAAGTCGTCCCGCTCCTCGGTCGGCGGCCACTCGGGATGTTGGGCGATGAGCAGGGCGGCGGCGCCGGCTGCCATCGGAGCCGACATGCTCGTGCCGTCCCACTGCGCGTAGAGGTCACCCGGAATGGTGCTGTAGATGCCCTCGCCCGGCGCCGACAGCACCATGTCCTTGTTGTAGTTGCTGAAGTCGGACTTCACGTCGTTGGCGTCGACCGCCGCCACGCTCAGCGCGTGTGACAAGAATGCGGGGTATTCCTCGGGCCGCTCGCGGTTCAGATTCCCCGCGGCGCCCACGACCGGCACCCCCAGGTAGTAGGCACGATCGGCGGCGTCTTCGATCGCGCTGGACTTGTACGTCGAGCCCAGGCTCATGTTGATCACTGTCGCGCCTGCGTCCAGCGCGTACTCCATCGCCAGCGCGATGCGGAAGTTGTCGCTGCGGCCGTCCGAGTCCAGCACTTTGACCGGCAGAATCTGCGACATCGGGGCCACGGCGGCGACGATCCCCGCCACGTGCGTGCCGTGCCCGTACATCTCATCGACGGTGCCGTCCGCGTCGCTGTCGATGAAGTCCGCCGCGTCGTCCGTGTCCGCGTTGTCATCGATGAAGTTCCAGCCGTATGCCAACACGCGCCCGCTCAGCGCGACGTGCGTGGCGTCGACGCCCGTGTCGAGCACCGCGACGATGATGCCGGCGCCGGTGGTTCGGGTGTGCGCGCCTCCCATGTTGATCTGACCCCAGGCCGACTGATTCTGATAGACGGTTGGATTGGGCGTGGTGTTCAGAAAGAAGTTGCGGCCGGTGCCTTCGGGTGTTTCGGTGTCGTAGTTCTCCTCGGCCCAGAGCGCGTCGGGATCGCCGCCCGCGTTGAGCATGTCGACGAATTCGAGTTCGCCGGCATCATGCTGGAGAATCAGCAGGTACGTATCGCGCGAGGCGATGGCGGCCCGAACCTCGACGACCTGCGGATAGCGCGCCAGAAACGCCCCCAAGTCCGCGCCAGGTACGAGCCGAACGACCACCTGATCATCGACCGGGTTGCTGTCCGCCAGCGCCGTCGGCAGCAACACCAGCCCGGCCAGCACCATTCCAAGCCCGCACCGCACCACTTGTGTATTCATGCCTCACCTATCAGCACAAAGGGCGCCCAGAACGCAGGGTGCGCCCGCTCCGACATCAACGCCAATTGTGCGCCGCGCAACGCGGTCGCAACGGACTCGCTCGCGCCCGCGGAACACAGCGCCTGATAAAAATAGCCCATGAACTCGGTGGTGCTGGCGTCATTCACCGACCAAAGGCTGACGACCAGCGAAGCGGCGCCGGCGGCGAGAAAGCCGCGCGCCAGGCCCACGAACTCATCACCGGTGTTGATTATACCCCGCCCGGTCTCGCAACCGCTCAGCGTGACCAATCGAGCCGCCAGACGCAGGCCGAAGGTCTCGCCGACCGTCAGCCAGCGGTCGGCCAGCCGCAGCCCGCTGGCCAGCGGCTGGTCCGCGGAAAAGTGGCCGTGGCAGGCAAAATGGACCATTTCCGCAGCCACCGCCCGCGCTCGGACGGCGGCCGCCGTCGCCTCGGAGCCGATCAGCAAATCGGCACTAAGAATTTCCCTTACACGCCGGGCTTCGTGCTCGATCAGGGGGGCGTGCGCGTCAGGAATACCAACCACCAGCGAACCACCCGTCGGCCGCGCCGCGCGCTCCCGCTGGCTCGTCAGCACGCTGGCGCTGGGGCTACTGCGCACCTGCCAGCGTTGAACAACGTAGCCGCGCTCGTCGCTCAGCGCCGCGAAAGGCAGCGCGTGCAACGGGCCGTGCGGAACGACGATCAGCTCGTCGATGCCCCGCAGCTCCGACAGCAGCGGCTCAAGCAAACGCATGTGCAGCGCGGCGCACTCGCGGCGGGCGTCCGCTTCGAGCCGCGCGCCGCGCCCGCCGTCGAACGCTCCGGGCCGCAGCGCCCGGCGGACCTGAAACTGCACGCGGGCGCAGGCGTCCGCCAGTTCGTTCGCCGCCGCGAGCTTCCGCCGGACCGTCACGCCGCCGCGCCGAAGCACGAATGCCAGCAGTTCGTCACCCGCGACGTAATACTCGACCAGGGCGGCGTGCGGCGGGACGGCGGCACGCACGCTGTCGAGCTCGGCCGGCGAGGCGAACAGTTCCATGATGCCACGCCCGCTGGCGAGCCGCCCTTCGAGTTCGCGCGCCGCCCGCTCGGCGTGCTCGATCTCCGCGCGCCATGCGCGGAGCCGCTCGCCGTCGCGCCGCTCGTGCGTATCGTCGGCCAGCCGGCTGTAGAGCTGGTTGACGCGGGCGCGCAGCCGGGCGAGCTCGGCGGCCAGCTCCGAATCGGGGCTGCCGGGCTCGACGCCGGCGGTGTCGTCCACGTCGCGCGCCACCAGGTCCAGCAGCGAGCGTGACTTGGCGCGCTCAACCGTGCGGAACGCCTCGGCCACGCCGTCGGCGTCGGCGCGCTCCAGGGCGGCGGCCACCAGGTCTTCGTACATGCCCAGACGATTGGCCTGAAACGCGGCGCGAAAGTGGTCCGCGTGAAGCGTGCCGCGAATTCGCTCGACCTGCTCGACCGCCGCGCGCAGATCTCCCAGCGCTTCCGCCGCACGCCGCTGCCCCCGCCGCACAACGCCACGTGTGTGCAGCGCGTCGGCCAGCAGCGGCGCCAGACCCAGCGTCAGCGCGTCGCCCACCGCCCGCGACGCGTGCTCGTCAGCCTCCGAAAGCCGCTCGTCGGCCAGCGCATACCGCGCCAACCGCTGATGCGCGACCGCCAGTTCCGACGGCCGCTCCGCCAACAAGGGAAGTGCCTCGTGCACCAGCGTCTCGGCGGCGGCGCGCTGGCCGCCCGCGGCAAGCAGCTCGGCACGGTCAAGGTTCAATCGGGCGCGCTGCACGGCGTGCCCCAGACGCTCAAAACCGTCAGCCGCGGCCTGAAGCGGGGCCGCCGCCTCGGCCAGTCGGCCGAGCCGCAACAGCACGCGCCCGAGACCCGCGCTGGCACGTGTGCTCTCAAACGCCAACCCATGCTCGTCCAGCGTCGGTATCGCCCGCTGATAGTCGGCCAGCGCGTCGGAAAGCAGCCCCAGCGTGGCGAATGCGTCAGCCTGCTCGGCGCGCATCCGCGCCAAATCCAGCGGAGCCGAGTCGCCGCCGATCAGCCGGCGGGCGCTTTCGTAATGGGTGAAGGCGCGCTGCAGCCGGCTCTGCCGCGCCGCCAGCTCGCCAAGATTCCCCTCGACAATCGCCGCGGCCCACGTCAGACCGGCCTCGACGAACGTCCGCAAGGCCGACTCGAACGCCGCTTCCGCCGCCGGAAAGTCGTCCAGATTCACCAAGGCGTGGCCGCGATTGCTGTCGAGCTTGGCGAGCGTGACGGGGTCCGCGGAAAAGTGCGGTCGAGCGCGGTCAAGGTGAACCAGCGCCGCGGCCGGATCGCCGCGCATCTGATGCGTCGCGCCGAGATTCACGTCGGCGCGGGCCGCGGCAAGGCTCTCGCCGGCCTGATTAAACGCGCGCCGCGCCTCCTCGCCCGCCGCGATCGCCTCGTCATAGTTGCCCAGGCTGGCCAACGCGTGCAGCGACGACATCTTCGCATACGCCGACTCAACTTCATCGCCGGCGCGACGGGCCAACTCATCCGCGCGGCGGTAGATCGGCAGCGCATCGTCGAATCGGCCGGCGTACGCGAGGGTCTGGGCGCGGGCGCGATGCGCCCGAGCCTGGCAGCGCTGCCCGCCCAGCGCGTCGGCCAGCGCCAGCACCCGCGCGCTGGCCTCCAGTCCCCGTGACACTTCCGCCACCGCCAGCCTCTCCGATTCCTCAGCCAATGAGATAAGAAACGCGTCGCAATCGCCCTGGGCGCGCACATACCCCGCGCACTGCTCGATCGGCAGATCGAGCAGCGCCGCCATCATCGTTTCCGGTTGGCGCTGCGCATCCGTCATGGCGTTGTAGGGCGCGCGTGCCGCGCTTCGTGGCGGCCGGCCCGCGGCAGCGCCCATGGATCGTTTCTCGCGGCGCTCGGCGTCGCGCCGCCGCAACCTCACTGCATGTCGATGCCGGGAACCACGAGCACCGAATTGTCCAGAATCACCAGCAGGTCGAACGCGCCCTGCGCCGCCTCCAGGCTGAACACGCCGTGCTCGTCCGGATCGACGCTCGTCAGCGGAATGCTGCCGCCGCGCTCCACAAGCATGACGCAGCGCGGCTGGGCGCTGCCCGTCGGGCTGATTTGCCCCATCAGACGCCAGCTCGCGCCCGCCGCGGCCTTCTCGATTTCGACGTCGATCTCCGCCAGCTCGCAGCGGTACGCCAACTGGTAGGCCCCGCCCGCGCCGCGTATCCCCGCCAGCGCCGCCTGCGGCCGGCTGTCGAACACCAGCTCGGCAATCATCCGCCGAGCCGTCTCGAGCAACTCGGCCCACACCGACGGACTCGCCTTTGCCACGCGCCGCTCCGCATACAGAGCCCGGGCGGCCGCGAGCGTCGCCTCGGGCGGATCGGCCAACGCACCGGCACGACCCGCGGCCAGCACCGCACGCAGACACTTCACCGTCTGCGCATCGGCGGCGTGCTTCGCGAACTGCTGCTCAATCCGCGCGGCGTCCTGCGGTGTGGTCTTACCGGCGGCGTACGCGACGAGTTCTTCGAATGTCGGTCGAGCAAACATGCGGGTCACTCCTTCGCTACAGATGAGCGGGCACCGCGGGCGAAAATACCGCCTGGCGGGTCAGCACGGCGGTTTTTGCAGCGGCTGACTCGTCCGAAGCGTCGTCAGGTCTCATAATCAGATACCCAGCCGCTTCAGGACTGACTCGAGCTTTTTGAAACAGCGCGCCCGCGTCGGACCAATGCTGCCGACCGGCATGGACAACTGCTGCGCAATCTCTTCATACGCAGGCTCTTGCGCGCAATAGAAGAGCGCTTCGAGCAGTTTTCGGCAGCGCTCATCGATTTCAGCCAATGCCTGTCGCACAATCGCCCGCTGTTCCCAGCCCGCGACTTCCTCATCCGTCATGTCCCCCGCCGCCGGCTCGACCGACAGCTCCGACATCGCCCGGTTCCGGCGACGAAAGCCGAACGACTCGCGGTACGTCAGGCGAATCAGCCAGGCCGCAAAGCGATCATGCTCGCGCAGCGTCGACAGCCGCCGCAGGACGATGCCGAACACCACCTGAAAGACATCGTCGGCGTCGGAGCCGCTGAGACCCACCTTCAGGGCGATGGAGTAGACCAGCCGCCCGTAGCGCTCGATCAGCTCGTCCCAAGCGCCGGCGTCATTGTCGAGACAGGCTCGGATCAGTTCCTGGTCGTTGCGACGCAATTTCCGGTCGTTTCGTGTTTCGGCCCGCCTCACAATGTAGTGGGCTCAATGCCCGCCCGCCACCCCTGCGTCCGCGGTAGACTCTTCGCGCACCGGGCCGCGTGTCGGCGATCGACGAAGTACCCGCCGCGAAACCCCGCGAAAGGACGCCATGGACCTGCCACGCTGGCTGACCGATCGCCAATGGCTGAACCTCTCGCGCCTGCCGCGCTTCGAGCGGCGACAGATCGTCATCATCGTTCTCTTTGCCATCGGCCTGATCGCCGCCGGTGTGCTCGCGAATTTATCGTGTCGCCTGAGGCACGCGGCGCGACCGTCGCCGCGTCAGGCCTACGGCTCGGCGACCGTGGTCCGCGTCCGTTCGGGCGACACGCTGCGGATCGACCGCAACGACGAGTTGCTCGCGCTCGCCGGCATTCGCGCGCCTGGCGACGACGAGCCGCAATGCGACGAGTCGCGCCGCCGCTGCGCTGAACTCGTGCTCAACCAGGCGATCACGATCGCGTATGACGCGCAGGACCGCGACGCCGATGGCCGCCTCGTCGCCTACGTCGACTGCAACGGCGTGTGTGTCAATAGTCGGCTGGTGGAGGATGGGCTGGCGTGGGTCCGGCTGACGCCCGGCACGCAGCGTCGCTCCGCCGAACTGCTCGCCGCGCAGGCCCGCGCTCGCAAGGCCAGGCTCGGCGTCTGGTCGCTGCCGCCGCCCGACGTTGAGAAGTCGTATGAGCTGGACCCGGCGGGGGGGTTGTTTCACCGCACGGGCTGCGGAGCGGCCGGACCGGCCGCACAGGGCGCGAGCGCTGTACCGCGCGAAGGCGTGGCGTCGCGTGATGCGTGCTTTGAGCGCGGCGCCGCGCCGTGTCCGCTGTGCCGGCCGTAGGCAGCACCGCGGCCTGTTCATTCGAACCGGCCCAGTAGCACGCTCTCCGGCCGGAGATTCTGTCCGGACGCGCCAGCGCGCAGCGTCACATCAGCGCGGCGTGGGCTTCGAAGGGCGCGCGCCGAAACGCCCGCCCTTCCGATTGCGGCTCACTCCCTACGGGCAACCCTGAGTAAGGCACTCCAGAAACGGATCGACGTCGAATCCGTTGACGCTCCCGTCGAGGTTCATGTCCGCTCGCAGCCAGTCGCACGTCGGATACGAACTGGCGTAGCCTTGCGGATCGGAGAGCGCCAGCAGAAACGGATCGACGTCAAAGCCGTCGACAGCCCCATCGCAGTTCATGTCGCCGCGGATCAGACACGCGACGTTCAGCAGTGCTGCCCGGTCAACCCCGTCCGTCACACCGTCGAGGTTGTAGTCGAGCAGCACTGAATAGCCTGCATCGCCCAACTCATAGCCGATGGCGCTGTTCATCGTACTCAGTTGATCACAGTCGACCGAACCATCCGCGTCCCAGTCGGCGAAGACGCCGGAGTCAAGGCCCAGGTCGACCAACACGTCGATGTGTGCCAGGTCGTCGGAGTCGGTGGTCCCATCACCGTCCAGATCCCACTGCTGATACTCGGATTCATGTGTCGGTACGACCGACGCCAACACACCGACATCGAGGGCGTTGAACCTCCCGTCCGCGTTCACGTCGTAGGATCCGTCCGTGAACTCTCCGGAGCGGAGCGTGATTTCAGCCCCGCTGCTCGTGCACGGCACGGTCGTGGTCGCCCCCCAGGTACCGCTTTGCGAATCGAATTCGACTCCGGGGCTCGGCAAACTGGCGCTTCGGGCGGTGATCAGAAAATCCGCGAACAGAGATTCATCGATCTGAGTGACTGACACGTGTCGATTGAGCGTCGCGGGGGCGGCCTCGTCTGAGTTCCATTCGAAGGTCGACCGAACCTGCGCCGTCCACTCCACGGGCAATGGTGCCCATGCACGCAATTCGAAGTTGTAATCCACGAATGCGAAGCAGTAGCCCAATCCCGGCGGGAAATTGCATCCCATTCCGGCGCATTGCGCTGCGAAGTGCCTGCTCATGGTCCGCGACGTGGCAGCCCAGCAGTCATCGGACGGAGTGTGCGAGATGGCGGACGCCCCGTGCGAGAAACCTCCACCGTCCCCCTGGCAGCCCCAAACAGAGGTACCGGCACCGGCCATCACATTCTCGTTGCCAACGCGGCACTCGCCCTCAAAGTCGAACGTGCCGTCCGCGTCGCAATCGCAGATTCCACCGTAGTAGGTGTACGCGGCTGCCTGTGCGCAGTGAAGGATGGGAACAAACTCGAACAAATCAGAGTCGTAATAGATATACAGGCACGACACCGACTGGCCAGCAACACAGCACTGGCTTTCGGGGGAGCACACCCGGTCAATGGAGCAGCTACAGTCCTGCATCCCCGACGCCTGATTGCAGAACGCCAAAGCAAGGAGCACGCAGCAGTTGAACCAAAAGGCGCGATTCGAGGGCATGTTCACCTCCGAAAGTACGCGAGCTCGCTCGGCCCCAATTGGACACGACCGCCGCGCCACTTGTCCCCGCGAACTTCGTCAATATCATGCGCAGCAATTCGTGTGCCACGTGGGAACGGGCGACAGACGTGTGTCCCGCAGGATTGACGTGAATCCCCGTGCGGGAAGTAGCGCAGAGCTGCGCGTCGCGCCGCTATCTCAGTCGGGAATCAGGTCGCCGACCTTCCATTTGTAATCAGTCTTGGTCGCGTTTGTGACCCGGCTCAGGTCGACCACGACCGAACGCGTCGGAGCCATCAGCGGAAGGTAGCGCGTGCGGCGCTCAAGCAGATACTCCACGTGCGCGTCGAAGTAGAGCGTATTCAACCCCAACTGCGACGCTGTGCTGCCGGCCGGATGACGGTAGCTAAGCGCTTGTCCGGGCTTGGCCTTTCGCTCGGTGGAGTCGGTGTATCCGTATTCCTGAGATTCTACGAACACGGTACCTGAGCTCGCATACGACCCGCTTCCCAAATGGTTGCCGAGCTCATGGTGGTAATCGGCGACGCCCCCATCCGTGACATAGCGGGCCCCATCCATCAGAAAAATCTTGCGCGCGTTGAGGCCGACACGTGAAATCCGGGGGAGATAATCAAGCGGAAGTCGCGTTTCCCATCCGGAATCATATCTGCGCCATACGACGCGCCGGCCGGTGTTCGGGTCCACGAACTGGTCGCCAGTAAACGAATCGCCGACGCACAAGTACTTCCAGAAGGACACATAGCTGCCCGCGGGCTGGATCGAGTAGTCGATGCCGTCCTCAGCAACCGACGCCGATTTCGGCGGAGGGCTCGGGTAGGGAATCAACGCCGCGCCGAAATTCCCGGGGCAGTGAAAAACTCCCTCTCGCGACTTCGCCATCCGTTTGAAGCGGTTCAACGACATCTCGGATGAACCCATGTATCGCTTCGCGAGCGGGTTTGCCCAGTCCCATGGGGTCGTGGCCACGTCGCCCGTCGCGGCGTATTGCGACTCGCTCAACCCCATCATTGCCGTAAACCCCGACCCATTCGGCGCGCCGACGATCCACTCCTTTTCCTCGTTCGCGTACGCGTTCATCGCCAGGCCGATCTGCCGTAGATTCGACCCGCACGCCACGCGCCGCGCGACGCGTTTCGCGCCGCTCAGCGACGGCAGCAGGATGCTGATCAGCAGGGCGATGATCGCCACCACCACCAGCAGCTCGATCAGCGTGAATCCGGTCTTTCGCGCTTCGCCGAGAGTCATAGCCGCGCCCTTCTCGCTCTGCACGGTGTTCCGGCGCCGTGCCGCCCGACTGTTCCACTCACTGACCGCTTGCATCACGCCGGCCCGACCGGCACGAAAGTTAATCCCCGTGCACGATCCGCCCGCCGCACTTCGCACAGCTTGTCGTACCCGGGAGTTTCTCCGTTCCGGGTATGCAGCTCTTTAATTCTTCGTTAAGAACCTGTTTATGTCCGCACTTGCGGCAGGTCGCCAGCGGCAGAACCGACTGCTTGCCGCACTTCGGGCACACCGGCGGATAGGAGTCGCCCGGCTTGAGCGGCTTGACGTTCCCCTGCCAGGCGCAGCCCGGCATGCCGCACGCCGCCGAATACGCCGGCGTGCGCACCGCCGCCCCGAACAGATATTGATACCCCGCGACGCCGCCCACGATCGCCAGGGCCGCCACGACGGCGATGATCGTCGTGTTCTTGTTCACAGCCGCTTCTCACTTCCGTTCTCCCAGCCGGCGGAACACGCCGGCCGGAACGAACCTCGGATGTGAAAGTTGAATACGCGTTGAACGAACCGAAACCCGCCACACAGGCGGGCGGCATGATAACCGCGCGGTTCAGTCGCGTCCATCATCCATCAAGCCCATACTCCTTGATCTTGCGATAGAGCGTCCGCGTGCCGATCCCCAGGATTTTAGCGGCCTGCTCGCGGTTGCCGCTGGTGTGATTCAGCGTGTGCTGGATGGCGAGCTTCTCGATTTCCGCCAGCGTCAGGCCCGAAATGTTCCCCACGCCCGCCGGCACCAGCGTCCGCGTCCCGCGGATGCGCTCCGGAAGCTGGCTGGCGTCGATCCGCCCGTGCTCGGTCTCCACCACCAGCGTCTCCAGCGTGTTCGCCAGCTCGCGCACGTTGCCTGGCCAGAAGTAGTGCAGCAGCGCGTGCATCGCCTCGGGCGTCACCCCGCTCACGTCCAGCCCATGCGCCTGGTTCGCCTGCCGGATGTAGTGCTGCACCAGCAGCGGAATATCCTCGCGCCGCTCGCGCAGCGGCGGAACCTCGATCACCCACTGGTGCAACCGGTAGTACAGGTCTTCGCGGAACTTGCCGTCCGACACCATCGCGCTCAAGTCGCGGTGCGTCGCCGCCACCACCCGCACGTCGATCCGGCGGATTTCGGTCGAGCCCACCGGCGTGATCTCGCGCGTCTCCAGCACGCGCAGCAGCTTGGCTTGCATCGTCAGCGGCATGTCGCCCACTTCGTCCAGCAGCAGCGTCCCGCCGTGGGCCGCCTCGAAGTACCCGCGGCGGTCGGCGACGGCGGAGGTGAACGCCCCGCGGACGTGGCCGAACAGCTCGCTTTCCAGCAGGTTCTCGTTCAACCCCGCGCAGTTGACGCTCCGCATCGGCTTGCTGGCCCGATCGCTGGCGCGATGAATCGCCCGCGCGATCAGGTCCTTGCCCGTCCCGGTTTCGCCCAGCACCAGCACCGTCAGCTTGTTGCGGGCCGCTTTGCGGATGCGGTCGATGATGGCGCGAATCCGCGCCGAAACGCCGATGATTCCCTCGAAACTCTCGATCCGCGATTCGTCGTACGAGCCGCGCAGGATGCGCTCGTCGCGCCGCGCGACGGCCGACCGCGCCGCGCGCGAGATCCAGTCGAAACGCTCGTCGAGCGTCGCGTCCGGCGGCAGCGCCACGATCTCCAGGTCGCCGGTGGCCGGCAGCGTCGGCGGCGAGGGCGCCACGTGCAGCAGGGCCGCGTCGGGTGCGCGGTCGCGCAGCGCTTCCACCAGCCGCGGCAGGACGTGCGGGCCCTGGTCGACACCCTCGACGAACACCACGTCCGGCCCGCGCCGCCGGATCGACGCGATCGCGTCGTCAACCGTGGTCACCGAGCTGCACGAGTGCGAGCTGCGCTGCCGGACGACCTCGCGCAGTTCGTCGCCGCGGCGCTCGTTGGGTGTCAGGATCAGTATGAAAGCCGTCTGCGGCATGTTCGATCATGATAGCGGCGTGTCCACCGCGCCGCCCCTGGCACAGCCGCCCCGGCTGCGGCCGCAATGCAGCGTGCAGAAGGCAGAATGCAAACGGGACTCGACCATCGCGACGGCAGGTGCGTGCCTCCTGCCTTCTGCATTCTGCATTCTTCATTCCGCCTTGCCGTCCAGCGAATGCACCACCAGCCCGCTCGCCAGCTTCGGAAAGAAAAACGTGCTCTTCTGCGGCATCAGGTCGCCCGCCTTGCACACGGCGCGCAACTCCGCCATCGTCGTCGCCTGCATGAGAAACGCCGCCGACCGCTCACGCTGCGCCTGCGCCACCGCGTCCTCTGCCGATTTGATGTACTCGATGTGCGGCGGCGATCCACCGTTGAAGCGCGGCTGCACGACGCGGTCGAGCAGATAGACGTGCAGAAACGCCAGCGCCAGCTTCCGCCAGGCGTCGCCCTTCTCCGGCGACAGTTTGGCCAGGATGTCGGGGTTGCGCGGCGTGACGACGTGATAGCCGCGCGAAGCGCCGTCGTAGAGCGCCATGGCCTGCGGCCCGAGCGCCGCCAGCGCCGTCGCAACGTCCGCCGCACGCGAAATCGGCAGCGCCGTGACCTTCAGCTCCGGGTCGCGCGCCAGTTCCGTCGGCGGGACGGCGACGTCCAGCACGCGGTGCGTCGGGAGAATCTGCAAGCCCGGGTCACCCATCGCGCAGCAGGCGCACAGCACGTAGTTGGCGGGATGAGAATCGGGAACGTCGCGTGTCATCCGCAACTCGTCGCGATACATCATCGCGGTCCCATAACGATGGTGCCCGTCGGCAATGTATATCGGCCGCGATCGCATCATCTCGGACACGTCGCGCACCGTCGCCACGTCCGATACCGCCCAGATGCGATTCTCGACCCCGTCCATCGTCCCGATCGCCGCCGGCGTCGGCGCCAGCGACGATCCGAGTCGCGCGGCGATTTCGTTCCGATCATCCTCGTACAGTCCGAAAATCGGGCTGAGCTGCGCCGCCGTCGCGCGCATCAGGCACAATCGATCTTCCTTCGGACCGCCAAATGTCTGCTCGTGCGGGTACACGTCCCCATCGCCGAAGGGCGTCAACCGCAGGGCGGCGAAGAACATTTTTCGGTCATACGTTCTGCCGGCGTGGGTGTAGCGCTGGTAGTAGGCGTACAGGGCCGGCGCCGTATCTACCGTCATCGTCGAGCTTTGCAGCCACGACGCCAGCAGCTTGCGGGCCGCGTCATACGCCGCCGGCGGGCCGGCGGCTTTTGGCGGCACATGCGGCAGATCAACGGCGACGAAATTTCTGGGATCGGCGCGCAGCAGGCGGTCCTTATCAGACTGTTCGAGCACGTCATACGGGGGTGCGATACGACTGGAAATATCTTGCCCCGCAGGCCCGGCGAAGCGAATGGCGCGGAAGGGTCGAATGATGCTCATTTGTGGTCGCTCGATAATTGGGATGCGGCGTGTCTTAAGGACGGCGCGACGCCCCGACGCTGACGCGACGGTGACTGTCTTGAATATTCATAACTTGTTGCGTCTATGGGACTAAGGGGCGTGCGCATGTTCGTGTGCGAGCGGCGTTGCGTCGTTCATTTCTGTTGACTGGCCACTTCGGAAGCGTTAGTGTTAGAGACGCGAGCTGGTCCGGTGACTGTTTGGGCGTCGGGCTCGCGGTCACGTGTGGTGTAATCGCCTACCCTGCGGAGGTAGTGGCACATGCATAACGCGCGTTCCCTCATCGGGCGATGGGGACTGCTCTCATCGCTCGTCGTCGGCCTAACTATCATCTCGCTGGGTGGTTGTCCAGTCGCCCAGCAGCCGACGAACCCGACCACCGACGATTCCGGCTCCAGCACGCAGCAACCCACCAACAACAACCAGCGCGAAGGCAACCGGCCCGTCCCGCCGCTCCCGACCGACACCGGCGATGACTCGGCCGCCGGCGGTGGGGATACGACGGGTGACACAGGCGGAGGGGACGGCACGAGCGACGGGGGCGGGGGCGGCGGCGGAGGCGGCTCGAGCGGCCAAGACTTGCGGATCGTCATTCTCGGTCCCGTCTCGAGCGTTGAAACGAAGCAGAACCAGACCGTGGACGTGGAGTATCGCGTCGACGGCGAATCGACCGCGATCGAGCTCGTCTTCCAGGTTGTGGGCGCGACGGACACGGTCGTGCTGAAGACCGGCTTGAACGTTGAGGGCAAGGCCCAGTTCTCGTCGGCCGACGCGGGCGTCTATCGCGTCGGCATTCGGGCGGCGAACAGCAGCAAGACGACGACGCAGTTCGCCGCCGGCCAGGTGACAGTCGTCGCGCCGCCAACCGTCGCGATCACGTCACCCAGCGGCGAGCTGGTGATCCGGCCGAATGTGCCGGTGGGAGTGGCTTACACGCTCGGGACGCTGGCGAAGTCGATCTCGGCGCAGGTTTTCGTCGATCCGGATCGCAACGTCTCGGGCGACGAAATCCTGGCGTTTACGTCGCCGCTCAAGACGGTCAGCCAGACGATCAAGACGAACAGCCTTCAGGAAGGGATCGACTACTCGGTGCTGGTGGTCGCGACGGATTCGCTCAGCCAGTCGAGCGGCGCGACGTATGCCTCCGGCACGTTCCGCATCGTGCCGGCGCCGAGCATCGTCGTGACGGAGCCGACCGGCTCCGCGACGATCAACCCGGGCGATCCGGTGAGCGTCGCGTTCCAGGGGAGCGATTCGGAAGGCGTCTCGACCATTTCGGTGTTTGTCGACACCGACGGCGTGTTCAATGGCGACGAGGACGTAGTGGCGTCCGATCTGCCGCTGAGCACCACGTCGTACGTCGTTGACACGACGACTTTCGCGCCCGGCTCGTACCGCTTCGGCGCGTGGATTACCGACAACGTCAGCGGCGACGTGTTTGATCATGCTTACGCGTCCGGCTCGCGGACGATCCCCGGCATCACGATCAGCGGCCCGACGAACGACCAGTCGGTCCGGTCGCCTGAGACCGTGAATCTGGCCTGGTCGGCGTCGTATCCGGAGTCGGAGTTCGCGGCGCACGAGGTGGTGCTGGCGCCCGACGCGGACAACGACAAGCAGGCCGACAGCCCGCCGACGGCGGTGGCTGGCGGATTCCGGCCCGGCACGAACACGCACTCGCTCTCGACACAGGGTCTCAAGGGCCGGTACCTGATCGGCGTGCGCCTGACCGACAAGCAGGGCAAGACGCTGCTCTCGTACGCCAAGGGCGAGATCATCGTGAACAACGATCCGCCGACGCTGCTGTTGGCGGCGCCGACAACGCCCATCCTGCTGCGGCCGAGCGATCCGGCGGCGAGCAGCATTGCGCTGCAGTTCACGGCCCGCGACTTCGAGAATCAGGTGCCGGTGGGCGGGATCAAGGTGGTTGTCGCCCGCGACGATGATTTCGACGGCGCGGCGGATGGCGACCCGATCTACACCGAGACCAGCCCGCTGCTGCGGCTCGGCCTGAACAACTACCCCTTCAACGGGACCGTGCTGGTTCCGTTCATGAATGACGCGACACACGACGGGTTTGGCTCGTTCCTGCTGGGCGTGGAGATCGTCGATGACGCCGGGCAGAAGGCGCTGGCCTACTTCACCGGCTTCCTGTATCTGGATGCCGTCGAACCCGTGCTGGCGCTGGTGTCGCCGACCGGCAACGTGACAAAGGACCGCATTGGCGAGATGACGATCCGCCTGCGCGTGGACGACACGTCGGGCGCGTTTGTCTGGCTGCTGCTGGACCGCGACAACGACTCCGACAACAACAACGTCGATCAGCTCTGGAGCCCGGCTCACAGCTTCAACGGGTTCCACCTGATCGGTTCGGGCGGGGCGCCGGAGATGTGGGTGCCGGGCGACGATCCAGAGCGCGACTTCACGTTCGACCTCTCGACGCTGCCGAGCGGCTTCTACCACTACTACCTGGTGGTGACCGACGGCGTGCCGCCGATGGCCGAGAACTACACGCCCAAGAACGTCGATCCGGAGGACAACCGGGAAGGCTTGCAGGTGCTGTGGATTCGCGACCGCGAGATCGGGTTTGTCGACGTGTCGCGGTTTGACGACAGCCCCAGCGGCGGCGTGCTGCAGGGCTTCAACTTCAACGACCTGGCCGGAACCTCGATGGTCTCGGTGCCGGACGTCGATGAGGACGGCGACGATGAATTCGTCATCGTCTCGCGCTACGGCAAGCCGTTCATCATCAACAACGACATCGGCGTCGGCTTCGGCGAGGCGTATCTGATCTACGGCGACAACGGAAACAACAACATCAAGCCGCGCAGCCGCTTCCACGGGGCTCAGACGCTCAACGCCGTCGGCCGCGGCAGCATCCCCGGTCTGGCGTTCCCCGGCATCCGCATCCCGCTGAGCGAAACGTGGACCGAGGGCATCTCGGACGTGGCGGTCGTGGATGACATGGACGGCGACTTCCTGCCGGAGCTGGTGTTCAGCTTCCCGCGCGTCGAGTCGTTAAACCTGGGCGAGTCCACGCCCGGCTTCCAGCATCCGGAGCTGCTGCCCGACCTGCCGGGCATGGGCGACCTGGAGTACAACGCGCTGACGCCGTTCGGCTGGGCGACGGACGAGGCCCAGTTCACGCGTGGCGGCATCGTGATTGTGTCGAGCCACAACATCAACATCACCAACGAATTCGCGCTGAACCGCAAGTTCGACCGCGTGCTCGATCTGCACGAGGTCGGGCAGATGTTCAGCTCGATGTCGCGGCCGAGCCTGGTGCCCTACATCATCGGCTTCCAGCCGAATAACCCGCCGAGCGGCTGTGCCGATTGCATCCCGGGCGAAAACGGCGATTGCGGCGGCAACCCCGACAACGCGAAGGAAACCGAATACGTTTCGTACTCGGTCTTCTGGGACGTGGTCTTCAACAACCAGGCCCCGGGCGGCTTCCACATGCCTTGGACGGCGGTTCCGGCCGATCCGCCGCTGGCGAATCCGACGGCACACCCGCCGATGCCGCCGTATATTTTCTACCCCGATCTGAAGCCGTGCGATCTGCCGGGCTGCGAGATCAAGAACAAGCCGTACGTCTGGCCGCCGCAGCCGCTGGCGCCGTTCCCGTGCTCGCAGTTGAATTCGGTGGTGATGTGGGACGTTGGCGGCGGGGTCAGCCACTGGTGCGGTTTCTACGGCCCGCAGGTTTCGATCCGGCAGTTCTCGATCGGCGCCCGCGTGATGGGTCAGGCGGTGGACGATCGCTTCGGCACGTCGGTGAGCACCGACGGCCGCTGGCTGTTCATCTCGGCCCCGCGTCACACCGCGAGTAAGGACGACATTCCGCTGCTGCCGACGCAGGAGCGGACGAAGTCGGGCGTGGTGTATCAGTATCGCACCGACTCGCGCTCGACGCCCACGTCGCCGACGCGCTCGCAGCTCTGGATGGAGCCGTTCCAGTATGACTCGGACGGCGACGGTTCGGCGGATGCGACGGCCGAGTGGCCGATCGTGGACGCGGAAGGCGTGAAGGGCGCGGACTTGACCATGCCAGTTCCGCACCAGTACATCATCGAGAGCGTGGGTTCGACCCGCGGTAACGATGCCGGCTCGGTGTTCGATTACAACTTCGACGTCGGCGAGTGCCCGCCGCCCTACTCGGGCTCGGAAGGCAGTCCGTCGGGCGGTGCGCAGGCCAACGTGGCGGGAAGCTGCTACGAGCCGTCGCCGGTCGGCACGTCGCACTACTACATGGATCGCATTCCGCAGATCGTCGGTCCGCACGACAACGCACAGATTTCGTTCGTGCGCGGGCTGGGCGACGTGAACGACGACGGCGTGCGCGACTTCGCGGTCGGCTCGGCCGACGTTCGCGAGGACTTCAACAATCCGAACAGCCCGATCGTCGGCGCGATTTTCGTGGTGTACGGCCGCTCGACCGGTCTGGAAGGCGACTACCTGCTCGAACAGCTCAGTCTCGATCCTTCCGATCCGAAGCGGCTGAGCGGCGTGCTGCTGAAAGGCACCGCGGCCGAGCCGATCGCGCGGGTCTTTGACACGGCGGGCGACTTCAACGGCGACGGCGTCGATGACATCGTGGTCGGCAGCAGCTCGGACGCCAGCGGCCGCGGCGAGGCGATCGTGATCCTCGGGTCGCGAACGCTGATCAGTCCGGCCGGCGGCTACACGCTCGACCAGCTCGTGGCGGCGGGTCGTTCGATCCGCTTCCGCGGGGCGCGCGCCGGCGACCTGGCCGGTGCCAACGTTGCCAGCGTCGGCGACGTCGACGGCGACGGCCTGGGCGACATCGTCATAGCCGCCCCGAACGCCGCCCGCTCGGACGGCGCCGTTCGGCAGGGTCTGGCGTACCTGATCTACGGATCCAAGACGCACCTGCCCGGCGTGATCGACCTCGACACCGTCGGCACGCCGGCGACGCCGGGCGTCGTGTACGTTGGCCGCAAGGATGGCGATTTCCTGGGCGGCGGCGAGTTGAGCATGACGGTGAACCCCGACAACCAGCCGACGCAGATTTTCTCGCGCGGCCTGGCGGCACTGGGCGACATCGACGGCGACGGCCGCGATGATTACTCGATCAGCGCGATCCTGGCCGATCCGGCGTTCAAGACGAATTCGGGTGAGGTATACGTGATCTACGGCCGCGGCGACGAGCCGCCGTTCCAGCCGTAAGCCGTCCGGCCAGGTTCTTTGTTAATATGCGAGTCCCGCGGATTGGTATCCGCGGGACTCGTTTCGTTGAGGCACGTGCCGCTGTCGACTGGCCTTTCACCGCCCCGGACGGATTTCAGCCGCGCGGGCCAGGCGCCGTTGTCGCTCGAGGGTCGCCATGAAGTGGTCGCGGACGATCCACCCGTCGCTATCGTGCGCCGCCCTGCTCTTGGCGAGCCTCTCGGTCGAGTGGGGAAATGTGCGCGCCGACGATCGCGCGGGTACGGCGGCGACGTCGCGCCCGGCGTCGTCGGCCACGGCCCTGCCTGCCAGCGTCGATCTTCGGCCGCGGCTGATGGAGGCGGGGCTGACACCACGTGCGCAGGGGGCGCGCGGCACGTGCTCGATCTTCACGACGTGCGCGGCGATCGAATACGCGCTGGCGGTGCAGCGCGAGAAGGCCGAGCGGCTGAGCCCGGAGTTCCTGAACTGGGCCGCGGGCCACGCGAGCGGCCGGCCCTCCGATGGCAACTTCTTCCACAACGCGCTGGCCGGCTTCGAGCGCTACGGCATCTGCTCGGAGGCAAGCATGCCCTACGAAGCGGCGTTCGACGCGGCGCGAGCGCCACCAGCCGCGGCCGCCGCGGAAGCGACGCGCGTCGGCAGAGAAGCGCGCGGGGCGTTGCAGGCGCGTTGGATCGTACCGTGGGTACCGGACCGCTTCGGCGTCAGCGACGCTCAGTTCGACGAGATCAAGCGTGTGCTGGCGTCGGGCTTCCCGGTAGCGGCGGGCTCGGGCCACAGCCGACTGCTGGTCGGGTATCGCGATGACGCGAGCGCCGCGGGCGGAGGGATTTTCCTGACCGAGGATTCGGCGCTGAATCGGTTTGACGAAGTGACGTACGAGTTCGTCCGCACGCAGGTGGCGGACGTGTTCTGGGTGGAAGCGAAGGGCGGAAAGCGCGGCGCGTAGTGTTCTGCCTGACGGCATGACGCACCGGCCCGAATGCTCCCCAGACGGATACGGGGCGGCGTGTCGACGCGCCTCCGTCGGATCTACGTGGGAGCACCCGTTTCCGCGGAAGGGCAGAGCGGCGCGAGCGGGCATTCGCCGCAGCGCGGTTTGCGCGCCAGGCAAACGCGCCGGCCATGCTCGATCAGGGCGTGCGACAGCCAGGTCCACGCGTCGCGTGGGAAGAGCGCCATCAGGTCCTGCTCGATCCGCACGGCGTCCTTGGCGTCGCGGCCGTTCTGAAGAAAGCCGAGCCGCTCAGCCAGGCGGCCGACGTGCGTGTCGACCACCACGCCCTCGTTCCTGCCGAACCACGTGCCCAGCACGCAATTCGCCGTCTTGCGGGCGACGCCCGGCAGCGTCAGCAGCGCGTCCATGCTGTCGGGCACGGCGCCGCCGAAGGCTTCGACCAGCCGGCGTCCCATGCCGATCAGGCTGCGGCACTTGTTTCGGAAGAAGCCGGTGGAGCGGATCAGGTCTTCGAGCTCGGCAGGGTCGGCGGCGGCGAACGCCGCGGCGTCGGGATAGCGCTGGAAGAGGGCCGGCGTCACGAGATTGACACGCTGGTCGGTGCATTGCGCCGAGAGGATGGTCGCGACGAGCAGCTCCAGCGCCGAGCGATGATGCAGCGCGCACCCGGCGTCAGCGTACTGCGCTCGCAGGCTCGCGAGTACAGCGTCGGCGCGGCGGCGGAGTTCGGCGAGTGACACTCGGCGGCCGGTCGGCTTGGCGGTTCGGGACGCGGCGCGGCGCGTTTTCGGCGCCTCGCCCCGCGGACGGCGCGCGGCGCGGGATGAGCCCGCGGTCGGGCGCTTGCGGCGCGGGGGGCGCGGCGTCATGACGGCTCAACCTGTTTGTGCGACTCGTCCGCCTTGATCGGGTCGGGCGGCGCGATCTCGCCGCCGACGGGGTTCAGCGCCGCAGACTTGTCGAGATCGAGCACGAAGAAGCCGGTGGCCGGCGGGGGCAGGCGGTCCGAGGCGGGCCCGCTGAACGTGTGCTCGAACGGGTCCCAGGCGTATTGCGCGGCTTCGACTGATGCTGCGCCGGGGGCGGCGTACACCAGCGCCAGGTAGTCGTGCCCATCGTCGCTGCGCAGCTCGAAGCGCAGACTCTCGGCAGTTTTGAGCAGCAGCGCGGTGCGGTCGGGATGCGTCGCAAGGATGACCTGCCGCGGGCTGAGGAAGATGTGTGGGAACACGTCGGGATCACGCGAGAGATGCAGCACGGCGTCTCCCACGTCGCCGATCGGCACGACCTCTCCGGTCGCGTGTATCAACAGCGGCTTGTGCAGCACGTTCTCCGCGTCGGCGGCGCGCTCGCCCAGAACGTAGTCGCCATCGTCCAACTCGGCCAGCCGCAGGCGCGCCGCGTCGGCAGGACTGAGCGGCGTCGGCAGCAGCGGCGTTTCGACGCCGGCGATGCGAACCAGCCGAACGGCGGCACTCAGGCCGAGCTGCGGATCGGCCAGGTTGGCAAGCGCTTCGTCACGCCCCCACTCGGCGGATTCCGCGACGATGCGCGGCGAGGAACGCTCGTCGGGCGAAACCGCCGCGGTGGTGGCCGGTTGACTGGCGGGGGCTGACGCCGGCTGCGACGTGGGCCGCGCGGGCGGCGTCGCCGGCGAACACCCCAGCAGCAGCGCACTGGCGAGGGGAAACACGCATCGCGCTGCTGCGGTCATGGGTCACACTCCGTCCACCCAATCCTGCCGCCCGTCGTGCCACAGCTCGCGCTTGAAGATCGGCGTCGACTTCTTGACCGCCTCAATCAGCATGCGGCACGCGTCGAACGCCGCCGCGCGATGCGCGGCGGAAACCACCACGGCGACCGAAATATCGCCGATCTTGAGCACGCCCAGGCGGTGCACCAGGACGGCCTTGTAGATCTCATGCTCCTGAGCGGCCAAACTGCACAGGCGGGCCATGTCGGACAGGGCCATGGCGTCGTAGGCGGTGTATTCGAGGGCGCGCAGACCGACGCCTTCGCCACGCGTTTCATAGCGGACCGTGCCGAAGAAGCTGGCGATGGCGCCGACGGCCGCGTTTTCGACCTCGCGAATCAGTGCAAGCGGGTCGATCACCTCGCGCACCAGGCGCGCCGCCGGCTCGGCGCCGCCCGACACCGGCGGAATGATGGCCAGCTCGTCGCCGGCGGCGAGCGTTGCGCTCAGCTCGGCGTAGCGCTGGTTGATGGCGAAGCGCAGCCGCTGCCGCGCGGCCGCCAGGCGGCTCGACTCGGCTTCGAGCTGCGAGAGGACGGAGGCGACGGTATCGCCCGGCTCGATGAGCACGTCGCGTCGCGTCCAGCCGAGCGCATCGACGGCACTGCCGAAGGCGAGTACGTGAACCGTCGCGCGGGCGGACATGTGCTTCAGTGTACCTTGAGCCGAGTGGCATCGCGACGGCCGCGGCTGGAATCGAGGTCCAAGCCGTCGCGGCGCGGGAGTGGACCAGGCGAGCAGCCGCGTGAGCGCGCTCCAGCGGCGCGTCGTTTGAGCAGTGCCGACATCACGGAGTCCTGGCGACCCAAGCTTCCAACGGCTGCTCGCCGCACTCCGGACAGCGGCCGCTTGTATTCCCGGTGAGGTTGTATCCGCAACAGGGGCACTCGTCCGGCTCGGGAAACCGCCGCACGTAGTTGAACACCCGCGACGAAATGAACGATCCCGCGGCGCCGAGGACGCCGATAATCGTCGTCACGAGCCACCCAGCCCCGACGATGACGAACGCCACGGCGCCGTCCAGCCAACTCAGGCCGAACACGAAGCCGGCCGTGATGCTCGCGACAGCGTTGCTGAAGAACAGGAAGAAGGAGAACGGCCAGCGTGACCCGCCCTTGGGCGACAGGTAGTAGGTCACGACTCCGGCCTGCAGCGTTACGGAGGCCACCGCGGCGACGGCGAGCGTCACCAGCACGCCTTCGTCCGGCAGAAACGCGAGCGCGGCACCGGCCACCTGAGCAAACGCGAAGTAGGCGATCACCCAGCGATCGACCAGATCACGGCGTTCGCGGATGACCTTCATTCTGGCGGGCCACTCAGTCCGACGCTGGGCGGTGAGGCGGCGCCGTATTGTAGCGGCCGGCGCGATCGCGTGGATGATGGAATCCGCGCTGTGGGCCGCCGGTCATCGGCTGCGCGTGCGCCGCAGTGAGTGCGCGTGGGCCGGCCGCTCCCCCCAAGCGGCCGGACGAGGTTTGCGGGCGCGTGTCCGCGATCTACGGTTCACGGACCAGCGTGATGGTGCCGGTGACGGTGTGTTCGAGCAATTGTCCCATGAAGGTGACTTTGACGGTCTTGCTGAACGTCAGCGGGATCGCGTCGGGTGACGCCGGGTCGATCTCGCCTTCCCAGCGATGCGTCTGCTCGGACGTGCCGCCGACTTGCGTGGTGTCGGTCACGACGTAGTCGATCTGGACGTGGTTACCGTCGACTGAGACGCGGGAGGTCAGCGCGACGGGCGTAAACTCGCCGAGCCCGCCATGTCCCCACGCGCCGGGCACATCCTGGTCGACGATGCCGGCGATCTGACAGTCGTCGAATGTGACGGTGGCTTCGGCGGTCTCGACGCCGTCGGCGCCGGCCGTGACGCGCCAGTCGCCGTCGAGCGTACGGCATCCTCCGCCGGATCCTCCGACGTCGAGCAGGCCGCCGCCGAGTCCGTCCAATGGACAACAGGTGGCTGGCGCGAAGATTGACAGGCTGGCGGCGATCAGGGTGGCGTGAAGTTTCATGACGACTCTCCCGGGTGGCAAAGGGCCGCGCGGGGCGGAAGCACGTGTTCCGCGCGACCGTGGGCGGCGTTCATCGGGCGGTACACGCGGGCGGCGCGAAAATTCCGCGCGCCGGCCGGCCGGCTGAGCGCGCCGTGGTGCCGCGGTATAATGGCGGGCGGCCAACTCCCTTGTGGACCGATGGATACGACACGTCCCAGCCTGTTGCTGCGCATCCGCGACGGCCGCGACCAGACGGCGTGGGTCGAGTTTGACGCGCTCTATCGCCCCATTCTGGAGCGCTTCGCCGCCGCGCGCGGTCTGCGCGGGCCGGACGTGGACGACGTCGTGCAGCACTGCATGGCGGCGATCCATCGCCACATCGGCGGGTTTGACTACGACCCGCGGCGCGGGCGTTTCCGAGGCTGGCTGGCGACGCTGGCGAACAATTTCGTCCGCAATCTCGCGCGGCGCGGACGCGAGCAGCCGGCGTCGGGCGGTGCGTTCGAGCTGCCCAACACGCGCGAGCCGTCGCCGGACGAGGCGTTCGAGCGAATCTGGACCGAAGAGCACCTGCGGCATTGCCTGCGCGCGGTGCGTGAGCAAACGGACGGAGCGACCTTCGACGCGTTTCATCGCTACGCGATTCTCGAAGAGCCGGCCGAGCAGGTGGCGCGCGACTCCGGCCTGACAGCGCAGCAGCTCTACAAGCTCAAGTGGCGGTTGACGCGGCGGCTGAGAGAGAAGCTGGTCGATCTGCTGGGCGAGGAGGAGGCGGCCGGTGCGGTCATGCTTGAGTGAGCAGGAGCTGGAGCGCTTTCGGGCGGGCGAGCTGTCTGACGCGTTGTGCGGCGAGATTGAGCAACATCTCGCCGAGTGCGCCGCGTGCCAGGCGAACGAAGCGCATCTTGCGATGCGCCAGGACGCGTTCCTGGGGCGGTTCCGCGCCGTTGCGGGAGCCGACGACACGCCGCTGTCGCCGGCGAGGTCGGTGTCGGTGCCCGAGCGAATCGGCCGCTATCGGATCATTCACCTGATCGGCGAAGGCGGCATGGGCGCGGTTTACGCGGCGGAGCAGGACCAGCCGAAGCGTATCGTGGCGTTGAAGGTCATCAAGCCCGGGTTGGCCTCGTCGAGCGCGATCAAGCGCTTTGAGCAGGAATCGCTGGCTCTGGGGCGGCTCCAGCATCCGTGCATCGCCCAGGTGTTCGAGGCCGGGACGTATGGCGACGGGCAGTTGCAGCGCTACTTTGCGATGGAATACGTCGCGGGGACGCCGCTGACCGCGTACTGCGAGCGCGAGCGGCTCAGCGTGCACGAGCGGCTGGAGCTGGCGGCGCGGATCGCCGACGCGGTCCAGCATGCGCACAACAAGGGGATCATCCATCGCGATTTGAAGCCGGCCAACATCCTCGTCGCGGACGGGAGTGGGATTGGCGATTCAGGGGTTCAGGGGAAGAACGCTTCGCTCGGCGGTTCCTCTGTCTCTCATCCCCCTTATTCCTCGATCCCGCAACCCAAGATTCTCGATTTCGGCGTCGCGCGGCTGATCGACCGGGATCAGCGATCGACCGCGCAGACGGACGCTGGCGTGCTGGTGGGCACGCTGGCGTACATGTCGCCGGAGCAGGTCGCCGCCAACCCGGACGAGGTGGACACCCGCAGCGACGTGTATTCGCTGGGCGTCGTGCTGTACGAGCTGCTGACCGCGCAGCTTCCCTATGAAACCAAGCACCTGTCGCTGCACGAGGTCGTGCGCGTCATCCGCGAGCAGGAGCCGGCACGGCCGACCGCCGTTCGCGGCCTCGACCGCCGCACGGCGCGCGAGCTGCGTGGCGACGTCGAGACGATCGTGCTGAAGGCGCTTGAGAAGGACCGCGAGCGGCGCTACCAGACGGCCGCCGCGCTGGCGGCCGACATTCGCCGCTTCCTGGCCGACGAGCCGATTGCCGCCCGCCCGGCCAGCTCGATGTATCAGTTGCGGAAGCTGGCGCGAAGACACACGGGCGTGGTGGTCGGAGCGGCGCTGGCGCTCTTCAGTCTCGCGGCGGGAACAGTCGTCGCGTCGGTGCAGGCGATTCGCGCGACGCGCGCCGAAGGCTCGCAACGGGAGGAAAGACGGCGCGCCGAGCGGGCGCGCGACGAGGCCCTGCGCGTCACGGAGTTCCTGTCGCAGACGCTGGCCAGCGCCGATCCGATGATCGCCGTCGGCCGCGACCGGACGCTGCTGCGCGAGATGATGGATCTCGCCGCGGGGCGCATCGCGCGCGGCGAGATGCGCGACGCACCGCAGGCGGAGCTGCGCCTGCGGCTGGCGATTGGCAAGACGTACCGCTCCCTGGGCGAATTCGACGCAGCACTCGAGCTGCTCAACCCCGCGCTGGTGCTCGCAGAGGCATTTCACGGCATCGAGCACGCCGAGACCGCAACCGCTCTGGACGACCTCGGCGTGCTCGAAGACGCGCGCGGCAACCCCGACCGGGCGGAGGAGCTGACGCGGCGGGCGCTAGCGATCCGGCGGAAGCTCCTGCCCGCCGACGATCCGGTGCTGGCGATCAGTCTGAACAACCTGGGCGGCGTGTTGGCCGAGCGCGGCAAGCTCGCAGAGGCCGAGCCGCTGCTGTGCGAGGCGCTGGACATCCGCACGCGGCGCTTCGGCGAAAACGCGCCGACCGTCGCCCATAGCATCAATACACTGGCCGGCGTGATCGAGGCGCGCGGCGGACTGCGCGAGGCCGAGGTCTTGTACCGACGCGCGCATCGAATTTTCGAGTCGGCGACCGAGACGGATGAGCGGCTGAACGTGGCGATGATGCTGCTGAACCGGGGAAACATCCTCCATGCGCTGGGCGAGCTTGCGCCGGCCGAGGAAATGCTGCGGCGCGCCGAACGCGTCTATCGCGCGCTGCTGGGAGATTCCCATTGGCTGGTCGCCAAGGTGCTGAACGGGCTCGGCGGCGTCCTCATGCGCCGCGGCGACCTGACCGGCGCCGAGGCGGCCTGGACCGAAGCGCTCGAAATCCGCCGCGCGGCGCTGGGACCCGATCATCCGGAAGTGGCGATGATCCTGAACAACCTGTCGGACATCGCGGCGAAGCGCGGGGACCACGCTGCCGCCGAAGCGATGAACCGCGAGGCGCTCGCGATTCGGCGGGCGCGGCTGGGCGACCGGCACCCGCTGGTGGCGATGAGCCTGCACAACCTGAGCTTCGCGCTGCTGGCGCGCGACAACGTCGACGAAGCGCTGGCGATGCTGCGCGAGGCGGTCGACATCCAGCGGGCGATCGCGGCGCAGAGTCCCGCCCTGGCGTCGTGCCTGAACGGCCTGGGCCGCGGATTGCTCGCTCAGCACGACATCGAGGGCGCAGAGGCGGCATTTCGTGAGTCGCTCGCGATGCGGCGGAGCCTGCTGGGCGACAGCCATCGGGAGGTCGCCGTCAGCCGCTCGAATCTTGCGCAGGTGCTGCGCGAGCGCGGCGAGCTTGCCGCCGGCCGGGCCGAACTTGAGGAAGCACTGCGCATCTTCCGGGCGAGATTGCCCGCGGACCATCCAGAACTGGCAGCCGTGGCGAACAACCTCGGCCAGCTCATGACCGAACTGTGCGACTTCGCCGCCGCAGAGCCGCTGCTGCGCGAGGCGCTAGACATTCGACTGGCGCGTCTGCCGTCCGACCATCCCGACATCGCGGCGACGCGAAACGGGTTGGGGCTGCTGCTGCTGGAGTTGCGCCGTTTCGACGAAGCGGAGCAGGAGCTTGTTCCGGCGTGGGAGCTGGTGTGCGCGAGCACCCGGGCGACGGATGTTCAGCGCCGCGGGGCGCTCGAGTCGCTGGTCAGGCTTTACGAGGAGCGCGACGCGGCCGAGTCCGGCCAGGGCCACGACGCTCGCGCGGCGGAGCTTCGCGCGCTGCTCGCGGTGGAACCGCCGATGGACGCCGATGAACGCTGATAGCTTTTTGCGGGATGGGTGCGCCGCCCCGATCATCGAACTCGCGCGCAATCTTCACTCCCACGACATCGGCCGCGGGGTATTGAAGGGTCTGGGCGCTGATCCCGGCGATTCGCTGGGCGGTCGATTCTGGGACGCAGCGACCACTTGCGAATGTCGCTGGCCTGGCCGCGCCAAGCGAACTTGTCACACGGTGCGTCCAGCAGCTCGGCCATTAGCAATTTCGCACCGTTGAACTCACGCAGCGCGACACCACGGTTGAGATCGAGTCCCATCTCACGCGAATTGTAGCCCGCGACAGATGAACTGCCATCCGCGTTCATCGGCGTTCATCCGCGGTTACAATTCGCCGTTTGAGCAGGAGGACGACGAAACATGACCGATTTCTTGCCCATCCGCGGCTTCGATCACGTCGAGCTGTACGTCGGCAACGCCAAGCAGGCGGCGCACTTCTACGACCGCGTCTTCGGCTTCCGCCCCGTCGGCAAGCTCGGCCTCGAGACCGGCGTGCGCGACCGGGCCAGCTATTACATGCAGCAGGGCAACGTCCGCCTCATTTTCACCAGCGCCCTCAGCCCCGACAGCGAGATCAACCGCTTCTGCGCCCTGCACGGCGACGCGGCCAAAGTGATCGGGCTGGAGGTCGGCGACGTCGAGGCCACCATGCGCGAAGTGAAGGCCCGCGGCGCGACCGTCATTCAGCCGGCGCAGGGTTTTGAGGACAAGAACGGCGTGCTGAAGACGGGCGTCGTCCGCTACGCCGGCGATTGCGTGATCAAGTTCGTCGAGCGGCAGCACTATCGCGGCACGTTTGCGCCCGGCTTCGAGCCGATTCAGGCCTTCGGCAGCGAGGCGGTCGGGCTGGCGGCGATCGATCACATTGTGACGAACGTCTACCTGGGGGAGATGAACTACTGGGCCGGCTGGTTCGAGCGCATCCTGGGTTTCACGCAGCTCACGCACTTCACCGACAAGGAAATCAGCACCGAGTACAGCGCGCTGATGAGCAAGGTGATGGAGAACGGCAGCGGCAAGATCAAGCTGCCGATCAACGAGCCGGCCGAAGGCCGCAAGCGCAGCCAGATCGAAGAGTATCTGGACTATCACTGCGGCCCGGGCGTGCAGCACATCGCCATGAGCACCAAGGACATCTGCAAGACGGTGCGCATGCTGCGGCAGCGCGACATCGACTTTCTGCGCGTGCCCGACGCATACTACGATTCGCTGCTGAAGCGCGTCGGCAACATCGAGGAAGACGTCGACGAGCTGCGCGACCTCGGAATTCTGGTCGACCGCGACGAAGACGGCTATCTGCTTCAGATCTTCACGCAACCCGTCCAGGACCGCCCGACGCTCTTTTTCGAGGTCATCGAGCGGCACGGATCGCGCGGCTTCGGCGTCGGGAATTTCAAGGCGCTGTTCGTCTCGATCGAGGAGGAGCAGCGCCGCCGCGGAAATCTGTAACCGAAGTCCGATCTGCAACGTGTCGTGGTGAGCGGTGGAGAGCCGTGCTGAGCAACCGCCTCCGGCTGCACTCCGCCCCCACTCGCTGGCGCTTCGTGCTCCGATGAACCGCGCCCACCTACCCGCTCGTCTGCCCGCAGATCACGTTCACCCGCCGGAAGCGGGCGTGGGCCGCGGCGTGCGTCATCCAGCCGCTCTGCCCCGGCTGACCCTTGCCGCACGAGATGAAGCCGTAACGCTTGCGGTGCGAGGCGTCGGCGACCGCGTCGCAACTGCCCCAGAATTCGGGCGTGATGCCCGTGTAGATCACGTCGCGCAGCATGTGCGTCCGCTTGCCGTTCTCGATCAGCCAGAACACGTCGCCGCCGAACTGGAAATTATAGCGCTTCTGGTCAATCGAGAACGAGTCGTGCCCCTCGATGTAGATGCCGCGCTTCACGTCGGTGATCATGTCGTCGAGCCGGCCATTGCCCGGCGCCAGGCCAACGTTCGAGATGCGAACGATCGGAATGCTCGCCCAGCTATCCGCCCGGTTGCTTCCGCGGCTGCGCGTCTCGCCGATCTTCCCGGCTACTTCACGGTTGGTCGAATACCCGCAGAAAATGCCCTCGCGGATGATGTGCCAGCGCTGCGCCGCCACGCCGTCGTCGTCGTAGCCGGTCGCGGCCAGCGTGCCCGGCTCAACGTTGTCGGCGACCAGGTTGACGTGCGGCGAGCCGTAGCGGAATGTGCCGAGCTTGTCGGGCGTCAGGAAGCTGGTCCCGGCGTAGTTGGCCTCGTAGCCCAAGGCGCGGTCCAATTCGGTCGGGTGGCCGCAGCTCTCGTGGATCGTCAGCGCGAGGTGCTCGGGATCGAGCACCAGGTCGTAGACGCCCGGCTCGACGCGCGGCGCGCGGACTTTCTCCACCGCCTCCGCCGCGACCCGCGCCGCCTGCGACAGAAAACCGGCTTCGAGCACCAGCTCGTAGCCCGACCGCAGATAGGGCGTTTCGAAGCCGCGCGAGGCAAACCGGTCCTCGTGCACCGCCGTGGCGCCGAAGCCACCGTGCGTCGCGAGGAGGTCGGAGCGGATCAGGGCGCCCTCCGTCGAGGCGAAGAGCTTCACGTCGCGCTGCGTCCACAGGCTGGCGTTGCTGCGGCTGATGCCGTCCTGAGCGTGCAGCCGCTCCATCACTTCCGACAGCAGCCGCGATTTCTCCTCCAGCGACACCGCCAGCGGATCGACGCGCCGCGGCGTCTCCACGCGGTCGCGGTGCGGCGGCTCCTCGGCCAGTTTCACCGGCTCGCTGACCAGCGCGGCGGAGCTGCGCGCGATCTCCGCGGCCAGGTCCGCCGTCCGCCGCACGTCGCCGCCCGACATCACGGAGCTTGACGCAAACCCCCACGCCCCTTTGTAGAGCACGCGCACGCCGAAGCCGCGGTCGCGCTGGTCGCGCACGCCGGCAATACGCCGATCCTGGCCGCTGACCGACTGCACCGTCGTGTCGATCAGCCGGATGTCGCCATACTCCGCCCCGGCGGCGCGAATCCGCTTCAGGGCGAGGTCGGCCAGTGCGTCCCAGTCGGAAGCAGAGGGTGGCGGTTCATCGGACGGAGTCGCAGCGCTTGGGGCTACCGCGGCCTCGGGCGAGCGGCAGCCGAAGAGGTAGAGCGACGCGGCGGCGGTGGAGGCGCCGCGCACAAACTGCCGACGCGTGAAGTGATGATCGCACATGCACGATGCTCCCGTTCGGACCGCGCCGGAATCGCGGCGAAGGCCAGTTTGGTAGCAGCGGATTACCGGACACCGGCCGCAGCGTCAAGGTGGGGCCCGCATCAACAGCCTGACTCTCCGGACGAGGCGTCGACCGGGCTGGCTGCGCTCCCCGTTAGCTGCACTGATTTCTCCTGCACACGCCGAACACTGCAATTCAACTGGATAGGAATGAACTTTATCAGAAGTACCAGGAAATCCTGGGCACGAAATCCACCCGGGCGCGTCTGCTGCTCGACGATCTCTTTGCGACACCGTTCCTGACGGTTGCCGGGGTTCAGCGGAAGTTCAGCGTCTCCTATCGGCCAGCGAAAAGCTACCTGGAGCGGTTAGTCGCTGCGAACATCCTTGTCGTGATGCGTAACCAATACCCGCGGACGTACATCGCACACGAGATCTTTGACGCGGCCTACGGAACCTAGTCCGGCTCCACCCGCAGGTCCGCGCGGCCGCTTCGGCCCGCGCATCCTCTCAGAGTGCCACCGAATCCCCCGCGCCCGGCCGGCCCGGCGCTGGTGACGCCGAGCCCGGCGTTCCGTTACAATTCTCGACTCGTGCGACTCCGCCGCACGATCGACGGCCGCCGCCGGCTGCGTTCACCGGCCGCGGCCAGGGCGCGGTGCCGGGCGGTCGGCGGCGGTCGAGGCGCAGAAGCGAGTGCATGCGATGCCTGAGAAGTTTCTGGTCAAGGTGCAGCGGCAGGATCAGCCCGACGCCCATCCCTACTACGAGACATTCGAGCTGGCGAACGCGGGCGGGATGAATGTGATTTCCTGCCTGCAGGAAATCGCCGCCCGCCCGGTGACGGTCGAGGGCAAGGAGACCTCGCCGGTCGCGTGGGACTGCAACTGCCTGGAGGAGGTCTGCGGCGCGTGCACGATGGTGATCAACGGCCGCGTGCGGCAGGCCTGCACGGCGCTGGTCGATCCGCTGCTCGAGTCGCATGCGCGAATCGAGCTGCAGCCGATGACGAAGTTCCCGGTCGTGCGCGACCTGGTGGTGAATCGCCAGCGGATGTTCGAGGCGCTGAAGCGCGTCCGGGCCTGGGTGCCGGTGGACACCTACAACCACATGGGCGAGGGACCGACGCAGTCGATCGAGCAGCAGGAAATCGCCTATCCGCTCTCCCGCTGCATGACCTGCGGCTGCTGCCTGGAAGTCTGCCCGCAGGTTAACGAGCGCAGCGACTTCATCGGCCCGCAGGCCGTGGCGCAGGCGGTGCTGTTCAACCAGCATCCCACCGGCGCCATGACCGCCCACACGCGGCTCGACGCGCTCATGGACCCCGGCGGAATCGCCGAATGCGGCAACGCGCAGAACTGCGTCAAGGTCTGCCCTAAGGAAGTGCCGCTCACCTGGGCGATCGGCAAGGCTGGCCGCGAAGTCACGCTGCACGCGATCCGCCGCTGGTTTCTGCGCTAGAGCGCCGCGCGCGGCGGCGCCCCCGGGGCGTACGACGACGCCCCCCCCCAAAAGTCGCGCGTCGCGGCAGTGTCGCCGTCGCACTCCGCTGGCGAATTCGGAGCATTCGAATGGACAACGCCACCGAAAAGTACTATCCCGGTCTCGAGGGGGTCATCGCCGGCGAAACCGCGATCTCGGCGGTCACGCAGGACAGCCTGGGCTATCGCGGCTACATGATCGACGAGCTGGCCGAGCACGCCACCTTCGAGGAAGTCGCCTGGCTGCTGCTGCACGGCGAACTACCCAGACGCGGCGAGCTGTCGGCGTTTCGCAGCGAGCTCGACAGCATGCGGCGACTGCCGCGCGCCGTGCTCGACACGCTGCGGGCTATCCCGCCGCACGTCAGCGGCATGGAGGTGCTGCGCACCGCGGTCTCGATGTGCGGCCACTTCGACCCGACCAGCGGCGGCGACCGCGCAAACCTCATTCGCCGCACGACGTATCTCCTGGCTGTGATACCCAGCCTGATCGGGGCGCGCTGCCGGCTGCTGGGCAAGCAGGAGCCGGTCGAGCCGAAACCCGGTCTTTCGCACGCGGCACAGATTCTGCACCTGATCTTCGGCCAGCCGCCCGCGGCGCTGCACGAGCGGCTGATGAACCTGACGCTCATTCTTTACGCCGAGCACGAATTCAACGCCTCGACCTTCACCGCCCGCGTCATCGCCAGCACGCTCTCCGACATGATCTCCGCGGTCGTCGGGGCGATCGGCGCGCTGCGCGGGCCGCTGCACGGCGGTGCCAACGAGGACACGGTCAAGCTGATCAATCAGTTCAAGTCGGCCGACGAGGCGCGGGCCTGGACCGAAAACGCCATCGCAACCAAGGCGAAAATCTCCGGATTCGGACATCGCGTCTACAAGCACGGCGATCATCGCGCCCGCATTCTCGAAACGCACCTGGCCGAGGTCGCCCGCGAGCGCAACGAAGCGTGGCGGCTCGACGTCTATCACGCCATCAAGAACACGATGTGGGAGCGCAAGCAGATTCACATGAATCTGGACTATCCGTGCGGGCCGCTCTACTACTTCATGAACCTGCCGCTCGACGCCTACACGCCGCTGTTCGTCACGTCGCGTGTCAGCGGCTGGTGTGCACACGTCATCGAGCAGTTGGGCAGCAACCGGATCATCCGCCCCACCAGCCGCTACAACGGTCCGGCCACGCGACACTGGACGCCGCTCGAGAGTCGCGGCTGAAGCGCGGACGCAAACGCCTGCGAACCTCCATTCAGGCTCGCGCCTGGTTCGCTTCATGGTGCCGGGGCGCTCCGGCGCGTGGTGCCATCCGCCGCGCGCCCCGGTTCGCCGGATCGGCTACATCCGTACCGCCAAACGCATCACGTGCCCGCGGAACGTCACGATAATCTCGAATTCCTGGCCGATCATCTCGGGCGGAAACTCGAAATCGTACAGCCCGTGCGCGACCGATCCGTACAGGTGCGTCTCCAGCAGATCGCCCGCCGGCGCGGCAATCAGCTTCAGCACGTCGCTGGAAACATCCAGGTCGCGGGCCGGAATCGCTGGCTGATTCACGCCATTGGGGATCGAAACCACCACCGTCAGCCCCGGCTCGGACCACTGGATCACACGGATGAAGATCGGCAGATTTCCAGCCCGCTCCACGAACTCCAGCTCCGCGACCGCCTGCCGCGTCGGCGCCGCCGTCCCGTTGCACTTCACCGTCCAGGTCTTCGTGTCGAGCACTTTATCGCCGCAGCACACGTCGATGATCTTGCCCTCGAACGACAGATCGGTGTTGTACGTGTCGCCGGTCTTCAGCCCGGCCTGCCCGGGCTTGTCAAAACCGTCGTACTGGCAGCCGGAGGCGCGGTTCGCTTTCGAGTAGACGTCGTTGGCGCCGAGCGTGTCATTCCCGGCGGCGGGCGTGCGATGGCCATACTGGCCGCACTTCAGCGTCCCGTCGCTGTCCTGATCCCACATCACGCCGTCTTCCTTGAAGTTGTTCTCGTCCAGCGAATCGACCGTCCCGTCGCCGTCGTAGTCGCACAGCGGGTGCGTCAGCTTTGCTCCGTTCCGCTCGAATTTGCCCTTGACGTACTGGCGATATTCGCAGCACTCGCAGAACTTCTTGTTGGGTGGATCGTCCTTGAAAGTCGCGTCCATTTCGAACGACTCCGTGACTGTGATGTTCGGGCTCGTCCCGGCCTTGACGCAGCCCGAGCGGTTCTTCGGCACGTCAAACGTCACGATCTCGCACATCTTCTCCTTCTTCGGCTCACAGGTCGTGGTCAGCAGCGCGTCGACAAAACCGTCCACGTCGAAGCCATTTACCGATCCGTCGCCGTTCATGTCGCCGGAACACTCGTCGCAGGGGCTTCCGCTGCCGGTCAAGATGCTCACGAACGGATCGACGTCGAAGCCGTTCACCGAACCATCGCAATTCGTGTCGCATGGGTAGCAGATGTGGCCGAGCGATGGCGTGTGACAGATTGGCGAGCACGCCGGGTGGCCGCCGCTCTCGCTCGAATCGCCATAAAACGCGATCGCGGCGCCCAGCGGGTCGGGGCACACGCCGAAGACGTAGTTGTAGCATTCGCCGCCCAGGTCGCTGGGCGCGAAGTTATGCACGCCGTCGCGCGGGTTGTCGTCGTCGTACTGAAACGGCCCCTGGTGATCGGGATTCCCCTGCTTGGTCCCCCAGAGCATGCACTGACCGCTCTCGGCCATCACCAGAAAACCGCCGCTCGTGCCCTGCGCCAGCACGATCGCGTAGCCGCCGCGGCCATCGAACGGAAGTTGGTGAAAGAGCCCGAAATCGCACAGGTCGGAAACGTCGGTGAAGAAGTAGTTGCCCGGATTGCAGGGCAGCGGTCCGAAGTCGTAGAGGATGCCGCTGTAGGTCCCGGCATAGCCCTGCCCGGTGAACGCGCAATCCTGCCAGTCCTCCATGGTAAAGACGGCGATCAGGCAGCGCGACGTGCCGCCCTGACTGGGGCAGGGCCCCCAATACCAGGCGTAACCAACGCGCGACGACTCGCTGGCCTGCGCTCCGGCGCAGCCCACGTTCATGTCATTGGCGGCAAACGTGTTGGCGTAGGCGGTGCCGAAGAACCAGCGGCTGCTGCCCATGCCGCACGGCGGCGGGTAGCACTCGGTCGGCACGCCGGCTGGGTCGACTTCGAAATTGTCGAAGGCCAGCAACGTGCTGCAGACGGTCTGCGAGATTCCGCCCTCGCCCGTTTCGTACCACGGCGAGCTGAGCTGGCCATCGGGGGCGATGCGGGCCATCGCGCGCGGCGCGACGCGGACCGGATCGCCCATCAGCACGGGGGAGCCGTCGCCCCCCAGCGCGGCGCCGGTGGTGGAAATCAACGTCATCAGGGACATGAGGTGGCTGCGCATCGTGTGCTCCTTTCACGACAATCGGATTTGTCAGCGGCCCGGAAACGAACGGTGCGTTGGAGATGGTCTTGCAGTCTACGCCCGCGGCGGGCTGGCCGCAACGGAATTCCGGTGCCGGGTAGGCACCACGTTCCAGGCGCTACGAGGCAGGTGGAGACGTCGGTTCTGCGGCGGGTGGGTCCGGCAGCGCCCAGCGACAGTCACAGGTAGGGCAGGTCGCCGCTGGGCGACCTGCCGGGACTGTCTGCTTATCTCAGGGGTCAGTAGCAGCCGTCAGCAGCCGCCGCCGGTCAGCGCCGCCACAAACCCATCGATGTCGAAACCGTTGATGCTGCCATCGGCGTTCACGTCGCCCGCGCACGGCGAACAGGGCGTGCCGCTGCCCGAGAGCAGCGCGACAAACGGATCGACGTCGAAGCCGTTGATGCTGCCGTCGCAGTTGGCGTCGCACGGCACGCACGGCGCGCTGACCGAAAGTGCCGCCGGATCGCTCGGCGTGGAGCCGCACGCGTTGCTCACGACCACGTCGTAGTTGTCGGCGTCGGCCATCTGCACGTTGGTGATGGTCAATGTGCCGCTGGTAGCACCGCTGACGACGCTGCCGCTGCCGGTCGGCCCGTCGGCCAGATTGGCGCCGCCCTTGCGCCACTGGTAGCTCAGCGGCGGGCTGCCCGAAGCGACCACCGCGAACACCGCGCTGTCGCCCACGTCGACCGCCAGCGGATCGGGCTGGTCGGTGACCAGCGGCCCGACGTCGACGGTGAGCGTCGCCGCGTTACTGGTGACGCTTCCGCAGGCGTTTGTCACCACCACGTCGTACGAGCCCGCGTCGACCGACTGTACAAACGCAATCGTCAGCGTGTCGCCCGTCTCGCCGGAGAGGTCGCCGCCGTCCTTGCGCCACTGATAACTCAGCGGCCCCGTGCCCGTGGCGACGACCGTGAAGACCGCCGAGCCGGCCGTGCACGCCGACTGATTGGCCGGGTGCTGCGTGATCGTCGGTGCGGTGTTGACCGTCAGCGCAGCGGCGTCGCTGGTCGCGCTGCCGCAGGCGTTCGTAACCACGCAGTCGTAATTCCCGGCGTCGCCCGCGCCGACCGGATCGATCGTCAGCGAGGACTGAGTCTCGCCCGCCAGATCACCGCCGTTCTTCCGCCACTGAAAGCTGAACGGCGGGGTGCCGTCGGCCGCGACGACGAAGCTGATGCTGCCGCCGACGCACTCCGTCTGCGGGGTGGGCTGCGTGCTGATGCTCGGGCCCTCCTGCACAAGCAGCGACGCCGGCAGACTGCCGACGTTGCCGCAGGTGTTGGCGATGACGACGTCGTAGACGTCCTGGTCGCCCAGCGAAACCGGGTTGATCACCAGCGTGTCGCTCGTCGCGCCGCTGATGTTCCCGCCGTCGACCAGGTCGACGCCAGCCTTGCGCCACTGATACGTGGGCGCGGGCGTGCCCGACGCGACGACCGCAAATGTGGCCGAGCCGCCGATGCACGCGGTCTGCTCGCTCGGCTGCTGCGTGATCTGCGGAGCGGTGTTGACCGTCAGCGTGGCGGCGTCGCTGGTGACGCTGCCGCACGCGTTCGACACGACGCAGGCGTACGAGCCGGCGTCGGCCGGCTGGACGTTGTTGAGTGTCAGAAACTGACTCGTCTCACCGGCCAGATCGCCACCGTCCTTCTGCCACTGATACGTCGGATTCGGCGTGCCATTGGCATTCACCGTGAAGTTGACAACAGTGCCCGCACAGACGGTCTGCGAGACCGGCTGCAGTGTGATCGTCGGCCCTTCGTTGACTGTGAGCTGGGCCGGATCGCTCGTGGTCGCGCCGCATGCGTTGGTGACCGCGCAAGTGTAGATCGCCGCGTCGGCCGGCGTCACCGGATCGATGGTGTAGGACGAATTCGTCGCGCCGCCAATGTCCGTGCCGCCCTTCTTCCACTGATAGCCGAACGGCTCGCTGCCGCTGGCGACGACCGAGAACGTGGCGCTGCCGCCGGAGCAGGCTGTCTGCGCGTCGGGCTGATCGGTAATCGAGGGCCCGACGTTGACGGCAAGCGTCGCGGCGTTGCTGGTGACGCCGCCGCACGGATTCGTGACGACCACGTCATAGTCGCCCGCGTCGGCCGGCGCGACGCTTCCGATCACGTAGCTCGCATTCGTCGCGCCGCCGATGTCGACGCCGCCCTTGCGCCACTGGTAGCTGAGCGGCGGAGTACCGCCGGCGATGACGCTGAACGTGACGCTGTCGCCGGAGCACTTCGTGGCGGACGCCGGATGCTGCGAGATGCTGACGCCCTCGTTGACTGTGAGGGCGGCGGCGTCGCTGGTGGCGCTGCCGCAGGCGTTCGTCACCACGCAGCGGTAACTGCCGGCATCGCCGGCTGTGACGGGGTTGATCGTGTACGAACTGCTGGTCGCGCCGCCAATGTCGACGGTGTTCTTCTGCCACTGATAACTGAGCGGCCCGCTGCCGCTGGCGGCGACGGTGAACGTGACCGAGTCGCCGGTGCACGCGGTTTGGGCGTCGGGCTCATCGGTGATAGTCGGGGCGACGTTGACAGTGAGTGTGGCGGCGTCGCTGGTCGCGTTTCCACATGCATTCGTGACTACGCAGCGATAGCTGGCCGCGTCGCCGGCGCCGACCGGGTTGATCGTGTATAAGTCGCTCGTCGCGCCGCCAATGTCTACTGTGTCCTTCTGCCACTGGTAGCTGAGTGGCGGCGTGCCGTTGGCGACGATCGTGAACGTGGCCGAACCGCCGTCGCACACCGATTGGTCGCTCGGGTGCGTCGAAATGCTCGGACCGTCATTGACCGTCAGCGTCGCCGCATTGCTGGTCGCGCTGCCGCACACGTTCGTCACCACGCAGCGGTAGCTTCCAGCATCTCCGGCTGTGACGGGGTTGATCGTGTACGAGCTGTTCGTCGCGCCGCCAATGTCTACCGTGTTCTTTTGCCACTGATAGCTCAGCGGCCCGCTGCCTGCCGCGACCACGGTGAACGTCGCCGAGCTGCCGTCGCAGGCAGTCTGGCTGTCGGGCTGCGTCGTAACGCTCGGCGCAACACTGACCGTCAGCGTGGCCGCGTTGCTGGTCGCGCTGCCGCACGTGTTCGTGACCACGCAGCGGTAACTGCCCGCGTCGCCCGCACCCACCGGATTGATTGTGTACGACGGATTTGTCGCGCCGCCAATGTCAACCGTGTCCTTCTGCCACTGGTAGCCCAGCGGGCCGGTGCCGCTGGCGGCGACGCTGAACGTGACCGCGCCGCCGTCGCAGACCGCCTGGCTGCCCGGGTGGGTCGTGATGCTCGGCGCGACGTTCACCGTCAGCGTGGCTGCGTTGCTGGTCGCGCTGCCGCACGAGTTCGTCACCACGCAGCGGTAGCTGCCGGCGTCGCCCGTGCCGACCGGGTCGATCGTGTAAGACGCATTGGTCGCACCGCCAATATTCACGGTGTTCTTCTGCCACTGGTAACTCAGTGGACCTGTGCCGCTGGCCGCGACCGTAAACGTCGCCGAGCCGCCGCTGCACACCGTCTGATCGCTCGGATGCGTACCGACGCTCGGCGCGACGTTCACCGTCAGCGTCGCCGCGTTGCTCGTGGCGCTGCCGCACGCGTTCGTCACCACGCAGCGGTAGCTGCCGGCGTCGCCGGTGTCGACCGGGTCGATGTTCAGCGTCGCGCTGGTCGCCCCGCCGATGTCCACCGTGTCCTTCTGCCACTGATAGCTCAGCGGCGGGGTACCGTTGGCGACAACCGTAAACGTGGTCGAACCGCCGTCGCAGACCGTCTGATTGCTCGGATGCGTCGTGATGCTCGGCCCGGCGCACGCGCCGCTGACCGTGAGAATCCCCGCAGCCGACGTGACGGCCTGCCCGTCAGGATTCGTCACAGTGATCGTCCGCACCCCCGGCGTCGCACCGGCCGATACCGTGACGTTGATCGTGATCTGCGTCGGGCTGTTGAATGTGACGCTGTTGACCGTCACACCCGTCCCGCCGACCGATGCAGCGATGTGGTTGGGATGCGTGGCGTCCGGGTCGTAAAAACCCGAGCCCGATGACGACGTACCCGTCACCACCACGTTGACGTTCGTGTCCCCGGTGTTGACCGTGTCGGGAACGCAGCTCGCCGGCGTCGCCGGAAGCGGAGCGCGGAGCTGCATGGCGCGGCAGCCCCACGAGTCCGTCGCGTTGCAATACTCCTGGAACGTCCACATCGTCATGTCGTCGTTGGGGTCGACACACGTGAACGAGTAATCACCCCAGCGCTGCCCGCCCGACTGCACGTTGTAGTTCGTCGCGCTGACCACCGCGAGCGTCGGCGCCTGGATCGTGCCCAGCGCGTCGCTGGAGAAACGGCCCGCCACGGCGCAGCCGGCGCGGTCGGCCAGACCGCCATACGAGCAGCCCAGCGCCATGTGCCCCTGCCCCGACATCGCCACGTCGGGCATCCAGTAGCTCTTGGGGTTGCTCGCAGCGCTGTCAAATAGCGTGCCGGATTGAACCAGCGCCGGCGTACTCGTCATGTTCTGAATCTGGTACCAGCGCGAGCCGTTGCGATTGCCCGACGAACTGAACACGCCACTCGAATTCACCTCCATGTTATGGCTGGTCCAGAGCGTGCGAACGCCAGTGAGCTGGTTCTTGTGCATCTTGGCGGCGAAGAGCCGGTCGTCGATGCCATCGAGCGTGTTGCTGCCGCTGCCCAGAACGGTCACGTCCTGCGGAAAGCCCGTCGTCGGCACGGTGATATTCAAATTCCCCGAGATCGTCGGCGTCCCGCCGGGAGTCGAAATCCGCCGCGCAACCAGAAGCCCGAAGCTCGCGTTGTCCACGCCGATGAAGTACCCCTCCGTCGCGGCGGTGTCGGCGTTGTCGACGCCCATGGGCGTCGAGATTCCGGCGCCGGAACTGGTACACATCTGGCGGAAGGCGGTGACGACGATCGGGCCGCCGCTCAGCACCGACGTCTTGCGGACCACGAAGCCCGTGCTGCCCCGATATCCGGGGTTGAACATGTTCCCGCCGATGTACAGCGCGTTGTTGTCGATCCCCAGCGACGGATAGTCGAGCAGCCCGCCGGTGTCGTTAGCGTTGGTCGGGGTGACGGTGTCCTGCTGGAAGAAGTAGAACGTGAAGCTCGACGAACCCGTGATGGTCGCGCCGCTGCTCACCGCCAGCAGAATACGGTTCGGGCTCGAGACGTTAATGCAGATCACAAACCAGCGATTGGTGAGCCGGTCGAAGCGGACGCGCGGATCGGACGTGGTCGAGCTGGCGCGGACCGAGTTGAAGAACGTGTTGGTGCTGGCGTTCAGCGGGCCGAGTACGCCGCTCTTGTCATAGAGCTTGATCCGCCCGTTGGCGCACATCAGGATCTGCGTCGGGCCGGCGGCACCTTCGGTGTCGGGCGGAACGAAGCCCGACTCGCTCAGCACCGGTCCCAGAAAACTCGTGCCCACCACCTGCGGCAGCAACGGTGCGTCGGGCTGCTCCGGCTCCTCAGTATCCAGCGGCCGACCGCCGGTTTCCTCCGCAGGCGGCCACTGCGCGACCGCCGGCGAGTCCGGGTTCTGCGGCAGGCTCTGGCGATACTCCTTGTACTCCTCCTCGTACTGCTCGTAGTCCTTCAGACGCTCGATGTCGATCGGCGCATCGCGGGTTGGATCCCAGGTCTCCTCCACGGCGGCACGGGCCATGATCTCGTCGACGGTCTCGGTGATTCCGACTTCGCCCGTCCAGGGGATTTCTTCGGACCGTGCGGTCGCCAGCGCCGAGCGCGCCCGGACGCTCAAGGATATGGCGACCACCATACAGACCGTGCCCGCGATGACCATCCAGCCGAATCCCCCGATGATGCGAGCGTGCCGACGTGCTGACATGGCGTTCGTACCTCGTTGCAGGTGAGCGAAATTCCGCGCGCGATCAAACGTGATTTATCGGGCGGACGCCGGACGTACGCCCCCACAGCGCGTGTCGTCCGGATGCTTCCCGGACTTTACCAAGTCGAGCGTTATGAGACAATCCTGCCCGCGATTTCCAGGTTGGCGGATGACGCGCTGGAGTTCGGCGATTCGTCGCGCGGCGCTCGATCGGCGACAGCGGGGCCGAACCGATGTGAACTCGGAGCGGAGCTCGAACCGATAGGCCCAACTCCGGCGTTGGAGGCGTGCGTCAACCGCGTGAGCGATTGTGAATGTCCAGTCAGCTTGCGAACGACCCAGACGTCATCGTGGCTGCGCGGTCTGGCATGCGCGCGCATCGTTCGCTATACTCCTCAACCGGCGGCGGAATGGGTGCGCGCTGAGCGAGTGGACCGAAACCGCTTTCGCTTCGCAAGTATCTGTGAAACCGTGAATTACAACTGATATCAGGTCGGTCGCCGACGCCAGGGTGGCGCCGGAACCGAGGCGTCACTTGCGAGATTCCAAAACACATGAGCACCGCGACTGCGGGCGGCCAAAAGCGAAACGGAAAGTCCGTCCGTGAACTCGACAGCGCCGCCGTGCGCTTCGTCGGCGATTCCGGCGACGGCATGCAGCTTGCCGGAACACAGTTTACCAACACCTCGGCCGTGTTCGGCAACGACGTCAGCACGCTGCCGGACTTTCCGGCGGAGATTCGGGCGCCGGCGGGCACCATCGCCGGCGTGTCGGGATTTCAGATCAACTTCAGCAACCACGACATTCACACGCCGGGCGACAAGGTTGACGCGCTGATCGCGATGAACCCGGCCTCGCTGAAGGCCAATGTGGGCGACCTGGAGGACGGGGGAATCCTGGTCGTCAACGTCGACGAGTTCACCAAACAGAACCTGGCCAAGGCCAAGTACACGAACAACCCGCTCGAAGACGGCAGCCTGAAGAACTTCCGCGTCTTTGAGGTGCCGATCACGCGGCAGACCGTCGACGCCGTCAAGCAGGCGGGGGTCGGGGCCAAGGATGCGGAGCGCTGCAAGAATTTCTACGCGCTGGGGCTGATCTTCTGGCTGTACGACCGCCCGCTCGACGTCACGCTCCGCTGGATCAACGACAAGTTCAGCAAGAAGCCCGAGATCGCCGCCGCCAACACGCTCGCCATCCAGGCCGGGTTCAACTTCGGCGAAACCGCCGAGATGTTTCCCGTGCGCTACCGCGTGAACCGGGCGAAGCTCGACCCCGGTAAGTACCGCAACATCACCGGCAACCAGGCCACCGCCCTGGGCCTGATCACGGCCGCCAGGCTGGCCGGCAAGACGCTGGTCTACGGCACGTACCCGATCACCCCCGCATCCGACATTCTGCACGAGCTGTCGATGCGCAAGAACTTCGACGTCCGCACGTATCAGGCCGAGGACGAGATCGCCGCCTTCGCGGCCGTCGTCGGCGCTGCCTACAGCGGAGCCCTCGCGGTGACCGCGTCGAGCGGACCGGGCATCGCGCTCAAGCAGGAAGGCGTCGGCCTGGCCGTCATGACCGAACTGCCCTGCCTGATCGTCAACGTGCAACGCGGCGGCCCCAGCACCGGCCTGCCCACCAAGACCGAGCAGGCCGACCTCTGGCAGGCCATTCTCGGACGAAACGGCGAGTGCCCGCTGCCGGTCATCGCGGCCCAGTCGCCGGCCGACTGCTTCTGGACAGTCATCGAGGCCACGCGCTGGGCGTTCAAGTACATGACGCCCGTGTTTGTGCTGACGGACGGTTTCCTGGCCAACGGCTCCGAGCCGTGGCGAATTCCGGCCTACGCCAGCATCGAGAAGATCACGGTGCGTCACGCCAGCGACGCCGCCACGTTTCAGCCGTACCTGCGCGACAAGAACGGGGCGCGGCCGTGGGCCGTCCCCGGCACGCCCGGCCTGGAGCACCGCGTCGGCGGCCTCGAGAAGGCCGACGTGACCGGCAACGTCAGCTACGACGCGGACAACCATCACAAGATGGTCGGCCTGCGTGCGCAGAAGGTCGCCAACATCGTGCACGAAATTCCGCCGCAGCCGATCGACGGCCCCGACAGCGGCGACGTGCTGCTGGTCTCGTGGGGCGGGACGTACGGCGCCGTGCGAACCGCCGGCCAGCGGGCCCGCGCCAAGGGCCGGAAAGTGTCGCACGTGCACCTGCGGCACATGAACCCGTTCCCCGCCAACCTGGGCGAGATCGTCCACCGCTTCAAACACGTGCTGGTCTGCGAGCTGAACATGGGGCAACTTCTGCTGCTGCTGCGCGGCCGCTACGCCGTCGAGGCCGTCGGCCTGAACAAGGTTCAGGGTCGGCCATTCATGATCCGCGAAATCACCGCCAAGATTGACGAAGTCCTGGGAGCCAAATAACCGTGAACGCACCTGCTGACCTGCCAACCCTGCAACCCAAGGACTTCAAGAGCGATCAGGAAGTCCGCTGGTGCCCCGGCTGCGGCGACTACTCCATCCTCGCGCAAGTTCAGAAGATCATGCCCGAGATCGGCGTCCGCCGGGAGAACATCGTCTTCGTCTCCGGCATCGGCTGCTCCAGCCGCTTCCCGTACTACATGAACACGTACGGGTTCCACAGCATCCACGGCCGCGCCCCGGCCATCGCCACCGGCGTCAAGATCGGCAACCCCGAGCTCGACGTCTGGGTCGTCACCGGCGACGGCGACGGACTGTCGATCGGCGGCAACCACCTGATCCACACGATCCGCCGCAACGTCGGCCTCAAGATCCTGCTTTTCGACAACCGCATCTATGGTCTGACGAAGGGGCAGTATTCGCCCACCAGCGAGCTTGGCAAGAAGACCAAGTCGACGCCCTTCGGCTCGATCGATCACCCGATCCACCCTATCTCGGTGGCGATCGGCGCCGAGGTGACTTTTGTCGCCCGCACCGTCGACGTCGACGTCAAGCACATGCAGGGCGTGCTGAAGCGCGCCGCGGAGCACAAGGGCACCGCGTTCGTCCAGATTTACCAGGACTGCAACGTCTACAACCACAAGGCGTTCGAATTCGCGACCGACCGCAGCGTCAAGGACGAGCACGTGCTCTACCTCGAGCACGGCAAGCCCATGATCTTCGGCAAGAACCGTGACAAGGGCATCCGTCTGAACGGCACCACACCCGAGGTGGTCGAACTGGGCAAGGGCGTCTCGCCGGACGACCTGCTGCATCACGACGAGAAGTGCGCCGAACCAACGCTGGCCTACCTGCTCAGCCGCATGCGCCATCCCGATTTCCCCGAGCCGATGGGCGTCTTCCGCTGCGTCGAATCGCCCAGCTACGAGGACTTGCTGATGGGGCAGATTCGCGCCGCCACCGCCAAGCTCGGCCCCGGCGACATGGACGCCCTCTTCAACGACGGCGACACCTGGAACGTCGACTGACGCGGCGCCCGAGGTGTTATTCCGGCGGCGAGCGCGGCCTGGACGCCTCCGCCGCCGCGGATAGTGCCTCGCGCACGCTGGCGTGGTGCGGCTCGTCTTCAAAGCCGAAACCCCGCATCTCGTCCAGCGCCGCCTCCAGCGGCCAGCCCTGCTCGGCGATCCGATACAGCCCCACCGCCAGCCCGGTGCGCGTCGCCCCCGCCGCACAATGCACCAGCAGCGGCCCGTGCTGGGCGTCGCGCATCACGCGCAGAATTTCGTCGCGCTGCTCAGCGTTGCTCTCGCCGTCGCCGGGCAGCGGCACGTTGTGCCACTCCAGACCGAGCTCTCGGGCGGCCTCGCGCTCGGCGGCGCACTCCGGCGCGTCCGGATTCAGCAGCGAAAGAACCGTCCGCACGCCGTACGTCCGCTGCACGTGCGCCAGTTGCTCCGGGGTGATCCGGCCGCTGCGGTAGATTTGCCCGTCGACCACGGGCGCGAAGCGTTTCGGCAGCTCCGACGGGTACAACTGAAACGCCACGAGCAGCGCTAACAGCGCCACGACCGCCGCACCGCCGACGAGCGCGCCCCGTGCGACGTGCGTCCGGCGGGTCGGGTCGACGTTCGTTGCGGGTTCATTCATAGCGCAGCGCCTCGATCGGATTCAGCCGGCTGGCACGCCACGCCGGATAGAATCCGAAAAACAGGCCGACCGCGGTCGCAAACGCGATGGCGACGCCGGCCATCCACGCGGAAATGGCGATCGACCAGCCCAGCTTCCACGAGACGACGTTCGCCGTGAGCCAGCCCAGCCCGAAGCCGAACGCCCCGCCGATGCCGCACAGCACGATCGCCTCGGCGAGAAACTGTCCGAGCACGTGGAAGCCGTTCGCGCCGATCGCCATGCGCAGGCCGATCTCGCGCGTCCGCTCGGTCACCGACACGAGCATGATGTTCATGATGCCGACGCCGCCGACGACCAGCGAGATCGACGCGATCGCCGTCAGCAGCAGGTTAAATGTCTGGGTCGATTCGGCGGCGGCCTGGGCCGAGAGCGAGCGGTCGAAAATGCGGAAGTCGTCGTCCTCTTCGTCGGCCAGCCGATGCCGCTGCCGCAGCAGTTCGCGAATCTGCTTCTTGGCCGCGGCCAGCTCGAACCCCGGCCGCGCCGCGGCGAAAATGGTGCCCGAGCGTTCGTTGCCGGCGATCAGCCGCTGAAACGACGTGTAGGGAAACACGATCACGTCGTCGTTGTCGCGGCCGTCGCTGCTGGTCCCTTTCGCCTCCAGCAGGCCGATCACCTCGAACGCGACGCGGTTCAGCCGGATGATCTGCCCGACCGGGTTGACGCTGCCGAACAGCTCGCGGGCCGCGGTCTGCCCGATGCAGCACACCTTCGCGTGCAGTTGCATCTCGTCGTTGGTGAACAGCCGCCCGTCGGCCACCCTCCAGCGGCGGATGTCAAAGTACGTCGGATAGGCGCCGGTCGCGCTGGTCTGGTAGTTCCCGAAGCTCGAAATCGCCTGCATGCTGATGCGGTTGGACGGGCTGGCGGCCCGCACCGCCGAGCACTCGCGGACGATCGCCTCGGCCTCCTCGCGGGTCTGATTCGGCTGCAGCGCCTCCTGCCGGCGCACGCCGCTGCGCTGCACGCCCCAGTACATGATCATGAACCAGTCGTCGCCGATCGAGGCGATCTCCGCCTCGATCTTCTGCCGGGCGCCCTCGCCGACGGCGACCATGGCGATCACCGAGCCGATGCCGATGACGATGCCCAGCATCGACAGCGACGTGCGCACCTTGTTCTTGCTGAGGCTGACGAGCGATTCGGCGATGACGGTGAAGGGGTTCATAAGTCTCAACTCCGCCTGAGCACGCGGAAGCGGCCGGCCGATCAGAGGACCGGACCCATCTCCGGGTTGAGTCCGAGCACGCCGTCAGCGCTGACCGCCTTCAACAGGGCGTGGTCGGCGCAGATGAACGTTGAACAATCCGGGTCTGACTCGCGCGCCACCTCAAACGCGGCCAGTTGAATGCTGTCGCACGTGCGCAGCCCATGGCGGTCTATGATGTCAAGCGCGCGGGCTTGCACGAAGTCACTGGTCGGCTGCACCAGGAAAACGGTCGCCCAGTGCTGGTCGAATTGCTCCAGTACGTCCGCAGCCTGAGCACGCCGAATCGAACCCGACCGCTCGCGACGCCGCACAAGTGATCGAAACTCGATCCGCGCCAGCGACGAAACGACAAGCGCCAGCGGCGCGACGCTCGACGCCAGCTCGATCATGTCCGGCGTTCCCCGCTCCTCCACATAGAGCTTCGCCAGGGCGCTGGTGTCGACGAAATATTTCATCGCGACTCGCGACGTTCGCGGATGAGCGTTGCGGAGAGCGGTTCACCTTCGATCCGGATTGGCCGAAAGACCGGCGCCCCCCCGCCCGCGCGGAGAGTCTCGCGCACGAGCGGCTCGTCACGCCGCAATCGGATCGCCGTCACTGGAAACTGTGGGTTCTTCGGATTGCTGACTTTCGACGTCTCGAATAGTCGACGATGCGAAGCCTCAGTCATCGCGGACTGTCGCACACCCGGGTCCGTCGCCCAGGGGTACGTCGAAAGCACGTTGTCGCGGAACCACACGAGCGATACAAACGCCCGGCCCTGACGCTCGACTCCGTCCAGCGCGCGAATGAGATCCGCCAGGTGCTGCTCAGGTACACCGGCCGGCGGAAGTGTCGCCCCGTCTGCCGACGACGCCGTGCCGCCCACCGCGTCGCCGGACTGCCCTTCGTCACGCTCGAACTCAATCACGATGCAGTCTTCGTCGGGCTCAAATCGGGCTTGCGCGGTCTGCCGGCGCTTGCGATCGGTCTTTCGCGTACGGATCGTGACGCGCGGCCGCAAGCCCGGCCTTCGCAGCGGCTCGGGCGACCCGCGCTCCTGCAACATGCGCGCGAAGCAAGCCGCGATTTCAGACTGGAGGTCAGCAATGGTGCGGGTGGGATTTTTCATGGTGTAGGTCCTAGTTTCTAGAATAATAAATGTCCAAACTACACATATATTATAAGCTGCCGAAAAGCTCTGTCAAGCGGCGCTATTCGCGCCGCCGCCGATCGGACCCGCGCTGTGCGTCCCATCCCGGATGATCTTCCCATCCTTGAACACCAGTTGTCGGCTCGCGTACGCCGCGATCTCCGCCTCGTGCGTCACCAGGACGATGCTAACGCCCTCGTCGCGGTTCAAGGCCTGAAACAGGTTCATGATCTCGATGCTCGTCGCGCTGTCCAGGTTGCCCGTCGGCTCGTCGGCCAGCACGACCGGCGGCCGCGTCACCAGCGCCCGCGCGATCGCCACGCGCTGCTGCTGCCCGCCCGAAAGCTGGTTGGAGTGATGCCGCGTGCGATCCGCCAGCCCGACGCGCTCCAGCATCTCCTGCGCCCGCCGCCGCCGCTCGCGCCGCCCGACGCCCTGGTACATCAGCGGCAGCGCGACGTTTTCCAGGATCGTCGTCCGCGGCAGCAGGTTGAAGCTCTGGAAGACGAACCCGATCCGCCGGTTGCGCAGCGCCGCGAGCTGCCGCCGCGACAGCCGCTCGATCGGCCGCCCCTCGAAAAGATAGGTGCCGCTGGTCAGCCGGTCGAGACAGCCCAGCAGGTGCATGAACGTCGACTTCCCGCTGCCGCTCGCGCCGGTCACGGCCACGAACTGCCCGTGCGGGATCGTCACATCCACGCCGCGCACCGCGTGAATCTCGACCTCGCCCAGGTGATAGGTCTTGCAGGCGTTTCGAATGTCGATCAGCCCGTTGTCCATCACATCATGCGCGGCATGCGCTGCTGCATCGGCCGGTTGCCGGCGCTCCCGCTCGTCTCCTGTTCGATCACCACGGGGTCGCCCACCCGCAGCTCGCCCGCTTTGATCTGAGTAAACGCACCGTCGTTGAGCCCCATTTCGACCGGTACCTCGGTCAGAGCGTCGTTCCGCAGCACGTAGACCCGCGACTGCCGCGCCTGTCCCTTCCCCGGACGCATCCAGTCCACCGCCGCCGCACTTTCGCCCTTCGGGTTGAAGCGCAGGGCCGCGTTGGGAACCTGAAGCACGTCGTCCGCCCGGTCCACCTCGAACAGGATCGTTGCCGTCATCCCCGGCCGCAGCGCCAAGTCCGGATTGTCCACGTCGATCAGCGTTGTGTACGTCACCACGTTGTCGACCACCGTTTCGGCAAACCGCACCTGAGACACCACGCCCCGGAATCGCCGCGCCGGATACGCATCCACGCGAAACTCCGCCGGCATACCGGTCTGAATCCGCCCGATGTCCGTCTCGCTCACCGCCGCGTTCACACGCATCTTCGACAGATCGTTTGCGATCGTAAACAACGTCGGCGCCGAAAGCGACGCCGCCACCGTCTGGCCCGCGTCCACGTCACGCGAGATCACAATCCCGTCGATCGGCGAGCGGATGATCGTCTTGCCCAGCTCGATCTCCGCCAGCCGCCGATCCGCTTCCGTCGCGCTGAACTGCGCCTCGGCCGCGTGCAGGGCGGCGGTTGCGGCGGCTTCGGCGTTCAACGCCTGCTTGAGCTCGAAATCGGACGAGGCCTCGCGTTCGAACGCGCCTTGAATTCGTTCGCGGTCCAGGGCCGCCTCCGCCAGCCGCGCCCCCGCCTCCTCGACCCGTGCCTTGGCCACCGCCGCCGCCGCCGTCCGCTGTTCCAGCGTCGCCTTGAAGCGGTCCTGGTCCAGCTCCGCCAGCACGAAGCCGGCGGTCACGGGGTCGTTGAAATCCGCGTACCACTTCATCACCGTCCCGCTGACCTGCGAGCCGACCAGCACCTTCACCAGCGGCTCGATCGTCCCGGTCGCGGAGACCGTCGAGGTGATCGGACCTTGCTTGACCTCGGCCGTCTTGTAGCGGACCGGGGGCGCAGCGCCTCCCCACTTCTGATAGCTGTAGTAGCCGCCAACCCCCAGGCCGGCGAGCACAACCAACGCCACAAAGAATCGCATCACGTTTCCCGTTGCCCAAGCCCACATCCCGGCTCGCCTGCGTTCATTCTATCGCCGAAATGCCTCGCATGCACCCCGCCGGCCCACGCAGACGCAGGGCCGGTCGCTGTTGGGTGACCTGCCGCACTGGCGCGACCTGCCGCCGCTGAGGAACGGTATAGGCGCTGGTGACGTGGCACGCCGGTAAGTTGCTGCGGATCAAGAACCGCTAGCAGAACCCACCACGCCAGTGGTGGGTGAAGCGCCCGCACGCGCGCTGCCCGTAGCGTCGGCCCTCCGTGGCCACGCTCATTCTGCATGGCCGTCGCCTGCGTGCCTCCGTCCGCACTCGCTGGCGCTTCGTGCTCTGATGGTCCACGCCGCGCCGCGGCACGCCGGTAAGTTGCTGCGGATCAAGAACCGCTAGCAGAACCCACCACGCCAGTGGTGGGTGAAGCGCCCGCACGCGCGCTGCCCGTAGCGTCGGCCCTCCGTGGCCACGCTCATTCTGCATGG
>JAJVHV010000003.1:0-11193 GCA_022072445.1 Phycisphaerae bacterium | reverse complement strand
GGCACGCCGGTAAGTTGCTGCGGATCAAGAACCGCTAGCAGAACCCACCACGCCAGTGGTGGGTGAAGCGCCCGCACGCGCGCTGCCCGTAGCGTCGGCCCTCCGTGGCCACGCTCATTCTGCATGGCCGTCGCCTGTGTGCCTCCGTCCGCACTCGCTGGCGCTTCGTGATCCACGCCGCGCGCCGCGGCACGTCGGTAAGTTGTTGCCGATCAAGAACCGCTAACAGAACCCACCACGCCAGTGGTGGGTGAAGGCGCCCCGCACTCGCGCCCCGTAGCGTCGGCCCTCCGTGGCCACGCTCATTCTGCATGGCCGTCGCCTGTGTGCCTCCGTCCGCACTCGCTGGCGCTTCGTGCTCTGATGGTCCACGCCGCGCGCCGCGGCACGTCGGTAAGTTGTTGCCGATCAAGAACCGCTAACAGAACCCACCACGCCAGTGGTGGGTGAAGGCGCCCCGCACTCGCGTGCGGCGTTCTGATCGGCGCTCTAAGGCGGTATGGCTCGTTCATTGGAGGATTTTGAGCCACGAATACCGGGTTCTGGTATCGACTCGGCACGGGGGTCGTTACACTGGGGGTCATGGGTGCGTGTCTTCTCACGTAGAGTGGGTCGAGCATTACCGTGCCGAGGAGGACTTATGCACGCGCGAACCCGAGGATTGGCTCACGCGGCGCTGGTGGTTTCCTTGATCGCAACGTGCCACAGCGCTTTCGCACAGGCGTGTTTCGAGTGGACTCGGCGGCAGGTCCTGGGACCGAGCGCCCGCGCCGGCCACGCCATGGCTTTCGACATCCGCCGCGGTGTGACCGTGCTCTTCGGCGGATCGGACGTCGGCCTGAGCGGCGAGACTTGGGAATGGGACGGCAGCGCGTGGACGTTGCGCGCGACGAGTGGTCCGACGCCCCGCACCCGACACGCGATGGCCTACGACGCCCGGCGCGGCGTCACCGTGCTCTTCGGGGGAAACGACGGCAGCGTGGTCGGGGACACGTGGGAGTGGGATGGAACCGCGTGGCTGCAAAAGCCGACTCGGGACCCGCAGTTCGGTACGACCACGCACTCGTATACGACTCGGACCGCGCTTTGACGTACCTCCTGTGCGGTTTCCTACGGTCGGACGTGTGGGAATGGGACGGAGCCAACTGGATCGGGCGCGGTGGAGCAGCGATGACCGGGCAGGTCGCCGCTGCCTATGATGCCTTTCGAAAGCAGGTAATCGTCGTGAGCGGCACGGGCGACGGAATCATTTACGCCTACGACGACTCGGGTTGGAGTCAGCTTGGCATGGTTCTCCAGATTGCCCATCCGGCCATGGCGGCAATCGGTAACAGTCACGCGAGCGCATACCTGTTCGGCGGGTGCGCGCGGGGACAAATCGAATACCAGGTTTCGCCGTTCGACCCACTCGGAGGTTCGGCCTTCTTCGACTCGTCGCATGTTCCTTGGACCGGTGGTGCACCCATCGCAGGGCCGTGCCCACGCTAATTCTCGGCGATGGTATATGACAGTGGCCGCGACACAGTCGTACTGTTTGGCGGCTTCGACGGCCTGACGCGCTACGGCGATACGTGGGAGGGTACGTGGTCGGGCTCGACCGCGCCGTGCGATGTCAACTGTGACGGCTCGGTGAATGGATTCGATGTTCAGACGTTCGTGGAGCAGCTCTACGGCTTCGCCGTCAAGTGCAGTTTCTGCGCCGGCGATGTGAACGGCGACGGTGCGTTCGATGGCTTCGACATCGGCCCATTCTTCGATGCGCTGATTGCCGGGGGCTGCTGACTCAGAAGTCGCCGCGACACGACCTGGCGGTCGCGAATCAGGGTGATGGCTCGACAACGCACGGGAACATCACGGTTTTCGTCAATACCGGCGTCGCCACCAATCTGTTCGTTGGTTACCACTTCGACGTAGGCGTAGCAGCGCCGAAGCCGTGTCAGGTTCTGGTAGCTGATCTGGACAACGACGGGCATCTGGACATCATTACCAGCAACACGTCCCCCATCGACGATGGACCGGATGACAGCGTGACCGTCCTCATCAACGCGCTGCCCTAGGAGCATCGACGTCATGGTTGCAATGCCGCGCGTCGCACTCCTCTTGCTGGTGCTACATGATCGCGGATCTTTGCTCTACCGCGTGGAGTCCGCAGGTGATCTACCGGGTGGAGACGCCTGGAGCGTCGCCTATGACCTGGGTGCCGATGGCGCGATTTGTGGTGACAGTGATTCAGCGGAGAATGTGCACGGGTTTGTTCGGTCAGCTGATGGAGTGGTCTTCGACGTCGGTACCCTCGCGATTCCTGAATACCCCAGCGAAGCTTGGGCCATCAACGACAGAGGCGAGGCCGCTGGCGTTAGCATCAACTGGAACCTCGACGACGAAGCCTTCCTCTGGTCTTCCGACACCGGCATGGTCGGCCTGGGCGACCTGCCCGGCAGCGAATTCTACAGTTGGGCGCGCGGCATCAACAACCTCTCGCACGTGGTCGGCATCAGCCTCTCCAGCAAGAGCGGCCAGAGCGGACAGGGCTATCGCCAGGAAGCTTTCCTCTGGACTCCCGAGACCGGCATGACCGGCCTCGGCGATCTGCCCGGCGGTCAGTTCCAAAGCGTCGCCGCCGACATCAACGACAGCGACTGGGTCGTCGGCTGGAGCTGCTCCGCCCGCGGCTGCGAAGCCTTCCTGTGGACGCCGCAGAACGGCATGATCGGCCTGGGCGACCTGACCGGCGGACCGGGCGCCGACAGCGGCGCCGGCGGGATCAACGAGCGCGGCCAGGTGGTTGGCGCCGCCTGGGCGGGTGATCGCTACAACGCCTACCGCCGCCTACCCCGACTGCCACGCCGACTGGGCCGGCGACATCAACCAGGACGGCAGCTTTAACGGCTTCGACGTCGATCCGTTCGTCGAACTGCTGGCGGAGCCGTGAGGGGGCGGCGGAGGAGGCGAAGGGTGTCGCCGGTGGTGACGGGTGTCGCCGGCGGTGACGGGTGTCGCCGGCGGCGAGTGGTATCGCGCCGTCTGAGCCGCGCAGCGGGATCTGAGCCGCGCAGCGGGATCTGAGCCGCGACCGTCAGGGAGCGGTTTCTTAGCCCCGCGCGAGAATCCTTCGACCGCAGTTCGCACTCCGGCTCGGTCTGAGAAACCGCTTCCTGACGGGCGCGGCTCGGTCTGAGAAACCGCTTGCTGACGCGCGCGGCTCGGTCTGAGAAACCGCTTGCTGACGGGCGCGGCTCGGTCTGAGAAACCGCTTGCTGACGGGCGCGGCTCGGTCTGAGAAACCGCTTGCTGACGCGCGCGGTTCGGTCTGAGAAACCGCTTCCCGACGGGCGCGGCTCGGTCTGAGAAACCGCTTGCTGACGGGCGTGGCTCGGTCTGAGAAACCGCTTGCTGACGCGCGCGGCTCGGCTGAGAAACCGCTTCCTGACGGGCGCGGCTCTGGCAGGCCATCGTCGAATCGCGGTGGGCGGCGGATAGCCCGGTCAGATAAGTCGCGGGCTCAAGCTCCTCGGTCGGACCGCCGAGAGGCAAGTGCGGGCGCGCTTGCCCCGCCGAGGAGCCGTGACGCGCGTGCCATGGAGAGCAGCCGCCCTCAGCTGCACTCCCCTCACTCGCTGGCGCTTCGTGCTCGGATGGGACGCCCATCCACGCGCTCGCGTTCTGCATTCTGCGTTTTGCATTCTTCATTCTGCCTTGCCGTCGCCTGCGTGCCTCCGTCCGCACTCGCTGGCGCTTCGTGCTCGGATGGGACGCCCATTCACGCGCTCGCGTTCTGCATTCTGCGTTTTGCATTCTTCATTCTGCCTTGCCGGCCCCACCGTCCAATTGAGCGCCACGGACTCCTCGCATAGCATACGGGCTGCTTCGGGAGGTCACGGTTTCATGACCCAATCGACCATGCGTCGCGCGCTGCTGCTCGCTGCCGCCGCCTCGTCGCGGCTCGCCGCCGGCGAAATTATCACGCTGACCGAGGGGCAGCGGATCGAAGCCCCTGTCGTCTATGAGCGCCCCACCGCCATCTACGTCGACCTGGGGTTCGAAGTTGTGCGCATACCCCGCGCCAGCGTCCGCTCGGTCGAAAAGCCCCAGGAGGCCGGCGCCGCCGCCCAGGCTGCCGTCAGCGACACCGACGACCTCTACAGCACGGCCCACCTGCCGGTCGCAACCGTCAAGCAGCTCACGGAGCGCTTCGGCGAGGGCGTCGTGCTGGTCTCCTCCCCGTCCAGCAACGGCAGCGGATTCTTCATCCACCGCGACGGCTACCTGCTGACCAACTGCCACGTCATCGAAGGCGAAACGCGCATCGCCATCACCATCTTCCGCGACGTGGGCGGCGAGTTCCGCCGCGAAAAGATCGAAGACGTCGACATCGTCGCGACCAACCCGTTTCTCGACCTGGCGCTGCTGAAGGCCCGCCTGCCCGAGAACTACAAACCGGTCCTCACCTACCTCGCCGCCGACGACAAGCTCCGCGACGGCGACGCCGTCTTCGCCATCGGCAATCCGCTCGGCCTCGAACGCAGCGTCTCGGAAGGAATCATCAGCCGCCGCAACCGCGCGGAGAGCGGTCTGGCCTTCATCCAGACCACCGCCCAGATCAATCCGGGCAATTCCGGCGGTCCGCTCTTCGACGCCCGCGGGCAGGTCATCGGCGTGACGAACATGAAAATCACCAGCGGCGAAGGTCTCGGCTTCGCGATCCCCATCCGCTATGCGATCGACTTCCTGCGCAATCGCGAGGCGTTCGCGTACAACAGCGAAAGTTCGGTGGCCGGCTTCCGCTACCTCCAGCCACCCGGCCGGCAGGACCCGGCCGCCCCCGATCTGAAAGCTCCGCCGCGCACCGACCCCTGAGCCAGCGGTCCGGGGTGGCGCGTCGGCCTCCTCCGGCCGCTTGAAAGGACATCCACATGAATCGCGCACTCTTGTGTCTCGCGGCGTCCTGCTTCGCGGCCGCCACCGCCGCCAGCCAGAACGTCGATCCGGCCGAATGGGCCCCGCGCGACGCGCTGGTCTTCGTCGGCGTGACCGACAGCGCCGAGCTCTGGGAGCGCGTCAAGAAAACCAGCATCTACAACGTCATGAGCGACAAGGACGCGGGCAAGTCGATGGCCCCCGTCACCCAGCTCACCGAAAAGTTCATGCAGAAGCTCGCCGCCGCCATCAACCTCACCCCCGAGCAGGTGCAGAACCCCTTCGGCGGACCGGCCGCGATCTCCCTCGCGATCCCCAGCGGCAAGAAGCTCGATGACGCCGCGCCGTTGGCCGTTCTCGGCGTCAAGCGGCGCGACCTGATGGCACAGTACTACGAAAGCGCCGTGAAGAAGCTCGGCGACGCCGCTGCCGAACACAAGAAAGAAAACGTCGGCTCGTGGCAGATCGACACGTTCGTCGGCCGGCCGAAGGACGAGCAGGCCGCGCAGCACGACGACGATGTCGACCCGTTCGGCCTCGACGAGACCGCCATCGCCGCCTGGGCCGAGAAGGTCACCGGCGAGCTCTTCTCCCCCGACGCCCTGCCCGACAATCTCGCGCTGTGCCTGGCCGACGACCGCCTGATCGTCGCCCACGACGCCGACGCCGTCCGCGAAGCCCTGCGGCGCTCCGGGCCGCGCGAGTCGCTCGCCGGCGACGACGACTACCGCAGCCTGCCGCGGCACTTTCCCAAGCTCGGCCCGGTCCGCTTCTTCGTCAACGTGCCGCGCTTCGTCGAACTCGGCGCCGCCGAATCGCCCGATAGCGCCAAAACCCTCGACGCCCTCGGCCTGCGCTCCTTCGGCGCGCTCTTGGCGCACCTCTCCGTCGGCACCGACGAGCACGACTTCCTCGGCGAGTCCCTGCTGCTGACGCGCGGCGAGCGCTCCGGCCTGGCCCGCATCCTGACCATGGACAACCGCCCCGTCGCCCCGGCCGACGTCGTGCCCGAGTCCGCCTCGATCTACGTCTCGCTCAACCTCAGCTTCGCCGCCCTCTTCGACGAAATCGAGAAAATCCTCCGCCAGACCGATCCCGCCGCCGCCGACGAGATGCGCACCGGCATGGAGAACACGCCCACGCCGTCCGGCGAGACCATGAACATGCGCAAGGACGTGATCGATAACCTGCGCGCCCCGCTCGACTTCTACCTCGCGTTTGGAAAACCCTATGGCGTCGAAACGTCGCGGCTCATGGTGTCGATCGGCCATCGCAATCGCGACGCCATCGAAAAGGTCCTGGGCATGATCCCGCCGCCGTTTCTCGCTCCGCGCGAGGTGCGCGGGGCGCGCATCTTCGACGCCCCGATGGGCGGCGTCTCCGTCGCCGCCTCGTCCGATACGGTCTTCCTCGGAAACACCGCCGGCGTGGAGTCGGCGCTGAACAGCAGCCGCGCGGACGGGTCGCTCGCCGCGTCCGCCACGTTCCGAAAAGTCGCGCAGCACGCGCCGCGCGAGGCCTGGCTCACGTTCTATGCCGATAACCGCCAGTTCATGGAGGCCATTTTCGGACTGCTCGAAAAGTCCGAGGAAATCAGTAGCTCCGGCGCCACGAATCCGGCCGCCATGATCGGACTTCAGATCGCGCTCTCCACCGCCGGCGGCGAGGAGAAGCCGGACGTTGAAGCGTTGCGGCGGCTATTGAAGTATTACGGGACGAGCATCCTGACGCTGACGACGACGCCCGACGGCATTCGCGGCATGACGATCCAACTGAAACCGGGCACGTGAATATCGGACGTGGAAGACGCGCTTTTGCGGTTCAACTGCCGATAGCTAATATCCGTCAAGACCTGGCGCGAGGCGCGATCATGCGGTGCGGCATTGCCACCATCGTCCTTCTGATAACCCTGGCCCTTCCAGGCTGCCTGCCGCTGGCCGGCGAAACCCCGCCGCCTTTCGACGTGAGCGCGAACGGCAAGGCCGAAACCGTCGTGCTGGGCGCCAATGCGCCCACCGCGCTGGCGTTCGCGCCCGACGGGCGCATCTTTTACACCGAGAAAAGCACCGGGCTGGTGCGCGTGGTCTCCGGCGGCGTGCTGCTGGATCAGCCGTTCGCGTCGCTGCCGGTCAATAACGCCGGCGTGCGCGGCGCGCTGGGCATCGCGCTGCACCCCGATTTTGAGACCAACCAGCGAATCTACATTTTCTATTCCCGGTCCGATACCGGCGAGACCACGTCCGATTCGCAGGCCATCGTCGACCAGCGCGTCGTCTACTTCGAGGCCGACGGCGACGTCGCCGACGGCGGCGAGATTTTCGTCGCGTCGCTGCCCGTCGGGGAGAGTGTCGGACCGATCGGCGGGCGGCTGGCATTCGGACCTGACGGGAAGTTGTACGTCGCGCTGGGGGATCTCGGCGACCCTGGTGCCGCTCAGGACGACGATAATCTGGAGGGCAAGCTGCTGCGCTACAACGACGACGGGACGATTCCGTCTGATAATCCGGTCGGCGGCTCGCCGATCTTCGCGCGCGGCATCCGCAACGGGTTGGGGCTGACTTTCGACGCGCTCAGCGGACAGGCGTGGATCGTGGATCAGAACGCCGGCGGGCACCACGAGGTCAATCGCTCCGTCAGCGGAACGAACCTCGGCTGGCCCGAGGTCGCGGGCGTGGCCAAAACCGCCGCGCAGCTCGCGTTCGTCGACCAGACGCCGGGGTATCTCGATCCGATCGTCGAGAGCGGGCTGGACGCACCAGGGTTTGTCGGCGGCGGATTCAACCCCAGCGATCGCTACGGCGTCTCGCAGCGGCAGAGGTTCTTCCTGGGCGAATCGGGAACGCGGGTCGTGCGGCGGCTGACGCTGAGCGACGATCGCAACGCCGTCGTGCAGAGTTCAGTTTTTGCGGAGAACTTTCCCTCGGCGATCACCGACGTGGCGTTCACGCCGGCGGGGACACTGTACGTCGCGTGCGAGGACGCGATTTACCGGGTGGCGCCGGTTCGCTGACCATACCGGCAGGGAACAGGGAACAGGGAGCAGGGAACGGGGAGCAGGGAGATCGCTGCGCGGGGTGGGGAGAGGAGCCGCGGTGGGTGCGATGAACATTCGTCCGTTTCGCCCGGGTGACGCGGCGCTGTGCGAGCGCATCCTGCGGGCGCTTCCGGAGTGGTTCGGGATCGAGTCGGCGCTGGTGCAGTACGTTCGCGACACGGAGCGCTACCCGACGTGGATCGCCGAAATCGACGCTGAGCCGGTTGGCTTCATCACGCTGCATGAGCATTTTCCCGAGTCGGGCGAGATTCACTGCATCGCGCTACTGCCGGAGCGGCACCGCGGCGGGGTCGGCGGCGAGATGGTCCGATTCGCCGAAGCGTGGCTGCGGCAGCGCGGCGCGCGGCTGATGCAGGTCAAGACGCTGGGGCCGTCGCGGCCGTGCGAGGCGTACGAGCGCACGCGGCGGTTCTATCTCAAAGTGGGCTTCGTGCAACTGGAGGAGATTCACGGATTGTGGCCGGGGAATCCGTGTCTGGTGCTGGTGAAGCCGATCTAGTGTAGTGCCTCAGGAATATCGCAACATGTGGACGGGGAGCATCGGCCTCTGGCCGGTGTGAAGTCCACGAGCGAACCGGCCAGAGGCCGATGCTCCCCACGCTGGATGCGGTGGCACGCTTGCGAGGCAGTACACACGGTCGCAAGGAAGGGAGCACGGTCGCAAAAAAGGGAGTACGATCGCAAAAAAAGGGAGTACGATCGCAGGGATGAGAGTGCGGCAAGGAAGGGAGTCGGGTCGGCCATGGACTTCGAGCTGAGTCAGGCGATGGAAGTGCTGGAGCGCACGCCGGGCGTGCTGTGCGGGCTGCTCTCCGGCTTGAGCCGCGGCTGGACGCACACGAACTACGGTCCGGACACGTTCAGCCCGTTCGACGTGCTGGGGCACCTGATCCACGGCGAGAAGACGGATTGGATGGTCCGCGCCCGGATCATCCTCGAGCAGGGCACGGCGCGGCCGTTCGACAAGTACGACCGCTACGCGCAGTTCGAAGAGAGCCGCGGCAAGACCGTCGCCGTGCTGCTGGACGAGTTCGAGCGCTTGCGGCGCGAGAACCTCGCGGCGCTGGACGCGCTGCGGCTGACGCCGGAGCAGCTCGCGCGGCGCGGCACGCACGCGGTGCTGGGCGAGGTGACGCTGGGGCAACTGCTGAGCACGTGGGTGGCGCACGATCTGAATCACCTGGCACAGATCGCGCGCTGCATGGCGACGCAATACGGCGAGGCGGTCGGGCCGTGGCGGCGGTTTCTGGGCGTCTTCAGCGCGCCGGTGACGCCGATGGACGCCGACGGCGCGGCGCGGCGGCGTGCGGCAGTGGCGCGCGGCGAGGCTTAGTCAGGGGCACGCTTGCGTACCGCGGCCCCGGTTGGGGGCGGGCACTCGCTGGCGCTTGGTGCTAGGACGGCTGTGCGGCACGTAGGACTTTGGGCGACGGTGGCAAGGGGACGACGGATGCGGCGACATTCACTGAGAGCGACCAGGCGACGCGGCATACGACACTTCCTGTGGCTTCTTGTTCCGCTGGCGTGCAGTGCGTTTGCGCAATCGCCCCCGCCCGCGCTGGAGCGGGCGGTTGACGCGCGGCAGAAGCTGGAGCGGATGCTTGTCGAGTGGACGTGGGACGATCGGCGGAACAACAGCATTCGCTACTACACGTCGCGGCTCTCGCCAACGGAGGACATTCTCACGCTGCGCCCCGATCCCGACGGCGTCGTGATGCGCGAGCCAGGCGGCAAGGCGAGCGATTTCCAGCCGGAATCGCTACACGCATTGGCAGCCGACGGGCAATCATGGCAGCACGCCCAGGGAACGCCCATCGCGCGCGTGCGGGATCGTAACGGACCCGCGTTCGGTCTGATTTCACTGCGAAGCGTCGGCCTGATGCCGCAACTGGGGCTGGTCGACGTTCGAGAGGCGGTCTTCAACGACGGACCGGGCAACCCGCCGGCTCGGAAGTACAAGACCTCGCGGGAGGGGGCGCTGCAGGTCGTTAGCGCGCAGCGTGATCGCTCGACGTTGGAGTGGTGGATTGATCCGGAGAAGGAGTGGTTGGTTGTTCGAGCCGCCGAGTTGAAGGACGGAAAGGTGCTGGCGGAAGCGCGCAGTACGCCGCGTCGATTCGGCGACTCCTGGTATCCTTCAACGGTCGAGCTTTTTCACGCTGACTACAAGGACGGCAAGGAACCCACCGACGTCGTCAGCATTCAGGTCGCAACGATCAACGCGCCCGACTTGCCGGCGCGGCTGACGCCGAGCCACATCGGCGTCGAGGTCGGTACGAATGTACATCACACGGATGCGGGTGGGAAGACGACGTTTCAGATCTGGGATGGTGAGAAGCCGGTCAGCAGTGCGGAATATCGTTCGCGCGTCAAGTCCGGCGAGTTGAAGGCCGACAATTCGGGCTTTGTCCGCGGCAGCGCGCGCGAAGCGCGAGGCCGCGGAGGTGGCGCGCGAGCCCGGACTCTGGGAAAAGCACGTTACGGAGTTCATCCGACGATACGCCCTGGATGACGGGCAGTCGCAGAAGGCGCGCGATATTCTGAAGGACTGCCGCGAGCAGGCGGAGCGCTACATTCGTGCCAATGCGCCGACGGGCGCGGCGGCGCGGTCGGAAGCGCTAGCGGGCCGGCAGCGCGCCGCGCGGGACGAGGCGATCGGCGCGATCTTCGAACACCAGCTCGTTCCGCGGCTGGAGCGGATCCCCACGCGCGAGCAGCGGCAGCGCGTTGGCGAGCGGTAGCACCGCGTCTGGACGACACTCGCTGGCGCTTCGTGCTCGGATGGCGGCGCGCATCGACCAAACGTGATCATCATCCCGGGTTTGGCGGACCGTCGCCAAGTGCGCAGAACTGCCTAGAACTCAGCCTCCGACCCATAACTGGCACATCAATTGCTCGCCTCATCCGTTGACGGGATCGGCGCCTATTTCAGGCGTTGATCGTCGTCATGGCGGTCGCAACCTCCGTCCGGACGGCGGTGGCGCGCGCGAGTCCGGATTGGCCTCGCGTGACGCCGCCGGCGCGATTGATGAACCGGTCATCCCGGCGCCACTCGGGGTGCGCGCCGGCAAAAGCAAGCCCGGGGGGGAGACGAATGGAGGTACAATCATGTCAACGAAATGGAGACTCAGCCGGGCCGCGATCGGCGCCGGCCTGTGCGGACGCTCGCGACCGCCGCCAGCCTGGCTCAGGACCCGGCCAAGGACGTGGGGCGCTGGGAG
>JAJVHV010000001.1 GCA_022072445.1 Phycisphaerae bacterium | reverse complement strand
TTCGACCTGAGGGTGCCCCCGAACTCGCCGAAGCCGCCCCCCCCCGAACTCGCCGAAGCCCCCCCCCTCCGAACTCGCCGATGGCGCCCCCAGCCGAGCCCCGAGCGTCAGCGAGGGGTTCGACCTGCGTGTGCCCCCGAACTCGGCATATCGCGCCCCCAGCGCCCTACGTTGCGGCCCCGCGCCTCGCGTCCTAAACTCCGAATGCACCGCGCGCCACGGCGATTCGGCCCGCGGCGAGGGAGCTAGCGCGTGAACGTCGAAAACGTCGTCATCATCGGTTCCGGACCCGCGGGGCTCACCGCCGCCATCTACGCCGCACGGGCCGCGCTCAATCCGCTGATGTTCGAGGGCTTCTCCGCCGGCGGCCTCATTCCCGGCGGGCAACTGATGTTCACCACGGACGTGGAGAACTACCCCGGCTTTCCTCAGGGCGTTCTCGGCCCGACCATGATGAAGGCCTTTCGCGAACAGGCGGCGCGTTTCGGCACGCGCTTTGTCACCGAAGACGTGCGCGAGGTCGACTTCACCAAGCGCCCCTTCCGCATCGCCAGCGACGAACACACCGCCCAAGCCCGCGCCGTGATCATCGCCACCGGCGCCAGCGCCAACTGGCTCGGACTGCCCAATGAGAAACGGCTGGCCGACAGCGGCGGGGGCGTCTCGGCCTGTGCCGTCTGCGACGGCGCGCTGCCCGCGTTTCGAAATCAGGATCTGGCGGTCGTCGGCGGCGGCGACTCGGCGGTCGAGGAAGGCAGCTACCTGACCAAGTTCGCCCGCAAGGTCTACCTCATCCACCGCCGCGATCAGCTTCGGGCCAGCAAGGCCATGCAGGAGCGATTTTTCAAGCTGACCGAGCAGGGCAAGATGCAGCCGGTCTGGGATTCGCTGGTGCTCGACGTGCTCGGCGACCAGGCCGTGACCGGGCTGCGGGTCAAGAACGTGAAGTCGGGCGCCGTCAGCGATCTCGCCGTGCGCGGCGTCTTCATGGCCATCGGCCACACGCCGAACTCGCACATTGTCCGCGATTTCGTCGCGTGCGACGAAAAGGGTTACATTAAGCTGCCGCAGCCTGGCCGCACGCATACCAGCGTGCCAGGCGTCTTCGCCGCCGGCGACGTCGCCGATCATGTCTATCGTCAGGCCGTCACTGCGGCCGGTTCCGGCTGCATGGCGGCGCTGGATTGCGAGCGCTGGCTGGCGGAACAGGAATAGAGCGACGAAGCGATGAAGCGACGAAGTGCAAGATCGCCCCCAGCCGAACCGCGCTCCCAGCCGAACCGCGCTCCCAGCCGAACCGCGCCCCCAGCCGAACCGCGCTCCCAGCCGAACCGCGCTCCCAGCCGAACCGCGCCCCCATCCGAACCGCGCCGCCATCCGAGCCCCGACCGTCAGGGAGGGGTTCGACCTGAGTGTGCCCCCGAACTCGGCGCATCACGCCTCGGCACATCGCGCCCCCAGCCGAGCCCCGAGCGTCAGCGAGGGGTTCGACCTGAGTGTGCCCCCGAACTCGGCACATCGCGCCCCCAGCCCCCACGGAGAATGCACATGTCCAAGCCACGACCACTCGCGCAAGTGTGTGCCCTGCTCACCGCCGCGGCCCTCGCTCACGCCGCTCCGCCCAACGACGACTTTATCATCGCCGAAGACGGGCAAAGTCGCGCGATCATCGTCGTAGCGGCTGATGCGAGCGAGGCGGAGAAGTACGCCGCCGACGAAGTAACCAGCCACCTCGGGCAGGTGTGCGGCGCCCGCTTTACGCAGACCGATCCGACCGATCCGGCCGCGAAGGCAGGCGGCACCTGGCGCATCCTCGTCGGGCGCGGCGCGGCAGCGCTAGCCGAACCGCCTGTCGACGTCGAAGGTCTCGGCGAGGAGGGCTTCATCATCCGCACCACCGGCCGCGACCTGGTCATCTCCGGCGCCCAGCCGCGCGGCACGCTCTACGCCGCCTACACGTTTCTGGAAGACACGGTCGGCTGCCGCTGGTGGACGCCGCGGGCGACGACGATTCCGCACCGCCCGTCGCTGAAGTTTGACAAGCTCGACGCGCGTTACGTTCCCCCTCTGGAATACCGCGAGTCGTTCTGGTTCGAGGCCCTCGACGGCGCCTGGGCCGCCCGCAACAAGTGCAACGGCCATTCCGACCGCCTCAACGCCGCCCAGGGCGGCAAGCACACCTACGAAGGCTTCGTCCACACCTTCTACCCGCTCATTCCGCCCGACAAGTACTTCAAGGAACACCCGGAGTGGTTCAGCCTCATCGGCGGCAAGCGTTCCACGGAAAACGCGCAGCTCTGCCTGACCAACGAGTCGCTGCGCCAGGAGCTGGTGAAGAATCTCAAGGAGCGCCTGCGGGCTAACCCGGCCGCTACGATCGCCTCGGTCTCGCAGAACGACTGCTTCAACAACTGCCAGTGCGAGGCCTGCGCCGCGATCGACAAGGAGGAAGGCAGCCCGGCCGGATCGCTGCTGCGTTTCGTCAACGCCGTCGCCGCCGACGTTGAAGCCGAGTTCCCGCACGTAGCGATCGACACGCTGGCGTACCAGTACACGCGCAAGCCGCCGGCGAAAGTGCGACCGCGTCCGAACGTGATCGTGCGGCTGTGCAGCATCGAGTGCTCGTTCAGCAAGCCCCTGGCCGACGACCGCAACCAGGCCTTCCGCGACGACCTGCTGAACTGGTCGAAAATCTGCAACCGGCTCTACATCTGGGACTACACCACCAACTTCGCGCATTACGTCATGCCGCATCCGAATCTGCGCGTCCTCGGGCCCAATGTGCGCTTTTTCGCCGAGCACGGCGTGAAGGGCGTGTTCGAGCAGGGCGCCTATCAGTCGTTCGGCTCCGAGATGGCCGACCTGCGTGGCTGGGTGCTGGCCAAGCTGCTGTGGGACCCGACCCGCGACGCGCAGAAGCTGATCGACGAGTTCCTCGACGGATACTATGGCCCCGCGGCGCCGCACATCCGCGCCTATCTGAAGCTGACGCACGACGCGGTCGATGCCGCCGCCGACCCGCTCGGCTGCTATTCGCCGCCCAACGCGAAATTCCTGTCGCTGTCGACGCTTTGCACCGGCCTGAAGCACTTTCAGTCCGCCGAGGCGGCAGCGGGAAGCGACGAGGAACTGCTGCAGCGCGTGCGCGTCGCGCGGCTTCCGTTGCTGTACGTGTTCATCGTCCGCTGGAACGAGCTGCGCAAGCAGGCTTCCGATGCCCGCGCCGAGTGGCCGCTGGCCGGTAACATCCGCGAAGTGTATGACGAGTTCATGCGCGTCGCGCAGGCCGAAAAGATCACCATGGTCGCGGAAGGCCGCGGCATCGACTGGCTACGCGCCGTCGTCGAGCAGGCCGAAAAGCAGCCCGCGGCGCCCTGAGGCAGGCGCGCGATCCGACAGGTGCGCCCCCAACCGAGCCCCGACCGTGAGGGAGGGGTTCGACGTGAGCGTGCCTCCGGCCTCGGCACATCTGAAAGCGAGGAATTGAGATGAGATATCCGGCACGCGTCGTTCGAGTCACGGGGCTCTGGCTGGCGGTGCTGGCGGCGTCGCCCGCGGCACCCGCCGAGGTGAAGGCCTGGGAAGGGACGCTCACGCTCCCCACCTATCCGTGGGAGGAGGACGCCAATCCGCAGTTCTGGGCGCTTCAGCCCGAGAACCGCTCGTCGATCGTCTATCCCTACACCATGCAGGACTACCTCTGGCGGAAGAAGGAAGACCGCACCTACAAAGCGCTCTTTCTCGAAAACGAGTATCTGAAAGTGACCTGTCTGCCGCAGCTCGGCGGCCGGATTCACAGCGTCCTGGATAAGTCCACCGGCCAGGAGATGTTTCACCTCAACGGCGTGATCAAACCCAGCATGATCGCGATGCGCGGGGCCTGGATCAGCGGCGGCATCGAGTGGAACGCCGGCCCGCAGGGGCACACCGTCACGTGCGTGTCGCCGGTCGATGCGTTGATCGGACGCGAGGGCGAATCGGCGTATCTGGAGATCTCGAACCTGGAGAAGACGCAGCGGACGCGCTGGACGGTGCGTCTGACGTTGCACCCGGGAAAGGCGTATCTTGACGAACGCATTCGGCTGTTCAACCCGAACGACGCGCTGAGCCCGTACTACTTCTGGAACTGCACCGCGTATCCGAATCGGCCGGGCACGCGCTTCATCTTTCCGATGTCGCTGGGAACCGATCACTCGGGCGAAGTGTTCTTCAATTGGCCGATCCACGAGGGCCGCGACCTGACGTGGCTGAAAAACCACGAGACCTGGGCGTCGATCTTCGCCCATCGCTGCATCTACGACTTCTTTGGGGCTTACGACGTCGACGCCGACCGCGGGATCGTGCAGTCTGCCGACCATCGCGCGCTGGGCGGGAAGAAAGCGTGGACGTGGGGGCAATGGGAGTTCGGCCAGGTCAGCCAGAAGAACCTGACCGACGAGGACGGGCCGTATATCGAGGTTCAATCCGGGCCGCTGCCGACGCAGCTCGACTATGGCCCGCTCTGGCCGCGGCAGCAGGTCGAATGGCGGGAATTCTGGTATCTGGTGCACGGCCTCGGCGACGGTTTCGAGTTCGCGACGCGCGACGTGGCGATCCAGACGCGGCGGCGCGACGGCAAGCTCGAGCTGCGGCTGCTCGCGACTGGCGTGTTCGAAGGCGCCCGCTGCGTCGTGTCGAAAGGCGGCGCGACGGTCGCCGATCAGCCCGTCCGGCTCGCGCCGGACAAGGTCGCGAGCGTCGAAGCGGCGGATGTCGGCGACGCGCCGGTTCGGATCAGCATTCACGCGAAAGCCGGCGACGTGCTGGCGACGTTTGAATCTCCGTTGCCGATTCCCGCCGAATCGCCGCCCGAGCCACCGGCGTGGGCCAAGAAGCCCGACGACCAACTGACGGCGGAGGAAGCGTATCTGAAGGCCCGGAAATTCGACCTGGCGTCCGATCGCGGGAAGGCGCGCGCGTCTTACGAAAAGGCGCTGGCGCTCGACGCCGGCCACGCCGCGGCGCTGCGCGACCTGGCCGTGCTCGACATTGAGGCGGCGCGCTGGGAGCCGGCGGCCGCCGGGCTGCGCAGGGCGCTGGCGAGCAAGCCCGATGATGGCGTTGCGGCCTATTTTCTCGGACTGTGCGAACTGCAAGGCGGCGCAGCGGCCGACGCGCTCGAGAGTGCGCGGCGCGCGGCGGGCGCCGAGGCGACCGCCGCCCTCGGACACGACCTGGCCGGCCGGGCGTACCTGGCGCTGAAAAAACCGGCGGAGGCGGTCGCGGCATTCGGCGGGGCGGTTCGCGCCAACGCGGCGGACGCGCGGGCCGCCGACCACCTGCTGATCGCCCGTTACGCGGCGAAGTCGCCCGACGTGTGGCAGGACGCCGAGCGGGCGATCGCGCGGCGGCCGACCGATCTGATTCCGCGGGCGGTGCTGTCGCTGCGGAGCGACGACGACCGGCGGAAGTTCGCCGACGACGTGCGGAGCTTCGTCGGCGAGATCGAGTTCGAGCTGCTCGACGCCGCGTGGGTGTTTGCGCGGCTCGGGCTGGAAGCCGAGGCGGTGCGCGTGCTGGACGGCGTCTGCGGCGTGGATGCCGCGCCGGCGACGCGCGGAGCCACGGCGCTCTATCACCTCGCGTACTGGTCGAGCCGCGCCGGCGACGCGCAGCGCGAGGAGAAGTACCTCGACGCGGCGACCGGCGCCCGCCGGCGCGGCGAATTCAGCTCCACGCCGGACGCCGCGCGGGTGCTTGAATACGTCGTCGGTCGGCGTCCGTCGGACGCCGCCGCACTGGTCGATCTTGGCAACGTTCGGGCGCATCTGGGCGACGTGGCGGGCGCCGCGGCGTCGTGGGCGCAGGCGGTCGAGCGCGATCCGGCGCAGAGCGTTGCGTGGCGGAATCTCGGACTGCACGCGCGTGTGACGGAGAAGGATGCCGCCCGGGCGGTCGAGTGTTATCAGAAGGCGATCGCGGCCCGACCGGACGATCAGACGCTGTATCGGGACGCCGCCGAGTGCTTGATCGAGGCCGGTCGGCGGCCGGAGGCGATTGCGCTGCTGGAGGCGATGCGGCTCGAGAAGCCGCGCCGCGCGGACGTCACCATCCTGCTGGCGCGGTCGTATGCCGACGAGAAGCGATTCGACGACGCGCTGGCGCTGCTGGAGTCGACGGCGTATTTCGTCGCATGGGAAGGCCAGACGACGCCGTGGGATCTGTTCAGCGGTGCGCATATCTTGCGCGGGCAGAAGCACTTCGAAGCGGGCGAGTTCGCGGCGGCGCTGGTTGATTTCGACGCGGCGCTGACGTATCCGTCGAACCTCGGCGTGGGCCGCTCGAACAAGCCACCGCACGCACGCGGTCTGTACTGGCGTGGGAAGGCGCTGGAGGCGCTGGGGCGTGGCGCGGAGGCCCGGCGGGCGTGGCGCGAGGGTGCGGAGAGCTTTGAGCTGGCGGCCGGGGCGGCTGGCGCGGATGTACAGCATGAGTACCGGCTTCTGTGCGCGGAGCGGTTGGGTCAAGGGCGGTAGGGTTTCACAGCCGAGGGCGGCTGCGCCACATGGGGTTTCACAGCCGGGGGCGGCTGTGCCACATGGGGTCTCACAGCCGGGGGCGGTTGTGCTACACGGGTGCGTGCGGCGCGGCGTGCGGCGCGGCGTGCGATAGCGGTTGGCGATGTGGCTCAGGTTTTTCATACGAGGAGTGTAACGCGCGTTTTCTATATTGTCAAGAAATTCTGGTCGCTTTTTTCGTGACGAGCGGCGGCTGGGGCGAGGGGCCGATAATCGGGAGGCTATCCGCCGTCGGGCGGGGAGTGGGGCGCGGGAGCGGGATAAGGGCGCGACTGGTCGAGGAGCGTCCGCAAGCGCTTGAGCCCCCGGTTGCAGAGCATGAGCACGGCACCTTCGGTGCGATTCATGGCGGCGGCGACGTCGGCGATCGGCCGGCCCTCGATGTAGTGCGACGTGACGGCCGTACGGGGGGCATCGCGGAGCTTGGCGAGCGCGGTGCGAACGAGCTCGACGGTCTCGCGACGCGCCGCCGAGCGGCTCGGGGTGCGGGTGTGAATGGCGAGCAGCTCCAGGAGATTGATCACGTCATCGTCTGGTCCGGGCAGGCCCCAGCGCCGCGCATTTCCGCCGCCGCGCTTCGCGGCCCGCTGGGTCTGGATCATGGCAGAGCGGCGGTGGTCGGCGATTTTGAACAGCCAGGCGGCAAACGCGTGGGGGTTGAACGGGGGCAGGAAAGTGCGGATTTCGCGGGCGACGACGATGTAGGTTTCCTGGGCGATGTCCTCGGGCGAGCAAAAGCTGAGCAGATCGGGCGGCATTCCGGCGGTGATGTGTTTGACGAGGGGTTCGTGGAAAGCCAGGAGCAGCTTTTCCAGGGCGTCGGGGCGGCCTTCAACGGCGGCCTGGATCAAGTCCTGAGGCGCGTGTTCGCTGGACACGATTGACGCTCCCGAGCCGGCGAGAATTCTAACGCGCCGGGGCGGCGGACGTGCGGTGTCATCGTAGCCATCCTCAGGCCGAGGCTGGGTTCCGCCCCGATGAGGTGCTGCGTGGACGGGAATTCATCAGGCGGGGCGGCTGCTCTCCATTCCTGATCCGGGAGCGTAGCCGGGGCGGCTGCTCTCAATAGAGCATGCCACCCGGGACGCCGCATGCTCACCACGCCACCAAGATTCTCGGGGCTGGATCGTGAGCAGCGGGCGAAAAGCCCACGTCAGTGTTGGTACTGCCCGACCGGAGCCGAAGCCTTGGGGGCGGTGCCGTACGCCCAACGGAGACTTGTCATGTCTGGATTGCACGCCGCGGTTCTCAGTCGTCGCTTGGCCGAAGTGGTGGTTGTGATTGTGTTGCTGGCGGGCGGGACGCGTGCCGCCGGCCAGGTCGTCACGGACACGCCCGTCCGACGGGCCATTGCTTCCGGCGTCGCGGAGGCGAATCGGGGCCAGATGCCCGACCCGCACATCGACCGCGCGATCCGGTCGGGAGGCGGTCATCCCTGGCAGGGCGGGCCGGCGGGGGTCAATGCCTACTCGGGCGCGAAGCAGACGGCGATCGAACTGGCCGGCTGGGTGGCGCGCGGCAGAATGCCGCTGTCGTTTGAGCTGGAGCACAGCAGTCAGCCGTTCGAGCCGATTTCCGATCCCAGCCTGGGTCCGGGCTGGATGCACAGCATGGGATCGTACGTGACCGTGTGGACGCACGCGGGCGTGCCGCGGGCGGCGCTGGTCCACCTGCACACGGTGCAACTGTTCGAGCTGCGCGAGGGTGCCTGGCGGCCGATGGACGGGTACCGCGATCAGCTTGTGGCGGTGGGCGGTGGATTTCACGTGATCCTGAAGTCGCAAGTCCGGCTGGAGTTCGAGCCGTCGGCCGACCCCAACCGTTTTCGACTGAAGCGAATCGTCGACACGAACAACAACGCGATCACGAACGAGTACAACGCCGCTGGCCGGTGGACGCGCACGAGCGACCCGTCCGGCCGGCTGCTGGTGCCGCACTATGCAGCCAATGGAAAGCTCGTGAACCTCTCGTACGGCATCGCGTACTTCGCGCGCCAATGTCTGATCGCCTACGACGCGACGGGCCGAATTCAGCGCATCACCTGGCCGACGTTCACGAATGACAACGGGCCGCAATCCTGCTCCGTCGACGTCTCGTACGACGCCGCCAATGCGATCACATCGGTCATTGACCCGGCCGGCAACGTCTGGGATTACGGTTACGACGTTTCGGCGCCCGGGCGGCTCGCCTGGGAGCAGTGGGCGGGCAATTCCTCGGATCAGCGGCAACGCTACGAATTCGTCGACAAGACGCACCGCCGCATCATCGACCCGCGCGGCGTGGCCTTGGAGCTGGAATTCGAGATTGGCGTGGATGGTTTTCCGCGGCTGGTCGGCTCCCGGGACGCACTCGATCATCTCACCGCGCTGGAATACGGCGATCCCGACTACTCATGGGCGCCGAGCGTCATCGTCACCCCAAGCGGCGACGTGTCGCGCGTGGACTACGACAACGCGGGGAACGCCGTCGGCACGATCGATCCGGCGGGCAATCGCTGGGACTACACGTTCGATGTGGCGAACAACCTCGTGCGGGTGCAGGAGCCGCTGGTCACGGACGCATGGGGCGTGATCGAGCCGATGCGGCATCGCACCGACTACGGCTATGACGCGAATCACAATCTCATCTGGACGCGGCCGTACAGCAGCGCGACGGAGTTTGTGCAGACCACCTTCGCGCGCGACGCGTACGGGCAGATCGTGGCGATCACCGACGCCAACGGCCACACCACGAGCTACGAGCGCGACGTGCACGGAAACGTGACGCTGCGGACGACGCCCGCCGGCCGCACGCGCGCCTGGCTTTACGAGAACGAGGCGACGACGCACGGATTCACGGTTCCCAACGCGATGCTGGACGGACGCGGCGAACGTACCAACGTCGTCTACAACGAGCGCGGCTGGCTGACGATGATCGATTACCCGGAGGGGACGGTGGACGAGAGCTACGGCTGGGGCCGGCTCGGTGAGTTGCTGCGCTCCACCGGCGCCGACGGGCTCGTGACGTACTACTACACGCCGCAGGGCTGGCTATTCGACGAAATCCGTGATGCGTGGATGCTGCACCGCAGCTTCGCGCCCAACGGGCTGGTCGCCGCGGTTTACGAGTATCACAGCGGCGGCGTGCGCACGATTCTGAAGGACTACGACGCGGTCAACCGGCTGGAGAGCATCAATGACGACGGACTGGTGACGCTGTTTGAGTTCGACGACGACGGCCGCTTGAGCGTGCAGCACAATGCCAACGCTTCACGGGCCGAGTACGTCTATGTGGCGGGCCGGCCGGCCAGCATCACGCACTTCGGCGCCGCGGGGACCGAGTTCTTGCGTTTCGAGCGCAGCTACCAGGCCAACGGGCTGCTGAGCGAGGTGGTGGAAAGCAGCCCGTTCTCGACTGTCCCGGCGGTTGTGCGCTATGGGTACGACATGCTGAACCGGTTGATCCGCGAGGAGCGGACCGATCCGTTCGTGGTGTCATTCAATGACAGCTACACGCGCGACGCGGGCGGGAACATCACGCGGAAGGACTCCAGTCTGGGTGGGATTACGGACTATGTGCGCGACGCTGACGACCTGACGCTGGCGATGCTGCGGGACTCGTTCAGCACGCTGGCGACATGGGACGAGAGCATGTGCCTGACCCAGAAAGTCAAGGTCAACGAGGTGACGCTCGAGGTCGAGGAATTGAACTTCACCTACGACCATGCGAAGCGATTGCAGACCATCTGGATGAACTCGCCCTCGTACTCGGGCGAGACGCACCGGTTCACGTATGGTCCGGCCACGAAGCGCGTCGGCAGCCTGGTGCGGCGGCGCGAGTACGTCGGCCCGCCGGTGCCGCCGTGGCAGGAGCCGGAAGTGGTCGAGCCGCGCTACGACGACGAGCTGCTGCTGCGCGAGGAGAAGATCGCCGGCGAGGGCGGGCCCGCGGTGATGACGTTCGCGAACGGCAAGAACATCAACTGGCGCGAGCCGGAGTCGGGGGAGCCGGGAGGCAAGACGCCGGCGTCGGACGGCGTGCCGACCAGCGGCTTTGGACTGGGAAACACGCCTGAGGACTATGCCAACGCGATTCCAATTGGCTACGGCAAGCCGATCGGTATCCGAATCACGGTTGATGAGCCGGACGACCTGACGCCGTACTATGACCGGAGCTTCTGGCGCCGCGCGTGGCTCGACGTCCGGAGCAGTCTGCGCGGCGTGACCAACTCGATGGGCGAGCCGGAGCAGTTCGGCGTCATTCGCAACGCCTTTGGCGAAGTGATCTGGCAGTATGGCCACGGCATCCCCGCCGGCCTGGGCTGCGACGCCGGCTGGCGTGACCAGGGGGATGCGGGGTTGGTGAATGTCGGGGGTAGCTGGTATGACCCCGCACTGGGTATGGGTCTGTCTGATCCATGGGACTTCTGGGGCCGGTTCTTCTTCCATCTCACAAGACAGTGCTACCGCAAGTGGCTGACAGAGACGGCGCCGGGCTCGCCCGAGGAAGAGAAGGTGGAAGACGCCATCAAGAAACTGGAGCAGGACGAGCGGCGGTGGAGGTGCCCTGGCAATCACGCCGCTGGGTGTGTGAGAGGCGTCAGTGGGTGCTGCGAGCGCTGCGGCCGCTGACGCTGTCCCACGATGGCCTGTAGCGGCGACGATCTCGGCCGGCGCGAGCGGACAAGCTACTGTCGTGCCTCAGAAATGCCGTGCGGTATTCCGAAGGGGAGCATTGGCCTCCGGGCGGTCCGCATCGGCCTGCGGCCCGTGCGGAAGGCGTTTCGCACCGGCCAGAGGCCGATGCTCCCCGAATCGAGGACGCAATATTTCTGAGGCAGTACACTATGAAATCGGATGGTCATGTCGAGGGCGTCCAGCCGACTTCAGCAAACAGCGCGGACGCGCTCGGCGCGGGTCGTGGTCGTTGAGGGCTCCGCCAATGAGCGCCGCGTACGACAATCATGATCGCGATCGCGAATTGATCCGCGAGGCGCTGCGCGCCGCCGCCGAGGAGGACGGTGCGGCGGCGGCGGACGCGGGGGCATGCGTGGATGATCCGAGCGCGCCGTCATCGGGCCAATCGAGTTCCGATGGAGTGGCGCTGTCAGACGACTCGTTTCCCGATTACGAGGTTCTGCGCGAGATCAGTCACGGCGGGCAGGGTGTTGTGCTGCTGGCGATTCAGAAAGCGACCAAACAGCAGGTTGCGATCAAGGTGCCAATCGAGGGGCCGTATGCATCGGCGAGCGCCCGGCGGCGCTTCGAGCGCGAGGTTGAGCTGGCGGCGCAGCTCAAGCATCCGGACATCGTCTCGGTGCTGCACGCCGGCGAGACGCGCGACGGGCGGCCGTATTACGTCATGGAGTACGTCCGCGGCACGCCGTTAACGACCTGGGTGCGCGAGACGCGTCCGGGGCTGGGCGAGTTTCTGCGGCTGTTCGCGCGGGTCTGCGAGGCGGTGCAGTACGCCCATCAGCGCGGGATCATTCATCGCGACCTGAAGCCGAGCAACATTCTGATTCAGACGCGATTGGAGGCTGGAGGGGAGGACGTCGCGAAGGGCGACGCGCCGCGCGAGGTGGGCGAGCCGAAGGTTCTGGACTTCGGGCTGGCCAAGTGGTTGGCGGGGCCGGGCGAGACGCGCGCGTCGCTGTCGGGCGCGGTGGTTGGCACGCTGCCGTACATGTCGCCGGAGCAGACGCGCGAGAATTCGGACGAGATCGACGTGCGTACGGACATTTACTCGCTGGGCGTGCTGCTGTACGAAGCGCTGACCGGGGCGTTTCCGTACCCGGTGATCGGGCAGATGGCCGATGTGCTGCGGCATATTTCCGAAACTCCGCCGACGCCGCCGAGCCGCGCGTGGTCGGCCGAGCGTGGTATTTCCGCGGGGCGGCCGCGCGGCAGCGCGCTGCGCTCCGCCCGGGCGGCTTGGTCTCTGGCGGTGGGCGCGTCGTCGCCGCTGGACAATGAGATTGAGACCATCGCGCTGAAGTGTCTTTCCAAGGAGCGTGGGCGGCGATACCAGACGGCGCACGAGCTGGCGCGGGACATCCGGCACTATCTGGCGGGCGAGCCGATCGGCGCGAAGCGCGACAGCGCGTGGTACGTGCTGCGGAAGCAGCTTGAACGCCACTGGATCTCGGTGTCGGCGCTGGGGGCGTTCGTGCTGATTCTGATCGGCACGCTGTCATTTGCGGTCGTGCACTGGCAACGCGCGGAACACTGGAGCCGGACGTACGCCAACACTCTGGACGATCTGGCGCAGATGCTGCGAACGGAGGGCGACCGCCAGCGTGCTGAGCGGTTGTGGCGGCATGCGATCGAGGTGTACCGGCGTAATGGGCTCGGTCAGCATTGGGGCATGGCGCTGCTGCTGACGAATCTGGCGCTTCTCGAGCAGGAGCGATTCAATGACGGGGCGGCGGAGAGCCTCTATCGCGAGGCGCTGGCGATCGCCGCCGCGACGCGCGGCAGGGATGATCCGCAGTATGCGCAGGTACTGTCGAGCCTGGGAGCCACGCTGAATCGGCTTGGCCGGCCGCTGGAAGCGGAGAAGCACCTGCGTGCGGCGCTGGCGATTTTCAGGCGCGCATCGTCGCAACCGGACAAATCGTCGCAACTCGACAAGTTGTATCTGGCGAGTTGCCAGGAAAACCTGGCGCGCGTGCTGCTGACGCGGCAGGATCTTGACGCGGCGGATCAGCTCTGCCGCGAGGCGCTTGCCATCCGCCGATCGCTACCGGGTTCGCCGGGGATCGACGACGGACTTGTGACGGCGGCGCGCGTCAAGCTGGCCGGGCTGGACTACGCCTGCGCGGAGCCGCTGCTGCGCGAATGCCTGGAGGTGCGGCGAGGGATCATGCCGGCAGGGCACTGGGCGGTCGGGAATGCGGCCAGCCTGCTGGGCGGCTGCCTGACGGCTCTGGGCCGCTACGACGAGGCCGAGCCGCTGCTGGTGGAGGGGGTCGCGACGCTGGAGCAGGCCGGGGATCAGCCGCGCTGGGTGCAGGCGATCGAGCGGCTGGTGGCGTTCTACGAGGCGTGCGGAAGAACGGCCGAGGCGGCCCGCTGGCGCGTCAGCACGCAGCCGGCGTCGACGCCGGGCGATTCGAGTGGGTCGAGCGGTTGAGCTTCGGGGTGCGACGATCTGCGCGGTAAGCGCCGTCGTTTCCAACCGCGCCTGATCAGGGCTAGCGGCTCTCGTACGTAAATCGCGCCTCGGAAGGATGCGCCGTGCCCTGCGCGCCGATCCGCAAATCGAGCTGCGCGTCGGACACTGCCTTGCCGGTGACGCGCAAGCTGTGCGTGCCCGCAGCGAGGTTCGCCAGGCCGAATTGCCAAGCGCCGTCGGAAGGGAGCGCGATTCGACGTCCGCTGACCTCGATCCGCGCGTGCGTGTTGGTGCGAACCTGCACCTGATACAGGTCGGCCTTGTCCACCGTGAAGTATCCGGCGACCACAAATGACTTGTCCGCGGTCGCGTTCTGCTTCCGAGCGGCCGGTTTGTCGCCCGACGCGGCCGGCTGCACCGCGGCCGCGATACCCTTGGCCAACCAGTCGCCGCTGAACGTATCGAGCACCGGCACCGGACGGCCGCCCGCGATGGAGAGCGAGAGCCCCTTCTCCATCTTCGCTTTCGCTGGCGGCGGCTTGACGGCGATCGCAGCCGGTGGCGTCACCTCAAGCGCGACGTACGGGCCCCGGACGCGGCTTGCCTGGCGCGCGTAGCGCGCCACCGGTTGAAGGGTGACCGGCCCGGTTCCGAGCTTTTTCGTGTCGATGGAAATCGTGCCTTGGGCCTGATCGATGCTCGCGACTACGCGCCCCAGATGCAGCACGTCGACGGCCTCGGCGCCGGGGCACTCGACTTCGAGCGTGGTCCGCTCGCCGTACGCCACGCTGGCCGGCGGCGCCGCGGTCACATGCACGGCGCGACCGGTATTGCCGACGTGAATCACCTGTTCGAAGCGCGCGCAGGACTCGAGCGCATCGCCGAAGCGCGCGACGATGGCGAGCGTGTGCTGCCCGTCCTGCAGCGCGGTCGTGTCGAACACGAGCGGCGAGCCGGCGGCGGCCCCCGCCATCCGCCGACCATCGACGAAGAGCGCGAATTCGGCGACGGCTTGGGCCTCGTCGCCGGCCGTGGGTCTGAGCTCAACGCGGCCGCGCAGCGTGGCGGCAGGTGTCTGCGCCGGACGGCTGGTTGAGGCGCGAACCAACGGCGGAGTTGCACCGCGGGAGATGGACGGAACGCTGATTGGCGCCTCGCGGCCCCAGGGTCTGCACAGTGGGTCGCCGATGATCAGCAGTTGATACGGCCCATACAGCGACTGATAGAACGCCTCCGCCAGCGTGCTGCCACGCGCGTAGTGCAGGTGCATGAACGCGCTGGGAAACTTCTCCTGCAAGGCGAACGGCTCGGTCACCGCGCCCGACGTCCCCGCCGCCCCGACGCGAATCAAGTCGGTGCACGGCGTCTGTCCGTCGCGCTCGCCCATCATGCCGCCGCAGCTTGTCAGGTGCTCGCAGATCGCGCCGGGCAGAATCGTGCTCTTGCAGTCGGCCCACCGGAAGTTGGCGATGCCGACGACCGCGCCGGCGACGTCGGCGTGCGAGGCGGGCAACACGCCGTCTTCTATCACGCACGCGACGCCGAGTTTCCGAAGCTGCTCCATCGCGAACGGAAACGCCCAGTCGCGCGTCGTCGAGCGCACGTCGCCGTTCTTCATGAAATAGACCGTGCCGCGCGGCGCGGCCCCGTCGGCGGCGGCCGACCGTCTCAGACACTCGAGCACCTCGGCCACCGAATTGGCACGGCCCGAGGTCACGCCGAGCATCGTCGAGAGCATGTAGCGCGGGTCGCCGGAGGCCGTGTTGCCGCCCGCCGCCGGTTCGCCGGCGTCGCTCCAGCCGTAAGAAGCCCGGAAGCCGCGCGTGGGCTGAACTTCGATCTGGGCGGCCTTCATGCCCGCGACGAGCGTCTGAAAATCGTCGCGTTTGACGAGGGACGCGAGATCGGGATCGCTGCTGGTCTGGCCGTGATTGCGCCAGCCGTGCGCCACCGCGTCGCGCAGCGCCGTCATCGCATCATCCGCCTTGCCGCCCAGCGCCAGGCAGCAGGCCAGGTTGTACAACAGGGTGGGATCGGCACGCGGCACGCGCGTCAGACTGCGGATCACCGCCGCAGCCTCGTCGTATTTCTTCTCGTCGTAAAGCTTCATGCCGCGCTGATACTCACCACGCTCCTCCGCCGACAGCGGCTCGCCGGCCACGAGCGGAAGCGTCCGGCGGCAGTAGCGATTGATGTCGAGCCGCAGATAGTCTGGGTCTTTGCGGCGGACCCACTCATGCAGATACGTGAGGCCGTTGGCCGAAGCGACCGGCGTGATGATCTGTGGGAACGGTTTGCCGGCCATGTCGGACGAGACCGCCACGGAGCAGGGAACGTCGAGCGAGTAGGTGATGCAGTCGATTTGCGGCGTCAGCCCGCGCTGGTCGAGGGCGGCGAAGACCGGAACCAGGACTTCGGCGCGGAAGTGCTCAACGTCGGTGGAGTCGAACGCCGACAGGCCGGTGAGGATGATGAAGTTTTCGGGCGGAATGTGCCGCAGTCGCGCGTACTCATTCGCGACGGCCAGCGACGCCCAACTGTCGCCATTGACCACCACCGCGACCGATTCCGGCGAGAGGCCGGCCAGCGCGGGCGAGGCAAGAAACACCGCCAGGAGCAGAGATCGCATGAGCATTGGAACACGTATCGGAACACGTCATGGAGAGATCAGGGATTCAGGACTGGGCGGTAAGGGACTCGAACCCCTGACCCTCTCGGTGTAAACGAGATGCTCTGGCCAACTGAGCTAACCGCCCGCGTCGGGTGCTTATCGTGCCGCGGCGTCGCGATACCCCCAAGGGGAGTCGAACCCCTGTCTTCAGGATGAGAACCTGATATCCTGGGCCACTAGACGATGGGGGCGTCCGTGTGCGGGGCGAGAGTGTAGTTGGCGTGCCGCCAATCGTCAAATCGGGCCGGTCGGGGGGTCGGGGGCCAGGTGGACGGCAGTGCGGCAGGGCAGTCGGCCATCAGGCGGGTCCTAAGCGATAGAGCGGCTCGATCTCAGCGTAAAAGCGACGCGCCAGCTCGGCCCGCTGTCGATACCAGGCGGTTCGGCCACGGCGCGGACGCAACGTCTCGGCCCTGCGGCACGCCCGCCGGCAGGCCGCCGCGATGCTGGCGAAGGCCCCGCCCCCGACACCGCCGAGAATCGCCGCTCCCATCGCCGAGCCCTCCTCGGTGGCCATACGGGCGCAGCGGCAACCGTAGACATCCGCCTGAAGCTGGCGCCACCAGCCACTCCGCGCCCCGCCGCCGGCCAGCCGTACCTCGCGAACCGACAGTCCCGCGGCACGCATCAACTCGATTTGTTGCCCCATGCCGAGCGTAATTCCATCGAGCACCGCTCGGACCAGGTCTCCGCGGCGATGGTCGGCTCGCAGACCGATCCACGCGCCGCGCGCGTGCGGGTGCGGATAGGGGCATCGCTCGCCGCTCAGGTACGGCAGAAAAACCGGCACGCCCTGAGTCGATTCCTCGTCGCCCTTGGTCGCTTCGGCGATCAGCGCGCGGTACAGCGCGTCGCGCTGCTCCGGTCGCCGCGCCCGGCGCAGCTCGTCCGCGGCCAGCACGCTCCGCGCCCATTGCAGGCTGCCGCCAGCCGAGAGCATGCACCCGAACACGCACCAGGCGCCCGGCGCCGCGTGACAGAACGACTGGAAGAGGCCGGCGTCGTTCGGCGTTGGCGCGTCGCAATGCGCGAATACGACGCCGCTCGTGCCGATCGTTGCCGAGACCACACCGGCACGAATCACGCCACTGCCCACCGCCGACGCAGCCTGATCCCCGGCGCCGGCGACGACGGGAGTCCCCACGGCAAGCCCCGTCTCAGCCGCCGCCGCGGGCGTGATTTGACCCACCACGTCCTGCGACTCGACCGCCGGTCCGAACCAGGCCGGGTCAAACCGCAAGCGCTCCATCAGCTCGGTGGACCAGCGGCGATGTTGCACGTCGAAGAGCAGCGTGCCGGAGGCGTCGGACACATCGCTGCCAACGCGCTCGGTCAGGCACATGCAGATGTAGTCTTTGGGAAGCAGTACGTGCCGGACCTGAGCAAACAGCCGCGGACGCGCCGTTCGCAGCCAGGCGATCTTGGGCGCCTGATAGCCGGTCTGCGCCGGGTTGAGCACCAGCCCGATCAGCGCCGCCCGGCCGCCCGCCGCCTCCTCAATTTCGCGACACTGAGCGACCGTCCGCTGGTCGTTCCACAGCAGGGCATTGCACAGCGGCCGGCGGCGCTGGTCGAGAAACACGCTGCCGTGCATCTGCCCCGACAGCCCCACACCCGCCACCGCCTTGGCCGCCAGCTTCGCGCGGCGCAGCACTTGGCGCACCGCGGCACACGCCGAGGTCCACCAGTCCGCCGGACGCTGCTCCGTCCAACCCGGCCGCGGCGACAGCAACTCATGCGCCGCGCTGGCGGTCGCGACAACCCGGCCTTCATCGCTCAGCAGCAATGCCCGCGACCCGCCCGTTCCAACATCGATGCCTAGCGCATAGCGGGACATTCGACGCTCCCTCGCCGGACGGCGCGCCACGTCGGGCCGCGCGACCAATCGCGGCACAACCGGCCTGCCGCTCGGAACGTATACTACCGTGGCATGGCGAATGCGACTCCCGCCGCTCCCCAGCGCATCCTGATCATCAAGCCCAGTTCGCTGGGCGACGTGGTCCACGCGCTGCCGGTACTGGCCGCGCTGCGCGGCGCGTTCCCGCGGGCGCACATCGCCTGGCTGATCGGCCGCAGCTTCGCGCCGTTGCTGGACGGCCACCCCTTACTCGACGAGCTCATCCCATTCGATCGGGCGCGCTACGGCCGCATGCTCCGCAGCCCGCGCATCTTCGTCGAGTTTCTCCAGTTCACACGCGCGCTGCGCGCCCGCCGCTTTGATCTGGTGATCGACCTCCAGGGGCTGATCCGCAGCGGGTTCCTGGCCTGGGCCAGCGGCGCCGCGCTGCGCGCCGGCTTCTCCGACGCCCGCGAGCTGGCCTGGATTTTCTATAACCGGCGGCTGCGCGCCGCGCCCGGCCGACCGCACGCCGTGCAGCGCAATCTCGACCTCCTCGTACAACTGGGCGTTGCGTTCGCCAGACCGGCCGAGTTTCCGCTGGCGGTTTCTCCCGACGAGCTGGACGCGGCCCGCCGCAGGTTGACTGCCGCCGGCTGCACCAGCGTCGACTTCATCGCGGTCGCGCCGGGGGCGCGCTGGGCGTCCAAACAGTGGGGCGCGGCACGCTTTGCCGAGTTGATCCGCCGCGCCGCCGACGCCGGCCTGCCGCGCTGCGTTCTGCTGGGTTCGCCCGACGACCGCGCGATCGCGGATGAAATCGCCCGTGAGCTGCCGTCTGGCGTCGCCGTCAACCTCGCCGGACAGACGACGCTGCGCGAGCTGACCGCGATTCTCTCGTTAAGCCGTCTCGTGCTGAGTTGCGACTCCGGACCGATGCACATCGCCGCGGCCCTGTCGCGACCGCTCGTCGCGCTGTTCGGCCCGACCGACCCGGCCCGCACCGGACCCTATGACGCCGAGCCGCACGCTGACCGGGCGAATCTGTCGATCCTGCGGCGCGACCTGCCCTGCGCACCCTGCCTGCGGCGAACGTGCCCGCTCGGCCATCAGGCGTGCATGACCGAAATGGCACCGGCCGAGGTGCTGCGCGCGATTCAGGACGTGCTCGGCCGCGCCGCCCGGCGGGAGTGCGCCGCAGCCGCGCCAATCGCGGAGCCGACGAGCGATTGAAAAGCCGCGCTGCTCACTTCACGCACAGGCAGCTCGCGGCGATCTTGATGTCGGCCCGGCGCCAGGCACGCGCGAAGCGCTGCTCGATCTGCGCCGCCTCGTCGTCGGCGCCACGCGCCCGCAGACAGCGACCCAGCCCGTACAGCGACCAGCCGTTCTCCGGCCAGCGCTGCAAATCCTCGCGATAGAGCACCTCCGCGTCCGACGTGCGTCCCGCCTCCAGCAGGATCGCCGCCAGCGTGTGCCGCACCGGCTGTACCCAATCGGGCGGCTCCATGTACCTCAGCGTGTCCTCGATCCGGATCGCCTCGCGCAGCTCGCGCTCGGCCTGGTCCAGATAACCGCGACGATACGCGATCTCGCCAGCCAGCATGTGCTCGGCAATGCTCAGCACCACGTCGGCCGGATTCATCGCCATCATCGCGCCATCCGGCACGCGCGCCACTGCGGCCCGAAACTCCACCTGCTCGCGCTGCGCATCATCGATCAGCCCCTTGGCCGCGTACGAGACCGCCCGCGCGAACCGCCACAACGCCGTCGTGATCGGTAGGTCGGCCGGCGGACGCGGCTCGTTCAGCACGTCGCTCCACCGACCAAAACGCATCAGGACTTCGTACACGATCGCCGAGTACGGATCGACCAGTGCACCGTTCTGCGCGACATACGAAGCGGGAATGCCGGCGATCATGGCCCGAGCCGCCTCGATCGCCTTCATGCTGCGGCCCTCCATCATCGCCGCATACGCCAGGAAGTGGTGATTGTGCGCCATGTAGACGCGGTAGAAATCCTGCTTGGGCGACAGCCCGCGATAGTGCGCGTCCGCCCGGATGGCCCGCTCGTTCGCGTCCGACGCCTCCGCCCAATTGCCCGTCCGCACGTCGATGTGCGCCGGCATGTGCACCAGGTGCCCCGCCGCCGGAACCAGCTCGCGCAGCCGGTTCGCCGCCAGCAGCGCCCGCTCCGGCGCCGGCGAAGCCTCGACCGCGTGGATGTAGAAATGCAGCGCGCCGGGATGCTCCGGCGACTTGTCAATCACTTCTTCAAGCACCGCCACGATCTCGGTCGTGTTGCCCTTCGGCGCGCCCTCCGGCGACCACAGGTCCCACGGCTGCAGGTCCATCATCGCCTCGGCATAAAGCGCGCCCACGTCCGCGTCATCGCGGTGCGAATACCACACCTCGCGCATCGCCGCCGCATACGCCTCGTCCAGCGCGCGGCGATCCTCCGGCGGCTGCGCGGCGTAACGATGCGACAGCGCCATGATCAGCGCCTGATCCACCGCGCCGACCGAATCCTTGCGGGCCAGCGCCTGCTGCAGCGCCTCCCACGCCTCCTTGCTCCGCGCGGGCGGCACGACCGGATTATTGATGTGCGGCCCGTTGCACAGCGCAATCCCCCAGTAGGCCATGGCACAGTCCGGATCTTGCCGCAGCACGTCGCGGAACGAGCGAATCGCCTCGTCGTGGTTGAACGCATAGGCCCAAGTCAGCCCCTGATTGAAGTAGCGATGCGCCAGGGCCGACGAAGTCTTGATCGCGCGATGATGCCGCCCCATGCCCTCAAAGAGCGGCGACTCGCTCCGCACGCCGCGCGCCGCCGTCCCGCCGCTCTGGCACCCGCTCGCCGCCACGCTCGCGCACAGCAGCGCCGCCGACACCGCATTCCGCCAGCCCGTCCGATTCATCGTTCATCTCCCGACCCCGAACCTTGAATACTGAACCCTGAATTCTGAACCCTGAACCCTGAACCCTCTCTACCGGCTCCCCTTCGGCGGCCCCGCCGCCGCCCCCGGCGGCGCCACGAAATCAGGCCAATCCGGCCGCGGCAGCCGCAGCTTCGCCGCCGGGAGCTTTGGAAACGCCGCGTGCGGCTCGAGCTGATACCAGTAGGCCGTGCTGCTGTAATCGTTGCTGAGCTTGTTGTTGTGCCCGTGCTCGATCGTCACGCGGATCGACTCCTGAAACCGGATCGGATCCTGAATGTGAAATCGATACATGCTGTTCTTGCCGCGGAATGGCCATTCATACTCGCCCCACTGCGGGCTGCCGCTGTACTGCGTGATGCCGACGTACGGCGTGTTAAACGCGTCGCGCGGGCAATACGCCCCGCAGAAGTAGTCCTCCGTGCCCGTGCCGTGCAGCCCGGGCGGCCAGCGCTCGCCGTCGATGAAGATCATGTCGTCCCCCTCGCCGTACCAGTCGTTCTTCTCGCGGCTGTAACAATCAATGTCCAGATGGCAGCCGACGTATTGCCCGCTGCCGCGCGCGTCGAGAATCACGTAGTTGTCGTCTCCGGTGCGGTTCGCCGTCTTCCAGTACCACTTCAGATTCTCGACGTTTTTCGGTCCTTTCAGATCCTTGCGGCCCCAGCCGGCGGTCGGGTTCTCGCGTCGCCATTGACAGTGAAAATACGCGACGCGCGACCAGTCCTGCTCCCGCGTCCACTCCTGCGACTCCAGCGCCGACCACGGCTCGCGCGAGATCGGCGTGCGCCGCGCGCTGCTGCCCGCGCTTGCACTGCCGGCTCCGCCGCGGCCGCCCCGCCGCCTGCCCCTCGTGGCTCCGTGGCTCACTCGGGCTCGCCCCTTGCTCGCCCCCGGCTTCGTGGCTCCGTAAATCTCGTGATCCACGTAGTAGAACAGGTCGAGCGCCTCGCTCCATTCGTTGTGCACTTCGATCCGCGCGTGCCGCCGGAACGGCATCGGAAACCAGCAGTTCATCCCGCGCCCGCTGTCCGGGTTCATCTGCAGCGGCAGCGACCAGAAGTTCCGGCACATCCCGAACGCCCCGCCGAAGAACTCCACGATCGGGCACTCGACGCTGGGCGTCGTCTCGCCGTCCCACCACATGCGGATAACGGTGCTGCGCATCGCGTCGCGGTGGTGCGCCAGGCTGTTGGTGCTCCAAAAGTGCTTGATGCAGCCCGGACCGTCGATCTCCGCCACCGTGTGCCGCCCACCCGGCGCGATCGTCACGGCGTCCTTGTTCCCGCCAGTACGGTCGAAGCTGCTGCAGCGCATCGAGCGGAAATCTCGCAGAACGGCGATGCTGGACAGCGTTGAATGACCGAGCGGCATGACACTCCTCCGCGAATGCGCCCGTCCGCGGCGCGGCGCCGCGGCGAGCCGTCAGTCTATCCGCCCGCCACGCGTCCGGGGAGTGTCGGTACGCGCGATCCGGCGCCGGAGGCCGATGTCGCCGTTTCCAGCGCTCGAGCCAAGCCGCTATCCTGCCCCCATTTATGACGTCACTGGAACGAGGCCAACGCCCATGAGCAGCGCTCCCTTCGAACAGTTCGACGACCTCTGGGACTTCACGCAGCCGGCGGCCACCGAGCAGAAACTTCGCGCGCTGCTGCCGGCAGCGCGGGCTTCAGGCCGCGCCGCGTTGCTGGCGCAACTTCTCACTCAGATCGCCCGCACCGAGGGGCTCCAGCGCCGATTCGATCAGGCCCGTCAGACGCTCGACGAGGCGGAGGGACTGCTCTCCGCGGAGCATGTTTCGGTAGGAGCCGCGCCACCGCCGCCGCGTTGCGTCGACAGCGCCGACGTGGCCGGCGTGCGACTGCTGCTTGAGCGCGGCAGAGTTCACAACTCCAGCGGCCAGCCTGACGCCGCGCGGCCCTTGTTCGCCGAAGCGCTCGAACTCGCCCGCTCGCTGTCGCAGGATTTCTACGCCGTCGACGCCGCCCACATGCTCGGAATCGTCGACCAGGGCGAAGCGTCGCTGCGCTGGAACGAACAGGCGATCCGCATGGCCGAGGCCTCGCCCGATCCGAAGGCTAACAACTGGCTCGGCTCGCTCTACAACAACACCGGCTGGACCTGCCACGACATGGGCCGTTTCGCCGAAGCGCTCGCCTGGCACGAAAAGAACCTCGCCTGGCAGCTCGCGCACCAGAAGGAATCGCAGGCCGCCATCGCCCGCTGGTGTATCGCGCGCACGCTGCGCTCGCTCGGCCGCGTCGACGACGCCCTGCAACGCCAGAACGCGCTGCTGGCCGAACACGCGCAGCGCGGCACCAGCGACGGCTTCGTACACGAGGAAATCGCCGAGTGCCTGCTCGTCCTCGCCCGCGAGTCCGAAGCACGCCCGCACTTCGCGGCGGCCCACGCCGCACTCTCGCAGGACCCCTGGCTGGTGGCCAACGAATCGCCGCGGCTCGAGCGCCTCAAGAGATTGGCGGATAGTCGGTAGCACAGCCGCCCCCGGCTGTGTCTCCCACCCGACATGTGGCACAGCCGCCCCCGGTTGTGTCTCCCACCCCACATGTGGCACAGCCGCCCCCGGTTGTGTCTCCCACCCCACATGTGGCATAGCCGCCCCCGGTTGTGTCTCCCACCCCACATGTGGCATAGCCGCCCCCGGCTGTGCTGCACGAATCGCCCGAGGACACAGCGCGTCGCGGAGCGCCCATCAGAACCCCGCACGCGAGTGCGGGGCGGTGGCACCCACCACTCGCGTGGTGGGTTCTGTCAGCGGTTCTAGTCCTTGCGGATGCCCAGGTCGTCGGTGGTCAGCAGCGAAACAAAGCGGTAGCCCGCGGCCTCCACATGGGCGCGGGCCCCCTCAAGCCGATCGATCACGGCGACGATCGCCGACACCGCCGCCCCATGCTCCCCCAGCGTGCGGGCGGCCTCGATCGCCTGCCCGCCGGAAGTCGCGATGTCCTCGACCAGCAGCACGCGGTCGCCCGGATCGATGCGGCCCTCGATCAGCTTGCCGGTGCCGTAGTCCGCCTTTTTCGAATTCCTCACGATGACAAACGGCTTGTTGCATTCCAAAGCGGTCGCCGCGGCCAGCGCCACTCCGCCAAGCTCCGCGCCGGCGATGCGCGTCACGTCGCGCGCCAAGGCCGCGAAGCGGCGGCCGAGCTCGCGCAGCAGCGACGGATCGGTCTCGAAGAGATACTTGTCGAGGTAATAGCGGCTCTTGCGGCCGGAGCGCAGCGTGAACTCGCCCTCCAGATAGGCGGCCTGCCGCAGCGCCGCGGCCAACTGTGCATCCGTCATTGGGCCTTTCTCCTGCGCGGCGAGCGGGCACCGCCCGCACCCGACGCGTCGCGGGCGCCGTGGCGGATGGGCGCGCTGTTGCGGCGTGGCGGCAATCCGCCTGTCGCGGGCGCACCGCCGCCGATCAGATCGCGCACCTGCCGCAAGCCGTCATCGCCGAATTGCAGCACCATCTCGAACAACGCGCCCATGGTGGCCAGGAAGTTTCGCAGCTCGTCGAGGCGCCGGCGGTATTCCTCGATCTCGGCCAGGACGTCGGCCGGCGACGTCACCTGCGGATTGGACACCATTTCGCGGCAGCGATCAATCGTGGCGATGATGGGCTCGACCTCGCGGCGGCGGCGCTCGCGCATGATGGTCTCGAACATCCGCCACACGCTCGTGTCGGCTTCGAAGTACTCCTTGCGGTCGCCCAGGATGTGTACGCGGCGGACAAGCCCCCAATCGACCAGGGCGCGCAGGTTCATGCTGGCGTTGCCGCGCGAGACCTTCAGCAGATCCATCACGTCGTCGGTGCAGAGCGGCTTGCGCGTGACGTACATCAGCGCGTGAATCTCGGCCATCGTCCGGTTGATGCCCCAGTAGCCGCCCATTTCGCCCCAGCGGCGGATCAGCATGGCCTTCGAGTTTTCAAGCTCGTTCGACATCCGCTCCACCTTTCGTATCTTCAGAATGTCGCAAGGATGGTAGCGTCCATGCACCAATCCGGCGGCGCGCGGCGGGGCGGATTCGGTTCATCGGCAGCCGGCAACCGGCCACACGCTCCGGACTCGTTTGCGGCCTCTACACGACATCGGAAGCGTCGCTCCCGTGGTAACCTGAACCCCGAACCCTGAACCCCTGATTTCGAACTACTCTTCCGCAAACAGCGCCTCGACAAACGCCTGCGGGTCGAACGGCTCAACGTCGTCGACCGTCTCCCCCAGCCCGACGAATTTCACCGGAATATCAAGCTGATCGCGGATGCCCACCACGATCCCGCCCTTGGCCGAACCGTCGAGCTTGGCCAGAAACAGGCCGGTCACGTCGACGTGCCGCGTGAAGATCCGGGCCTGATTGATCGCGTTCTGGCCGATCGTCGCGTCGAGCACCAGCAGCACCTCGTGCGGAGCGCCGGGCAGCCGCTTCCGCACGACGTTGCGGATCTTCTCCAGCTCGCGCATCAGGTGATCCTGGGTGTGCAGCCGGCCGGCCGTGTCCACGATCAGATAGTCAACCCCCCGCGCCACGGCCGCGTCGCACGCGTCAAACGCCACCGCCGCCGGGTCGCTGCCCATGTTGTGCTTCACGATGCTGACGCCAATCCGCTCGGCCCAGATCGTCAACTGGTTCACCGCCGCGGCGCGAAACGTGTCGCACGCCGCCAGAATCACGCTTGCGCCGCCCCGCCGCAGAACATTCGCCAGCTTGGCGACGCTTGTCGTCTTGCCCGAACCGTTGATCCCGACCACGAAGATGACGGTCGGCCCCTCGGCGGCGCGGCGGACGCTCCGATCCGCCGCGCTCCACGTACCCGCGATGCGCTGCTTGAGAAACGGAATAATCTCTTCGGACTGCCGGATGAGCTTCTGCTTCCAGGCCTGACGCACCTCGTCGATCAGGCCGGCGACGGCCCGTGGCCCCATGTCGCTCCCGATCAGGCTCTCTTCAAGCTGATCGAGGAGCGCGTCGTCGATCGGCTTGCCGATCGGCAGGATCGCCCGCAGCCCGCCCATCACCGCGTCGCGCGTCTTCTTCAGTCCCTTGCGGAATAGATCAAGCAATCCCATCAGACCGACTCCCCGCCCGACACGCCGCACTCCGCGCTGATCTCTTTCCACGCCGCGTCCAGCACACCGTTCACAAACGACGGCGAACTCGCATCGCCGAAGGCCCGCGCCAGCTCGACCGCCTCGTTGATCACGACCTGGAAAGGCGTTTCGGGCAGCTGGAGGAGTTCGTAGACCGCCAGGCGCAGAATATTGCGATCGACGAGCGTCATCCGTTCCACATCCCAATTCTGTGCGCAGGATGCCAGCCGCCGGTCGATCTGCACCCGTTCGCGCCACGCGCCGCTCGCCAGCCGACCGGCAAAGTCGAGCAGCTCGGGCCGCAGCATTCCGTGTGACTCGGGGTGATAGGCGCGGTAGTCGGCGAGAAACTGGGCGAGCTGCTCGGCGAACGCGTCGCCCTGCACGTCAAACTGGCACAGAGCCTGCATCGACAGCGCCCGCGCTTCGCGACGTCCCATCGCGGCCATCAGCCCACCCCGCTGCCTACGTGGACAGCCGCTTGATCAGGTTGACCATCTCGACCGCCGTCGCCGCCGCATCGGCGCCCTTGTTGCCGGCCTTGCCCCCGGCGCGCTCGATCGCCTGCTCCAGCGTATCGACCGTGATGACCCCGAAGACCACCGGCAGACCGCTCGTCAGCCCGATCTGCGCGATGCCCTTCGCGGCCTCGCCGGCAACGTACTCGAAGTGCGGCGTCTGCCCGCGCACGACGCAGCCCAGGCAGATGATGGCGTCGAACTTGCCCGACAGGGCCAGCTTCTGGGCGACCAGCGGCAGCTCAAACGCACCCGGAACGCTGACCAGCGTCAGCCGGCCGACGTCGGCACCGAGACGCTGCAGCGCGTCGAACGCGCCCTGCACCAACCGCTCGCTGATGAACTCATTGAACCGTGCCGCGACCAGCGCCAGCCGCTGATGCCGCGCGTCGAGGTTTGCCGCGATCTTCTCCACACTCGTCCTCTCGTTGCCACTCCCCGCCGGACGACCCGCGGCAATTCTCCACGCCGCGCGGCGTCCATCCCATCTTCGTCGTTCACGAGTCTAACCCGGCGGCGCAGCACCTTCAACGCGACCGCTCATGCGTACAGGCCGCGCAGCCGCATGACGCGATCGACCTTCGCGATCGCCACGCAGTTCGCCGCCGTCCGCGTGCTGACGTTCCGCTCGCGGGCGAAGTCGCGGACGCGGCTGTAGGCCGCCCGCAGCAGATTCGAGAGCCGCTGGTCGATCTCGTCCTCGCTCCAGAAGAAGTTCATGCCGCCCTGAACCCATTCGAAGTACGAAACCGTCACGCCTCCTGCGTTGCACAGAATGTCCGGAATGATGTGCACCCCCTGCCGCTGGAGCACCACGTCCGCGTCAGGCGTGGTCGGGCCGTTCGCCCCTTCTGCCAGAATCCTGCAGCGGAGCTTGTTCACATTCGCGCCCGTGATGACGTGCCCGATCGCGGCCGGCACCAGCACGTCGCACGGAATGGTCAGCACGTCTTCAGGTCCGATGCGATCGGCTCCCGCACACCCCTCCAGCGTGCGATGCGTGCGGGCGTAGTCGAACATCGCCGGGATGTCGAGCCCCTTCTCATTGACGTAGCCGCCCGACACGTCGCCCACCGCGATCACCTTCACGCCACGCTTCACCAGCTCCAGCGCCGCGTACGTGCCCAGGTTGCCGAAGCCGTGCAGGACCGCCGTCGAGCCCTTCAGCGTCAGCCCGACTTCCCCGGCCGCCTCCTCGATCGTGTAGACCACCCCGCGGCCCGTCGACTCCGTCCGCAGCACCGACCCGCCCACGTCCACCGGCTTGCCGGTCACGACCTCCGGAGTGGCGCGCCCGTGCCGCTGGCTGTACGTGTCCATGATCCACGCCATGTGCCGCTCGTTCGTCCCCATGTCCGGCGCCGGAATGTCCACCTCCGGCCCGATGATCGGACCGATCTCGGCCGTGTAACGCCGTGTGAGCTGCTGCGACTCGGTGTACGAAAGCGAAAGCGGATCGACGCGGATCGCGCCCTTCGCGCCGCCCAGCGGCAGCCCGACCAGCGCACACTTCCACGTCATCGACATGGCCAGCGCCGAGACCTCGCCCACGTCCACGTCCTGGTGATAGCGGATGCCGCCCTTGTACGGCCCCAGCGAGTCGTTGTGCTGCGCCCGATAACCGGTGAACACTTCGATCTTGCCGTTGTCGCGCCGAATCGGCACCGACACGATCATGATCCGCTCCGGCCGCCGCAGACGCGACGCCGTATTAGGATCGAGATTCAGCACGTCGGCGGCCGCGTCGAAATTCGACAGGGCACGCTGGTACGCCGGTGAGTGTTCCCAGATCGCTTCGCCGTTGGGCGGCGAGACCGCGTGGCTCATGTTCAGTACCCTTCCCTACGAGAGACCCGTGATGGCTGCGGCCAAAGCGGGTGGAATTCTACGTGCAGACCCGCCACGACGCGACACCCCGCGGAAAGCGGCTCACGCGCGCGGCCGCTCGCGCTTCAGAATCAGCGCCCGCGACGCAAGCCCGTCAACCAGAACCTCGAGCGGTGCGTCGAGCTGCACGTGACGGACGAGGTCGGTCTGGTACGCAACCGGCTGCGAGTTCAGCCAGCCCCAGTCGATGAAGCCGCGCTCGATCCGCGGATTGACGGTCAGGTAAGCGATGCCCATCGACGTGAGATTGTGAAAGAAGTGGCTCCCCTGCGACGGATCGACCGAGAAGTTGTCGAGCGTCGTCTCGACGATCGCCCGCGCCGTCGAAATCTGCGCCCAGGTCACCGGCACGCCCAGCGAGCGGTTCGACGAGCCCCACCGGCCCGGTCCGATCAACAGGCAGTGCCGCCCGGCCGCCCGCACCGACTCGTTGATCGCGTGCACCTCGCGCGCGATCTCGTTCGTGCGGCCCGGGTCGAACGCCTCGGGCCGCACATAAACCACGTCGCGCAGACCTTCAATCCGCCCGTGCCCCAGCGCCTGCGGACAGTCGCACAGCACCGAATCCGGCTCGACCGTGCCGAACTCGAGCCGCCCACGCGCAACCTCGCCGGCACACGGCCGCATCTGCAAGACCGCGAACTCGCGCCGCCCGCGCTGGAAGTTCGCGGCGAACTCGATCTCGACCGGCCCGTTCATACCCTCGCGGCCCAGCTCCAGCAGTCGCCGCAGAATCGCCGCCAGCGGGAACAGATCGGATTTGAGCACGTGCGCCAGAGTGACAATCCGCACGCCCGGACGATAGATGCCGTCAAAAAAGCACTCGCTCTCCTGCGACCAGACCGAGCCCACCGGCGCCAGCGTGCCGTGTCGCTCGGCGTCCTCCAGCTCGAGCCGCACCACCGGCTGCTGCTGAGCCATCGACGGCAGAGCGCCCGAGCAGTTCAGGTCGAGCGCGTAAAACGCACGCTGCGAACGGTCGATGAACTCGCGGCCGTTCGCGAGTTGCGGCAGACTCTGCGGATGACTCGGACAGAAGCGCAGCGCTTGCCCGCCATCGACGACGGTCGCCCCCAGGCCCAGCGCCACCGTCGCGACGCCCTCCTCGGGCTTCATCTGCCCGTAAGGGTAAAAATTGTGCGAAAGGGCCACGCCCGCCAGATTCGGGTAGAAGTAGCTCTCGTGCGCCAGCCCGACGATCGGCTGCAGAATAACCCCCATCTTCTCTTCCTCGATGCGATGCGGCGTCGCTTCGAGATACCGCCGGGCAGCGCTGCAGAACGTCGACGCGTACACCAGCTTGATCGCGTCGCAAAGCTGCGCCAGCCGCACGTCCAGATCGGGGTGGTTGTTCGGCAGCATGTGCGTGGCGTAGACGCCGGCCAGCGGATAGTGCTCGGAATCCTCCAGCAGGCTGCTGGAGCGCACCGCCAGCGGCTCGCGCACGCTGGCCAGATACGCCCGCAGATCGTCGCGGACGCGCGCCGGCAGCTCCGCCAGCCGAAACGCCCAGCGCAGATACTCGTCGCTGTCGATCTGCAGCGCCTGAAGCCGCAGACGGTTGGCGTCCAGAAACTCATCGAACACGTCCGTCCCCAGCACCACGCTCGAAGGAACGAAGACCCGCACGTCCTCGAAATCCGAACCGCCCACGTGCCGCGCCAGCAGCGCGTCGACGAACGCCAGCCCGCGCGCCTTGCCCCCCAGCGACCCGCCCCCGATCCGCGCAATCTGCGTCCCCTCGTCAAACCGGTCGCGCGAAAAATCCTCGATCATTCCCCGCCGGTTGCGGCGGATCACGTCGCGGAACGAGCTGACCAGGAAAGCCCGCAATTCCTCGGGATTCGAAAAGTCGCTGACGCGCTTCGGGCGAAGCTGCCGCGCCAGATCGAACTCCGTCCGCGCCCGCAGCCAGTTTGAAAAGTGATTCCGCGCCGCGTGATACTCCACCGCCTGCGCCGGCACGTCCGCCAGCACGCGGCACATCTGCCGCAGGTCGCGCGCCCGGCCGACTTCGACGCCGTCCGGCGTGCGGAAAACAAAGTCGCCGAAACCAAAATTGTGCAGCATGAACTCGTTGACGTCCTGCAGCAGCGTCGCCGAACGCTTGTGCAGAAAGTGCGCGCCGATCGACTCGGCCAGCGACTTGTTGGCAGGCTCCGACGACTGCAGCAGCGCGGGCAGATCGGGCAACTCGCTCTTCACGTGCGAGATGAACTCGATCCCCGCCCGCGGATCGTGCACCCCGCGGCGCGGAAAACGCACGTCGGCCACCACGCCGAAAAGGTTGTCGCGGTAGCGCTCGAAATCCTCGATACCCTGCTCAAACGTCTCCGAAACCAGCAGCTTGGGCCGGGCGCGCATCCGCATCAGCTTGTGCATGTGGTTGATGCCGTCCGCCATCACGCTGCGCGTCTGCGTCACCAGCGCCGCGTACATGATCGGCAGCAGCGACGAACGGTAGCGCCGCGAGTCCTCCAGCAGAATGATCACGCCCACGCCCGCCTCGCGCGTGTCGTGCTCCACGTTCCAGCGGTCCTCGATGCTCTTGATGATCGCCAGGAAGAGCTTCGAGTCGCCGTGCCAGACGTACACGCTGTCCATGTTCAGCACGTGCCCCGGCTGGTCGACGTCCGCCAGCTCGGCCACGTTGCCGATCAGCAGCACAATCGGCAGACCCGGACATGTCCGCCGCAGCTCCGCCCCCAACTGCGCCACCTCCATCCCGCCCGGACGCCGCGTCGTGATCACCAGGTCGAAGCCGCCGCAACGCGCCGCTTCCAGCGCCTCTCGCCCGGTCGTAACGTGCGCCACCTCCGGCGCGTGCGTCAGCCCCAGCTCGGCGTACTCGTTGTGAATCAGCTCCGACAGCAAGCCATATTCGTCCAGCATGAACGAGTCGTACGCACTGGCCACCAGCAGAACGCGCTCCACCCGCCGCGGAATCAGATCGGGCAGCCGATCCAGCCGCCAGTCCGAGCTGAAGCGCGGCCGATCCGCCGCGGCCCCCGCCCCCGCAGTCCCGGCGGCCCCGCTCCCGCCGGCCGCACTTCCGGACCCGGCCCCGGCCCCGCCAGCCCCTGCCCCGACCCCACCTGACCCAGCTCCGGATCCAGCTACGCCGGCCGCAGCTCCGGTCCCGGCTCCACCGGCTCTGTCGTTCACGTTACTCATCGGGCTGCGTTCGTCCGACATGACGAATGATTCTAACCGCACGCCGCGTAACGTTGGCCCTCCCTGGCCATTCTCCGTCGCATCCGCCCTCCGCGGCCACGCCCGTAGCGTAGGCCCTCTGTGGCCACGCGGTTGAATAGCGAATGTCGAGTAGCGAATAACGAATTGGGCGGCTTGTCGCGATTCGCTATTGTCCGTAGCGCCGGCGCAGTTCAACTCGTTATTCTGAACTCGCTCTTCGCTCTTCACCCACCTAGGGTTTGGCGGGAGCGGCGCGGTCGAGCGCCTGGGCCAACTCAGGATCGCCCTCTCGGACCGCCGCGGCGAACTTGGCGCGCTGTTCGGGGGTGAGCGCGGCGGCGACGTCGACCACGAGCTTGGCGAGCAGCTCGTCGCGGCCGGCCGGGTCGCGCGGGTTCAGCTCGGCCATGCGGGCGCGAAGCTCGTCCTGAAGGCGGTTGAGCGTCGCGGATTGCTCCGGCGTCAATCCGAGTGAATCGGTGAGGTGGATGATGGCGCGCGGCTTGAGCCGGAAGTCGGTCAGCGCGCCGGATTCGAAGCGCGTGCGGATTGACGTGAGGCGCTCCTTCTGAGCGTCGTCGAGAATCGGCATGATCTGCTCGCAGATGCGGGCCATCGTCTTCTTGCCGGGGTGAGCGGTGTCGAGCTGGGCGCGGGCCGCCTTGATCGCGTTGGCGTCGCCCGACTCCTGAGCCTTGCGATACTCGGCCTTCCGCAGCCGATATTCCTCGATCTGGGCGCGGATCGCCGCGGGGTCCTTGAGCATGTCGATCTTGAAGGCTTCGAAGATCTGCGCGAACTTCGCCTTCTGAGCGTCATTCATGCTGAGCTGGACCGGGAGCTGCTCGACCAGGCGCAGGCTGGATTGCTCCTCGGAGGCGGCGGCCGGATTGGTCTGCGCCGTGGGGGGCGGGGGCTGACGGTCGACGGTTTGCTGGAAGGCGGCGAACCAGGCTGCGACGAGAATCGCCACGGTGGCGAAGATGTCGTTCATGGGCATATTTCCTCCGTTCGCGAAAGTCCGATCATCGAAGCATAGCGGATTTCGTGCCTGCTGGCAGGGCCGGAATCGCCGCTGACGCTACGATGCAGGTCCCGAGTGCCAAGCAGGGTCAAGCGGTGTCATGACCTCCGAGAGCCATGGTGCGATAGCGAGGTTCGCAGTCGCCGGCACCGACATTCCGTGCCGCAAGTGCGGCTATCGCCTGCGCGGATTGCCGGCGGAACATCGCTGCCCGGAGTGCGGTCAGCCGATCGCTCAGTCCATCGCCGATCGCGCGAAACAAGTACCCCTTTCAGTTGTTGTCGGCTCTGCACTTGCCCTCATTGCGACGGGTCTTACGTTGTTTGCGATCGCGATGGCCGTGCGGGCGTTTTAGCATGGAAGACATAGAATACCGGCCATGAGCAAACCCACCCCCAACCATGACCCGCGCATCGACGCCTACATCGCGAAGTCCGCTGAGTTCGCCCGCCCGATCCTCGCGCACCTGCGCGCGATTGTGCGTGCCGGCTGCCCACAGGCCGTCGAGACGCTCAAGTGGAGCATGCCGGCCTGGGAGTACAAGGGCCTGTTGTGCGGCATGGCGGCATTCAAGCAGCATTGCACGTTCGGATTCTGGAAGCACCAACTGGTCGTGCCCGAGCCAATGGCCGCCCGCAAGTCGAAGAACGGCGGCTCAAAGGCTGACGAGGCGATGGGAGAGTTCGGCCGGATCACGAGTGTCGCCGATCTGCCGCCGAAGAAAGTGTTGATCGGCTACGTCCGCAAGGCGGCGAAGCTGAACGACGAGGGCGTGAAGGTCGCGCGGCCAAAGCGCGCCCCGGCCAAGCCCCTGCCGGTTCCGCCCGACCTGGCCGCGGCGCTGAAGAAGGACAAGTCGGCGGCGGGGCATTTCGAGCAGTTCAGTCCGTCGAAGCGCAAGGATTACATCGAGTGGCTCACCGAGGCGAAGACGGAAGAGACGCGTCAGCGGCGGCTGGCGACGGCCATGGAGTGGATCGCCGAAGGCAAGTCGCGCAATTGGAAGTACGAGCGCTGCTGACGCGGGGCGCCGCGACCAAGCACCGGATTTTGCGTCGCGGCCCCGCATGCCACCGTGAGCTGACGCCCACGGCGGGCGGGTTTTCAATCCGCCAGCGTGGGCCGGGTCCTCAGGAGAGGCGGGATCGGCTCTATAATACGCAATACCCGGCGGCACCATGTTTCAGACCCACGGCATTCACGCACTCATCCCCGGCGAGTTGGCCGAATACCGCACGCTCATCGTCGACCTGCTGGGCACCTTCGTCCGGGCACTCCCCGCCGCGCGACAATCCGAAATCGCCGCCACGATGTTCTCGTTACCGCCGGACGCATCGGCGGCGCTGCGCGTCACGACGCTGATGAGCATCTGTCCGACGCTGCACAAGCTCGGGCAGGTCTTGGCGCGCGACCATCGCTTCTCGCCCGACTTCCGCCAGCGCCTGCACGTCTTGGAGTCGGCCGATTCCGACCTCCCGGCGGCAGGAGTGGTGGAGCAGATTCGGCGCGAGCTGGGCGAAGTCGCGCCGGGCACCCTTCGAATCGACCAACGTATCCTGGCCGAAGCCAGCGTCGCGCACGTCGTGCCGTTCGCGTGGGACGATCGCGGGCGAACGGTCGCGGGCGTGTTCAAGGTGCTCAAACCCGGAATCGAGCGCAAACTGGACGAAGAGCTGCTCGCCTGGGCGCACATCGCCGATGAGCTCGACCGGCACAGCGCCGCCGGCCGGATTCCCGACGCCGAGTTCCGGGCCACCTTGGACGAGGTGGCCCGGCTGCTGCGCGAGGAGGTGCGGCTCGACCACGAGCAGCGCCATCTCGCCGCCGCCGCCAGACGCCTCCCGCCCACGGCGCGCGTCTTCGTACCCGAACTGCTGCCGTTCTGCTCGCCGCGCATCACCGCCATGACGCGCGTCGCCGGCATGCGCATCACCGACTCGCCGGCCGGCGTCATCGGCCGGCACGCCATGGCCGGCCACCTCGTCGATGCCCTGCTGGCCGGGCCGCTCTTCTCGGCCGATGACGTCGCGGTCTTTCACGGTGACCCACACGCGGGCAACCTGCTGGCAACGCCCGACGAGCGCGTCGCCGTGCTCGACTGGAGCCTCGTGGGCACGCTCGACCGCCCGACGCGCGGCGCAATGGTCCAGATCGTGCTGGGCGCGCTGTTGTTCGACGTGCCACGGATCGCCCGCGCCGTCGCCGCCCTCGCGGAGTTGCCGCCGTCGGAAGCGCCGCTCCGCGGCGAGATCGACCGCGCGCTGGCTCGGCTCTGGCCCGGTGTGCCGCCGACGATCGACTGGCTGATGTCGCTGCTGGATGACCTCGTGCTTCGCGCCGCGGTGCGTTTTCCGAGTAACCTGCTGCTCTTCCGCAAAGCGCTGGGCATGCTGCGCGACGTGACGCGCGACCTGGCGCCGGCCTGCCGCATCGAACTGGTGCTCGCCGCCGCCCTCGCGCGGCAGCTCGCACTCGAGTGGCCGCGCCGCTTCGTGCTCGGTCCGCTGGCGGGCGGCTTCGACAGCCACATCAGCACCCCCGACCTGCTGACCTGCCTGGCGCAGGCCCCGCTCGCACCGTTGCGGCGCTACGTGCGATCTTGAGCGACGCGGAGATCGTCAGCGCGGAACTCGTCAGCAGAGAACTTCCCTGTGTGCGCTGCAATTACGACCTGCGCACGCTGCCGCTGGCCGGCGTCTGCCCCGAGTGCGGAACGCCCATCCGCGCCTCGCTGCCGCCCGCGGGCTTTCGTTTCGCCAGCGCGCGCGACGCACTTGCCGTCTGCCGCGGCATCGCAATTCTCATCGTCGCGATGATGCTCTCCTGGTCGGCGACGCTGGTTCTCTTCGTGACGTTCCGCTATGCGTCGTTCACCGCGCCGCGCCCGATCTTGCGCGCCATCTACCGATATGCCTGGGGCACTCTCTCCAGCGCGGCCGCGATCGTGGCCGTCGGCGGCGCGATCGCCGTACTCGCAACGCTACGGCGCAGCAACGTCATTCCACGCCCCGGAATTCGCCTCGCGCACACGCTCGCCGCCATGGCCGTCGCCGGCGTCATCGGCGCGGAAGTGGCCGGCCAATCCGTCACGACACCATCGTTGTGGCTGCGAGCGCTGCTCTACGCACTCCGCGGCGCACTGCCCGCGCTCTACCTGCTGGTCTGGCTCGGGCTGATCGCCGCGCTCGACCGGCAACGCACTTCTTGGCTGCTGCTGGCGATGCGCGTCGGGCTTGTGGCCTGCACGCTGCTGGCCGGCGCATACTGGATCATGGACGCATTCACGTTCATCGAGTGGCCTTGGAGCATGTTCCTCGGCAAACGGTTGCAGTACGCAGTCGATTGGCTCTCGCCGTGGCGACCCAGCCTCGAGCTCGGACCGCCCTGGGGAACGGTGCACGCCAATCTGGGTCTGCTGTCGATGTTCTACCCGCTCCTGACCATGCCGCTGCTGCTGGCGCTCGGCGCATACGTTCACCGCATCTCCACCGCCACGTCGGCGCTTCGCTCGCCGTAGTCCGTCCGGCTCGGATCTCATTGCGGATCGGGTTGCCAGAGCGCGACCGTCAGGGAGCAGAAGCGCCAGAGCCGCGACCGTCAGGGAGCGGAGAACGGAACGCGGCCACGAAGCGCTGCGCCCGCAGTGAGCATCTTCGACCATCAGGACGGGCCCAAGTCGAGGGGTGGGCTGGAAACCCGCTATCATCGTGTGCCTCGGAGCTTCACGGAGCGCGCTATGCCGCTACGTTTCACCAAAATGCACGGCCTCGGCAACGACTACGTCTACGTCGACGTCTTCACGCAGCGCGTCGCCGACGCCCCTAGCCTCGCGCGGGCCGTCAGCGACCGGCATCGCGGCGTCGGAAGCGACGGACTCATCCTGATCGCACCGCCCGCCGGCGACGCCGACGTCCGCATGGAAATGTATAACGCCGACGGCTCACGCGCCCAGATGTGCGGAAACGGCATCCGCTGCGTCGCGAAGTACGCCTACGAGCACGGCCTCGCGCGGCGGAACCCGCTGCGCGTCGAGACCGATTCAGGCGTGCTCACCCTTCAGCTCGATCTCGACGGCCGCGGCCACGTCGAGACCGTGCGCGTCGATATGGGCGCGCCGATTCTCGACCCCCGGCGCATCCCCGTCTCATGCGATGGCCCGCGCGCCGTCGACGTCGCGCTGCCCGAAGCTCACGCGCCCTTAACGGACATCCGCCCGGCGCCGCGCGAGCAGCACGCTTCGCGCGACGAACAGCCGTCGCGCGACCAGCACGCACCGCGCGTCCAACGCCCGCCGCGCGACGAAACCGCGCCGCGCGACGAAACCACGCCGCGCTCCGCCGCACGCGACCACCTGCCCCCCCTGCGCATGACCTGCGTCTCGATGGGCAATCCGCACGCAGTCTTCTTCGTGCCGCGCCTCGACGATGTGCCGCTTGCCGACTGGGGTCCGCGCATCGAACACCACCCGCTCTTCCCGCAACGCGTCAACGCGCACTTCGTTCAGGTCCTGTCGCGCACCCACGTCCGCATGGCGACCTGGGAGCGCGGCGCCGGCGCCACGCAGGCCTGCGGCACCGGCGCGTCGGCCGTCTGCGTCGCCGGCGTGCTCACCGGGCACACCGAGCGACGAATCTCCGCCGACCTGCCCGGCGGACGCCTGACACTCGAGTGGGACGCCGCCAGCGATCACGTCTTCAAGACCGGCCCCGCCACCGAGGTCTTCAGCGGCGAGTGGCCAGACTGAGCCGCGGCCGTGGCCAGACTGAGCCGCCGCCGCGGCCAGAGCCGCGCCCGTCAGAAAGCGGCCACCAGCGGAATCGCCCCGGTGCGCATCCACCCCCTCGCGCACCTCGCCCCTTCGCGCCCCGACCCCCGACCGTCCGCCAGTCCGCCAACCTTCGGCTTGACAGCCGTGGCAGGGGGGATTACGTTCCCTAGCCCGGCCGGGCCACGGCCGGTACGACAAGCCCGTTCGCACGGGGCAAGCGGCGAAAGGTGCCGCAGTGGGCCGCTTTTCACGCGGGAAGCGGCTCAGGCCTCCGAACGGGTCCTCAGACCGCGCAGCGATGTATCCAACGTGGCCGAGACGTCGGGCCGAAACGCCCGATGCGGTATGCGGTACCAGTCCGCATTACCCGGTGGTGTAACGGTAGCACAAGAGGTTTTGGTCCTCTTTGTCCTGGTTCGAATCCAGGCCGGGTAGGTCTTTCAGCCCGGCCGAAATGGCGTGTCGCCGGCGGGGACGCTGGCGGCGCTGAATGAGCGGGTGCGCCAGCGTTCGGCAGCCGCTTGGAAAGCCGATGGGTGATCGTCTGTGTGCGAGCCGACTCGTAAACGAGAAGACCTGTGACTGATCCGCGGATCGCCGCCGTCATTCTCGCCGCGGGTAAGAGCACGCGGATGAAGAGCGATCTGCCCAAGGTCGTTCACGAAATCTGCGGGCGGCCGATGCTGGCTTACGTGCTGGAGGCGTGCCGGCAGGCGGGCGTGAGCGACTGCTTCCTGATCGTGGGCCATCAGAAACAGCGCGTCATCGATTGCTTCGCCGGACAGAACGGGCTGCACTGGGTCGAGCAGGCCGAGCAGCACGGGACCGGCCACGCGGTCATGTGTGCCCGCGAGAGCATTCGCGGGCGGTATGAGCACGTGCTGGTGCTGTGCGGCGACGGGCCGCTGATTCGCGGTGAGACGGTCAAAGCGCTGCTTTCGCGGCACCTGGAGACCGGCTCGGCCGCCACGCTGGCGACGTCGACGATCGACGACCCGACGGGCTATGGGCGGATCGTGCGCGACGCGGACGGCGCGTTCGCCGCGATCGTCGAGCACAACGACTGCACGGCGGCGCAGCGCGAGATTCACGAAGTGAATCCGAGTTATTACTGTTTCCGCACGGCCGACCTGCTGACGGCGCTCGATCAGATCCGCCCGGACAACGCCAAGCGGGAGTATTACCTGACCGACGTGTTCTCGATTCTGGTGCAGAGCGGCCGGCGCGTCGCGGCCGTTTCGGCGGTGCCGCCGCAGGACGTGCTGAGCATCAATTCGCGACGTGACCTTGCGTTGGTGAACGGGATCATGCAGGGCCGGATTCAGGAGCGGCTGATGAACGCCGGGGTGACGATCGTCGACCCTGGCAGCACGTGGATCGACTCGCGGGCGGAGATCGGCGCGGACACGGCGATTCATCCGTTCGTGGTGATTCGCGGCGCGGCGCGGATCGGCGGCGGGGCGGCGATCGGGCCGTTTGCGCACCTGGATGAGACGGCGTGGATACCGGATGGTGCGTCGGTGTCGCCGGGGACGGGGATGTGCGGATGACGAACCTGCGCGTGTTTTCGGGCCGGAGCAATCCGGAGCTGAGCAATCGGATCTGCCAGTATCTGGGGATTCCGCTGGGCCGCGCGCATATTGACAATTTTCCGGATAGCGAAGTGTCGCTGAAACTGGGGGAGGACGTTCGCGGGCGCGACACGTACATCGTGCAATCGACCTGCGCGCCGGTCAGCGAGCGACTGCTGGAGCTGCTGATTCTGGTGGACTGCCTGCGGCGGGCGTCGGCGAAGCGCGTCAACGTGGTGCTGCCTTATTTCGGATACGCCCGGCAGGACCGCAAGGACGAAGGGCGCGTGCCGATTACGGCGAAGCTGGTGGCGAATCTGATCACGACGGCGGGCGCGGACCGCGTCATCACGCTCGATCTGCACGCGGCGCAGATTCAGGGATTTTTCGACATTCCGGTCGACCATCTGTCGAGCGAGCCGATCATCACGCAATACTGCATGTCGCTCGCTCTGGGCCCGGTGACGGTGGTCAGCCCCGACGTGGGCAACGTCAAGCGCGCCCGGGTGTATGCCCGGCGGCTGGAGGGCGAGCTGGCGATTCTGGACAAGCGGCGCGTCAGCGGCAGCGACGCGGTGATGAACACGATCATCGGCGAGGTGAAGGACCGCACGATTCTGATGGTCGACGACATCATCGCCACGGCCGGGACGATCGCCGAGGCGTCGCGGATCGTGCGCGAGCGCGGGGCGCGGAAGATCATCGTGGCGGCGACGCACGGGGTGCTGTGCGGGCCGGCGATCGAGCGGCTGGCGGCGGCGCCGATCGACCACCTGGCGATTACCGACACGATTCCGCTCAGCGACGAGGCCCGCCGCCGGCTTCCCATCGTCGAGGTGCTCTCGGTCAGCGAGCTGCTGGGGGAGGCGATCCGGCGGATTCACCACAACGAGTCGGTCAGCAGTTTGTTCATGCCGTACAGTCCGTAAGATGTTGACAGCGCGGCGCGGCCGACGGCCCGCCGCAGCAGCAAGGAGTGAGCGTTCTATGGAAATCGGAAACGTGAAAGGTGAGACCCGGCGAGCGGCGAACCGCAGTCAGAATCGACGCCTGCGCCGCGGCGGGATGATTCCGGCGGTGATTTACGGTCACGGCGAGGCGGCGGAATCCGTGGCCGTCTCGCTGCACGATCTGTCGCAGTCGCTGCTCAACAAGGCGCACGTGATCCGCCTGAACACCGGGACATCCACGCAGCAGTACCTCATCAAGGAAGTGCAATACGACCACCTGCAGCGCACGCCGATCCACGTCGATCTGATGCGCGTCAGCGCCGACGAAAAAGTGCACGTCAGCGTGCCGCTGGAGCTGCGCGGGACGCCGGCGGGCGCGGCGACGGGCGGGGTACTCGTGCAGGTGCTCAGCGACCTTCAGATCGAGTGTCTGCTGCTGGAGATTCCCGACTCGATTCGCCCGAACGTGGCGCACCTGCACATCGGCGACCATCTGGAGGTCAAGGACCTCGAGCTGCCCAAAGGCGTGCGGGCCCTGCACCAGCCGCACGAGCTGGTCGCGGTGGTGCGCATGAAGGAGGCGGCGGTCGAGGCGCCGGTGGTGCCGGTGGCGGAGGGCGAGACGCAGGAGCCGGAAGTGATCGGGCGTGTCGCCAAGGAGAAGCCGGAAGGCGAGGAAGAGAAGTAGCGATGAAGCTGATCGCCGGGCTGGGGAATCCCGGTCGGCGTTACGAGGGCACGCGGCACAATGCGGGTTACGCGATCGTCGAGGAGTTGTCGCGGCGCTGGAGCGTCGACCTGTCGCGCGTCGAGGCGCGCTTCGAGGCGCTGCTCGGGCAGGCTCGAGTCGGCAGCGAGGAAGTCTGGCTGATGAAACCCCTGACGTTCATGAACCTGAGCGGGCGCAGCCTCGGAGCGTTTGTGCGCTTCTACAAGCTCCCGCTGGCCGACCTGCTGGTGTGCTGCGACGACATGGACCTGCCGACCGGGCAGTTGCGCCTCCGGCCGCGCGGCTCGGCGGGCGGGCAGAAGGGCCTGTCCGACGTGCTGCGCCATCTGGGCAGCGACGAGTTTTCGCGGCTGCGCTTCGGCATCGGGCGCGTGCATCGCGACGCGCACGTCGAATACGTCACGAGCCGCTTCGAGCCGTCCGAACGCGACGACGTGCAGCAGGCCATCGCCGTCGCGGCCGATGCCGCCGAATGCTGGGTGCGGCGCGGGATCGACGCGGCGATGAACGACTTTAACCGGAAACCGGGAGACGACCGCCGGACGGGCGAGCAGCCTGGGGCCGACGGACCCGAGTGAAGCAAGGAGATTCGTCTTGAGACGCTACGAAGCGATGTTTCTGTTCGACTCGTCGATCGTTCCCGACTGGGCGTCGATCGAACAGGAGATCAAACGCCTGATGGAGCGCATCAACGGCACGCTGCTGGTCGCGATCAAATACGACGAGCGGCGGCTGGCCTACGAGATCAAGCGTCGCAAGCGCGGCACGTACGTGCTGGTCTACTTCGAAGCCGACACGGCCCGGATCAGCGACCTGGAGCGCGACGTGCGCCTCAGCGACCTCATCCTGCGCCTGCTCGTGCTGGATGGCCGCGGCGTGACCGAAGCGCGGATCGCCGAGCTGCGCGCTCTGCCGGCCGACCAGCCGCTCTCGCCCATGGTGAACGAGCCGCGCCGCGGCGACGATTACGGAAGCGGCCGCCCGCGCCGCGAGCGCTGGGGCCGGAGTGATTCGGCGCCGCCGCCGCCGCCGGCCGAGGTGCCGGTGGCCGCGCCCGCTGCGGCGTTTGCAGACGAGACGACGGCGCGCTGAACGAGCAGCGGGCCCGGTCCGCACGAGCGACCGTGCGGCGCGCCGCCGCGTCGAATGCCGCCGATGGGAGCATGAATCATGGCGAACTTCAACCGTGTCATCCTGATGGGAAACCTGACGCGCGATCCGGAGCTGAAGTACCTGCCGAGCAACACCGCCGTGTGCGAGTTCGGGATGGCGGTGAATCGGCGTTGGCGCGACAAGGACGGCAACCAGAAGGAGGACGTTTGCTTTGTCGACTGCGCCGCGTTCGGCAAATCGGGCGAGACAATCAACCAGTACATGAGCAAGGGCCGCGGGCTCCTGATCGAAGGGCGGCTGAAATTCGATTCCTGGACCGCTCAGGACGGCTCGAAACGCTCGAAGCTGAGCGTGGTGGTCGAGAATTTCACTTTCGTCGGCGGGCGTGAAGGCGGCGGGCAGGGCGGCGAGGGCGGTGGCGCCCGGGCTGAGTCGTGGAACTCCGGGGCGGGCCGGCAAGAGACGGCGCCGTCGCACGAGTACGCCGATCCCGGGCCGGCGCCGAGCGGCGACGGGATTCCGTTCTGAGTATGAGAGGGTCGCGCGGTCCGCGTGGCCGCGCCGCCAGAAGCCAACGTTGCGGCCAAGGTGGCCGCACGACCTTGATGGTGAGTGAGGAGTGTGATGTTCAAGAAACCGAAGCCCAAGCCGCGAACCGCCAAGCGCAAGCAGCGCGTCGTGGAGGCCAGCAAGTGCCGTTTCTGCCGTGAAAAGACGGTCGCGGTCGATTTCAAAGATATTCCGACGCTTCAGAAGCTCGTGACGGCCCAGGGCAAGCTGTTTTCACGGAAGCGCTCCGGCAACTGCGCGATGCATCAGCGCAGCAGCTCGATTGCGCTGAAGCGGGCGCGATTCATGGCGCTGATGCCCTTCGTCGGCTAGGCCGCCGTGACCGTTGGATGGGGCGCCAGCGCGCCTGGCGCGTGACTTCGTGACAGCCGCGCCGGCCGTTTTCGACGGCGGGCGTTTTGCCAGAATTCCGATCTTTCGAGGTGTGGACGCATGCAGGTGCTGCTACTGAAGGATGTGCGACGACTCGGGCACGTCGGCGACATTGTCGACGTCAAGACCGCCTATGCCCGTAATTTCCTGCTGCCGCAGCGGATGGCAGCGGCGCCGACCGCCGAGAACATCAAGGCGATCGAGTCCGAAAAGACGCGTGCCGCAGAGGAACGCGCCCGGAAGCTTCGCGAATACGCCGACGCGTTGGCGCGCATGACGGACGTGTCGGTGACGATCGAGGCGGCTGCGAACCCGGAAGGGACGCTGTACGGCTCGGTCGGGCAGCGCGAGATCGCCGCGGCGCTGAACGCGCAGGGGCACGCCGTTTTGGCTGAGCACGTCGAGCTTGATGCGCCGATCCGCACGCTCGATAATGTCATGGTCACGATCCGCTTCACCGACGAATTGTCGGCTCAGGTGAAGGTCTGGGTCGTCCGCGAGGGTGGCCATGTCGAATCTCCGGAGCCGGACACGGACGTCGAAGAGACCGCCGACGAGTCCTGACGGGCCGGCCGCCGAGCCGGTCGGCGACGCGCTCTCGCGTCCGCTCCCGCACGATCCCGACGCCGAGCGGGCCGTGCTGGGGGCGATGCTGATCGAGCGTGAGACGATCGGCGAAGTGATCACGGTGCTGGAGGCGCTGGGGGCCGGCGCGTTCTTCAGCGAGCGCCACCGCCAGCTCTACCAGGTGCTCGTCGAGCTCTACCAGCAGGACAAGCTGGTCGACGACCTGGTGGTCAAAGACGAGCTGGTGCGTCGCGGGCTGTTTGAGCCGCTGGGGGGATTCGAGTTTCTGACCGCGCTGGTGTCGGCCGTGCCCTCGGCGCAGCGCGCCCGGCATTACGCGCACATCGTGCGCGACCGGGCGCTGTCGCGACAGCTCATCGATGCGACGCACCGCGTCAGCGAAGCGGCGTTTGAGGACTCGCTGCCGGCGACCGAGCTGCTCGATTTCGCCGAGGGCGAGATTTTCGCCGTCACCGAACGGCGCGTCACCGGCGGGGCGACGAATCTTCAGGAACTGGTGCGTGAGACGTTCCGACAGATCGAGTCGCGCGGCGAAGACGCCCTGACGGGCGAACCGACCGGCTATCACAAGCTCGACGAGCTGACCTGCGGGCTGCAGCCGTCGGAGCTGATCATCATTGCGGCGCGCCCGTCGATGGGAAAGACGGCGCTGGTGCTCAACATCGCGGAGCACATGGCGATCGTGGAGAAGCCCGCCCGGCCGGTGCTCTTTTTCTCGCTGGAGATGAGCAAGCAGCAGCTCGTGGAGCGCATTCTGTGCAGCCGCGGCCGCGTCGATTCCCACCGCCTGCGGCGCGGGATGCTCTCCGCGGGCGAGGTCTCGCGCTTGCAGCACGCGGCGCACCTCATCGGCGACAAGCCGCTCTACGTCGACGACACGTCCAGCCTTTCGATTCTGGAGCTGCGGGCTCGGGCGCGGCTGGCGTGGCGGAAATACCGGATTCGGGCGATCTTCGTCGATTATCTGCAATTGATGCGCGCCCCGGGAACCGACAGCCGGCAGGAGGAAGTGGCGACGATTTCGCGTGGCCTGAAGGCGCTGGCCAAGGACCTCAAAATCCCGGTGATCGCCGCCGCCCAGCTTAATCGCAATCCCGAGGAGCGAACGGGCAATCGGCCGCGGATGGCGGACCTGCGCGAGTCGGGGGCGATCGAGCAGGACGCCGACGTGGTCGCGCTTCTGCACCGCGAGACGTATTACAAGACCAAGGGGCCCGACGAGGTGCCCGGCGGCGACGACGAGGACAACGTGGCCGAGCTGATCATCGCCAAGCAGCGCAACGGCCCGACGGACACGATCAAGCTGGTCTGGAACAAGCAGTACACGCGGTTCGATAATCTGAAGATTGGGGAAACGGGTTCGTACGCCCCCGCGGCAACTGAAATCGATCCCGGCGACGGCGCATCGGCTACTCGTTTTTCCCAGGATGCCCCATTTTGACTCCAGGGCCCGTTTTCGGGTAGAATATCACAAGTCGTTTCGAGCGAATTCCTGGGCTGCTGCGGGACTTTCATGTCAAGCAACGCGCTTGCGCTGCATCTCTGCACAGGCGATAGGGCGCTTGAGCAGGCTGCCGACGCAAGCCTGAGCGAGCGCGCCTGGAGCGTCCTGGAATTCGAAAACGTCTACAGCGCCGCGGCGCACTTCTGCCGTCAGCGCGAGCCCGCCCCGCGCCTGGTGCTGATCGGGCTGGACTGGCTGGCCGATGACGAGCGTGAGATCGTCCGCCGGGCGCGCCAGACGTGGCCCGACGCCGTCATTGCGACATACGGGCTGACCGTCTGGTCCGCCTCCGACGTGCGGGCGGTGGTGCAGTGCCGCACGGTGCGCGACATCGCCGCGCTGCTCAGTGGAATCGAAACCAGCGCGACCAACGCGACCATTGTGCCGCGAGACCTGCCGGAGGCTTGCGAGCCAGCGCAAACCGAGCCGCCGCCAGCGTCAACTACCGCCGATCTGGCTCAGTTCGAGCGGACCGGCGATCTCGACAGCTTTCTGGCCGGGGTGGGGGAGGCGGATTGGAGCCAGGAACTCGCGACGCCGGGCGGCGCCGGCAGCGCGCCGGCGGAACACGACGCGGCCGGCGCGGTGGCCGAAAAACCGGGTGAACCCTCGCCGCCGGCCGCCGGCGCGACGGGTGGTGCCAAGCCGCATGAAGCGGCGGGGGAGTCTCCTGCGGCGGCCGAGCCCGGCCTGCCGCCGGTGGCGGAGGGGACGTTTCTGACGCGCGAGGAACTGACGGCGCTGCTGGGTGGCAAGGAGTAAGGCGCGCGTGTTTCGGGTGGACGGGGAGATTGCAGACCGCATGAGATCCGACGGGCGCGTGCTGGTCATTGGATCGGATCGACTCGCTTCGCTGGCGCGTCGCGCGTTACCGTCGTGCGAGATAGCGGCCGAGGCGACGCCCCTCGCGGGTGTGTGGCGTCTCGGCCACGAGTCGTTCGACGGCGTGCTGATGAGCGTCGCCGCCGACCGCGCGTCGGAGCCGATCGTACGCAGCATCCGTGAGCTGGCGCCGGACACGCGGCTGGTGCTGAGCTGCCCGCCGGCATTGGAGCCGTTGGCTCGCGAAGCGCTGGACTGCGGCGCGGACGAGTACGTCCTGGAGCCGCTCGCGCGGGTCGAAGTGGAGCAGGCTTTCGGAATCCCGGTGGGGCCGCTTCCGCTGGCGGCGCCGAGCTCCGAACACGACGTTCTACCCGCGATCGCCGCGCTGCTTGAGTCGCTCGGCGACGCGGCGCCCGGAGAGGTGCTGCAACGCGGCGCGGCGTTGCTGATGCAGGCGTTCGGCGCGACTGGCGCGGTGCTTCGAATCGAGGATTGTGCCGCAGACGCGGGCGAGGCCCGCGCGACCATCCTGGAAGAGCGGATCACGCGCGACGGCCGCACGGTCGGGGTGGCCGGCCTGGGGCCGCGCCAGCGCGGGGGTTACAGTGTCGCGGACGCGACGCGTCTGGCGAGTCTAACGCGCGTGCTGGCCGGCATCTTCGAGCAGCGTGCCGCGACCCGCCGCTGGCGCGAAGTGGCGTGGAGCGACGAACTGACGGGGCTGCGCAATCGGCGTTACCTGGAGCAGCGCCTGGGCGAGCTGATTGACGACGCCGCCCGGCGCCGCGCGCGGCTCACCGCCTTTCTCTTCGACATCGACGACTTCAAGACCTACAACGACCGCTTCGGGCACGCGGCCGGTGACGATCTGCTGCGCGAGACCGCCGAGCTGCTCCGCAGGTGCACGCGCGAGCGCGATCTGCTGGCGCGCTACGGCGGAGACGAGTTTGCGGTCGTTTTCTGGGAGAGCGAGGCCCCGCGCGTGGCCGGTTCGAGCCACCCGACGGACGGGTTGATCCTGGCGCGGCGACTGTGCGAGACGATCCAGCGGCACGCGTTCCGCTGCCTGGGACCCAGCGCGCCCGGGCCGGTGACCATCAGCGGCGGACTGGCGGCGTTTCCGTGGGACGGCCGCACTGCGGCGGAGTTGATCGCCGCGGCAGATCGCGTGCTGCTCGACGCCAAACGAACGGGCAAGAACCGCGTTCTGCTGGCGGGAGAAGATGCCGGCGAATGGGAAGAGGGTGGCATGCTCTCGCCGTAGGCGTAAGCATGCGCGGTGGGCGAACCCCGCACGACCTGACAGCCGACGGCCGTTGCGTCGGCTGCTGACGCCGGCCGTTGAGGGTGTGGCTGCACTACAATGCGGGCATGGGCAGCGTGGGTCTGGTCTGCGACGAGGTCTTCAAGCGGCACGACACCGGGCCGTATCACCCGGAGCGCCCCGCCCGGCTCGACGCGATCGCCGCCGAGCTTGAACGCAGCGGGCTGATGCAGCGCGTCGAGCGCCTTCCCGTTCGGCCGATCGACGACGCGCTGCTGCTGCGCGTGCACGAGCGGAGCTACATCGACCGCCTGGTCGAAGCGTGCCGCCGGGGCAAGGAGACGATCGACTGCGCGGACAGCACCATCTGCCGCGCGAGCGATACGATCGCGCGTCTTGCGGCCGGCGCCGTCGCGGACGCGGCCCGCGCGATTGGAGCGGGCCGCCTGAGGCGCGCGTTCTGCGCCATCCGGCCGCCCGGCCACCATTGCGAGCGCGATCGCTCGATGGGATTCTGCCTGATCAACAACGTGGCGGTCGCGGCGCGCGTGCTGCGCGACGAGGGCGGGTTCGAGCGTGTCGCGATCCTCGATTGGGACGTGCACCACGGTAACGGCACGCAGCACATCTTCGAGGCCGACCCGACCGTCCTGTTCATCAGCCTGCACGGCCACCCGGCCTATCTCTATCCCGGCACGGGCTACGCCCACGAAACCGGCGTCGGGGCCGGCGCCGGATACACGCTGAACATCCCGCTCATGCCCGGTGCCGATGACGCCACCTATCGCAACGCGTTCGAAGCGCAGGTCATTCCGGCGCTGGAGCACTTCGAGCCGCAAGTGCTGCTCATCTCGGCCGGCTTCGACGCGCATCGTGACGACCCGCTCGCGGACATGGCGGTGAGCGACGCCGGTTTTACCTGGATGACGTCTGCCGCAGTCGCGCTGGCGGATCGCTGCTGTTCGGGCCGCATTCTGAGCGTGCTGGAAGGCGGATACGATCTGGCGGCTTTGGCGCGTTGTGTGCGGACACACGTTGAGCTGTTTCTCGGAGCGTAGCTCGTGGGTTTCGACCCGCTCCGGCACCTCGCGCCGCACGGCATCGGTTCGGGCGGATCGAAGCCCACGCTATCCCACCCTATACAGTGGATTCGGGGCGTGCAGCCGTGGGCGGCTGCTCTCCATATGCCGGCTGCGCGAAACGCGTGGGGGTGCTGGCTTTGGTGTGCGACCCGAGGACGGCGTCGAGGAGCGTCGCGAGCTTCTCGTCGTCCAGCGGCTTGGAGAGGTAGTAAACGTCGGGAAGCTGCATCACGATGTCGCGGAAGCAATCTCGTCCGTAGCCGGACAGGAAGATGATCGGCACGTCGCTTTCGTTGCGGATCATCCGCGCGATCAGTTGCCCTTTGCCGACCGGCATTCCGTGGTCGAGCAGAATCGCGTCGACCGGCTGCGCCAGATACTGCGCCAGCACTGACAAACCGTTGGCCGCCTCCAGCGGCCGATAGCCCAGCGCCGTCAACCGTGCCGCCACCGCCCGGCGAACATGATGGTCGTCGTCGGCGACGAGAATCGTCCCTTTCGGTCTCATCCAGTTCCCGCCCTGCGCAAACATGCGCCTTCCTGCACGCGTTCCGCGCCTCTTCAAGTCTATAAATCTCCGCGGCGGAAGTGGTTGGTAGAAGCACGTATCCGGCAATGCCGGACGTAATCCAGACTTCGGCTGGCGGCGGACGCGTGGTCGCCGCGGCCCCGGCCGTCGCGAGGGCGCGGCAGGCGGCGCGGCTACGTACGACTACGCATGGAGCGGAACCGGTGTCTGGCCGATGCCATCAGGCGGTTAGTTTTTCGCGGTTACGGGTCCGACATGCTTTGTGCTCGGGGGCGATTGGCGGGCGACAGGCCGCCGCGCGTTCTTCAGTGCGTGCGGGCCAAATCGATGCGTCGGCGGACCTGGCCGCCGGCGGGTGAGAGCGCTACGGCGCGCGGGAGGCGGCGATGCGAAAGGACGTCGCGGTGATGGTGGTCGATGATGACGAAGTCGATCGGATGGCGATCGAGCGCGCGTTTCAGCGGCAGCGGATCGCCAATCCGCTCTACTGGGCGGCGGACGGCCGCGAGGCGCTGGAGAAGCTGCGCGGCGAGAACGGCCACGAAAAGGTGCCGAAGCCCTACATCATTCTTCTGGACATGAAGATGCCGCGCATGACGGGCCGCGAGTTTCTCGCTGAGCTGCGGGCGGATCCCGAGCATCGGCAGGCGATCGTCTTCGTGCTGACGACGTCGAAGGATGAGCAGGACGTGCTGGGCGCGTATGACCAGCACGTCGCCGGCTACATCGTCAAATCCAACGTTTCGAAGGAGTTTCTGGAAGTCGTCAACCTGCTCGATCACTACTGGCGAATCGTCGAGATGCCGGTCGGCGAGACGGCGCTATGCCCGAGTGCGTGAGAATCCTGATCGTCGACGACGACCGCGCCGATCGCCTGGCGATCCGTCGGGCGCTGCACGCCGCGCCGTTCGCGATCGAGCTGAGCGAAGCCGCCTCGGCCAGGGAGGCGCTGTGCGCTCTCGAGCAGCAAGCGCCCGATCGGGTTGCGATCATCGATTACCGTCTGGCAGGTGACGATGGCCTGGAGCTGCTGAGGACCATCCGGCGGCGCGAAGGGGAGGCGCCGCTGGACGGCGGCGTGCCGGCCATCGTGCTCACCGGCCGGGGCGACGAGGCGACCGCGGTGGCCGCGATGAAGGCGGGCGCGACGGACTACATTCCCAAGTCGGAGCTGAGCGCCGCCCGCGTGATTTCGGCCCTCCGGACGGGGATCGAGATCCACCTCCGGCGGGGGGAGGTTGCCCGTGCGCATGCGGCGTTGCAGCAGGCGCACCACGAGATGGAGCAGCGCGTTCGCGAGCGAACCGCCGAGCTGGAGCACGCCAACGCGGAGCTGGAGCGGCGAAACGCCGAGCTGGACGAGTTCACCTATATCGCCAGTCACGATCTGCAGGAGCCGCTTCGCAAGCTGATGGCCTTCAGCGATCTGCTGTCGCGCGACCTGGGGCGCGAGCTTTCGGCACCGGCGGTCAAAGATCTCCGGTTCATCGTCGAAGCGGCGCGGCGGATGCAGACCCTGGTGCAGGATCTGCTGACACTGTGCCGCGCGGGCAAGAGCGCGATGCGCCGCGAGCGTGTGTCGCTCGACACCTGCGTCGACCGGGCGCTGCGTGCGCTCTCGGTGCGGGTCGAGGAGACCGGCGCCGAAATCACGCGCGAGCGCCTGCCGACCGTCGTGGGTGACGCGACGCTCTTGACGCAGCTCTATCAGAACCTGTTCAGCAACGCGCTGAAGTTCATTGCGCCGGGCTGCCGGCCGCGCGTGCACATCGCCGCCGAGCCGCGGGCGGGTGGCGGGTGGACGCTGGGCGTGTCGGACAACGGCATCGGCGTCAAGCCGGAATACGCCGAGCAGATTTTCGCGCCGTTTAAGCGACTCCATGGCCGCGACGAGTACGAGGGTACCGGCATCGGGTTGTCGGTCTGCCGGAAGGCAGTGGAGCGGCATGGCGGGCGAATCTGGGTCGACTCACAGCCTGGCCAGGGCGCGAAGTTCCGCTTCACGCTGGGCGAAGGCGGGGAGGGCGAAGCATGACGCGGCGCGACGGCGGGCCGGCGATCGTCCTGCTGGTTGACGATGACGTCGCGGACCAGGAGCTCACGCGGCGCGTGTTGCGCGACGACGTGATCAACACCGATCTGCGCGTCGTGTCCGACGGCGCTGCCGCCCTGGACTATCTGCTCCGCCGCGGCGCCTTTGCCGCCGGCGGGCGGGCACCGCGTCCGGACCTGATTCTGCTCGACCTGAACATGCCGCGGGTCGACGGAAAGCAGGTGCTGCGCGAGATGAGGAACCACGCCACGCTGCGCTCCATCCCGGTCGTAGTGCTGACGACGTCACGGCAGGAGGAGGACATCATCCGCAGCTACAACCTGGGCTGCAACTCGTTCATCAGCAAGCCGGTCACGATCGACGGCTTCATGCAGACCATCCGGCAACTGGGCACGTACTGGTTCGAACTTGTCAGGCTGCCCGAGCCAGCGGAGGAGGAGGAAGCATGACGCTACCGGCGCAGGCCGCTCCCCCGCGGCCACCACCGTCCGCCGAGGTGATCAGCGACGTCGCGGAGTGTGCCGTCCTGCCGCGCGAGACGGAAACCTGCGCGCTGCGGCCGACCGTGGTGGTGATCGACGACGACGCCGGCGACGTGGAGATCCTTCGCCGCAATCTCGACCGCATCCCGGCTTTTCACTACGCGCTCGTGCATTGCCCGACCGCGGCCCGCGGGCGTGCCGCGCTGGCGGGGAGCTCGTCGAGCGTCGTGTTCCTCGACTATCGGCTGGGCGCTGACGATGGCGTGGCCGCGCTGCGCGGGCTGCGGGCCGCGCCGTTTCTCGGCCCGATCATCGCCATCACCGGGCAGGGCGACGAGTACGCCGTCGCCGACCTGATGCGGGCAGGCGCCGACGACTACGTGGCGAAGGGTGACATCACGCCCGACCTGCTGCAGCGCGCCATCCGGAACGCGGCCAGCCAGCACGCGCGGCGCTGCACTGAGGCGCACAATCGCCAGTTGCTGGCGGAGCTGAGCGCGGCAAAGCGCTCGCTGGAGCGGAAAAACGCGCGCCTGACTGAGCTGTACAACACGGCACACCAGTTCGTCGACAACGTCTCGCACGAGTTCCGCACACCGCTCACCGTCATCAAGGAGTTCACCGCGATTGTCCGCGACGGTCTGGCCGGCGAGGTGGGCGGCGAGGCCCGGGAATATCTCGAGATCGTGCTGAACCGCACCGACGACCTCAGCACGATGGTGGACGACATGCTCGACATCAGCAAGCTTGAAGCCGGGGTTCTCGGAATCTGGCGGCGCGTCTGTCCGGTTCGCCAGATTGTGGAGCACGTCCGCACGACGCTGGAGCGCAAGGCGACCGCGGCGCGGGCCGGCCTGTCGATCCAGCTCGCTGACGACCTGCCGGACGCTTACTGCGATCCGGAGAAGATCGGCCGCGTCATCATCAATCTGACGGTCAACGCGCTGAAGGCCGTTCAACAGGGCGGGCACGTTGTGCTGGCCGTTGAGCGGGCAGCCGCACCCGACCCGTGGATCTGCTTCGGCGTGAGCGACGACGGTCCGGGCATCGCCCGCGAGCACCTCGAGGCGATCTTCGTGCGTTTCCGTCAGCTCGACGGACCGGCGCGCAGCAGCACGAAGGGCTTCGGCCTCGGCTTGAGCATCGCGCGCGAGCTGGTTCACCTCAACTTTGGCGAGATCAGCGTCGAGAGTGAGCTGGGCCGCGGCAGCACGTTTTCCTTCACGGTGCCGAGCGCCGACCCCGCCGCCGTTCTGTCCACGTATCTGCGCCGTGTGCGTTGCGAGAGCGTCTCACTGCTGACGGCGCGGGCCGGAGGCGACGCGAATCCACCCGCCGCCGCGCTCCTCGACGTCGAGGAATTCCTCCAGCGGCAGCTCCGCAGCTACGACCTGCTCTTTCCCGCCGGCGGCAATCGCTGGCTGATCACTGCGGCGGTCGGAGCGACGGAATTGCCGAGCATGCTGGCGCGACTGGAGCGGAACCGCGCCGAGGCCAACCGCAACCGGCCGGTGCAGGCCCTGCCGGCAATCGCGTTCGTCACGCACGGCACGTGGTGTCCACAAACGCAGCAGGCCGAGCTTACGCGCCGCTTTCTGGCGGAACTGGATCGGGCGAAGAGCGCCGGCGCGAGCGGCGCAGACCCGACCCCGAAGCCCGGACCGCGCGAAAGTCGCCGCAACAGCCGCCCAAAGGCTGGGGAGGCGGCCTGTGGGTGCTAAGCCGCGCGTACTTCTGGTGGATGACGACCGCGACATCGCGCGCGGTCTGGGAATCCGGTTTCGGGCCGCCGGCTACGACATCGTCGTGGCGCACGACGGCCGGTCCGGTCTGGAAGAGGCCATCAAGCACCCGCCGGACGCCATCGTGCTGGACATGCGCATGCCTGTACTCGATGGCCTGGGCGTTTTGGGTGGGCTGAGCGCATCGCAGCAGACCGCGTCGATTCCCGTCGTGATGCTCTCGGCGAGTGTTGTCGAGAAGAGCAAGTCGCAGGCGCTCGACCTCGGGGCGCGCTTCTTTCTGGAAAAGCCGTACGAAGCGCCGCAACTGCTGGAAGCCGTCGGGGCGGCTTTGTCGGCCGGCCGGCGCGCTTCGGCGGGCGCCGCCACGGAAACAGGGGAGACATCATGAACTGGCGTTCCCACAAGACCATTCTCGTCGTCGACGACGAACTGAACGTCGTGCTGGCGCTTCAAAAGCGGCTGGGCGAAGCGGGCTATCGCGTCGAGATCGCGACCAGCGAGACGGATGCCTTCCGGCGGGCGCGGATGGGCGGCATCGACGCGATCACGCTCGACGTCGGACTGCGCGACGAAATCGACGGGCTCGACGTGGCCTCGATTCTGAAGCGCGATCCTGAAACGGCGACGATTCCGATCATCTTCATCACCGGGCGGGCGGACGCGGAGTTCGAGGCCCGCTACCGCGCCTGCGGTGCGAGCTACTTTCTGTCGAAGCCGTATGACCATGCCGTGCTGATTCGCATGCTCGATGGCATTCTCGGCCACGACGAAGTGGCGGAGATGCAGCGACTCTCGCAGGCCAAGCGCCGCCAGCCGGTGTAGCGGAGGATGCAGAATGACAAGTGTGGAATGCAGCTCGGCGGACATGCCCGCGAAGTCCATCCTGATCGCCGACGACGATCCGGCGCTCACGCAGGCGCTGGCCATTCGCTGCCGCGAACTGGGCGTTGAAGTGCGCGAGTCGCCCGACGGGCTGCACGCGTATCAGTCCATACTTCAGAGGCCGCCCGACCTTCTGATTCTGGACGTGAACATGCCGGGTGCCGGCGGGTTGTCGATGTGCCAGGTGCTGGCGCGCGATGCGCGTTTCACGCACATCCCCGTAGTGGTGCTGACTGGTCAGTCCGACGACGCGACGCTCGCGCAGTGCGAGATGCTCGGAGCGTGCTACGCGTGGAAAGGGCTGGACACCTGGGAGCGCATCCGCCCGAATATCATTGAGCTGCTTCATCTCGATGGCGCGTCGCCGGCCAGGCGGCCTGATCCCGACGCCATGCCCGAACCGACCGCCGCGCAATGCGCGTCCGACGACGCCGACCCGACGCTGACGTCTGACGCGGACATCGGGTCAGGGAATGCTGAGGCCCGCGCGCTGGACCGGGCCTGCGTCCTGCTGATCGACGACGACGCCGACGTGTGCCGCGCCCTTCAGTTGCGGCTCGAGGCGCAGGGCATGAACGTCATCCGGGCGGGGAGCGGCATGCGCGGTTACTGGACCGCGGCCCGCGAACGTCCTGACGCGATCATCACCGACTATCTCATGCCCGACGGCCTGGGAAACCACGTCATCCGCCGCATCCGCGAGAATCCGCTGACAGCGCGGACACCGCTGTTCGTGCTCAGCGGCCGCACACAGGACGGCGTCGGCGACGGTTTGCAGCGCGAATTGCTTGAGCTCGGTGCGACGCGCTGTTTCGGCAAACCGCCCGACTTTGACGCGATTCTGTCCGCGCTGCGCGCCCACATTCCCGCGCTGCGCAATCTTGCGCCCCCATCATGAGTATCCAAGCGAGAAGCGCCCGTGCATGCGCGGGCGTGCCGATCCGAACCCGGAGCGGCCACGACGGGGCGCAGGATGCTCACGCCTGGCGGCGAGAGCACGCCACCCATGCCTCCCGGCGTCCCATCCGGACCTGAGCGGCAGCGACGGGTCTCGTCCGCCGCATTTCACGGAGACCGCAGTGCTTTCAGAACGACGCCTTGACTCCCGCGCAGGCGCGGCACGTGCCGAACTGTCCTCCAGGCGTGTCGCTGCGGGCCACCCTCCGCTTTCCAGCGCCGCTGACGAGAACACCGCGCTTCTCAATAACCTGGAGGGAGTCGCCGAGGCGCTGCGCTGCTCCGAGCAGGAATTGCAGCAGTTGAGGATGGCCGTTCGCGGATCGTCGGATGGACTCTGGGGCTGGACGGTGCAGAGCAACGAAGTATGGTTTGCGCCGCGTTTCAAGGAGCTGCTTGGCTACCGCGACGACGAGTTGCCCAGCAGCTATGAGGCCTGGGAGACGCGCCTTCACCCCGAGGATCGCGAATGGGTGCTGACGGCGCTGCGCAACCACGTCCGCACCGACGCGCCGTATGACGTGACGTACCGCCTGCTGACGAAGTCCGGAGATTACAACTGGTACCGCGCCCGGGGAAAGTCGGTCCGCGACGACAACGGCGTATCGATCTACATGGCCGGCTCGCTTCAGGACGTGACCGACTTGAAAATCGCCGAGCAGAAGCTCGCTCAGTCCAACGCCGCCCTGGCGCGGTCGAATGCCGACCTCGAGCAGTTCGCCTACGCCGCATCGCACGACCTGCGCGCCCCGCTGCGGGCGATCGCCAATCTCGCCGAGTGGATCGAGACGGACCTGAAGGAGCGACTCGATGATGAGAATCGTCGGCGGTTCGACCTGCTCCGCACGCGCGTTGCGCGGCTCGACCGGTTGATCGAAGACCTGCTCAAGTATTCGCGGGCCGGGCGCGTGCTCGGCCGGATCGAGCCGGTCGCATGCGGCCTGCTCGTCGAGGAAATCGTCGATCTCCTCGGCGTTCCGCCGGGCATGCGAGTGGTGGCGAACGGCCCGCTGCCGACGTTGACGACCGCCGTCATTCTGCTCCAGCAGGTGCTGACCAACCTGGTCTCGAATGCAATCAAGCATCACGACCGGCCGATGGGGCGGGTCGAAATCGCGGCGCGCGACGTGGCGGATTTCGTCGAGTTCTCCGTCGCCGACGACGGCCCGGGTATCCCGCCCGAGCACCAGCAGAGGGTCTTTGGCATGTTCGAAACGCTCAAGCCGCGCGACGCGGTCGAGGGCAGCGGCATGGGGCTGGCGATCGTCAAGCGGATGGTTGAAGCCGTCGGCGGCACCATCAGGGTGGAATCCGACGGCCAGCGCGGCAGCACTTTCCGCTTCACCTGGCCGCGGACCCTGCAACCGCCGCAAGCCGCCGTCACTGCGGCACCGACGCTCGCCTGAGAACCAGGAACCGAACCCGCCGCGCGCGTGGTGGGTTCAGCCGCCCCGCACTCGCGTGCGGGGTTCTGATAGGCACTCTAGGCCGCTTCAAATGGACGACAGGCGTTTCGCACGACCGGCGCGCGCACAGCCGTGCGCGTCTGCGCCACACGGCCGAGGGCGTCCGTGCTACACAGCCGAGGGCGGGTGTGCCATGGCGGCGCGCGCTGCGAGCTTCAGTCCGCGAACATGAGGAGCGTCAGCACGGCGAACAGGGGAATGAGAATCAGCCCGCTGTAGGCCATGTAGCCGAAGAAACTGGGCATCCTCACCCCGCTCTGCTCGGCGATGGACTTGACCATGAAGTTGGGGCCGTTGCCGATGTAGGTGTTGGCCCCCATGAAGACCGATCCGCAACTGAGCGCGATGAGCAGCGGCTCGGGTGGGACGGTGCCAGTCTCCGGCAGTGCCGTCTGGAAGAACACGACGTAAGTCGGGGCGTTGTCGAGAAAGCTGCTGAGCGCGCCGGAAGCCCAGAAATAGTGCCACGGCTGGTCGAACCCGCTGGCGGCGAGCTGTGGGGCGGCGGCGCGCAGCAGTTCGAGCGGTACCTGCATGGTGATGAAGATTCCGATGAAGAGACAGGCCACCTCGCCGATCGCGACAAAATTGAAGCTGTTTTCGGCGCGCAACTGCGGCGCCGTCGTGATCCAGGCGGCGGCGACAGCCATGAGCAAGACCAGCTCCCGGGTGAACGGCGCGGGCGTCCACGAACTACCCGGGAACGGCCTGGATGGGTCGAGTGTGGCCACCGCCGCCACGACCAGCAGCAGCCAGGCCACGTTCAGCACGCCACCCACGTGCAGCGGCTCAATGTGCGTGCGGTCTTCGGCGATATCGCGCGGCGTTTCGCGGCGGTAGGCCCACTCGTCCCACGCGTAGTAAATGACCAGCAGCGCGGCGAGCATGAACGCCCATTCGCGCCACAGCTTCAGCGTCCACCAGAACGGCACGCCGCGCAGGTAGCCCAGGAAGAGCGGCGGGTCGCCGATCGGCAGCAGCAGTCCGCCGACGTTGCTGACGATGAAAACGAAGAACACGACCGTGTGAACGACGTGTCGGCGTTCGCTGTTGGTTTTCAACAGCAGGCGGATCAGCAGCATCGATGCGCCGGTGGTGCCGATCAGGCTGGCAAGCAGTCCGCCCAGTCCCAGAATGCAGGTGTTGTTCAGCGGTGTGGCGCGGATGTCGCCACGAACGACAATCCCGCCGGAGATTACGTAGAGGCAGAAGAGCAGGATGATGAAGGGCAGATACTCGTCGATCAGCGCGTGGCGGAGGACGGCGACCACCGTGTCGATGCCGGGGGCTGCGGCGTGTTCGCCGTGGCCGAATCCGAGACCGCGGGTGAAATAGTGTGCGAGTGTCGCACCCGAGAGCAGCAGGGCGACGGCCAGCTTATTGCGGTTGTGCTCCCACCAGTGCTGCGTGCGGCGAATGAGCGGCAGGACGGCGATCGCCAGCAGGATGGCGACGAAGGGGGCGATCCAGATGATGTGCGGCGAAGCGGCGGCGGTCGGCATGCTGGAGACTACCGCGCCGCCTGCAATGAAGGGAAGGTGGCCCATTCAATCGCATCGGGCGGAGCGTCGCTTGCTGGCGGTGGACAGCGATCGGGACATTCGGAGCGACGACGACGGTCGCGCGCTTTAGCCCGGCGTCTTCGGGGAACCCTCAGCTCGCGCCAACGCTGTCCGTGCGGTGTCCAGCGCAGCGCGGATGGTCGGGTCCTTCGCAGAACCCGCACGGTCGGCGATCAGACGGCGGGTCGATTTCGACGCGCGCGGACCGAGTGCGACGGTCGCCTTCGTCCATGCTTCCCAATGGGACTTTGTTCTGAGAGTGCCGCGCTGCCGTGACGAGTGGGCAGCGCTCTCAGTTTCGTCGAGAGCGACGGGCGATTCCTCGACGAGATGGGCAAGGTGCTTGTCGATGGCGCGCACGAAGTCCGTGTCCGCGCCGCCGCGCAACGGGTCCGACAGCACGTGACGGTAGAAGTGCAGCAGCAGTTGCAGGAGGCCGTCGTGCGCCTTGACCGAACGGTAGTCATCGAGCGCAACCGCACGCATCTCGTCCAGGCGTTCGACCGACTGCCGGGCCTTCGGCAACAAATGGAACATGCGCTCGACTGCTTTTCGAAGACGGTCGCCGTCGCGTCCGCCCGAATCGTTCGCGTCCGCCGTCAGTGGCCCAAACACTGCGGCGAACAGGTCGTGGCGCTCGAACGCGCGGTCCATGATGTCGTCCGCCGCCCCGCGGAACGCACCATACTGCAATTCGTCATCCCAGGCACGGGAGAGATCGCGCAGACTGTAGGCCAGTTCGATCGCGCCGGCGTCGGCCGGTCCGGCGGCGACCGCCAGTCCGGTGGCCAGCGCGCGGGCCACCGATGGAGATGAGTACCCTCCGCCACCGTCATGGAACTCCAGCAAGCCGCCAAGCAGTGCGCGGCGTACGTCGTCGGTAACATCGCCCTCGCGCAGGACAAGGTGCATCTGATGGAGAATCGTGGTCTGCTGCCGGTCGTTTGCTTCCGGCTGCCCCCAATCGTAGAACAACTCGTCGATCAGGGCGCCGGCCTCAACGGTCGTCAGCGGCGCATCGCTCCGATCGCGGTCCAACCGCAGGCGCGCCATCGTCTGACTCCAGCGCTCGGCGATCAGCGGGACAAACGGCCGCATCACGCCAAATTCGATTTCTCGCCACTCCGTCTGTTTCTGCTCGATCTGTCCTTCGAGAGCGCCTGGGTCGCGACGCGCGGCGCGCTCGTCGGCGGCGCGCCGCTCCAGCGCCGCGATCTCGTCGAAGATGGCCTGCTTCCTGGCGTCGTTCGCGTGAATCTGAGGGCCGGGCAGGTTGCGGCCGCGCGCCTGCGGCGCGACGCGCGACTGCGCGTCCGCCGATTCCACGGGCGCATGCAACACGAGGAACGTGATGAACACGCTTGCGAGCATCGTCATCTCCGGTGTCCTTGCGTCGCCGCTCGGGACATACCGCGGCCCGTCAGACATTCCAACGCAGCGCGTGTTGCGATCAACACCGCGGCACAATCGCAGCAGCCGGCCGGCGCGACGGGCATCGCCCCGTGCGCCGTTCGTGCAGATGTCCCAGGATGCCGCCGATCAGGCCACCGAGGATCGCGCCCAGCGCTGCGCCGACGTAGCTGGCCGCCGCGGTCGTGGCGAAGGTTACGAAGACGCCCATGCCGCCGCTCCAGCCGCGGGCGGCGCGGGCCGTCGCGAGCTGGCCCGAGGCCCAGGGAGACATCGTTGCTGCGGCGATCGAGCCGCCCAGCACCGCTGCCACGAGCAATCCGCCGCCGAGCCAGGCGAACATGATCCAGCGACGGCGCAGCGCGAAGTAGAAAAGCAGGCCCAGCTCAACCAGGAAGATGCTGACGCAACTGATGGCCAGGAGGTCGCGCCACATTTACAGCCGCTCGGTGATGCTCTTGGCCTGCATGAACAACTGGACGTAGTCGCGGCCGCCGGCCTTGCTGTCCGTGCCGGACATGTTGAAGCCGCCGAAGGGCTGCACGTCGACCAGCGCGCCAGTGCACTTGCGGTTAATGTACAGATTGCCGACGTGGAACTCGTGCCGGGCGCGCTCGATCCGCAGGCGGTCATTCGAGTACAGCGCACCGGTCAAGCCATACTCGGTCCCATTGGCGATTTCGAGACCGTGTTCGAAGTCGCGCGCCCGGATGACGGCCAGCACGGGTCCGAAGATCTCCTCTTGTGCGATTCGGGCACTGGGCGCCACGTCGGCGATGATCGTCGGCGGAATGAAGTAGCCGGCGTCGGCCGGACGTGCGGCCGGGCCGGGGGCGTGCACGTTGATGTTCGCGGGAATGTGCCGGCCCTCGCGTTTCCCGATCTCGATGTAGTCGGTGATCTTGCGGTACGCGCCGTCGTCGATCACCGCGCCCATGAAGTAGTTCTCCTCGCGCGTCGTGTCGCCGATGGTCAGCGCCCGGGTGCGCGCGACGACGCGCTCCAGTAGCGCGTCGTACACCGCCTGATGCGCGATCAGCCGCGAGCAGGCCGAGCACTTCTGACCTTGAAAGCCGAACGCGGCGGCGACGACGCCCTCCGCGGCCGCGTCGATGTCCGCCGTCTCGTCGACCAGGATGCAGTCCTTGCCGCCCATTTCGAGGATCGAGCGCTTCAGCCAGATCTGTCCTGGCGCGACCTTGCCGCACTTCTCGAATATCCGCAGACCCACCTCTTTCGAACCCGTGAACGCCACAATTCGCGTCTGCAGATGATCCACCAGCGTGTCGCCCATTGCCCCGCCCGGCCCGGGAACGAAACTCAGCACACCGGGCGGCAGGCCCGCCTGCTCGAACACCTCGACCATCTTCGCCGCGATGACCGGCGACGCGCTGGCCGGCTTCAGCACGACGGTGTTTCCGGCGACGAGTGCCGCTGAGGTCATCCCCGTGCAGATCGCCAGCGGAAAATTCCACGGCGGAATGACCACGGTCACGCCCATCGGCATGTAGCGCACTTCGTTATCTTCGCCCTGGAACGGCGTCACCGGCTGAGAGCCGCCCAGGCGGATCATCTCGCGGCCGTAGAAATCGAGGAAGTCGATCGTCTCGCACGTGTCGGCGTACGCCTCGATCCAGCTCTTGCTGACTTCGTGACACATCCAGGCTGAAAGCTCATAGACGCGGCGGCGCATGATCGCGGCCGCTTTCAGCAGGACGCGCGCCCGCGTCTCGGGCTCGACGCGGCTCCAGAGCCGGAAGGCGTCAGCCGCGGCGGCGACGGCCTGCCGAGCGTGATCGGCGGTCGCCTTGGCGACGCGCCCGACGACGGTCTTCGGCGAAGCGGGCATGCTTGACGCGATGGAGTCGCTGGTCTCGACGCGCTTGCCGCCGATCCGCAGAGGATAGGACTGGCCGAGCTGGCCGCGGACCCCGGCAAGGGCTTCCAGCATGCGCTGCCGCGGGTCGTGCTCGGCGAAATTGACGTAGGGCTCAGGTCGATACGGGGTCAGCATTTTCGGTCACCTTCCAGGCACGGGCCGCGACGAATTCGTGTTCGGCCGAGAATAGTCTATCGCGACTGGGCGGGTTGGGTGGAGCCAGTAGCGTGCGGCCTCCGTGCCCACGCCAGCGTGCGGCCTCCGTGCCCACGCCAGCGTGCGGCCTCCGTGCCCACGCCAGCGTGCGGCCTCCGTGCCGACGCCGAGTCGGCTGAATGCCCTAGGCACCTCTGGTTCGCGTCAACCTTCGGCGTACGCCTTCGATCATTATCGGACACTCGCTGTCGATTGAATTCCGATGGCGCTCGCCACGTCTCTCCGGCAATGGAAGCGACATGGGTCGCAACAGAAATCGAGGCGAGCCGCGACGACCCGCCCGGCATCGAACGAAGGAGAATCGCCATGAAACGCCTGCTCATCAGCACCGGACTCTCAGCCCTGCTCGCCCTCACGGCCTACGCCGGCGAGGCCACCGCCGTCAGCATTGCGACGAACGGCGGGAGCGCATCGGCCAACGCAACCGCGACGGGCAACGCCAACTCGACCGCCATCGCAGGCGCCACGAACGGCGGCAGGGCGGTCGCCAACAGCGACGCGATCGGCAATCGCCGCGGCTACGCCGAGAGCCGCGCCGTCGCGACGGCCGATCACGGCTTGGCGATCAGCAACTCGCGCGCTGACGCGCGCGGCGCGCTGGGCGGCTTCGCGACCGCCGACAGTGAGAGCGTCGCCGCAACCATTGGCGGCGTCGCGATCAGCAACAGCGCCGCGACGGCCCGCGGCATCTTCGGCGGGCGGGCGCACAGCCGATCAGTCTCGACCGCGCTGAGCGACCACGGAATCGCCACGAGCGACAGCCGCGCCGAAAGCGAGGGACTCTTTGGCGGCGTCGCCCGGAGCAACAGCGACTCGCTGGCGGATGCGTTCCACGGCCGGGCCGACAGTCGCGTGCGCGTGGTCAGCGGCGCGAAGTTCCACGCCAGCGCGGAGGCCGACGGCGTCGGCATCAGCGTAAGCGGGATTCGCCGCCACACCCGCGCGAACGTCGAGGCATCGAGCTTCAGCAGCCACGGTCGCGCCGGCCGTTCGCGTGCCGCGGCCATCCAGGTGGAGCGCGACTAGAGCTGTGCACCACCGTGACGCGTAGGAGAAGCGATTGCGGGCAGGTCGACCGAGCGGCAGGTCGCCAACGACGGCGACCTGCCCTACGTGCTGGGTCTAGCTACAATCTCCAACGTCGCGGCCGACAGCCACCTATCGAGGACCACCAGTGAAATCAACCATCGTCTCGCGCGATTCGGCGACGCATCTCGACATTCTCGGGATCGACCATCTCATTCTCCTGACTGGCGCCGACAGCGGCGGCGCCTGGGCGCTGATCGAGGTCGTCGTCCCGCCGGGCGCCGGAATCCCGCCGCACGTCCACACGCGCGAGGATGAGGTCTTCAGCGTACTGAGCGGTGCGCTGGAGATGTCAATCGGCGAACGGCGACATATCGTTCCGGCCGGGACGACCGTGGTGGCGCCGCGCGACGTTCCACATTCGTTCCGGGCCGCGGGCGAAGAGGCGCGCGTGCATGTGGCGATCTATCCAGCGGGCATCGAGTCGATGTTCACCGAACTGGCGGCGCTGCCGAAGCCGGTGGACATGGCGCAGGTGTCGGCGATCGTGGCGCGCTACGGCATTCGCTTCACCTAACCACGCAGGGGTCGCGTCCGACTGTGCCACACTGGCGCACTTCTTGGCCCGCACAGCCGGGGCGGCTGTGCCACATTGGCGCGGTTACAGCCGGGGGCGGCTGTGTCACATCGGCGTATAATGCCCCGTTTCGGATGGCGCGCGGGCGGCCTCGACCGCTCCCGCCCCGTCGCAGATGAAGAACTCGGGAGTCCGCATGGCCGTCAGACTCTACAACAGCCTCACCCGCCAGCGCGAGGAGTTTTCGCCGCTGAACCCGCCGCGCGTCGGCATGTACGTCTGCGGCCCGACCGTTTACGGGCACAGCCACCTGGGGCACGCCAAGAGCTACGTCAGCTTCGACGCGATCGTGCGCTGGCTGCGGACGCCGGCGCCGCTCGGCCCCGGATTCGACGTGAACTACGTGCAGAACATCACCGACGTCGGCCATCTCACCGACGACGCCGACGAGGGCGAGGACAAGGTCGTCGCCGAAGCCCGGCGGCGCGGCCTGCATCCGATGGCGGTGGTCGAGACGTTCATGCGTAGTTATCTGGACGACATGGACGCGCTCAACAACACGCGCCCGGACATCATGCCGCGCGCCACGGCACACATTCCCGAGCAGATTGCGCTGACGCAGCGGCTGATCGAGAGCGGCCACGCTTACGAGGTGAACGGCTCAGTTTACTTCAGCGTCGGGTCATTCCCGGATTACGGAAAGCTCAGCGGCCGCAAGTTCGAGGAGATGGAGGCCGGGGCGCGCGTCGCCGTGAACACCGAAAAACGCAATCCGGCGGATTTCGCGCTGTGGAAGCGGGCGGAAGAGGGGCACATCATGCGCTGGCCCAGCCCGTGGGGCGAGGGCTTCCCCGGCTGGCATATCGAGTGCTCCGCCATGAGTCAAAAGTACCTCGGCCTGACGTTTGACATTCACGGCGGCGGGCTGGAGAACCAGTTCCCGCATCACGAGTGCGAGATCGCCCAATCCGAAGCGGCCCACGGCGTACCCTTCGTCCGCTACTGGCTGCACAACAACATGTGCACGCTCGAAGGGCAGAAAATGGGCAAGAGCCTGGGAAACTCGATCTCGCTCAAGGACGTGTTCTACGGCCGCGAAGGCGGCGTGCGCGACAAAGCGGGCAACGTGCTGCTCGACCGCACGTTTGAGCCGGTCGTTGTGCGGCATTTCATTCTTACCAGCCATTATCGCCAGACGCTGGATTTCTCGAGCGACGCGCTGCGGGCCGCCGAGAGCGGCTCGTACAAGCTGCGCGACGCCGCGCGCGAACTGCACCGGGCAGCCCATGTGGCACAGCCGCCCTCGGCTGTGTCCGCCGATCCGAGCCGCGACCGTTCTGATCCGAGCCGCGACCGTAAGGGAGCGGTTTCTCAGCCCACCGATCCGAGCGGCGACCGTGGAGGGGCGACGTCAACTTCTGCGGATCGCGCGCAACTGCGCCAAGCTATGAATCCGCTCCCTCACGGTCGCGGCTCGGACAGGCCGCACGCGCCGCTGCCTTCATCGCTCGCCACCAGCGACGCGGTTCGTTCGGCACTGGCCGAGATCGAGCAACGCTTCGCCGAGGCGATGAACGAGGACTTCAACACCGCCGCCGCGATCGCCACGCTGTTCGACCTGGCGAAACGCAGTGGCGAATGGCTGCGCGACGGCCTTGCGGCGCCCGGCGGCGCTGGTTCCGGAGCGAGCGCGGGCGACCGCGACGCCGATCCGAAATTCGCGACGCGCGCCGCCGACCTGCGTGCCGCCGACGGGCTCATGCAGCACTTGGCCGGCGACGTGCTGGGCTTTTATTGGCCCGCGGCGCTGGGCGGCGCCGACAACGGCAAGCAGGACGATCTGATCCGCCTGCTGATCGACCTGCGGGCCGAAGCCCGCAAGAATAAGGACTTCGCGCTGGGCGACCAGATCCGCCAGCGGCTGTCCGCGCTGGGTGTCGAGCTGCGCGACGGGCCGCAGGGGACGACGTGGTAGACTTGCCGAAGCACGGCATTGTGCCGTCAATCCGAACCCCGGACGCGAGTCCGGGGCCGAGCCACGAATGGCGTGGTGGGTTCGGATCGTAGTGCGGTGCCCAGTCATGCACGATCTGAGCACGTGACCGACTTCATCTCTACGCAACGGCCGGCAACCTCTCCCGCCGCGGCCGTCCGATTGCGGCTGAGCGAGATTGAGCATGTCGCGACGCGCACGTCCAATGGCGTTGATCGCCAGCACGACACTGTGCGCCGGCATCGCGTTGTCCGTGATTGTGGTACTGACGTTCCTGGATGTGTCACTCTCCTTCCACGCTACGCCGCTGGGGCAATCTGGAGGCGTCCAGCCTCATTTCAACGTGCGGTTCACACAAGGCCAATTGCGCGTCCTGCCTCCGCCCCCTGCCGCAGTCGCCCAGAGTCGCGACGGAACCGGCAGCCGCGAGATCCGGATGACGCTCTGGCCCGTTGCGGTCATACTTTGCTGTGCGGGCGGTGCGCTGCAATGGCGAGTTGGCGTGGCGCGCAAGCGCCCGCAAACCGGCCGCACAGCCGCGGGAACGCGCCTCGTCCGTAGCGTCGGTCGCCTGGCGATTGCGTTGTCGCTGCTGGGGTTGGCAATCCTGGCCGCAACCTGGCCGCTCGGACGGGCGAATCTGCACTCCAGTCTGCTGCTGAGCTTCCCGCGATCATTCTACAACCTCGAAGGTGCCCCCACGCGCGTCAACCTCGGACAGTCGTACGACGACGTCTGCCTGGAGATCGCGACCAGTGCGCTGGCCGCGTCGCGCGCGGGCAGACAGCAGAACGTGGCGAGGCGTGAAGTGCACTTTTTCGACTCACGCGTCGTGCTTCGGCGCGATCCGAGCGGCATCGAGACAGTTTTTCTCGTCTTCGGTAAGGAATGGCTCGCCGTGCTGTTTCTCAGTGTCGCTCCAGCCGTAGCACTGGCGTCGGTAACGCTCCGCCGCCTACGCCGATCTCGCGGCGGTCCGCCCTGCTGCGTGCGTTGCGGTTACAACCTGACCGGGAACGTCTCTGGTATTTGTCCCGAGTGCGGGATAGCGCCCGGCGGCGTCACGCCGACCGCGATGGACGAACGCACCGCTCGCCGCGGCGCGGACGTGTGAAGTCGGCGCGGAACCGTGGTACACTGATGCCAACCTGGCGACAACTGCTTGTCTGCGGTGCCGTGCGAACATTACAATGGCGTGATCGTTCGGTGATGGACCTCGCGCCGATTCTGCGGAGGTGCGGGCATGTCAGCAAAACGTCACGGCGCATGCTTCGGATTGGTTTTCATCGCGGCGCGAAGCCGTGCATCGGGGACGAAGTCCTACAAATTACTGCTGCGTCTCGCAGGGCTGACCAGCGCAGCGGTGCTGGCCATCGCGGGGACGCCGGATGCACGCGGGCAGTGCAGTTCGGCCAGATTGCCTGACTCGGGCCTGTCCTACGGCTCCCGCTATGGCACAGCCGTCTCGATCGATGGTGACTCGGTGGCTGTTGGGGCGAACCTTGACAGGAATGGGCTGTGGTACACAGGGTCGGCGCGCGTGCTCGTGCGAACCGGCGCCTTTTGGGTGCAACAATCGCAACTGTTTGCCAGTGATTCTGCAAAGGATGACGGCTTCGGCTCGTCGGTTGCAATCTCCGGCGACACAGTTGTGGTCGGGTCGCCTGGGGACGACACGCCTGCCGGTGCGAACACCGGTTCGGCGTACGTATTCGTGCGCGTAGGAGGTGCGTGGACGGAGCAGGCACACCTATTTGCATCGGATGGGGCACCGAACGACTTGTTCGGCACATCGGTCGCGCTCGCCGCGGACACATTGCTCGTTGGAGCTTCCGGCGACGATACGCCTGATGGCGGAGAGGACGCCGGCTCGGCCTACGTATTCATGCGGAGCGGCTCGGTGTGGACCGAGCAGGCCCGGCTTCATGCTTCAAACGGTGCGATGGGCGACAGATTCGGCCGATCCGCCGCGCTTGATGCTGACACCGCTGTTATAGGCGCCGACTCGTTCGACGTCGCGGGCAATGGTACAGACGGGGGCGCTGCCTACGTGTTCCACCGAAGCGGCGGCGTCTGGCTTGAGCAGGCCCAACTCTTGGCATCGGACGCAGACGGCGGCGACCTATTTGGCTGTTCCGTGTCGATTGACGACGACACGGCCGTAGTCGGAGCCTACTGGGACAGTGGTGCCATCGGGGCGGCGTACGTCTTTGAGCGCAACGGCGCTCTTTGGGCGCAGACTTCGAAATTGGTGCCGGTCAACGGCGAGCGATGGGCGGAATTCGGCCGCGCTGTCACGATTTTCCAGGACACAATTGCGGTTGGTGCCCCGCGGCACCGGTCGGGGGGTGTCCAAACGGGCGTGGCGTACGTCTTCGCGCGGGCCGACGGCACGTGGACTGAACGCGCCAAGCTCGTTGACGGCTGGGCAGACGATTACGATGAAGTCGGCAGCGCCGTTGCACTGGGCGGCGTCACAGCCATCGTGGGCGTGCCGGGTAGCGAACATAAAGGCGCGGCCTTTGCGTTCGATGTGAGCGTGCTGGCCGACGCACCGCAGATATTGACGCTGAGACAGACTCCCCGCCTCGCGTACCTGGGTCGAGACATGTCGATTTCCGCGTGCGCATGCGGCGCCTCGCCGCTCGAGTTCCGGTGGCGAAAGAACGGCGCGAACCTGACGGATGGTCCCACCGGCTCAGGCAGCAGCATCGACGGCGCTACGATGGACGCGCTGACCATCACAAATCTGCAGATTGACGACAGCGGCAACTATGACATCGTCATCTCGAATCCGTTCGGAACGGTCACCAGCCAGACAGCGCAGATAAGCGTCATCGACTGCGATCCGTGTGACATCAATTGTGATGGCTCGGTCAACGGCTTCGACATCGAGTCGTTCCTAGGAATGCTCACAGCCTGCTGCCCACCCTGCTCCCCCTGCGCCGGCGACACGAACTGGGATGGCAGCCTGAACGGCTTCGACGTCGACCCATTGCTCAACGCGCTGCTCAGCGAAGGCGGTTGCTGACTTGGGTCGACGGCGACGCCGCGCCGGCGGTCGCTGCGCCCGACGCGGTTGCCACGGTCCTCACGTCGTCAGGATGACCCGCAGGCTCATCAGCCACAACCCCGCGATCGCGATCGCCAGCAGCGCGATCGCCTGCGTGCTGAGCAGCAGCAGCCACGCATCGCGCCGCGGCAGCCGCAAGAACCGCCGCAGGCCGACGTACAAGAAACGCCACCACCACAGCAGCGAGATGAAGAAAATCGTCAAGACGAGCATGGTCCTCAGGGCGCCAGCGAGCGTGTCCGGCTGCGAGATCAGCATTGGAAAACGCCCCTGAGAAAAGGCCCACTCCTGAATGATCTCGCAGTCGACGACCAACGGCCGCCAGCCGCGCCCGCGAGACGTAGAGTAGTTGTGCAGAAGTGCCACCAGCCCGATCGCGCCGGCGAGGGTGCCGATCCAAGCCCAGCCCGCGGCGCCGAAGCAGCCGACCCGCAGAAGTTGATCGCGCCGGACGCGACACTTCGCAAGCGTCCTGGCAAAACAGGGCAACGCGGCGGCGCAAACCAGTCCCGGCGCGAAGACGAGCAACGCAAGGAACGCGATGTTCGCGGCCTGGCGAATCGTCCAGGGGATGAACGTCCTGCGCCATCCCTGATAAAACACAAGATGACTGCTGGTCTCGACCTGCCCGGTCAGGAGCATCCCCCAACCGCCCCACGACCCCGCCTCGACATCCAGGCGCGCGAGGATCAGCAGCAACGCTCCGGCAATGCAGACGAGCACGGCACCCCACCGGAGTCGAGTCAGCCGGCGAACATTCGGCGTGCTCTCCAGCCGTATCTCGCGCCAGAAGCGCGCCGGCCGCAGCGCCAGCCACCAGGCCCGCAGCGCCGCTCCAATCGGGCGATCGCTGAACTCAACGCTCAAGCGCCCGCGCCCATCTCCGTTAGACAGCAATTCGGGCCAGTTCAGCTCCAGCCGGCAGTAAGGGCAGGCGTCGCCGTCGCACGCGGCCAGCGACTCGCCGCAGCGCGGACATGTGGTGTCGAGGAGTGCCGGCCAGGTGGCAGCGTACCCGCACTCCGGGCAGCGCGGTTCGCGCAGCATGCGCAGGTTGTAGCGGCAGCGCGGACACGCAACGTCGATCGGACAGCTCCATTCGGCTGGCAGTGCCAACGGCATGGCGGTGTGACTCAGGCTGACAGTGCGCACCATTCTATCGGGGGGGGCGCGATTCAGAAGCAGCGCGCGGAGCACGACCTATTCGCCGGGTTGCGTCGTGGTAGCCTCGCACGTCACCTCTCTGCCGGCTCTCGTGCGAGTCCGGAAGCTGCTCCCCTATTTGCTCGCCACGCTGCACACAGATGGGGATGAGCGTCCGTTGCTCGGGCCGGTATAACGTACCGGCCCGAACCAACCCTTTTTGCCCAAAGGAGCAACGGACATGAGAGATTCTAAGATGGAAGCGGCGTCGCGGGAAGTTGTGCATGTTGGCTTGGATTATTCGACCGCGTTTGTGCAGGTGTGTGTTCTGGATTCGGCCGGGCGTGTGCTGGCCAATGCGCGCTGCGCGAATTCGTGGCGGGCGCTGGACGCGTTGGTGCGTCGTTGGGGGCGCTTCATCCGGGGCGGCATCGAGGCCTGCACCGGGGCGGCGAATTTGACCGACGAGCTGGTGCAGCAGGCCGGGTGGTCGCTCGACCTGGCGCATCCCGGTTACGTGCAGCGGATGAAGCAGTCGCCTGACAAGACGGATTTCAGCGATGCCCGCATGCTGGCGGACCTGGTGCGCGTCGGCTATTTGCCGCGGGTCTGGCTGGCGCCGGAGGCCATCCGCGAGCTGCGCCGTCTGGTTCGTCGACGTCAAGATCTGGTGGAGCGGCGGCGTGCCCTGAAGCTGCAGGTCAGCGCCTGGCTGCGCGATCTGCGCATCGTGGAGCCCGCGGTCACGCGCTGGACGAAGACCTGGCGCCGCTGGCTGAAGCAGGTGCCGCTGCCGGCGCAGACGCGCTGGGTGGTCAACAGTGTGCAGGCCGAATTGGTGCAGGTCGAAAAGTGGGTTGCGGCCGTCGAACGCCGGCTGGCCGCGGCGACGCGCCGCGATCCGATGGTGAATTGGCTGAGCGCGCAACGGGGTCTGGGGTTGGTCACGGCCTGCGTGCTGCGTGCCGAAATCGGCGACGCACGGCGTTTTCGCACCGGCAAGCAACTGGCGCACTTCTGCGGGCTGTCGCCGCGGAACGCTTCCAGCGGCACGCGTCAGGCGGACGCCGGTCTGATTCAGGCGGGCAGCCGCTACCTGCGGGCGACGCTGATGGAGACGGCCCATCGTCTGCGGCGCCTCGACCCGCGTTGGATGCAGTTCGCCCAGGCGCTCGAAGCACGCGGCAAGAAACGCTGCGTGGCCGTGGCGGCGGTCGCCAACCGCTGGATTCGCGGCCTGTTCCACGCCTTGAAGGACGTTTCGCGCGCCGCGTGAGGCGCTACGCGAAAAAGCAGACCCGGGGCTCTGCCCCTGGACCCCGGCTTCTTCCCCTCGCACGAAGAAGCACGCCGAATGACAAGGAGTATCCGGCACGATCGTGAATCGCTTGTGTGCGAATGACTGGCTCGACCCCCGGCTGGGCTGCCACGCTCGTCTGCAGATGGGGCTGTCATTCACACGCCTCGAAACACCCACTTGGGCCAACCGCCAACGCGGCCAGGCTCGGATAGAAGAATGGGCGACTTCACCATCCGGCCGGAGAACCTTGACAGGCAACGGACGCTCATAGAAGCCGGGGGCGGCTGGCGGCATGGCTCTCAGCGCAGGGCGTGCAGCACGGCGTCGAAGAGGCGGCCGTTCGTCGCGACGGCCTCGGTGACGTGCTGCGACGAGTTCCCGGACCAGTCGCTCAACGTGCCGCCGGCCTCGATCAGCACCGGCAGCAGGGGTGCGACGTCCCAGAGGTTCATGATCGGATCGAGCGCAATCTCCGCACGTCCGGTTGCGACCAGTGCGTAGGCATATCCATCGCACCAGCCGCGGTCGGCCAGGCACGCGTCGCGCAAGCGCTCGAACGCCGCGCCGCGGCCGAGCGTGTACATCGGCCGGGTTCCCGTGGTCAGCAGCCGCGCTTGAGCCAACTCGCCGACATCGGAGACGCGCGCCCGGCGGCCGTCCCACCAGCAGCCCAGCCCGCGGGCCGCGTAGACCGTCTCGCGCAGCGCGGGCATGTGAATCACGCCGACCAGCATCTCGCCGGCCTGCTCGTAGCCGATCAGCACGCTGTAGAGCGGCACGCCGGCGATGAACGAAAACGTCCCGTCGATCGGATCGAGAATCCAGCGCGACGGCTCGCTGCCGGTCTTTTCGCCAAATTCCTCGCCGAGAATCCCGTGTCGCGGGAACGCCCTCTCGATCCGCCGCCGCAGCAGTTCCTCGGCCCGGCGGTCGGCGGCGGTGACGGGCGAACGGTCCTGCTTGAGTTCGGCGGGTGTGCCCGTGTTGAAGTAACCCAGCGTGAGAGCCCCGGCGAGGTGCGCGGCTTCGACCGCGAAATCCAGAATCGCACGCAGATCGGGATCGTTCGCCATGGCAGCACATCCTCCGAGCGCACTTCAAACGGGGCGTGGCAACCCCGCGCTAACCGGTCGCCCTGCGCGAAGAGCAAGGCGTTGCCGGCGAACTCAAGCGCGAACGCCCGGCAGCGACGCGGGGTCGCCGACGAGCGCCGCGAGGTGTTGCAGCGCACGGGAAGTTAGCATCATCACGGCGCCCTCACTGCGCCCCATCCGTCGGCCGGTCTGCTCGGCGGTGAGGCCGTCGATGAACCGCAGTTGCAGCACTTCGCGATACGCCGGCTTCAGCTCTGCCATGGCGCGGCTCATCGCGTCGATCAGCTCGTCGGCCGCGACCGAGCGACTCGGCGTCCGCGAGTGAACCGCGAGCTGCTGAAGCAGCGAGACCATGGACTCGCTCGTCCGATCCGCCGCGGTGAGCATGACGCGCCCGCCGCCGCGTTTTTCCGCGCGCAGCATGCGAATCGTGTCGACCAGCTTGCGTTCCGCGATCGTCGCCAGCCACGCAAAGAACGACTCGGGACCGCGCGGCGTGAATGACGGCAGTTCTCGGACGACCACAATGTAGGCTTCCTGACACACGTCTTCGGCGCCGATCGCCGCCCGCAGGTCGACCGGAATTTGCGCCGCCATCATTCCAGCCAGCCGCGCATGGTGCCGCAGCAGCAGTTGCTGGACCGCGACCGTGTCGCCGGCGACGGCACGTCCGATCAATTCGGCATCGGGTGTCACATCCGACATGCGCTGCTACCTTCTCCCGAACAAGTACTTATGCTAACGTAGGATTGAGTCGATTCCCAGCCTCGCGGCGTCGCGCGCGCTGGCCGATCCGTGACCCTGACGTGCGGCCTCGACCGATATTGACGGTTTTTTCACGCAGAACCGCAGTATACTGTACTCGGGCCGGGCGCGCCGCCGCCCAGTGAAAGAGAACTGTATGAGACCGCGCCAACACCGCGAAGCGTTTACGCTCATCGAACTGCTGGTGGTCGTGGCGATTATCGCCCTGCTGGTCGGCCTGCTGATGCCCGCGCTCAATGGCGCCCGGCAGCAAGCCAGGGCGTCGACTTGCCTCTCCAATCTGCGAAACGTCGGCCAGGGCCTGGTCATGTACACGATGGCGCACGGCGACGTGCTTGTGCCCGGGCGACTGCCCGAGGTGGATAACTGCAACTGGCAGGCGACGATTGTTGGCGGCCTGAAATATCGGCCCACCTTTCTGGCGATGGCCAGCCTTGCCATCGGCGTCGCGCCCTTCGAAGACCCGATGGACTGCAAGAACAAGACCGACCGCTTCGGCGAGCCGGGCAATAAGCAGAACTACTCGTACGGCGTCTACGTCTGTACCGCCGTGCCGACCTGGACCGACGAGCGCAACGGCAGTTACGGCTACAACTACCAGTTCCTGGGCAACTCGCGGCTCGATTCCAGCAGCGCATTCAAGAACTGGCCGGTCAACATCACCAAAATCCGCCACCCGGGCGACACGGTCGCCGTGGGCGACAGCATGGGAACCGCGGCGTCGCACAAGCCGTCGGATCGCCAGGATTACATCAACAACGACTCGTCCAACCCGGCTCGCTTCGGCAACGAAGGCTTCAATCTCGATCCGCCGCACATCGCCTCTTCCAACGGCGAGGCGGCCGGCTATCCTGACGAGCGGACGGCCGTGGATCCGCGGCATCGCGGACGCGGCAACGTGCTGTTCGTCGATGGTCACGCCTCGGGCCACACCGTCGAGCAACTCGGCTACAAGCTCGATTCGGAGAGCAAGTTCACGATGGACGGCGACAACAGCCTCTGGTGCGGCAGCCGTCGCGACGAACCCTGGACGCCGCAATTCCTGCCCTGATTCTGCAGCGGGACGCGCAGATTGCACTTGACGCCCGACAGACGACGCGCCGCCGACATCCTGGGCGGCGCGATTCTATTGGCGGCGGTCTTCGTCGCGTATCTGCCAGCGATGAGTGGCGGCTACATCTGGGACGACGACTTTCATGTCCCGCTGAAGCCGGCGCTGCGCACGCTCGACGGCCTGTCGCGTTACTGGTTCGAGCCGGGCGTCTCGCCGCAGTACTACCCGCTGATGCATACGACGCTCTGGCTCGAAGCGCGGCTGTTCGGCGTCGCCCAGACGACCAGTTTTCACGCCGTCAACGCCGCCCTGCACGGCCTGACGTCGCTGCTGCTCTGGGCGGTGCTTCGGCGGCTCGGTGTGCGCTGGGCATTCGTCGCGGCGTGCGTTTTCGCGTTGCATCCGGTGCACGTGCAATCCGTCGCGTGGATCAGCCAGCGCAAGAACACGCAATCCGCGCTGTTCTATCTGCTGGCGGCGCTGGCCTACCTGCGGTTTGACCCGCTCGACCGCGACGGAGTCCTGCGCGTCCGTCGCTGGGCGTTCTACACTCTGGCCGCGCTGGCCTTCGTCGCCGCGTTGTTGAGCAAGACCGTCACTTGCACGCTGCCCGCGGTTGTGGCGCTGCTGATCTACTGGAAGCGCGGGCGGCTGTCGCTGCGCGACGCTCTGCCGCTGGTGCCGCTCTTGCTGGTTGGGTTGGGTCTGGCGCTGGTGACGATCCGGATGGAGAAGGACGTGGTCGGGGCGCGCGGCGCCGAATGGGCGTTCACGCCGCTCGAACGGGCGCCTATCGCCGGCCGCGTCGTCTGCTTCTATTTCACCAAGCTCGTCTGGCCGCACCCGCTCATGACGGTCTATCCACGATGGAGCATCGACGCGGCAAACCCAGCCGACTACGCCTTCCCGCTCGCCGCACTCGGCGTGACGGCAGGGCTGTGGTGCCTCCGCCGCCGCATCGGCCGCGGCGCGCTCGTCGCGGCTCTCTACTTCATGGGCACGCTGCTGCCGGCGCTGGGCTTCATCGACGTCTACCCGTTTCGCTATTCGTTCGTCGCCGACCACTACGTCTATCTGGCGAGCCTGGGCGTCATCGTCCCGATCGTCGCCGTGGCCGGCGCGTGGTGGGAGCATGCAGCCCGCCAGCGGCAGCGCCGCGCGCCGCTGGGCATCGCGATCGCCGCTCTCCTGCCGGCGACGCTGGGCGGCATGACCTGGAGCCGGGCGCACGTCTATCGCGACGCCGACGCTCTGTGGCAGGACGCTGTCCTGAAAAATCCGCAGGCCTGGGTGGCGCAGCTGAACCTCGGCCACGCCGTGCAGGAGAAAGGCCGGCTGAACGAGGCGATCGCCTGCTACGAAGCGGCGCTGCGGCTGCGGCCGGAGTACGACACGGCACACTACGACCTGGGCATCGCGCTGGAAAAGGTCGGACGCGCCGGCGACGCCCTGCGTCATTACCGCGAAGCGCTACGCATCAAGCCGGACTACTACGAAGCGCAGTGCAACCTGGCGATGCTCCTGCTGCGCTCCGGGCAGGCCGACGAAGCGACGCGCCTGCTCGAAGACGTCGCGCGAAAAGGTCCACACCTGGCCGAAGCGCAATACCAGCTCGGCGTGGCATATTCCATGCAGAATCGTCTGCCCGAAGCACTCGCGGCAATGGAGCGCGCCGTGCAGCTCGAGCCCGCCGCGACGCAGCGGCGCTTCGTCTGGGCGCTCTTCCAGAAAGCCGCCGGCCAATACGCGTCCGCCGAGCAGAATCTGCGGCGTTGTCTCTCCGAGCAGCCGGACAATGCCGACGTGCTGATCCGCTTGTCATTGCTGCTGTCGACGGCGAACGACGCCGGCGTCCGGCGCGGTTCCGATGCATTGGCGCTGGCGCGGCGAGCCTGTGAACGGACCGGCGATTCGCCGGCGGCGCTCGACGCGCTGGCGGCGGCTCATGCCGAGTTGGGGGACTTCAGCAGTGCGGCGCGCGCGGCTGCGCAGGCGCGAGACGCCGCGGCGCGCGACGCTGCGCCGGGAAACGCGGCGCTCGCCGAGCAGATCGCGGCGCGTCTGGCGCTGTATCGGGCCGGCCAGCCGGCGCGCGAGTGAGGGCCGGCTGGTTCGGTGGCCCCACGATCGCCACTCTGCGTGTGTGGCACAGCCGCCCTCGGCTGTGTGCAGGTGTGGAGAGCAGGCGCCCTCGGCTGTGTGCAGGTGTGGCAGTGTGCGGCGTGGCGGGCAGCCGCCCTCGGCTGTGTGCAGGTGTGGAGAGCAGCCGCCCTCGGCTGTACTCCACGTTACGGCCTGGCGCTCTCTGCCCGGATCGCGGCTCGCTCGCAAATCGCCAGCACCGCAAGCAATTCGAGAAACGGCATGAGCGGGACGCGATAGCGCACGCTGCCGATGTAGACGCAGTGCAGCAGCGTGAAGTACACGATCGTCAGCGCCGCGATCAGCACGAGCCGCCCAGCGCCGCCCGCCGCATCGCGAGCTTGTATCGACGCCGTCGCGCCCGCCGCCGGTCCACGCACGCCGCGCGCGTTTCGCACCGCCGCAACGGCGATCATCGCCAGGATCAGCAGCATCCACGCCGCGCTCGCCGCGGCCGCGGGGCTGTCCCGATAGCTCGCGACGTTCGGCAGCGGATTCCAGAAGCGCGCCAGTTTCACCGCCGCGAGTTGCAGCACGCGTCGCGGATCGCAAGTCGCCGAGTCGAACGCCATCCGCCGCCAGGCCCGGTCGCGGGCGACCTCGTCGAGGGCTGCCAGCTCGGGATGGTCGGCGACGAACGATTGATCGCTGCTGCCGTCGGCCTGCGGTCCCAGGGCGTCATAGAGTGTGATGCCGCCATTGGTCGACAGCCAGGCGAAATCGCCCAGCAGCGCCCGGTTGCGGAGTCCCCACGGCAGAAGCAGCCCGGCCAGGATCGCCGCGTAGAGCAGTCCGCGGCGAAGTGCGTTTCCCCGCCGCGCGCATAACAGCAGCACCAGCAGCAGCACGACCCAGCCGGCGGCCGATGGACGCGTCAGCAGGGCAGCCCCGCCGGCCAGCGCCGCCATCAGGTCGTCGCTGTGATTGCCGGATGTTCGCCGCGCCAGGGCGCGCCACACGGCGTACGCCGCGGCCAGCGACAAGACAATATAGAGCGTCTCGGAGAGCAGCAGGTTGCAGAAAAACGCGGTGAAGGGGTCGAAAGTGGCGAGCAGGCCGGCGAGCGCCGCGCGTCGCGGCCCCAGTGCGTCGCGCGCCCAGCGCGTCAGCAGCCAGACGCCGGCGCCGCCCAGCACCGTCTGCCCGAGGCGTGCCGCGAGGATGCCCGCGTCTCCGAAACCGGCGAAGGCCGCCAGGAAGAGCGGATAGGCCGGCATGCGGACGGCGAGCGCTCCGTCGTCGCTGCGCAGCGCTCCGTGCTGCACGAGATTTCGGGCAAGTTGCCAGTGCAGCCTCTCGTCGTCGAATTCCAGGGTGGCGCCGCTGCGCTGCCAGAGCGCCAGCACCAGCGCGACGCGCAGCAGTGCCGCGAGGATTGCCAGTGCCAGCGGAGAGGTCGCGCGGATCATGCGCCGATCGTCGCCGGCCCCGGCCCGACCGGCCGCAGGATCAGCCGCAGGGCGCGGGCCGTGGACTCGCGCAGCCGGACGCGATCGTCGATCCGCAACGGCATGACCCAGACCGGCCCTTCCTGATCGCAGAGGATTCCGGCCCGCGCCCGAAGCTGCGGCTCGATCTTGTGCTCGGTGAAGAATTCGCTGAGCGTCTTGGCGCCCGGCGCGCCGAGCGGCCAGAAGCGGTCGCCGTCGCGCCGCCCGCGAATGAAGAGCGGCAGGCGTACGCGGTCGAGATCGATCCACTCTTCGCCCGGGTGCGGCCGCGTGCGCAGCTCGGCGATCTTGGCCGGATCGAACGGGTACAGCTCGGCGGTCAGCTCGGCCCGCAGCGCCGGAAGCATCGTCACGCCGGGACACGCGACGGTCTGCGGGCGCAGCTCGACGGGCTCGTCGTCGTCGCCGCCGCCAAGCTGAAACGTCAGCCGCTCGTAGCGCTTCCGCACCACCACGGGTCCGGGCAGGTGCACTTCCTTGCCGCTGGCGCGGTCGGCGGCGAGATTCAGCACCGATTCGACGTGGGTGAAGCTCAGGTCCATCTCGCGCCCGCAGAGCAGCGAGGCGGCCCGCCGGACCAGCTCCGCCTGAATGATGCGCTGCTTGGCCAGAAAGGCGCGTGTGTTCAACACGATCTCGCCGTGCCCGTCCGAGACCGCGATGGTGTCAAACGTGCGGGCCGCCGCGTCTTCCAGATAGCTGCCCAGCCAGCGGGCCTGCTCCGCCAGCCGCAGCAGCGCTTCGCTCACGTTGGGGTTGATCTGCTCGCGCATCAGCGGCAGCACCACGTTGCGGATGCGCCCACGCGTGAACTGCGCCGTGTCGTTCGACGAGTCCATCCGCGTGGCGAAACCCTCGGCGGCGCAGATGCGTTCGATCAGTTCGCGGCGGAACTGCAGAAACGGCCGCACCAGCATGATCGCCGCCCCGGGCCGCAGCGGCCGCACGTCGGCCATGCCGCCCAGCCCGCGCAACCCCGTTCCGCGGCAGACGCGGTGCAGAATGGTCTCGGCCTGGTCGTCGGCGTGGTGCGCCACGGCGACGCGGTCGCTGCCGGCCCGCAGCGCCACGCGCTCGAGGAACTCGTAGCGATAGCGGCGGGCGACCTGTTCGGTCGAGCCGCCGTCGGCGGCGACGCGTCCGGGCACGTCGACGCGTTCGACGTGGGCGGCGATGCGCAGTTCGTCGGCCAGCGCCTGCACCGCTCGCGCGTCGTCGTCCGAATCCGTTCCCCGCAGCGCGTGGTTGAGATGGCCGGCGTGCAGCGACCAGTAGAGGTTGTCGCGCTGCGAAAGGCGCACCAGCGAGCGCAGCAGCAGCGTCGAGTCGGGTCCGCCCGAAACGCCGACGACCCACACGGCCCCGGGCGCCAGCAGTCCGCGCTGGGCCAGCCAGTCGCGCAGGTGGTCGATGCAGCGATCCCAGTTCACGTCGGATTCCGCTTGGTCGAGCAGAGTACGGTCTCTGGCGCGCGATGCGTCGCCGCGCTCGCATGATTGTAACGCGTAACCGCGGGCGGCTCGCCCCCCACGCGGCCGGTCAGCCGATCAGCGCCGCCACCTTGTCGATCAGCGCGTCGACGGTGTAGGGCTTCTGCACGAATCCGGCCGGCGGCCGTTCACCCGAAAGCCGCTCATACGTCTCGTCTTCCGAATAGCCGCTCGAAAGCACAATCTTCGCGTCCGGGCGGATCGCGGCGATGTGCTGCATGACCTCCTCGCCGCTCATCTCCGGCATGGTGAGATCGAGCAGCACCAGGTCGATTTCCGCCGCGTGCCGCCTGAACAGGTCGATGCCGCTCGGGCCGTCGTCGGCGGCGAGGACGCGGAATCCGCGTCGCGCCAGCACGGCCTGCACCACGTCGCGTACGTCCTCTTCGTCGTCGATCACGAGCACCGTCCCGCCCTGCCGGGCGCTCCGCTCAACCGGCGGCCGCACGGGCGCAGCGGCGGGCTGCTGCGCTACGGGGAGCATGACGGTAAACACCGTGCCGACGCCCGGCTGACTCGCGACGCGGATCGTGCCGTGGTGCGAGCGGACGATGCCGAGAATGGCGGCCAGTCCCAGCCCGCGGCCGGTGAACTTCGTGGTGAAGAACGGCTCGAAGATGCGCGCCTGGGTCTCAGCGCTCATGCCGCAGCCGTTGTCGCTCACCTCCAGGCAGACGTAGCGCCCCGCCGGCAACACGTCGCCCGAGGCGTGCACTGCCCGCTGGGCTTCGGTCACGTCGCTGGCATACGTCGTGCACGAGACCGTTCCGGGGTGCTCGCCGATCGCCTCCGACGCGTTGATCAGCAGGTTCATGATGAGCTGCTGCATCTGGCCGGCATCGGCGTCGATCGTGGGCAGCGACGGATCGAGGTTCAGCCGCAACTCGACCTGGCGCGGGAACGCCGCCCGCAGCAGCTCCGACATCTCGCGGATCAGGTCGTTGAGCACCAGCGAGCGCACTTCGATGTTGCCGCGCCCCGAGTAGACCAGCATCTGCCGCGTCAGCTCAGAGGCACGCTTGCTGGCGTTGAGGATCTTCTCTATCTGACCGCGAACAGGAGAATCCACCGGCAGCGACTCCAGCGCCAGCGACGCGTTGCACAGGACACCCACCAGGAAGTTGTTGAAATCGTGCGCCACGCCCCCGGCCATCACGCCCAGGCTCTCCAGCTTCTGCGCGTAGAGCACCTGCTGCTCGAGCTGCCGCCGCTGCTCCTCGGCCCGAATTCGCTCGGTCACGTCGGTGGCGACCGCGATCAGGCCGATCTGTTCGCCCGCCTCGCCGCGCTGCGGCGCGAACGTCCATTCGCAGGTGCGCTGGGCGATCGCGATCACGCAGGCGAACGACTCGCCGGCCAGACCGCGACGCAGCGCGGCGCACAGCTCCGGGTAGCTGCGCAGCGCTTCCAGTGCCGGCTGCCCGTTCATCGCGCCGCCGCGGCCGATGAACGCCGCCCCGTCGATGTTGCCTTCAGCCAGCGTGACGCGGCCCTGCGCGTCGGTGGCCAGCAGCGCGATGGGCGCGCCGCGGATGACGCCCCGCAGCCGCTGCTCGCTTTCGCACAGGGCGCGCTCGGCCCGCAGCCGCTCGGTCACGTCGCGCGCAAAGCCGACCAGGACTTTCCGCGGTCCCGAGTGCAGCGCCATCACGCTCACTTCCAGCTCCACGGCGTGACCCAGGCGGTGACGCATCGCCGTGAAGAACAGGTGATGCCCGGTGCGGGCCGCGTTGGTCCGCTCGACGCCCGCGTGGCCGGGCGTCTCGATCTCCAGTTGCGAGAGCTTCTGCCCCAGCAGCGCGTCACGCGGATAGCCCAGCATCCGCGCAAACGCCGCGTTGAACTCCAGCAGCGTGTACGACTCGTCCAGAATGAAGAAGCCGTCCAGCGAGCTGTTCAGAATGGCGGCATTGCGGGCCGCGATGTCGGCGTCGGTCTCATCGGTTCCCGCGGCCGCCGCGGCTCCGCCCAGCGAGGCGGACTCGGCATGACCGCTCTGAGCTCCGCGGCGCGCCCGGCCGATCATGGCGCAACGGGAGCAAGATAGCAGCGCGAGAGTGATTGCGGCCAGAACGATTTGCAGGAGCATCTATTCCATCATCCGACTGGCCCCCCTTCGCGGCCAGGAGTCCAGCTTATTCTACCCATCCTGGCGCGATTCGTTCCACGAAACGGGCCGCATTCCTCCCGATGGCGCCGACGACTTCCGCGCAGTTATTGCGCGGTGCCCAACCGCGTCGCTATGCGGAGGCGTCGAGTCGGGAAGCGGTTTCCGCGGCCGCCCGCGACTCTTCCACCTGCCCGAGCGCCGCCAGCGCCGCGCCCCGGTGGCGCCAGCCGGCGGCTTCCATGCTGCGGTTGGCGTGCAGCCGCGCCAGTTCGATGCTCTTATCGGCACATCGCAGCGCCTCGCGGTAGTCGTGCAGCCGCAGGTTCATCTCGGCGACGTAGTCGTAGGCGCGCGTCAGTCCGTTCCAGAAGCGCGTCTCCTCCAGCGCGTTGAACGCCAGCGTGAATTCGTTCTTGGCGCTCTCATACTCGCCGGCCAGCGACGCGCACCGTCCGAGATTCAGATGCGACACGCCCATTTTCACGCGATCGCCGATCTCGTACGCCACGTCCCGCGCGAGCTGGAAATACCGCTGCGCCTCGGCGGGGCGCTTCAATTCGATCAGGACGGTTCCGAGGCCGTTATAGGGCGAGACCAGCGAAGCGAGGGCCCCATAGGCTTGGTGCGTCTCGATCGATTCGTGAAACGCGGCTTCGGCCTCGGCGAGACGTTCGAGTCGCAGCAGCACGAATCCGAGATTGTTGTTGATGTCAGCCAGCTCGGCCGGAAGTCCGAGTCGCCGGGCGGATGTGACCGCGTCGGCGCAATGCCGATGGGCCGCGTCGTATTCGCCCTTGAAGTAATACATCAGCCCGATATTGGCTGTCGCCTCCATGTGCATGCGCAAATCGCCGCGCTGCTGCGCCGCCGCTTCGAGTCGCCGGTGCCAGGCTTCGGCCTGCTCATATCGGCCCTGCCGCGCGCAGCACGCGCCGATAAAACCGAACGGTTCGGCGAAGCGCGGGTCGAGCTCGGTGGCGCGCTGCGCGAGCGTGACGGCGGCGTCGTAGTCGCCTTTGAGAAAGGCCTCGCGCGCCCGCACATATTCGGCCTGCGCGGCCAGCGCGATCTGCGGAGCGGCGGTGGGGCGCGCGGCGGCGCGCAGGCCGAGCGTCGCGGTGATGTGTTCGAGCTGCGACGCCTGGAGCGCCACAAGGTTCGATAGCGGGCCGCGGACGTTACCGGCCTCGACCAGCGTGGCGGATTCGTGCTGGTACACGTCGGCAGAGAGTTCGACGTCGGCGCCGTCGCGGCGGAAGCGTCCGATCACGATCTGCGCGGCACCGACGAGGCGCCCCGCTTCACGCAGCCGGTCCGCGAACTCGGGCGAGTCGCGGCGCGCGTCGCCGACGATGCGTCGGAGGTGCTCGCGTGGCGCGACGTAGGCGCCGTGCAGTTCGGAGAGGCGGGCGGCGACGTACTCGGCGACGACGTCGCCGAGCCAATCATCGGCCGGGTCGCTGCCGGCGTTCTCGAGCGTGAGCACACCAATGCCGCGCGGTGGCGTCCAGGGCTCGGGCGTGGCGGTGGAGGTGGCAGCGGCGTGGTCGGGAAAAGCCTGCTGGAGGTCGCGGAGCAGGTGGTCGGCCGAGGCGTAGCGGGCGTCGGGGGCGCTTCGCAGGCAGCGCGTCACGACGGCGCGAAGCGCGGCAGGGACATCGGTGCGTTGGTCGGCGGGCCAGTCGACGTCGCGATTCTGCTGGTCGATGAGGCGCTGCAGAACGCCGCCGCTTGAAAACGGCGCGCGGCCCAGGAGCAGTTGATGAAGTACCGCGCCGAGAGCGTAGACGTCGCTACGACGATCGAAGCGTCGGTCGGCGTCGAGAGTTTCGGGAGCGAGATAGCCGATGGTTCCGGCGACGACCTCGATGGCGTCGAAGTCGGAGCCGGCGCGGGCCTCGTCGACCGCCGCGACGCCCAGGTCGGCGATCTTGAGGCGGCCGTCGGTGCAGAGGATGAGGTTGCTGGGCTTCAGGTCGCGGTGAACGAGCCCGGTGTCGTGGATGGCGCGCAGGCCGTCGGCGGCGTCGATGGCCAGTCGAACGACCTGCTTCCACGGCCAGACGACGGGAGACTCAAGGATGCGCCCGAGGTCGATACCGGGGGCGAACTCCATCACGAAGAACCAGACGCCGGCGATCTGATCGCAGTCGAGCACACGGACGACGAGGGGGTGATTGACGCGGAAGCCGGCGCGGGCCTCGTTGCGCAGGCGGCGTGCGGCCGCGTCGGTGCTGGCGCTGACAGCGTGAGCGAGAATCTTCACAACGCAGTCGTGGCGCAGGAACTCGTGCCGGGCTCGATACGAGACGCCGTGGGCGCCCTCCCCGAGCTTCGCGATCAGCCTGTAACGTTCTCGGATGATGCCGTCGGGAGCGATCTCGGCTGATAGGTTGATGGGTGTTTCCGGCTCGGCGGCGATGGCGGGGGCGGCGACGCGGATCCATCCGCAACTTCTGCATTGGCAGAAAGTTGAAGAGGTTTCGGGCCGCGCGATCGCAGCGCAGTTCGGGCAGGCGACATCGCGCGGTGCGAGTGGATCGGAAACGTCGTTCATGCGCGGTCCGAAAAAGGCTTCGCGTGCCGTTGACGAGCGGCGATATTATCGGTAACCTCGCCGCCGAGCGAGGAGTTCAAAAAGCAGTATCGAAACCCACCGGCCGGCGCTGCGCGCCGAACTGGCCTATCCAACTGCTCCTCGTCTGTGCTGTCCATCTTCGCCGGTTGGTCCATTCAGATTCTGTCGGGCTCGCAGTGGCGTCGCGGTGGGCGCGTCGCCGGAAAGTGCTGAGGGAGACGGATCATGTTGGGCCTGCTGCTTTCGTATCTGTTTGATTTCCTGGGTTTCATCGACACGGCCATCTGAACAGGTTGCACGATCATGATCGACGTCATCACTGAAGTCGACGACCTGAACGCGACGACTCGGCGTCGCTGAACCGCCGACAGACGCGTTGTGAATTGGGCCGGCCCGCACCGGGTGGGCGCGTATAATGACGCGCGCATGCTGGGACACGGGTAGGTTGTCATGCGCCTGATCCGCTTTTCGCTGGCGGCGAAATACCGCATTTTATTCGCATGCGCGGTGCTGCTGATCATCGGTGCCGCGCTCGCGCTGCCGTGGGACCGGGTGGAGCGGCTGGCCAAGCAGCAGCCATTCCGCGAAGCGCAGCGCATGTCGGACGACTATTTCCGGCTAATGATGGCCACACCCGGCGGGTCGGGGGCCGAGGCACGCGGCAGCGTACACAGCCTGGACATGAGCCTGCTGCCGGCGGATTTGCGGCATGCGCCGGCGTTTGTGCGAGCCAACACCGATCCGAATGACGCGGCGTCGGTGCTGAACGTCGATCCGCGGGGGGGATTCGCGATGCGGGCGCTGGCGGCGTTCGGCCGCGATCGGCGGCGGCAGTTCTTTCACGAGACGACGACGGAGGGCCGGGCGCGGATCTTCAACTACGCGCACGCGATCCGCGTTGAGAAGCGCTGCCTGGCGTGTCACGGCGAGGGGCAGACCGCAACGCGTTACGGCGAGAACGAGCTGGCGGGGTTCGTGTGGGTGACGCTGCCGGTGGACCAGAGCCCGTGGGAGATGCCGCTGAACCGCGGAATCTTCATCGCGGCGGGGTTACTGGCGGGGCTGCTGGCCGTGCTGGTGTTTTACGTCATTACGCATCGGTTCATTCTGTCGCCAATCGACGAGCTGCGCGGCGTGGCGCAGCGTGTGACGGAGGGGGACATCGACGTGCGATCGGCGCTGCAGACGGGCGACGAATTCGAGCAACTGGCGGAGACGCTGAACGCGATGCTGGAGCGGCTGCGGACGACGCAGGACGACCTGCGGCGCGCGAACCGGCTGCTGGACGACAAGCTGGGCGAGATGGCGGAGACGAACGTCGCGTTGTACGAGGCGAACCGGCTCAAGAGCGAGTTTCTGGCGAATGTGTCGCACGAGCTGCGCACGCCGCTGACGAGCATCATCGGTTTTGCCGAGCTGCTGCGGGAGTCGGCGGGGGACGACGGGAAGGCGCGGGGGCGGCGGTACGCGGAAAATATCCTGATCTCGGGGCGGATTCTGCTGGAGATTATCAACGATCTGCTCGATCTGGCGAAGATCGAAGCGGGGCGGATCGAGCTGCACATCGAGAACGTCGAGCTGCACGACGTGTGCACGACGCTGGTGGACTTCATGCGGCCGGTTTCGGACAAGAAGAACATCGCGCTGGACGTGCACGTCGAGCCGGACCTGCCGACGCTGCGCTCGGACCGCGGGCGGCTGCGGCAGATACTGTTCAATCTGATGTCAAACGCGGTGAAGTTCACACCCGAGGACGGACGGGTGAGTCTGCGGGCGGAGCGCGCGGGGGCCGGGCGGGTGCGGCTGAGGGTGGCGGACACGGGGCCGGGGATCGACGCGGTGCACCAGCAGATGATCTTCGAGAAATTCCGCCAGATCGACGGGTCGGCGACACGCGCGCACCAGGGAACGGGGCTGGGGCTGGCGATCGCGAAGGAGCTGACGCACATGCTGGGCGGCGAGATCGGCGTCGAAAGCGAGCCGGGCGCGGGTGCGACTTTCTGGATCGAGCTGCCGGAGTCGATCGTGGAGGGCGCGCCGCAGCGCGCGATTTCGCTGGTGTGAGAGGGTCAAGCAGTGGGCGGAAAGCGTGCGCTGGTGACGGGAGCAGGACGCGGGATCGGCCGGGCGACGGCGGTGCAACTGGCGCGGGACGGCTTTGAACTGGCGATCGTGGCACGGAGCGACGGCGAGCTGGCCGATACGCAGCGCGAGGTCAAGGCACTGGGCCGCAACTGCGTGCGGTTCGCCGCGGACCTGAGCGAAGCGAGCCGAGCGGCGGAGGTGGTGGGGCGGGCGGTGGAGGCGCTGGGCAGGCTGGACGCGCTGGTCAACAACGCGGGCGTCGCCATCTGCCGGCCGTTTGAGGAGTTCAGCCTGGAAGACTACCGTGCGTCGGTGGGGGTCAACCTGGACGGCGTGTTCGGGGCGTGTCATACGGCGTGGCCGATTCTCGTCCGGCAGGGGGGCGGTGTGATCGTCAACGTGGCAAGTGTGGCGGCGCACGATCCTTTTCCAGGTTTCGCGGTGTACGGCGCAACCAAGGCCGCGGTGGTGCTGATGTCGCGGGCGCTGGCGGAAGAGGGGCGGCCGACCGGTATTCGCGTGTATTCCGTCTCGCCGGGCGCGGTCGAGACGACCATGCTGCGGGGGGCGTTTCCGGACTTTCCGCGGGAGCAATGCCTTTCGCCGAACGACGTGGCGAAGCAGATCGCGGCGCTGGTTGATGAGGCGTGCGACGTGGCGAGCGGCAGCGACGTGAGGATCAGCCGTTGATGAGGGTTCGGGGTTCAGGGTTCAGGGTTCAGCGTAGGGTTCGGGGATTGGCGCGGATATCCCCCCGCTGTGGCGCGTGAGGCGGGCGCGGCTCCGCCGGTGCGGAGCGGTACCCTCCCTACTCCTCGACGACCCTACTCTTCGATGAGGACGAGGCCGTCGTGCGAGAGGGCCATTCCGTCGGGCAGCTCGGCGTTCACTTCGGCGTGCAACAGCTCGTGGGCGATGTGGGTGAAGAACGTCCGGCGGGCGCCGATGCGGCGGGCCTGGTCGACGGCCTGGTCGAGATTGAAGTGCGTGGGGTGCGGGCGGCGGCGCAGGGCGCCGAGGACGAGGACGTCGAGGTCGCGCAGAAGCGCGTATGACTCATCGGGAATGTGGCTGACATCGGTGCAGTAGGCCATGCGTCCGATGCGATAGCCGAGCACGGGCAGCGTGCCGTGCAGGTAGGGGATCGGCACGACGCGTTGACCGAGCAGCTCGAACGGGGCGCTGACGTCGTGGGCCACGAGCTGCGGCTTGGAGCTGGCGTAGTGCGGGTCGTCGGTGAAGCAGTAATCGAACATGCGGCGGACGCGCAGCAGCGTGGCGTGGTTGGCATAGACGTCCAGCGGGCGGCCGGCCAACCAGTTGAAGCGCCGCAGATCGTCGAGGCCGGCGACGTGGTCGGCGTGATGATGCGTCAGCAGGACCGCGTCGATGGAGCGAATTCCGCAGGCGATGCACTGTAGACGCAGCTCCGGGCCGGCGTCGACGAGGATGTTGTGCTCGCCGAGCGTGAAGACGGCGCTGGGGCGCGTGCGCTTGTCGCACGGGTCGTTGGACGTGCACACGGCGCAATCGCACGCGATCATCGGCACGCCGTGCGACGTACCAGAGCCCAGGATGGTCATTCGAATCGGCACGCGGGGAGTTTATCGCGCGGCACTGCAACGACAATGCAGAATGAAGAATGCAGAATGCAGAAGCGTGCCCTGCGGTGAATGGCGAGTAGCGAGCTAAGAGTAACGAATTGAACTGCAACGCCGTCTTGTTTGCCAAGCGGCACAATCCGCCAAGCGGCTCAATTCGCCAAGCGGCTCAATTCGCCAAGCGGCTCAATTCGCCAAGCGGCTCAATTCGCCAAGCGGCTCAATTCGCCAAGCGGCTCAATTCGCCAAGCGGCTCAATTCGCCAAGCAGCTCAATTCGTTATTCGCTATTCGACATTCGCTATTCACCCTGGCCGCGCCGGGCGGACGCTACGGTGAATCAGGGTCGGGTTGTGCCGGCGCGGGTCGAGCGGGCGACCGGGCGTGCGCCGCCGACGGCGTGCGAAGCGCCGCGCGAGGAAGCTGCGCTGCGAGCTGGAGCTGCGCTGCGGGCTGGAGCTGCGCTGCGGACGGCGGGGGCGCTGCGTGCCGGCGCGGCAATGCGTGCCGGCGAGGCAATGCGTGCCGGCGAGGCACTGCGGCCGGACGTGCCGACGGATCCGCCGTTGATCGAGTGCGAGCGTATCGAGCGCTCTGGCGTGAGCGAGCGACTTCGCGGGGAGGGGGATGGACTCAGCCGATCGAGGCCACGGTTGACGCGCGGGGCAAGCGTGCGCGGCGCGGAGTCTGACTGCGGCCTGACACTGCGCGAGGTGCCCCAGATGTCGTTCATACCGCGGATTCCGGTGTGGCGGTCGGAGCGCGTGTCACGCTCGACGACGCGCGCGCCGCTCGGCTGCGGGTCGCGGCGGCGGTCGTTGTCGATCACGACCGTTGGCCTGTTGATGTGGACGCGGTCGCGGTCGTGGCGGCGATCGCCGGTGCGCCAGCCGAAGCTGAGCCCCGACGTGCCGAAGCGCAGATAGCTGCTGTCGTCGCAGCGTGGATACGCGCCATGGCAGTACGCATCGTAGTAGGGGTGGTAGCGATAGCTGTAGGGATAGGCGCAGTAGTACGGATAGACGCGCGAGTAGCACGAGTAGTAGGGCAGATACGTCACGCCATAGGACGTGTAGTTGTATCCGTCGACGAGGTAGCGGCCGGCGTAGGGTCGATCGTCGATGATGATCACGTCGTCGTCATCGTCGTCGACGATGATGGTTTCGCGCTGGCGCTCGGCCTCGCGCTGGGCGGCGCGCGCGGCCAGTTCGCGCTCGGCGGCCTGCTCGTCGCCGAGGCGCTTCCAGACGGCGATGTCGCCTGGGTCGCGCTCTTCCGCGGGCTGCTCGGCGGCGGGGCGCTGGGCGACCGCGTCGGGATGCCAGAGCCGGGCATGTTCGGCGACCGAATACGCGAGGCGTGCTTCGAGCGGCTGGTCCGCTGGCGGTTGCATGATGACGGGGACGCGGCCGAGCGAATCCGCGGCGCCGGCATCGGGCCGCCACATTTCGCGGCGCTGCTCGGGCGGCAGGCCAGCGATGAAACGCTGCGGCGGCTGGAGGCGGCCGCGGTTTCTCTCGCCGGACATGGCGCGCTGATCGATCGCTGCGGCTCCGAACTCGCTCCACCAGCGTTCGATCGATGCCGACAGAGCGGGATAGTCGGCGCGGCGCGAGTCGAGGAAGGCCATGACGCCCTCGTTGGGGACGCAGGCCAGGTAGTATTCGCGTTGGGTGACGTAGACGGCGGGGAAGTCGGCGATCCGCTGACTCTGGGCGTCGCAGAACGCGGAGAGCAACGCGCGGTACTCGCCGAGGGCGACGGCGTCGCGGTCGAGCTGAAGCTGCCAGGCGGCGGCGGCTTCGAAGCGCTCGCGATTGTAGGCGTCGCGGAGCTGGAGGATGCGGGCTTCGAGACCGTCGGGAGCGTCGGCGGCGAGCTGGCGCAGGGCGGACATCTCGGCCGGGAAGGAAGCGGCGACGCCGACGAGGCCGGCGTGCTCGCGCAGAACGGCGATGGCGGAGCGGATGGCGTCGCTGACGGGTGGCTCGATTTTCTCGGGCGAGTCGAGCAGGTCGGGCTGCTCGGCGAGTTGTCGGAGAACCAGCGGCTGTTCGGCGACAATCAGGAGCGAACGAAGGACCTGCGACGGATACTCTCGGACGCCGGCGGTCAGGCGCGACATGGAGAGGGGGGAACTCGCGTTGCCGGCGTCCTGGGGCAGGGCGGTGGTCGCGAGAGCAAAGAGCATCACGAAACCGAGGGCAGCCGGCCGGAACATAACCGATCTCCTGGGGCGGGTCGGAACCCAATGAATTATACGCGTTTTCGAGGTGGCCAAGCGGCTGAATTGATGCTCTCGCGTGTTACCGCTTGGCGGAGCGGGCGGATGCACGGCCGCGTGGGGCCGGGGCGCGTGTCCGGCTGGGCCATCCGGCCCAACGGAGAGGGTGGGATTCGAACCCACGGACCCTTGCGGGTCACCGGTTTTCAAGACCGGCCCGATCAGCCGCTCTGGCACCTCTCCGGGCGGGGCTCGGAGATTCCGGGCCCGCGCGGGGTATTATTGGCAGCCGGGGGCGTGGGGGCAACGCAACGGGCGGAGTTGGCCCGGCTGGAAGGTTCTTTTCCGCGTCGCTGTGGCTGGATTGATCGTGGCGTAGGAGTGTGTTAACATCACGATTGCGTTGCGGCACACGTCCCGAAAGGCACACAGGCGAAATGAAATCGAATGTTCTGGCGGTTGTCCTGCTTGCGGTCATCGTACTGGCGGGCCTGCGGCTGTTTTTCTATTACTCGAATCAGCCCAAACCCGGCGAGCCGGTGGCGATCGATCTGCCAGTCTGCTGCAAGGACTGCGGCCAGGCGTATGTCTGGCCGCTCGGCGAGCAACCTGCCAAGTGCCATTTCTGCGGGAAGAAGGCGTTGTGGCGAGCCCTTCAGTGCGTGAACAAAAAGTGCCGGGCGTTTTTTCCGCTGGAGCGATCCGACGCATCCGGCGCGACCAGCCCGATCAAGTGTCCGAAGTGCGGATCGGGCGGTACCGAGGAGATATCGCCCAATGACATCAAGAAGCCGTGAGAGTCGGACGGGGTTCACGCTGATCGAGCTGCTGGTCGTGGTGGCGATCATGGCGCTGCTGATCAGCATTCTGCTGCCGTCGCTCAATGGAGCGCGGCAGCAGGCCAAGCAGCTTTTGTGCGTGACCAATCTGCGCTCGCAGGGACAGGCGAGCTATTTCTACGCGGAGCAGAATCGCGACACGATTGCGCGCGGCGAGACGCCGCGGCTGCACTTTTCGACCGTGATGCTTCAGGGGCTGGGCTACGACGGGTCGATCCTGGGGCTTTATCGCAGCGCCCGCGGGCAGGCGGCCTACGCCGAGGTGCTGCGCAAGATTCCGCAGTTTCAATGCCCGACTTTTCCGGTCGCGCTGCAACCGTTGGATTACGTCGTGAACGCATTTCCGCTGCCGTACACGCAGAACAACATTTCGCGCGACGCGGCCGGCGGCGGGCAGGCCGGCGACGACAGCCGCAGCGAGGGCGGCTGGGACAACATCCAGTGGTTCAAGACGACGAACTTCGGGCGCGTCAGCCCGAGCAAGATTGTCTATACGATTGAGGCGCATCACTCGCTGGCGGTGACGGACTTCCAGCTTCACGACACGTTTTACGCGTCTCAGTTGCCGTTTGGTGCGTATCCGCGGATGTCGAACGACAAGCGGCATCCGGGCGGGATCAACGCGCTGTTCTTCGACGGCAGTTCCCGGAACCTGAAATTCCCGGAGCTTGACGCCGGCTGGCCGAACTCGCTGGGCATTCGATTGCGGTGGTTCACGATCATGCCCGAAGGGTACGAATAGGTCGGCCTGCCCGCCGGCGGCGGGTGACGAGGCGGGGGGTTGGTTTGGTGCGCGAAGGGGCGATGCCGCCGTTCGCCGCTTCCTGACGGGCGCGGCTCTGGCAGACCGTTTGGGGGCGGCTGGGGCGCGACTCAGCGGGCGGTGGACAGATTCTCGATGTCGCGGGCGTCGGCGAGGAAGCGCTCGGTGTATTTTCGGTCGACGCGCTGGCAGGTGCGGGTGGCCAGCTCGCCGATGCGCTGATAATCGGGGTCTTCGGTGTGGGCGAAGAATTCGCCGGCGAGGATGACCAGGCGCAGGAGGTGCCGCAGGATGATGCCTTCCTGCTTGACGAGGTCGAACGCCTTGACGAGTTTGTAGAACTCGCCCTCGAGCTCGAACGCGGCGCCGGCGATGCGCTTGGGCTGGATGAAGACGGGCTCGGGATTGGGCAGGCGGGCTTCGAAAACGAGCTTGAGCATCTCGGGAAAATTGGGCGGGCGCTGCGGCTCTTCGTCGTCCCAGGGGTCGTCCGAAAACTCGTCGGCGTCGTCCTCGGCCGCCGCGTGATGGGCGACGACGATGCCCATCTGGATCATGAGCGGCTGGAGCTCGTCGCGCTGCAGCGGGCCGGGAGGCAGCTCGGCGGGAATGCGGACGCGGCGGTCGATGCCGGGCGGAATCTGGAGCACCGATTCGAGCGCGAGCATTTTCTCCTCGACGTCGGCGCGGGCCAGCATTTCGCAGAGATAGTCGGCGTAGAGCGGATCGACCGAGCGGAACGTCAGGAGCCGGTGAATGCGGTCGTGGAGCGTGACGCGATCGGCCTGCGCGTCGTGCGTGACGTACCCCAGGCCGGCGAGGTTGCCGAGCATGAAGTTGAGCTGCTCCTGGAACTTCTCGATGCGATCGGGCGACGTGAACCGCCGCACGAGGAACTCGCGGACGTCGCGCAGGACGCCGTTGCGCGTCAGCAGGAAGACGAGGACGTTGTAGGGGATCATGGCACGGCTGAAGAGGCGGGCCGGGCCGGCGGCGGCAAGCTGGCGGAACTGGGCGTCGGACCAGTACTGCTCGGTCTTGCGGCGGGTGGGGCGTTTGCGTTCGAGGTCTTTGCGCATGCGCATGATGCCGGGGTCCTTCGAGTTCGGATCGATGCGCTCGAATTTCTCGCGCCACTTGCGGATTTTCACGTCGTCCTCGTGGGCGACGCAGTAGACGAAACCGCGCGTATCGAACTGCGGGCGGCCGGCGCGGCCGAAAATCTGGTGGGCCGTGGCAGGGGGGATCAGCTTCTTCTCGCCGTGCTTGCCCTTGAGCAGCGTCGTGAGGACGACGGAACGGGCCGGGAGGTTGATTCCCGCGGCGAGGGTCTCCGTGCAAGTGACGAAGGGGACGAGTTTTCGCAGGAAGAGCGATTCGACGATATCCTTGTGCTTGGGGAGAACGCCGGCGTGATGCACGCCGACGCCGCGGAGCAGCATCTGGCGGAGCTTGGGGCCGACGCCTTCGGCGAGATCGTCCTTGCGTTCGTCGAGGAAGCGCTCGATTTCGAGCCGTGAGGCGACGGGGATGAGCGGGAGACCCTTGAGCCGCTCGGCGAGCTCCCAGCACTCGTCGCGATTGAAGCTGAAGATCAGTGCGGGCGCGCGGCTTTCGGCGTCGTCGGCCGATGTCATGGCCGGCAGCAGCTCGGTCAACAGGCGGTCGTCGACCCAGACGTATTCAAGCGGCACGCGGCGTTCGACGGAAGTGACGGTGACGAGGCGGCGGCCGTGCTGCTTGCGCAGCCAGTCTGAGAAGTCGATCGGATTGCCGACGGTGGCCGAGAGCAGCATGACGCGGACGCGTGGCGGCAGCAGCACGAGCGAGAGCTCCCAGACGATGCCGCGCTCCAGGTCGTTGAAATTGTGGAACTCGTCCATGACGACGGCGGAGACGCGCTCGAAGTCGGCCACAGCCGGATCGCGGGCCAGCAGGTGGTTCAGCAGGATTTCGGCGACGACGACGCGGATGCGGGCGTCGGGATTCACGCGGCGGTTGCCGGTGATGAGGCCGACGTCGTCGCGGCGGAAGCCCCAGCGCTCGGCGGCGTCCTGCAGCTCGCGGAATTTCTGGTCGGTGAGGGCGATGAGCGGCGTGGTGTAGTAGAGCTGCGAGCCGTTGTGCAGGGCCTCGAAAACGGCGGCCTCGGCGATGAGGGTTTTTCCCATCCCGGTGGGTGCGCAGACCATGACGCCGCCTTCGCAATCGAACCAGGCCAGGAGGGCTTCTTCCTGGAAGGGGTAGAGGGTGAAGGAGATGGTCTCGATCAGCCGGCCATAGATGTCGACGCGGTCCATAACGCGGCAGGATAGGTGGTCGGGGCGGCGGATGCGATGGTGCGCAATGCAGAATGAAGCATTCAGAATGCAGAAGCGCCCTCGCGCGGGGGGAACGGTGAATAGCGAATAGCGAATAGCGAGTTAAGAGTAACGAATTGAACTGCGACGCCGCCTTGCTCGCCAAACCGCCCGGTTCGTTATTCGATATTCGTCATTTCGCGTGGCCACGGAGGGCCGACGCGACTCGCACGGCGGGGGGAGTGCAGCCGGGGCGGCTGCACTACATACCGTTATCATGCTTGGAAGCGGGGTCGCGAGGCGTTCATGTTGACGAATGGAGCAGGCGAGGGCGAGGGCGAGGTGCGGTGGCAGCGCGGCGGCGCCGCCCGGCGACCTGGCGGAGATGGGGGGGCGGAAGCGGCCATTGTGCCGGGCTATGGCGAGCTGCGCGAGCTGAAGCGCGGCGGGCAGGGGGTGGTCTACGCCGGCGTGCAGCTATCGACCAAGCGGCCGGTGGCGATCAAGCTTCTGCTCGACGGGGCGTATGCGTCGGCGACGGCCCGGCGGCGATTCGAGCGCGAGATCGACCTGGTCGCGAGTCTGCGTCACCCGAACATCGTCAGCGTTTACGACAGTGGCACGACCGCGGACGGGCGGACGTACCTGGTCATGGAGTACATCGACGGCGTCAGCCTCGATGAACTGTTGCCGGCCGAGCTGCGCGGTGTCAGCGACGATTTGCCCGGGGCTGGGTCGGCTCCTCCGGCGGGCTCGTCGGTTGCGGTGTCTCCGGCGCGTGCCGGCACGACAGCGCTGGGGTCGACGCAGGCCGCGCTGCGCGTGTTTCAGAAAGTGTGCGAAGCGGTCAACTTCGCACATCAGCGCGGGGTGATCCACCGCGACATCAAGCCGGGGAACGTGCGGATCGACCGAGCGGGCGAACCGCACGTGCTGGATTTCGGACTGGCGAAGATCAGCGACGACGGTGGGGCCGACGGACAGAGTCTCACGCTGAGCCAGACCGGTCAGTTCATGGGTTCGCTCCCCTGGGCCAGCCCGGAACAGGTGCGCGGCGTGCCGGGGCAGATCGACGTGCGCAGCGACGTCTATTCTCTGGGCGTCCTGTTCTATCAATTGCTGACCGGGCGGTTCCCCTATCGCGTGTCCGGCCCGGTGCACGACGTGATGCTCTCGATTTTGCACGACGAACCGACCTCGCCGCGCGGGCGCGGGCCCGGCGTCGATGACGAGCTGGCGACGATCGTGCTCAAGTGTCTGGCCAAGGACGCGGCGCGGCGCTATCAGTCGGCCGGTGAGCTGGCGCGCGACGTCGAGCGCTACCTGGCGGGCGAACCGATCGAGGCCAAGCGCGACAGTGCATGGTACCTGGTGCGCAAGAAGCTCCGCCGTTACCGCACCGCCGTCAGTTTCGGGGCCATGGCGCTGGTTCTGTCGCTGGCGGCGACAGTGGGGCTGGCGTGGCTATGGGCGGACGCGCGGGCGGCGCGCGTCCGGGCAGAGCAGGCCGAGGGGTTGGCCGAGACGCGGAGGGTGGCCGAGGCAGACGCCCGGCGGCTGGCGGAGAAAGAGGCGCAGCGTACCGCGGCGATCAACGCGTTTCTGGCGACGATGCTCTACGCGCCCGCCGAGCTTGGAAATAACGCCACGGTAGGCGAGCTGCTCGACCGCGCCCTTCACGAGCTGGGGCGCGGGGAACTGTCGCCGGACGCGGAGGCGATCGCGCGGCGGCAGATCGGTTCGGCGCTGGTGGGGCTGGGGCGCTATGAGGAGGCGGGGCGCGAGCTTGATTCGGCGCTGGGGCTGGCGCGAGAGACATTTGGCGTGACGCACACGGAGACGCTGTCGATCCTGTCGGATCGGGCCTGGCTGGATTACAAGCGTGGGGATCACGCGGCGGCCGAACGGCGCTACCGCGAGGTGCTCGAAGGTCGCCGGGCGCTGTTTGGGGAGGGCGACCGGCGTCTGGCGGTGACGATGAACGACCTAGGCATCGTGCTGGAGGCGCAAGGGCGTTACGACGACGCGTATGGGGTGCTGCGCGAGGCGCACGCGCGGACCGTGGAAGCGAGCGGCGAGCGCTCGGAGGACGCGATCAACACGCTCGGCAACCTGGCGAACGTCGTGCACGCGCTGGGCCGGCTTGACGAGGCGGAGGGGCTGCTGCGCCGGCGGCTGGCGCTGTCGCGCGACCTGCGCGGCGAGCAGCATCTTGAGACATTGACCGCGATGAACAACCTGGCCGTGTTGCTGAGCGACCGCGAAAAGCACGACGCGGCGTTGGAGCTGTCGCGGCGCGTGTACCTGGCGCGGCGGGACATGCTGGGTGCGGAGCATCCGACTACGCTGGTGTCAATGAACAATCTCGCGTCGGCGCTGTGGAAGGCGGGCAAGCTTGGCGAGGCGGAAGAGAGTCTCCGGCGAACGGCCGCCGTTCAGCGCGAGAAGCTCGGGCCGGATCATCCGGAGACGCTGGGCACCATGAACAACCTGGCGTTGCTGCTGCGCGATCTCAACAAGAATGAAGAAGCGGAAGCGATCTTGCGCAGGTTGCTCGAGACGCGCCGCGCGCAGCTGGGCGCGGGTCACGGGGCGACGCTGCAGTCGATGAACAACCTGGCGACGTTTTTGCATGAGGCGGAGCGGCGCGGCGAGGCGCTGCCGCTTTACCGGGAGCTCTGGCAAACGGCGCGCGAGAAGCTGGGGCCGGACCATCCTTACGCAGTGGGAGCCGCTTTGCGGCTGGGGACGGCGCTGGTCGAAGAACGGCAGTTCGCCGACGCAGAGAACCTGATTGTCGGGGTGGTGGCGGCGCGGCGTCGGCTGCTGGGCGACGACGACATCGAGACGCTCAAGGCCCAGTATGAGCTCGGCAAGCTGCGGCTTGAGCAGGGGCGGGCGGCCGAAGCGCTGGAGATCAGCGACGATATTCTGCGGCGCGCGGGCGAAGCATCCGGTGGAGGGGAGCACTGGGTGGTGCACGTGTTTCACGCCTTGCACGGGCGGGCGCTGGCGGCGGTTGGGCGGCGCGGCGAGGCTGAGCGTGAGCTGCTGTCGGCGTATGAGGCGGTGCGCGCGCGGCTGGGCGCGGCCCACACTCAGGCACGGCAGCTCGCGCGGCGGCTGGCGGAGTTTTACGATGCCGGAGGAGACGCCGACGCGGCGCGGCGGTTCCGGGAGTGAGTTGAGGGTTCAGGATTCAATCGGCCGGTTCAGGTTCGGGGTTCACGGCTCCACATGCGACCGTCTATGGGCCCGAAAGGCGCGCGACGAAGCCGTCGATGTCAAAACCGTCGACGGAGCCGTCGGCATTGACGTCGCCGGCGCAGGCGGAGCAAGGTGAACCGCTGCCGCCGAGGAGCGCGACAAAGTTGTCCACGTCGAAGCCGTTCACCGAACCGTCGCAGTTGGTGTCGGCCGGATCGCAGGGGACGCCGACCAGCGTGAAGTTCGTCATCGCGAAGTTGTCGAATCGTGCCGGGGCGGCGTCGTACGGGGCCGGGTTGACGTAGATTCCGACGGCGGTGACGTTGGCCCACTCGGCGGTGGTCAACTCGCGAGCCAGCGAGTCGTTCGGGATCATGCGCACGTCGCAGTTGTAGCCGTTCCAGGGCTCGAAGATGAGTGGAATGCAGGTGAACGTGTCGTCGAGCGGGTCGGTGGACATGTTCTGGTGCGTGACGGCGCTGGTCGTCTTGCCGAGGAACGCGGTTTCGTAGATGTACCACGCGGAGCCGCCGACGCGGAAGGCGAAGTGGAAGGACGGGCCGCTGTTGAACGCGTCGCCGTTGGCGTAATCGACCGACAGGTATGCGCCGTTGAGGTTCATGGCGGTGGCGCCGGCCGAAACGATCATCTCGTCGGTAAAGAAGAACGCGTCGCCGCGGCCGAAGTTGTTCGGGTCGCTGGGAAGGTAGTCGTTCTCAATGAACAGGTGGCCGGAGGTGAACTTCGAGCCGGCGTCGTTCGCGGTGGTCAGCTTGACGACGTTCTGGTTGTTGTTGATGGCGAAGTCGGTCGAGACGGTGGTCGGATTGTTGGTGCCGGTGACGATCTGCCACCCGGCCGACGTGATGGCGGAGGGATCGGGAAAAGCGTCGAAGGTCTCCAGGTAGTTCTGGCCGGCGACGGCGCTGCCGGCGATGGCGAGCGATGACATGACGATGAAGCATGCGCGACGGTGTTTCACGTGTGTGCTCCGCGAGCTGTTCCGAACTGCCGAGATGCGCGACGCAACGCGTAATCGAGTCCGTAAGCCATCATACCACGCCGCAACGACGGGAGCGCGCCGACGGCGCCCGGAGGATGTGCCTCCGGACGCCGTCGGGTTCATGAACTCTAATCGTCAACCTTGTGGAAGAACTGTCCCGGCGGGCCGTTGATGTGGCAGACGGTGCAGTTGTTGATCGTGCCGGGATAGCCTTGAATCAGCGTGGCCTGGACGTTGTCGGACGTCGTGGTCGTCGGCGTGATGGCGTGCGGGCTGCCGTGGCAGGCGGCACAGTGAACGTTCTTGTGGCCGACGGAGTTGCGGTAGAGCGTGTTGGGCTGCTCGAATTCGAAGCCGGGGCGCGAGTGGCATGAGCCGCAGCGCGGCTCTTCGAGCCAGGGGTTGCGGGCCGGATCGCCGACCGCGGCCATGTCGCCGTGGCAATCGCTGCAGCCGATTCCGTTGGACATGTGGACATCGCGCTGGCATTGCGTACGGATGCCCGGGTGGCAGGCGTAGCAGACTTCGGCCAGGCCCAGGCCGCCCATGCGCGGGGCGTGGGCCGAATGCATGGCGGAGGAGAAGTTGGGCACGCCGGACTGGCCGGGCAGACCGAGTGCGTTGTCGGCGTGGCAGTTGGCACAGAGGACCGGTTTCTGGGATTCGAGCGTCGTACCGTGCATGCGGTCGTGAGCGCGCAGGACGTCGGTCGCGGTCGAGATGCCGGGCGTGTTGTGGCACAGGTTGCAGGTGATCTCGGTTGAAACCGGCACGACCGACTGCGTGCGGGCGACGACGTTGCCGTCTTTCTTGACGGTGATCGTGGCCAGCGGATAGGGGCTGTCGCGTCCGAGGTCGTCGGTCGGGACGATCGGGATGCCGACGACGGCCCAGTCGTTGTGTCCGGTCGGCGACATCGTGCCGCTCATGCGGCTGCCGGTCAGGCCGACGTTGGGCGGCTGGGGTGGGCCGAACTGGGGCGGCCAGAATTTCCAGAAATTGGTCTTGTCGGCCGAGTGCGTGTTGCTGGGGACGCGGTATTCAACCGTGACGCCCTCGGTGACGATGTCGGGCTCGCCTTCGCTGCGGTCGATGACCTGGGCGTGAAGCGTGTTGAAGGGCGGCAGGATGATGATCTCCGAGTAGTCGGGGTTCATGCAGTGCATGCCGAGGTCGTTGTAGCCGAAGACGACCATCGGCGTGTTGACCTGCGGGTTGCTCGGGCCGTCGCCGGCGATTGCGAATACGCCGAACGCCGCGAGTGTGAGCAATGCCGCCGAAGCGACGAGTGCCGCCGGTCGGGCGTGGTGTGGGTGGTTGTTCACAGAATGTCTCCGCAGAGAGGACGTGGTTGCATCGTCCGGGTGATTGAAGATGGATCGAGCGATGGATTGTCTGGACACGTTCATCCCCCTCCGAGCAGTGCGACGAAACCGTCGACGTCGAAGCCGTTGACGCTGCCGTCGGCGTTGATATCTCCGGCGGCGATGTCGCAGTTGGGATACTGGCCGGCATAGCCGGTGGGGTCGGTGAGGGCCAGGACGAAGGGGTCGACGTCGAAGCCGTTGACACTGCCGTCGCAATTCAGGTCGCCCGGGGCGATCACGTCTGCGAGCGTGACGATCATGTTGTCGGCCAGGAAAATCGGGCCCCAGTCCTGGCAGGTGGGCGGCTTGGCGTCGTAATGCACGACCACGCGGTTGAAGCCGGCGGGGGCGGTGAGCGTCAGCGTTCCGGTTGGCCAGGTGCCGTGCGTCGGGGCCGTGACAGTGTTGGTGGCGACGAAGACACCATTCATGTAGCCCGTCGCCCTCATCGTCGCTGAGTCATCGCAGCCCAATTCCTGAGGCGAGTACATGATCGAGAAGTCGGCGAGCGGCTGATCGAAGTCGACGATCAGGTCGGCCGGAAACACACTGTTCGGGTAGATGCACAGTCCGGCGAAACCGGCGGGCGTAAAGCCCATTGCGTTCGCATACTGGATCGAAAAACCGCTGCCGGTCGCCGAGAAGTGGGCCGTGAGTCCACCGATCGTCAGGTCGATGGGCAGCGAGGTGTGCACCGGGGCGTTGTCAAAATCGAAGATGCGGCTCTGCGAGTTTAGCGCGAAGTTGGCGACCAGCGTCCGATTGGCGGCGATATTGAACTGGTACGTGGGCGATGTGCTGACCGGGTTGCCGAACTCGGTCCAGTTCACAAACGTGAAGTTCGCATTCGCCGTGGCGACTACCGTCACGAGCGTTCCGGCGTCGTAAGTACCGTCGCCCGTGGTCGTGCCGCCATAGGTCGGCGAGGCCGCGGTGGTGACGGTGTAGGCTGGGATGAAGTTGGCGACCAGCGTGCGATCGGCGGTGACGACGAAGTTATAGGGATTGGCGACGCTGACGGGTGTACCGTTTTCGGTCCAGTTCACGAATCCCCAGCCGTTGTTGGGAATGGCCAGCAGCGACGCGGTTGAGTCAACCGGGTACTGTCCGGCGCCCTGGACGGTGCCGGCGTTGGTTGGCGAAGCGCTGGCGGAAATGGTGAACGTGGAAGCGTCGGACGAGATCAGCGTGAACGCCATATCGCCAGGTGGGGCCTGGTACATGTGGGCGCCGCGGACCCAGCGGAAGTATCCGCCGTTGCCGCCCGTGCCCTGGGCGAACGCCCATTCGGGAATACCGTGTTGTGCGGCGACAATGTAGACCCAATACTTCGTGTTGGCGGCCGCCTGAAACGGGGCCGGCAACGTGAAGTGGTAGTCGTACATCGCCACGCCGCCGAATGTCCCGGCGTAGGTCTGTCCGGCGTTTCCGGGCGTGTCATACTGGACCAGCGGTCCACCGACGACGTCGGGCTCCGAGTTGGCGGCGATGGATGGGTAGATTGCGACCGTGAAGTAGACCACAGGTCCGCCCCAGGCGCCGCCGTAAATGAAACCGCCGCGCCAGTTGACCTCGGTGATGGCGTGGTTGCTGGGAAGGGTGAAGTTGTCCCAGATGTGGATGTCATAGTCGCTGTCGTCGGGGTCCCACCAGGATGACTGGTAGAGCGTGCCGCTGCCGCTGTGCGGCTGGCTGTAGACGACTCCGGCGAGCGTGCTGGTCAGTGGAGCGACAGCCGCGATCGAGATCGCGAAGAGGGCTCTGACTGTCGAGTATTGAGTTGGTTTCGCATTAAACACTGCCGTACTCCTTACAAGCTGAATCAAAGGCGATTGCCGGATTCGCACAGTCGCGTCATCCCCCGCCGAGCGCTGCGACGAATGGATCGATGTCGAAGCCGTTGACCGAACCGTCGGCATTCATGTCGGCTGCGAAGCGGTCGCAGTCCGGATGCTGGTCGGCGTAACCAACAGGGTCGGTCAGCGCCAGGACGAATGGGTCGATGTCGAAGCCGTCGACGCTGCCGTCGCAGTTGAGGTCGCCCGGAATGATCGGCGTGAGCAGGAAGCCGCGCGGGAATCCGCGGACCACGCCGTCGCCGACGATCTGGCCGCGGCCATTGATGCTCCAGGCGCGGTCGAGCGTCCAGCCGCTGTTCGGCGGGATGAGCGTGTTGAGGTCGCGCATCACGCCGAGCTCCCAGACAAAGGCGTGCCCGTCGGAGGTTCCAACGATCTGGGCGTCGTCGTTGACGGCATAGGCGTAGCTGTAGTCGCCGGCGAGATGTCCGAGGTCGGTGCGGGTGAGGACGTTGCCGGCGGCATCGAGCGTGTACATGAACGCGTGCGGCGCGCCGGAAGCCGTGTCGGACCAGCCGACGACCTGTCCTACGTTATTGATGCCGTAGGCCTGGCTGTTCGAGCCGCCGAGCGTGCCAAGTTGGATCGGGACGGCGTTCTGCCAGAGGGTGGCCCGCACCGTGGCGTCGTTGGTCGTCTGGGACCAGCCGACGACGCGGCCGGAGTCGCTGACGCCGGCGGCGTAGCTGTTGTTACCGCCCAGGGTGCCGAGCGGCGTGACCACGCCGGCCTGCCACTGCGCGGCGCGATCGAGCCATCCGACGTCGGCGAGCAGGCTGGTGGTGTAGCCGACCACGACACCGCCGGCATTCAGGGCGCGCGGCACAAACGTGCCCAGATCGGTCGCCGATCCGCCCTGAATCAGGGCACCGTGCAGGACCACGTCGCCGAGGTCGAACGACGTGGTGGCGACGTTGGCGGCGTTGTTGATGTCGAACGCGTAGCCCTGCGAGTCATTGACCGGAGGCACGATCTCGGTGATCGCGCCGTCGTCATTGACAAAGGCGTGAAAACTCCCGTCGGGCTTCGCCGAGACGCCGCTGACCATGCCCAGGTCGTTGAGTCCGAATGCCCGGGTCATGGGACCCCCGAGATCGCCCAGGTCGCGGACAATATAACGCTGTGCGACCGCGCTGCTGACCAGGATCAGCGCGGCGGACAGTGCAGCGGCGCGATTGAATTTCCTTGTACTCATGAATCCGTTCCTCCTGACCACACGACAACCTAGCGATGGTCGGCGGCGGCCGGCGGGGCACAAGGCCCGCCGCACCTCCGCTGCCACAGCAAACCGGCGGGCTCGTGCACTTCCTCCGATGCAACGAGCCGCCGCCCTGCCTACCGCACCGCGTGTGGCGACCCGGCCGAAAGCCGGGTCGCCAGCACGCGACGCGTCACGAATCACTCAACGCGGCGCGGAGTCGCCGCTGAGACTCGCCGCTTGCCGAGCGGACTACGGTCCGGTCAGGCAGGCGACGAAGGGGTCAATGTCAAATCCGTTCACCGAGCCGTCGGCGTTGACGTCACCCTGGCAGGGTGAGCAGCCGGAGCCGTCACCACTGAGAACGGCGACGAATTCCTCGACGTCAAATCCGTTGATCGAGCCGTCGCAGTTCGCGTCGCACGCCTCGCAGGGCGGCGCGGTGATGGTCAGTCGAGCGACGTCGCTGATGACCAACCCGCAGTCATTACGGCACACGAGCTGGTATGTGCCGGCGTGTTCGGGCAACACGGGGTCGATGTCCAGGAACGGGTTGTCCTCGCCGGGCATGTCGATGCCCTCGTGCCGCCACTGGTAGAAAATCTCGCCATACTCGGCGGGTCCCTGGACGACGGCCTCGAAGTAGGCGGCGCCGTCGAGCTGGGCCGAGACATCGCTGGGCTGGGTGACGAAAACCGGCAGAAACTGCTCGGGGCAGTTGCTGCCGACGGCGATGGAAGCGGTCAGAACCGTGGTCATCAGGTCGCCCTGGACGTCGACCCACTCGCCACCCTGCCAGACCTGATTGTTGGCGTACACTTCGTATACCAGCACGAAGCTCTTGGTGTCGCCGCCCTGGCCGGGAGGATCGTCTTCATGGATCAGAGGCATGCCGGGCAGAAGTCGCTCGGCTTCAGCGTCGAGCTGGTTGGTGCCCTGAATGAGCGGATCGGTCGGCATGAGTTCTTCCAGCATGACCTCGCGGGCGACACTCGTTTCGCGGCGGATGACCCACACCGACCGGCCGTAGTCGTCAACGTTGACGACCGTCTCGCGCAGCACAGGTCCGGTGGGGGGGTAGAGAATCTCAACCTCGATCTTGGGCAGCGGCATGGGCGGCGGCGGCGCGTGATAGACCGTGATCCACTGGAAGCGCTGGGCCGTGACCATCGACAGGTCGCGCAGCGACACGCCGTAATGCTCGACGGCGCGGGGCTGGGTGTTGTGCCGCGGATTCTTGTAGACGACGCGGATGCCGGTGTTGCCGGGCAGCGACGTGATGGTCGGCGCCCCGTAGTTACCGTTGTGGTAGGTGTGATAGACATCCTCGACGTGGACGCCCTCGAGCTCGATGTCGAATTCGTCGCACTCGTCCTCGGTGTCGTTCACAACGTCGAAATTGCCGAGGCCGCCGATGATCTCGGTGGCACCCGCCGGGGCGACAAATGCGAACGCCGCACACAACGCCGCGGCCCCCAAGAACGTGAATCTCCATGCATGCCGCAACATGAACTGCTCCTGTAACATCGTCCTGCGTCTCCGTACGGTCGGCCGCACCCTGCGACCGACGTGAACAGTGCGTTCCCGGGAGCGGCGGCGGACATCGTCTCGTTCGCCGTGCGGTCGGGCGGATGAGCCCGCCCTGGCCTGCTCCAAGCCGCTGTTCACTTCACCCAGCAGAGTCGATCGCACACCCTTCGAGTACTGCGCAGTCTGCCTAGGCGAGTTGCCTAGTTCGCGCGAACTACGGCGCGCCCAGGCAACCCAGGAACCCGTCAATGTCAAAACCATTGACCGATCCGTCGCCGTTCACGTCGCCCTGACACGGCGAGCAGCCCGACCCGCTGCCGCTCAGGGCGGCGACGAACTCGTCGACGTCAAAGCCATTCACCGAGCCGTCGCAATTCGCGTCGCACGGACTGTCACCGCCGAGCGTCCACGTGTCGTTATAGGTCGTGTTGTTGAGCTGCCCGCCGAAGAGAACGCTGCGTCGCCGGGCCGCGTCGTACGCGATGGCGTGATTCTGGCGCAGCGAGGGGGCAGCAGCGGGGAACTGCTGCGTCCAGGCGGCGCCGTCCCATTCCCAGGTGTCGTTGAACGAGCCGTGGTCGAAGCTGAAGCCTCCGAAGAGCACGACCCTGCCGCGGTACGCGTCATAGGCGAGGGCGTGATAGCCGCGCGGATCAGGCGAGGTCGGCGGCGTGACATCCGTCCAGCTCGCGCCGTTCCATTCCCAAGTGTCGGCGTAATAGGTCGTCGTCGAGCCGCTGATGCGCAAACCGCCGAACAATACAACCCGCGAACGCCGGCTGTCGTAGGCCAGCGCGTGAAACGCGCGGGCCGGCGGCGACGTGCCGGGCGTCACGTCCGTCCACACCGTTCCATCCCACACCCACGTGTCGCCCCAGTAGGTGAATCCGCCGCTCCAGCCGCCGAAAAGCACGCAGACGCCGTTTCCCGTGTCTCCAACCATGGCGTCGAAGCCGCGCGGCGCGGGCGCCGTCTCGCCGATGGCGGTCTGGCTCCAGGACGTGCCGCCCCATAGCCACGTCTCGCCGTTGATCCCGCCGGCGGTGACTCCGCCGAAGACGACGGTGCGGTCGCTGGCTGCGTGATAGGCCATGGCCATGGCGCGGCGCGCGCCAGCCCCGCCGCTCACGCTGCGCTGCATCCAGGCGACGCCATCCCAGGTCCAGACGTCGCTGCGCAGCGTGTTGCCATTCGCTCCGCCGTAGAGAATCGTGAGCTGGTCGGAGCCGTCGTAGGCCAGGCCGGCGTATGAGCGCACGCTCGGACCGCCCGAGGCGGCGTGAAACCAATCGGGAACACACTGCGCGTGCACGGTGGCCGACGACAGCACGACGGCCGCGGCGCACAGGCAGCGCGCCGCGGCGAAACCCATCGAGGATGGCATGGGTGTGCTGAGTGAACGTCGCATAGGCGATCTCCCACGTGACTGCGATCGAGCCCTATGGCCCGGTCAGACAATTCACGAACCCGTCGATGTCGAAGCCGTTCACCGATCCGTCGCCATTCACGTCGCCCTGGCACGGCGAGCAGCCGGAGCCGCTTCCGGTCAGTGCGGCGACAAAGTCGTCGACATCAAACCCGTTAACCGATCCATCGCAATTCGCGTCGCACGGGTTGCAGGCCGGCGTGACCGATAGCGTGGCAGGATCGCTGGGTGTGTCGCCGCAGGCGTCGCTGACGACACACTGATAGGCGGCCGCGTCGGCGGGTGTGACGCTGGAGATCGACAGGACGGCAGTGGCGGCACCCGAGACGATCGAGCCGCTGCCGGTCGGACCGTCACTGAGCGGCAAACCGTCCTTGTGCCACTGATACGAGAGCGGGTCGATCCCGGAGGCCGCGATTGAGAAACTCGCCAGGCCGCCTTCCACGACAACGATCGATTGCGGCTGCTGGGTGATAAGCGGTGGCGGCTGTGGAGCCCAGCGCGCCAGATTAGGCGAGGGCTGATCGTCGGCGGTGGTGAACGCGCCGCCGGCGAGCAGACTGCCGTCGTCGCGCAAGACCAGCGCGAGGACGCTGCCGGCGTTGATGTTGGGCAGGTTGCCGATTCCGATGCCGAGCGACGACCAGTCAATCCCGTCCCAGCGCGCAATGGACTGAATGTCGTGTCCGCCTGCGGTCAGAAACGTGCCGCTGGCCACGAGGCTGCCGTCGGGCAGACTGCGGGCGGACCAGACAGGCCCGAGGATTCCCGAGCCGAAGGCCGACCACGTCGTGCCCGAGAGCTTCGCAATGTGATTGGCCGCAACGCCGCAGAATGTGAATTGGCCGCCGACGATGAGGTTGCCGTCTGCGTCGACGTTGACCGACAGGACCAGGCTGTTGACGGTGGTCATGTTGGCCCAGGTGCTGCCGTTCCAACGGGCGAGGCGATTGGCGGGGACGCTGCTGGTCGCGGTGAATTGGCCACCGGCGATCACGTCGCCGTTGGGCATCGTCGTCAGCGCCCAGACGATGTTGTTCATGTTGCCCATCGCCAGCCAGTTCGCGCCGTCCCAGCGGGCAATGCGATTGACGGGTGTTCCGCCGGCGGAGCTGAACATGCCGGCGGCGATGAGGTCGCCGTTGGGCCGGACGGTGAGCGCCTGGACCTGATTGTCCATGCCGACGCTGGCTCCGGTGCCGATGCGTGACCAGTTGGTGCCGTCCCACGCCGCGATGCGATTGACGGTGACGCCGCCGGCCGTCGTGAACGCCCCGCCCGCGACGAGCCGTCCGTCCTGCATGACGGTCAGCGTGTTCACGGCACCATCCATACCGGTGCCGAGCGTGGACCAGTTGGTGCCGTCCCAGCGGGCGATGTACGAGGCCACGATCGGGCCGGCGGTGGTGAACGTGCCGCCGACCACCAGCACGGGCGCCTCGGCCCCGGCGCCATCGGGATCCCACATGGTCATGGCGTAGATGGCGGGGTCGGCGCCGCCGACGCCGTCGGTCGGATACCACTGCGAGGGACACTGCCCGCCGCCGTACGCCGCCGAAAGAAGTCCCGCGGCCGGGAGCACTGCCAGCACCAGCCGCTGCACGTGATGAGCGGTTCCACGAAACATGTTTGACGTCCTTTCTTGCACGATCGGGCTCTTGTTTTCAGCCGACTCACGGGCCGGTGAGACACTGAACAAAGCCGTCGATGTCGAATCCGTTGACCGATCCATCGCCATTGACGTCGCCCTGACACGGCGAGCAGCCCGACCCGCTGCCGCTCAAGGCGGCGACGAAGTCCTCGACGTCAAACCCGTTGATCGAACCGTCGCAGTTCGCGTCGCATGGTTCGCACATGACGGTCAATGCCGCGGCATTGCTGATGCTGCTGCCGCAGTCGTCGGTGACGACGCAGTCGTACAGGCCGGTGTCGGCGTGAACGACACTCGGAATCTCGAAGCTGTTCTCATCAGCGCCGGGAATCGCGACGCCGTCCTTCCGCCACTGGTAGCTGAGTGTGCCCGTGCCGGTCGCCGCGACCAGGAAGTCGGCCGAGTCGCCGACGTCGACCGTCTGGTCTTGCGGGTGCTGCGTGATTTGCGGGGGCGTACATCCGGCCTGCACCGTGAGCGTCGCGGCGAACGATGTGGCGCTGCCGCATGCATTCGTGACAACACAGTCGTAATCGCCGGCGTCGGCCTCGGTCACGGCGGCGATCAGATAGTCCTGCGCAGTCGCACCGGGGATGTCGAGCGCGTCTTTGCGCCACTGGTAGCTGAGCGGGTCGGTGCCCGTCGCGATCACAAAGAAGTACGCCGGCATGCCCACGTCGACCGTCTGGCTTTGGGGATGCTGGCTGATCTGCGGTCCGGTGCATCCGCCGCCCTGCACCGTGAGCGTGGCGACACTGGAGGTAGCGCCTCCGCACGCGTTCGTGACGATGCAGTCATAGTCGCCCGCGTCGGCCTCGGTCACCGCGGCGATCTGGTACTGCGACGCGGTCGCGCCGGGGATGTTCTGCGTATTCTTGCGCCACTGATACGTCAGCGGATCTGTGCCGGTCGCGCCGACGGAGAAATAGGCTGGCATGCCGACGTTGACTGTCTGGCTCAACGGCTGCTGGGTGATCTGCGGCGCGGCGCAGGGTTGCACGGTCAGCGTCGCGATGTTCGACGTGTCAGCGCCACAGCCGTTGCTGACGACACAGTGATAGTCTCCGGCGTCACTGGCCGTGACCGCGGCGATGGTGTACGTGGCGGCAATAGCGCCGGGTATCTGCACGCTGTCCTTGAACCACGCGTATTGCAGCGCGCTTCCAGTCGCGACGACGGTAAAGCTGACGCTGCTGCCTTCGGTGACCGTCTGGCTGGCGGGGCCGGACAGAATCGTCGGGGCGACGCAGCCGAACGTGAGATACCACGACGTGCCGGCGCCGTTGTAAATTCCCCAGCCGGCCATCGCGGAGCCGTCGGCGCTGATGGTGGCGTGACGCAGGAACCAGCCGGTCAGATCGACGCCGGCCGCCTGCAACACGTCGGACAGATATTGGTTCCCCGTCGCGGCTGTCCAGATCGTCGCACGCGCCTGCCCCGCCTCAATGGCGTGTCCGACCACCGTCGCGCCGTCGGCGGTGAGCGCGGCGGCAACCGCGGCCGTCGCGCCCGGCGGCAGTCCAAGATCCTGCATTCCTGTGGCGGCGGTCCAGCGGAACGGACGACCCCCGCTGCCGTCACCGTTGGCGCAGTATCCGACGATGGTGTCGCCGGTGGTGTTGATCGCACCGGGGACTGACTCAGCCGAGCCGGGCAGCGTGCCCAGACTGGTGATGTTCCCGGCCGCGTCCCACACGCACGCGGTCGGGTAGACCAGCGACGGCGCGTTGTTGTAGCAGTAGCCTGTGATCACCGATCCGTCGCCGTTGATCCGCAGCGCCAGCGAGTGCAACGTGCCGGGCAGTCGCTGGCCAAACTGCTGAAGGCCGGTGGCGCTGGTCCAGCGAAAGGCGCGCTGCGTGCCATCGGAGAGGTATCCATCGCCGACGACGATCGCACCGTCATACGTTGTGCCGAACGCGAACGAGGGCTTGCCGGCTGCGAGGGAGCCAAGACTTTGCATGCCGGTTTGCGCCGTCCAGCGGGCCGCCACGTCGTAGCTCGCCCCGCTCACGCCGACGATCACCTGCCCGTTGCCGCTGACGCAGTAGCCGGCGGAGCGAGTGGCGCCGGGAACGACGCCGAGGTCGACCAGTCCGGTCGCCATCGTCCAGCGCCAGGCGTGCATCTTGCCGCCGAGGTCGCCGCTTCCGGTGACGACCGATCCGTCGTCGCTGAGATTGGCCGAAAAGGAATACGTGCCGCCAGGAAACCGGCCCATGTCGATCAGCGTCTGCGACATTCCGGTCGAGGCGAGCATGGCGGACGCCGCCGCAACGAGCGCCAAGGTACACCGCGTGCCACGTCTTACGATTGTGCTGCTCATGATCCAAACTCCACTCTTGCTGCGGCGCCGGCATATACCAGGCCGGCGCAACTGTTGTGTTCGCCCCTCAGGGGCCTGTCAGGCAGGTTACGAACCCGTCGATGTCAAATCCGTTCACTGAACCGTCGCCGTTCACGTCGCCCTGGCAAGGCGAGCAGCCGGAGCCGCTGCCGCTCAGGGCGGCGACGAAGTCCTCTACGTCGAAGCCGTTGATCGAACCGTCGCAGTTGGTGTCGCACGGCTCGCAGGCCGTCGACGAGCGCCACACGAGCGCTTCGTAACGATTCGTGTAGGTGTTGAAGCCATATCCGACGACCGTGACGCTGCCGTCCGGCGCGATCTCGAAGTCTTCCGCGCCCGACGCCGTAAATCCGTCGGGCACGATCGCTCCCAGGTCGAAGTGGGACTCGGCCGAGCCGATCCACAGCGCGGCGCGGCCGTCGACAATTCCGGCCTGCATGCCGCCATGCGCCGCGGCCGCGGAGCTGCTGGCCGCTCCGATCGGATGCAGATCAACCAGCGCCGCGCCGCCGTTGGTCCACAGCACGGCGTGCGAGTTGCCGCTGGTCGCGGTGCCGACGGCCTGGTTGTCGCCCGCGCCGCTGACGGAGGAACTGGAGTAGCCGGCCGGGTGGATGTCCACGTGGCTGACGGCCGAGCCGGTCCACATCACGGCGTGGCTGCTGCCGTACTGCACGTAGTAGTTGCCATACTGGAAGTTGCCGTCGATCGCGGTGGCGCTCGTGTCAGTCGCCGGCGCGAAATGCAGACTGGTCACGCCGTTCGGCGGAGTCCAGAGGTGCGCCTGCGAGTCGTAGTTACCCTCGGTGTACTCGTATGTCAGCGTGCCGACCATGCGCTCCCCGTCGGTGGCGTAGAGGGAGTCGAATTCCGCTCCGGAAGAATGAACAGACTCGATGAAGCTCATCGTCGGCGCGGTCCAATAACCGGCCGACTGCCACGCGCAGGTCCAGTACTGACTGCCGCCCCAGCATTGCCAGGTGTGCCAGAACCAACCGACCAGGTAGGCGCCCTCGACGTCGTAGATGGCGCCTCCCACCGAACCCGGCGGCGTGACGTCGCTGGGCGTGAGCGTCGCGTCATCCCACACCACGGGGTGATCGAGGTTGAACGTGCGCCCGTCGGGGAGGATCGTCGGCGTGTTGGCGTATCCGCCGATCCGACCGCTCGAGATGCCGCGGGCGTAGGAGCTGTACTGCGCCCACATCGGGTGAATGGCGATTACGTCCCACTGCGCGCCAATGAAGGGCGGGTTTCGGATGGTGAGTGTCGCGGCGGCGCTAGTCGCCGTACCGCAGGCATTCGAAACAACCACGTCGTACGAGCCAGCGTCGGTCGCGGTTGGTTTGCTGATCGTCAGCGAAGCGGTCGTCGCGCCGGCGATCGTGCTGCCCCAGCCGGTCGGGCCGTCGCTCAGATTCACGCCGTTCTTACGCCACTGATAGGTGAACGGCGACGCGCCGCTGACCGTCACCACGAAGCCCGCAATCGACCCCGCAAATGCCATCTGGTCGTTCGGCCCGCTGATCGACGGGCAGCGCGGCGTGAAGAGCCGCTCGACGGTGTTCGTCCCGCCCGTGTCGTTGTCGCCGCCGATGGCGTAGATGTAGTCATCGTCCGCCAGAACACAGGCGAATGACTTGCGCGGCGTCGCGAGCGAGGCGACCGCACTCCATGAATTGACCGCCAGGTCGAGCTTGTACACGGCGGTCTGCGCGGTGCCGGCACCGATCGCGCCGGTCTCGCCGCCGATGACGTAGATTCGCCCGTCGGCGCCGAGCACGGCCCGAGGGCCGCTGAGCGCGACGGGCATGTCGGGGATCGCTGTGTCATTCCACGCGTTGGAGGCAACGTCGTATTGCGCGACATTGGCCAGCCGCGCGTTCCCGGCCGCGTCGATCCCGCCAAACACCAGAACGTGACCGGCGCCGTCATAGGCCGCGCAGGCGTCGGCGGCCGGTGTCGGCATCGGCGCCAGCACGCTCCATGCGTCACTGACCGGGTCGTATCGATCGCAATAACCGGAGTTCGGGCCGCCTGCGCCGGGACCGCCACCAATGCCGTAGAGCCGGCCTTGCGCGTCCGTCGCCCAGGCGAACAGGCCGATGGCGCTCTCCGGTGCGCGCCGCTCGGCGACGTTGGTGTTCGGTCCCTGAATCGGGTCGTAAATCTTGGCTTCGCCCGGCCCGCCGTCGCCCAGGATGTAGCCGCCGTAGACGATGATGCGGTTCAGACCGTCGACCGCGGCTGCGCCGCCGATGATCGGTCCCATGCCGTCGAGCGAAGCGGTGGTAGTCCAGACGCCGGCGGAAAGCTGGTGGACGACGCCGTCCCCGTCGCCGCCGTTCTGCCAGGGCGTCCCGCCAATGGCGTACAGCTTGCCGTTGTGATTGACGCCCGCTGCGTACTGCCGGGTCGCGCCGCCGGTCGGCAGCGTGCCGGCAGGCTCCCAAACCTGGGCAGCGGCGACGGCGCCGGTCAGACCGGCCAGGATCGCGCTCACTCGAAACACGGTGGTCATCCCCTGCATGCATTCACCCTTTCTTGATTTCAGCGTGTCCACGAAGGATCGACCTTTACGGCCCGCTCAGGCAGGTCACGAAGCCGTCGATGTCGAACCCGTTCACTGATCCGTCGCCATTGACATCTCCCTGGCACGGCGAGCAGCCGGACCCGCTGCCGCTCAGAACGGCGACGAATTCGTCCACGTCAAACCCATTCACCGACCCGTCGCAATTCGCATCGCACGGCTCGCAGGGGGATGCGACGGTCAGCGTCGCCGGTTCGCCGCTCGTCGAGCCGCATGCGCCCGTGATGACCACGTCGTACGAGCCTGCGTCAGAGAGCGCAACGGGCGCGATGGTGAGCTGAGGTGTGGTCGCCCCGCTGATCGAGCCGCCATCGGTGAGATTCGTGCCGTCCTTGCGCCACTGATACGTCAGCGTGCCGCTGCCGACGGCGGCGACAGAGAAGACAGCCGTCTGGCCGGCGCTCAGCGCCAGCGACGCCGGCTGCTGCGTGACGTACGGCAAACCTTGGCGCTCAAATACGCCCATGTCCACCGGCGGATCGCCGAGTCCGGTGTTGGCGACCAGACAGTCGTCCGAAAAGCGCGGCAGCGCGTCGAGGTCGCCGGTCATCTCGGGCAGCACGTCGCTGTTCCTGCCCGCGTCTACGCAAGGCGAGTCGGACGCGAGGTGAAAGTCGCGTGCCGCGGTGTTGACAAAGCGCGGGTCGGTGATGACGTAACCCGGATACTTGGTCGGGTCAGGCGGATCCTCGCCGGGCACAGGCGTCAGCAGGTCCTGCACACAACTGTAGTGAATGCTGTGTGTGCCTTGGAACTGGCCGTCGTGCCCCCAGACGTCCTCGCCCGTGTAGGTGTTGCCCCACACGATCGAGTTCCGCATGACGCACGTGTGATTCCACAGCGCGAGGAAGCCGACGCCCTCCTTGCCAGTGTTGTTCGCAATCGTGCAATTGAGCATCGTGGTGGTTTTGCTCTGAAACGACTCGCCCGCGACGCCAGCGCCATAGCCGCCGTCGCCGCCGCCGCCAAACGCGTGTTCGTACACGCGGTTGTCGAAGAACAGGCAGTTGACGATCGTGGTGTTGCCCCAGGTGAAGATGCCCGCGCCGCCCTCGGCGAGGTTGTTGCGAAAGATGCAGTCGCGGACCGTCAGGCCATCGTAGAAGCTGCTGATGCCCCCCCCGCGCCCGATCTCGACGCCGCCCGCGGAGGAGAAATTGCGGGCCGTGTTGAATTCAAACGTGCAGCGCTCGACGGTCAGCGGTTGCGTGCTGAAACTGCCGATGCCGGCGCCCTGCCCCTCGCCGCCGCCGCTGCCCGTGATCGCGATGTTTCCCGAAAAGTCGCAGTCGGAAAGCGTGACCGCGCTGGCGCCCGAGAGATAAATGCCCGCGCCGCTGCCCATGTGCACGTAGTTCTGCTCGAAGCGGCAGCCCTCGATGATCGGACTGCCGTTGTGGCAGTAGATCGCGCCGCCATGCCCAAACGCGGCCAGGTTGTGCCGAAACGTGCAATGCCGGATGGTCGGACTGCCCCCGACGAGGTAAATGCCCCCGCCGTACATGAACGGGTCGCCGGCCGGAGTGCCGCTCGGCCCGGTCGAACCATTGGCCAGGACGAACCCGTCCAGAATCGCCGTCGCGTCCGTGCCGCTCGCCATGACGATCTGCGCGCTGTTCGCCGTCGTGATGTTCCAGCCGTTCGGCCACCCGGGCGGGATCACGTCGTCGTGCCCGACGTCGCCGTCGAGAACGCTCGCATGCGCGTCCCAGTCGCGCTCCGCGCGGCTCGCTTCGGTGCCCGCAAAGCCGCCGTAAAGGGCGACGCCGTTTCGCAGCGTGAATGTCGAGACGGCGTCGCCCGGTGGGCCAGGGTTATAGGTTCCGGCTGCGACCCAGATTTCGTCGCCGACCTGCGCCGCGGCGAGCGCGTCCTGCAGGTCGACGAATGCGTCGGCCCACGACGAGCCGTTATTGGCACCCGCGCTGTCCCACTTCACAAAGATCACCGCCGCATGGGCCGTCGCGAAGACGTTGGCGGCTGCGAGGCAAAACAGTACTCGGGCCCAATAGACTGGGTTACGCATCGTGAACTCCATCCTGAAACATGAAGTTGGATCAAGTCGTCGGCCGCGTCACAGGAGCCCCGCGCGAACAAACGTGCATCCATTCTTGCCCAAAGGAGCCGCGGTGACTGCGCCTGCGTACCGCGCAAGTCGCTTAGGGAAATTCCTTATTCGCTTGTGCCCGGAATCCGGCCCATGTCCCGCTCGGCGGCGATTGCGGTAAGATGGCGATGGCAGTGAACGCGCCCGATCCCACGGCTCTGTCAGACCCGCAACTACTGGCTCGCAAGACAGATGCGCGCAGCGGACCGCTTCGCGCGCTTCGGCTGGCGAGTTGGCTCGGTCCGATACTGGCGCTGGCGGCGGCGGGGGGGATCATCCGGCATGAGCAACTGGCCATTCGAACGCTCGAAGATCAGCTTGCCGCCCGCAGCCGGTTAAAGCTGAGCGTGCTCGCCGAGACGGTAGCGAGTTATCTGACGCACGTCGGGCTTACGCTGCGGACGATCGCCGCCGAGCCGAGCGTCCGCCGGATGCGGGCCGATTCGCGCGAATACCTCGCGGAAATCTACGAGCAGAATCACGTCCGTCACCGGCTGGCGGAGGTCTACGTTGTCCAGGCGAACTTCGACGGAACGCAACGGCCGTTCATGACGTTTGAGCACGAAGAGCACGGAACCCCGCTGGAGCAGCTCCACTCACCGGAGCGCGAATTGGCCGAGTACTCCACGCAGCGCGCCCAGCTTCGGCAGTTCGAAGCGGCACCGGACGTGACCGAGTCGATCAGCCGGCCCATTCCGCTCTGCATCGGCGAACTCGGGCTCGTTTATTCCGTCCCGATTCGCGAGTCGGGACAACTCAACGGCATCGTCGCCGGCATGATTCCCGTCGAAGCGCTCAGCCGGCTGATCCGCACCGGCGAGATGAGCGAGGCTGCGCTGCTGCTCGACTCGGGCGGCGCCGAGGTCGCCCGATACGCCGAACCCGGCAGCGCCGTCGCGGCTGTTCCCGCCGAGGAGTTGGCGGCCGCGATGGGCAGCGAGACGGCGTGCATCCGCGACTGGCAGGCGAGCGCCGTGACGATCGGAATCTCGGCGGCGCAGCGCTGGCGGTTGGTGCTGCTGTCGGATCGGCACGCGCAGCTCGCCGCACTGCGGGGCGACGCGAGCGCGCCGGGTCTGGCGCCGGCGTCCACGGTGTTGGTCCTTGGGCTGGTTGCCGGTGGTCTCTTCCGCACGGCCCGCGCGCTGCTTCTGGCGCGGCAGGCGGCGCTGGCACGCTCACACGAGCTGGCACACGTGACGCGCGTGACGACGATCAGCGAATTGGCGGCCGGGCTGGCGCACGAGATCAACCAGCCGCTGGCCGCCATCGTCACGTTCGCTGAGGCCTGCGCCAGCCGGACGCGCGGTGGCCACGAGCGGCCGGAGGAAACGCTCAAGGACCTCGACGCCATCGGTGGGCAGGCGCAGCGCGCCACGGCGATCGTCGAGCGCATCCGGCGCTTTATCCGCAACCGCCCGCCGCAGACGCTGACCCAAGACCTGCACGGCCTGATTCGCGAGGCTGGTGGAATGCTGGGGGCGGCGATCCGCGACGCGCGGGTCGAGGTGCGTTACGAGCTTCGCGCGGCACCGTCGGTTGTTCGCGTCGATCCGGTGCAGATTACGCAGGTGATTGTGAATCTGATGCGCAACGCGATCGAGGCCATGGCCGACGGAAACAATCGCCGCCGCGAACTGACCGTCGAGACCGTCGCCGGCAGCGGCGGGATGGTCGAGTGTCGCATCAGGGACACCGGGCCGAGATTGTCCGACGAGCAATTCACCGGTCTGTTCACGCCGTTTCAGTCCAGCAAGCTGAATGGACTTGGGCTGGGGCTGTCGATCTGCTGGACGATCGTCGAGGCTCACCGTGGCCGCATCTGGGCGGAGCGCGTTGCGGACGGCGGACTTTCGGTACACTTCACACTTCCTGTGCATGCCGGAGGTCGCCTGGGTGCCGACTGAATCGACCGTCTACGTGGTGGATGACGACGAAGCGATGCGTGCCGCCCTGCGCCGCCTGCTGGAGTCCGTCGGACTGCCGGTCGAGACGTTCGCGACGGCGGCGGCGTTTCTCGAAACGGCCCAACCGAGTTGGGCGGGCTGCGCCGTGCTCGACCTGCGCATGCCCGAGATCGACGGATTGGAGCTGCAGGCCCGCCTGCGCGATGCCGGCATCCGCCTGCCGATCATCATGATCTCGGCACACGGCGAGGTGGACAGCGCCGTGCTGGCAATGAAGCACGGCGCGATCGACTTTCTGCGCAAGCCGTATCAGCCGGCGGTACTGATCGCGCGGATACGTGAGGCGTTTGACGCTGACGCACGGCGGCGCGCGGCGGAAGCCCGCCAGGCGGCGCGCGAGGAGGCTCTCGCGCGGCTTACGCCGCGCGAGCGCGAGGTTTTCGATTACTTCATCGAGGGACGCACGTCCAAACAGATCGCGCTGCAACTGGGCCTGAGCAGCAAGACCGTCGACATCCACCGCGCGCACATTCTGCTCAAGCTGCAAGTGAGCTCGGTCGTGGATCTCGTGCGTCTCTTTCCGCCGCCCGGCAGCGACGGTCCGGTGACAGCCTGAGATGGTGTCGGTTGGCGGAGTTCATCCGCCGAGCAGAGCGACGAATCCGTCCACGTCAAACCCATTCACCGATCCGTCGGCGTTGACGTCGCCGTTGTCGATGTCGCAGTCCGGATATTGCGTCGCGTAGCCGGCTGGATCGCTCAGCGCCAGCACGAAGCCGTCGACGTCAAACCCGTTCACCGAACCGTCGCAGTTCATGTCGCCGGGGTGCCGAGTCCCGGCGAGGCGCTCGGTGAGCGGCGAGTCCGACTGTGCCGAGCCATTGAAGTACTCGCCCACCGCCCAGAGGTCGCCGCCGGGAATCGCACCCAGACCGAAGAACCACTCGCCCAGGCCGTCCGTGACCGCCGGGGTATCGACGGCCCACTGTGCACCGTCGTACTTGAGAATGAACGGACGCGGGATGCCTTCCGCATCTGCGTAAGTCCCGGCCGCGTACACCTCGCTTGCACCGCGGGCCGTCACCGCACGAAGCTCGGCGGCGCCGTCCAGGAAGGGCGGCAAATCGACCTGCGTCCAGTCGTTGCCGTCGTAGTGCAGGATGAGAGGCTGAGTGGTGAAGTGCGTCTTGTGGTAGTAGTAGCCGACGGCCCAGACGTCGTCGGGCGCGACGGCAACCACGTCGGTGAGCGAGTCGATGTTGAGCCCGGGGGTTGGATAGTTCACGGCGCGCCAGCGTACGCCGTCAAAGTGCTCGATGAGCACGCGGAACTCGCCGTAGTTGTGGCCCCACGTGCCGACCGCCCAGACGTCGTTCGGCCCCATTCCGTCGACCGAATAGAAGTACGTCCGCAGCGCGCCGACCGTTACGCCGGCGAGCGATTCCCACGTGTCGCCGTTGAGACGCGCGACCAGCGGGATGAACGGCGCCTGGCTGATCAGACCGTTCTGCCCACCGACCGCCCAGATCTGACGCTGCGGACCGACCGCCGCGGCCTTCCATAGAAAGGCCGAGCCGTTATTGGGCGGTGCCGCCTCCGGCGACCACTGCTGGCCGTCGAAGTGCAGCACCATGGGCGATGCGGAGCTGCCCGCCACGCCGACGGCCCACACGTCGTCGGCGGCGCGGGCGGCGATTCCGGTCAGGTCGTTGTAGCCTTCAACCCGGTCGTCGAGATTCGGGCTGGGCACGACCGACCACGCGCCGCCGTCGTAGTGCAGGATCAGCGTGTAGTGCGTGGTCCCGTGGAACGGCTCGGGCACCGGCGACCAGGTTCCCACCGCCCAAACGTCGTTCGGCGACATGCCCGTCACGTCGCGCAACAGGTTCGAGTAATCGCCGCCGTTGGGCGACGACACGAACTGCCAGCCGTCGCTGCCGGCGAGAGTTGTCGCGACGATCGAGACCGTCGTCGCAACGATGAGAGTTGTTCGCGGGAGCATCGAATGTCCTCCAGCTCAAGGTCCGGCGTCCGGCGCAGGCTCTGCCGCACACACCGGCGCGCCGAGACGCAGATTCAACCGCCGAGCAGACCGACAAACGGGTCGACGTCAAAGCCATTCACCGTGCCATCGGCGTTCACGTCGCCGCTGCGAATGTCGCAATTCGGATACGCCGCCGCGTACGCCGCTGGGTCGGTCAGAGCGAGCACAAACGCGTCGACGTCGAAGCCGTTGGTGCTGCCGTCGCAGTTCAAGTCGCCGACGAGTCGCGTGATGTTACGCAGCACCGAAATGCTGCGGGCTTCGAAGTTGGCGGTCAGAAGCTCGGGGAGCCCGTCGCCGTCAAGATCGCCGGCGTTCAGGCGATAGCAGCCGTAGCCGGCTTCGAAAAACTCGGCCTGATCGGTCAGGATGCCCGCGCCGTCGTTGATCGCCACGTACACCTGACTCAACACCGGATACGACCCGATCACGTCCGCGTCGCCGTCCGCGTCGAAGTCGGCGACGGCGACCGAGCTCGCAAACGTCGTCGAGAATTCGGGCCCGCTGAAGCCGCCTTGGTGGTCGTTTCGCATCAAGGTCACGACACCGGTCGCAAGCACCAGGTCGAAAAAACCATCCGCGTCCATGTCGACCAGCTTTGGCGTGCCCTGCGCGGCGCCGACGGCCCGATCGACGCGCGACAGATTACCGAAGCCGTCGTTGTACATCAGGTTGACGGCGTTGGTGCTGTTGGTGACGACCACATCATTGTCGCCGTCGCCGTCCCAATCGCCGATCGCGGCGCCGCCTGGCCGCAGCCCGACGTCGTAGAACGTGCTGTTCACAAAAAAGCCGTCCTGGTTGTTGAACAGCACGGTGATGGTGTTGTCGAGCTGCGAGCCGTTGACGACCACGAGGTCGTCCCACGCGTCGCCGTCAAGATCCGCGGCGGCAACCGCCGACGGATTGCCTCCCGCTCCCCAGAAGTCGGGCGCAGAAAAGCTGCGGTTGCCGAGGTTGTAGAACACCAGTACGCCATTGCCGGGACTGAACACGCTCGCCGCAACGTCTGGCCGTCCGTCGCGGTTGAAGTCCGCCACCGTGACGCCTGTCGGCTGCATGTTGCCCCAGTGCGGCGTATAGACCGGACTCTCAAACGTCCCGTCGCCGACGCCGTAGAGAAAGCCGAGCACGTTCTGATTCGCCCGGTAGACGGGGATGGTCGCGTCGAGATACCCATCGCCGTCGAAGTCGGCCAGCGCGACTCCCGTCGCCGAGTCGATCAGCGGATAGTCGCGCCGCGCGACGAACGTCTCGTCACCGGCGTTGATGAAGAGCGTCGCCTGCATCTGGTGTGAGTCAGCACTAGGGGCGATCAGGTCCACCAGCCCGTCGCCGTCGAAGTCTCCGGCGCCGACGCAACGGAGCTGGTCGCTGCCACCCCAGTTCACCTGCGGTCGAAATCCGCCCGCGCCATCGGCGAACAGCACGGACACGGAATTGGCCAGGTAGTTGCCGCCGGCGATGTCCGGGTATCCGTCCGCATTCAGGTCCGCTGCTGTCATCATCCACGAGCCGTTGTCGTAGGTCGTTTCGGCGCCCAGCGTCCCGTCGCCGTTGTTGCGAAGCAGGTGGATCGCGCCCGCCGTGCCGGCCACGTCGGGCCAGTTGTCGCCGTCAAAGTCCGCGACCACCAGATCCGACATGGCATAGGCGCTGGTCGGGTAGCTGACGGCGGCCGCAAAAGTGCCGTTGCCCTGGTTGCGATACACCAGCACGCGGTCGTCCGCCGCCACGACGTCGGTCCAGCCGTCACGATTGAGATCGCCCACTGCGATCGTGACACCGCCGTTGCCAGTGTTGAGTGTGCCGCCGTTGACGAACCCGCCGGCGGCGTTGTTGCGGTGGACCCTGATCTGGTTGGAGACTTCGCCGGCGATAGCAAAGTCTTCCCAGCCGTCGTTGTTGAAGTCGGCCGTGCGAACGGTCTGCGCAGTCCAGGTGGAGGCGACGAACTTCGCCGCCGCGTAGGTCCCATCCGCCTTGCTCAGCAGTACGGCGGCTCGATCGTTCCAGGTGTCGCTGGTCACGATGTCCAGTCGCCCGTCGTGGTTGAAGTCGGCCAGCGCGACGCCACGCGGCGCCTCGCCCACGCTGTAGCGCGCCGTCGAGAACGTGCCGTCGCCGTTATTGAAGCTGATCGTGGCCTTGGCTGGAACGCCAGACTCCTGGACGTCGATGTCGGCGGTTACAAAGTCGATGAGGCCGTCGCCGTTCACGTCGCCGGTCGCGACAGCCCAGGGCCACAGGCCCGACGGGTGATTGGGTGCGACTCGGAAGCGGACTGGTTTCTCGTTCGCCGCCATCGACGCCGCGGCGATCAAGACGATCGCCGAGACTCGCATGCAGTAGCTCGACATGTGCGACTCCTTCCAATACGTCCTGCGTGGTTAATGAGCCTCTTGTCAACGCGAGCCGTTGTCTCTGCGATCTCCGCCCGCGCCGGGATCCAGACTGTGGCGCGGGCGCGCCGCCATGCGCCGCGCAGCCATCGCTATCCGCCGAGCAATGCAACAAATCCGTCGACGTCGAATCCGTTGACCGAGCCATCCGCATTGACGTCGCCGTTGGCGATGTCGCAGTTCGGATATTGCGTTACGTAGCCGACCGGATCGCTCAGCGCCAGCACAAAGCCGTCGACGTCGAACCCGTTCACCGAACCGTCGCAGTTCATGTCTCCGGCGACTGGCGTATTCGTCATCGGCACCAAGCGCACGGCGCCGATTGGTCCGCTGAAGCCGTCGCGCGCCGCCGCGACAATCTGACGGCTGTTGTTGATCGCGTTCGCCCCGCCATACTGGACGAACCACGTCCCCTGCGAGGGGTCGATCAGGCTTCCCAGCGGGAAGTAGCCCTCGCCGACGAAGTCGACGCCGGACGTCGTCGTGTAGTAGTACATCAGCGCGTCGCCGTGGTCGTTGAGTGCCGTGGCGCTGGTGGTCGTCGCGCAGCCGCCGAGGAACTCCCAGCCGATGCCCTGCCGATAGCGGATCGGAAACGTACTGCATCCTGAGTATCCCACGATGTATCCGCAAAAATCGCCGCTGTTGTTCAGCGCCGCGCTCACCACGCCCTGCCAGTTTCCAGGCGGCAGCGGCACGTCGGTGAATGCTCCTGTGTCCAGGTCAAGCAGCCGCCGGCCCGAGAGCACGACGCGCTGGTCGTTGATGTCAGACGCGAGCAGGCCGCCCGGCAGCGGCGTCGGGCCGGATTCCGTGAACTGCACGCCCGTCGAGAGGTTCCAACCCCAGAACCCCGACGCGCCAATGATGTCGCCAAGGTTGTTGACCGCGTAGACCGCGCTGTACGGATCCCCCGGCAGCGCGCCGAGCACTTCCACCTCATAGCCGCCCGGCACCGGGCGCCAGACCGCCGCGGTGGGCTGCGTGATCACGTACTGGTTCGGACACACCGCCCCGACGATCAAGCCGGCGTCATTGATGTCAAACGCCCGCGAAGTCTGCATGCCTGCTGGCAGGGGTAGCAGCTCGAACGGCCGCCCATCGTGCGAGACGCCAGCGAGCAGTGCCGTGCCGTCGGGCGACACATTTCCACAAACGTCGCCGCGCTCGTTCATGCCGGTGCCGGTCCAGCCAGCGCCGAGAAACTCGACACGATAGCCGGGTACTGCGGCCACGGCGGCCACTGCCACGTTGACCGCGGCCCACAGACGCACACAAGTCACTCGCATGTTCGTTCCTTCTCTCATGTTGGCTCTGACGGACGGAAGCCAGGACACCGCTATCCGCCCAGCAGATCGACGAACCCATCTACGTCAAATCCATTCACCGATCCGTCGGCGTTTACGTCGCCGTTGGCGATGTCGCAGGCGGGATACTGCGCCGCGTAGCCGGCCGGATCGCTCAGCGCCAGAACGAACGGATCAACGTCAAATCCATCGACCGAGCCGTCGCAATTCATGTCGCCCGTGGGAACGGGGTATTGGACCGTCAGCACGGCGATGCCGCGGCTGAGGCAGCTCATCCAGAGCTCGTAACCGCCGGGGATGATCCGGACTTCCATGTCGTTGATCTGCGTGTGTGGCAGTCCGCCCCACTGCGGCGCGCCGTCGACCGGGCCGGGAAACGTGCCGACGTTTGTCCCGTCATACCAGCACAGGCCGCCATCGAAATACTGATAAGTGCTGACGTAGGTCATCCACACGCGGCCGTCGGGTGTCACCACCCAGGGCGTGACATACGCACCAGGCAGCGGCCAACCGTCTTCGTACTTCATCATCGTGTATCCGCCGGTATTGGCGTCGAGCCGGATGAGCCCGCCGCCGCTGCCGCCCGCGCCCAGAAAGACGCTGCACCCCAGCCACGCGACGCCGTTACGCCCGACGGCCATGCCCCAGATCGTGTCGCTCTGACTCGTGAGTTCGGGAAAGTCGTCGGTCGTGCGCGAGAAGCGGTACGTTCCGTCGGTGCGGACAACCTCATAACCCGCGTGCGCCCAGATCGTGCCGGGCCGGTCGGGATCGACGCGGAGTTGCGAACCCCACGCGGCGATGCCGACGTTGTTCCACGCCGATCCGGTCCAGTACGAAAGATGGAAGTATTCACCGAGTTGCCAGAGGCGGCCGGTGGAATCCTCGACGTACTGCACGACGTCGCCCGAACCGCCCGGCAGACTGCTCCAGTTTGTGCCGGCGAGCTGCAACGTACCATTAAACATCGGGTTCACGACGACCGCACCCGTTGCCGGCCGCTGGTAGATCGCCTGAGAGTTGTCGGTGGGAAACGGCCAGGGGAATCCGAGCCCGTACGTGAGCTGGTTGTAACCGACCCATCGCGCGCCGTCGAAATGCACCATGCCGCCGGCGCCGGTGCCGGCATTGGCGCACGCCCACATCTCACCACTCGCCTGGTTGACCGTCAGGTCGTTGTTGAATGAATCGAACTGACTGGTGTTGGTAACGCGGTATCGCTGCCACTGGCCCGTGACGGGGTCGCGTTTCGCCGCCCCGCCGACGCCGCAGGCCCATACGGCGCCAGTGCTGTCCATTCCCAGATCGTAAGTCCAGAAAGTGTTCCCCCAATCACCCAGGTTCGCCCAGCTTGCGCCGTTGAAGCGCCAGACCTGAGAGCCCACTACCGCCAGCGCTTGCATTGGACCGGTGACGCGCAGCACCTCGGCCGTTCCGCCTGGCGGAGGCGAAACGCCGATCCACGTGCCGTCGGGTCGGCGGCAATCCAGAACCGTGTTGAAGTTGTCGGCCAGCACGCGGTAGATCCACATGTTGCCGTCCGCGTCGACGCACTTGTTGCCGGGCAGGTTGCGCGGGTTTCCGCTCGTGGATGGAAAGGTCGTCCAACTCTGCGTGGTGCTGTCATAGCGCGAGGTCGTACCGATCGTGCCGGGTGAGTCCGCGGCCCAGACGTAGTAGCCGCCGCCAGGCTTCGGCTGAATGGCGAGCACTTCGGGCCGGGCGCTGCCGAGATAGGTCCAGGTGCCGGTCGACGGACTGAAACGCATCAGTCCGCCGCCGCCCCAAGCCGTCGCGTAGCCGCTGGCCCAGATCGTTCCATCGGGTGCGAGCTCGATGTTGGTCACCCAGCCGCCCGGCCAGGGTGAATTGTCGGCGCCGTAGCGCTTCAGCGAAGCCGGTCCCAGATCGGGATTGAGTTTCAACACGCCGCGGCCGGTGCCCATCCACAGATTGCCTTGTGCATCGGGCGTGATATCGCGAGCGCGCGTCGTGCCCGTGTCGTTGGGGTGGCCGATCTCCGGGTAGTCGACGTTGGAGACGTTGACCCAGCGGTTCTCGCTCTGTACAAACTTTGCGATCCCGCCCTCCTCAAAGGCCGGAACGTAACCGCCGATCCATGGATCGTCATCCGGGCCGATCCACAGTGCGTCGCAGTAGTCGCCCTGAATGCCCGTGTTGCCCGGGCGGTAGTAACGCCAGGCGTAATCCTGACCGCGCGCCGCATTTGCGGCGGCGCCCACAAGCCCGAGCCCAAGCAGCATGCGCAGAATTCGCTGCGGTGTCACATTCGTCTCCTCAAAGTCGTGGCCGCACTCGACGTTCAGCGCCGGGCGCCGAGAGCGCAAGAGGCCATTCAGGTGCGTGCTTCGCGCAACCGGTTCCTGCATCAGCCGCCCAGAAGTCCGACAAACCCGTCGACGTCAAACCCATTGACCGAACCGTCGCTATTGATGTCCCCGTTGCGAATGTCGCACTGCGGGAACTGTTGACCGTACCCGGTCGGGTTGGTCAGCGCCAGCACGAACCCATCGACGTCAAACCCGTTCACCGAGCCATCGCAGTTCATGTCGCCCGGCGAGATGCACGCGCCAAGATTCCGCAAGACCGACACGTCATTGGAGTCGCGGTTCACGACGGCCAGGTCGGGAGACAGATTGCCGTTAATATCGGCAGCGACAATCGTCCCGGGCCGGGTGCCGACCGCCTTGATGACGGCCGCACCGAACGTTCCGTTCCCGGCGTTCGGCAGCAACGATACACTATTGAGATCCTGGTTCGAGGTCGCCAGGTCGACGTCCCCGTCACAGTCAAGATCTGCGGCGACGATCGAATCGGGATTCGCCGCCCCGCCGACTGAATAATGAAACGGGCCGGCGAACACGCCGCCACTGTTGAGGAATACCGTGGCGAAGCCGGGGTCGCCCGTCGCGGCTGCGATGTCAAAATCGCCGTCGTTGTCCAGGTCAGCCGAAGTGATGCCCTCGGGGCGGACCTGCGCGCCCACGGACAGCAAGGCCCCGGCCGAGAACGTGCCCGCGCCGTTGTTGACCAGAAGGCTGATGGAGCGGTCATCGTGGTTGGTCACAGCCAGGTCGGCCGCACCATCGCCGTTGAAGTCATTGGCGGCGGCACCGCGCGGGTCGGCGCCGACCGGGTAGCTCGTGCTGCTGAATCCGCCGGCGCCGTTGTTCAGCAGCACCGAAACCGAGTTGCCGGTGCGATTGGTCACGACCAGATCGGCTGTGCCCGCGCGGGTCGGGTGAAGGTCGTGTGCCAGCATGCGCACAGGCTCTGCACCGACGGCGACCAGCGCGCCTGCCGTGAACGCGCTGCCATTGCCATTGTTGTGATAAACGCGGACGCTGTTGCTGTTCTTCAGTACGACGGCGAGGTCCGTGTCTCCGTCGCCGTCAAGATCCGCGGCGGACAACGCACCGGGAGCGGTGCCCGCACCGGTCAGCAGCGTAAGGCCGGCGGCAAACACGCCTGTGCCGTCATTCATGAAGAAGGTCAACTTGTCCGGGACCTCGCTGCTGACGGCCAGATCGCGGTCTCCATCTCCGTCAAAATCGGCAAATGCAGCCCCGTCCGGCCGGGTGCCGGCGGCGAAATTGACCGCATTGTCAAAGTTGATCTGTCCAACCGCCGGGCGGACGAGACCCAGCAGAACCGCCAGTGACATGGCGAAACCCAAACCTGTGACCACTCGTTTCATGAGGTCCTCACTTCCTGGAATAAACAACGGCTCGCTCAACTTCTCGGATCGGCTGCTGCCTGAGCGCGTTCAGCCGCCGAGCAAGACGACAAAACCATCCACGTCGAATCCACTCACCGATCCGTCGGCGTTCACGTCGCCGTTGGCAATGTTGCAATTGGGGTACTGACTGGCATATCCGCTCGGGTCGCTCAGCGCCAGCACGAACCCATCGACGTCAAACCCATTCACCGAACCGTCGCAGTTCATGTCGCCGAAAGTGCGGGGACGCAGCACAAACGACTTGTACATTCCGCCGCCGCCGTAGCCGTAGCCCACGATGCAGCCAGCCTCGTTGACCCGGGTTGCGGTCATCATCGTGAATTCGGCCGGGGCATCTGACACGGCGTGCAGATCGCGAATCCCGTGCGCCGCGTCGTAGACAAATGCGCGGCTTGATCCCAGGGTGTCGTAGATCGATCCGACCACGATTCCGCTGCTGTTGAGGCTGGTGGGCCGGACGTACGGCTGAAAACCGGCAGGCGGGAGCGGCAGAAGCGTCACGCCCTCAGCCTGCGACCAGGTGTAGCCGTACGTGTGCCCGTCGCTTTCGCGCCGCGAGCCGACGACGACGCCGTCTTCGGTCACGTCGGCGGCGGTGGTTTGGATGTTGGCGCCGCTGAATACGCTGCTCAGCAGGGTGTACTGCCCGGTCTCCAAGTCGTACAGAAACCCGTTTGACGCGTTGTTCCCGCCGATCCACCCGATGACCAGCCCTGAATTGGTGATGCGCCACAGGCCATTGGCACCCGCGACGGACAATGATCGCGGCCCATGTGCCGCGTCCCACACGTACGGAATCTGAAGCAGGCCCTGGCTGTTGGAGCAGTTGCAGATCTGAACCGAGCCTACGGCGATACCGGCGTCGTTGACGTCGTGGAGAATTAGCGGCTGGTACGTACTCGGCAGAAGCGGCATGTTGGTCGCTTGGCCCGAGTGGATGTCGAACAGTGCACCGACGCCTGCCAGAACTCCATTCATGTTCAGGCCGTGCGGCCACGAACTGGCGGCGGGAGTCTTGCCGTCGACCGCCGTCCAGACGAATCCGGTGTACGTGGTCATCCAGCCGCCGTTCCAAGGGATGCGAATCGTTGCGGTTCCACACGCCATGCCTGCGTCGTTGATGTCGTAAATGTAGCACTCCCGCAAACCGTAGTCGGTCGCAAAGGCGTCCACGAGCGTAAAGGTGTACTCCGACGCCCGCGCAAGCGGCGCGAGCAGCGCGAGACTCATGACGCCAACCCATCGCCGTCGATGTCTGTAGGACAGACTCATGTCGATGACCCTTCCTCGGTTCATGTGTCGTGTGACCTATCCGAGTGACACTGTGATGTCTGGTCAATGCAGAGTCGGCCGCGGTGCCGAACCTGACATCGCCGTGACTGTTGCATGTCAGCCGCCCAGCAGTGCGACGAATCCATCTACGTCAAATCCATTCACCGATCCGTCGGCGTTGACGTCGCCGTGTGACATGTCGCAATCGGGATACTGGACGTCGTATTCAACCGGGTCGCTCAGCGCCAGGACGAAGCCATCCACGTCGAAGCCGTTTACCGATCCGTCGCAATTCATGTCCCCCGGCGCAAATCCGCCGCCAGTCGCAATGACGCAAGCCGAGAACTCTGACGTGCTTCCGCCGGGGTCGGTGGCCGTGGCCGTGACTGCCGCTCCCGCGACGGCCCCACCCGTCAATGACACCGCGAACGTCGCGTCGCCGGCCGCGTCGGTGACAATCTGGGCGAAGCCGAGAAACGCGGCGCCCTCGCCATGGCCCGACGGATCACAGGCAATGTTGGCAAAAAACTCGAGTTGGTAGGACCGCGACGGCAGCGAATTGAGTGTTCCGGAAATGACAATTGAAGAACCGGACGTCACTGCTGAGGTCAGCACGGGAAAGTTCTGCAAGCTGTTGGGTCCGGTATCGGCGTCACCCGGATCATTGGGCGTCACTCCGGCGAGTCCATTGGCGGTGAGGTCGATCCCCAGCCCGCCATTGTCAAGAATGGCGTTGCCGGTGACTCGGACGCCGTTCGTCCCGCCGCTCAAGCGGACGCCGCCAAACTCGCTGTTGGCGACCAGGTTGCCGTCACCCGCTTCCGTCCCTCCAATCTGCGTGTTGCTCGGGATTCCGTTCGGATCGGAGCTGACGACGATCCCCTCAACGTTCAGGATCGGCGTCGAACCGTCGGCGCTGACGCCGACACGATTGCCGACGATGGTGGTCGCCGTGGCGGTCGCGCCGACGCCGATCGCGATGCCAAAGCGCTGACCGGCGACGTGGTTGATTCCCGTCATGGCAATGCCGGACACGAGGTTGTTCCGGACCGTCGTGCCGTCGGCGCCAATGCCAATGGCGATGCCGCCGACGCCGCTCTTGCCCGGAAGCTTGTCCGAGCCGTCCGGCGTCGTCCCGACGTAATTGTTTTCAATCCGCGTGTTCGAGGCGTGCTCGATGCTCAGTTGCGTGCCTGTGGGAACGCCCTCCTCGGAATAGTAGCCCTTGCCGGCGAGATTGTTGCGCTCGGCGTCGGTCGGACCGCCGATGCGGTTATTGTCGCACGTACCCCAGTGTGTGTCCCCGGTGATTTGCAGGCCCCACCGAAACGTGTTGCCGACGATGAGGTTGTCATTCGCGTGTGAATAGAGTCCGACCGGTTCCGAAAACGTATTGCCTTCGCCCGAATTGACGCCGCCGACGACGTTCCCGGATCCGCCGCCATAGTCGCCGCGGATGGTCAGGCCGTTCGTCGTGCAGCCCGTGATGCGGTTGTTGTTGCCGGTGATCCAGATCGTCTGGCTGAAGTTATTGCCAAACGCGACGTCCAGCCCCCTCACCGTGCAGCGGTTCCCGGCGATCCACAGACAGGGGATGTAGGACGGTACGCCCGCGTACTGGAGGCCGACTTCGCCCCCCGTGGGGTTGGTATCGCCGGTGAACGCCGTCTGCGTCGTGAAGTCAAAGGTCGTGTCGTCGCCGCTGACGTAGCACATCAGGTCCAGACGTATGATGACGCGGTCCGTGTAGAAGATATTAGACCACTCGCTCAGCGGGATCGCGAAGGCAATGGTCTGCGGCCCGGGTGTATTGTTGGCCGCCAACACAGCCTCGCGCAAGGTGATGTGCCCGTCAGGCCCGGGCAGGTCAGCTACCGTCTGGGCGCCGCCGAAATCCGTGAAATCGTCAAGCGCCAGGTCGACGGTGACGGTCTGCGCGGCGGCGGAAGCCGAAAGCGCGGCCAACAGCATGAGCACGTGCAAACGCTTACGCACACACTCCACGAAGCACATCGTCTGATTCCTTGTTCTTGTGGTCCTGCCAGCGGCGGGCGGCGCAAGGTGCGCCGGGTCGCTGGCCGCGGCACCGCCGCCAATGCTCACCCGCCGAGGAGGGCAACGAAACCGTCCACATCAAACCCGTTGATTGATCCGTCACCGTCGACGTCGCCGTGTGAAATGTCGCAGTCGGGATACTGGACGTCGTATTCAACCGGGTCGCTCAGCGCCAGAACGAAGCCGTCGACGTCGAAGCCGTTGACAGAGCCATCGCAGTTCATGTCACCGAGCGGGTTCGCACCTTGCGCTATCGTCGTGCACGCCGAGAATTCGGAGGTGTCACCGGTCGAGACATCGGTTGCCGTCGCAGTCACGAGCCAGCCGACAGTCGTCGGCACGCCGAGTGTGACATCGATGGGCGCATTGCCGGCTGCGTCGGTCGCGAGCTGCTCGAAGCCCAGGAATACCTGCCCCTCGCCGAAGCCGGTCGGGTCGCACGTCTGCGACGCGAAGTACTCGACGCGATATATCTTGTTCGGCGCCGAAGGCAAGTTGCCGACGATCGTGGTCGAGCCGCGCGATGTCGTCGCCGCCGTCAACACCGGGAAATTCTGCAAGCGGTTTGCGCCGGCCGTGTCGGCGTCGAGCGGATCGTTCGGCGTCGGCCCGTCGGCGCCGGTGTTCAGCGCCAGTTCGATCCCGAGCAATCCGCAGCCATGAATCGAATTCCCGGAGATCGTGACGCCGTTCTCGAGGCTGAAAATGTACACGCCATGGCGTTCGACGGTCGCGATCTCATTCCCTTGACCGGGTAGTTCGCCGCCAATGTGTATGTCGCGCACGTGCTGCCGCGACGTCATGGGCGCGACGACCACGCCGTTAAGCGTCTCGATCGGCGTGACGCCATCCGCGGCCAGCCCGATCAGGTTGCCCTCGACGACCACGGTCTGGTTATCGCCGTTGATCGCGCCGATGTAGATCGCCTGGCCGAAGAGCTGGCCGGCGTAGTGGTTGTAGCCCGCGGTGCGCAGTCCGGCGATCAGGTTACCGCGAACGTGCGTGTTGATCGAATCCACGACCGACACACCGGCCGTGCCGATCTGCGGCTCGCGCGCCATGCCGTCCGGCGTCGTGCCGATGTAATTCCCCTCGATGAGCGTGTCCTGCGCCCAGTTCACGTCGACCATGCTGCCGGTCGGAAATCCCTCCTCGCCGTAGTACCCGTAGCCGGCGATGACGTTTCGCTCCTCGGGCGTCGGGCCGCCGATGCGGTTGCGGGCGGGATAGACGCAGTACTGGCTGCCGCTGACGCGCACATGCTGGATGTGGTTACCGATCACCACGTTGTCGTCCGACCAGCAGAGTATCTCGACGGAAAAGAGGTCGTTCGCGTCTTCCGGCGTCGTCCCTCCGACGATGTTTCCGGTCGTGGGCGGCCCTCCGAAACTGCCGTCGATTTCGATCGTCCCGGTCTTGCAGCCCACGACGCGATTGCCGTGGCCCTGCCAGATCGCAACGGCGGATCCGCGCTGGTAAACCTCGCCCAGCCCGCGGATGACGCAGTCGTTCGCGTCGATGATGATCGCCGGCGACCCCCACCCATTCGGCTGCAAGCCGTAGACGCCGACCTCCTGCCCGTTCGTGTTCGTATCGCCGATGTTGCGCGTCTGCGAGGTGAAATCAATCGTCGTCGCGTCGTCGTAGAGCACGAACGGCCCGGAGTCGAGCTCCAGCAGCGCCATGTTGTTGAGCAGCCAGAACTCCGACGTCGGGATGGCAAACTCGATCGTCTGCGACCCCGCCGTGTTGTTCACTGCCATGCACGCTTCCTGCATCGAGATCCGCCCATCGGGACCGGGCAAGTCGGCGACCTGGTGCGCGCCTCCGAAGTCAATCACGTCATGAAGTGTCGTCACGGTCACAGTCTGGGCCGTCGCGCTGACCGCCACACCGACGAACGCCAGTCCGCGCACTGCCGCACATGCATGCGAGAGTCGAGATAACATGGTTTGACACTCCGTTCCTGGCTCACCTGATGCCGCAGCGCCCAATCGGCGGCGTCACGTTTGGTAAGTTCACGCAATACGCACGTGCGACCGGCCGCGGCCGGGGCGGCGGTCGTCATTCAAAAGAGAACCCGGCATCGATCGAAATACACGCGCACCCGGTACTTCCCACGCCGATACCTTCGAGCAGCCGCTCCCGGCGGGTTGCCGCTGATGCGCGCAGTGGTCGTGAAGAACCTCTCTGGTTCTTTGCGGCCAGCAGCATTTCCAGTCCATCACGGGAACAGGCGCACGCTTCCTTTTGGTAACGAAGCCGCGGGCCGGCTCGGGACCCAGTCGGCGGCGTCACGTCAATGCGCCGGGAATGACGCGGCTACGAGGAGCACGTCCCGTGCCACACGCGTCCACTAGTGCGAATAACCGCGGCCTCCCCACGAGAACGGTCTTTCCGCGCGATCGAAGCCTGCAACCGATCACCGCTATCTTGAATGGCGGCGGGTTTTCGCCGGCCTGTGCGGAAAAACGCGCAACCTGCCCGCGATCCCGAGGCGACCCCGGCACACCCTCCCCGCCCGCCCGCTATCATGCCCGCCAAAGGAGTCGTCGATGACCCCATCGTTCATCACCGGCCGCGACCCGGCATCCTTCAAATTCGGCAGAATTATCTACGAGAAACATGCCCGCCGGCCCGGCCGGGCCACGGTCACCATTAACCGCCCCGAGGTCTACAACGCGTTCGACCATCAGACGCTCACCGAGATGGCGGCGGCGTTTCTGGACGCCTCACATGACGACAGCGTCGCCGTCCTCGTCCTGACCGGCGCCGGCGACCGTGCGTTCTGCACAGGGGCAGATCTCAAAGAGCAGCACGAGCACTGTGTCGGCAACCCGCAGACTTACTGGAAGTGGATGGGCGCCTTCATCGACGCTCACGATCGACTGCGAAACATCGGCAAGCCCACCGTCGCCCGGCTGAACGGCATCACCGTCGGCGGCGGCAACGAGTTCAACATGGCCTGCGACCTGGCCGTCGCCGCCGACGACATCTACATCCGCCAGGTCGGCACGGCCCGCGGCAGCGTCCCCGCCGGCGGCGCGACGCAGTGGCTGCCGCTCATCGTGGGCGACCGCCGGGCGCGCGAGATCCTGTTCCTGTGCGAGGAAATCCCGGCGGCCAAGGCGCTGGAATGGGGCCTGGTGAATCAGGTCGTGCCGCGTGCCCAGCTCGACGCCGCCGTCGACGCGCTGTGCGAGAAACTGACCAACAAGCTGCCCGGCTGCATCCGCTATACGAAGCAGCAGCTCAATTTTTGGCGCGACCTGTCGTGGTCGTCCACCATCGGCCACGCCCGCGACTGGCTGGCGCTGAACAACCTCACCGCCGAGACGAAGGAGGGCATCGCGGCGTTCAACGAGAAGCGGCCCATCGACTATGATCGCGTTCGCGACACCCTTGCGTGAGTCCGGGATGCACGTGATCCGACCATTCGCCCTCATCTTCGCTATCGCCGCTCTCATGTCCGGCTGTGCTTCGACGCGACGTGGACAGCCGTCGCCCTCCGCGAGCTCGCTCTCAACGCCCTCGCATAGAGAGCAACCGCCCGCGGCGGCGTCGAATGAAATACCCGCCAGAGATGCAGCGCAGCCGCCCGCAGCTACGCTCCTCGCCGAACCGCAAACCGCCCCGCAAGCCGTCACAACTCCCGCCGACGAAGCCGCGGCCGACGATTCCGACGCCGATTCGCCGCTGACGTTCCTCGACAACTTCCACGCCATCGTCGATGGCCGCATCTATCGCTCGGCCCAGGTCCGCCCTGAGACCATCGCCTACGCCCGCCGTCAGTACGGCGTCCAGACGGTCATCAACCTGCGCGGGACGAATGAACGCGACGAGTGGTATCAGCAGGAACGCGACGCCTGTGCCGCCGAGGGCATTCAGCTCATCGACGTTCGGCTCAGCTCGACCGAGCTGCCGCTCCCCGAAGAACTGTTGAAGCTCTACGACGCGCTGACCGCCGCGCCCGAGCCCGTGCTGCTGCACTGCAAGGCCGGCGCCGACCGCACCGGATTGGCCGCGGCGATGTGGCGGCGCCTGGCGCTGCGCGAAGACGCCGAGCAGGCCGGGTTGCAGCTTTCGGTGCTTTACGGCCATTTCCGTGGCGCGAATCCCGCCATGATCGACTTCATCCGCATGTTTGTGCCCAGCCGCGAGTGGATCATCAGCGAGTATCCGCGCCTGCGCGAGGAATACATCTCGCGCCAGCAGCCTCCCGCGGCCGCCGAGGAAACCTGAGCCCATCCGAGCCCCGACCGTAAGGGAGGGGTCTTGTCCGAGAGCGGGCCATCGCGCGAAGCTAGTTCTGCCCCTCCGGCATGACGGTCATGTAACGCAGCCGGTGCCCCAGCGTGTTGGGCCAGCCGCTGTCGAAACGCCGCAGCGCCAATGTCTCGGAGTGGCCGTCGTAGAACAGAGCGTTGATACCGCCCGGATGGCGCTGGTCGTTGGCGATCCGCGGATAGGCCCCGAACGGAAGCTGCGACGTGAAGAACATGTGGTGATAGCGGATGTCATTCGTCTCCAGCGAGCGGTGCCCCTCGGTCGCCATCACCAGCCGCGCCGCGCTCACGCGCACGCCCGCCAGTTGCTCCAGCTTGAAGAAGCTCACGTACTGCGTGCGCTCGTCGATCGATTCGCTGCGGTAGCGGTCCCCGTCCGCCCCGCCGCCCCGCGCGTCCTGCGAGCTGCTTTTCGGCGGGTAGGGCATCGGAAACGCGCTGGCGACGTAATCCAGCGGCTGCGTCGGCACCGGATGATCCGGGCACTGCAGCGGCTTGATGTCCTTGACGATTTCGATCAGCTCGACCTGCCGGTTCGGCTTCCATAGCCGCGCGTCGATCCAGCCGCCGTATGCCAGCCCACGCAGCAGCGAAATGACATAGGTCATCTTGTAGCGGTCGTTCATGCCGCGAACCTGCCAGTCCGCGTTGTCGCTCGCGTACAGCATCGACGCCTGCCCCTGCGAACGCAGATTCGTGTTGCACACGATCTGCCGCGCCTGCTTGCGGGCGCCGCTCAGCGATGGCAGCAGGATGCTGATCAGAATCGCGATGATCGCGACCACCACCAGCAGTTCAATGAGCGTAAACGCCGACGTGCGGCGACGAGCAGCGAGCTTGCATGACACGCGCAGACTCCAGACCTGGCCGAAATGAACGACCGCAACGCGCAACGCCGGGTCGTCGCCGGTAACGGCGGCGCGCGGCACGCAGCCTCGGAGCACCGCGCAACGACAGTGGGGCTGGCGTTTCTGCCTGCCCGACGCTCCACTTCCGTCGAGACCCGTTCGGGATTCGAGTATCGTCAGATTGATCGACCAGCTTTCAGATGAGCGTCGAAATTCGGGCTTGCAGATGCCGGTCGTAGCGGTTGTGCCGCGTGGCGCAACTGCGCAACGGCAGGGCAGATCGCTGTTGGGCGACCTGCCAGCCCCCGACGCAGGCCGGGGAATCCGAACCCCCGACGCCAGTCGGGGGCCGTACGGCGAGGACGTCGTACGCGAGCACGCACCCCCCGACCTTCCCGCGCCCTGGCGACGTTCCTTGCGCGGCACGCCTGACCTGCCTCCCACCCCTCACTCGCGTGAGGGGTTCGGATGCTTCGCCGCTCGTCGGACACCTGATCCGAACCCACCCCCGACGCAAGCCGGGGAATCCGAACCCCCGACGCCAGTCGGGGGCCGTACGGCGAGGACGTCGTACGCGAGCACGCACTCCCGGCCTTCCCGCGCCCTGGCGACGTTCCTTGCGCGGCACGCCTGACCTGCCTCCCACCCCTCACTCGCGTGAGGGGTTCGGATGCTTCGCCGCTCGTCGGACACCTGATCCGAACCCACCCCCGACGCAAGCCGGGGGCCGCACGACGTCGCACCTCTCGCCGAACGGCGCGACGCCGATATACTGTTTGCGTGCAGCCCGCTCGAAACACGCGGCGAGATCCGATCGGCAAAGTCGGCCTGTGCCGGCCTGCACCGTACACTCGGAACCTCGTGCGCCGGTGCATGACGACCGACGCGGGCCGGCGAATCTTGCGCCCGCGGCCGCTCCGGCCCGGCCTGGGAATCGGACATGGCGATTGAGTTTCACTGTCCGTATTGTTCGGCGACGGTCCGTGCCGGCGACGAGTACGCCGGCAAGCGCGGCAAGTGCCCGCACTGCCACCAGAGCGTGTATATCCCGACGCCCCCGGAGCGTATCGAGACGCTCGACATGTCGCCGCTCGATGCTCGCTCGGAGCAGGAACGCGAACGGCTGCTTCGCGAGACGAAGGACCTGACGCGAAAGATTCTGACGGACCGGACCGCCGTCGATAGCGGTCCGCCCCCCGCCAATTCGGGCGAAGGGCCGCCCCCGCCGCGGGCCGACCTCGAATCGCTCGTGTTTCAATACGCGGAGAGCATGGCGGCGGGCGACTTGGCGACCGCTGAAGACGTGGCGGCCGACCTGCGGAAGGACCTGGCGCGCACCGACAAGGTCGTGCAGCGGATTCTGATGGACGAAATGCTTCCGCCGCGGCTGGCGAAAATCCCCCGGCCGGTGCTGGTCGGGTTCTTCAAGCAGCTTCGGAGCGGCTAGTGTCCGACTCCAGAGCCTCGCCGCGCCGCTCAACTCCGTCCCGCGTGATGCCCACCAGCGCGCCGCCCATCATCCACGTCTCGCAGGAAGTCTGCCGCGACGTATCGCGATCGGTGGCCCGCGAATGGTTGCTGACCAACGGCATCGGCGGCTTTGCCATGGGGACCGTCGCGGGCTGTCTCACGCGGCGCTACCACGGGCTGCTGATCGCCGCCTTGCAGCCGCCGCTCGGCCGGACGCTGATGCTGGCCAAACTCGACGAAACGCTGCGGATCGGCGACGAATCGATCGGGCTCTACGCCAACTGCTGGGACAACGGCATTGAGCAGACCGCCGGCGTGCACTTCGTACGCTGCTGTGAACTGCGCGGCGGAGTGCCGACGTGGACGTTCGAGCTGGCGGGGCTTCGCCTGATCAAGCGTATCTGGATGGAGCACGGGCAGAACACGGTCTATCTCAGCTATGAGCTGCTGCCCGGGCGGACGACGGCGCGAACCGCGCGCGTCTCGCTCGAGTGCCGCGCCCTGGTCAATCATCGCGACTATCACGCACTCACCGCCGCGGGCGACTGGCAGACGGCTGTGGAAGCCAACGGCCGTGAACTGACCGTCATCGCCCGGGAGGGCGCCCCGCCGCTGCGGCTTTCGGCCAGCGCGGGCGCGTGGCATGTCGAGAACGCCTGGTATCGCCGCTTCCATCTGCCGGCCGAGCAGGCCCGCGGCTTTGACTTCGTCGAAGACCACCTCTGCGCGGGAGTCTGGCGTACGGAACTGGCGCCAGGCGCGACGGTTGGCGTCGCCGCCAGCGCCGCGGCGGATGTCACCGCCGATCTGGCGGCCGCCCGGCAGCGCTTCGAATCGCGCCAGTCGCAGCTCTTGAGCGTCGCCGGCTTCCAGGTCGGCGACGGCGCGGCGGAGCCACTCGGCGTGCGGCAACTCGTGCTCGCGGCCGATCAGTTCATCGTGACGCGCGACGGCGGCGGCGAGCCGCCGCGTTCGCCCGTCCCGGCCGGCAAACGCCGCTCCATGGCACGATCCGGGCTTAGCGACGACCAGGGTGGCAAGACGATTCTGGCCGGTTACCCATGGTTCACGGATTGGGGCCGCGACGCGATGATCGCCCTGCCCGGTCTGACGCTCTCCACCGGCCGCGACGCGATCGCGCGCCGGATTCTGACGACATTCGCCCGGCACGTCGATCAGGGCATGATCCCCAACCGGTTTCCAGACCGCGGCGACGAGCCCGAGTACAACACCGCCGACGCGACGCTCTGGTACGTCTGGGCCGTCGGCCACTACTTTTGCGCCACGCGCGACGAGGCGACGCTGGCCGCGCTCTATCCCATGCTCGCGTCGATCGTCGAGTGGCATCGCCACGGCACTCGCTTCGGCATCCGCGTCGACGCCGACGGATTGCTCGCCGCCGGCCAACCAGGCGTGCAGCTCACCTGGATGGACGCCAAGGTGGGCGATTGGGTGGTCACGCCGCGCATCGGCAAGCCCGTCGAGCTGTCGGCGCTTTGGCACCACGCCCTGTGCTGCATGCAGCACTTTGCGGCCGTACTGGGCCAGCCCGCGGCCGCGTTTGCCGAGGCGGCCGACGCGACGCGAAGCGGGTTCTCACGCTTCTGGAACGCCGCGGCGGGCTGCTGTTTCGACGTGCTGGACGGACCGGCCGGCCCCGAATCGGCGATTCGACCGAACCAGGTCTTTGCCATTTCGCTCGCCGCGGACCGGGCCGCGCTGGGACTGGCCAGCGCCGACCTGCTGCCCACGGAGCGGGCGCGGCTCCTGATCGAGACCTGCGAGCGCGAGCTGCTCACCTGGTTCGGGCTGCGCAGCCTGGCGCCCGGCGACACGGCCTATCGCGGACATTACGCCGGCGACGGCCCGTCGCGCGACGCCGCCTATCACCAGGGAACCGCCTGGGGCTGGCTGCTGGGACCGTTCGCGCTCGCTTATCACCATATCTTTCACGACGATGCACGCGCGCGCGCCATGCTCGCGCCACTGCTGGCGCAGGTGCACGTCCACGGCCTCGGGTCGCTCGCCGAGGTCTTCGACGGTGATCCGCCGCACAACCCCAATGGTTGTCCGGCGCAGGCCTGGTCGGTGGCTGAGACCCTGCGCGCCTGGCGTCAGCTCAAAATGCAGAATGCAGAATGAAGCATGCCGAACAATTCCCGTAGCGTCGGCTCTCCGTGGCCACGGCCGTAACGTCGCCCTCCGGCGCCACGCCTCCGCATTCTGCATTCTTCCTTCATTCTGCATTAGAATGCCGCTGATCGCCGCGGGCCATTTGGCCGGCCGGCGGAACACGCTTCGGGAGCACGTCCATGAATCGACGATTCGCAGCCGCGACGCTCGCGGCGCTGGTGATCGCGCCGTTCGCCGTTGCACACGACGACGACGAGCGCTGCCTGCTGGTATCCGCCGTCAATTTGGCCCAAGGCCGCGGAAACTGGTTCACCTACATCCAGATTTCTGACGCCGCGTACACAATCGAGAAGGGTGACCATCTCGAGTTCGACATCTATCTCCCCACCGACGCCCCCGTGCTCAAGGGCGGCGTCGACGCCGACCTGCGCCGCGAAGGCCTGCCCGAGCTCGCCCACGGCCGGACCTGGATGCGCGACTGCGGCCTGGTCGATCAGAACGGCATCCGCCAGCACGGCGACGGCATTCTGGAGCCGGCCAAGGGCAAGTGGTATCATCGCGCCATCGACCTGACGCCGCTCGCCGGCGCCACCACCACCCGCTGGAACGTGGTGTTCGAGGGTGACGAGCCGGGGCGGCATTCGCAGCTTCTCGACAACATCCGCGTGACGCACGATGGTGCCACGCGGCTGAGCATCTACGAGAACGGCAAGGCGCCGGAATTCCGGCAGCGTCAGACCGACGGCTACAGCCGGACCGTCTTCCTTACCGCCGTTCCGCGCGAGGCCAGCGTGAGCGAGGAAAAGCTGGGCCTGTATCTCGACGCGGCCAAACGCGCCGCCGAGATGCACGACGCCCAGCAGCAGTTCCGCAGCGAGCTCGACGTCGCCCGGCAGCTCGCCGCTACCGCCAAGGACGACAAGCTGCTGGCCGAGCTCGACGCCGTTGCAAAGTCCGAAGACCTGGCCGCGTTCGCCGCGGGTGATACGGCGGCCTACTTCGAGTCGCTGCACCAGGCGCGGCACCGTCTCGGACACGCCCACCCCGTCATGCAGAAGTTCACCGGCCACCTGGTCGGCCACGCGCACATCGATTTGCAGTGGCTCTGGACCTGGGACGAAACGGTCAAGCAGATCATTCCCGAGACGTTCGGCCAGGCCCTCAAGTTCATGAAGGAGTACCCCGACTTCACCTTCAGCCAGAGCAGCGCCACGCTCTACGAAACGACCGAAAAACACCATCCCGAGATTTTCAAGGGAATACAGGAATACGTCGCCGCCGGCCGCTGGGAGCTGGTCGGCGGGCGCTGGTGCGAGGGCGACACCAACATGATCTCGCCCGAGTCGCACGTCCGGCACCTGCTCTACGGCCAGCGCTACTTCCAGCAGAAATTCGGCCGCACCTGCACCGTCGGCTGGGAGCCCGACACCTTCGGACACACCTGGACCCTGCCGCAGATCCTCAAAAAATCCGGCATCGACTACTACTACTTCTGCCGCGCCGGAAAAAACGTCCCGCTCTTCTGGTGGGAAGGACCCGACGGATCACGCGTGCTCGCCTTCGAAGAACCGGCCACCGGCGGCTGGTACAACGACGTCGTCAACGACGAGAAGGTCCGCGAACTCGCCAAATTCGTCACCCAGCACGGCGTCTGGGAACACCTGATGGTCTATGGCGTCGGCAACCACGGCGGCGGCCCGACGCGCGAGTACATCGAAGCCGCCCTGGCCATGCGCAAGCGCGGCCTGTGGCCCACCATCAAGTTCAGCACCGCGTCCGAGTTCTTCAAGAAGCTCGCCGAGCAGGTCGACCCGGCGAAAATCCCGGTCATCCGCGACGAGCTGAATCCCGTGTTCGAAGGCTGCTACACGTCCCATAGCCGCATCAAGAAATACAACCGCGACAGCGAGATGCTGCTCGAGTGCGCCGAGGTATTTGGCACCCTGGCGGCGATCGGCGCCGGAGAGTCGACGACCGCCGCGGCACCGGCCGCTGCTCCGTCCGCCGAGCGCTTTGTCTATCCGCGCGCCGACTTTGAGAACATGTGGCGCGACGTGTGCTGGAACCACCATCACGACACGCTGCCCGGGTCGTTCATCCACAAGTCGGCCGAATACAGTTATGAGATGTACGAGCAGATCGCGAAGCGCGGCTCGCAAATCCTGCATGACGCCCGCCGCAAGTTGCTCGCCGCGTCCGGAATCCGCGCCGACAGTCCGATCATCTACGTCTTCAACCCGCTCGCCTGGACGCGCGGCCAGTGGGTCGAAGCCGTGGTGCGCGTCCCGGCCGCCACCGAGCGCGTCGCGTTGAGCAGCAGCGACGACAAACCGTCGACGCCGCACGTGCTGGAACGCCGCGTCGATGGCGAAACGACCGAGCTGCGCATCTGCTTTCATACCGGCCCTGTGCAGGGTTGCGGCTGGCGCGCGTTTCAGGTCATCGCGCTGCCGCTTTCGTCGCCCGACGGCACGCCCGTCGCCCCCGAGCGCCAGGCGCCGGCGGCGATCGATCCCGCGACGGCCCGCGATGTGCCGATTCGGACGGACAAGCCGGCGGCCGTGTATTTTCAGGTCCAGCACGAAAAGCCGCATGGCATGAGCGCATGGGAACTCGGACCCATCGAGCGGACGATCACGCTCGACAAGCCCGAGAAAACCGAAGTGCTCGAAGCCTCCGGCGCCCGCACGCGCATCCGCGAAACATACCGTTTCGACAAGTCGACCATCACACAGACCATCACGCGCTACTGCTATCAGACCCGCGCCGACTACGAGACGGTCGTCGATTGGCAGCAGGTCGGAAACGCCAACGACGGCGGACCGATGCTCAGCGTCGTCATTCCGACCGATATCCAGACCGACAACGCACTGCATGAAATCCCGTTCGGCGACATCAGCCGCAAGACCAACGGGAAGCAATCCGCGGCGCTGAAGTGGTGCGCTGTGACCGGCGGGAGTCGGACCGTCGCGGTGCTGAACGACTGCAAGCACGCGTACGACGTGAAGGACGGCGCGATTCGGCTCACGCTCCTGCGGGCGTCGTACGAACCTGATCCGGTTCCCGACGTTGGCGTGCATCACATCCGATACTCGGTCGTGCCGATGGATGGCGCCGCCGACCGCGCCGCGCTGGTCCGCGCCGGCTGGGAATTCAACAAGCCGCTTCAGGTGGTCGTCGATCAGGACGGCAACTCGTCCGTGGGCAAGATTTCGATGGACGTGCCGCCCAGCGAACCGGCACGCGTGAACGGAGCCGCGGGTGGGCGGGCGGCGCCGCGCGGCCTGAGCGGCAGCGTCTGGGCGTGGTGCGGACTGTCGGCCGAGCCGGCGAACATCATCGTGACTTCGCTCAAGCTGTCTGAGGACGGCGATGACGTGATCATTCGCGCGTACGAGTGCGCCGGCCAGCCGGCACAAGCGACGTTCACGCTCGGCTTCGATGCCCGCAGCGCCGCGGAGAACGATCTGATCGAGCGCGAGATGAAGGGCGCGCGGCCTGTCACGCTCTCGGCGCGCACCCTGAGCGCCGACTTCAAGCCGCACGAAATCCGCACGTTCCGCGTGCGTCGCTGAGCGCGCCGGCGATGGGGTGCACAGCGGAAGTAATGGCTCGTGATGTGACCGCTCGAGCGTGGCGCTCGCGCTGCCGCGGCGCCGGCGCGGGGCTGCTACTCGCGGCTCTCGGCACGCATTCAAGCGCTGCGCTCCCACCCGCCGTCATCCCGCCCGCCGCGCAGTCCGGAACGATTGTCGCGGATGATTCGTACGTCGAGCACCTGCATGTCGCGACCGGTGATGTAACGCGGGAATCGGCCGTCCTGCTCGCCAGCACCGCCAATCTCGGGGCCGTAGAGTTCGTGTGGGCGGCCGAGTCGGGTACTGCCCAATCGGCGACACTGACCGTGTCCGATCCGCTCGTTCCGGCGAGGCTCGAAATCTCGGGGTTGAACGCCGCGACGGCGTATGAGTACAGTGCGACCGACGCCGCCGGCCGCGTGGCGCACGGCCGTTTCACGACCCCGGCGCCGACCGGGCAGCGGCGCGGCCTGCGTTTCGGCGTCTCGGGCGACTGGCGCGGCGAGTTGAGTCCCTATCCGTCCGTCTCCAACGTTGCCGCGCGCGAGCTGGACGTGTTCGTCGCGCTGGGCGACACGATTTACGCCGATGTCGCCTCGCCGCTGGTGCCTAAGCCGCAATGCGAGACTCTGGCGGACTTCCGGCAGAAGCACGCCGAAGTCTATGACGAGCGCTTCGGCATCGGTTCGCTGGCCGCGGCCCGCGCCTCCACCGCCTGGCTGGCGACGATCGACGACCACGAGGTGACCAACGATTTCTCCGGCGGCGCTGCGCCGGCCGACGACCCGCGCTTCGATCCATACGGCGAATTCATCAACGACTCGGCGCTCTATGCCAACGGGTTGCAGGCATTTCATGAGCATCACCCGATCCGCGAGGAGTTCTACCCAGAGACCGGCGACCCGCGCACCTCGGGCAAGCGAAAGCTCTACCGGCGCGCAGAATACGGCGACGACGCCGTGCTACTGGTGCTCGACGCGCGCTCGTTCCGCGACGCGCCGATCGCGGCGGGACTGGGCGACATTTTCGCTCCGGCGCGCTGGCAGCGGGCGGTCGCGGCGCCGGGGCGGACGATGCTCGGCCAGGCGCAGTTCGACGAGCTGACGCGCGATCTGCTGCGGGCGCACTATGACGGCGTGACGTGGAAGTTTGTGCTTGTGCCCGAGCCGATCCAGAATCTCGGGCCCGTGGCGGGCGAGGATCGCTTCGAGGGCTACGCCGACGAGCGCAGCCGCCTGCTGCGGTTCATCGACGAACACGGCATCGCCAACGTGGTTTTCGTCACCGCCGACATTCACTGCACAATCGTCAACAACCTGACGTACGCGCTCGAAGCGGGCGGCCCGCAGGTTGCCACGGGGACGTGGGAGATTTCCACCGGCTCAGTCGCCTACGCCGCCCCGTTCGGCCCGACGCTGGTGCAATACGTGTCGGCGATTCCCGTTTTCGGGCCGCTCTTTGCTCTGCTGCACGAGTGTCGAGACCGCGACGGGAAGGATCGGCTGATCATCGACGCGATGAACGCACTGCTCGATCGCTGGGGCTACGATTCGATCGGACTCGAAGGATCGGGCATTCCGTTTGAACTTCTGACCGGGCAGTGGGCCTCGCTGCACACGTATGGCTGGAGTGAATTCGAGATCGACGCCGCGACGCAACGCTTGACGGTGACGACCTACGGCATCGACTGGTACGACGCCGACGAATTGAACGCCGATCCGTCGGAGGTCGTGGGGCGTGTGCCGCAGATCGTGCAGCAGTTCGCCGTGGATGCTACGCCGGTTCAGCCGCTGCTGCTGGGCGACCTCAACGGCGACGGCCTCGTGAATGCCGCGGATGTCGATCCGTTTCTGCTGGCGCTGACCGACCCGGCGGGCTATGCGACGGCGTTTCCGAAGTGCAGGCGGCAGGCCGCGGACCTGAGCTGCGACGGCAGCGTCGATGGGCTCGACGTCGAGCCGTTCATCGCGCTGACGCGTTGATCGACCGCCGCTGACAAACGGCTGCCCGCCGTCGCTACGTCGCGGGTTCGTCGTTCCGCTCACTTCGTCGCGCTGATCCGCCGCAGCTCCTGCTCCAGCCGCGCGAGGCGATCCTCCAGCTCCGCGTGCTTTCGACGCAGCCGCTCGTTCTCGTCATTCATCTCGCGCAACGCCTCAACCGCCAGCGCCTCGAAGCCGCGAAACGTGAGCGTCTTGTATCCGTCGGGGTCGACGCCCACCCAATCCGGAAACACACGCTCGACCTCCTGCGCCAGCATGCCGATCTGCTCGCCGCACCGGTCGCCGTGCTTTTCCGGCTGTTTCCACTCGAACGTCACGCCGCGCAGCGCCAGCAGCCGGCTGAGCGCCGCCGACAACGGGCGGATCTTCTGCTTGAGTCGCTCGTCCGACGAGTCGGTCCACGACCCGCCGCCGGGCTTGGCGGCGGCGCCGTTGACGTGCAGGAGGGCCGCGGGCGAGCTTGTGCCGATGCCGACGTTACCGCTGCTGGCGATCGACAGCGCTTCGCTCGTCCCACTGCTCACGTACGTTTGGAAGGCCCAGTCAAAGCTGGTGCCGGACTCGGACCGACCGCCGGCGTACGCGTTGGCGCTGCCCTGCATGAAAAAGCTGCCGCCCAGGTGAAGCCGCCAGGTGTACTTGCTGCCCGCGCTGACCTGCACGGGCGTCGAAAGCGGTATGTTGTTCCACGACCCTGTCGCCGGCAGAACAACCGACTGCGTGTGCAGCAGCGTTCCGCCCGTACCCTCGCCCGCGTAGATTCGCAACGTCACCGTGCTCGATCCGTCGAAGCGGGCCACGTCGAGCTGGGTCATGCGGCCGGTAATCGCCGGCGTGAACGATTGCCAGCGATCGCTCGCCGAGAATGTGAACTCCTGGTCCGACACCTGGTCCAGCACCGCCGCCGCCGCGTTAAACACGCGAAGCTGAAGCCGCCCGGTGGCTGCGTCAACGGCGACGACCGCGTTTCCGTTGCCGAAGTCGAGCCCGCCATTGCCCAGATATTGCCGTCGCCACATGGCCGCAGCGCTCCCGAGGTCGAATTGGTCAGAGGCGTCGGGGCCGAAATGGCCGGCGAGTTGCAGGTCAAACGCCGACGGAGTGCTGGTGCCGATTCCGACATTTCCGCCGGTGTAAAAAATGTCCGCTCCGTTCGCGGTCCACATCTCCGCTGCCGGAGGCTGTGGCGCCCAACTGATGCCATCAAAGGCGAGCAGGTCGCCGGCGTCCGGTGCGGCCGGGCTGATGGGCCGGCCCTGGAGCGCGTCGACCGTCGGGCTGATGAACGTGCCCGCCAGGTCACCGCCGACGACGTCGCCGGGTTTGACAAATGCGTTCGAGTCGAGGTTGTCGAACAGATCGGCATTCAGCCCGCTCGACGGACCATCGGCGGCCAGCACGATCGGCAGGACTTCCGCGTCGCGCGTGATGGCGGCGTCGATGCGGCCGTCGGCCACCGTGCCGCTGACGATTTCAGCGCCAGAGTGCGTATGCGCGGCGTTCGCAAACGTGGACGCGTCGCGCCCGTCGAGCAGGTCGGCGTCGAGCGTGCTTCCCGCGCCGTCGCCGGCCAGCACCGCGGGCAGAATCTCGCTGTCGCGCGCGATAGCAGCGTCGATGCGGGCGTCGGCGACCGTGCCGCTGACGATGTCGCTTCCAGAATGGGTGTGTGCCGTGTTGGCGAACGTGGTCGCATCGCGCCCGTCGAGCAGGTCGGCGTCGAGCGTGCTACCGGCGCCGTCGCCGGCCAGCACCGCGGGCAGGATTTCGCTGTCGCGCGCCAGCAACGCGTCGATTCGCGGCTCGCCGACCGTCCCGCTGGTGATGTCCGCGCCGCTGTGCGCGTGAAACGCCGGCGCGAACGCGTTGGAGTTCAGCCCGTCGAGAAAGTCGGCGTCAATGTCCGAGCCCGGTCCGTCGCCCGCCAGCACCAGCGGCAGTACTTCGCTGTCGCGCGCCACGGCGACGTCGATCCGCTGCTCGGCCACTACGCCCGACACGATCGCCTCGCCCGCGTGGGTGTGCGAGGCGGGAGCGAACGCGGCGCTGTCCTGTCCGTCGAGCAGGTCGGCGTCCAGACCGCTGCCCGCGCCGTCGGCTCCCGCTACGATCGACAGCACTTCCGTGTCGAGCGCAAAATCGGCCGCGACGTACCCGCCCACACGCTCGGCGTTCAGATTAGCCACCATGTCGGCGGAACTGACGAGCATCGGCGGTCCGCCGATCACGTTGACGATGAGCTGCCCATCCAGCACCGTCGGTCCGCCCGCGACGTGCAACCGCCCGGCCGGACTGCCCGTCCCGATCCCGACGCGGCCATCCTCGTCGACCAGCAGCGCGTCGGTCGGCGAGCCGTCCGACGCGTCGAGCGAGTGACCGTCGCCGCTTCCGACGTCGTCGACGCCGTCGGCGAATCCCGCAGGCACCTCGGCGAGCCCCGACCAGAGCATCGACGTCGCGATGGCGGCCCGCAGGGCGTAGGGCGTCGGGCGAAGGCGCTGCCGAGGCGCTAGCAGCGTCCAGTCGCCGCCCGCCGTCGGCCGGACCGACATTTCCAGCCAGCGCGCGTCGCCGTCAAACGGCTCGCCGCCGAAGTTGAGCACGACGACGAACTCGCCGGCGACGACCGGGACGTTTCGGACCAGGATTTCCTGGGTGAACGTCTGGCCGTCGGCGGGGGCGTCCCAGAGTCCGAATCGGAAATCGTAAAGCCCGTCGGCCGGCTGTCCGCCGTCGCTCAGCTTGCCCTGGTAGAAAAACGCGTCGCCGGCGGGCGTCTGCGGCAGCGCGGCCGGGGTGAGGGCCGCCAGCGCGAACAGGGCGAGCCCGGTGGAATGACGTGAGCGCATCGGATTCTCCTCGCTGCGGCTGCGACGCACCGGCCGGTCGCGGTCGCCAGAGGCGTCGGCGGACACGTTCCGAAAGACAATATGGGTACCGGCCGGCGTCGCCCCGGGGCGTGCGGTAATTCATGGCGAATTCGCGCCCCGCGCCGCATTTTATGAGTATAGAATTTCGGCCCGCGGGACTCAAGAATGGGAATCGTCGCCTCTCGGATCGGCGAGACCGTTTCGCGACATCCCCATAATATCTGGTGCCGCGCGCGGTCGTGACGGTGCGGCGGGGGGGCGGCTCGAAACCTGAACACTCGCGCCCGCACCCGGCGGAGGCAGCGTCACACCGTTGTTCCGGCCGGGCGGAGATCGGCTTGCGGTCGCCGCGGGCGTGGCACATACTCTCGCGCGATGGACGTCCCGATCGTCACGTTCTTCACGCGTCGCGGCTGCCACCTGTGCGACTCAGCGCTCTTTGCGCTGTCGCGCGAGCTGGCCGGCGTCGAACATCGCCTCGAACAGATCGACATCGACCAGCAGCGGCGCTACCACGCGCGCTACGACCACCACGTACCCGTGATCTGGCTGAACGGCGTAGAAGTCTGCCGCCATCGGCTGGACGCCCCGCTGCTGCGCGCCGCGCTGGCTTCCGCGCGGACCGCCTGGTCCGGCGCCTGCACGCGTTCACCGTAGTCCGGTTCGCCCGATTGACCCATGAAACCCCTTCTGATCATCCCGCCGTGTCCGTCACGCTGGCCCGCGATGGAGGATCTGCTCGCGCACAAGCCGGCGACGTGGCTGGAGGACGTCGAGCGGCGCTTCCGCGTCGGCGTGGACGGCTCGGGCGACGCGTTTGGCGCGGTCGCCGACGGCGGACGGATTCTCTCGGCCGCGATGATTGCGCGGCACGGCCCGGTCGGGCTGCTCGAGCACGTGTACACGCGCCCTGAGCACCGCCGGCGCGGGCTGGCCCGCGATGTTCTCTCGATGCTGCTTTCCTGGTTCGACATGGTCGGCGGCAAGCGGCTCTACCTCGGGGCCGCCGCCGACATCACGCGCGTCTACGAGCCGCATGGCTTTCGCCCGCTGCACCAGGCGCCGCGCGACGGCGTGGCGACGGTGATGATGGTGCGGGGCAAATCGTCGCCGGCGGCGCTGTACCACGACGCGGTTCCGGGTTGCACGGTGCGTTCGCCGGCGCGGAACGATTGGCCGATGATGGTCGAGCTGCTGCAGTTCCGGCCCGGTCCCGACGCGCGCACGGCGCTGCCCGCCTCAGCGGTCAGCGCCGAGCTGGCCGGGCTCGAACTGCTCTCGCAGCAGGATCGCGGACTGTGCGCGCTGTTCGTGGCCGAGCACGGCGGCATCCTTCGGAACGTGGCGAGCGTGGCCGTCGATCAGCTCGGGGAGCGGACGTATGCCATGATGATGCCGCACGACGCGCCGAACCCCGCGCTGCGCGAGGCACTGCTGCGATTCGCCGAGTCGCGCGGCTACAAACGCGTCGAGTTTCCGCTCGAGTCGCTGGCCTGCGACTCGTAGCGCGGCTTCAGACGCGCCGCAGCTTGGTGATGCGCCCGACCTCGACCCACTCCACGACGAAGATGTTCCCGGCATGGTCGAAGATGGCGCTGTGCGGCGCGATGAACTTGCCGGGGATGAATTTCTCGCGCGGCTTGTCGCGCAGGGCGAAATTCTCTCCGTCGCCCAGGTGCGCGATCAGCTTGTTGTCGCGGTCGAACAGCGTCACGCGGGCCTCAAGGTCGGGTATGAGCAGCACGCCCTGGTGCTCGTGAAAGTGGCACGGCGAGCGCAGCTCGTCAGTCACGAAGCCGTCGTGCACCCCTTCGAGCGTGAAGTACTGCAATCGGCGGTTGCTGCGGTCGGCGACCAGCAGCCGCGGCTTCGCCCCGCGCGCGTCGATCATCAGACCGTGCGGGCACGACAGTTGCCCGGCTTCCTTGCCGGGTCCGCCGAACGACTTGACGTATTCCGCCTTTCCGTCGCGCTGCCGGTAGATGTGGATCCAGCTCTTGCCGTAGCCGTCCGCGACGTAGACGTCGTCGTTGGCGGCGACGGCGACGTTCGTCGGCTTGAACTCGCCGGGATTGGCATACGCGCCGCACTCCATCGGCGCCGTGAGTCTCCAGACGGTTTCGCCGCGCAGATCGGTCTTGACCACCACGCCGCGCACGTAGTCGCACAAGTAGAGGTATTGTCTGCCGCGCTCGGTGTTGATGTGCAGGCCGTGCGCCCCGCCCTTGTACTCCTTGCCCCATGAGCCGACGAACTTGCCGTCCGCGTCGAACACCAGCACCGCGTCGTCGCTCTTGCTGCCGCCGCCGACGGTGTGCTTGATGTAGATGCGGCCGTTGCTGTCTTCGCAGACGCCATGCGTGTTTCCCAGCGTGAACTGCTCCGGCACGCGCGCCCAGTCGTGCATCACTTCGTACTGGTGCTCGCCCTCGCCGACGCGCGGCTGCTTCGCCTCGGCCTTGTCCTGGCCGAACAGAACCCGCGGCGCGGCCGATGCCACACCGGCGGCCAGCGTTGATTTGAGGAGCGAACGGCGCGACGGGTGCTGCGGTTCGACGGGTTTCATGGCTCAGCCTCCGGGTGCGTCAGACAGAGCCGCGAATCTTCGGTCCGGGCCGCATCCCGGTCAATACGGCCGCCGTCAATTGTCCGCCAGCCAGCGCGCCACCGCGTCCGCCGCGTCCGGCCGGGCCAGCCGTCCGGCGGCGGCGCTCATGCCGCGGCGCACATCCGGATCGGCGAGCCGCAGCAACGCTTCGAGCAGCGGGCCGGCGTTCTGCTCGGGTGCGATGCGATCCTCAAGCATCGCCGCCGCACCCGCGTCCACCAGCACCTGCCCGTTCGCGTGCTGGTGCCGATCGCGATGGTAGGGGTAGGGCAGCAGAATCGAGGCGCGGCCCAGCAGCGTCAGCTCGGCCAGCGTCGACGCCCCGGCGCGCGACACCACGACGTCCGCGGCACAGAGCGCATGATTCATTTCATGCGTGAACGCTAAGACCGTCGCGCGGCGGACATCAGCCGCTTCGTAGGCGGCGCGGACTTCGCCCTCGTCGGCCTGCCCCGAGAGGTGCAGGATCTGCCAGTCCGGATTTCGCCGCAGGAACTCAGAGGCCACGTGCGTCACGGCCCGGTTGATCGTCCGCGCGCCCTGCGACGCACCCGTCACCAGCAACACCGGCCGCTCGACACTCAGCTCGAAGTGCTCGCGCGCCGCGCGCTGCTCCACCGCCGCGAAGTCGCGCCGCACCGGGCAGCCCAGCGCACGGCAGTTCGTCCCAGCCCGAAAATGCGGCGCTGAATCGTGCCACTGCATCACGACCAGGTCGGCGTAACGCGCCAGCCGGCGGTTCGCCGCCCCCGGAATCGCGTCCGGATTCAGAATCGCCGTGCGAATGCCCATCCGCCGCGCTTCGACCACGGCGGGCGCGGCGGCGTAACCGCCCAGTCCGAGGACCGCATGAGGGTTCAACTCCGTCAAGATGCGCCGCGCCGCCGCACACGACGCGCGCCACGCACTCAGAAAGCCCAGCCAGCGCCACGGCCGGCTCCACGCCGGCAGCGGCTGAACCGACTGCGGAACCTGACGATAGTCGCGCTGGCTGAGTAGCTGAGCGTCGATCGGGCGGTTGGTGGTCAGGAACGTGATGTCGGCGGCTGGGTCGATCCGGCGGAGCGCGTCGGCCACGGCGATGCCGGGAAAGAGGTGCCCGCCGGTGCCGCCGCCGGAGAAGACATAGCTGCTGCCAGCGTTCACCAGGGTGGTTCCGCGACGAAACTAGCCGAGGATCAGCGGATTGCGGGAGAAGACGAAGAGCAGACCGGTCATCATGGCGGCGACGATCACGCCGGCGTTGACGAAGAATCCGATCCAGGAGAGCCGCGACTGCTTGTTCTTCTTTTGTCCGGCGCTGCTCAGGCCCAGGCCGAATCCAATCGCCGCCAGCAGCAGCGACGCGCCCAGCGCCGCGGCCAGGAGGTACATGATCGGGCCGCGGGCGTTGTAGCTGAACATGAAATTGCCCCAGTCGAAGCGCCGCAGAATCAGCCCCAGCGCGGCCAGCGTGGCCAGCCCGCCGAGAACGGCGCAGGCGACGCTCAAGCGGGCCTGATGTTCGAAGTTACGCAGACTCAGTTTCATGCCAGCAGTCTCAGTCGGATCGACGGGAGCTCAAGGTCCGGCCGGCGATTATAGCGGTGCCCCCGCCGCCGCCACAGCCCGATGGATAAGCGGGTAGCCGAGTTTCCGCCCCGCCCGGGTGATCTCCGCCAGTCCGCCCCGCACCGCACTCCCCCGGTGACAGGATAGACTGATGGCATGAAGCCGTTCTCCTCGACGACGACCGTGCTGTTGGTGGTGGCGTGCGTCCGCGTATGGCCGCATCGACCGCCGCACGCCTCAGGCCCGGGTTCGGATTCCGCGCCACCGCCGGCCAGTCCGCCGCGGCAGAGCACGGCGCCCGCGTGGACGCGCGACGCAACTTCGGGCGTCGAGTGGATCGCTGGCGTTGGCGGATCGACGCAGCACGGTGCCTCCGCCGTGCTGGTGTGCCGTCGTGGCGGCGCGGTGGAAATTGTCGATCCTGCCAGCGGACGAACCGGCATGCCGGCGCCGCACGCGTTCAGGGGCGGCGCTACGCCGGCCGGCGCCGCGTCGATTCGCAGGTCGCTGACACCGCTCGTGACGCGCTGGAAAGAGGGCGCGCGTCGACCACTGGCCTACTGCTTCGACCGCTTCACCGCCGCCGCCTTCCGACTCGACGACCTGACTTTGGCGTGGAGCGGTGGCGAGTGGCCGGACGGACCCGCGGCACAGGCGGGCGACCCGGAACTCCTGCGGCGGATCGCCGCGGCCCGCGACGCGCACTGGGGCTTGCTCGTGATGCGCGACGACGGCCGTGGCGCGTGCCTGTCGCGCATCGACGGCGCGCCGCTCTGGCAATTTTCCCTGCCGCCTTCGCCGACCTACGACGTTGACATGATCGACACGCGCGCCAGCGTGGTGTGGCCGGAGGGCGACGCGACGCGCTACGCCTGGCTCGAGCTCGGCGCCGATCCGCCCACGCCGCGCCTCGGCCAGACCGGCAAGCTGCGCGCATTCTGGTCGGCCGCGTGCAGCTCCGGATTGCTGCTCGCTTCGCCGGATCGCGTCCTCCTGATGCGCGGCGACGCCCCGCGCACCATCTACGACGGCCGCCGGGCCGGCGTGTACCGCGCGACGCTCTGCGCGTTGAAATCGCTGGCGGCCGAAAACGAACGCGTCGGCTTCGTGACGCAGGACGGGTTCGTTCACAGCGCCAGCCTCGCATACCGCGAATCGTGGCGCCGTGCGCTGCCCGACGTCACCCCCGAGCACCTCGCTCCGCTCGTCCTTCAGTTCGACGGCGGCCACGTGCTCGTCGGCTACCGTCAAACACTCGCGGCCTTTTCGGCGGCGGGCGAGCCGGTGGCTGCGGTGGGTGACTGGTGCGGTCTGACGGGGTCCGCCCGCGTGCGGGACGGCATACTCGAATACGTCGCTTCGGAGCCGGCCGGCGAATCGTTCGCGCTCGTCAGCACACCGCTGGCGGATCAAATGGGTTCAAACCGCCGCCCACTCGAAGGAGTCCGCACCCGACCCCAGGGCGTCGTTCTGACGCGCGATCACGTCGTGATCGCGGAAGATCGGCGTCTCAGCGGCTTTCCAATCCGCTGACGATTCGCGATAATCCACGTCCAGGCAGCACACGAGGGAAGGGTCGGTTTGCGGATGGTCGAATCGGTTCGTTACTGGGTCGTCGACTCGTTCGCGCACGCGCCCTACACCGGAAACCCCGCCGGCGTCGTCCTCGAGGCCGACGGGCTCGACGACCGCCAGATGATCGCCATCGCCCGCGAGATCAACGTCAGCGAGACGGCGTTCGTGACCAATGCGCGCGGCGCCGGCGAAATGCGTTTGCGCTGGTTCACCCCGCGCTGCGAAACCGGCTTCTGCGGGCACGCGACGCTGGCCGCGGCGCACGTGGCCGCCCGCGACGGCGTGACTCGCTCGGCCGACGTTGTGTCGCACACCGTCGGCCGCTCCGACCTGCGGTTTCACACTGCCGCCGGCGTGCTCGAGCTGCGCTTCGAATCCATCCCGCCGGCCGGTCCCGGTCAGCTTCCGCTCGACGCGCTGATCTCACCGGACGAGCCGTTTACGACGCTTCAGGACGGCGTCTGGTGGCTGTCGATGCCCGATCCCGGCTTGCGCCCGGATCACACCAACCCGATGCACACCGCCCAGCTTCTCGGAATCTCCGTCGACGATTTCGAGCCCGCGGTCCCGATCATGCGGACGCGCGACGACGACCTGATCATCATGATCCGCAACTGGCAGACGCTCATGGAAATGCGCCCCAGCTTCGCCGAACTGGGACGCTGGTGCGAGCAGCACGGCATCCGCGGCATCTGTGTCGCCACCCGCCACACGCTGACGACTTCAACCGACGTCCATTCGCGCTTCTTCGCCCCGGCCGCCGGCATCCCCGAAGACCCGGTCACCGGAAGCGTCCACGGCCCGCTGGCCGTCATGATGGTGGTCAACGACAACACGCCGATGTCCGACGGTGTCGCCTCGCTGAATTGCATGCAGGGCGAACCCGGCGGCCGGACCGGCCTGGTGCGGGTGCTCGTGCGCCGCCGGGAGCGCGGCTATGATGTCGCCATCGCCGGACGCTGCGAAACGACCATGAGCGGCTTGCTGCGCGTCCCGCCGCGCATCTGACCGCGGCGCTGCGGCTCGACCATTCCACGAGGGCTCACGGATGACCCCACACGAATCCACCATCCGTTCCGAGGGTGCGGCAACCGCGCTCCGCGGGCTGCCGTCCGTTGACAGCCTGCTGCAGCACGCCTCGATCTCGCCTTTGCTCGACGAGTTCCCACGCCCGGAACTGCTTGCCGCCGTTCGCGACGCGCTCGACCGGCAGCGGCAGCGCATCCTCGCCGGCCACGCGGATCCTCCCGACATCCGCGATCTGGCGATGAACGTCCGCGAGTCGCTTCATCGCCGTGCGCAGCCGCGCCTGCGGCGCGTCATCAACGCCACCGGCGTCGTGCTCCACACGGGCCTGGGCCGCGCGCCGCTGCCGGCCGAGGCGCTCGAAGCGCTGACCGACGTGGCCGCCGGCTACTGCAATCTCGAGCTCGATCTGGAAACCGGACAGCGCGGCGACCGGCACGAGCACGTTCGCGGGCTGCTGTGCGAATTGACCGGCGCACCGGACGCCCTGGTGGTCAACAACAACGCCGCCGCGACCTTTCTCGCTCTGCACGCGCTGGCCGCCGGCCGCGAGGTGATCGTCTCGCGCGGGCAGCTTGTGGAGATCGGCGGTTCGTACCGCATGCCCGACGTGATGGCCGCCGCCGGCTGCCGCATGGTCGAGGTCGGCACGACCAACCGCACCCGCCTCGACGACTATCGCGCCGCGCTCACGCCGGCCACCGCGTTGCTCGTCCGCGTCCACACCAGCAATTACCGCATCGTCGGATTCACCGAATCCCCGTCGCTCGCCGAACTGGTTGATCTGGCGCAGCGGCAGGGGGGTGGCGTCGAAGTGGTCGATGATCTCGGCAGCGGGCTGCTCACCGCGCTGGATCCCGGCGGCGTCGCCGCCGCGTCCGACGCCCCGCCCCGCTTCCGTGTCGCCTGCGACGGCTCCGACGCCGCCGAGCTGCCGGCCGGGACCGCGCCGCCGCCGGACGCCCCGCCCGCCTGGGATGAACCGTCCGTCGCCGACAGCGTCGCCGCCGGCGCCGGCCTGTCGCTCTTCAGCGGCGACAAACTCCTCGGCGGGCCGCAGGCGGGCATCATTGTTGGCCGGCCCGACCTGATCGCTCGGCTGCGAACCGCACCGATGATGCGCGCCCTGCGCCCCGACAAGTTGACGCTGGCCGCACTCGAGGCCACGCTGCGGCTCTATCGCGACCCGGCTTCGGTCTGCCGCCGCGTGCCGGTCCTGCGCATGCTCATGGAGCCGGCTTCGGCCATACGCGCGCGGGCCGAGCGGCTGGCCGGGGAGCTGAAGGCAGTGGTGGCCGATGCGAACATCGACGTACACCGCGACGTCTCGCTCGCTGGCGGCGGGTCGCTGCCCGCCGTCCGCTTTGACACCTGCGTCGTCTCCCTGCGGCACCCGTCGCTCCCCTGCGACGAGATCGCCGCGGCATTGCGCCGCCTCGATACGCCCGTCATCGTGCGGGTCCACGACGGCGCCGTCATCTTCGATTGCCGCACGCTGAGCCCTGACGACGACGCACCCGTCGCCAGCGCCGTGGCCGATGTCGTCCGCGACACGCTCGGCACGTGAGCGTCGCGGCTATTTCTTCGTTGACTTGCCCGAACCGCTCATCTTCTTGCAGAGGCCCAGCGCGTCCCACTCGGTCATCGTGGTCATGATCGTTTTCGCGTCCGGCATCGTCATCGTGCCTTCGCCGCGGGAGGGTTTGCCGTCGTGCCCCTCGCCCTCCCAGCGCATCCGCCACTCGCCCCTCTTCTCGTGGTACGTCATCTCACCTTCCATGGAATGGCCGGTGTTGTCGAACCAGATGAACTCGTACTCCCGGTCGCGCGGGTCCCACCAGTAGAATCCTTCGCCGGTCATCTTCTGCCCCTGGAAGTCGCCCGACCACGTGCCGCGCAGGAAATAGCCGTCCAGCGCCCATTCAAACTTCACGGAGCTGGTCATCTTCATCTCTTCCTTCGAGTCGGGCACCCGGCAGGTGAAGTCTTCGGTCCACTCGCCCACGAACGCGTTGAGGTGCGCCAACTCCGGCGCTGGCGCCGGCTTCTGGGCGCCGTCCATGCTGACTTCCTGCGGCTGGCACCCCGTCAGCACGCCGAGACACGTCAGAATGCCGAATGCTGTGAGTCGCTTCATGGAGAATCTCCTGTGAATCCGGACTTGATGGATCAACCGCGCCTCGCGCAACCACGATAACGGGTCCGCACGGCGTCGCAAGCGCTATACGGCCGGTGGCGGCGGCGGCGCGGACCGGGCGCGGCGCAGCAGCGGTCGCACGACGCCGCGCAGAAAGCCGCGCACCTGCTGCGGCGCCAAGCCGACGTAACGCCGGGCATCGAGCACGTCCTTCCACCGGACGCGCGAAAAAGCCGGGTCAGCCGCCAGCCGCTCCATCAGATCGTTCGGCCGGCCGAAGCGTTTCACCTGCGCCGCGGCGGCCTGGCTGTGCCGGCGGATACGCTCGTGCAACTCCTGCCGGTCGCCGCCGGTCTTCACCGCCGCCATGAGAATGTTCTCACTGGCGATGAAGGGCAGTTCGGCGGCGATATGGGCGGCGATGACCTGCGGATAGACCACCAGCCCGCCCAGCACGTGATGCATGAGCAGCGTGACGGCGTCGGCCGCCAGGAAGCTTTCGGGAATAACGAGCCGCTTGTTGCTCGAGTCGTCCAGCGTTCGCTCGAACATCTGGGCGGCGGCGGTCATCCAGGGCGACGAGGCGACGCTGATGAGATACCGCGCCAGGCCCGTGGCGCGCTCGCACAGCGCTGGATTGCGCTTATAGGCCATCGCCGAGCTACCCACTTGGTCAGAGGCGAACGGCTCCTCGATTTCCTTGAGCATCGCCAGCAGCCGCAGATCGTTGCAGCACTTGTGAACGCTCGTGGCCAGCGAGGCCAGCGCTGCGACGACTTCGACGTCGACCTTGCGCGAGTAAGTCTGTCCGCTGAGCGGATAGCAGCGGGCAAACCCCAGCCGCCGGGCGAAGGCCCGCTCCAGCCGCGCGACGCGTGACGCGCTGCCAAGCAGTTCGAGAAACGACGCCTGCGTGCCCGTGGCGCCGCGCAAACCGCGGCAGCACAGCCCGTCGCGCAGCGCACTCAATCGTTCGTAATCCGCGACAAAATCCTGCAACCAGAGCGCGGCGCGCTTCCCGACCGTCGTGAGCTGTGCCGGCTGAAGGTGCGTGAAGCCCAGCGTCGGCAGATCGGCGTAACGCTCGCAGAACTTCGCCAGCACGCCGATCAGCGCCGCGACGCGCGCCGCGAGCAAATCGAGACCGGCGCGCATCAGCAGCAGATCGCCGTTGTCGACCACGTCCATGCTCGTGGCCCCGAGGTGGATGATCGGCCGCGCCGCCGGCGCCGCGTCGCCCAGCGCGTGAACGTGAGCCATCACGTCGTGACGCGTGCGGCGTTCGTGCCGCTCGGCGGCGGCGAAGTCGATGTCGTCGAGCGCGGCCCGCAACGCGTCGATCTGACGCTTTGAAATCGGCAGCCCCAGCTCACGCTGCGCCTCGGCCAGGGCGAGCCAGATGCGCCGCCACGTGCCGAATTTCTCGCGCGGGCTCCACAACCGGATCATCTCGGGCGAGGCGTTCCGGCCGACGAGCGGATTCTCGTACGCGGCGCGCTCGGCCGCGGCCTGCGGTGCACGCCGCTCCCGCCCGCCGCGTGGACGATGCGTGCCGCCCGCTGCCATCACGCCTCCAGGGCCTGGGACAGATCGGCGAGCAGATCGTCGGTCGACTCGAGTCCGACGTAGAGCCGGATGATCCAGTCCGGCCGCTGCGGGTCGTGCCCGAAGAGCGAACCGCCGACCACCAGACTCTCATACCCGCCCCAGCTCACGCCGATGCCGAAGAGCCGCAACCGGTTCATGACGCGATATGTTGCCTCGCGCGAGTTCTCCGTGAGTTGAAAGCTGAACAGGCTCGAGTAGCCGCTGAGCTGCCGCCGCGCGACGGCGTGCTGCGGGTGGCTCTCCAGGCCGGGATGATTGACCCGTGCCACGCGCGGGTGAGACTCCAGCAGGCGGGCCAGCGCCAACGCGCTGCGCTGATGCTGCTCCATCCGCACCGGCAACGTCCGCAAGCCGCGAATCAGCAGCCAGGCCGCGAACGGATCGAGCGTCGCACCCAGCAACTCGCCCTCGGCCGCGACGCGCCGCCGCAGCCCGTCGTCCCGTCCGATCACCGCGCCGGCGACGACGTCGCTGTGCCCGCCGATGTACTTCGTGGCGCTGTGGACGACCAGGTCGACGCCGAAGTCGAGCGGCTGCTGAAAATAGGGCGAGGCCCACGAGTTGTCGAAGATCGTCGTCACGCCGCGCTGGCGGCAGGCCCGCGCGATCGGGTCGATCTCCGGAATCTCCATGTAACCCGTCGTCGGGCTCTCCAGGTACATCAGGCGCGTGTTGGGTCGGATCGCCTTGAGAAAGTCCTCGCTGCGGACACTGTGGACGTACGTCGTCTCCACGCCGAAACGATTCAGATAGTGCGACATCAACGTGCGCGTCGGCCCGTAACACTGCCCGACGACGACGGCGTGCGCGCCGGCGTGAAGGCACGCACCGACCGCCGTGACGATCGCCCCCATGCCCGAGCCGAAACAACGCGCCCACGTGCCATGCTCCAACGCCGCCAGCTTCTGCTCCAGAATGTGCGTCGTCGGGTTCGCGACCCGCGTGTATTCGTACTGCGGCGGGCCCATGCCGCGGCCAGTCTCGAACGCCTCCGCGTTCGGAAACATGAACGTCGAGCTCTGATGGATCGGCGGCGAGGCACCGCCGCCCTGCGCGATTGGCTCTTCGGCGAAGTGCGTGCAGATGGTCTCCACGCCGGCCAGGGGCGTCTGCCGCGAGCCTTCCGCGCCGCCAGACGATGCACTGCTCACAACGGTGTCCTCACGCGAATCGGGAAGCCGCGCGCGCCGCGCGGCCGATGATGTCAGTCCGTATCGTACTGCCCGATTCGCGCCGCCGCGACGGCGCAGCCCATCGCCCGGCCCGTGAAGCCCTGGAAGCCGCGGCAACCCGTCCTACGCACCCGACTCTTCGAATAGCCTCCGCCCCAGGGCGCGCAACCGCGTCATGAGCTGCATGTCCGGCTCCACGTCCGCCGCCTCGGACAGAGCCGCCGCATACGATTCCGGACATAGCAGCATCGCCACCGGCCACGCGCCACGGTGTCGACTCCGCAGTACGCGCAGGTCGTTCACCTCCGCCGGCGACAGCGGCAGCAGCTCCAGCGCCCGCGTAAAGTAGTCCGGCGGCGGCGGCGCCACCCGCCGCGCACGATACCGGAAGATCCGGATCGCGATCGCGATGACCACGACCAGTCCCAGCACCCCCATGCCCACCAGGAACAGCGACCGATACTCCGGCTCGTTCCCGAATCCGCGGCTGAATTGCTTGACGAACTCATCCGGGCTCACGGCCGGACGCTGCGGGACCGAGGCCAGCACACAGAGCCAGCGCGCCATCGCGAACATCACGCCGGTCCCCCCTTCATCGCCGGCGCCGGTTCGCTCTTTGGCCGCGGCGTTCCGACGATGATCTCGTACAGCCCGTCCAGCAGCGCCGGCTCGATCGGTCGTCCAGAATGGACGCGCGCCGCAATCTGCCGCAGCACCTCGCTGAACCGCTCGCGTTGCGCCGCTGACACAACCCGCCCGCGAGCAGTCTCACCGGCCGGCGTCGGCGCCGCGCCCGATGCTGCCGAGGGCCCGACCGACCGCATGACCGAGTCGGCCAGGCGCCGCAAGGCCTCCAACGGGTCCCGCACCAGCCGCTCCATCGCCGGCCGGATCACCTCGCAAACGCCCGAGTAGTAGGCGATCTCGATCGCCTGCACCCGATCGAGCGGGTCCTCCGATTCGATTTTCGCCGCCACGTGCGGCGCGACCCGCGCCAGCCCCGCTACGACAATCTCCACCAGCGCCCGATGCGACGCACCCTTCGTTCGCCGAAGCAGGCCCCAGAGGGATGCGAACTCCGCGTCGGCGGGTGCACGCTCCGCGCCGGCGTCGCGATGCGGCACGTTAACCAGCGATCGTTCCAGGTGCTCGATCTGCATTCGCACGAGCAACTCCGCCGCCGCTTGCCGATGCCGCGAGTCGCTCTCGGCCACGCGCCGCAGGATCGGCAGGGCCTCGTCCATGTCGATGCGCTCGAGATGCTGAATGGCCGCCAGCGCCAGGTCCGGGTCCCGCGCCCGCGTCCAGCGCTGCAGGATCGCCGCCTTCTGGAACGACGCGTATCCCGCCGCGCACACCCAGCGCGGCGCGAACCGCCGCAACGGCGCCGCGATCTCCTCCAGGCTGGCCAGGTTGGCGAACCACGCCGGCTCCTTGATCCCCGCCACGTTCCGGCAGATTTCCTCGTCATCCAGCAGGTGCGAGTGAGCCAGCAGGGCCGTCACCTCCAGCGACGTGTGCCAGCTCCCCAGCAGGCGCTGCGCGTCGCGCCGCAGGTCGTTGCGGGCCAGCGCCCGCAGCAGAAACGGCGCCAGCTTCGCGTCGTCCCAGCGCGCCAGGTTCTCGCTCAGCACGTGCGCCGCCCGCGACCGCGGCCGGTCGATCGCATCCCACACCTCGGCGATCCACTCGCTGCACCACAGACACGGCTCCAGCACGTCGACGCACAGATGCAGATCGATGGTCCGCAGCGCCGCCAGCAACGCGTCACAAACCGTCCGCTGTTCGCTGGTCGGTGGCGCCGTGCCGCTCGTCCCCGCGTTCAACCGGTTTTCCACAAATTGCGCCGTCAGCGCCCGCAGCACGCCCGTCGCCTGCTCACGAACCTCCACGCTTGGGTCGCGGAGCAGGTCGGGCAGAATGAACGCCACCCGCGGCGTGAGCAGCTCGAGCTGAACCTGCAGCGCGTTGCAGCGCGCCGCGGGCGAGCGCGCCCGCAGCGCCGCGCTCAGCGCGTCGATCGTCCGTTCGCCCTCAGCTCGCAGTGCGGCGCGCTGTTCGTCGTTCAGTCGATCGTAAACGCCGATCAGCCCCGCCCACGACGCCACGTTCGCCCGCGAGAACAGCAGCGCCACGATCCGCTCGAAGTAGGGCGAGCCCGCGTCCAACGCCGCCACGCCCAGCGCACGATCTGCGTCGGGCGTCTGACCGCCCGCGAGAAGTTCGTAGACTCGATCCACCAATGCCATCAGTACCGCCAATGGCCCCCTCAACTCGCACGGACACGGGGAGCGCAGCCATCACTGATTTTCGGCCCGAAGTTGCCTTCGGATTACCTTCAGGCCGCATCCGCCCTCGCACGTGCAGTTCTTGCGCGGTTTGACACCGCCGCCGCCCCTGCCGATGCTGCCCGGCATGAATGCCTCCGCTCGCCCCGCCGATCCGCGGCTCCACACCACCCTCTGCGGCCTCTCGCTCCGCACCCCCGTGCTCACCGCGTCCGGCACCTGCGGCTACGGACCCGAATACGCGCCCTACCTCGACTACCACCGGTTGGGTGGGTTCACAACCAAGAGCGTCACGCGCAACGAACGTCCCGGTAACGAGCCCCAGCGGATCGTCGAAGTGCGCGGCGGGATCATCAACGCGATCGGACTGGCCAACGTCGGCCTCGAGCGCTTCCTGTCCGAAAAAATGCCCTTCATCCGCCAAATGCCGACCGCCGTCTTCGTCAATGTCGCCGGACACAGCATCGAGGATTATCACGTCGTCGCCGAGCGGCTCGACGCCGAACCGGCCATTGCCGGAATCGAATTGAACGTCTCGTGTCCGAATGTCGCCGACGGTCTCATGTTCGGTACCGACGCGCGGCGACTCGCCGAGCTGGTGTCGGATGTGCGCCGCGTGGTGAAGCGCGCCGTGCTCGTCGTCAAGCTATCGCCCAACGTCACCGACATCTGCGAGCTGGCGCGCGCCGCAATCGCCGGCGGGGCCGACGCGCTCAGCATGGTCAACACGTTTGTCGCGCTGAGCGTCGACATTCAGACCTGGCGGCCGTGCCTGGCCAACGGCACCGGCGGGTTGAGCGGACCGGCGATCAAGCCGCTCGCGCTGAATCTCGTGCACCGCGTCTATCGGGACGTGGCCCGCGCCGCCGGCGTTCCGATCATCGGCATGGGCGGCATTCAGACCTGGGCCGACGCCGTCGAATTCGTGCTCGCGGGCGCGACGGCGGTGGCGGTGGGCACGGCGTTGTTCATCGACCCCGCTGCACCGATGGCGATCGCCGACGGACTGTCAGAGTACGTGGCGCAGCGCGGATTAGATAACGTCGCCGCACTGGTCGGCAGACTGCGCATGCCGGGCGAACCGGCCGGGCCGGAGGGCCAGGCGGGTTAGTGAGAGCGCCGATCAGAACCCCGCCCGCGAGTGCGGGGCGGCTGGACCCACCACGCGCGTGGTGGGTCCGGTGACCGTTCTCAGTCATTCACCGCGCTGATAAACGGACTTAGTCGTTGACCGACACCCCGCTGCCGTTCCTTCCCTTCGTCGCTCCGTCCCTTCGTCCCCTCGTCGCTCCGGCGCTCCGTCGCTCCGCCGCTTCGTCGCTCCGCTCCCGCCATCAATCGATCCAATGCTCGTCGTATTTCCGCGCCACCCACTCGTCGCGGACGCGCGCTGCGCGCTCCAGCAGCCGCCGCAGCCGCTCGCCATCCGCCAGCGCCAGCCATTCGCTGATCCGCGCCAGGTCCGACGCCAGCCGCCCGATCGCACGCCGAATCTGCTTGCGATTCGAAAGCAGGATTTCCTCCCACAGCGCCGCGTCGCCCGACGCCAGACGCGTCGAGTCCAGTAGCCCGGTCGCGGCGATCGACAGCCCCTCGTCACGCGCCGCCTGCAGCATGAGCAGTGAGGCGAGCAGATGCGGCAGGTGGCTGACGCGCGCCACGATCTCGTCGTGCCGCTCGGCGGCCATCGTCACCACCCGTGCCGCCAGTGGTTCCCACAGCCGGCGTACCACGTCGACTGCGCCGGGCCGCGTCCGCGTTCCGGGAGTCAGCACGACCGTCGCGTTCCGAAACAGGTCGGCCCGCGCGAACTCCACGCCGCTCTTCTCCGACCCGGCCATCGGGTGTCCGCCGACGAAGAGCGAATCGTCTGATAACTCGTCCGCCGCTGCGCGAAGCACTTCGACCTTGCTGCTCCCCACGTCGGTCACGACCGCCGGCCGGATTCGCAGCTCGCTCGACAACATCCGAAACACGAGTCGCGCTGCCATCACCGGAACTGCGACGACGTATAAGTCTGTGTCGGGCGGCAATCCGGCGGGCCCGACCGATGCCGACTGCACTGCCCCTTGCCCTAATGCTGCGTCGGCCAGCGCCTGCGTGCGGCAGATACCGTGGACCCGGCCGCGAAAGTCGCTCGCCTGTAGGGCCAGACCGACCGAGCCCCCGATGAGCCCGGGCCCGACGATGCAGACGGAGTGCAGTCCAGCATGAGCCAATCGATGGGTTCCTCTGTGTGGAAGCGGCTTTTCCCGATATTATCGGTCACGAATGCCCGTTTCAGCAATTATTTTGTTGCTTTGGACACCCAAATACGCTTTCATACTCTCCTAATGTTCTGGCGAGCGTGTCAGAACCTGTGGCGCGGTCAGGTACGCGAGGGATCGCATGAGCAGTGAGCCAGCCGTCGGCGCGACTTCAGGGTTGAGCGCGACCACGGCCCTGGAATTCGAAAAGCCGCTGGCCAAGATGGAGCGAGAAATCCAGCAGCTTGAAGCCACCCAGGCCCAGACCGGGCGCGACTACAACGCCGAAATCCGGGCCATCCGCAGCGAGTTGGAAGCCGCTCGACGCAAAACATTCGAAAACCTCACCCCGTGGGAAACGGTCCTCGTCGCCCGCCACCCCCGCCGCCCGCTCTTACGAGACTACATCCGCTTGATCGCCAAGGACTTTTGCGAGCTGCACGGCGATCGGCTCTCGGGCGACGACCGTGCGCTGCTGACCGGTTTTGCCCGTGTGGCGGGCCAGCGCGTCATGCTTGTCGGCCACCACAAGGGCCGCGAGACGCGCGAGAAAATCGAGGCGAATTTCGGCTGCGCCCACCCCGAGGGCTACCGTAAAGCCCTCCAGAAAATGAAGTTAGCTGCGAAATTCCATGTCCCGGTCGTCTGCCTCATCGACACACCCGGCGCATACCCGGGCGTCGAGGCGGAAGAACGAGGCATCGCCCAGGCCATCGCCCAGAATCTCATGGAACTCTCGGACCTCCCGACGCCGATCGTCGCCGCCGTCATCGGCGAAGGCGGCAGCGGGGGCGCGCTCGGCATTGCCGTCGCCGACCACATCGGTGTGATGCGGCACGCCTATTATTCAGTTATCAGTCCCGAAGGTTGCGCCGCGATCCTCTGGAAGTCGGGCGAAAAGGTTCAGCAGGCCGCCAACGCACTTCGGCTGACGCCCAAGGACTTGCTCCGACTCGGACTGATCGACTCGATCATCGACGAACCGCTCGGCGGCGCGCACCGCGCCCCCGAGGAGGCCGCTCATGCGCTCGAAAGCTGGATCGGCCGGGCTCTGCGCGACCTGGCGCGGGTGAAACTGGATACGCTCGTCAAGCGGCGCTACGAACGGCTCCGCAACCTGGGTACGGCGTTCACGACCCGTGCCGGCGACAAGCCGATTCGCGCCATCCGCACGCGGAAGCGTGCCGTCGTCGAGACCGCCGTACCGCGAGGCGCCAGTTCGCCGGTCGCGGCACCGGCACCGGCGTAAGACGATGATGGCGCCACCGGATGCCGAGGTGCGGCCGCTCGAAATCGACGTGCAGCGCGACAGCCGGATTTCGATCCGCTGGAGTGACGGACACGCGAGCGTCTATCCCCTGGCCGACCTTCGGCGAGCCTGCCCGTGTGCGACCTGCCGCGCCGAGCGCGAGCAGCCGCGGCCGCGCGGTATGCTGCCGGTGCTTCCGGCGACATTCGACGTCCGTCGCGCTACGATCGTCGAAACCGCCGAACTGGTCGGCACGTACGGCGTACGGCTCCGGTGGAAGGATGGACACGACACAGGCATCTATGATTATCGGCTGCTGAGGTCGCTGTGCCCGTGCGAGGCGTGCCGGGGTGGAGGGGGCAATCGATGAGATTGCCGGGAAGCAAGCGAAGCGAGGGTTTTCCCGGCCGCGACGGATCGCGGCCGCGCCTATAATTTCTGGTATGGCCGGGACGACGACGTTGTATAATGAGTCTTACAGGCGTCGCCGGCGAGTTTGTCGAGATGAGTGAAACGGATGGAACTCGAAAGTACATCACAGCAAGTAGCAGACCTGCACCTGTTCCTTTATGAGCGGCCGCTGCACCCCGAGCTGTTTCGGCATTTCGCCGACTACCGGCTGGAGCAGGGTCGCTACGTGGCGGACATCTGGATCGTCGGGCTGAGCCACGTCGTGACGGTTACGAGCGGCTCGAAGACGGTGGTCGAGATGGTCGCGCCCGATAACGACCTGCTGCCGACGCGCGGCCTACTGACCCGGTTCCGCCTGAAAGGCGAGCGCGACATCGAGAAGAAGTGCCCCAACGGCTGGGTCTACATGGTCAGCAGCCAGGTCGAGCCGATGGACGAGCACCTCTTCAAGTCGGTGCACAACGACCTGCGCCGCCAGGCGGCGAAGCGCGGCTGGTTCCATCAGTTCGACCAGTTCGCCGACGGTGAGCTGGTGCCCTTCACGCACATCGAGCATGAGGCGCGCGACGCCGAGCTGCACGTTTACGCGTATCACTCCTTCCCGGCGGAGCGGACGATCGTCAAAACGCAGTCGATTTTCGAACTCCTCGGCTGACGCCCCCCGGGCTGCATCGGGCTGCCCGTGCATCTGTGGCACAGCCGCCCTCGGCTGTGCCAGCCTCGATTGTGTCGCCCGATCACAAAAAGCGAGCCGGCGTGTCGTCACGCCGGTTGGTCTCGATTCTCTCTGCGAGTCGTACGCGACCTTCACGCCAACCGGACAGAGGACACTTCGGTAGGGTTCATGCGCGAGGAAAAAAACTGGGCCACTGGTTGGCCTTGCGGCACGACCGAGTGGCCCATGCGCTGGGATGGGCTTGGTTAGTACTTCTATCGTTATGAACGCGCTGGGACCGGAAAAGTATCGCGCTATTTTGGGAACTTTCGGCACAGTCGGAACCGAGATGGCTCCCTATCCGAGTCGACCGGAGTTGGGGAAAATCCGAACCCCCGACGCGAGTCGGAGGGCGGTTGCGGCCAGCCTGCCCCGCCCCTCACTCGCGTGAGGGGTTTGGATCAAGCGTCGCGCAGCGCGGCCTCCAGTTCTACCGCCGAGCGTTCGCCGTCGCCGCACCGATCCGATGCAGGCGTTGCACGGCATGGGAGAGGCGTTGCATGTTGACCTGCCCTTCGACCGACATTTCAAAGCCGACAAACTGAATCGCAATCGTCGACGGCGCTCCTTCGCGAGCGCGGAACCCCTTGAAATGCCCATCGACCGTCAGCGCCGGCTTCCCATCGCCGAGCTGCAGGTCGACGCCGAGTGTCTGGTTTTCAGTCCAGGGCGGGGTCGTCTGCTGGTGCACCTCGATCAGGGCGCCGCCGCACGACAGATCGATGAGCTGTCCGGTGACGACCTGGAGTGCGCTGCGTTGTGCTTCGGCGCGGCGTTCGGCGCCGCCTGGCCAGAGATTGGCGATCAGCATGGTCCCCGAGGGCACGGGTGTGCGGTAAAAGGAGCGGCGCTGAAGCTCCGTCAGTGCGTCGGGCCAGCGGTAGCGGATGGCGGCGATCTCGCGGTTGTCGGGCAGGAGGAACTTGCCCTTCGCTTCGACGACCGTGGAGAACATGATCTTGCGGCTGCCGTGCCGGAAGTTCACGCCGACGTATTGACCGAGGCCGAGCATCGGCAGTGTCCCGCCGGCGGGCGGCTGGTGGTCGAGCACGAAGTAGGTTCCCTGCGGATCGCGCTCCAGGAACCGGCACTTGAAGGTGCTCCAGCCGTCGTCGGCGCGGACGGTGACCAGCGCAATGGCCGAGTCGCGCACGGCGCGGTCGAAGATTTCCTGTTCCTTGTGGTTTGCGAGCAGACGTGACGGTCTCATTCGCCGGTCTCCGTTTCGTGCCGCGAGAAGGCGGGGTCGCAGAGGAACGCCCGCAGCCGCTCGATGGCAGCGGCGGCGCGCGGATCGCTCGTCGCGGGAGGCTCAAACTGCACGCCGATGGTCAGCGTGGCCTTGTCGGGCGAGGCGGTCTTGTTGGTCAGGATGCCGCGCAGGTCGAAGCGTTCCTTCATGCAGGGCATGGCGAAGCGGACGCGGACGGGTTCGCCGATCAGCAGGGCGTCGTCGGCCTCGCGCGGCACGCGTGCCGACAGGCCGTTGCCGCTGATGTTTCCGAACTCGCCGACGAACGAGTCGAGTCCCTCATCGACGACGATCTCGACCTGCGAAGCGCGGGCCAGCGTGCGGCGGATGAAGCGGCGGCGATTGCTGACCTGCACGGTTTCGGGCGTCGCCAGCGTCAGCGTGTGCGGGACGGTCTGGGCGCTGGCCTCGACGATGCTGGCGCCGAAGATGTAGATCTGCTCGGAGAGCATCGTCTTGACGTCGCAGAACATCCCGGCGAACGAGGCGATCGGCAGCGCGCGGCCGTCGTCGTCCAGCGCGATCACCATCTGCCGCCCGTCGTTCGAGAGGATGTGGCCGCTGATCGGCGGAGCGTCGGGCCAGTTGCGCGGCTCGATCTCGACGACCGCCTGCGTGCGCAGCGCCTGTTCGAGAACGCGGTTCGACTGTCTTCGGGTCAGGTCCAGTGCGTAAAGCATGCTCACATCCTCATGTGGTCCCGCGAGCGGACCGTTGTTCGGCGGCCCGTCGGCAATCCCCCGTGTGACGCCGCGCCGGCGTCTATTCCCCCACGAATGCGTGCTTGGGGCACTCCGCCGCGCGGCGCTGCCGGGCGGCGATGAAGTGCCGTACTTGTTCCAGTTTGCGATTGGTCTCGCTGGCGTCGTCGCCCGGGCAGAACGCGCAACCGAGCACCACTTGACTGCCGCTGCGCGCCGGCTGCCGGTGCGCCAGCCGCACCGCGAATTCGAGCGGAGTCGCCGCCTCCGTCAGGTGAAACCGGGCCCAGAGCAGATCGCCCGGCGACAGCGCGCTCACCTCGTCGGACTCCGCGATCGCCCCAATGCCGCCGTACGACAGATTGAGCAGCCGGCAAGCGATCCGCTGGCGCTCCTCGAGCATGGGCGTGAGCGTGGCGCGGATGGGCGCATCGTCGAGGGCGATCCGATAACCGCGGCGCTGCTCGCGCCGTTCGATGCAGAGCGGGATGGCAATCGCCAGGGCGGGCACTTCGCCGGCCGGCGAGCCGACCAGCGCGGTGCGCCGCGTCCGGGAACTGAAGGCGTAGCGGGCCCCATCGTGCAGGAAGAAAACCTCGCAGCGGCGGTCGAGCAGCTCGCCGCTCGGAAAGTCCAGCGGCTGATCCACCCACAGGCACTCGGGCGTCAGCGTCACGAGGTAAGTGCCGGCGGTGTGGCTCCAGCCCTCCGCATTGCGGACCACAAGCCGCGCGTCGGCCTGTACCGCGGCGGCGGCGGTGAGCAGCTCGAGCTGGTCGCGGCGGCGCATCAAAGGTGCTGCCGGCAGGTTGTCTTGCGTCGAACCCATCGGCAGTCATGTCGTCGCACGGCGGGCCGCACTTCTGGTCGGGTGGCGGTCGGAAAACGACGTAGCGACGCGAGCGGCGACGCGGGTCCCAGAAGATTCCCCGCCGGGCTGAGTGCCGCAAGCACGCCGCGGCGGGTCTGGAAAACGACTATCGGAATGCGGCCGGCGCGTCCCGGAAACACGCGCCTGGCGCGGGCCGGTCGTTGCGAATTGCGGACGCTGCCCGGATCGGCTCATAAGTCGTGCGGCGCGGCTTCGACGCGTTATGGGGCAGGCGCGCGATACGCGGGCGTCGAGCCAGCACCGGAAATTCGCGCGCTGCGCCCGCCGTGCGGGTGCCAGTGTTTCTGATAATGTGAGAATGATTCTGAGACGCACCGGCCGAGCGATGCGGCGTAGAAATCACCGGAGCTGCGGAGCCGGCGCCGGCGGCACGATGAAACGGGTGAGCCAGGCACCGCGGAGATTGAGGCCGAGCCGATGATCCGGACGCTGCTGCACGTTCATACCGACTATTCGCACGACTCGGACGCTTCGCTGAGCGACATCGTGTCGGCGGTGAAGCGCGAGGGGATCGACTGCGTTTCGATCACGGACCACGATGACATCCGCGGGGCGCTAGCGCTGCAGCGCGGCGGAGAAATCCGTGTCATCGTGGGTGAGGAGATCAGTACGGCCGAAGGGCACCTGATCGGACTGTTTCTGCACGAGCACATCCCGCCGGGGCTGCCCGCATCGGCGACGGCGCGGCTGATTCACGACCAGGGCGGCGTGGTGCTGGCGCCGCATCCGTTCAGTATTCTGTGCGACAGTTCGCTGGGCCGCGCGTGCGAGTCGATCGCGCCGCAGCTCGACGCGGTCGAGATCTTCAACGCGCAGAACCCGCTTCCGTGGCAGGACTGGCGCGCGGCGCGGTTCGCGGAACGGCACGGGCTGACCGGTTACGTGGGCGGCGACAGCCATCTGCGCGATTGGCCGCTGGCTCCGTGTTATCAGATCATGCCGAACTTCTCGGACGCGGCGTCGTTTCTGGCGGCGCTGCGGCAGGCGACGTTTGTCTGCCGGCGACATCCGCCGGGGTATCTCGTCCGATCGGCACTGGGGATCCTGTCGAGCAAGCTGACGGGCCGGCGGCCGGCGGGATTCGGCGCCAATCAGCTCGGGGACGCGTCACCCGACTCACGGACTGACAGCGGGCAGGCTGGACTGGCTGGACGTGCCCGGAGCTGAGGTCGTGGCGCGGTCGGGATCGCCAACGTAGCCGAGCGCTTCGAGGTTGCGACGCTCATCCGCAGAGATCGTCACGCGCGGGGCGACGCGTCCGGCGGCGGCCTCGCGATTCGCCGCGACGTGCAGGTCGAGAATTCGGCGGAATTCGACCACCAGTTCGCCGCGCAGCGCCGCCAGGTCGTGCATTTCGCCGGGGTCTTCAGCCAGGTGAAAGAGCTGAAAAGCCGGTGGCTCGCCGACGGCGACGAGCTTCCAATCGCCGAGGTAAAGCGCCACCTGCTCGGGACCGCGTTTGACGGACTCGGCGAAGAGCGGGCGCCGCTCGGCGGGTTCGGGCTCGAAGATCGCGGGCAGCAGCGAGTCACCCTGGGCGGCGGGGATCGGCTCGCAGCGCAGTTGTGCGGCCAGCGTCGGCGCCAGATCGATCAGGCTGACGGGCTCGCTGATGCGCCGGCCGGCGGGCAGCACGTCGGGCCAGCGCAGGACGAGCGGCACGTGCAGCTCGTGGTGCGACATCGTGAAGCCGTGGTCCCAGAAGCCGTGTTCGCAGAGCGATTCGCCGTGGTCGGCCGTCAGGATGACGTAGGCCGATTCCCAGATTCCGGCGTCGGCGAGCAGGCCGCGCAGCTCGGCGATGGCGGCGTCGGCCTCGCGCACGCCGGCGTCGTAGCGCGCCCGCCAGTAATCCTTGTACCAGCGCTGCTCGTCGAACTTGGCGGCCTCGTCGATGCGTGCCTGCCAGAAGAGGTAGTCGAGGCGTTCGAGCTCGGCCGGCTCCATCCGCTCGCGTTGTGGGAGATTCTCGGCGGCGTCGACGAGCGGCTGCATGAGCTCGCGGGCCGCGTTGTACGGGCCGTGCACGTCCATGTAGTGCAGGTAGAGCAGCGCGGGCTTTGACGCGTCGCGGGTCGTGAGCCAAGCGGCGACGCGCCGGTTCAACTCGCGGCCCGGCGCCTTCAGCGAGAACTTCGAGTCGAAGTGATCGAATCCCTGCGCATAGCCGAACCTGGCGACGACGAACGGATTGACGCTGAATCCAGCAGTCTGATAGCCGGCGGACCGCATGCGCTCGACGATCGTGGTGAAGTCGTCCTTGAGCGCGTTGATCTGCTCGTCCCCTTTCATCGCCGCCGCCATGTTTTCGCCGTAGCGGACCACGCCGTGCACGGTCGGAAAGCGCGAGCAGAGCAACGAGGCGATGGAGGGCTGCGTCCAGGGCGCAGTGGCGATGCAGCGTTCGAAAACGACGCCCTCGGCGCCGATGGCGTCGATGGCGGGGGTGTGGCCGGCGCGGTTTCCATACAAGCCGACGCGGTCGGCGCGCAGCGTGTCGACGACGATCAGCACGACGTTGGGCGGTTTGGCTCCACGGCGGAGCACGCCGGGCGGAGCGGCCGGATTGCAGCCGGACGACGCGAGCGCCAGGGCGGCGGCCGTGAGCAGCAGGCATCGCCGGCGCCGGAGCGAGCGCGACCGTACGTTACTGCGTGATGGGCAGCGGTACGCAGGGCGTGGCGTGGGGAAAGCGGGAGGAGTGCATAGGGTCGATACAATCACGGGCGACTAGGATATCGGTCTGTGACCATGCGAGAAAGCACCTCCGAAGCAGTCGCGGGCATCGCCGCCGACGTGATCGACGCGCTGTCCGAAATCACCGGTTCGGAAGGCGTGATCCGCCGTGAGGAAGAGCGGCTGGTCTACGATTGCGACGCGTTTACGCTCGTGCGGCGATTGCCTGGGCTGGTCGTGCTGCCGGACACGACGGAGCAGGTGGTGGCGATCGTCCGACTGCTGGCCGGGCGCGGCATCCCGTTTGTGCCGCGGGGCGCGGGGACCGGACTGGCGGGCGGCACGCTGGCGACGAATGAGGCCGTGCTGATCGGCCTGAATCGCATGACGCGCATCCGGCGGATCGACCTGGCGAATCGCTGGGCGGAGGTCGAGGCGGGCGTGGTGAACGTGAAGCTGTCGCGCGCTGTGGCCGAACAGCGGCTGCACTTCGCGCCCGATCCATCCAGCCAGAGCGCCAGCACCATCGGCGGGAACGTGGCGACGAACGCCGGCGGGCCGCACACGCTGAAGTACGGCGTGACGACGCAACACGTGCTGGGGGTGGAGCTGGTGACGCCCGAGGGCGAGCTGATTCGCACGGGCGGAACGAGCGACGACCTGCCGGGGATCGACGTGACGGGATTGATCGTCGGGAGCGAGGGCACGCTGGGGATCGTGACAGCCGCGACGGTGCGATTGACGCGGACGCCGCTGGCGGTGCGGACAGCGCTGGCCGTTTTCGAGACGATCGACGACGCGACGCAAACGGTGAGCGCCGTGATCGCGGCGGGGATCGTGCCGGCGGCGATGGAGCTGATGGATCGGCCGATCATCGCGGCGGTGGAGGCGGCGTTTGCGGTGGGCCTGCCGCTGGACGCCGGCGCGGTGCTGATTGTCGAGGTAGACGGCGTGCCGTGTGCGACGGAGGAAGCGATGCGCGACGTCGTTGCGATCTGCGCGAGGCACGGCGCGCGGCGCACGACGCTGGCGGAGAACGAGGAGCAGCGGGCACTGCTGTGGAAGGCGCGCAAGCGGGCCGCCGGCGCGTTCGGCCGGCTGACGCCGAATTACTGCACGCAGGACGGCGTGGTGCCGCGCAGCGAGTTGCCGACGATGCTGCGCGAAGTGGCCGAGATCGGCCGGCGGCACGACTTGCGGATCGCGAATTTGGTGCACGCCGGTGACGGGAACATCCACCCGATCCTGATGTACGACGAGCGCGACGCGGCCCAGGTGGCGCGCGTCCTGGCGGCGAGTCGCGAAATCCTGCGGGCGTGCATCCGCCGGGGCGGCACGATCAGCGGGGAGCACGGCGTGGGCGTCGAGAAGGTGGACTTTCTGCCGATGCTGTTTTCGCCGGCCGAGCTGGACTGCATGCTGCGCCTGCGGCGGGCGTTCGATTCGGCGGGTGTGTGCAATCCGGGCAAGATGCTTCCGGACGGGAAGGGCTGCTGGGAGGTGCACCGTCCGGGGCGGCGGGCGCCGCTGTGATGCTCGCTGCGCACAACGGTGACGCTCGAGGGCGACGCGGTGCGGATCATTCGCACGATCACGCGGGAAGTGGTTACGGCGGTGCATACCCGCGGTATCTGCCCGAATTGCGGCGCTGGCGGCCGGTCTGCTAGGATGAAAGCGTCGCGGCGCGCGTGCGACCCGCGGCAGGCAGCACTTCTTCCGTCGGGACGGAAAAATGAGCACGTTACCTCAAGGGGCATCCGGACTGCCGTCTCTCGGCGGTGAGCTTTCCTCGCTGGCCCAGGAAGCGCGCAAGAAGCAGCTTCGCGTTGCGAGTGGCATCTTCATCGCCGTCGGAATACTGACGATTCTGGCAAACGCCGTGCTGCTGGCGATGTTCGATTCACAGGTCGACACGTTGCTGAGCGCTGAGCTGGCCAAGCAGGGCCTGCGGCTGGAGGACACGGACCCGGGGGCGCACGAAAAGGCGCGAGCGACCGTGGCGCGGACCGGCTATCTGATCTTCGGCGGCGCGATCGCCATCGGCGTCGTTTACCTCGTGCTCGCCGCGCTCGTCAGCCGCAAGCCGGTGGTGATGACGGTGACCGGGCTGGTTCTGTACATCGCGTCCATGGCGATCTTCGGCCTGCTCGATCCCACGACGCTGTTACGAGGTTTGATCATCAAGCTCTTGATCATCCTTGTGATGGCCAAGGCGGTGTCCGCCGCGCTGGCCTATGAGCGCGCCGGCAAGAGCGTGACGGCGTGAACAGCGAAGGAGCGGGTGAGCGGGGCGATGCGCCCGACACAGCAGGTGGCCCGCCGGACGACGCATCACATCCGGCCGCGCCCGCGGAGCCGTCGCTCGATCCGGGCGGCGAAACCGCCTCGGCGAACGGGGCTCAGGTGTCCGTGGAGCTGCCGGCAACGGTCGAGGCACCCGCGGCGATCGCGCCGCCGGCGCCGGTCGAGTGCTGGCGTTGCCGCCGCGCGACGCGCGCCGGGCTGTTGTGCGAATGGTGCGGGGCGGCGCTGCTGGGGGCGGCGCCGGGCGCGGCGCGCTCTGTGGGGCGCGCGGAAGACCGGGGCGTCATGCGGGTGCTGGCGAGCTATGCCGTGCTATTGGCGATTTCGGCCGCGGTTGGGCTGATCGCCAGCGCGACCGAGTCGACCGAGGACGTTCAGTCTCTCTTTGACGTCAACCGTGCGACGTTGATTCTGGAGGGGCTCTGGTTGTTTGTGATCCTCGTTTCGACGCGGTTCATTCCGCGGCCGGCGGCGGTGCCGCGGCCGGCGGCGGCGCTTCGAACCGCGACGTGGCTGGCGGCACTGCCGCTGCTGGCGCTGCTGCTGGCGGCCAACGTTGGCTATCACACGCTGCTTCGGACGTACTTGCAGGCGGAGTGGATCGAAGACGGGCTGCGCATCGAGACGCCCACGCCGGTCGTGCTGCTGGTTGCGTTCCTCACGATCTGCGTCGAGCCGGGCGTCGTGGAGGAGTGGTTCTTCCGCTTCGTCGCGCTGGGCCACCTGCGCGGCGCGATGGGAACGGGCGGGGCGGTGCTGGTTTCCTCGATCATGTTCGGGCTGGCACACATCTACAGCCCACTGAGCATTCCGATATTGACGGTCGTCGGGCTCGGCTTCGGTCTGGTACGCGTCGCGACGGGCAGCCTGTTGCTGCCGATGCTGCTGCACACGCTGCACAACGCGGCGGTTCTGTGGATGGAGTTGCGGAAGTGCGCGGAGAATTGATTCAAGCGCGGCGCGGGCCGCCGATCGGAGCGATCGTCTGTGCGCTGGGCTCCGCAGCAGCGCTGGTGCTGGCGTACGTGGCGCCGGCCGCATGGGAGCGCTGGCCGCTGATCACGCTTCCGCTGCTGGGCGTGGCGCTGCTGCTGACGCGACGGCCGCGCTTCGCGGCCCGCTTCGAGCCCGACGCGCTGGTGCAGGAGCAACCGGTGCCGGAGCGGATCGACTATCCGGCGGTGGTGCACGTGGCGGCAGGGGCCGGATCGGGCCGCACGCGCCCCAATCGCCGGCCGGTCGGCGAGCTGACTGTCCGGCAAGAGGGTCACGCCATACACGTTCCGGCGCGGCTCAACCTGCCTCCGGGGCTGGTCCTGGAGCAGTTGCTGGCGCGGGTCGGATTCGGCGGGCGCCGTGGAGGCGGCACACTGGAGCACTATCGGCGTGCGGCGGCCGACATATTCGGGGCGGACAAGGTGTATTCGTACGCGGCGCGACGGTTCAGGCTGCCGTGGCGCAACGAACGGCGGCTGGCGGTCGGGCTTGCGCTGCTGGCGGGGTCGCTGGCCGCAGCGATCAGTGTGCGCGGCGCGGTGCGCGAGGAAGCGGGCATCGTGCTGTCCGGCTGGGGCATGATCATCGGCGCGGCGTTCCTGATCGCGAGCGCCTTCCGACCGGTCGACGTGGCGCGCAAGGGTCTGGCGTCGGAGCTGGTGGTGACACCCGCGGGCTTTGCACTGTCGCAGTTCGAAGTTACGGGCGAGCTGAAGTGGGGTGAGGTGCGGGCGATCCGCTACGGCCGCGTTCAGTCGCCGGGAACCAGCATGACGCTCACGCCGATCGGTCTGTTGGTCGCGGTCGAGGGCGCCCAGGTGGGCATTGCCGATATCTACGACAGGCCGCTTCAGGCGATCATGCGCGTCATGACCCTGTTCTGGAAGGGCCAGGCGACGTGCGACGCCTGTGGGCGGACCATCGGGCAGCAGCATGGGCCGGCCTGCGAACGATGCGGCGCCGTCGAGTTATCGGCGACAGCGGCTGAGTCCGCCGCGCAGGGCGGCTTGCCGGCTGAGCGGGCGCAAGGGGCGGACAACGCCGCGGCGCCGGCGGAGTGAACCCGCGCCGGCGCCGCATGCAAGACCTGTCGAGGAAGGGGCCGGCGGCAATCGCGCGCCGGCTCCCGCATTTCGCCGGCGATCAACCGCCGCCGAGGATCGCCACGAATTCGTCGATGTCGAATCCGTTGACCGAGCCGTCGCTATTGGTATCGCCGAGGTTGATGTCGCAGTCGGGATAGGTGGAGGCGTAGCCGGCCGGGTCGGTCAGGGCCAGCGTGAAGCCGTCGATGTCGAATCCATTCACGCTGCCGTCGCAGTTCATGTCGCCGAGCGGGTAGCCGCTGTCGCATTCGATCGCGGTGATGGCGAAGGCGTCGAGGGCGGCTTCGGTGACCGAGTTATTCGGGTTGTCGGTGGCGCTGAAGCGCAGCTTGACCTGGGCGCTCGGCGCGACATAGTCGTTCAGGCTGAACGAGTGGAACACCCAGCCCGAAGCACCGCCCACGTTTTCGACCTGCACCCACGACGTGCCGTTGTTGTTCGAGACTTCGACGGTCAGCCGGTCGGCGTCGGCGTCGTCGTTGGTGAACCAGCGCGCGTACGAGACGACGTAGGTCAGGTTGCTGTCGAGGATGAACGTCGGCGAGACCAGCCGCGTCGGGCCGCCGTCGAGGTCCTGATCGACGTTGTTGCCCGTGACGTAGGCGGCGTTGTTGCCGTCGTAGTCGTCGGCCGGGTCGCCGCGGCCGCCATTGTTGCCGGTCAGCGGGCTGCCGCGCACCCAGGCGCCGTCGGTGACGCTGGTGTTGGTGATGGTCCAGCCCTTGTTCGTGCCGAAGTTGTCGTCGAAGACGGGTGTGACGCTGGTGGCGACCGTGGTTGAATAGAAGCCGGTCGGCGCGTTGCCCGGGTCGGTGTTGACGATGCCGCCGGTGGTCTCGGCGGAGACGTAGTAGTTCACAACGGTTCCGCAGGGCAGCGCGGGAAACTCGGCGTCATAGACACCTGCCGACACTTGCGTCATCGGAGCGGCGACGAAGCCTGCGCCCGCGTCGTAGAAGAGCGTCGGGCTGGCGTCGTCGAGCGTATGGCCGCTGCCGGCAGCGACCAGCACGCGCAGCGTCTGGCCCGCGGGGCTGATCGTATCGGGGCGGCCGTTGGGATAGTCGAAGTCGAGCGCGCCATACGTCACGCGCCAGACGAACAGGCCCTGCTCGATGTCGCTGCCGATCACAATGCCGCTCGGGAGGAACGGATAGTTGTTCCAAAGGCGGTTGAAGGTCGGCGCGTCGGTCGCGGCGTCGGTGTCGAAATAAGCGATCTCGACGGGGGCGGTGGGGTTGGTGGCGTCGAAGATGCGCAGGCCGCTGGTGTAGTTGGCCTCGTAGATCCAGTTGCCCTTGACGTAGAGGTTGTGGCCGATCGCGGTGGAGGTGTTGGTGAACGCGGGCAATTGCACCAGGCTGGAGAGGTTCTGGGCGTCGAAAACGAGCGTGGTGGTCAGGCTGACCGTGTTGCCCTCGTCCAGCTCGTCATCGAGATAGATGTAGCGCTTGTCGGCCGACAGCCATCCCTGGTGCGAGAACTGGCCGCCCGTGTAGATCTTGCGGGAGATATTCGACACAGTCCCAGGGACGCCGCCGACGTTCACCTCGACGACGTCGATCGAGGCCTGTCCGCCGCCGCTGGTGTTATCGGAGTAGAGAAACGCGATTTCCTTGCCGGCGTACGTACCCGAGGTGTATTTGACGATCTGCGCCTCGTGCACGTAGCGGTCGGTCCACTGCCCGACGTACTGCGGGTTGGACGGGTCGGAATTCAGGTTGTAAATCCGCAGGCCGGCGGACGAACCGCCGCCCGCGCGGTACAGATAGCCCGTGTCGTTGTTCACCGCCAGCGTGTGCGTCGCCGTCGTGCCGCCGGTGGTCACCGTCCGCACAAGCGACACCGAGTTGCTGTCGATGTTCGCCATGCTGATGACTTGGATGCCGCTGCCGCCTTCGCTGACGGCGTAGCAATATTGGCCGTGGACCTTCACGTCGCGCCACAGGCTCTCCGGGCCGGCGATGAAACCGGCGATCTGCGGGCTGCCGGGATTGGTCACGCGCACGAAGCCAGTGCCATCGGACAAGCCGATAATCGCGTATTCATGTCCGCCCGGCGAAACGTATCCCCAGCAACTGTTCGCCGAGTCGTTCTGCGCGCCGAACTGCGTGACGGGCAGCCAGGCGAGCAACTCGACGCCGCTGGCGGTGAAAGCCCGCGCGGGCGGCTCGCCGTGATTGGCGTCCTTGGTCCAGCCGGGTCCGGTATAAGCCGGCTGCCGGTCGCGAATCTTGGGGTCGCCTTCGTGAGCGCTGGCCGCAAACACCATCGTGAGTGATGCGGCCAGGACGAGTGCGTTGCCGGCGCGTTGAGACATCGGCGTGCTCCTAGGGGTGCAGAGAAACTGAGTGGTCCGAGACCCAGCGGTTTCTATTATATTCGCGGCGCCGGGAGCGATCAAGATCGTGCCACCGTGGGCGCTGGAATCGAGCCGCGCGCGTCAGCAAGCGGTTTCTTAGCCGAGCGGGGGTGCGAGCTACGGTCGAGCGATCCTTGCGCGGGGCTAAGAAACCGCTCCCTTACGGTCGCGGCTCGGATCGCGCGGTCGCGGCTCGGATCGCGCGGTCGCGGCTCGGATCGCGCGGTCGCGGATGCGCGGCGCGGAGCGCCGCGCGCGCGGCGCGCCGGGCGCGATTGGTGGCATGGGTTGACCGTGCCGGGCGAATGCGCGATAACCCGCGGCGAGCGCGGGTCCGAGGCACGAATATGCGGACCCGGCAGGGTCGAGTTTTTCGATTGGCACGTGACCTGAGATCGGACTCATGACAACTGCAATCATCTGGCTGATGACGCTGGTCGCACTCGGCGTCGCGCCGCAGGAGCAAACCGAACCGCCGACAGCGTCCAGCTCGACGACGGCGCCCGCAACCGGGAGCCAGGCGGTCGAGGACGAGGAAGCGGTCACGTGGCAATCGCGTCCGACGGAGGAGTCGGAGGTCGTGCCAGCGCCGGAGGCTGCCACAAGCGAACCGGCGGCTGCCGCGAGCGAGCCGGCTGATGGGGACGACGCGGCGCCGGCGTCGTCGAGCGCACCCGCGCTGAAACGCCTGACGCGCGAGATGCTGTTCGGCCCGGAAAACCGGGTTGATTTCGATGGACACATCGAATCCGGCTTTGCGTGGCTCAGCGACGGCCGCAGCTTTCTGCACCGCCGCGACGGCATGCAAATGCGCGTCGACGCGGTCAGCGACCGGGCGACTCCGCCGTACGACGTCGAGCGCTTCGAGCAGGCGCTGCGCGCCAGCGGCGACTTCGACGCCGACGCCGTGACGCGCATCGCCCGCGAGCCGGGCATGCTGACCGAGGACCGCGCGCGGGCGGTTTTCCGGCACAACAAGTGTTACTACGTCTATGACTTCGAGCCCGCCGCCGCCGACCCGCACGACAAGGCCGTTATCGGGGATGAGTGGGAGGAGCCGGAGATCGCCGGGCGGATCGACGGCGCGGCGGCGAAGTCGGCGGTGGCACGGCACGCGGATGGCGAGACCGTGCTGCGGCGGGTCGACGTGGGCGACGGCGCGTTCGACATGCCGCGGCTGAGCCCCGACGGCCGGTTCATGGCGTTCGCGCGCGACTACGACCTGCACGTCATCGACTTCGACGCGCCGGGCGGGAAACTCACGCGGCTGACCAGCGGCGGCAGCCAGGACTTGCGCAACGGCGTTCTTGACTGGGTCTACGCCGAGGAAGTGTTCGGCCATGGCAGGCCGGCGTATTGGTGGAGTCCCGATGGCAAGCGGCTGGCATACATCCAGCTTAACGAAGAAGGCGTGCCGCGCTACAGCATCGCCGACCAACTGCCCTATCACCTGCGGATCGAAGCGACGCACTACCCCAAGGCGGGCGACAAGAACCCGACGGCGCGGCTGGGCATCGTCGGCGCTGACACGGGCGTGACGACGTGGGTCGATCTCTCGGCGTACGAGGGCGGCGAATTCCTGATCGTGCGGGTGAGCTGGGCGCCTGACGGGAAACTGATGTACCAGGTCCAGGACCGCGAGCAGACCTGGCTCGATCTGAACGAGGCCGACCCGGTCAGCGGCGCGTCAAGAAATCTGTTCCGCGAGAACTCGCCCGCGTGGGTGGACGTGATCGGCACGCCGCACTGGCTGGCCGACGGGTCGTTTCTGTGGTCGAGCCAGCGCGACGGCTGGCGGCACATTTATCATTACGCGCGCGACGGGGAACTGATCACGCGCGTGACGAGTGGCGACTGGGAGGCACGCACGCTGCACGGCGTCGACGAGACCGCGGGCTGGGTTTATCTGTCGGGCACGCGCGACAGCCCGATCCAGTCGAACGCGTATCGCGTGCAGCTCGACGGCAGCGGGCTGGAGCGGCTGACCGAGCCCGGCTTCGATCATCGCGTCAATTTCGATCCGCGATTCCGATACTTCTTCGACACGTACAGCAACGTCATGACGGCGCCGCGCGTCGACTTGCGGCACGGCGACGGCTCGCTGCTGCGCGTCATCAGCGCCAACGAGGTGAAGACGATTCACGAGTTCGAGCTGGGCGAGGTGAAGTTCCTGCGCGTGCCGACCCGCGACGGCTACATCATGAATGCGATGCTCGTGCTGCCGCCGCGGATGGAGGAGGGGAAGAAGTATCCGGTCTGGAGCTACACGTATTCGGGGCCGCACGCGCCGAGCGTACGGAACGCGTGGCAGGGCGGCGGGCTGATGCACTCGCAGTATTTCGCCCAGCAGGGCTACATGGTGTGGGTGTGCGACAACCGCTCGTGCAGCGGGCAGGGCGCCGTCTCGGCCTGGCAGAACTACATGCGGCTGGGCGTCAGCGAATGCCAGGACCTGGAAGACGGGCTGCGGTGGCTGATCGCGAATTACCCGGCCGATCCGGAGCGGATCGGCATTCACGGGCACAGCTATGGCGGTTTTCAGACCAGCTTCTGCCTCACCAACAGCACGATGTTCAAGCTCGGCGTGGCGGGCGCGCCGGTGACCGATTGGCGCTGCTACGACACGATCTACACCGAGCGCTACATGCGTACGCCACAGAACAACCCGCAGGGCTACGAGCGGACGTCGCCGACGAAGCTGGCCAAGAACCTGCATGGGCGGCTGCTGATCATGCACGGTCTGATGGACGACAATGTGCACTTTCAGAATTCGGTGCAGTTTGTGGATCAGCTTCAGCGGGCCGGGAAGCAGTTCGACGTCATGTTCTACCCGCGCGCCGGTCACGGGTTGTTCCCGCACGAGCACGTGATCGAGATGCGCGACGCGTTTGTGCTCGGGAATCTGTAAGGCCGCGTGTGGCACAGCCGCCCTCGGCTGTGTAGAGCAGCCGCCCTCGGCTGGACTGTTTCCGCACGAGCACGTGACCGAGATGCGCGACGCGTTTGTGCTCGGGAATCTGTAAGGCCGCGTGTGGCACAGCCGCCCCCGGCTGTGTAGAGCAGCCGGCAGCCGCCCCCCCGCCGGGGCTACACCGCCACGAGCGCAGCCACCAGCTCGGGCGTGATCTGCGCGAGGCGCTCGACGACGCGATCGGCGCCGGCGGCGCGGAGCACCGCTTCGCCGTGCGTTCCCACCAGTGCGACCACGCGCATGCCCGCGGCACGGGCCGCCTCGATCCCCACCGGTGCGTCTTCAACCACCACGCAGCGCGCCGGCAAACGCCGCAAGCGTTCGGCGGCCAGCAGAAAGCAGTCCGGCGCCGGTTTACCGCGTTCGATGTCGCCGCCATGCACGACGCCCGAGAAGTACGTCGCGATGCCGGTCTCGGTCAGGACCAGTTCGACGTTGTCGCGCGGGCCGGATGTGGCCACGGCCAGCGCCAGGCCGGCCGAGCGCAGGGCCTCGAGCGTCTCGCGCGCCCCGATCATCAGCGGCACGACGCCGCGCACCAGCTCGCGGTAGAGCGCCTCTTTTTCGTCGTCGAGCGTTCGGACTTCCGCATCGCTCAGCGTGCGGCCGGCTAGTAGCCGGATGATGTCGCGGCTCGTGCGGCCGAACGTGCGGTCGAAATCCTCGTCGCTGACGTTGAAGGCGTGGCGGCGAGCGAGCAGTTGCCAGCTCGCGCGGTGGGCCGGGCCCGACGCGACGAGTACGCCATCCATGTCGAAAATCACACCCGCCGGTTCGATCATGTTGGCAGTGTAGCGGCGGGCTAGGGTGCCGGCTGCGAGGCGGCGGCCGAATTCAGGCGGCTCAGGAGCTGGGCGGCGCCCGCCCGCATCGCGGGGTCGCGCTGCGCCAGCTCCAGCAGCAGCCTGGCGCGACCCGCCTGCCCGGTGCGCACCAGCGAATCGGCCAGCGCCACTACCACCGGCCAGCCCTCGACGCCACGCGCATAGCGCACGGCGTCATCCAGAAGCTGAATCGCCGCCGCGTGGTCGCCGGCCATGTTGTAGACCATGCCGAGATAGCTGGGCCCCAGCGCGTCGTGGAACCCCCCGAACCGCCGCAGCAGCTCGCCGACCTCGATCGCGTCGGCCAGCACGGCGCGATCTTCCTCCGCCTGTGGCGCCGCCAGTCGCTGCCGGCAATGCAGCCAGCACCAGTCGAGTTGCAGCCGCCAGAGCGAGACGTTGGTCACGCTGCGGCGCGCGATGGCGAACAACTCTGCCGCACCGCCGACGTCGCCGGCGAGCATGCGTTGATAGGCCACGACCATCGTGATCGGCCGGTGGTTGCTGACGTGCAACGCCGGATCGTCTTTCCATTGCCGCACGGCGGCGCGGTCGGCCTCCGACATCGCGGCGAGTAGCTCGTCGCAGCGCTGTGCGGCGCGGGCTTGCGCCTCGGGATTGGCCCGCGCCATGAAAGGAATATCGAACAGCGTCCGCATGCGGCTCGCAGCGCAGTACGCGTCGAACTCGTTGCGGCCGAGCCGCCGGGCGTACTCGTCCCACGCCGGCAGCTTGTGGAGCGCTTCGTGCGAGAGCCGCGGCAAAATCGAGTGCGGCGCCGCGGGCGGGCCGCCCTCGCTTCTGCGCGCGTCGGCGGACGTTGGGGCGTCGGTCCGATCGGCGATGGTCCGCGCGATCACCTGCGCGAAGAGCGCCTGCCCGCGCAACGACATGTGCACGTGGTCGTCCATCAGCTCCCAGCCGATTGTCCCATCCGGGCTAGCGGCCCGAAATGCCGCTTCCATGTCGCAGAATATCGCGCTCTCGTCGGCAGCCACGCGGCGGACCACGTCGTTGATGCGCGACGACGCCCGCCAGGGCATCGTGTCGCGGTCGCGGGCCTCGATGAAGCAGCGCCGCGCTCCGTCCGGGTCGCCCGCGGCGCGCAGCGCCTGCGCCAGCAGGAAATGCAGGCCCGCGCTGCCGCTGTCGATCGCCAGCGCCCGGCGGAGCGTGTCCGCGGCGCCAGCGACACCGTCGCGCACCTCCTGTTCTGCTCGCGCCCGCAGCGCGTCGAATTCCGCACGCTGTGCCGCCGGCAGCTTCGGTTCGACGTCCGCGCCGATGGGCGCCATCCCGCGCTCGTTCGTCGGCAGTGTGCACAGGATCAGCGGCACGCCGCGCGCCCGGCAGCGCCGCGCCATCTGCCGGAGATTGGCCTCCAGCGCGCGGTCGGCGGCGGCGCGCAGCGGATCATCGGCGGCGATCTGCCCGACCGCCACGACGCGCTCCATGAGCGTCTGCCGCCGGACGCGTTCGTCGGCCGGCGGCGTGACGAGCAGCGTGTCCAGCCACTGCGCCAGCCCCCACTGCCGCATCCAGCGCGTCAGCCGCATCCCCCAGGGCGTGGTGCCGAAACGATGAAGCGACGCGACGCCGAACGCCCCGTAGAACTCGTTGTTTCCGCTCATGACGATCACGAGGTCGGGTTGCAGGTCGATGGTCTCATCCAGAAAGCAGGCCGCCGGGAAGCTTGCCATCGCGGTCGCGCCGAAGTTGAGCACCTCGGCGCGGCGCTCGCCGCTCCACGCGTCGCTCAGCATCGCCTCGAGGAATGCCCCGTTCGTCAGATTGAGCGGCTGGGGATAGCCCTGCATCGCCGAGCCGCCGAACATGAAGACGCGAAACGTCTGTGGCGGCTTGGGCGTGCGGAAGGTGAAAGCACGCACTCCGCCGGTCAGCGAGAGCCGCTGGTGAAAGTAGGTGTCGACGCCCGGCCGATGCGTCGTGTACCAGGTACGCGTCCCGTCGCTGCCAACGCGCAGAATGGCCGGCGGATAGCCGCCGTAACCCGCCCAGCGGCAAAGCCCCTCCGCGGCGACCAGCGCGACGACGGGCAACGCGGCGCAGACGGCGCGAAAGAGCCAGCGGCGCCGGCGCGAGATCGTCACCGGCGTGGGCGCGGCCGGTTCGGACGGACTGTCCATCAGGTTCGCTTCGACCACCACTTCATTCTAAGAAACGCCAACAGAACCCACCACGCGAGTGGTGGGTTTACACCGCCCGGCACTCGCGTGCGGGTTTCTGATAGGCGCTCTGAGCTTCGGCTCGGCGCGTGATCAGGCTTGCGGCAGGCTGGCGGGCGGTTCCGCGCAGGTCGCGAAGAGCGGCACTTCAAGCGCCTGATTCCAGTGCACGACGATCTCGTACAGCCGCGATTCGAGGTACTTGCAGTGCACGACAGTGCCGGCGGCCGAGACGAGTTCCCCATCGCGCGTCGGCAGATCGACGACGGCGCTGGTGCCGACGTGGCAGAACGCTCCGTGAATCAGGCGGATTTCGTCCGTGCTGAGCTCCGTCCCATAAGCGCGCGCCCGCACGGTGGCGCCGGTGCTCGTTCGCAGCGTCACGCTGATTCCGGCCGTCGGCGAGTATGGGACGCGGCGCTCGCCGGCGCCCGCTGCTATCGGCTCGGTCTGGCCGAGGCGCGCCGCGAGCGAGCGCAGGAAGCGATCCGGCATCTGCGCCAGTGCGTCGACGTGAACAGGAGATCCGCGCATGATTGACCGACCCCCGGGCAGTTTGTGCATCAACCTATCGTCGATGCGCTGGCGCGTCTGAAGTAGCGCGCTCGGGCGCGCCGCCCGCACAATTCGCCGAGCACGCGGGCGCGGTCAGAATATCGCCACACGCGTCAGCGTAATCCACCCTTCCAGCAGCAGCGCAAAGTCGTACCCCGCGGGCGCCGGTCGCGCAAAATACGAACCGGTGTTGCGGACCGCGCCCGCACGGTCCTGATACTCGATCAGCAACGGCGCCGGTGTCAGGTCGCACCAGCGCAGCCCGCGCGGCGCGCAACCGTCGCGGAACTCGGGAAGGTTGACGTTCACAAACGTCGTGCCCCGCGGCCGCGCGCGCTCCGGTAATATCTCGCGCAGCGCCAGCGCCGCATTCCGACCGGGAGGGGTCCAGTCGTCGTCGAAATCCGCGCGGATGAGTTGCGAGACCGCAATCGCCGGAACGCCCAGAATTGCCGCCTCGCGGGCCGCCGCCGCGGTGCCCGAGTAGTAAACGTCGACACCGGCGTTGGCACCGCGATTGATTCCGGCGATCACCCGGTCGACCGGCCCGATGGGCAGGTGCCGCAACGCCACCCGCACGCAGTCGGCGGGCGTTCCGTCGACGGCATACCGCGGCACGCCATCGGTCGTCGCGTGCAATTCGACCGAGACCGCGTCGCGTCCGGAAATCGCGTGCCCGCACATGCTCATCTGCGTGCGCGGGGCGACGACGATGGGTGCATGACCGAGTTCGCGGACGACCGCGATCAGCGTCGCGAGGCCCGGCGCGTCGATTCCGTCGTCATTGCAGAGCAATACGCGTAACACTATTGGTTCCAGTCACTTACAAGCGGGACGGCCGTGCCGGGACGTAACCGGGAAAGCACAGTGCTCGCCTGGTCACTCGGGAGCGGCGATAATAGCGGCAGGCTGCCGACAAACCGACCCGCCGGTGGAGATAATCTTCATGCGTCTCGTCTGCGTTCTCTCGGTTCTGGGACTTCTCCTCACCAGCGCCGACGCACAGACGCGCTCGGCCAGGAAACAGCAACCCAAGCCGCGTCCGCCGCGGCAGGTGCGCGTCACCGAGTCGGACCTGCCAGCGACCGTGTTGCTCGAGCGGCGCGTGGCCCGCGTGCAATTCGAGGACGCGACGCTCGAAGAGGCGTTCGCCTGGGTCGCCGAAAAGTGCCGCGTCAACCTGGTCGTGAAGTGGGACAAGCTCGACGAAGCGGGCGTGTCGCGCGAGCAGAAAATATCGTTCAGCGCGCGGCACGTGGACGTCGGGCGTGTGCTGTGGCTGATCCTGAACCAGGCCGCCGACAAGGACGTGAAGCTCGCTTATCGGGCCGACCCGGAGATGGTGGTCGTTTCGACCGACGAGGACCTGGGCGGGGAAATGGTGACGCGGGTCTACGACGTGCGCGACGTTGTTTCACGTGAAACACAAAGTCCGTCGATCGAGATCGGACGGACGTACACCACGCCGATCGGCCTGGTGCCGCAGGTGGCGCCCGGGGCCGTCGGTTACGCGCCGGTGATGGGCCGCGTGACCAGCGGGGTGCGGATCCAGTTCGATAACAACAACCCCGACGAACGCGACGACGAGCGCGATGCGGGGCGCGAGCGCCAGGCGCGGCGGCTGGCACAACTGGTCGACGTCATCACCACGTCGATCGAACCCGAGTCGTGGAGCCAGAACGGCGGCAAAGGCGTGATCCGCACGTTCGACGGAAAGCTGATCGTTCACAACACGATCGCCGTTCACCAGAAGCTCGGCGGACGCGTCACGCTGCGCTCGCCGTAGTATCCGGACCCGCCCGCATGTCACAAGACTCGATCGCTCCGGCTGACGGGGCCGCGGACGCGCGCGGCGTCCTGCGCGGGTTGCTCGGGGCGTTTCGCTGGCGCGTGGCCCGCGAGTGGCTGGCGGATGGCGTGGCGGTCCTGACGTGCGTGCTGCTGGGCGTGTTGCTGAGCCTGGTCGTCGTCGATCACGTCGTGCCGGGGGGCGTTCCGCACGTCGGGCTCGTGCCGGGTCTGATCGCCGCCGCGGCGCTGGCGGCGGGAACTGCGATATGGCTGGCGTTCGCGCGGCGCGCGTCGCGAATCAGCGACCTGTTCGCGGCGTGGCGGATCGAGCGCGACGGGGGCGTGCGACACAACTCGATCATCAACGGCGTGCTGTTGGCGCGCGACACGGTGGAGCCGGAGGGAGCGAGCGGCGCGGCGATTCGGCAGGCGGCGCGCGACGCGCGCGTGGCCGGCGCGATACGACCGCCGGTGCGGCGCGCGGCGCGCCGCGCCGCGATTGCGGGGGCGGTGCTGCTCGGCTTGTTCGCCGGATACAGCCTGCTGTCGCCGAAATCGGCGCCGCAGTCGCTGGGACGCCTGCTGGGCAGCGGGGCGGCAGTGCCGACGGCGACACGACTGACGCTGGAGCGGCCGGCGCGCGACGCGGTTGTTTATGAATCCGAGCCGCTTGCGGTCGAGGTCAGCGCGGCCGGCGTACTGCCGGACGAGATCGAATTCGCGTGGCATGGCTCGAACGGTGTTGTGCCAGCGAGCGATGGACCGGCCGACGATGGCGCGGGAGCGCGTTGGCTGCGACGGCGGATGCAGCCGATCGACGGCGCGGGAGGTTCGTCGCGCTGGCGTGTGACGCTGGCGGCATCGGAGGTGGTCGGCGACATTCACTATGCGGCGGCTGGGGGTGACGCGACGCTTCAAGGCGTCATTCGCGTGCAGCCGCAGCCGGCCATCCTCGCGTTCGAGGTCGCGCTTTCGCCGCCGGCATACACGGGTCTGCCCAGAGCGGTATCAAGCAGTCCGGAGATCACAGCCTGGGCCGGCACGCTGGCGACGATCGCCATTCGGGGGCGCACGGCGCTGCGCGATCCGGTCTTCGTCTTCGGCGATCACGAAGTCGCGCGGACGTGGATGCGGATCGACGCCGCCGACGTGACGCGTGCCGTCGTGGAGGTGCCGCTGCTGGAGTCGGGTCTCTATCGGATCGAATTCAGCGACGCCTACGGCCGGCGGCCACGCGCGGCCGAGAGGCACAGCATCACCGTGCGGCACGACGAGCCGCCGACGGTCGAATGGATCACTCCGGCCGAGGATGCGTCCGTCGGTGCGACGGTCGATCTTGCCGTCATCGCCGAACTGGTCGTCCACGTCGCCGATGATCTCGGCGTCGGCGAGGCGGATTTCGTACTGAGCAGCGACGATGGCGGGACGTGGCGACTGCCGCTGGTGATCGCACCGGAGCGTAGATCGCACGATGCGGATGCGGCCGGCGAGGAACATCCGGAACGGTGCGTCGGCGAGGTGCGCGTCGCGACGGAGCGCATTCCGCTGGCGGCGGGGCAACGGGCTGCTGGCTGGGTCGAAGCGCGCGATCGGCGCGTTTTACCCGATGGTCGCCCGAGCCCGCAGACCGGACGCAGCACCGCTCTCACGCTGACGCGCTCGGCCCCGACCGGCGAGCCCACGTCGCGCCCGGGTGACGGTGCGAGCGAAGCCGACGAACCTGCCGGCGGCGGTGAGTCGCCGCAGAGCGACCCGCAATCCGGCCAGGCCGGCGCCGCTGACGCGACCCGTGGCGCGGACGAGGTCGATCGTGCGAATGGCGACCGTGGCGACAACGTGGACAGCGGCGGTGACTCGCAGCACGAACGACCCGGCCCCGGCGCTGGCGGCCAGAGCGGCCGCGGCCAGGCCGAGCAGGGCCAAGGCGAACGGCCGGAACGCGGCGGCGCGGGCGGTGCCGACGATTGGGAGAAATTCGTCAGTCAGAATGCTGAACAGATACGAAAGCTCGCGCAGCAGCCCAACAGCGACGCGAGCGACGCCGGCGGCCAATTGAATTCGACGGACGACTCGAAGGTCGCGGTGGGCGATACGAATTCGCAGGATGGCGATTCGCAACCGGGCGAACCGCGCGAGGGCGAACCCGCGGACTCGCCGTCGCAGGCGCCGCGGGGCGAGTCCAATTCGGGCGGTGAATCAGGCCAGCAGGAAACTCCCGGCGAACAAGCTGATAGTCGCCAGCCTTCCGACAAGAGTGGCCAGAGCGGCGCCGGCCGCCCCGCCGACCGCGGTGCCGGCAGCCCGCAAGAATCTGGGGAGACGCCGCCGCGCTCCGACGCGAGCGGCGAAGGCGATTCTGGCGGAGGTGGCGGCGCCGGCGAGCGTCTGCCGAGCACGCCGGCCGGCCCCGCGCCGTCTGGCGAGACCGCGGTGGGCGATCCGCCGTCGAAGGAACCGCGGGCTGACGGCAACGTCGAATCCGACGCGCCGCCGCCGGTCGGCGACGGGCCGATCGATTCAGCGGGCCGCGCGGAGCGGACCGACCTGCTGGAGCTGCTGAAGCGGCGTGGGGTGCTGGATGAAGGCACGTTTCAGGACCTGACGCGCTCGCCGGAGCGACGGGAGGCGTTCACGCGCGCGGTCGAGCGTCTGCACGCGCAGCGCGGCGTCGAGCGCAGCGGCGCGGTCGCGCGTTCCTCGCATGCTTACCGGCCGGGCGATGAGCGCGCCGCGGCGGGTACGCGGCGAGCCACGGACCTGACGCTCGAACGCCTGCGACCGCGCGGCGAAGTTGACGACGCCACGACGATCGCGCCGCCGGCAGAGCAGAACGTGGCGCCGCGGCTGCGTCCGCTGCTGGACGCGTACTACCGCGCGATGGCGGAATCGAGGCGTCCGCGGCGGGCGCGGCGCCGGACTTCGCCGAGTTCGGGGGCACGCCCAGGTCGAACCCCTCGCTGACGCTCGGGGCTCGGCTGGGCGCGCCGTGCGCGTTCGGGGCTCCGGCCGGGATCCGTCTTGCGGCGATTCGTCTCGCGACGATCCCTATGTCGTGAGCGCCAGGCGCCAGCGTACTCCCACAAGAACCAGGCGCCGGCGTACTCCCGCGAAAGCCACGCACCAGCGTACTCCCGCGAAAGCCAGGCGCCAGCGTACTCCCGCGAAAGCCAGGCGCCAGCGTACTCCCGCGAAAGCCAGGCGCCAGCGTACTCCCGCGAAAGCCACGCGCCAGCGTACTCCCACAAGAACCAGGCGCCGGCGTACGATTGCGGCATGAAGCCCTCGCCGCACGATTCCGCAGCTACGACGTCGGCGGACCGTGCGCCGCTTGGCCGGCGAATAGCGAGCTGGCTGCTCTCCGCGGCGACGGTGTGGCTGATTGTCGCGATCACGTTGCGGTTGCCGGGAGCCGGCGGCCCGCCCGACGAGCTTCGCTGGCTGCTGCGTAGCCGGCCGCTTTCGCGCGAAGCAAGCGGCGCCGCGTCGGCGATTCTGGGCATCGCGGCCGAACGTTCGCCCGGCCGCGAGGCCGATATCGTGGATGAGCTGCTGGCGGACGCGGACCGGGACGTTGTGCGCAACGCGCTGGGCGTGGCCCGCCACCTGATCTCGCGAAGCAACGCCGCCGCGCGCCTCGTGGACGTGCTCGGCGCGTGGCTGGTGGCGACGCCGCTGGAGCAGCGCATTGCACTGCTTCCCGAGAGCGGCGACGTGACGGTCACTCTGCTCACCAACGATCTCTATCCGGACGAAAGCGCACTGACCGCCGACCGCTGGATGCTCGCGATCGGCGCCCAACCCGGGATGTATGACGTCTTTCCAACGTGTTTGATTGCCAGAACGGGGGTTTCGCTTGCCGAGCGGATGAACCTGCACCTCCGGGAGCTTCTGCTCACACCGGACGAGTGGAAGCCAATGCGCAACGACGTCGTGACACGCGCCGCCCAATTCCTGAGCGACCCGATCCGCGAAGTGCGCTGGGGCGCAGCGCGCGTCCTGGCCGCGGCGCGCGATGAGCGCTGCCTTCCGGTCATTCGCGAGTGGCTCGACGAAATGGAACCTCGGCCCGGACCGCTCCGACACCGCGAAATCAGCGATCTGTTCGGCCCCGACTGGGTCGCCCGCGCCGCCGCGGCTTCGCAGCCCGCGGCCTCAGAGCGTCCGTAGCGAGACGCGTCGCGGCGCACCCACCCCAGCGGAAAGACGAGCGTCCTTCGAGTTTCCCCAGACTCCCGGCACGACGGCCTCACAGGCCGGGCACTTCGCCCGTGGCCCGTGCTCAGTCAGCGACATGAGCCGGTTCTCGAGCACCTCAAAGCCGCGCCGCCGAATGACGCGCTCGCCGCAGTTCTGACAGCGCGTGTTCTCGCGGTCGCCGACGAGCGCGGGCAGATTGCCCGCGTAGACGAAGCGCAGGCCGGCCTGCCGGCCCAGCTCGTGCGCCCGCAGGAGCGTCTCGACGGTGGTGCGCGGCGGATCAGTCATGCGATAGTCGGGATGGAAGGCGGTGACGTGCCACGGAATCTCGGGCGAGACGCCGGCGATGAAATCGGCGATCTCGCGCAGCTCCTGATCGCTGTCGTTCAAGCCGGGGACGATCAGCGTGACGATTTCGACCCAGAAGTCCATCTGCTTCAGCAGCTTGATGGTGTTGAGCGTGTTTTCCAGCACGCCGCCCAGCTCGCGATAGGTCCGGTCGCGGAACGCCTTGAGATCGACCTTGTACAGGTCGACATAGGGCCGGATGAACTCGAGCACCTGCGGCGTCGCGTTGCCGTTTGAGACGTAGGAGCCGACCAGCCCGGATTGCTTGCCCAACTTGAAGATCTCGACGGCCCATTCGCTGGTGATCAGCGGCTCGTTGTACGTGCTCGTCAGCACGCGGCAGCCGTGCTCCAGCGCCAGACTGACGATGCGCTCGGCGTCGATGAAGCTGGGCGGTGCCTGGGCGCGCTCATCGCGCAGCGCCTGGCTCGTAATCCAGTTCTGGCAGTAGCCGCAATGAAAATCGCAGCCCAGCATGCCGAACGAGAGTGCCTCGCTGCCCGGATAGGCGTGAAAGAACGGCTTCTTCTCGATCGGATCGACCGCGATGCCGGCGACGTAACCGCGCGGCACGCGCAGCTCGCCGCCGTCGTTGAAGCGCACGCGGCAGACGCCGAAGCGCCCCGGCCGCACCAGGCAGCGGTGCCCGCAGGCGAAGCAGCGCACGTCGCCGTCGGCGTAGCGCTCGATCAGCTCGTGCGCGGCGGGCCCCGAGTGCTGGTTCAGCAATTCACGCAGCGAAGTGGATGCCGGCATGGCACATCACGGCGTCACGCTCGGACGCCCCATACTATGGTATTCGAACTTTTCGCGGCGCATCTGAGACAAAGTGAAAATATTGCGCCCGTCGAAGATGAGCGGTTGGCGCATTTCGCGGCGGATGCGCTCAAAGTCGGGGCTGCGGAACTCGTTCCACTCGGTCACGATCACCAGCGCCGCCGCCCCGGACAACGCCGCGTAGGCGTCGTCGGAGTACTCGACCCGGCGTCCGAACAGGGCCCGCGCATTCGGCAGCGCGCACGGGTCGTGCATGGCGATGGATGCGCCCGCCGCGAGCAGTTGCTCCACGATTGTGACGGCCGGCGCTTCGCGGATGTCGTCGGTCTTGGGCTTGAACGAGACGCCCCACAACGCCACCCGTGCCCCGCGGATGCCGGCACCCAGCCGCGCCACGATCTTCTGCACCAGCGCCTCGCGCTGAATCTGGTTCCGCCGATGCACTGCGTCGAGAATCTCGCACTGCACGCCGGCGCTGCGCGCCACGTGCGAGAGCGCCTGCACGTCCTTCGGGAAACAGCTCCCGCCATAGCCCACGCCCGGATAGAGGAAGTGAAGCCCGATCCGCGCGTCGGTGCCGATTCCGCGGCGGACCTCGTCGACGTCGACGTCGAACTTTTCGCACACGGCGGCGATCTCGTTGATGAAGCTGATCCGCGTCGCCAGGTAGGCGTTGGCCGCGTACTTGGTCAGCTCCGAGGCGGCCCGGCTCATGCGGATGATCGGCTTGTTGTTCAGCACAAACGGCCGGTACAGTTCGGCCACGATCTCGGCGGCCTCGGCGTCGTCGGCGCCGATGACGACGCGATCCGGCCGCAGGAAATCATCGACCGCCGACCCTTCCTTGAGGAACTCCGGATTGCTCACCACGTGACACGAATGTCGGGCGAGCTGGCGGATAATCGCCTCGACGCGCGCCCCGGTTCCGACCGGCACGGTGCTCTTGGTCACGACGACCGTTGGTCCAGCCAGCGCCCGCCCGATGCCCTCGGCGACGCTCTCCACGTTCCGCAGGTCGGCCGAACCGTCGGGCAAGGGCGGCGTTCCGACCGCGATGAACACCACGCGCGAGTGGGCCACCGCGCCCGCCAGGTCCGTCGTGAAGCGCAGCCGCCCGCTGCGGAGATTCAGCCGCATCATCTCCTCGAGGCCGGGCTCGTAGATCGGGCTGCGACCCTGCGAGAGCGACTCGACCTTGCGATCGTCGGAGTCAACGCACGTGACATGATTGCCGCTGTCGGCCAGGCACGTTCCGGTGACCAGACCCACATACCCGCTGCCGATGACGCTGATCCGCATGCACGCCTCGCTCACCAGGAGATTCTCTTGCGACGAATTCTATCGGACACGGCCGATTTCGGTAGCTCGCCGCTTGACAGCGTACGAAGTGGCGGATTCGGCGTATCATGCCGGCGGCGCAGCACACGGAGGATGTTGGGATGCTTCGACGGCGTTGCGGCACGTCAGGCCTGGTACTGCCACTCTCCCTCGCACTTGGCGTCGCCGCCGCGACGCTGGGTTTCGCGCCGCGATCGCCGTCGTCGGCCCCGCCTGCCGAGCCGGGTGGTGTCGCTGACCGGGAGTCGTACGCCGAAGTCGTGAAGCGGATCGTGGATGCGGTGCTCGCGGACAATCAGTCCTACGTCAAGCTCCAGGAGTTGTGCGACGGCATCGGGCCACGGCTGAGCGGGTCGGAGAATCTCTCCCGGGCGATTGTCTGGGCGCAGGAAACGATGCGCCGCGACGGCCTCGAAAACGTCCGCGCGGAAAAGGTCATGGTCCCGAAATGGGTCCGCGGTCACGAGTCGGCCGAAATGACCGAACCCCGCCGAATGCCCCTCGCCATGCTCGGCCTCGGCGGCTCGGTCGGAACGCCGCCGGAGGGCATCACCGCCCAGGTGGTCGCCGTCCGCGACAAGGACGAACTCGAGCGTGTCGGCGACTCGGTCGCCGGCAAAATCGTGCTCTTCAACAACCCCATGCAGCCCTACTCTACCGAGCGCGGCACGGGCTACGGCGAGGCGGTGCGTTACCGCTCGTCCGGCGCGCAGTGGGCCGCCAAATACGGCGCCGTCGCCGCCCTGACGCGCTCCGTCACGGCCCGCTCGCTTCGCACGCCACACACCGGCGCCACGGGCTACGGCGACATTGAGCGGAAGATTCCCTTTGCCGCGGTTTCGGTCGAGGACGCCGAGCTGATCGCGCGGCTCTGCGCGCGGGGTGTGCGCGTGGTGATCACGCTGAAGATGGAGGCGCACGACGAGCCCGACGTCGAATCCGCGAACACCGTTGGCGAAATCCGCGGCCGAGAGTTGCCCGACGAAGTGGTCGTCATCAGCGGGCACTTCGACTCGTGGGACGTCGGGCAGGGGGCGCACGACGACGGTGGCGGCTGCATCATGGCGCTGGAAGCCGCGGCCGCGCTGAAACGCCTCGACCTGCGCCCGAGGCGCACCATCCGGGTCGTGCTCTGGACGAATGAGGAAAACGGGCTACGCGGCGGCTCGCAGTATCCGGTTCAGCACTTCGACGCCATGCCGCAGCATGTCGCGGCGATCGAAGCCGACAGCGGCACGTTCGAGCCGCGCGGCTACCGCTTCGAAATCAACGATGCGGCGCGCGAAAAACGGGCCGTGCCCCAGCTCGCCGAGCTGATGCGCGTCATCGCCGCGACCGACGCATTCCGCGGCGTCACGCTTCAGGCCCAGGCGGGTGGCTCCGCAGCCGACATCAGCCGCATGAAACCGTTCGGCGTCGTGCTGCTGGGCCAGGAAGTGGACTCGTCCACCTACTTCGACTACCACCACACGCATGCCGACACGGTCGACAAGATCGACCCGCGGCATCTCTCGCAGAATGTCGCGCTGATGGCCGCGACGGCCTTTGTCCTGGCCGATATGCCTGGACGCCTCGGTGACGAGTGAGCGATCGGCGCGGTTTCGCGTTTGCTCGCGCGTAGGCGGGAGCCGTCCGCGCACGGGATCTCCAAGCACGACGTGATCAGAGGTACGCCGACCCGCCCGCGTCGTGCCTCGCCGCGCGGGCACACCGCGCGTAAACTGATGCGCATGACGCCGACGAGCCGAACGATGCGTCGCGCCGTGGTGCTGGCGAGTGTGCCGGTCGTCGCCACGCTGTCGGCCGCGCAGACCTCGCAACCGGCCACGTCAGCGACGCGCCCGTTCGACAAGTTCGTTCACGTTGTCTACTTCACGCCCGCCGACCGCGAACCGCATCCCGGCTATCGCGAGCGTCTCGACCGCATCGTGACCGACGTGCGGTCGTTCTACCGTGCCGGAATGGAGCGGAACGGTTTCGGCCCGAGAACCTTCCCGCTGCAACGTGACGCCGGCGGCCGGCTGATTATTCACGTCGTCCGCAGCCCGCGGACCTATGCTCCGGAGGACGAAATCGACCTCGGCGAGGTCCGCGACCAGCACGTCCGAAACGCATTGCGTGCCAGCGGAGTCGACGTCGATCGCGCGCACCTCATCATCTTTCAGAACCTGCTCGCCATCGACGGCAATCAGATCCGCAGCGCCGCCCGATACACCTACGGCGGTCTGGGCGATCATGTCAGCGGCACCGCCTGGGTCACCGATCATCCGCTCGAGGATTCGCTCAACCTCGACAAGTTGGAGCCCGAGCTTGACGCCCACGGCCGCCGCATGCCGCTTTGCGACTACGTCGTCGCCGAGATGGGCGGCGTCGCGCACGAGCTGGGCCACGCGCTCGGCCTGCCGCACGATCTCGAGACGCCGCGGGAAAGGCACGCGCTCGGCGCCGCGCTGATGGGCAACGGCAACTACGAGTATGGCCGCGAGCGGACACCTCGCGGCGGCAAGGGTGCCTTCCTATCGTATTCCGAAGCGACCATCCTGTCGTCGCACCCGCTCTTCAAGCGCGACAGCATCGACCTCGAAACGCCGCTCGACGCGCAGTTCGACGATCTCGCCTGCGCCCGGCGTGGCGGCCGACTGGTGTTTTCCGGCCGGATTCGTGGCAAAATCCGTCCCTACGCCGTGATCGCCTATCACGACTCGCAGCTCATCGGCGCCGACTACGACGCGCACAGTTGGGTCGCGACTGTCGCTGCGGACGGTTGCTTTGAAGTTCAGGTTGGCGAACTGAAGCCCGGACCATTCGAGCTGCGTCTGCGCGGCTGCCATGTCAACGGCGCGGCGAGCAGCATCGCATTCCACTACGCACTCGATGAGTCGCTCGACCTATCCCCCGCCGCGTTCCACCGGCAATTCCTATATGAGCGGTTCGTCGAGCCGGCGCGGCTCTCTCGCGACGTCGCGAAACTGAACGCCGCCATTGAATTGCTCAGCGGCGTGGATGATCTCTGGCTTCGCAAGGCCCGCGTCGTCCATCGTCTGCTGACGCGCGATGACGCACCGCTTCCGAAGCCGGCCGAACTGCCGAGCGACGTGCGCGAGGCGTGGCTCGCCTCGCTCGCCTGGGAATCCGCCGGCGCCGGCGGACCCGGCCCGGCACGCGACGGCTCGCCCGAAGCCGCACCGCTTGAATCGGCCGAGCGCGTCCATGACAGCGGCCTCTACGCCCACGCCGAATCGGCCTACGTCTTTCGGCTCGGCGGCAAGTGGACCCGGCTCGACACGGCGTTTGCCCTGCAAAATTGGGTCGCGGGCGGATCGGTCGTTTTCGTCGTCCGCTGTGACAACCGCGAGGCCTTTCGCTCGCCCATCATCCGCCACTGGAGCGAATCGCGGGCCGAAGTGGATCTGGGCGGCGTCGATTGCCTGGAGCTGATCGTCGAGGATGGGGGCGACGGGGCGTGGGACGACGAGGCCCTCTGGCTATCCGCGCGGCTCCTGCGCTAGTGCCGGGCGCCCTGTGCGCGTCCCGCGGGATGCCGCAGAGGGTGGCGGCGACCGTATGATGTCGGCATGAACAACGCCGAAGTCGCCCGCGTTTTCGAGGAGATCGCCGACATCCTGGAGATCCAGGGGGAAGACTCGTTTCGCGTCAACGCGTATCGCAAGGTGGCGCGGACGGTCGAAGACCTGGCGGGCGACATCAACGACGTCGCCGCCCGCGGAGAGCTGGCCAAGCTACCGGGCGTGGGCAAGGCGACCGCTGAGAAGCTGAGCGAGCTGCTGACGACCGGGCGGCTGAACTTCCGCGAAGAGCTGCGGCGCGAGGTGCCCGAGACGCTGCTGAAGCTGCTCGAAATCCCGCACATGGGGCCCAAGAAAGTCGCGCTGCTCTGGAAGCAGTGCGGCGTCACGTCGCTGCCCGAGCTGAAGGCGGCGGTCGAGAGCGGCAAGCTGGAGGGGTTGAAGGGCTTCGGCGAGAAGAGCGTCTCGCAGCTTAGGGCCGGCATCGCGTTTCTCGAGAGCGCTGCGGGCCGGACGCGGCTTGGGACGGCGTGGGAGATCGGCGAGGTCATCCGCCGCACGCTGGCCAAGCTGCCGGGCGTGCAGCGGGTGGAGCACGCCGGCTCGCTGCGGCGCGGGCGTGAGACGGTGGGCGATCTCGACCTGCTGTGCATCGCCGACGACGGGCCACGGATCGTCGAGGCATTCTGCCAGCTGTCGGGCGTGCAGCGCGTCATGGCCAGCGGCGACACGCGCGGCTCGGTGCTGATCGCGTATCGCGAGGACCGCAGCATTCAGGTCGATCTGCGGGTCCTGCCGGCCGAGTCGTTCGGGGCGGCGTGGCAGTATTTCACCGGCAGCAAGGAGCACAACGTCCGGCTGCGCGAGATGGCGGTGAAGCGCGGCTGGAGCCTGAATGAGTACGGATTGACGGAAGGCGAGCGCGTCATCGCGTCGCGCAGCGAGGAGGAGATTTACGCGGCGCTGGGCCTGCCGTGGATTCCGCCGGAGCTGCGCGAGGATCGCGGCGAGTTCGAGCTGCGCGAGACGCCGGCCGACTTGCTGGCGCTGGAGGACATTCAGGGCGACCTGCACATGCACACGGTCGCCAGCGACGGCCACGCGACGATCGAGGAGATGGCGGCGGCCGCCAAGGAGCGCGGCTACAAGTACGTGTGCATCACCGACCACTCGCAGAGCAGCGTCATCGCCAACGGGCTGAAGGTCGAGCGGCTGCGCGAACACGTCGCCGCGATCCGGGCGGCGGACAAGAAGATCAAGGGCATCACGATTCTGGCCGGCTCGGAGGTCGACATCCTCGCCGAGGGGCGCATGGATTATCCCGACGACGTTCTGGCGGAGCTGGATTTCGTCATCGCCTCGGTGCACGCCGGCATGAGCAGCGACGTCGAGGCGAACACGCGTCGGACGCTGGGGGCGATCCGCAATCCGTACGTGAACCTGATCGCACACCCGACCGGCCGGCTGATCAACCGCCGCGAGCCGATGCCGCTCGACGTGGAGGCGGTGGCGCGTGAGGCAGCCAGGACGGGGACGGCGCTGGAGATCAACGCGTCGGAGATGCGGCTGGATCTGAAGGACCAGCACGCGCGGCTGGCGCGCGACCTGGGCGTGACGATTTGCATCGACACGGATGCACACTCGACCGACCAGCTCGATCAGATGCCGTTCGGCATCACGACGGCGCGGCGGGCGTGGCTGCGCCGCGGCGACGTGCTCAACACGGGCGGGGTGAAGGATGTGCGGGCGTTTGTGGAGAGGAAGCGGAAGAGTTGAACGAAGAACCGGGGACGACCGGCGCCGATGAGCAAGTGGCTGGTGCGCTGCGCTATGCGCCGCGCGCGCCGAAGTTGCGTAGGGTGCATCCCTGATGCACCGCACCGCCTAGGGACGCAGGTTGTGTGGTGCGTCGAGGGACGCACCCTACAGAGGGCGCGACGCGCGACGGGGCGATGCCGCTGGACGCCGCTTGCTGCCGGGCGCGGCTCTGGCGGACACGGCCCGTCGATCAACCGCCCAGGATGGCGACAAACTGGTCGATGTCGAAACCGTTGATCGAGCCGTCGCCGTTGATGTCGCCGCGTGTGATGTCGCAGCCCGTGTAGCTGCCGGGGTCGGTCAGCGCCGCGACGAATTCGTCGATGTCGAAGCCGTTGATCGAGCCGTCGCAGTTCATGTCGCCAAGGCCGTCGCAGCGGTCGAGTATGCCGTTGTGATTGAAATCGGTGCCGGCACCGCTGGCGATCTCCTCGCCGTCGTGCACGCCGTTGTCGTCGCAGTCGCCGAGCCGGATGTAATACACGTCCTGCTCTCCGTTGTGAGTGGCGGCGTAGGCGACGTTGGCCGCCGCGTTTTCGGACGCGATGTCGTAGTAGTCTCCCATCTTCATCTGCTGCGGCCAGCCGACTGTGCTGTTGAATTGCGGGCTGGCGACCAGGTTTTTGGACCAGGTCACCGCGCGATCGAGCGAATAGGCGTAGTACAGCTCGCAGAAGCGCGAGTTCGACGGGCTGGCACGTGTGTCGAGCCAGACCACGTCCAGACGGCCGTTCGGGGCGACCCCCAGCGTGCCAAACCACTGCCAGGTGTTGCCGCTCGATTCGTTGATACGGAGCGGTGCGCTCCAGCTTGTGCCGCCATTGGTGCTGCGGGCAATCATGATGTCGGCGGGGTCGCTGCCGGGCCGGTCGATCGTGCAGAGCAGATAAACGTAGCCGTGCGAGGGGCCGTCCGAGCGGTCGACGTCCAGCCAGACCTGGCCCATCAGCCCTTCGGGATTGGGAGTTTCTCCAAAAACGATGTCGCCACCGAGATCGACCTGGGCGACCAGGCTGAAGCTGGGTGTGCCGCCGTTCTTGGCGTTGGTCGACTTGACGACGGGGAAGAGCGGGGGGCTGTCGACACCCGGGATGTAGAGCTCGCCGTCGGGACCGACCGAGGGTGTGCCCCAGACCGGCGATGAAGGCAGGCCGATGGGCGTCAGCCATGAGACGGCCCCGTTGGTCGAGCGGCTGAAAATGTTGCTGCCGCAGCACCCGGCCGCCGTGCTCCACGATTCGTAGATGAAGCCTTGGCCGACGCTGCCGCTGGTGTCGATCGCCATCCACTGCTTGTCGCCGCCGAAGGCGGCGAACTTGCTGGGCCAGGTCACGCCGCCATCGGTCGAGACGAAGACGTCGCACAAAAAGTTCGACTTCAGGCTGTTGTAGTAGAACTTGCCGGTCGCGTCAGCCCGCAGCACCGGGTCGCTGCGGAACACGCCGTTCTCCAGCACGCCCGGAAAGGTCCAGGTTTCGCCACGGTTGGTGCTGTACGCCCTGCCCGCCTCGCGAAAGTCCGACGAGATGCTGTCGAACTGCCGCCAGCCGATCACCATGCGGTTGGGGTTGGTCGGATCGACCGCGATCGACGGCTCATTCGCCGCGTCGCCGACAATGTTCGCATGCGAGGCGTTCACGTTCACCTGAATGCTGCGCCAGGGTCCGCGCGTGAAGATGCTGCGCGGCCCGCCGCCGGCGGCGCGGTCGGGTTCGACCTGGGCGGGCGGGTCGTTGGGCTGCTCGCGATGGAAAGACGGATCGAAGCGCTTCCGCGTCTCCTGCGACTCCTGAGGAGCGTTGGCATAGGGCAGGCAGGCAAACACGGCACACATCAGGGCGTTGGCACTCATCGCATCACCCGCAAAAAAGGGTTGGTCGGATGCCGTCATTCTACCACCGCCGCGGCCGCCCGCGTAGTGGTTGCCGGGCGACGCACCTCCCCCTTATTCTCCCGTCATGACCGCGACCGTCCGCACGCGATTTGCCCCGTCGCCCACCGGCTACCTGCACATCGGCGGGGCGCGCACGGCGCTGTTCAATTACCTTCTGGCGCGGCGGAGCGGCGGGAAGTTCGCGCTGCGGATCGAAGACACGGACCAGACGCGCAACATCGCCGGCGCCGAGCAGAAGCTGCTCGACGACCTGCGCTGGCTGGGCCTGCACTGGGACGAAGGGCCGGGTGTGGGCGGACCGGCAGGGGAGTACCACCAGAGCCGGCGGCTGGCGAGCTATCAGCGCGTGGCGCGCGAGCTGCTCGACAGCGGAAAAGCGTATTACGCGACCGAGACGCGCGAAGAGCTGGAGGCCATGCGCCGGGCCGCGCAGAAAGAGCAGGGCGGTTTCCTCTATCGCCGGCCGACGCACTTCCCCTCCGAGAGCGAAGCCCAGAAAGCCCGCGACGAGGGCCGTCCGGTGGTCGTGCGGCTCAAGATGCCGCCGCGCGACGTGGTCGTCAGCGACCAGATTCTGGGCGAGGTGCGGATCGCGGCGAGCGAGCTGTACGACTTCGTGCTTCTGAAGGCCGACGGCTGGCCGACGTATCACTTCGCGGTGGTCGTCGACGACGAGGCCATGGGCGTGACGCACGTGCTCCGCGGCCAGGAGCACCTGATGAACACGCCGAATCACATCGCGCTGCAGGAGGCTCTCGGCTATCGGACGCCCGTCTACGCTCATCTGCCGATCATCATGAACATGGACGGCTCGAAGATGAGCAAGCGCGAGAAAGACCGCGCGGTGCGGGCCGCGGCTGCGGCGCGGCTCGCGGCTGGCGGCGGCGAGCGGGCGGCGCTGGCGGCGGCCGCCAGCGCCGATCCGGGCAGCTTCGAGGCGTGGCTGACGGGCGACGCGCAGCTTGATGGCGATGCGCTGCGCCGCCTGGCGCGCGAGCTGCACGTGCAATTGCCGGAGATCGAGATTCACGACTTCCGCCTGAGCGGCTATCTGCCCGAGACGCTGCTGAACTTCATCGCGCTGCTAGGCTGGTCGCCCGGCGACGGGCGCGAGCGCATGTCGCTGGAGGAGATGACGGCGGCGTTCAGCGTGGAGCGGATCGGCAAGACCAACGCCCGCTTTGACCGTGCCAAGCTGCTCAATTTCAACACGCAGGCCATCGCCGCGGCACCGAAAGAGCGGCTGCTGGCCGCGCTGCGCGATTATCTCGGCGTGAGCGAGCGCAGCCCGCTGGCCGGCGTTCCAGACGATACGCTGCGGCGCTTGCTGGAAATCAACGACGGCCTGCGGCTCTTCCGTCAGCTCGAAGAGAAGTGTGCCGCGCTCTTTGCGCCCGATGAGGCGCTGAGCTACGACGACGACGCGGTGCAGAAAACGCTGATCAAGGGCGAGCGCGCCGGCCTGCACGTGCTGGCCGAGCTGCAACCCGTGCTGGCGGCCGTTGGCGACTGGCGCGCCGCCGCGCTGGAGACGGCGATCAAGGGCTTCGGCGAATCGCGCGGGCTGGGTCTGGGCAAAGTCGCGCAGCCGATCCGTGTGGCGGTCTGCGGCAACACGGTCAGTCCGCCCATCTTCGACACGCTGGAGCTGATCGGCCGCGAGCGCGTGCTCCGGCGGATCGGCGAAACGCTACGCCGCTTGGCCGCGGACGCGCCGCGCGCGGCACCACCGGCATCTCAGGGTTCATCGTCATGATCGCTCGATCCGCAATCTGCCCTGTCGCCACGCTCTCGTCACGCTTCGTCGGGCGATGCGCGCCGGCCCTGCTTGCGGCGCTGCTCGCGTCGCAGGCCGGCTGCCGCGGGGCGCTGGTCGGCCGCTGGTTCCTGACGGATGTCGCCCCCAGCCGGCAGGAGTTTGCGATCGACAACGCCACGTTTCATCAGGACGGCAGCTTTCTGGCGGATGTCACGATCGACGGCAAGACCATCCGCGAGCTGGGGACCTTCGACTTCAATGGCGTGCGCCTAACGCTGCGTCCGGCGGCCGGCGGACAGCGGAAGTTCGAAGCTTCGCTGGTGATCGACCGGCTGGAGCTGACCGACGCGAAGCGAAAGGTCGTCCTCGAACGGAGGCGCTAGCCGTGAGCGCCGCCGGCACGCCGCCGATCCGCCTTCGCGTGGTCTTCTCGGGCCGCGTGCAGGGTGTGGGTTTTCGCTACACGACGCTCGATCTGTCGCGCTCGCATGCGGTGGTGGGCTACGTCCGCAACCTGCCTGACCGCACGGTGGAGTTGGAAGCCGAAGGCGACGCCGCGGCGGTGGAGGCGTTTGTCGACGACATCTGCGCGAGTTTCCGCTCGCACATCATGCACGTCGCCCGTCAGCCGCTTGAACCCCGCCGGCAGGAGGCGTCGTTCGAGATTGCGTTCTAGAACTGCGTCACCTCGTCGCGGCGATCACTTCCCCGTCAGCGCGTACAGCTTCGACCGCGTCACCAGGTACAGCACGCCGTTGGATGCTACGGGCGTCGTGTAAACCGAGTCGCCGACGTTGATCTCGCGGATGACTTTCAGCGCCTTATCGTGCTTGACGATCGTCACGTCGCCGTCTTCGTCGCCGATGTACACCTTGCCGTCCACGCAATAGGGCGAGCCCCACACCGCCGACATCAGGTCGTGCCGCCAGTAACGCTTGCCATTCTCGGCGTCGAAGCAGTACAGGAACCCGCTCAGGTCGGTTGCGTAAGCCAGCCCGTCGCGCACCGCGACGGTCGAGAGCGTGCGATTGAACTCCTTGCCGCCCACGTGCCACACCTTCCCGCTCTCAGTCACGTCGCCGCGCTTGGTCATGTCCACGCAGTGAATGTTGCCCGGCCCTTCACCATGCTCGGGGTCCTGTCCGACGGCGACGTACACGCGGTTCTTGTAGATCACCGGCGTGGCGATGATCTCGTTGCGCGTGCCGCGCCCTCCCAGGATGTAAACCGCGTCTTTCGGGTTGCAGTCGTACTTCCAGAGCGGTTCGCCGGTTTTCGCCTCGAACGCGTAGAGCCAGCCGTCCCCGCCGGGATAGACGATCTGCCCGACGCCGTTGACCTCGGCGTAGACCGGGCACGACCACTGTCCGTGCAGGATCTTGTCGTGCGGGTCGCCGCGCTCCCAGGCCACCTTTCCCGTGTCCTTGTTGACGGCCAGAAAGCTCGGCGCGTTGGGAGAGGGGATGTCGACGTGCCCTTCGTCGACGCCATTCGACGTGACGATGTAGATCAGGTCGCCGATCACGACCGGCGAGCTGGTGGCCAGGTTGTGCGGAAAGACGCCCAGCTCCTCCATCATGTCGAGCCGCCAGATGATGTCGGCGTCGATCGGGTCCTTGTATTTCTCGTCCTTATAGGGGCCGTCGTTCTCGCCGTCGGTGAAGCCCTCGACGTCGGCGCAGATCAGCTCGCAGCGGTTGCTGACGTAGTAGATGCGGTCGCCCAGCGCCGCCGGCGACGAGCAGATGCCCTGCTCGGGCCAGTCGTTGACGCGCCCGCTCTCGAGCTTGTCGTGCACCGCCTGCCACAGGAACTTGCCGTCCGACTCCTGGAAGCACATCACCACGCCCTTGTCACCCTTGATCTTCGAGTTGCGCTCCAGGTTGTTGTTCGTCCCGACGAAAATCTTGCCCTTCGCGATCACCGGGTTGCCGTAGGATTGCGACCCGAGGTCCGCCACCCACTTGACGTGCTTGCCGGCCTTCACGTCCCAGTCGTCGGGCATGCCCGTCTCATCGGACGTCATGTTTCGATCCGGCGCCCCGCCCCACATCGTCCAGTCGCCGGTCTTCTTGCCGGCGGCGGCCTTCGCCTGGCTCACGGCCGCCTCTCCGGCTTTGGCCGCCGGTTGCCCCACTATCTGTTGTGCTGCGTACGCGCTAACCGCCAGACAAGCCGCGGCCAGCGCCGCGGGCCGCCAGCCGAATCGAATTCGCCATCCACCGATCATCATGAAAATGCACTCACACAGGTTGGGTCGGAACTTCAGGGGGATGGTATCCGACGCGCGGCGACGACTCAACCGCATGCCGCCGGCCATGCGCTGACGCGCGGCCAGGCGCGAACCGGAGGAGCTGCGTACCACTCATCACCAGGTCTTGCGCTCCGTTCAGCCTGTCCCGCGCTCCGCCGATCGCGGCCGCCGCAAGCGCAGCAGCCCGGCCGCCGCCAGAATCGTCGCCACTGTCGCCGGCTCGGGGACGATCTTCGCGTCGGCGAATGTGCTTTCGAGACCCCACTCGGTGCGGTCGACGAGTCCGTCGCCCCAGCCGAAATAGACGTCGTAGATGTCGGGTATGGCGTCGAATCCCGGCGTGCCGACGCCGAAGAAGATGTCGGCTTGCGCGCCGGGCGTCATGGCAAGCGTGATGACGCCCAGGAGCAGGGAGCGCGTCGCCGGGTCGTATTGCACGTCGTACGGGGGGGATTCACTGAAACCCCGGCGATTGAATCCAGTTAGAACGGAGTCATCCAGATTATGCTGTGTTCGCGTGCCTTGCCAGATGTCGCTCCACCGCTGGGCTCCGTTGGTATCCACTCCCTGATAAAAGTAACTGTTCGCCAACCAGACGTCGCCCGCGGTTGGGTAGACGTTGACGTCAAAGGACAATCGGCTATACCGGTCGACGATCACACCCAGCGTTCCCCACACGAACAAGTCAACGGATGCGACGTCGCTGACAACATATGGAATGCCGCCGTTGTCAAAGTCGACGAAGTCGCTGGGCGTGCCGCTGATTGGTTCGAACTCGTCTGCTCCGGCGCGCGAGAACCAGAAGCGTGCGCCCTGGGGTGATGCTTCTGGCGGCCACGCAAGAACGACGCCCGCGGCGAGTAGAGAGGTGATGGTGTACCTCATGTGTGTACCCCTTGCGTTACGGAAGCTTGTAGACCGGCACCGCGGTAATGTTGCCCGACAAAAGGACGTTGATCTGCCGCGGCGGCGGCTGGCCCGGCACCGGCGACGTTACCTGCAAGCCGTTGATCGTCCAGTGTTTGAAGTCGTAGCCCGAGATATTCAGCGCGCGCAGCGTGACGTTCGCACCGTTCGGGTAGTCGCGTGCCTCGGACGTGTGCCCCGCGTTGAGGACAATCTCGTCCTGGTTGTTCGTCACGTCGGGTGGCATGATCCAGACGGTCACGGTGTCGGGCGGATTGCTCGACTGTCGCGTCACCGTCACCGTTCGGATCGCTCCCTGCGGGACGGTGTAGCTGCCGGCCGACGTGTGGAATGTCGTCTGCCAGGTGCCACCGCCGGTACACGTGTTGCAGGGCGGCGACAGGCAGCGGCCAACTTCACCAACGGCCCAGGCTCGACTTCCGTCGCTGGGGTCCAGGGCGATGCCCATGTATTCGCCCCACTTGCCGCCGTCGAAGATGCCGGAAGTGCCCGCCTGCATGGTCCAGAGCGGCGCGCCGAGCCGCCCGGCGGGGTCGCCCGCGCGGTGCGCCGTCCAGACCAGGTCGGGGTAGCCCTTTTCGAAGACGCGCGTCATGAAGAGCGTGATGTCGCCCGAAGCGAGCGGCATCAGGACGGGGTAGATGAAATGCACCGGCCGGTCGCAGGACGGTTCGTCATCGCAGTCGCCCTCCGTGCTGCCGTCAAAGACGATCCCGGGATCAGCCAGCCCGGCCTGAACGATGCTGGGCGTCGCGCTGGCGTTCATCGGCCAGTCATTCGTGGCAACCTCGTACCAGCGGACGCCGATGCGGTCGCGCAGCGTACCGGTAACGTCGATGTCGTGCTCGTGAACAAAGTAGAGTGTAGCGTTGCGCCACACCGCTGATTGGATGTTGTGTTCGGTTGGCTCGATCAAACCCGAGCTTGCAACGGTCGGGCAGAGCTGGCGAGGCGAGGGTGCAACTTCGCTCTTGATCTCGTCAACCGTGATGACATGACTATCCACCGTCGGCGGCGACGAGAACGCGTTACGCACAGCAATGAGGCGGATCTTGCCTCTGTTCTGATCGTTCGGATCGGCGCGCTTCCAGACTTGCGCGAGGTACATGACCTCCGCCGAAGCGGTGCCAAAGAAATGCGCCGGCATCGGAAGCGTCTCAAGGTCGTCCAGGCCAGTGCCAGCATGACCAAGTGGGATGTCAGCGCTATTGTATCGACCGGCGGTACTATAAAAGCTCAGGTCACCCACCGTCGCCTTCGCGAAGACGTGCAGAGAATGGCCAAGTTCATCGTTGACCTGGCCCACGTTCTGCTTGACGGTCAAGTAGAGTGCCGTGTTTGTGACCGCAAGCCCCGGGTAATGAAAGTCGTCGTCCACGCAATTCTGCCCGCTGGCGTCGCACGTTTGCGTCGCGACACAGTATTTGTCCCAACCGTCGTAAGCTCCCGTCGGGTCATTCGAACTCTGCGAATAGCCCTTGGAAAAGGCCAGCAGCAGCGCCGACTGACCGGCGCTGCCGATGATCTGCTGGACCACGACGAATCGCTGGCTGAACTGGTCGTAAAGCGCTCGAACGTCCGTGCCGTCGTTGATCTCGTTACAAATCAACGGGCCGTTCGCGGTGTGCCGCCAGAACTCCTGCGACGACCAGTCGTCATCCTGGCCGGATTCGATCATTCGTGCCCGCCACTGCTCATTGCCGTTGCGGTCGTAGCACGCAATGCGGTGGTTACCTGCCACAATAATCCGATTGACGCCGACGGCGATGGTCGGTTCCAGGTGATAGGCGTTATCGGGTCTGGAAATCGCCCAGAACGGGTCACCCCCTAAGACAGTTTGCGCCCCCCCCCGCCAACAGCGATCATCGCGCCGATCACGCCAAGCGCGACCCGCGCACCTCGACGCCGCGTCGACGGCACGCCGCCGCCCGCCGGCTCTCGCTCGACCAACCCCGACCTGCACATGCGCACCTCCGTCCCCAGCCCGAGGCGCAACACATCAGCAACCAAGGATAGTCCCCTGCGGCGTGCGGATCAAGCCCTTGGACGCCGGCACGCCAGGCGCTCAGCACGCAACACCGTCGCGACGCCGATACGCACCCGGTGAGGCCGATTCGCACGCGCGGGACGCCGATACACACACGGTGACACCAATTCACACCGGCGGGACGCCGATACACACACGATACACCAATTCACACCGGCGGGACGCCGATGCTCCCCACGATGTCGACGGCTACCTCACTGCCCTGGATAGACGATCAGCCGGTCGTGGACCACCACGCACAAGTCGTCGATGCCGTCGCCGGTTACGTCGCCGGTCTGCATTTCGCGCGGCTCGCGCCGCCCGGGCCCCGGCGCGTCGGAGAAGCGTTTGCCCTGAAAGACCTGGAAGCGGCTGGCGCGGCGCCACGCGCAGTCTCCGCCGAGCGTCACAAGGTCGATGTGCGCCTTGCCCACGTCCATCACCGCCATGTCGCGTACGCCGTCGTGGTTGAAATCTGCCGGCGCGGCATCCGCCAGCCACGCGTCCTTGACGGTTGTTTCATACGAGCGTTGCTCGACCAGTGTCGCGCTGCCGGCCTTCGGCGTCAGCACCGCCAGACGGTTGGCATCCGCCATCAGCAGCCGAGCCGCGCCGTCCGGGTGCAGCATCGCCGCCGTCATCGCCGTCAGCTCGAAATTGCCCGCCGGCATGCTCAGCGCCACCGCGTAGGTGTGATCGGGCCGGCGGCGGAGCACGAGCAGCTCTTGCGACTTGCGGTCGTACATGGCGATGATCGGGCTGCCAGGCGCGTCGGGCAGCGCCGCCACGCCGGTGACGTCGGCGTCGCCGGCCTCGGGGTTGTATTGATCGACGACCGTCCAGGCCCCATCTTTGACGATCAGAGCGCGGACAAACTGCTTCTGCGCGAGCAGCAGCTCGGGCTTGCCGTCGCCGGTCACGTCGGTCAGGCAATAGCCGGAGATCGACGCCTCCTTGACGAGTCCGTCGCGCGCCGCGGCCCCGCTCAGCCGCTCGAACGCGCCGTTCTCCTGCTGGAGGAAAGTGGTCAGCGGCTGAAACTGGACGAAGAGCAGCAGGTCGTTGCGGCCGTCCTGATTCACGTCGGCGAAGACCAGGCCGGCCGGGTCGTCCTTCAAGCTGCCCAGGTCGAGCGTCGTTCCGCCGCCGGCCGGCTCGGCCGCTTGCGGCGCGGCGGGATCGACGTGCAGCACGAAGCCTTTCTCGTCCCGCGCGACGTAGGCCAGATGCGTCGTCGGCCCGCCCGCCACGAGTCCTCCGACGGCGGCGGCAAACGGTTCGCCGGCGATCCGCATCGGCGCGGGGAAGCTCAGCCGGCCGTCCGTGAAGTGCGCGATGCCGATCGACTTTTCCTCGGCGCTGACGCAGAGCACCTCGAGCGTGCCATCCGCGTCCGCGTCGCCCACCTGCACGTCGCTCACCTTCGCCAGTCCCGGATAGGGCACGCCCGGCTGCAAGCCGCGCGCCCCCTGCTGAAACAGCACCAGTTGCGCGTTCTCGGCGTCGGCGGCGACCACGTCCGTCCGGCCGTCGCCGGTCACGTCTCCCACGGCGATCGGCCGCCGCTTGCCTTTGGCGGGCGACGGATACGAGTAAGCCTCGGCCGGCCAGCGGGCCTCGCCCGACGTGCCGGCGGGCGCCTGCCAGGCGTATTCCTTGAGGCGGCCGGTGATGTGCTCGACGGCCAGCAGCGTGTCGGCGCCGCGCACGCCGCCCTTTGTGTTCGGCACCATGGTCATGCTGCGCACCACGGGCACCTGCACGCGCTGCTGCGCGCCCATCCGCCCGTCGTCGCCCTGAAGCCAGACTTCCGCCCCGTACACTTCGTCGCTCGAACTGACGATCAGGTCGGCCCGCCGGTCGCCGTCGAGGTCGCCCGACATCAGCATGAGCGGCTGCTTGATGTTGTGGACGATCCGCTGCGGCTTGCCCAGTCCGCCGTCGGCCTTCTGCGGGAAGATCAGCAGGTATTCGGCGCCCAGCAGCGCGACGTCCTTCCGGCCGTCCGAATCGAAATCGCCGATCGCCAGACAGCTCCCGCGCGGGTTGCCGTCGGGCGCGCGCACCGACACGGGTGGCCCGAACCCACCCTCCTTGCGTCCGGGGATCACGACCACTTCCTTCGGCTCGCCGAAAAACACGAAATCATTCAGCCCGTCGCCAGTCAGGTCGTCGACACGCAGCGTCGCCACGCGGTACGCCACCGGCACGTGCTCGCGCCGCATGCCGCCGCGGTCACGCACCTCGTTCGGCTCGCCGCTGGTTTCGGCGGCGCCGGCGGCCGGGTCGGCCTCGCGCGTCTGATAAAGCAGCTCGATGCGGCTCTTGTAGCCGTTCCACAGCGCGACGTCCTTGCTGCCGTCGTGGTCCAGGTCGGCGATGCACAACTCGCCGATGCCCTGGTCGATTTTGTAAATCTGCATGGCTCCGAAGCCGAAATGCCGCGCCAGATCGCCTTCCGCCGCCTCCTGCGGTCCCCCCAGGACAGCCGCGATAATCGTCCAGCTCCACGTCGTCACAGGCGTTCCTCCACCATTGTCACTCCGCTGTTCGGCGTCGCGTCGCCCGAACTCGTCGAATACGGCGCGGGACCGATATGATAGGCGAACACGCCTCGCCGCCAACCCGTCCGATATCGAAACGCGAGGAATGTGCGCACGGCGACGGCATGAGTGCCTATCATGAAGTGCAACCCTGGGGAGGGATCGAGCCATGCTCTCATTGTGGCGCTGGTCGGAGCAGAAGACGCGCGTGCTCATCATGGCGATCGCCGCGTACCTGGCGCTCTGCTGACGCGCGGCGCGTCGCGATCGGGCAACGAATACGTTTACGCCGCCCTCGTCCGCGCGGTAAAAAGGGACGCATGTCCCGAAACGGAAAGGTGATCGTCGCCATGTCGGGCGGCGTCGACTCCTCCGTGGCTGCCTGCCTGTTGAAGGAGCAGGGCTACGAGTGCGTCGGCGTGTTCCTGCGGGTCGGCGCCCATGCGCCCGAACCGGACGAGGTCTGCGCGTCCGCCGTGCCCGGAGCGCCGCCCGCGCGGCGGCTGCGGCACGGCTGCTGCTCGGCGGGCGACGCGGCGGACGCGCGTTCGGTGGCGGCTCGCCTGGGCATTCCCTTCTACGCGTTGAATTTCGAGCGCGAGTTCGAGCGCATCATCGACTATTTCGTCAACGAGTACCGTCAGGCCCGCACGCCCAATCCGTGTGTCGTCTGCAACATCGAGGTCAAGTTCGGGCGGCTCTTCCAGTATGCCGCGATGATGGATGCGTCGTACGTGGCGAGCGGCCACTACGCGCGGATCATCGAGCGCGCCGGCGGCCCGTGCCTGGCGCGCGCCAAGGATTCGACCAAGGACCAGTCCTACGTGCTCTTCGGAATTCGCCGCGAAGATCTGCCGCGCTGCCTGTTTCCGCTTGGCGACCTGCCGAAGCGCGACGTGCGAAAGCTGGCCGCGTCGCTCGGTCTGGCCGTGCACGACAAGCCCGACAGCCAGGAAATCTGCTTCGTTCCGGACAACGACTACACGCGGCTGCTGGCGGAGCGCGCCCCGGAGACGCAACGCACCGGGGAGGTCGTCGACCAGCGCGGACGCCTGCTGGGAACGCACGGCGGCGTGGGGAATTTCACCATCGGCCAGCGCCGCGGCCTTCGCCTGGCGTTGGGCACGCCCACGTACGTGACGCGGCTCGACGCGCAGCGCAATCAGGTCACGGTCGGATCGCGCGAAGACCTGTTTTCCGACGCACTGCGGGCCGCCGATGTGAACTGGCTGACGGATCCCCCGCCATGCCGCGCGGCCGTCGACGTCAAAATCCGCTACATGCACACGCCCGCGCCGGCGACGCTGATCGTCGAGCCCGACCGCCGCGTGCAGGTCCGTTTTGCCGAGCCGCAGGCCGCCGTCACACCCGGTCAGGCGGCCGTTTTCTACGACCACGACGTCGTGCTGGGCGGCGGCTGGATCACCGAGTCCACCCGCCGCGATTAGTCGGTTAGCGGCCGGCGACTTCCTGGTACACCTGAATCATTGCCTGAACCGTGCGCTGTAGGCTCAGGTTCTCTTGCACCCACGCCGCGGCGCGGCCGCCGATCGCACGGCGAAGCGCGGCGTCCAGATGCAGGCGGCGCAGCGCGGCTGCGAAATCTTCGTCGCGGTCGACAACCAGCAGGCGTCCGGCGTCGCCGGCACAACGTGTGCCCGACACCCCGCTCGTCGCCGTCGCGTTCGCATCGCCAGCGGCCGTCGCAAGCGGAGCGATTGCCTCGGTACGCTCGGACGGCGGTGGGACTTCCGTCGCAGAAAGCGGCGTCTCGCCAGCGCCGCTCAGTTCGCGCAGGGCGGGAATTGAGCGCCCGACGACCGGCAGACCGGCCGCCATGGCCTCGAGGACGGCATTCGGCATGCCTTCGGTGAACGATGGAAATATGAACGCGTCGGCGGCGCGGTTCAGGCGGCGTACGTCCTCGCGCCAGCCCAGCAGTTCGATCCGCTGCGCCGCGCTGCTGGCGGCGCGCAGCCGCTCGAACTCGGCCCGCGCGGGGCCGTCGCCGGCGAGCCAGAAGCGGATCGGAAGGTCGGCGAGCTGTTCGGCGATCGCGATGATCGTCGTGACGCGTTTGACCGGGTCGAAGCGGCCCGCCCAAAGGACGACGAACTCGTCGTCGGCAACGCGCATTTCGGCGCGGACCTCGGCCCGCGTGGCGGGCGGCTCGGGCGGTTCGACGGAAGGGGGGATGATCCGCACGCGGTCGGGTGGCAAACGAAAGGAGCGCTGCACGTGCTGGGCGACGGCCTGGCTATTGACGACGTGCAGCCGATCGAAGCGGGCCGTCAGCCACTCGGCCCAGCGGTGCCAGCGGCGCTCGAGTTCGATCGTGGCGGTCGAGCCGACCACCGGCACGCGGCAGGCGCATCCCGCCAGCCGGGCGGCGACGTTGGCGTGGGTCAGCGTGGCGTGCAGCAGGTTGGGCCGCAGCCGGCGGACGTGCGCGATCAGCCGGTACAGCGCGGCGAGGTCGCGGGCATGGCGCGCTTCGCAGGCGAAAGTATCGATCCCAGCAGTCGCCAGCTCGCCGCTGACCGGCCCGGGTGGCGCGAGACAGCCGACGACGACTTCGACGCCGGCGTCGCGCAGGCCGAGCGCCAGGCGTGCCAGCCTTCGCGGCGTTCCGCCGGGCTGAAGATCGGTGACCAGCAGGCAGACGCGCATCAGCGGGGCGCGTGCTCGGTGGGACGCAGGGTCGGGCCTCCGGACGAGTGCGTTGATCGCGACGACGGCGCGTGGATCGTCGCCGACGCGCGGGACGCGGTCAACGCTGAGAGAGTTCGGAAAGGGAATCCCGCACGGGAGAGTGCGTCAGTCCCGCGGCGTGCGGCCGGTAGCACGGCGCCGCGGGAACAGGCGTCGGCGCGACCTCAGCATGCTCGCGGCGAATGCCAGCATGGCGAACGTCGTCGGCTCAGGGGTCCACGCGACGTAGGTCACGTGCACGTTGGGAATGGCGAATGAGGTGATGCTGTCAAGCGACTCGTCGGTGAGGAAGACCCGACCTTCGTTGCAGTGGCCGGCGATGATGCGGCCGTCGGGCAGCAGGTCGATGTCCTGCGTCTGCACCGAACCGGTGGGGATGGAATCGAGCAACGTCCCGGTCGGACTGAATCGGCGAAGCACGGCGTCAAGTGAGTTGGTGAAGATGTCGCCGGCAGCGTTGACGGCGATTCCGCGCACGTCGTTGGCCTCAAACGGAAGATTCACCGTTCGAACCAGGGCCAGCGTCGATGGTTCGTAGACCGCGATGCTGCGGATGCCGGTCTGACCGTAGAGCAGGCCGTCGAGGCCGAGCTCGATCTGCCGAAAGTCGGCGTTGTCCGCGAAACGCTGGGCCGTGTTGCTGGCGACATCAAAGCGCACGATCCCGCGCGGCGCGTCGCCGAAAGTGTCCATGTCGGTCGCGAAGACGTAGTGGCTCCACGCGGCGACGCCGCCGTAGCCGACGCCGCTGACGGTCGACCAACCGGCGAAGGTGCGGTGGTTCATGGCACCGGTTGAAGGATTGAGGCGCGTCAGGAACGGGTCGAATGTGCCGTTGTAGGCGGAGATGATTCCGTCCGAACTGACCGTGAGGTCGCGCAGGAACGGGGGATCGCCCACCGGGGGGATTGACCACTGCTGCACCAGGTCGCCGGCCGGCGTGTACTCGCGGATAGTATAGTCGTCGGTGGATCGGGTGACGCTGACGAGGATGTTGCCGGGCGTCAATTCCGCGGCGGATGCCGCGGCTGACAGCAGGAGCGCGAGCGATAGTGCTCCGATGACAATCCGAGGCATCGTGCTTCCTTCCCGTCCGCAGCCGGCCGGCGCTCTCTCTCGCGCAATCCGCTGGCGCCTCCATCATTGCCCTGCCGAGCAGTGCCGCGCGGTCGCCCCGATTATACATCGGCGACGAGTCCCGGCCGCAAGAGAATCCGTGGTGAGGCTCGTAAGGCGGGGGATCGGTGCGGCTCCGCCCGACCGAGCCGGCGTCTCCACACGCCGGTTGTGTCGAGCAGCGCGCCGGCTCATGTGCGCACAGCGCGCCGGTTGATTGCGAACGGTGCGCCGGTTGTGTCGAACAATGATCACGCGCGCGGGCAGCGCTGCGCGCGCCAAGCGGGCTGGGGACAGCCCGGCTCGGATGCCAGTGCCCGCGTTCACCAGGCCGGTGCGGCCGTTATCCGCCCAAACAGGCGACGAATCCATCGATGTCAAAGCCGCTGACGCTGCCGTCGCTGTTCACGTCGCCCGCACACGGCGAGCACGGCGTCCCGCCGCTGGTGAGCACCTCGACAAACGAGTCGACGTCAAAACCGTTGACGCTGCCGTCGCAGTTGGTGTCGCAGGGGAGGCAGGCAGCCGGCGTGAAAGCGACGTAGTGCGTGCTGTGGTCCAGGTTGATCCAGCCGGCGTTCTCAGACCAGACGAAACCGCGCAATCGGGGAGGGTCGGCGAGCAGATCGATCCGCGGCGTGGCGGGAGGCGTGGCATAGGCGCCGCCCGCGAAGTTGATCCAGCCGATGTTCTCCGCCCAGGCGTAGCCGGAGAGTTCGCCGGTCGAGGGCTTGATGTTGACGCCGAAATCACTGCCGGTGACGTTTCCGTAGAATTCACCGTCGGCTGGCGAACCGTCGCCGACGTTGATCCAGCCGACGTTTTCGGCCCAGATAAAGCCCGCAAGAATGGTGTCGCCAACCACGACGCCCTGATCGCCCGGGGGCGTGCCGGCGTCGAGCCAGTTGGTCCAGCCCAGGTTTTCGCACCAGGCCGACTTGTGGTTCGGGTCGATGTTGGACTGCGCGACCGCCGCGACGGCAGCGAGTGCCGCCCAGCTCGCGATAGAGACGGCGCGGTACATGGCTTGCTCCGTTGTGCTCAATACGCAAAGTTGGCCCAAGGGTCAGTCGTGCTCATGGTGCTGGCAGCGCTGTTGCCGGTTACGGCCGCCGTGCCGCCGGCGGTGATGTCGATGATCGGACCGTAGCGATTTCCGGCGACGATGTCGTAATTGGTCGTGTTGCTCCTCGCCGTGTTCCGGATGATGAGGTTTCCGGTCGAATCGACGTCGACGCCGCGGTCGGCGGCAAGGCAGGTGTTGCCCTCGACGCGGCACCCCGTGCCGGTGATGTGAACGCCCGCGCCGCTTCCGCCGTTTCCGCTCAGGTCGGTGTGGTTTTCGGCAATCGTGCAGGAGGTGCCTGCCTCAATGCCGTCGCCGACGCTGCCGCGCACGGTGCAGTGGCGGACGGTCGATCCGGTGGCGACGCGGATTCCGTCGACGGCGTTGAAGGCAGCCTCGCAGTTGGCCACAACGGTCGAATCGCCGGCCAGGATTCCCGTCTGCGTGTTGGCATTGGCAACGCATTCAAGGATGGTTCCGTTGCCTCCGCCCTCAATGCCGTCGCCGCCGTTGTTCAGCGCCGAGCATGCGCGAGCGGCGCAGTCGACGCCGACGCGCAGGCCGTCGCCGGTATTGTTGGAAACCTTGAGGTTCTCGAACTGGGCATTGCCGGCGCTGGCGGCGTCGATGCCGTCGCCGGCCCAGTTGCGTGCGGTGCCGTTGCGGATGGCGATATTGCGGCGTGAGCCGGAGACGTTGATGCCGTCGAGCGAGCCGCCAACTCCGACCAGGGCGTGGCCGCCGAGATCGATGGTAACGTTGTCGGCGGCGATCGTGATTCCGTTAGAGCCAGAGACGCCGGTCAGGTCGCCGGTCAGCGTGACCGTCGCGGGCCAGTCGATGGACTCGGGCAAGTGTGAGAGCAGCAGATCGAGACGATTGCTTCCAACGATGTCGTAATTATCGACGTTGTCACGAACGATGTTCTTGGAGATTAGGTTACCGCCGGCGTCGATATCGAGGCCGCGTTCCGCGAAGCCGCACGTGTTATCGACGATGCTGTTGGGCGAGCTTGTGGCGTGGATGCCGGCGCCCGTACCAGAGCCGGCGCCATTCGAATAGCAGCGGTTGCTCCGAACGTCACACAGGTTGCCGACGAGGATGCCATCCCCCCCGTTGCTCACCACGTCGCAGCCGGTGATGCGCGCGCTGCCGCTAGCAGCGATGCCCGAAACATCATTGGACTGTGCGGCGCAGTTGGTCACGGTGCAGCGCGTGCCCGCGATGATGCCGTCCGCGTTATCAACCGCAGAGCAATCGACCAGACTCGTGCCGTCATCAACTTGGAATCCGGCGGCGGTGTTCAAATAAGCAACGCTTGCACCGATGCTCGAACCGTAGGCATAAAACCCGCGGTCGTTGTCGTGGGCGGTGCACGACTGAATCGTGCTGCCGTAGCTGACATTGATTCCCATGTTCAAACAGTGAGAGGCGACACATTCGGTGACGATCGCGCCGCTGATGGCGGCGATGCCAGCGCCGCCACAGCGTGTAGCTGAGCAGCGGGTGAGCTGCGCGTCGTCGCCAATTAGCAGTCCGGTGTCTCCGACATCGCTGATATGAACGTTCTCCGCATGGACGTTGGCCCTGAAAAACGCATTGACCCCGTAGTCGCCCCAATCGCGAATCGTGCCGTTGCGAATCGTCAGGTTTTCAAACGCGCTCATATAAATGCCGCTTAGCGCGCCGGCGACGCCGATCAGCGCGTGGCCGCCAAGGTCGATCGTGACGTGATCGGCATTGACGGCGATGCCGTGCTGGGCGGTGACGCCGGTGAGATCTCCGGCGAGTGTGACCGTGCAAGGCCAGTCGATTGACTCAGGAATCTGACACAACAGGATGTTCAGCCTGTTGCCGGGGACAATGCTGTAGTTGTCGAGCGCCGCCTGAACGGAGTTACCTGAGATGTCGTTGTTCACGCCGTCGACCTGAAGGCCGCGTGATCCGCCGTAAACGAGGTTGTTGACGACGCGATTGAGGGCATCGACGTGAATGCCGACGGCGCTGCCGCCCATCGTGGGTGCGGAGCACATATTGTCGCAGACAACGGTTTCGTAACTAGCGTAGATTCCCGCAAGGCCGTTAGCATCGCAAGTGCAATTGGAGACAATGCCCTTTCCAATAACGATCCCGTGTTGCGTGTTAGAGTGCGCAATGCAGGCGTTGACGGCGCTGGCAATGCCGACGGAAATGCCGCTCCAGCCGTTGAATGCTGCAATGCAATTGCGGATCAATGAGGTATTGCCAACCTCGATGCCGGAATACGTGTTGTACGTGCTGGTCACGTCCTCGACGTGCGCAAAGTTCCTGAGGACGATCCCGTCTCCCCAAGCCGTTACAAACCCGTTGACAATCGTAATCTTGCCGGCGGTCAACGCATTGTGAACGCCGACGCCGTCGCCGGCGCCGCTGAGCGTAAACCCCATGAGGTCAAGCGTCACATTTGCCGCGTCGATGCGAATGCCGTCTTTTCCGGCCTCGCCCACGAGGTTGTCGGTCAGATAGTAGGCGCCCGGTGACGCGATCACGTAAATCGCGTTGTCGTCGCCCGGCGTGTTGAGTTCGTTGACGGCGACGCGCGGCTCGACGTCGGTCAGGGGCTTCATGGTGGACTGGATCGGCCCTGGCGGCGGAGTGAGATCTCCAGCGAGTGCGGGCGCCAGAACGGCCAGCGTTGCCAACGGGCAAAGAAGTCGGGCTATCAGGTGCGTCATCTCAAGGCTCCCTTGGTCGCACATCAGTACTTGTAGGGTCACCGGGGGTGGGCAACATCATCCACCGAGGCAGGCGACGAAGTTATCGATGTCGAAACCGCTGACGCTACCGTCGCCGTTGACGTCGCCGGCGCAGGGCGAGCAGGGCGTTCCGCCGCCGGTGAGAAGTGCGACGAACGGATCGACGTCGAAGCCGTTTACGCTTCCGTCGCAGTTGGCGTCGCAGGGGTGGCAGGCCTCGACGAACTTGATCTCCAGCGTGTCGAAGCCGATGTTCGGATCGGACGGGCGCGTCGGATTGCCGCTGCCGTTGTGGCTCCAGACGAACTCCACCCTTGAGATGCGTGGCGCGGAGAGCGAAAAGACGAAGTTCCCCGGATCGCCGGGCGCGGCTGTGGCATCGCCTGTAATCTGGAGGTTGCCCGCGGAGCCGGACGTCGGGTTGATGTCGGCATCGTGCGTGAAGGAGAGCGTCTGCGTCGCGACGACGACGTTGGCGGCATTCATCGCTCGCAGTGTCGCGACACTCAGCGTTCCCTCGTACGGGTTGAAGTCTCCAAAGTCCAGCATGCGTATTGAGAAGTCGCTGGCTGCCACGCCGGGCGCGAAAGTGAATGCAACGTCGAACAGGGCGTTGTCCCGGTCCGTGTCGGCAAAACCGCCGTCCGGGTCCATTCCACCGTTCTGGGTTGGCGGCGCGCCGTTCCAGCCGTACGTCGAGTTGGACGATCCCGGACGCTCGACTTGGGCGAGGCCGTGGGAAGTCTGGATATTGAGTCGCGCATCGACGGTTCCCAGCCCTTCGACCGAACCGTTGGGCGGGATCGCGGCAAAGCTGATCAGCTCGGCGGCGGCACTTGCGGCCGACAGGCCAATGAATGACAGGATGGTAACGGTCGACAGAATCGCTCGCTTGCGGTGCGACATGATGTGAAGCTCCTTGAACTCGCGGCTCGCTGGGAACGCGGTCTGCGACGGCGTCCCGGCGCCGGCGGTGCTGTGTCACTCGTTGTTGTTGCCCGGTGGCTCTGTATCGCGCGCGGCCGAGTCGGCGGCGTTCGCAGCAGTCGCGGCGCGATGACGATCGAGTCTGGCCATGGCGCGCTCGCGTTGCCGCGCGGCCTCGGCGAGCTGCTCGGGCCAGACGGTTTCGAGCATGCGCGTGTTGAAGGCGATGTCCTGCTCCTCGGAGGCCAGCCGCTCGCCCTCGTAGTGCTTGCGCGTGCAGACGACGCGGAACGTGAACGGAGCGTCGGAGCGGCCGTCGATGAGCTCGATCACGTCGAAGCCGTGGGCGTCCTTGTTTGTGACGTAGACGCCGTTGCACTCGCCTTCGACCTGCACAAAGACACGCATGGGAAACTCGTCGGAGATGGTCACGGTCTGGAGGAAGTCGGCGTCGAGTGTGATCCGGGCGCGGCCGTCGCGGAGCTGCCCATCGCCGTAGTCGGTGAAGAACACCTCGGTAGCCTCTTCGGCGAAGAGCTTGACTTGGCGGCCGTTGTCGAGCTTGACGGTGGCGGGCTTGTTGGTGGTCCAGGTGGTGGAGGTCGGCGACGCGTAAAACGTGCCGTTGTACATCACGAAGTTGCCATCGGAGACTACAGCTTTGCCCTGAAACGCGGTGGCGTACATAGCGATTGCAAATGGGCCGCCGCCAGCGGGGTGCTCCAGGGCCCACACTCCGTAACCTTCACTGCCAGCGGCCTCGGCGAGCACGGCGACTCCCTGGGAGCCGCCGCTAGTGGCCGTGATCGCATTGTACGCATTGACGGAAAGCCCATTCGTGGTGCTGTCGATTCCGACCTTGTATGCGGCGTTCGGGTTCCCTCCAAAGCCGACGTTACCGCCGTTGTTGATTCTCATGACATTGGGTGCCACCACGCCGTCTTCGGCCAGGTAGAGGCAATTCCACGTGGCGCTGTACTTCCACGCCCAGTCCTTGTTGTCAGTGGTGTCGTGAATTCCAACGCCGCCGTCGCTGACGGTCAGGCGTTCGCCGGGGCTGCTCGTCCCGATGCCGACGTTTCCATTCGTATGGACGCGTGCCACTTCGCTGCCAGCGCTGTTGGTGAAGCGAATCTCGTCGTCGCCGGAGCCATCCACGTCGGGATGCAGCGTCAGGCCGCCCCAACTGCGTATCTCGCCGTTATCGACGCGCAGGTCACCCACGACGTGCAGTTTGGACTGCGGCGACGTCGTGCCGATACCGGCGGAGCCGGCGCTCAAGGTCACGACGACGCCGCTGCCATCGGCGTCGCGGAAGAGCAGCTTGCCGGCGCCTTCGCTGTTGGCCGAGCCGGACGAGATCAGGTCCCACTCGTGGCCGCCGGCGCTGGTGTTGTCGAGCGTCAGCCACGAGCCGCCGGTGGAGCTGCCGGAGAGGTAGACAAGCCCCTGGCTGCTGTCGCTGACGAAGAACTTGCCCGAGCCGGGTGCCGTGCCGATGCCCACGCGCGGGCCGGCGACAACGCTCAAGGCGCCGCCGCTCACTCTGTTCAGCGAGGCGGCGTCGGAAAACAGCTTGCCGGACGTGACCGCCCCGTCTGCCAGCTTATTGTTCGCGACCGCCGCGTCGGCCAGTTTGTTGGCCTCGACCGCCCCATCGGCGAGCTTGGCCGTCGTGACAGCGTTGTTCGCAAGGGTCGGGTTTGGATACGTTCCCGTCAGATCGCCGCCCGCGGCGCCCCCCGGCGGCGGGCCGGCCGCCCACGCCGGTTTGCCGGCCGAGACCGTCAGCACCTGCCCGCTCGTACCGATCGGAAGCCAGCCCCACACACCCAGCGAAGTCGTGTACAGCATCGATCCGGTGGGCGCCCCGGCCGTGCTGATGCCCGTGCCGCCGTAGGCCGCCCCGACGGCGTCGCCACGCCAAGTGCCGCTCGTGACGTTGCCGACGCCGGTAATGCCACTGTATGCCCCCGCCAGCCGCGCCAAGGGTACGGTGCCGGCGTTGAGGTTCGACGCGTTCTGGTAGAAGGCGCCGTGCTGGCCGTCGAGCACGTCGGCGAACATGGCGTAGGGGGTGGGCCGGATGCGCTGGCGCGTCGAGAGCGTCGTGCCATTCACGCTGATTTCAAGCCAGCGGTTCGCGCCGTCGGAGAAAGGCGACAGGCCGAAGTCCACGTTGGCGCTGAAGAGTCCGTCGGTGACCGCGTGCCCGGTCAGCGTGACGGTTGAGCCCTGCTGTGCGCCGTTCGTCGCGGCGTCGAAGAGCTTGAAGGTCAGGTCGTAGTTGCCGTTGGCCGGCGCGCCGGCGTCCTCCAGACTTCCCTGATATGTGAACCCCGTGGATTGCCCATGCGCCAACCCGCTGAGCAGCAATGACGCCAGCAGCGGTGTGCCAAAGCGACCGAAAACGCCCGCGTAAGTTGAGCACATCGTCAGAACTCCTGACAGGACTTGCGCGACCGAGAGTGCACCGGCAGCGCTTCTGCCGGCTCGCCCAGCGCGCGGTTATCACACCACGGCGCCGTCGGCGTGATCGACGGCGCCGGCCGCCAATCGTCTGTGGCCGATGAACAGCGTGACGTGTGCCCCGGCAGCGCGGTTCCTCCGCTGCGCCCGAGCACGTGCTATACTGGGATTCGCAAACTTACCGAAAACTCCATCATTCGGACCGGAGGCACGCGGGTGTGCGAAGGGCAATCGGGGCCGGTGACGCGGATGCTGGAAGCCGCCGCGGGGGGCGACCGCCGGGCGGCCGCCGACCTGTTGCCGCTGGTTTATGACGAGCTGCGGCGGCTGGCGCGGGCGCGGATGGCCCGATTTCCCGGCCAGACCACGCGACCCACGTCGCTGGTGCATGAGGCATATCTGAAGCTCGTCGGCAAGGACGAGGGCTGGGCGGGCAAGGCGCACTTTTTCGCCGCCGCTGCTCAGGCCATGCGGCAGATCCTGGTCGACCAGGCGCGGCGCAAGTCGGCGCAGAAGCGCGGCGGAGGGGCCCGGCTGGTACGCGCTCGGGCCGTGAGCGGGGGCGGGCGCGAGTCGGAGATCGAATCGAATGAACCGGAACTGGCGATCGAGCCGCCTTCAAAGAACATGGTCACGCTCGATGACGCGCTGCGACGACTGGAAGAGCGCGACGCGCGCAAGGCACAGGTGGTGACGATGCGGTTTTTCGGCGGCATGACCATCGACGAGACGGCGTCGGCGCTGGGCATCTCCACGGCCACGGTGGAGCGCGAGTGGCGCTTCGCGCGCGCGGTGCTGCTGGAGGAGCTTGCGGAGTTGGATGACGATGCTCTCGGCTGAGCGACTGAAGTTGGCGGACTCCGTCTTTCAGGAGCTGGCCGATGCCGCCGAAGAGGTGCGCGCCGCGGCGCTTCGGCAGCGCCTGGCGGGCGACGCCGAGTTGTCCGACTACGTCCGGCGGCTGTTGTCGCATCACGACCGTTGCGGCTCGAGTGTTCTGCGATCGCCGCTGGAGGGGGGCGCCTCGACGGTCGGGCAGGTTCTTGACGCCGTGGAGGAGATGACGCCGCTGCCGCCGCGGATCGCTGCGTACGAGATCGTCGCCAAGCTCGGCGCGGGCGGCATGGGCGACGTCTATCTCGGCCAGCGCGCCGACGGTCAGTTTGAGCAGCGCGTCGCGATCAAGCTCGTCAAGCGCGGCATGGAGTCGGACGAGATTCTGCGGCGCTTCGGTGCGGAGCGGCAGGTGCTCGCCGGGCTGGAGCATCCCAACATCGCCCGGCTCATCGACGGCGGCGTGACCGACGACGGCCGGTCATACCTGGTCATGGAATACGTCGACGGCCTGCCGCTCGACCGCTACCTCGCCGGCCAGCGCCTCGACCTGCGCCGGCGGCTGAGCCTGTTCTGCGAGGTCTGCGCCGCGGTGCAGTACGCGCATCAGAACCTTGTGGTCCATCGCGACCTGAAGCCCGGCAACATCTTTGTGGATCGCGCGGGCCGGCCCAAACTGTTGGACTTCGGCATCGCGAAAGTCCTGCAGCATGAAGACGCCGCCCTGACCGCGACCCAAGGCGGACCCATGACGCCGCGCTACGCCAGCCCGGAGCAGGTTCGCGGCGAGCGCGTCACGACCGCCAGCGACGTGTTCGCCCTGGGCGTGATTCTGTATGAGCTGCTGACCGGACGCGGGCCGTACGAAGTCGAGGCCGAGTCGCGGGCCGCTTACGAGCACGCCATCTGCGAGCAGCAGCCGCGGCGCCCCAGCGCCGTGGCGACGGATCGATCTTCGCGGCGCGTGCTCGTCGGCGATCTCGACACGATCGTGCTCAAGGCGCTCTGCAAGGAACCGGCCCGGCGCTATCCGACGGCCGAGCAGTTGGCCGACGACGTCCGCCGCCACCTCGACGGCCTGCCCGTCCGGGCACGCGCGGACACGTGGCGCTATCGTGCCGGAAAGTTCATCGCACGCAATCGCTGGACGGTGTCGGCCGCGGCGCTGGCCGCCCTGGTGACCGTCTCGGGCGCCGTGCTGAGCACGATCCTCTACGTGCAGGCTGAGACGGCCCGCGGGCAGGCCGTCGCCGCGCAGCGCGCCGAAACCACGCAGCGCGAAGCGCTTGCCGCCGAATCCGGAACTTCCGGTGCGATTCGCGAGTTCCTCCAGGGGCTCCTGACGCGGCAGAATCGATTCGGCGATCCGCAGGTCAGCCAGGTGATCGACGAGGCGGTCGTGCAATTGGATAGTGGTTCATTCCGGCAGCGGCCGCTGGTCGAAGCGCTGCTGCGGCGGACCATCGGTCAGTCCTATCTCAGCGTGCATCGCTTCGCCGACGCCGAGAAACAGCTTCTCCGGTCGCTCGAAATCCTCCGGACGGCGTCGATCCCCAACCGCGACGCGCACGCCGCCGTGGCGCTCAATGAACTGGGCTACTACTACAGCGAGGCCGGGAACAAGTCCGCCGCCGTGCGGCACTACCAGGCGGCGTATGACATCTGGCACGCCGGTACGGATCGCGGCGGGTTCTACGTCACGTTGGTCAATAATCTGGGAGAGGTTTATCGCGCCCTGGGACGACTCGACGAAGCCGAGCCATTCGTCCGCGAAAGCCTTGAACTGGCGACACGCGAATACGGTGCACGGTCATTCGAATCGGCACGCGCCCAGAACAACCTGGGCATGCTGCTGATGGCCCGGAGCGACTTCGCCGCGGCCGAGCCCGTCCTGCGCGCCGGACTGGATCTCGTACGGCAGACAAACCCGATGTACACGCCCCTGGCGCTCAACAACCTCGGCCGCGCGCTGGAGGGCATGGGCGATCTGGAGCGGGCCGATGCGTGCTTTCGCGAGTCGCTGGCGATCTGCCTCGACGCCGACGCCACCGCCAATTGGACGCTGCACACGCTCACCTATTGGGGGCGCCTGCTCGCCCGCAAGGGTGACGATCGCACTGCCGAGGCCGCGTTGCGCGAAGCCGTGACGGCATTTCGTGCCGATCCCGACCTGGGCGGCCGCCTCTTCCATACCCTGATCGCCTGGGAAGAGCTCGCCGAGTGTCTGACGCGGCGCGGCGAACTGGCGGAGGCGGCGACGCTGTTCGAAGAGGCCATCGAGATGCACTGCCTGCGCTCGCCGCCCGACGAAGACGCGATCGCGCGGTTGACCGCTCGGCTCACGGCGTTGCGAAGTGTCCCGCTGGCGAAGACGCCGGCAAGCGAATAGCGGTTCGCGCGAGCCCCGAGATTTCGCGTCGCGTTCGTGCGGCCGCGCAGCATTCGCCCAGCCGCGACCCCGTCGCGCGGCCGCACGGCGTTCGCGCAGCGCCGCCGCAGCGCAGCGCCCATCCGCGCTTCGATGGCGACGAGCAGCGACGCCGGCCCGGTGGCCTCGATCAGGCGTTTCCAATCCGCCGCCGAGCCCGAGAGCAGCGGATTGCCCTCGAAATGGTGCATTCCGGCATTCCAACCGGAGGCGATCCAGATAAGGCTAGCTAGCCTCCGAGCTACGGGGGCGGTGGAATCGATTGCGCGCCGCCGGCGTCGATGGGACCGCCGTCGTCGAGAGCCAGCGGCGTCCGCACGTCGGTGACGAAGACGCTGCGGCCGTGCGTGAACGCGACGAGCCTTCCGGAGCCCTGCCAGTCGAACGATTCAACGATCGTATGGGGCAAGCCGGCGTCGTCCGCAATCCAGGTCGTGCCGCCCGACTCGCTGACGAATACGCCCAGGTCGGTGCCGGCGTAAACCAGGTCGCGGTCGATGCGGTTGATCGCGACGCAGTTGACCGGCAGATCGGGTAGACCAGTCAGTCCGGAACCGGTGACATTAGCCCACGAGACCCCGCCGTTGATCGTCTTGAAAATCTTCCCGCCGCCGAACGTGGAATACGTCGCATACGCGACGTCCGGATCGACCGGATCGATCTCCACCCAGCTCACGTACCCGGTTCCGGCGCGCAAACCGCTGCTTCGGCTGACCCAGGTCGGATTTGCGGCCAGCGCGTCGTCGCTGCGCTGCACGTATCCGTCCGAAAAACCAAGGTACACGATCTCATGATTGGACGGCGCGATGGCCACCGCACTGATCGCCGCGCCAGGGCTGAAATCCGGACCCGCGGCCGCCCAGGAGTTCGCGCCATTCGTCGTGCGCCACGGCCGATTGCCGCACGCCCAGAGAATGCTCGGGTTGACCTGGTCCATGGCGATCGGGTTGATGAACGAGCCGCTGTCGCCGGTAATGCCCGTCACGCGCTTGATGAACGTCTGGCCGCCGTTGATCGACTTGTAGATCTGCGGGAAGAACTGGATCTCGACGTACAGGACGTTGGGATTACGCGGGTCGATGGCGCAGTAGCCGCCGTCGCCGCCGAACGTGCGCTGCCAGTCTGCGCCGTCCGGTGCCGTAGCGCGGAATGAGCCGTTGTCCTGCGCGCCGCCCAGCAAGCGACCGGACGCCAGGTCCGCGTCACCGTGATAGAACTGGATCGTGTCATAGCCGTTGTTGAGCGAGGTGAAATTCACCTCCGCCGGCGGCGTCCAGTCGCAGATGCTGGTCGTGGTCGCGGCCCGCGGGTTGTCGGTTCGGAAGATGCCGCCGTCGCTGCACACGAAGAGCGACTGGTTCGACGAACCGTCGTACTCGGGGTGGAGCAGCAGGCGGTGGATGTCGGCGTGGCAATAATTCGGTTCTTCGGGCAGGCCGTTGTACGTGTACTGCCACCAGGCGCTGACCAGCCCCCACGTGACGCCGCCGTCGTCGCTGCGCTGCACGTCGACACCGCCGACCCAGACGACCTCCGGGTCGAGCGCGTCGACGACGATGGCGTTGTCGTACCAGCCCTGGTGATAGCCCTGGCCGGGCATGCAGGCGATGGCGAGCTGATTTCCGAGCAGGTTCTTGCCGACCGGCAGCGCCAGGTTGACCCGCTGCTCCCACGTCGTGCCGCCGTCGACGCTGCGATAGACGCCCTGCAGCGCGCCGATCTCGTCGGCGCCGGCGAAGTTCTGGGCGATGCAGGCGTACATGACGTTCTGATCGCTGGGGGCGATGGCCAGCGTGATGCGGCCCTGGTCGCTGGTGGGCAGGCCCGTCGTCAGCTTCGACCAGGTGCTGCCGTGGTCGATCGAGCGATAGATGCCATCCGACTGAAGGCTGCCGAACGCCGCGAACATGACGGGCGGCGAGGTGTCCGAGCGGACGGCGAGCTCGGTGCAGCCGACCTGATTGAGCGTCGAGCCGCGCAGCACGCGCGTCCAGGTCTGGCCGGCGTCGAGACTGCGGTAAACGCCGCGCCAGGTGGCCGCGAAGAGCTGTTGCGCGTCGTCCGGGCTGATGCGGATGTCGTTGACGTAATAGAAGTTGGAGTTGATCGTCGCCGCCAGGTGCGACCACGTCGCGCCGCCGTCCTGCGATTTGAAGATGCCCAGGCCGCGAAGAAAGATGGCCTCGGTGGTCGGCGACGAGACTGGGTAAAACCCCTCTCCGGTTCCGACGTAGATCACCTCCGGATCGGTCGGGTCGATGGCGATCGTCGCGACGGCGAGATTGGGGAGAAAATCGTCGAGCGGCGTCCAGGCTTGGCCGCCATCGGTCGTCTTCCAGACGCCGCCGGAGACGCCGCCGGCGTACATGATGTTGTGATCCACGGGGTGGATCGCCAGCGCCCGCGTTCGCCCGCCGATGTCGCCCGGACCGATGCCGCGCCAGCCGACGATTCCGCCGACAGACGCCGCAGCGCGCGGTCCGCGGCGGTTGTCGTCGGCGGCGCTCGCGAGCATGTTGCGGATGTGCTGCTGTGCGTCGAGGTACTTCTCGGCCGGCAGCGGCTTGCCGAATGGCGCCCGCTGGCGAACGTAGAAATCCATCGCCTTGGCGGGCGCGTCGAAGCCACGCTGGCGTTCGCCGAGCTCGCGCGCCACGTGCGCCCGAAGCGCGATACTCACCGGCGGCCTGGCCGACCACCCGCAGCCGGCGACCAGCAGCGTCGCGCCCAGCAGCAGCGCCCGTCGCGATCGTAGCATGCCCGCATTGTACCAGAGAGGCGAGTCTGAAGCGGCGCGAATCGCCCCCGCGGCGCGTGAGCGCCCGTCGCGCCCGACGTGGCCTTTCGACGGAGCGGGACCCACCGAACGGTCCTGTCGGGTCAGCGATCTCCCGCGACGCCTGTTTGACCGCCGGGTGACGTACACACCGCGAGACAGGTGTCCACTTAGCGTTTCTCGCGCCGCTGGCACGGCGTTTGCTACGACGGTCTTAGTTACGGTGCATCGCACCGAGTCACCCGTTGGGATAACATCGACCGCTTGGAGAGACAGATGAGCGCCAGACGTTGGCTCGCCGCCGCCCTGGGGTCCGCAACGCAGGTCCTCGCCCTGGCGGACATCACGCCACACCTCGTGAAGGACATTGCCGCGTCGGGCTGCCCGGACTCGTCGTATCCTCACGGCTTCGTCGAGGCGGGGGGGCTGGTGTATTTCGTCGCGACGCACCCGGAATTCGGCGGGGAACTGTGGGTCTCGGATGGATCGGCGGGCGGCACGCGCATGGTCGCGGACATTATTCCGTCCACCCGAAGCGGCATGGAGGGATTCTTTCAAATCACGCCGCGGATGCTCGCACGCGGCTCAGAACTGTTCTTTGCCGCCGCCGACGATACTCACGGGCTTGAGCTTTGGAAGACGCTCGGAACGGCTGAAACGACGCAGCGCGTGGCGGATATCGCTCCGGGGGCCGAACCTTCAACACCTTCCAATCTCACGCTGATGGGAGGATCGGTCTTTTTCAGCGCGACGAGCGCGGTCACGGGTAGCGAGCTTTGGAAAACCGATGGTTCAGGTGCGACACTGGTCGCCGACATTCGTGCGGGTGAGGCAAACTCCAGCCCCGCGAATTTTGCCGTCGTGGGCAGCACACTGTTCTTCGTGGCTGACGACGGAGTCGCGGGACGAGAATTGTGGGCGACGGACGGAACGCCGGGCGGCACGCGACTGGTTCGCGATATCAATCCGGGATCGGGCAGCTCGTCCCCGGGCAGTTTGATCGCGTTTGGTTCAATGCTCGTTTTCGCCGCGAACGACGGCCTCAACGGCGCTGAGCTCTGGACGAGCGACGGAACCGAGTCTGGAACCACAATGATCTTGGATATCCTGCCAGGCGCGGCCGGCTCCAATCCTTCATCGCTGACTCCGATGGGCGCAGCGTTTTTCTTCCGGGCCAACGACGGCCAGCATGGCTACGAGCTTTGGAGATCCGATGGGACGCCCGGCGCGACCGGTTTGCTCACCGAGGTGCGGCCAGGCTCGTCCGATGGGCTCAGCAGCCTGCCAGATTTGACGGTTGTGAATCAGACGTTGTTCTTCATTGGAGACTTCAGGCTCTGGAAAACAGATGGAACCGCGGCCGGAACCGTCATGGTCAAGGACGGGTTCAAGAACACGGAGCCCAGTATGCTCACCAGCGCCGCCGGACGTCTGTTCTTCGGCGCCGACGACGGGGCGAGCGGCCAGGAGCTGTGGACCAGCGACGGTACCACCGTCGGCACGTGGATGGTGAGAGACCTGCTGCCTGGCAATCGTGGCGCGATGACCTACCCACCGTCGTTCGGCCGCGCTACTGGCCTGCTCTGGATGGGCGCCGAAGATGGCGTGCATGGATACGAACTGTGGACCAGCGACGCAACGGTCGTCGGAACCAAGTTAGTTGCCGACATCGCGCCAGATACGAATAGCGCCGCGCCGAGATCGCTGACGGATGTGAATGACCGGCTGTTTTTTGTTGCGCGCGATGCGACATCTGGAACCGAGATCTGGGCGACGGACGGGGCAGCTGAGACCACGCTACGGCTGGCGGACACCCGGGCCGGCCCCGACTTGCTGGGCTACCCGGGACTGGGATCCGGACCATCTTCGCTTCAGGGTGCCGGCGCGCTGCTCTTCTTTCGCGCCACTGGCGCGTCATGGCGGTCTGACGGTACCGCAGACGGAACATTTGCGTTCCTGAGTGGTAGTTATGACCCGGACGTCGTGGCGTTTGGCGGACGGTTCTTTACAGATGGCGACGATGGGACACACGGGTCCGAAATGTGGAGCACCGACGGCACGGTTGACGGAACAAGTCTGTTCTACGACTTGGTACCCGGAAGCGGAAGCTCCTATGCGGCCTGGTTCCACCCCGTGGGCGACTTGCTGTTATTCACCGCGACCACGCCCGAAACGGGCTACGAGCTCTGGCGAACGGACGGCAGCATTGCGGGTACGTCCCTGGTCAAGGACGTCCAGCCGGGTCCCGGTTCGTCCATGTTTCGAGTGGCGGCGATAGTCGCCGGCGATCGGTTGTTTCTCTTCGCCGACGACGGCACCACGGGACCCGGACTCTGGATCAGTGATGGGACGACGGACGGCACTCAAATCGTCAGCAGCCATCCAATCGGATCTGCGACGACCTACACGAATTACTTCCTGGCCACATTGGGTGATTCCGTGGTATTCCGAGCAGGCGACGGCATTCACGGGAAAGAGCCGTGGGTCAGCGACGGCACTCCGACGGGAACATTCATGCTCCGTGATATCTATCCAGGTTCGCAGGGCTCGAAGGGGTCGGTTAAGTACGACATTTCACTCGGCTTGCTGGATGACCCCAGCGTTTCGCTGGGAAGCGTGTGCCTGTTCACCGCCGCGGATTCCGAGCACGGCACGGAGGCGTGGCGAACGGACGGAACGCCGGCCGGGACTTTCATGTTGGCGGACATCTGCCCGGGTCCCGGCAGCTCGAGCCCATCGGGGTTCGCGCGCTTTCGCGGAGAGGCGCTATTCGAAGCCTACGACCCCGTGCACGGCCGCGAGCTGTGGCGCACGGATGGAACGCCCGAAGGCACGCGGCTGCTGACCGACCATGTGCCCGGTGCGGATAGCTTCGCGCCGCTGCGCACCACAGCCAGCGGAGAGCGCGTGTATTTCTCCGGGTACACGGCGGACACCGGCCGGGAGTTGTGGGCGATCGGGCCGTTTCCGTATGGCGACATGAATTGCGACGGCAGCGCGAATGTGTTCGACATCGACCCGTTTGTCGTCGCACTCCAGGATCCGTCGGCATACCGTGCCGCGAATCCGGATTGCTTCCTTGGCAACGCCGACGTGAATCAAGACGGGTCGGTCAACGGATTCGACATTGAGCCGTTTGTCGAGCTGCTGCAGCCTTGAGTCGGCGCGCGCCCGCCCGCCCGCCCGCAGCGGCGGGTCGAGGTCGCCGCGCCGTTGGCGCGCACGTAGATGGCCTTTAAGCTGCCGCCAAACCGCTTGGGAGACCGCCTGTGCCTGATCGCCGCTACGGTTCGTGCGTCGTCGTGCTCGCCCATCTCATCGCTGTCGGTCCATTCGCCGCAGCGCCGGGCAGTGGCCCGCCTCGACCTGCCGCAACAGCGCGCTCGGGTTGTCACCGCGGAAGGGCGGCCGCAGCGCCAGGGTGTGGTAGAGCGTCGCGCCGAGCGAATAGACGTCGCTGCGCGCGTCGAGTGAGTCCGTGGCGCCGCGAAGCTGCTCAGGCGAAGAATACGCCGGCGTGCCGGCGAAGCGGCCGGGCTGCGTGATGGCGGCGTCCGCGTCGCGCACCAGGCCGAAATCCGAAAGCAGCGGCGTGCCGTCGCGGCGCAGCAGGATGTTGGACGGCTTGACGTCGCGATGCAGCAGTCCGGCGCGGTGGACTTCGCCCAGCGCGCGCGATCGCGACGCCCACACGGGCGGCCGAGACCGGATCGAGAGAGCGTCGTGCGCTGCGAGTGGCCTGAGACGGGTCGCGTCCTTCGTCGCTTCTTCGCTTCGTCGCTTGGTCGCTGATCAGGTCGGCCAGGGGCGGGCCATCGATCCACTCCATCGCGTAGGCGTACACACCGTCCTGCTCGACGACGTCGTACACCTGCACGATGTTCGGGTGCCGCAGGCGTGCGATCGCCACGGCCTCGGCCCGAAAATGCTCGCGCGCCCGCGGTGACAATGCCACGGCGCGCGGGAGCACCTTAAGCGCGATCGGCCGGCCGCCGAGCCGCTCCTGCCGCGCGAGAAACTCCTGGTCCGCGCCCGCTGAGCCCGCCGGCTGTGGATCTGCCTTGCCGCTATCTTGGCCGATGTCGGTGGACATAGCAGCGACGCCCGTCGCGGGACATCCGAACCCCCGACGCCAGTCGGGGGCGGGCCGCAACGGCGGACGGACGCCCGTCGCGGGAAATCCGAACCCCCGACGCCAGTCGGGGGCGGGCCACAACGGCGAGAACGTCGCGGCGAGACACCTCTGCGCCCTGGCGACATCTCTGGGGACGCAACGCGCCTGTTTGGCCTCCCGCCCCTCACTCGCGTGAGGGGTTCGGATGCGTCGACGCCAGTCCGACGGGTCGACGTTCGTTGGAGGGCCCAATCCGAACCCCCGACGCCAGTCGGGGGCGGGCCACAACGGCGGACGGACGCCCGTCGCGGGACATCCGAACCCCCGACGCCAGTCGGGGGCGGGCCGCAACGGCGAGAACGTCGCGGCGAGACACCTCTGCGCCCTGGCGACATCTCTGACGCAACGCGCCTGTTTGGCCTCCCGCCCCTCACTCGCGTGAGGGGTTCGGATGCGTCGACGCCAGTCGGGGGCCGGCCACAACGGCGGACAGACGCCCGTCGCGGGAAATCCGAACCCCCGACGCCAGTCGGGGGCGGGCCGCAACGGCGAGAACGTCGCGGCGAGACACCTCTGCGCCCTGGCGACGTTCCCGTGCGAGCCATCTCAACAAAAATCTCACGCGCGACTTGACTGTTCTAGAAAGTCGTGCAATACTAGTTACATGAGAACACTGACCGCCCTCGCCAGCCGCTACACCACCCGCGCCAAACGCCGCCGCGACCGTCTCATAACAGCGGCCGCACCGGAAGCCTCACGCCGCCGGATACATGTTCATCGCCGCGTTCCACTCCACCAGCTTCCGCAGCCGCACCGCGCGCTCCTTCGGCAGCTCGAACGGCCGCCCGCGACCGTCCAGCATCAGCCCCACCACCCCGCCCGAAATCTCGCGCTCCAGCGCCGCGCCACGCCCAGCGCCGAAGTCATAACCCTTGGCCGGAGTGGCAGTCACGACGGCTTTCTGCCCGAGCGCGAGCGGCACGAGCTTCAGCTCGCCCGCCTTGATCTCATAATTCTGCGACCCGCCGCCCTCGACGCGCACCTGCACCGTCATGCACGCCGCGCCCTCTTTGCCGTTGCCGCGCGGCGCAATGCACCAGCCGAGGCGGATGAGGCAGTCGTTTTCGAAGACCTGCAGCGCCGCCTGCTCCTGCACCGTGCTCAGCACGCCAAGCTGCGGCATCATGAAAATGCTGTCCACCGTCAGCTCGGTGAAACCTTCGGGCATGAAGGCGTCGGTCATCATCAGCGCGCCCTGGTGCCGCCGCGGGCTGTGGCTCAGCACGCCACCCGAGCCGATGATCATGTTCAGATGCAGCATGTCGACCAGCGACTGGCCCGACGTCTCCTGCTCGAACGTGTCGGCGATGGTGCGCTGCTGCTGCACGCCCTTCAGGCCGACCGCCATGCTCTTGTGCTGAATGAACGCCAGTCGCAGCGCTTCGCGGCAGATGGCCTGCTCGATCATCAGCTCCTCGAGCGTCTGCGGGATCGTCGTCGGGCGGATCATCTTGTTGCGGATGCGGTTGCGGATGTCGCGCTCGTCGAGGTCGAGCGGCACCCACCGCACGATGTTTTCGAAGCCCGCTTCGGCGACCACGTTGCTGATGCTGTAGCTCATGCCGAGATTAGCGCTCACCGTCCGGTTGAAAACCGTCTCGCTGGCCGGGTCTTCCTGCTCGCTGCGGAACACGCTGAAAACGTCCGTCGTCGCGCCGCCAATGTCCACGCCCACGACCTGAATCTTCTCCCGCTGCGCGATGAGCTGCATGATCAGGCCGACGGCGCCCGGCGTCGGCATGAGCGGCACCGACGTCCACGTCATGAGCTTCCCATAGCCCGGCGCCTGGGCCATAACGTGCTCGAGAAACAGATCGTGAATCTCGTGCCGCGCCGGCGTGAGGTTCTCGAACTCCAGCGTCGGCCGCAGATTCTCCGTGATGTAGAGCGAGGCCCGCTCGTCGAGAATGCGCTTGATCTCGTCGCGCGCCTTGTTGTTGCCCGCGAAAATCACCGGCAGCTTGAAGCCGGCGCCGAAGCGCGGCTTCGGGTCGGCGGCCGCGATCATCTCGCCCATTTCCACCACGTGCTTGATCGTGCCACCGTCCGTCCCGCCGGAGACCAGGATCATGTCGGGCCGCAGGCGGCGGATGCGTTCGATGCGCTGATGCGGCAGTCGGCCGTCGTTCGTCGCCAGCGCGTCCATGACGATCGCGCCGGCGCCCAGCGCGGCGCGTTCGGCGGATTCGGCGGTCATGCTCTTGACCACGCCGGCGACCATCATCTGCAATCCGCCGCCGGCGCTGCTGGTACCGACGTAGATGTCGCAGCCGTTCTCGCCCTCGCGCGGCTGCCAGATCTGGTCGTTCTTGATGAATTTCCGGCCGGTGAGGTCTTCGATTTCTCCGACGGCGTTGATCACGCCGCGGGTGACGTCTTCGGCGGGGGCTTCGACGGTGGTGGGCGCCTCGCCGCGCGTGATGAGGCGGTACTGGCCGTCCTTTTTCTCGATGAGGATGGCCTTGGTGGTGGTGGAACCGCAATCGGTGGCGAGGATGGTGCGAACGTCGGACGGTTGGGGCATCGCGTCGAGACCTCGAAAACGGTGGTTCGTGGCGGGCGCGGCGGCGCAGGGCGGCCGGCGGACCGCGAATGGGGCATGATAGGCGCGGAGCGCGGCGGGTCCAAGTGGAGGGCGGGCGGGGCGAAATCAGGTGGTCGGCGCTTGGGTGGAAACGGCCCGCGCCCAGGTCTGCCGCGCGAGCTGGGCCTGAATCGACATCACGCGGCGGAGGCGCAGGACGAGCAACAGGGTCAGCAGTCCGAAAATCACCGCGGCGAGGCCGGCGACGGCCAGGAGAATTCCCCCGATGTACGTGAGCGGGCCGCCGCCCGGGGAGAACGGGGTGGTGCCGCCGCCTGGAAAAGACAGGACTGTGCGGCGCGATACCCCGTAGGAGAGCGCGGGCGGCGCGGTACCGGGCGCGGGAAGCGTGGCAGGGGGCGCGAGCATAGCGACGCCGGGCGGCGCGAATGCAGCCGCGTCGGCGAAGAGCATGATCCCGCCGATGATGCCGAGGCCCAGCGCCGCGGCGTAGGCGTAGCGCAGGAAGCGTGCGCGGCGGGCGAGAGTCGGCTCGGGCACGCGCAGGGCGAGCGACTGGTAAAAGAAGAACTTGAACCACTCGCAGACGAGGTGGACGATTCCGTTCGCAAAGCCGAGCAGCGCCAGCAGCGCTGTCACGAACTGTCCGCTGAGCGGATGGAGCCAGAGCGATGGCGCGATGGAGCCGGCGACGTGGATCAGCATGGTGGTGCGGACGATGCGGCGGGCGTTGACGCGCGCGTCCTCGCCGATGCCGCTGGGGTCGGGCGAGGTCATGCACCAGATGCCGACGGCGTTGATGACGATGCCGACATATCCGGCGATCTGCGACAGCAGCGCCGAGCCCGACATGGCGGCGAGGACGCCGCCGGTGCAGCCCAGGAGGATGGTGATCACGATTCCGAGGACGATCAGGTTCAGTCCGAATGCGACGCGGCCGACCCAAGCGGGGTCGGCGAAGCGGAGCAGGTCGCCGGTGACGGATCGGCCGACGGGCGTGGCGCACTCGGGGCAGAGGCCGTTTTCGCGCAGGCCGCGGAGGTTGTAGCCGCACTTCTTGCAGGTGATGTCCTGGTTGATCGATCCGTCGGCGGCGTAGACGGCGGTGGAGGCGTCCATCGTGGGTTCGGGGTTCAGGGTTTTGGTGCTCAGTGTAACCGGCGTCGGCGTGGGAGCGACAGGCTACCCGGGTTCAAGCATGCTCGCGCCTGGCGGCGAGAGCGTGCCACACCCGATTTTTACCTCCCACCGGTGATACCCATGACTCCCACAGCACCGGTGAAGATTGACGGCAAGTGCGGTATACTGGAGTGGTTGAGCTGGCAAGTCGGCGAATTGCACATCGCAAAGGAGTTTGACATGCGTTCAGACTCGCGTGCTCGTGCGGCGTTCACGTTGATTGAATTGCTCGTGGTGGTTGCGATCATCGCGCTGCTGGTGGCCATCCTCACGTCGTCGATCGCGCACGCGAAGGCCTCGGCGTGGCGCGTGCGCTGCGCCGCGAATCAGAAGCAGCTCATGACGGCGGTGCTGATCTACGTGAACGACTATCGGGACACGATGCCGATGCCGAACTGGGCGTCGCAGGACCCGGCGCTGGGCTGGCTCTATCAAGGGCCGATCCGTCCGAAGAAGTTCGAACCGTGGCATCGCGAGACCGGCTCGATCTGGCGCTACCTGACCGAAGCCGGCGTCTATCACTGTCCCAAGCACGACCCGCCGCACGAGAAGAGCGCCAAAGTGACGAGCTACCTGATGAACGGTGCGATCGCGGGCTATGGGCGGGAGCGCTGGTCGTTTCAGGTGCCGAAATTCCGGGTGGAGGCGCTGGTGTTCTGGGAGGCGGAGGAGACGGGCTGGAACGACGGTTCGAGCTACCCGACCGAGGGGCTGACCAAGCGGCACGGCAAGGGAGCGACAGTGGTCGGCATCGACGGGCACACCGAATGGATGACGCACGATCAGTATCTGCAAGAGATGCAGAAGCCGATCGCCGGCAAGCTGTGGTGCAACCCGGGCACGTCGGACGGCCGCTAGTGACGACCGGCGCAAGCGATCGCGGTCGAAACGAAGCTCGGCGCGGCGCGCTTTCCGTCGGGCGTCCACGGGAAACAACCACGGCCGGAAGCCGGGCAACGTACACGGGCGCTCGCCGCGTTGTGAGCGCGGCATTCGCACCGGCCGGCCGATGCTCCCCGCGCGACGCCGGGGCGCGCCGAATCAGCAGCACGCCGGCGGCGGGAGTGCTGCGCGTGGCGTTTCGGCGGGGCCGGTGTCTGACGTGAGAAGCGCGTGCACGAGCCGCCACGAATCTCAATTGCGAATCTTCCCACGCCGCTGGTGCCGCTGGACCGGCTCTCGGCGCGGCTGAATGGCGCGGCGATTCTGCTGAAGCGCGACGATCTGACCGGGCTGGAAACCTCGGGGAACAAGGTCCGCAAGCTCGAATACGTGGTGGCGGAGGCGATCGCGGCGGGCTGCGACACGCTGGTGACCGAGGGCACGCCCCAGTCGAATCACTGCCGTGCGACGGCGGCGGCGTGTGCGCGGAGCGGGTTGCGGTGTGTGCTGCTGCTGCGGCCGGAGCCGCACGGGGCGCCGCAGGGCAATCACCTGTTAGACGTTCTGTTCGGGGCGGAGATTCGCTCGTATCCGCGGCCCCAATTCGATGAGCAGCGCGAGACGATCGTCGCGGGCGTGCTGGAGGAGCTGCGGGCCGCCGGCCGCCGGCCGCGCTGGACGCCGATGGGCGCATCCGATCCGCTGGGCTGCTGGGGGTATATCCGGGGGATTGCCGAGCTGGCGGTTCAGATTCACGCGCGTGGGATTCAGGCCTGCGACCTGCTGGTGGCGGTTTCCTCGGGCGGGACGTACGCCGGCCTGTTGCTGGGCAAGCTGCTGCACCGGCTGACGCACGTCGCGCTGTGGGGGGTGCCGGTGAGCGACGACGTGGCGCATCACCAACGGCTGGCGGCAGGGCTGTGCCGGGCGACGATCGCGCAATACGCGTTGCCGATCGAGTTCCATGAATCGGACCTGGCGTTTGTCGACGGATACGTCGGGCCGGGGTACGCGCGGCCGTATCCGGCGGCGCTGGCGGCGATCCGCGAGCTGGCGTCTTCGGAAGCGATCGTGCTCGACCCGGTGTACACGGGGAAGGCGTTCTGCGCGTTGCTGGACGGTGCGCGGGGCGGGCGCTTCGGGCGGGAGCGGCCGGTGATCTTCATTCACACGGGGGGCATCTTTTCAGATTTCGCGTGGCCGGAGCAGCTCGCGAGCGAGCGGCGTTGAGCGCAACATTCTTCCCCCCAGCAACGGAGACAAACACACGATGGCCGATACGGGCAAGCGACTGACACACCTCGACGACGCCGGGAAAATCTCGATGGTCGACGTCTCGGCGAAATCGCCGACGCAGCGGCGGGCGGTGGCGTCGGCCGTGGTGCGTGTTGGGCCAGCGGTGTTCGGGCTGCTGATGGGCGAGGGGGTGCCGAAGGGCGACGTGTTCGCGACGGCTCGGATCGCGGGCATTCTGGCGGCCAAGCGGACACCCGAGCTGATCCCGCTGTGTCACGGGCTGTCGCCGGAGTTCGTCGACGTTCGCATCGAACCGCTGCCGCCGGACGCGCTGCGAATCACGGTCGAGACGCGGGTCGAATCGAAGACCGGGGTGGAGATCGACGCGTTGGTGGGGGCGACGATCGCGGCGGTGACGATCTACGACATGTGCAAGTCGGTGAGCAAGGACATGGTGATTGGTCCGATCCAGCTCGAAGAGAAGCAGGGCGGGAAGTCGGGGCCGTGGCGGCGCGACGCAAAATGAAGAATGCAGAATGAAGAATGAAGAATGCAGAATGCAGAGTGCAGAATTCAGGGGCGTGAACTGGGAGTGCGAGCGGGGAGTTCAGCCGGGGCGGCTGCTCTCCAACGGCCATGCGGAATGAAGAATGCAGAATGCAGAATGCAGAGTGCAGAATTCAGGGGCGTGAACTGGGAGAGCAAACGGGGAGTTCAGCCGGGGGCGGCTGCTCTCCAACGGCCATGCGGAATGAAGAATGCAGAATGCAGAGTGCCGAACTCAGGGGCGTGAACTGGGAGTGCGAACGGGGAGTTCAGCCGGGGCGGCTGCTCTCCACAAAACAGACGGACGAGCACGTGGCTCGTCCGTCGCGTGTTTCGATTGACCGAAATCCGCCGCGAAAGACGAAATCCGCGGCGAGCAGGGCTACTGCGGTTCGCCGCCGGCGGCCCGTTCGGCCGGGGCGGGGGCTGAATTCAGCGGGGGCACGACGACGATCTGCACGCGGCGATTGCGAGACTTGCCTTCCTTACTGGCGTTGTCGGCCAGCGGCGCGAACTCGCCCTGGCCACCGGCGATGATGGTGCGCGGTTCGAGGCCGAGCTTCATGAGCTCGTGCGCGACGGTGTGGGCGCGGCCCTGACTGAGGTCGAGGTTGTCCTTCCAGAGCTTGGCGGAGTGCTTGATCGGATCGGTGTCGGTATGGCCGATGACCCAGACGTCCATATCGGCGAAGCGACTCTGGATGGTGCGGGCGGTCTCGGCCACCAGCCGAGCGCCTTCACCCTTGAGCGCGTTCTTGCCGGAATCGAACAGGATATCTTCGCTCAGGTTCGTCCAGGCGTAGGCGCCGCGGCCCTGCCAACCTTCGGGCAGTTCCGGGCGGGCCGCGAGCTGCCGCTGGGCTTCGTCGAGCTGACGGCGCAGCTCGGCCAGCGAGGCGCGGGCCTGATCAGCGTCGCGCATCGAAGACGCGAGCCGCTGTTCGAGATCGCCCTTCTGCCGTTCAAGCTCGGCGATGCGATCCTGCTGAGCATCGATCTGCATCTGCTTCGCGTCCGGACCACAGCCGGTGGTCACGGCCAGAAGCACAACACCCGACAAGAGACCCCAAGAGCAACGATAGGCTTTCATGACTGCCGACTCCCACTCTGCTGCCGCAGGCGCGTCGCGCGCCCGCGGGCTCATCCGTGAGGCCCGACCTTGCGCCGACCGATCGTGCGCGTGCCAAGCACGGCTAAGCCTATTCGAGGCGAAGGCGAGTTGCAAGCCGGCGGCTCAGAACAGCTCCAACTGACCGGTCGCCGCGGACCGCCGCGCCGCGGCGGCGGGCTCGCGGGCCGCACCGGCCGGCGCGGGCGGTCCGGCACGTGAAGCCGCGGACGTCTCTTGTGTGTGGCTGCCGCAATCCGAGCCCGGCGTAGCCTGCGCGTGCTCGGCGCAACGCCGCGCGAGCGAATCGTCGTCGAGCCCCAGCCGCCGGGCGGTGGAATCGAACAACTGGCGGATGGCGTCCCAGTAGGGGCCGGTGCCGGTCATGCGGCAGCCAAAGCGGGCGTCGTCGAGGCGGCCGCCGCGGATGTCGCGGATGCGTTTTTCGATGCGAGCGGCCTGGAGCGGGAGTTCGCGTCGCAGGCGTTCGAGGAAGACGGGCTGTGTGCTGCCGGGGAGGCGCAGGGCGACGTAGCTGGCGCCATTGGCGCCGCATTCGGCGGCCTGTTCGAGGATGGCGGGTATGTCGCGGTCGTTCAGTCCCGGGATGATGGGGGCGACGAAGACCGAGGCGTCGACGCCGGCCTGGCGCAGCAGCCGCAGGGCTTCGAAGCGGCGCTGCGGCGAAGGGGCGTGCGGCTCGATCTGGCGGGCGAGGGCGGCGTCGGCGAAGGGGATGCTGATGTGGACCGAGGCGCTGGCGCGCCGGCTGATCTGCGTCAACAGGTCGATGTCGCGGACGACCAGGTACGACTTGGTGACGATGGCGAGCGGATTTGCGAAGTCGCGGCAGACTTCGAGGCAGGCGCGCGTGACCCGCCAGACGGCTTCGAGCGGCTGGTAGCAGTCGGTCACGCCGCCGAAGGCGACCGATTCGCGCTGCCAGGTCTTGCGTGAGAAGGCGCGCGCGAGGAGTGCGGCGGCGTCGGGCTTGACGGTGAGGCGTGTGTCGAAGTCGGTTCCGGCGCCGAAGCCGAGATACTCGTGCGTGGGCCGGGCGTAGCAGTAGGCGCAGGCGTGCTGGCAGCCGCGGTAGGGATTGACGCTCCAGCGAAAGGGAATGTCGGGGCTGTCGTTGTGACTCAGGATGTTGCGGGAGTCGTCCTGGTAGACTTCGAGCGCCACGGCGGGCGGCGGCTCGAGCCATTCGCGATGGGCGCTCAGGTACGGGTTGGGCGGGTTCTCGATGCGCTTCATGACACCGTCGTCCGACTCACCGGCTGCACTCTCCGGTTGTCGCCTGCCCCTTCGTCCCTTTGTCCCTTCGTCCCTTCGTCCCTTCGTCCCTTCGTCCCTTCGTCCCTTCGTCCCTTCGTCCCTTCTACCTTTTATACGGTTTTTGTTAGGAAGTCAAGTCCGCGGCCGTGGGCACGGCGGTGCGCAGAAAACGGCGGGGAGGGTCGCATGGACCCTCCCCGCGCGGTGTGAAGCTGGTGCGCTGGCCGGGATTACTCGGCGACTTGGAACTCGAGCCCGAAGTCGATGTACCGCGTGCCGACGCTCAGCGAAGTGAGCACCAGTTGCACCGAGTCGCTGACGGTGGTCACTGCCGGGATCAGCGTGACTTCGCGAATGCGGCTCAGCAGGTCAGAGGCCATGCCCTGTTCGATGTCGCGGGCGTAGGGCGCCAGGTCCTTGCGGACGCCCAGGTAGGTCACTTCGCCGCGCAGATTCGCCAGTGTCGCTCGGACCGGGCGGGCGTAGAGCTTGCGATTGGACCGCACGCCGAACTCGAAGGTGATGGACAGGTCGGCGGAGCCGGCCATCTTCGCACCGCTCGAACTGGCGCCGCCGAATTCGATCGGCATGGAAAGCGTGATGCGCTTCTGCGAGGTGGCGTCGGCGGTGGCGCGCGGGCAGCCGCGCGGCTTGACGGTCATGGCGAACTTCTGGTTGATTGGGTCCGGCAGAGTCACGGCGAACACCTTGGTGAACACGCCGCCGCGGCACAGTTCGTAACCGAAGCGGTCGATCATCATGAGCGGGACGAAGACCTGCATGTCGCCCTTGGGGGTGTTGTACTTGAAGTCCTCGGCCGGACGGCTCAGGGGCGAGTAGGGGAAGCCGGGGTCGATGCCGTTGACGGCCTGAAGGGTCTTGAAGTTCCAGCCGGCGATGAACTGGCTGCTGCTGGACCAGAGATAGTCGAGGTGGCAGCCGATCGCCATCTTGACGTTGTCGGTGCAGGGCAGCGTGGCGGAGTAACCGAGCAGCTCGGTGTGCTCGGCGAGCGCCTCGTTGACGATCGCCTTGACGTCGTTCTTGAACATGAATGACGTGCTGAGGACGCCGTTGACCACGCTGGTCGCGCACTTGCTGAAATTGTCGCCGCTGCTCAGGCCGAAGAAGTGCGCGACGCCGGCGAAAAAGTCGGCCACTTCGATCAGAAAGCTGCTGTCTTCGATCTCGATGCTGCCGATGCGGACTTTGAATTCGTGCACGGTCTTGACCTTCAGACCGTCGTTGTGCTCGAGCGTGACGTCCAGATCGACGGTCAGGCCCGTGGCGGTCACGGAGAAGTGATCGGCGAGGCCGACGAAGCCGAGCCACTCATCGGGGATGATGCAGTCGGCATCGGCGCCGGTCATGACAAACAGGCCGCTGTCGAGCGTGGCGTCGGGGAGCGAGAGCGTGCACTTCACGCGGCCGTTGCCGCTGGTGGCGGCCTTGAACGAGATCTGCACGCTGTCGGCGTCGAGCGGGACGCTGATGTGCGTCGAGTCGAGGGACGTGAAAAGCGTCAGCGTCGCGTCGCAGAGCCCCTCGATTCCGACCACCATGCTGTCGTTCTGCAACGTCTGGGCGTCGAAGTTCCACTCGCCGTAGCCGGCGTCGGCCCAGATTGCGGGCAGCACGTTTTGTGACAGATTATCGGTCGTGTTGATGCGGATGATGGGAAAGGACTCCGGCGGGGACTGGCCCAGGGCCAGCGGGGCGCGGGCGGCGGAGACGAGGGCGGCCAGGCACAGCACCAGCGACACGTTCCGACGATTGCGGGCGTTCAGGCGATTGCGAGCGTTCATGGGTTTGTCCTTCGGGCTTTGCGTTGCTGTTCGTTGTCAGGTCGCGGCGGTCGCAACCTTCACGGCATGTACTGGGGCTTTCGACCTGGCTTGGACACGCTGCCGGAGATATTTCTCGCACTCGCAGCGGCGGCCGGTTCGCTGGGCACGTGAGCGGGCTGGCGATGACACGCCTGGGAATGGGTCGTGCTACACTACCGGCCCATGCATGCCGCCTCGCTGCCATCTGACCGGCACGCGCCGATCGCCGGCGAACCCATTCTCGACTTGCATGGCATCGGCAAGTCGTTTCCGGGCGTGCGCGCCTTGCACGACGTGAGTCTGTCGGTGGGTCGGGGCGAAGTGCTGGCGCTGGTGGGTGAAAACGGGGCCGGCAAGTCCACGCTGATGCGGATCATCGCTGGCATTCTCCCGCCGGACGCGGGCGAAATCCGGCTGAATGGGCGCGTGGTGGAGCTTGCGTCGCCGCGCGACGCGACGGCGCTGGGCGTGGCGTTGATTCACCAGGAAATCAGCATCCTGGACAACCTGGACATCGCCTCGAACATCTTTCTGGGGCGCGAGCCGCTGAGCGCCGCGGGAGGGTTCGGCGGCGGGCTGCTGCGGCGGGCCGGCTGGCTCGACGGGCGGCGGATGCGCGGCGAGGCGGGGCAGTGGCTGCGGCGCGTCGGGCTGTCCAGCTCGCCGCTGACGCCCGTGAGCGAGCTGTCGCTGGGCCAGAAGCAACTGGTCGAGATCGCGCGGGCGCTGTCGATCGGGGCGCGCATCCTGCTGATGGACGAGCCGACGTCGAGCCTATCGGCGGCGGACGCGGAGCGGCTCTTCGACCTGATCGGCGAACTACGCGATGGGGGCGTAAGCGTTCTGTACATTTCGCATCGGCTGGGCGAGGTGCAGCGTGTCGCCGATCGCGTCGCCGTCCTGCGCGATGGGAAGAACGCGGGCGAGCTGACGGGTGGCGACATCCGTCCGGAAGCGATCATTGCGCGGATGGTGGGGCGCGAGCTGGCGTCGTTCGGCCACCGCAGCAGCGCACAGCAGGATCGCGTGCGGCTGCGCGTCAGCGAGCTGCGGCTCGCGTTGCGACCGGGCATTTCGCTGTCGCTCGAGCTGCGGGCGGGCGAGATCGTCGGCGTAGCCGGGCTGGTCGGCGCGGGTCGCAGCCGGATGGCGCGGGCACTGGTCGGCTTGGAGCCAGTCGCGGGCGGCCGCGTGCTGGTTGACGGCGTCGACCGGCGCATCGACGGTCCGCGTGCCGCGGTTGCGGCGGGGGTGGTGCTGGTGCCGGAGGACCGCAAGGCGCAGGGGCTGGTGCTGGACATGTCGGTGCGCGAGAACCTGACGCTTCCGCGGATGGGGCAGCTCAGCCGGGTGGGGCTGATCGACCGGCGGCGGGAGAAGCGCGAGTCGCAGGCGGCCTGCGAGCGGCTGGGCGTGCGGACGCCGTCGATCGAGCAGGCGACGCGTCTGCTCTCGGGCGGGAATCAGCAGAAGGTGGCGCTGGGCAAGTGGCTGGACATGCGGCCGGCGGTGCTGATTCTGGATGAGCCGACGCGCGGCGTCGACGTGGGGGCGCGGGCTGAAATTTACCGGCTGATCGACGCGCTGCTGGCGGAGGGTGCCGCGGTGCTGATGATCAGCAGCGAGATGGAAGAGATTCTGGGGATGTCGGATCGCGTGCTGGTGATGCACGAGGGGCGCATCGCGGGCGCGCTCGCGCGGCGCGAAGCCGACGAGGAGTCGATCATGCGGCTGGCAACGGGGCAAGTGGGGCGCGGTGCCTGACGCGGCGAGTGCGTCCCGCGCGCACGATTGGGTTGCCGGCGCGCAGCACGCTCACGCCTGGAGGCGAGCGCATGCCGCGCTGCATCGCTGCATTCAGCTTGCCGACCAGTAGAGCCGCACGATGGGTTGAGGCGTGTGGATGTCGAGCTCGATCGAGCCGTTTTCGAAATCGCGCCGCACGGCGAAGCCGTCCCAGTAGCAGGGCGCCAGCGGCCGGCCGAGATCGCGCCACCAGTCGTGGAATGGATAGGGGCTGTAATCGCGGTTGAGATTCGTGTTGCAGTTGTACAGGATCGGGTCGCCGGGGTTCTTCAGCAAGCAGACGGCCGCCGAGAGCAGCGGCCCGAGCGTCGGCGGAAGCGAGCGCTGATAATCATCGCCGACGGCGGCCCACTCGTTGTTGTTGGACAGCAGCACGGTCTTGCCGCGGTCGAGCGCGTCGCGGAAGGCGGCCAGCTCGTCGCGAATGTTCGCGACGCGCTTGGCGGTCGAATCGTAGTAAATCCCCGAGAGCGCGAATTCGAAGTGGAATCCGTCGACGCCGTCGTACAGGTCCGGCCAGGCTTCTTCGGGCCGGCAGGCGACGTTGGCGATGATCGGCAGCGTCATGCGGGCGTTGGCGTCCTCGAGCAGGCGCCGCACCGCGGCGAACCAGACCACTTCGCCATGACTGCACGACTTGAACAGATCGGTGTAGTTGTAGATGACGCTGTCGATGAAAACGAAGTCCCACGACCGGCTGCGCTCGATCCAGAAGTCAATCAGCGCGGTCCGCGCCGCCGGAATCGTCAGGTCGATGATCTTGCTCGGCTCGCCGAGGCCGAAGTCGATCGTGAAGTAGCCGCCGTCGGCGCGGCGGAGGAGCCAGGCGTCGGGCACGTTGGGCAGCTTGGAGCCGATGCTGGTGGGCGAATCGGCCGGCGTGGCGATGATGCTGGCGAAGTATCGTCCGAGGTGGGCGCCTTCGACCCGCTTGCGATACCAGGGCAGGAACTCGGCAATCTGCTGGGGCCAGAAGACCCAGCAGTTGGCCACGAACGGCCGCAACACGACGTGCTCGTTGAGCGAGGTGGCGTATTCCACCTCCGTCGGCGTGATTGGGTAGCCGTAGTAGGGGAAGAGCTCGGAGCTGTACACCTCACGGTCGAAGCCGGTGTCGTCGTCCAGGAAGTCGCCCCTTGGCAACACGAGCGAGCGGCCTTTGACCTGCTCGACCCAGACATAGGGTGAAAAGTCGGCTGCGTCGGTGGCCGGCTGCGGATCGCCCGCCAGCGCGGACAGCGCAAGGCAAGCGAGTGCCAGCGCGCGGACGATGCGTGGTGACACGGCACTGCTCCTCTCCCGGCCATTCGTTATGGGGCCAACGGAATGCGGCCATTCTATCGATTATCGCACCCTGATTCAATACCCAAAATCAGCGGCTGAACGCCGGTGGGGCGATTGCCGTAGACCTTATTGACCGCGGCGCGGGCGTGGTCCGACGATTAGGACAGCGGTTGGCGACCGCGCGGAAATCCGCGCTGGAACGTCCGGGAATTGCGCGTGGCGGCTTGTCGCGCTGCACGCGGTGGACTACAAGCAACGTCATGAAACGTCGGGAGCGAAAGTCGATGAAGACGGCTGAAGCGCTGATGCGGAAGATTCAGGACCGTAGCGCCGTGGTGGGCATCATGGGGCTGGGGTACGTGGGGCTGCCGCTGGCGCGGGAATTCACCGGAGCGGGGTTCCACGTCATCGGGTTCGACGTCGACGACCGCAAGGTGTCGATGCTGAAGGCCGGCAAGACGTATATCCGGCATCTTCCCGCCAGTCACTTCAAACGGCTTTACGAACAGGGTCGTTTCCGCCCCACGTCGGACATGAAGGAGCTGAAAAAGCCCGACTGCGTGATCATCTGCGTGCCGACACCGCTGACCAAGATGCGCGACCCGGACATGTCGTATGTCGAGGGCACGGCCCGGGCGATCGCGGGTCACTTGCGCAAGGGTCAGCTCGTCATCCTGGAGTCGACGACTTATCCGGGCACGACGCGCGAAGTGGTTCAGCCGATTCTGGAGGCGGCGGGTCTGAAGCTGGACGAGGATTATTTCCTGGCGTACTCGCCGGAGCGCGAGGATCCGGGCCGGACCGATCACAACACGCGGAGCATCCCGAAGGTGGTGGGGGGGCTGACGGCGGCGAGCGGCAAGCTGGCGTTGGCGCTGTACGGCAGCGTCGTGCGGCAGGTGGTGCCCGTGTCGAATTGCGAGATCGCCGAGGCCTGCAAGATCGTCGAAAACGTGTATCGCTGCGTGAACATCGCGCTGGTGAACGAGCTGAAGGTGCTGTTCGAGAAGATGGACATCGACGTCTGGGAGGTGATCGACGCGGCGAAGACCAAGCCGTTCGGCTTCCAGGCGTTTTATCCCGGTCCGGGTCTGGGCGGGCACTGCATCCCGATCGACCCGTTCTACCTGTCCTGGAAGGCCCGTGAATTCGGCATGCCGACGCGCTTCATCGAGCTGGCCGGCGAGATCAACACGCGCATGCCGCAGCACGTCGTCGACCGCGTGGCCGACGCGCTCAACGCGCACGGCAAGCCGCTGCGCGGCTCGCGCGTGCTGGTGCTGGGGCTGGCTTACAAGAAGGACGTGGACGACGTGCGCGAGAGCCCGTCAGTGACGCTGATCGAGCTGCTCCAGTCGCGCGGCGTCAAGGTGAGTTACCACGACCCGTTCATCCCGGTTGCCAAGCCCATGCGCGAACACAACATCACGCACATGCGCAGCACGCCGCTGACGGTCGCCAACATCCGCAAGTTCGACTGCGTGCTGATTGCGACGGATCACTCGACGATCGATTACGACCAGGTCGTCAAGCACGCGGCGCTGGTGGTCGATTCGCGCAACGCGACCCGCGACGTGAAGGCCCGCAACGGGCGCGTCGTGATGGCCTGACGAGTACCGGCCTCCGGGCAGAGTGTGGGCCGAGCCCGCGTTCCAGGGCTGAAGCCCCGGCTACGCGAGTGGACGGCGGGTCGCCCAACAGCGACCTGCCCTACCTGACTACCTGACCTGCCGCACGGGCGGTCAGGGGGACACCTGCGGTTCGCGGGTGCCGGCCCGATCGGATACACTCATCCGCTTTGGATCGCCCAGGCAGTCGCAGTCCAGCAGCGGGAGTGGATCGCATGAGCAGCAACGCCGCGCCGCCCGCCGGCGGCGGCACGTATGACCCCCGAGCAATCGAGCCGGGCATCTACGCGCTGTGGGAGCGCGGCGGCTATTTTCACGCCGAGCCCGATACGGCCCGCCAGCCGTTTACGATCGTCATTCCTCCGCCGAACGTCACCGGCGCGCTGCACCTGGGTCACGCGCTGAACAACACCTGCCAGGACATTCTGATTCGGGCGCGACGGATGCAGGGCTACGACGCGGAGTGGATGCCGGGGACCGATCACGCCGGGATCGCGACGCAGGCGGTGGTCGAGAAGCGGCTGAAGCAGGAGCAGAAGCTGACGCGGCATGAGCTGGGCCGCGAGGGGTTGGTGCGGAAGATATGGGAGTGGAAGGAGGAGTACAACGCGCGGATCATCGCGCAGCTCCGCAAGATGGGCTTCTCGTGCGACTGGGAGCGGTCGCGTTTCACGCTGGACGAGGTGTGCGCGCGAGCGGTGTACGAGCTGTTCTTCCGCATGTTTCGCGACGGGCTGATCTACCGCGGGCTGCGGATGGTGAACTGGGACGCGGCGCTGCAGACGGCGGTGGCCGACGACGAGATCGTGCATGAGACGGTCAAGGGGCACTTGTGGCATATTCGGTATCCGATTGAACAGAGCGACGGAGCCACGGAGCCACGGAGCGACGGAGCGACGGAGCGACGAAGCGACGAAGGGCGCGCGGGTGTTGACTACCTCGTCGTAGCCACCACGCGGCCGGAGACGATGCTGGCGGACACGGCGGTGGCGGTGCATCCGGACGATGAGCGCTACAAGCACCTGATCGGCAAGCGCTGCATTCTGCCGCTGATGAACCGTCCGATCCCGATCGTCGCCGACGGGCTGCTGGTGAACAAGGAATTCGGAACGGGCTGCGTGAAGATCACGCCGGGGCACGATCCGAACGACTACGCCTGCTGGCAGCGGCATCAGGGACACGCCGATGAGTTTGCCATCATCGACCTGCTGACGCCGGACGGGAAGATCAACGAGAACGGCAGGGCGCAGGGCGCGGGGCGCGGGGCGCACGAGGATGCGACTGGCGTGGCGCACGGCGCAGGAGACAAGGAACGGGGAGTAGGGCGCGATTACGCGGGGATGAAGAAGGAGGACGCGCGCAAGCAGGTGGTGGCCGACTTGGAGGCGCTCGGGTTGCTGGAGAAAGTCGAAGACTACGTGACCGACGTGGGCCACTCCGACCGCAGCAAGACGCCGATCGAGCCGCTCCGCAGCGAGCAGTGGTTCGTGAAGACGGGCGATCTGGAGCCGGAGCACGCGGCACGGGTGGAGGGGCTGCGCGGCGCGCCGGGGCTGGCGCAGCTCGCGATCGAGGCGGTGCGCGGCGGCGAGGTGCAGTTTTTTCCGGCGCGTTACGCGTCGACGTATCTGGACTGGCTGGGCGAGAAGCGCGACTGGTGCATCAGCCGGCAGCTCTGGTGGGGGCATCGGATCCCGGTGTGGCGTCGCGAATGGGGGGGCTGGGAAAGTGAGTCGCAAGCAGCCGAGGCGCTGCTCCGCGAACTGGAGCGCGACCATCGCGCCGAGGTCGTCGTGAGTCGCGATCAAGAGTCATCCCGAACTTCGCTGGAACTTAGCGAGCACGTCGGGGACGTGTTCGATGTCGAAACGCTAATCTGTATTCGCACTCCGAATAGTCCGCTTGCGCGGCGTCTCGAAGCCGTCGGCTTCGTGCAGGACCCCGACGTGCTCGACACGTGGTTCAGCTCGTCGCTCTGGCCGCTGAGCACGTTTGGCTGGCCGCATGATCTGAGCCGCGACCCGACGGATCCGAGCCGCGACCGTGAGGGAGCGGTTTCCGGGCCCAGCGCGGAGGCGCCGCACAGTCCGAGCCGCGACCCGACGGATCCGAGCCGCGACCGTGAGGGAGCGGTTTCCATGCCCAGCGCGGAGGCGCCGAGTGCTGAAAGGCCGAGTTCGAATCGCGCGGAGATTGAGCGCGGCGCGGGTGGCGCTAGGAACCCGCTCCCTCACGGTCGCGGCTCGGATCCATCACGTGCGCGGGCCGGAGACAACGCGCCTCCCGCGCTCCCTGACGGTCGCGGCTCTGGCAGAAACGGCTCTGGCAGAAACCCGAGCGGCGCTGACTCTGGCGACGCTGACGATGCCGGTTCAATCCGGCCTACCCCCGCCGACTTCGACTACTTCTTCCCCACCGACGTGTTGACCACCGCACGCGGCATTATCACGCTCTGGGTGGCGCGGATGGTGATGTGCTCGAAGTACCTGACCGGGCAGCGGCCGTTCCGCCACGTCTACATCCACCCGATTATCCAGGACGGCCAGGGGCGGACGATGTCCAAGAGCCTGGGCAACGGCGTCGACCCGCTCGACCTGATCGAGCTGTACGGCACCGACGCGCTGCGCTTCGTGCTGGCGCAGATGGCGACCGAGACGCAGGACATCCGCATGCCGGTCAAGCCGGTGAAGCTGCCCGACGGCCGCACGGTGAACGGCAGCGACAAGTTCGAGCTGGGCCGCAACTTCTGCAACAAGCTGTGGCAGGCGGCGACGGGGTTTGTGCTGCCGAATGTGCGCGACGTGGAGATTGGAGAGCGACGGAGGGACGACGGGGCCGAGGGGCCGAGGGGCCAAGGGGTTGAGGGGCCCAGGAGCCGAGGGACCAAAGGGCCGAGGGATCTGTTCGACCGTTGGATCCTGTCGCGCTTGCAGCGCTGCATCCGCTCGGTGACCGACGCGCTCGATCAATATCAATTTCAGCGGGCCGCCGACGCGATCTACGCGTTCTTCTGGGGCGATTTCTGCGATTGGTACATCGAAGAGGCCAAGGTGCGGTTAACTGCGGGGCACGCAGGCACGGAGGCACGGAGGCGCGAAGGCGACGACGGCGCGACGAAGCGACGGAGCGACGGAGGGAGCGACGAAGCCACGAAGCCACGAAGCCACGAAGGGAATGGTGCGGCGCAGGCCAACGACGTGAAAACCGTGCTGTTGCACGTTCTCGACAGCACGCTGTGCCTGATGCACCCGTTCATGCCGTTCATTACTGAGGCGCTGTGGCAAAAGGTCGGCGAGGCCGTGCCGGGGCATGCCGAATGGATCGAGCGCTGCCAGAGCCGCGACCGTGAGGGAGCGGTTTCCGTGCGCAGCGCGGAGGCGCCGAGTGCGGAAAGGCTGAGTTCCGATCGCGCGGAGATCGAGCGCCGTGCGGGCGGAGCTAAGAACCCGCTCCCTTACGGTCGCGGCTCGGATCGGCCGGAGCGCGGCTCGGGCGCGAATGACGGTCACGGCTCTGGCACCACGCGCGGCTCTGGCGTGGGTGACCGCAGCGCCGATGCGCCGCTGATCGTCACAGCCTGGCCGCGCGTTCGCCCCGAGCTGATCGACGAGGCGTGCGAGCGCGAGGTGAGCGAGGTGCTTCAGCCGGTGATCCGCGCGTTGCGCGACATCCGCACGCAGGTGAACACGATGCGCGCCGCCGACAAACAGCCGTCGATCCGCAATCTGCCGCACGCGGCCATCCGCGCCGCGGGGGAGCGGGCGGAAATTCTGCGGCGGAACGGCGCGATGATCCGGCGGCTGGGAACGTGCGAGCAGATCGAGATCGGGCCGGAGGTGGCCAAACCGCGGCCGGCGGCGAGCAAGGTGCTGTCGGGGATGGAGGTGTACGTGCCGCTGGCGGGCCTGGCCGACCCCGAGATCGAGCGCCGCCGGCTCGAGAAGGACCTGGGCGAAGTCTCGGCGGCGATTCAGCGCGTGGAAGCGAAGCTGGCCGATGCGACGTTCGTGGACAAGGCCCCCGCGGCCGTGGTCGAGAAGGAGCGGCAGCGGGCGGCGGAGCTTTGTGCGAAGCTGGCGGCCATCCGGGAGCATCTGGGCGAGATCGGCGCGTGACTTAGAAGTCGATTTGCGATCGATCGCGCGCGAGGGATCACGGTTCGCGATCCCCCGGAGGGATCGCCCGCGCGGTTGGCACTCGCCGCCGGGCGGGCGGCGCGTCAGAATGTGCCGCATGCATGCACGTTCGACACATCGGCCGGCCGCGAGGCTCTCCGCCGCCGCAATGGTCGCCTTGGTCGTTTCGTTCTCCGCCGCCCAGACCGACCTGGCGTATCTGCGGCGTGGGGCGTTTCCGCTCGATGCGGGCGTATATCCGCGGAACGAGAAGAAGTGGCCGGAGCACTGCGACCTGGGCGTGACGCACGTCGAGCGGCTGCCGCGCTATCGCGCGTACCAGGTGGAATACACCTACGAGGGCTGCGGTGCGAACAACCCGCGCGTCGCGAAAGGATACGACGTCAAGCACTGGCCGGACGCGGGCGAGCAAGTGACGTACGTCGCGCACGTGCGGAATCATGGCGGGCGCGCGTCGCCGGCGTTTGTGCTGCGCTGGAGCGTGGATGGCGTCGAGACGGCGCGCGAGGCGGTCGGCGGGCTGGCGGCGGGTGTCGAGTACATGGCGCGCTGGGAGACGGCGTGGAGCGGGCGCTCGCACGTGATCGAGGTCGCCGCCGTGCCGGATGAGCCGGCCGACGAGATCGCGACGTTCAATAATCGCTATCAATTCGACCCACTGGCGATCAACCTGGTGTGGGCCACGACGCCGACGGCCCGGACCCGGCTTTCGAGCGTGCGCAATCACCTGGGGAATTTCTCGTACGAAGACTGGATCAACTACTACCTGGATTTCATGAACCTTCAGTGGGCGACGAATCGCTACCCGATCGCCCCGAACGGCACGCGGGCGCGGATTCGCATCGACCGCTGGATCGAGCTGCCCGACCAGGCCGCGTACGACGCGCTCGTCGCCGCCGACGGTCCACCGCAGGCCTGGGGCCTGGATGGTGCCTGGCAGCAGATGTGGACGCTGGAGGAATTCGAAGGGCCGCGGCGCGACGAGCTGATGGGCTATGTGACGCGCTGGGACTGGGGGCTGCCGCACGAGCTGGGGCACCAGTGCGGGTTGATCGACGAATATCAGCTCGACTACGAGGCGGTGCACAACCTGGTCAGCGGCGCAGGCGGGCTGCCGCTCAAGATCGGACACAATTGCCGCGTGCTGAACTCGATGATGCACGGCCACGCCGACGTGCCGTTCGGCGACGTGGCGATCGCGGCGCTGGAGGCGCAGGTCGGCCGGCGGCGCGGCTTCTATGGCGATTATCTGTTCGCGCTGCCGGAGCATGTGTCGATCCGGTTGCTTGACAATCGCGGCGCGCCGGCGGCCTGCGCGAATCTGACCTTCTACCAGCCGGACGAGCAGCGGCGGCTGCGCGAGGTGTTTCGGGCCGGGTCGAGCGATGGGGCCGGGCGCGTCGAGCTGCCCAACCGGCCGATCGACATCCCGCCCTACACGACCGACGCCGGGTTTGCGTATCACGACAATCCGTTCGGGCGGATCGACATCGTCGGCGGCAGCGCGGTGCTATTTGTGGAGATCGAGTCGCGCGGCCACCGCGAGTATCGCTGGCTGGAGCTGCTGGAGCTGAACCGGCTCTACTTTCTGGGGCAGCGCGCCCACGGCGAACTGGTGTGGCGCACCCACATTCCGCACGCCGCGCTGCCCGCGGCGCCCGAGCAGCTTCGCGCGCGGCGCGCCCGCGAGGGCGAGGGGCTCGAGCTGTCGTGGAGTCCGCGCGGCGACACGTCGACCGTCGCGTACCAGGTGTACCGCGGCGAGCCGGCCACCGCCGAGCTGCACGCGCTGGCGCGGACCGAGCGCTGGGAGCCACGGTTTGTCGATCGAACTGCCCAGCGCGGTCGCCTGTACCGCTACGCGGTGACGGCGCTGGACGCGGCCCTGAACGAAAGCGGCTTTTCGAATCAGTTCGCCTTCGGCCCGCTGGGCGAGCCCGGCGGGATGGCGTTTCTGCCGCCCGCCGCCCTCGGACCGGCGGACGCGGGCGGCGAGCTGCTGGTCGTGGCGGACCATGCGCAGAATCAGCTTCAGATTCTCGGCGGCGACGGCCAGGTGATCGGGCCTCTGAACACCGTGCACGCACACCTGTATCCGCACGACGTCGCGGTCGGACCGGACGGGCTGCTGGCGGCGACCGACCTGCCCGACGGCTACAACGGCGAGGCGCGCGTCGCCCTCTTCGGACCGCGGGACGCATACATCAACCCGCTGCTGGTGCTGCGGCGCGAGGAACTGGGCGCGCATGGGCCGCTCAAGGACCCGCACGGCATCTGCTTCGACGGCCAGGACGCGCTGTGGGTGGCTGACACCGGCAATCGGCGCGTGCTGCGTCTGGAGTTGCAGCGCGGCGATGATGCCGCCAGTGACCGCCGGGCCACGCCCCAAAACGCCGCGCCGACGGGTTTTCGCGTCGGCGGCGTGATTGCGTCGAGCAGCGCCGCGGCGCTCGAGTCGCCGGTGAAAGTCGCGGCCGGCGCGGGGCGTCTGTTCGTGTGCGACGCGGCGCGGAAGTGCGTGCTCGAGTACGACACGCGCAGCGGCGAGGCGCGCGTCGTGCGAGCGTACGACGATCTGGTCGGTCCGGCCGCGGTCGCGGTCGATGCGGACGGGCGTCTGTTCGTCAGCGACGCGGGTGATGGCTGCGTGCGGGTTTATGCCGCGGATGGTCGTGCGTTTTCGCGCAAAGCGTTACCGGACGGAGGCCGCCCGTCGGCATTGGCGCTGCGCGGCGCGGAATTGCACGTGCTGGACGAGGTGAGCGGGTGCGTCATCGGCCTGCGCTGGAAGCCCTGATAACGGCGGCTAGTGTACTGCCTCAGAAATATTGCGTCCGATTCGGTTCGGGGAGCATCGGCCTCTGGCCGGTGCGAAACGCCGTCCGCACTGGCCGGAGTTGCGTAGGGTGCATCCCTGATGCACCGCACCGCCTACGGACGCGGGTCGTGTGGCGCGTCGAGGGACGCACCCTACTGAGCTTCATGATCGGGACTCGGCGCCGTGGAGCATTGCCCGCGAGGCGTTCGGGGCGCTTGTGCGCGCCTCAAGCCCTGCGGCGAGACCGGCCGCGACAACGTCTGGTTCCCCTCGCGCGGGCACATTCTCAAGCTGGAGATGCAGTCGCTCTCGGGCGCTGTCGGGTCCCGAATCGCGCGGCGAACTCGCGTCAGATGATGAACACGGCGGCGGCGACGACCGTGGTCCACAGCCCGTTCTTATCGCCCTCGGCGGTCTGGACGGTGGCGCGGGTGGTGACGATCTGGCCGCTCATTTTGTAGATCTCGCGGCGGGAGTCGTAGTCGGTGTCGGGGTCGAATTCGATGCCGAGCGTTTCGGCGAGCATGCTGGCCGCCATGTCTTCGACGAAGTCCTCGGTTTTTTTCTCGGTCATTCCGTAGCCGTGGTGCTCGGAGATGTAGCCGAAGCGGTCGCCCTCGCGCGGGATGGCCAGGCCGATGCCGGCGGAGACGAGGCGGTTGGGCTCGTTGGTGCGGGCTTCGGCCAGGACGACGAAGACGATCTGTCCGGAGGCCATCTGGGCCAGGCCGCTTTTGCGCGAGACGATCTTGCAGCCTGGGGGGAAGATGCTGCTGACCTTGACGAGGTTGAATTGCGCGATGCCCGCGTCGCGCAGGGCGGCCTCGAACGATTGCAGGTTCTTGCGATGCTTGCCGACCCCCTTGGTGAAGAACGCCTGCTTCGGTACCAGGTGCTGCATTCCGCGACCTCGTGTTTTCGGCTCTCGGGCCAGTGTCCAACTGCGGCGATCCGCGCGATCGATTTTCCGTTCGCGGAAATGGCAGCCCGCGAGCGTGCGCCCACAAGAGGCGCGGATTATAGCCCGCTGCGGCGCGCTGCCAATACCGGTCCGCAAATTGTTGCCGCGCCGCGAAGGCGCGGTGCTCGAGCCGCCGGCGCGTGAGAAAATTTCCGAGGCGGTGGCATCTCTGCCGGATTGTTTGGATGCTTCTTGTGACGGGCATTGCTGCGGTCGCAGCGGCGCCTGTCAGGGAAGACTCGCGCAGGGTGCTTATCCGGAGGGACGGAAGCCACCGGTCACATGCGCCTCGGGGGCCGGCCTCGTGGGGGGTGCCGGCCCTTGTTTCTTTCCCGCACGCCTCGATAATCCGGACCGATCCGAGGTCCGTTTCCTGACATGTTCTCCGCCATCAACGGCTGGACGTTTCCCGCGTCGTTGCGCCCCGAAGAACAGATCAGCCAGGCCGCCGCGGCCGGATTCGGCGGCGTGGAGCTGACGCTGGGCGTCGACGGGCCGCTGACGTTCGACACGCCCGCGCCGCGCTGGCGCGAGCTGGCCGCCGCCGCCGAGCGCTGTGGCGTGACGATCGTCGGGCTGGCGTCGGCGGTCTTCTTTCAGCGGAACTACGCGTCGCCGGCGGAGGACGATCGGCGATTCGCGCTGGACGCGACGCTGCGGATGCTGGACGCGGCCGCGGCGTGCGGGGCGGGGGCGATTCTGGTGGTGACGGCGGTGGTCGGGCGGCCGGAGGAACGTGCGCCGCGCGTCTCCTATGCCGACGCTCTGGCGCGGAGCATCGAGGCGCTGGAGCGCTTGCGGCACGAGGCCGAGGCGCGCTCGGTGGCGATCGCGATCGAGAACGTCTGGAACAAGTTTCTGCTTTCGCCGATGGAGGCGGCGGACCTGGTAGACCGGATCAACTCGCCGTGGGTGGGCTGGTATCTCGACACGGGCAATCTGACGCCGTTCGGTTATGCCCCGGACTGGATCGCGACGCTGGGCGGGCGGATCACGCGCGTGCACGTGAAGGACTACGATCTGAGCAAGCCGGGGCGCGCGGGCTTCTGCCCGCTGGGTCTCGGCAGCGTGGACTGGCCTGCGGTACGCGGCGCGCTGCGGGTGTGCGGATATGATGGGCCACTGACGTACGAAGGCGCCGGAGAGCCGGCGGTGATCCGCGCGCAGCTCGAGGCGATCATCCGCGGCGAGATACCGTCGCAGGCGGACGGGGTGCAGAATGGCGCTTGACGTAGAATCGCTGGCGCGCCGCGTGCACGTCGCGGACGGGGCGTGGTCGACCATTCTGGCGGCGCGCTGTCCGGGCGAGGCACGGCGGACGGAAATGCTGGCGCTGACGCAGCCGCAGGCGACGGCGGGCCTGATCGAGCAGTACCTGGCGGCGGGGGCCGAGCTGATTACGACGCACACGTTCGGCGTGACGCCGGGGAATCTGAAGCGCTGGGAGGTGCAGTCGGAGCTGGCCGAGGTGATCGCGGGGATATGTGCCGTATTCCGCCGGCAGGTGCCCGGCAAGCGGGCGGCGCTGCTGGGCGACATCGGGCCGTCGGGGAAGATTCTGGCGGTGCGCGAGGCTCCGGAAGCGGAGCTGGCGGCGATGTACCGGGCGCAGGCGGCGGCGCTGGCGGCGGGCGGCGTGGACGCGATTCTGCTGGAGACATTCTCGGAGCTGGCGGAGATCCTGCTGGCGCTGCGCGCGGTGCGCGAAGTCACAGCGCTGCCGGTGATCGCCAGCATGTCGTTTGATTCCGGGCCGCAGCGGACGCGGACGATCATGGGCGCCGAAGCCGGGCAGTGCGCCGCGGCGCTGGAGGAAGCCGGCGCCGAGGTGATCGGATGCAACTGCGGCGCGGGCATCGGCTCGATTCTGCCGGCGGTGGTGGCGATGCGCGCCGCGACGAGACGCGCGCTGTGGGTCAAGCCCAACGCCGGCCTGCCGGAGCTCGAGGAGGGTCGGGCCGTCTATCGCACGACGCCGGAGGAATACGCCGCGCACGTGCCGACGCTGATCGACGCGGGCGCGAATGTGATCGGGGGGTGTTGCGGCGTCGGTCCGGAGCATATTCGGCGCGTGAGCGAGGTTGTGCGGAAATGGGCGGGGCGACGGTCGGGCGGGAGTCTGCGGTGATCGTTGCATGAACGCTCTGGTTGCTCGCTTCGGGGAGATGTTTCGCACGGGCCGCAAGGGCGTGCTGCCCTTCATCACGGCCGGCTATCCCGACTCTTCAACCACGCTGTCCATCCTGCGCGGTCTAGACACTCCGGGCGTGGCGGCGGTCGAAGTCGGCATTCCGTTCTCCGATCCGATCGCCGACGGACCAGTGATTCAGACGTCGTTCTCGCGGGCGCTGGAGCGCGGCTTTCGGGTCGACGCGTTCCTGGCGGAGCTGACCGCCGCGCGGCACGACATCGGCGTTCCGCTGTTGGCGATGGTGAGCTACAGCATCGTGTACCGGCGGGGAGTCGATCGATTCTTCGAGGCGGCCCGCGGCGCGGGCTTCGAGGCCGTGATCGTGCCGGACATTCCGCTGGAGGAAGCGCACGCCGCGGCCGAGACGGGACGGCGCGCGGACTGCCCGCTGGTGCTGATCGCCGCCCCGACGACCCGCGCGGAGCGGCGTGAGCAGATCGCGGCGCTCTCGTCGCCGTTCGTGTATTTCCAGTCGAGCCTGGGTGTGACGGGTGAGCGGCGGGAGCTGCCGGAGCGTATCGGGCGCGAGGTTGGTCGGCTTCGCGGCGCGAGCGGCAAGCCGGTGTGCGTCGGGTTTGGCATTTCGACGCCGGCGCAGGTGGCGGCGGTGTGCGCGGTGGCGGATGGCGCGATCGTCGGCAGTGCGATCGTGCGGCGGATGAACGAGTTGGTCGAGCGCGGCGAGTCCGCCGCGATCAGCGCGGCGGTGTGTTCGTATGTTGGGACGCTGGTGGCGGCACTGCCGGGGTAGGCGGGCGCGGCCCACCGGCCGGCCCGCCTCTGACGCTCCGATTTCGGATGCGGACGCTAGCGCCGAGTCCGGCGGTACATTCTGGTCGAACCCTTCCGCGCGGGGCGCGATCGTGCGCGCCGCGGGGATCGATCGGCGGCGAAACGCTAGTCGTCGTCGTCATCGTCCTTGTCGCGCTTCGTTTGCGACGGGTCGGGTTTGTCGTCGCTGTCGTCGGTCGAGCCGCCGAACATCGTGATGAGTCCGCCGACGTCGATCGGGACGATGCCACGATCGATGAACCGTTGCCGGCTGAGCAGGGTCGGGTCTACCTCGTCGATGAATCCGAAGCGGATGCGCCCGTTGGCGGGACCGACTTCGGCAAGCTCGGCGGACACGATGCCGCTGCCCTGCGCGTAGCGGATGGTCAACTTCGCCCGGCCGATGAACGCGGCTTCGTCGCTGTCGGCGTCGACGCGGAATTCGCTGGCGGATAGCTCCCAGACTCTGTGCGAAACCTGATTGACCGCCACCTTTCCAGCGAGTTGCTCCAGCTCGCGGGCGACCAGCGCGATGCGCTCGGCGCCCGCCGTCCCGCTCAATATCTCGTGCAGCGCGGCTTCGATCTCGGCGGCGCGGCGCTGCTCGTCGCTGGCGGCCTGGTCCTGATCAGCGCTGGCCGGCGCGGCGGCGGATGGGTGCTGATCAACCCCGGCTGGCGCGGCGGAGTCTGCCGAGACGCCCGCATCCGGTCTGGCCGTCGACTCGCCCGCGGCGAGCGCGAACGCCTCGGAAACGGCGGCGGAGACTTCGTCGGCTTCGTCATCGCCCAACACGCTCTCCAGCTCCTCCAGGCCGTTCAGGTCGAGCAGCAGGCCGTTGCGCGTCATGTTCAGCAGGAAGGGCACGAACGGGGGCACGTCTTTCATCACTTCGTTCGGCAGTCCGGAGAGCCGCACGAAGGCCCACTTGTCCTGTTCGGTCAGGCCGGCGGAGACTTCGACATCCAGGCCGGCGGTCTCGTCGTTCGAGCCGTCGCCGCGCACGCGGAACTCGGCGTAGACGGCCTGCGGCTCGGGTTCGGCGGCGGCAGGGTCGTCGAGCGAGGCGAGGCTGAAGGGCTGGTCGAAAAGCAGTTGCACGCGGCCGTTGAAGATCACGCCTTCGGCCTGGATGTCGACCAGCTCGACGGCCAGGCCGCGGTGCACGGCTTCGCGCAGGCTGCGGAAGATGGTCGAGGCCGCGATGGCCTGGTTGCCGGAGGGAAGCAGAAAGAATGCGAACAGAGCGGCGCAGGCGGCGAGAACGGCGCCGGCGGCCAGCATGCGGGGGCGTTGCATAAGCCATTTTCCTTTCGATTTCGCGTGGGGTGCGGGCGGGTCAGCTTCACCCGCGTCAGACGGCCGAATCGAAAGCGGACGGGAGGGCGGAAGCGTCCAGGCGGCGCGCTGCGCGGCGGTGGGCGTCGGCGGGAGTTCGAGCGCGCGGCCGATCTGCCGAAGGTTACGGTCGAGCATTTCATCCTTGTCGCCGTACGTACTCATCAGTCGACTCTCCCATTGCCAAACCAACGCGCGTCGCGGTCGTGGGCACGGAGGCCCGACGCTACGGAGAATGGCGAGTAGCGAGTTAAGAGCAACGAATTGAACTGCAACGGCTTCACCATTCGTTATTCGCTCTTCGTCATCCGCCATTCCGCGTGGCCACGGAGGGCCTACGCAACGGACGCGAGCTGCTCACGCAGTGCCTGGCGCGCCCGGTACAGACGACCCTCGACAGCCCGCTCGCTGATGCCCAACCGCCCAGCCAGCTCCGCGTGCGAGCGCTGCTCGAAATAGCAGCCGATCAGCAGCTCCTGCTCGGCCGCCGGAAGCTCGGTCAGCGCCAGCAGGAGTTGGTCGCGAACCTCCCGGCGGGCGAGCTCGTCGGCCGGCAGCTCGTGCGCGACCAGCCGGCCGGCGAGTTCGACAGCCAGCTCCGGGTCGGGCATCGGCACGTGCTCGGGCCGCCGGCGGCGCGCTCGCCAGTGTGACCGGAGCAGGTTTTTCGCGACCGCCCGCAGCCAGAATTCCAGCCGGGTCGCCGGGATCGCGCCGCCACCGCCGCGAGCCGCAAGCCACAACTGCTGCATGAGGTCGTCGGCCAGGTGCATGTCGCCGGTTCGCACCGCGAAATAGCGGTGGAGGGCGGCGCCGCACGCTTCGAAGACGAGTTGCATCGCGCTGGGCGCGGTGCTGGCGTCGTCGATCGCGGGCGCGTCGCCGGCGTCGAACGGCACGCCGGCGGCGGCACTGGAGAGGCTCATCGCTGACTCCCGGGGGCGGTTTTCGTCCGCTTTCTGATGATACAGTGGCGCCCGGCCGGCCGACCCCACGCGCAAATCGCTCCGGGCGGCGTCCGGTAACGCGACAGGCCGGCCGGTCGTGGCATCCCGCGGCGTGGGTGACTATGCTCCGGGCATGAAGCCGCTGCGGCTGCGGATCAACGAGATCTTCCATTCCGTGCAGGGCGAGGGGACGCGGGCCGGCGTCCGCTGCGTCTTTGTACGACTGACGGGCTGTCACCTGCGCTGCACGTATTGCGACACCGAGTATGCCTTCTACGAGGGCGGCTGGCAGACGCTCGACCAGATCTGCGACACCGTCCGCGGCTTTGACTGCCCGACGGTGGAGATCACCGGCGGCGAGCCGCTGCTCCAGCCGGCCGTCTTCCCGCTGATGACGCGCCTGGCGGACGCGTGCGAGCTGGTCATGCTTGAGACGTCAGGGGCGGTGTCGATCGCCGAGGTCGACCCGCGCGTCGTCCGCATCGTCGATCTGAAGTGCCCGTCGAGCGGCGAGGTGGAGCGCAATCACTGGCCCAACGTCGCGCTGCTCACGCCGCGCGACGAAGTGAAATTCGTCATCGGCGATCGTGCCGATTACGAATGGTCGCGCGGCGTATTGCGCGAGCACCGGCTGAGCGAGCGCTGCACGGTGCTGTTCTCGCCGGTGTTCGGCAAGTTGGCGGCGGTGGAGCTGGCGTCGTGGCTGCTGGCGGATCGGCTCGACGTGCGGCTGAATCTGCAACTGCACAAGTTCATCTGGCCGCCGGCGACGCGCGGGGTGTAGCGCCGGGCGGTGCGTCAATCCGGCCGGCGGATGAGGCGTTTCAGGCGGCGCAGGTTGCGGGTGTCGAGGTCGCCCCCGCCTTCGTCGACGCCCTTGGGCGTCTCCAGGATCATCGGCAGTTTCTTCAGCCGCGGGTCGTTCAGCACGTTGCGGAAGCCGTCGGCGCCGATGCAGCCGTCGCCGATGTGCTCGTGCCGATCGACGCGCGAACCGAGTTCGCGCTTGCTGTCGTTGAGGTGCAGACAGCGGACCTTGTCGAGCCCGATGGCGCGCTCGACGAATTTCATCATCAGCTCGTAGTTTTCGTGCGTGCGGATGTCGTAGCCGGCGGCGAAGACGTGGCAGGTGTCGATGCAGACGCCGACGCGCCGCGGCTCGCGCACGCCGTCGATGATTGCCGCCAGCTCATCGAAGGAGCGGCCGAGGCTGCTGCCCTGCCCGGCCGTGGTTTCGAGCAGGGGCATCGTTTTCAGCTCAGGCAGTGCGGCGAAGATCTCGTTGAGCGCCCGCGCCACGCGCTGCAGCGCGTCGGACGTGCTGGCCTCGCCCGCCGCGCCGGGGTGAACCACCAGATAGGGAATCGACAAGTGCTGGCAGCGGACCAGCTCTTCGGCGAAGGCGTCGCGGCTGCGGGCAAAAAGCGTGGCGTCGTCGGCGGCGAGATTGATCAAGTACGTCGCGTGCGCGACCGGCGGGCCGAAGCCGGGATTGCCATCCAGCAACGCGTGCCACTGCTCGATGGCGGCTGGCGCCAGCGGCGTGGCGCGCCACTGACGCTGGTTCTTGACGAAGACCTGCACGGTGGAGAATCCCAGGCGCACGGCTTCTTCGATGGCGTGGTGCATGCCGCCCGCGATCGAGAGGTGGGAGCCGAAGCAGCGCCGCTCGCCATCGCGCGCGCCGGCCGGCCGGGCGGCCTTTTTTCCTTTGACGGGCGGCATGCACGTCTATCTAATGCACGCCCCAGCACCGGTCAACGAGTCCGCTATGGCTTGCGCCGCCCCACCGCTGATCCTGGCCAGCGCGAGTCCACGCCGTAGCGAGCTGCTGGCAACGCTGAACGTGCCATTCCTTGTTCGCGCATCGCCGCTGGCGGAACCCGACGGACCCTCGGCCAGCGTGCCGCCCGCCGCCTGGGCGATGGCCATGGCCTACTTCAAGGCACGCGCCGTCGCCGAACACGCGCCCGACGTCTGGACGCTCGGTGCCGACACCGTCGTCGCCTGCACGGGCTACCTGCTCGGCAAACCGCGCGACGCACCCGATGCCGAACGAATGCTTCGGCTCCAGATGGGCCGCGAGAGCGAGGTGATCACCGGCGTGTGCCTGGTGCGCTGCCGCAAAACTGGTGAGGAGCGCCAGATCGCGGCGGCGCGCTCCGTGGTGCACATGCGGCATGACGAGCAGGTGCTGCGAGACTACCTCGCCAGCGGCGATTGGGCCGGCAAGGCCGGGGCCTATGGTATCCAGAATGTCGGCGACGTCCTGGTCGAACGGCTGACGGGCAGCTTCTCGAATGTGGTCGGGCTCCCGCTCGAACTGACACGCACCATGCTCGACCGGTTGGCGGGACGGACAGACCCGGAACCCCCGCCGCAGTCTTTCCGGACTTGTCCCGGCCGGGTCTGCTGAGTAGCATTCGATGAGGGGCCGCCGCGTTGCGTGCGAATGTCGCGCGGGGCGCCCTGTGCAGCCTGTCGGCGGCCGCCGGGCACCGCCCAGACGATGGAGCAAAACCGATACCGACCATGAGCGCCGCGCCCGTCCCCTCGACATCGCCACGCCGTCCGTCGGCCCCCGCCACGCCACTGTGGCTGATCGCCATCTTTCTCGGCATGATCGCCACGGCGTTGGTCATGCAGGGGCCGTCGGGAATGCCGGCGGCGGTGGCGCAGACGGGCGGGCTGACCGGCGCCCGCGGCGTGTACGCTTTTGCCGGCCAGATCGACCACAACCGCTTCGGCCTGTTCATGATGGACGTCGACGAAGGCACGGTCTGGTGCTACGAGATCGACGGATCGGGCCCGACGCGGCAGATGCGGCTGGTCGCGGCTCGGAGCTGGATTTATGATCGTTATCTGCACGATTTCAACTGCGCCGAGCCGAGCCTGCGCATGATCGAGCAGCTCGTCGCCCAGCAGCGGGCCGAAGCGCTTAAGGCGGCCCGGCCCGATGCAACGACGCCTGACCGGAGCAACTCGGGCGGCGGCTCGCAGCCCTGAGTTCGACTGAAGCGCGCGGAAAAGCCCGCGCTGAAGGAGTGAGTTTCGTGGCCAAGCCCTTCTACTCGATGGACGAAGTCTGCAGCGTGCTGAAAAAGACGCCCGACGACATCCGCGCCCTGGTGCGCGACGGCGCGCTGCGCGAATTCCGCGACGCCGGAAAGGTGTTCTTCAAGGCCGAGGACGTCGACCGGCTGAAGGGCGCTGGCAGCCCCGGCGATTCGGGCGAGATCATGCTCGAGGCGGTGGACGAAGCTCCGCCGCCCGTGGTCGACAAGCTCGGCGCGTCCGACTCGATCGGCCTGGCCATGTCCGAGCCGGAGCCCCCGTCGAAGGACGACACGGCGATTACCGCCGGCGGCATCAGCGTCTTCGACGACGACGAACTGGAAATCGACGCCGACCCGATGGCCAAGACGCGCATCACCGGCGCGGTGGGCGACGAGGTGCCGATCGACGGCGGCGGCAGCGGTTCGGGCCTGCTCGACCTGACGCGCGAGGCCGACGACACCTCGCTGGGCGCCGAGCTGCTCGACGAAATCTACCCCGGCGAGGATGAGGCCGAAGCGCAGCGCAAACGCCCCGCGCCCGCCGAGGAGCCGGCCGAAGAGGAAGCTGAGCCGGCGGCCGAGGAGCAGGCGGATGCCGGCGAAGTGATCATGCCGGTCTACGTGCCGACGGGCGATCCCGTGGAGCCGATCTTCGGGGGCGTGCTCGTCGGGGCGACGGTCGTGCTGGCGGTGGCCGCCAGTGTCGTGGGAGCGGTGCTGCAGGGATACTTCCCGTCATACGGCCAAACGCTGAGTAACAACTTCCTCTACTTCATCCTCGGCAGCGTGGTCGTGCTCGGGCTCTCGACGCTGTTGGGCTGGGTGGTCGGCAAGGCGATGGCCCCGCGCCGGGCGTGAGCCGGTATGCCGTTGCGGTCCCACGCTTCGCCCGTCAGCGCGGCTTGATCGACACGGTGCGCTCTTCGCCGTCGGGTGCCAGGGCGCGCAGCGCGATCGCCTTGCGCCCGTTCGATTTCCCGCCCGCGTCGCTTTGCGCAGCGCTGAGGGCGGCGTTGAGGTCGGCGACCGACGCCACCGCGCGGCCGGCGCACTCGACAATCAACTCGCCGGGGCGAAGTTCTTCATCGCCCGCGCCGCGTTCCGTTTCGGTCACGGCCTCCACCACCAGCACGCCACGCCGGTCCTCATGCGCCCGCGCCGCCATGGCCAGCGAGCGCAGGCCGGCGCCGGCCAGGCTGAACGGCAGGCTGGCGCGATAGGAGCGGGCGACGATGCCCAGGCTCGGAACACGGCGCCCGGGAATCGGCTCGGAATCCACCGATCGAACGTTTTCCGGCTGCTTGCCGACCGCGACGCGCAGGTCGCGCTCCTTCGCGTCGCGGATGATCTTCAGCTCGGCCGACTCGCCCGGCGGGATGTCGGCAATCAGCGAGCGGGCCTGATCGACGTTGGTGATCGCCGTGCCGTTGACCGCCAATAACACGTCGTCGACCTCCAGACCGCCGCGCGCCGCCGGCGTCTCCTCGTAGATCATCGCCAGGGCGACGCCGGAGTCGCGATCGACACCCAGCCGCGTCAGGTCAGCGCGCGGCAGGTTCGACATCTGCACGCCCAGCCAGCCGCGCTGCACCTCGCCTTTCCGGATCAGCTCGCTGGCGATGTGGCGGGCCATCTTCGACGGGATGGTGAACGCGATGCCGGCGCTGTAGCTGTCGCCGTTCGTCGCGATCGCCGTGTTTACCCCGATGATCTCGCCCTTGAGATTCAGCAGCGGACCGCCGGAGTTGCCCGGGTTGATGGCGGCGTCGGTCTGGATGAAGTCCTGATACATGATGTCGACGCCGGGGATCGACGTGCGGCCCTTGGCGCTGATGATGCCATGCGTTACGGATTGCGCCAGGCCGAACGGCGCACCGACCGCGATCACCCAGTCGCCGACTTCCATCGCGTCGGAATCGCCGAACTTCAGCACGTGCAGGTCGGGTGCGTCGATCTTGATCACCGCCAGGTCGGTTTTGAAATCCGAGCCGACCAGCCGCGCCGGGTAAACGCGCTCGTCGCTCAGGTGAACCTCGATCGTCGTGCGATTGCGCACCACGTGATTGTTCGTCAGGACGTAGCCGTCGGGATCGATCAGCGCGCCGCTGCCGGAAGCCGGCGGCTCGACCGAGCGCTCGCGCGCAAACTCACGCAGCTCCTGTGCGTCGAGCTGGTCTCCGAAACGCCGCCGCAGCGCTTCCTCCAGCTCGCCGGCGCGGGTTTCGTCCGGCGTGCCGCCCTCGACCCGGATGTGCACGACCGCCGGCCGGGCGACTTTCGCCACGGCGCGGAAGGCGCGCGAAACGTCCTGAAGCGAAGCCAGCTCGTCGGCATTGGCCTGAATCCGGCCACGCTCGGCGGCGTACGTCCAGTGGGTGATGAACTGGTCGCTGGTCGTCGCCAGCACCGCCGAAAACACCAGCACCAGCAGAATCCAATACGCCGGGCGAATGGCACGCACCGAGAGCAGCACAACAGCCTCCTTCCGCCGCGCGTGGCGGCGGGAAAATCCAGGGGCACGCACAAGTGGATGATTGTATGCGGAGCGCGGCGCGAAATTCGATTCGTCCAGCGGGATGTCCCAGGACCTGGCGGACGGGGCAGAACGGGGCCACGCTCCGCGAGCGCGGGTCGCCGCCCCGCGGGGGCGGCGGCGCTGCATGGCTCAGTTGTTCTTCATGCCGTCGAGAAAGCCCTCGAGCTTGCGGGCCCGGACGGGGTGCTTGAGCTTGCGGATGGCCTTCGCCTCGACCTGGCGCACGCGCTCGCGCGTCACCTTGAAGATGCGGCCGACTTCCTCCAGCGTGTACGTGTAGCCGTCGCCGATCCCGTAGCGCAGCTTGATGATCTCGCGCTCGCGATAGGTCAGCGTCTTGAGCACCTGCTCGATGCGGTCGCTGAGCATCTCGTTGCTCGCCGTGCTGACCGGGCTTTCGATGCTCTCGTCCTCGATGAAGTCGCCGAAGTACGAATCCTCGCTCTCGCCCACCGGGCGGTCGAGCGAGATCGGATGCCGGCTGATCTTCATCACCCGCCGCGCCTCGGAAACCGACATCGCGGCCCGCTCGGCGATCTCCTCGATGGTCGGCTCGCGGCCCAGCTCCTGCGTCAGCACCTTGCTGATGTTGCGCAGCCGGCTCATCGTCTCGATCATGTGCACCGGAATGCGGATCGTCCGGGCGTGGTCGGCGATGGCGCGCGTGATCGCCTGGCGAATCCACCACGTGGCGTACGTGCTGAACTTGTACCCGCGGCGATACTCGTACTTGTCGACCGCCCGCATCAGGCCGGTGTTGCCCTCCTGGATGATGTCCAGGAAGCCCAGACCGCGGTTGCGATACTTCTTGGCGATGCTCACCACCAGCCGCAGATTGCCGCCCGACAGCCGGCGCTTCGCCTCCTCATACTCGCCGAACACGCGCCGCGTGTCGTCGGCCCGGCGGCGCAGATCGCCCGGATACTCCATCACCAGGTCGATCAGGCCGTTCAGCTCTTCCTTCATCGCGGCCAGCTCGTCGGCCGGAAGGTCTTTCACGCGCTCGCGCACGTCCGCGTCGATCGCCTCCATCTTCAGCACGATCGACGTCAGCTTGCGCATCATCGGCGTGATGCGGCTGGTGCGCAGGGCGCACTCCTCCAGCAGCGTCACGGCCCGGCGGCGGCGCTGGTTCATGCGGCCGCGCACTTCCTTGCGCAACGCGGCGTTCGGACGCCCTTCGTGCAGCGTCTTCCAGTCCCCCTGGTTCAGCTCGATCAGCTTGCGCACCGTCGCCAGGTTGGCCGGCAGACGCTTCGTGATCGTCGCCTTCGCCATGCTCTCAGTGGTCGAGATCTTCATCGTGCGGTCGAACGGCAACCGCCCGTCCAGCACCTGCTGAAGCAGGTCGACCGCCGCCTGCATGCAGAAGTCGTTCTCGAGCACCTTGCGGCGGAAGGCCATCCGCGTCAGCTCGATCTTCTTGGCGAGCGCGATTTCCTCGTCGCGCGTCAGCAGCGGAATCTCGCCCATCTGCGTCAGGTACATGCGGACGGGGTCGTCGATGCGGCGGCTGGCGACCTCGGTCTCGCCCTCGGCGGGTTCGACCGCGTCGTCGGAACCGTCGTCGGCCGCGGCGCGGGGGCGCTTCGGCAGCGCCTCGCGCATCTTCTCGGCCTCGATCTCGTCGATCATGCGGATGCCGCTCTGCTCGATGCGGTTCAGAATCGCCTCGAGCTTCTCGGGCGAAACGGCCTCGTCGGGCAGCGACTCGTTCATCTCTTCCCACGTCAGGTAGCCGCGTAGCTTGCCCTGCTCGATGAGCCGGTTAAAGCTCAGCTCGATGGGATCGATGAAACAATCTTGAACAGACATTGAACAACTCCCTGTCAGCATTGGGTTCGGCGAGACAGCGCCAACCTCACAAGGATTCCGGCAAATCTCGTTTTACGCCGCGCGGCGACACAACGCCGCGCGTCCCGTCCACCGGCGCGGAAGCGGGCCATCCTAAACGGCCAGCGAACGCCTTTCCACCGCCACGGCCGACGACTGCCCGCGGGCCATGGCCAGGTACTTTCGAAACGCCTCGTCACCCTCGCTCCCCTGGGGGTCGGCCAGGTTCAGGTCGCGCTGCATTTCGCTCATCCGCAGGGCGTCGAGCTCGCTGCTCAGCCGCGCGCGGACTTCGGCAAATGCATCCCGTGCCGCCGCCTGCTCATCGACGCGCGCCAAGGCGCGCGCCAGCAACTCCATCGACTCGGCGTCGTCGCACTGGCCGACCACGTCGGCCCGCACGAAATCCCCCAGCCGCTCGTGCAGCTCGAGTATTCGCGCGTACATCCGCTTCCAGACCTCACACATCGAAAAGGCGGCATACAGCACTTCGTCCGTCCCGGAGAAACAGGCCGAATCCAGCACGATCCAGCCCAACGCCGCCTCCGCCGCGCAGACCATTGCCGGCGGAACCCCGCGAACGCTGGTCGCGTACGCCGACTCAGGCGGAACGTCATCGGTCCCGTCTGTTTCGCGACGCGGCTTCGTTCTCCTCATGGACGCTAACGAGGCATAGACCGAATGGGCCGGAATGGAGAGCATTTCGCTCAGTTTGCTGACGAGCAGGCCCTGTTCGACAGGGTTCATTCCGCGGGCGCTCGCGGTGCGCGAGATGAATTGGAGAAATTCCGCTGCCGCCGCCCGGCGAAGTCTTGGCTCGTCGCTGCCGCCGTATTCTGCCTTCAGTCGTAGCCACCTGAATTCTAGCGCGGGCACCGCCGATTGCAACAACTGCGAAAAAGTCTCCGCGCCTCGCGTTATCAGACAATCCGCCGGATCCAGCCCGTCCGGCAACACCAGCACGCGAACGTCAACTTGCTGCTGCAACGCCAGGTCCAATCCGCGGTCCGCGGCCCGGTTTCCGGCGTCGTCGCCGTCGAAACACAGCACGAGCTCGTCGCATTGCCGCTTCAGCAGCTTCACGTGTGCGTCCGAAAGCGCCGTCCCCAACGTCGCCACCACGTTTTGAAATCCGAACTGGTACAGCAGCGCCGCGTCCAGATAACCCTCGACCACGATCACTTGCCGTTGCTGCTCGATCGCCCGCCGCGCCAGATGCAGCCCATAAAGTACGCGCGACTTGCTGAAGAGCGGCGTCTCCGGCGAGTTCAGATATTTCGCCGGATCGTCGGCGAGCGTCCGCCCGCCGAACGCAATCGTCCGACCTGAGCCGTCGCAAATCGGGAAGATCAGGCGATTCCGGAATCGATCAAACCGCTTACCCTTTTCGCTGACGCCGCACAGTCCGGTTTGCTGGAGATGCTCGAATTTCAGCGCGGCGCGCTCGGCACGTCCGATCAGGTGATCCCAGGCGTCGGGCGCGAAACCGATTGCATGCGTCTCGAGCGTCTGCTCCGTCAGACCGCGCCGCAAGGCGTACTCGCGTGCGGCGGCGCCGGCACCGCCCGCCAGATTGGTCCGGAAAACGCCGGTCGCCCATTTCAGGACCTCGAGTAGCGGCTCGCGGTCGTCCGGGGCATGATCGGACGTGCGCTCCGAACGGTCGTCAAGACCGGCGCGCCGCGCGAGGATGCGCAGCGCTTCGGGAAACTCGACGCGCTCGCGAAGCTGCACAAAGCGGATCACGTCTCCGCCGGCACCGCAGGCGAAGCATTTGAAGATCCGCTTGGTCGGGTTAACGTTCAGCGAGGGCGTCTTGTCCGGGTGGAACGGGCAGAGTCCGACGAATTCCTTGCCGCGGCGTTTGAGGGACACGTGTTCGCCAATCAGGTCCACGATGTCGACAGCATCCAAGACACTGTCTTTCAAGTGGTTACGCATCGAAATCCTGGTTGGAGATCCGCGACATGCACCGCCCGTGTATTCTCGATCGGGCGTCCTCGCCGTTTCCGTCCGACTCAGCAAGAAGTATAGCCGCGCTTCCGGGGAGGGTCAATTTTCGGGCGTAGTAATCACAGAATTTCGGAATTGGACGCAACACTTTACCACAAATGATGTTGCGTTGCGGTCTGTTGGTACCTGTTCGCTCCGTAACCGATATCGGTACCGCGCACGATATTCACACTTTGACACATTTCTCGCGCGACGATAGCGTCCGGCGCGCGAATCGCGCGGAGGTGGCTTGTGGGCCTATCATCCGGACCGGCGAGTTTCCAGCGTTTCCGCATCGATGGGACGATCGGCGGCGATGTCACCGACCGCTTCATCGAACAGGTCAACGGGCGGACGTTTGGGCGGCTGGCAGCGCTTTCAGACGGCACACAGGTCGGCTGGATCGGCCCTGGACACCTCTTTCAAACCGAGCTGGAAGCACGGGCGATCGCCATCGGGCGTTACGCTCACTTCGCGTTGCGCGTCGAGCGCAATCGCGTTCCGCCGCTGATCGCCCGCAGCTATGTCCGACTGGAGGAGGAAGCGGCGCTGGCGGCCTGTGGGCGCGAGTTTCTGACACGATCCGAGAAGCGTCTGGCGCGACAGGCTGCGGCCGCGCGGATTGAGCAGGAAGCGCGGAGCGGGGCGCATCGCCGCGCGGCGGTGTACCCGCTGCTGATCGACCTGGACGCGCCGATCGTCTATCTGTGCTCGCTGAGCAAGGCCGCCGGCGACGTGCTCATTCAGTTGTTCAGCGACACGTTCGGGCGGGCGCTCGACCCGCTCGACGCCCGCCGGCTCGCGGAGCGCTGCCTGCTGCCGGCGCACGACCGCGCGCTCGAGAACTTGAGACCGTCGCGGTTCTCCGATCCACCGAGCGGCAGCGAGGACGGCGAGGGAGAGCGCGACAGCAGTGAGATTCTGGGTCCAGAGTTTCTCGCCTGGCTGTGGTACCAGACCGAGTTGGATGATGAGCCGCTGAGGCTGCGTGGCGGCGACGAAATCCTCGTCGCGATCGACCGAACGCTGCGGCTGCGATGTCCGTACGACCTGACCGGAACGACGACCATCACGGCCGACACGCCGACCGCACTTCCCGAAGCACGGGCCGCGGCACGGGGCGGCAAGCTGCCGACGCGGGCCGGGCTGGTTCTGGGCGGTCCGGCGGGCGAATTTCGCTTCGTGACGGACGCGGCACGGTTCACGATTTCGGGCATGAACATCCCGGAGCCGCAGGAGCCACGCGACGCGCGCCAGGCGCTGGAGCATCGCTTTGACGCGATCGTCGACGCGGCGGCGATGCTGGACGCGGTGTATGAGCTGTTTCTTCGCGCGCGGATTTCGTCGCAGTGGGCCGCCACGACGCGGGCGATGCGCGAGTGGCTGAGCGGGCGGCCGGCGCTGCGCACGATGGCAGGGGCTTGAGTGCGTCCGGGCCGGGCTGTCCTCAGCCCGGTTGTCGCGGAGGGACGCTCAGTTGCGGCGGCTACTCAGGAGCGGCGCGAGGCCCGCTAGCGGAACAAGAAGCGGGCCACATGGGCCCGCGCGTTGGCAAGTTTTGTGGTGTTGCGCCGCACGCGCCGCGCCAGCGGCTCATGCCGGGCGTTGTCGGTGATGACGTGAGTCAGATCGAGCTCCGCGCTCCGCGCCGCGAGTGCCGCGACGAACTCGGCCGGCGGCACCTCGCCCATCTCAAAGGGCGTCGTGAGCGGCCAGCGGCCGGCGGCATCGAGCGCTGGCCGCAGCGAGCGCAGGATCGAGCGGCCGGCGACGACGCGCTGATCCTCGTCACCGCTGGCCGCCAGGCGGAGCACGTCCGGCGCGCCGCGGGCGTCATTGAGCGTCAACTGAGCCTGCGCCAGGCCGAGTCGGTCCCAGTCGTCAGGCAGCGGCGGATTGGTCGCGATCAGCTCGGCGCAGTTTCGCGGCGCGATCCGCGCCAGCGAGAGCCAGGCCGCGGCGCGGACCAATCCGCTCCGGTCGCGCGTCAGCACGTCGCGGATCAGATCGGCGTCGCCCTCATTGCCGCTGCGGCCCAGACAGTGCACCAGGCTCTCGCGCACCCACGCGTCCGACTCGCCCCCACCGCGCAGCATGGTGCGAATCTGCTGCATGACCCGGCGGCTGCCGCCGTTCTCCGCGATCGACCAGGCGGCGCGCTGCTTGGCGTCGTTGTCGGCCGACGCGAGGGCGGAGCGTGCCCGACGTTCGCCCGCCAGCGGCACCAGCGCCCAGGCGTAGATCAGACTGGCAAGCACGAGAATGGTGCCGAGGATCGACGACGCCAGCAACCAGCGGGCGCCGCGCGTCAACCGCGCTTTCGTGGCGACCGGCTGCACCGGCGGGGAGCTGCGCATGGACGAGACACTCTGGGCGTTGGGGGATGCGGCGGCACGATTCATCGGTGGGCCCGGGCGGCGTGCCCGGCCGCCGCGGCAGTCTCGGGCCACGCGGCCCCGGCGGCGTCGGACAGCCGCGCCGCCAGCCGTGGCGAAATCGTGATGGGTATGGGCGGCATGCGTCCGACCTCCAGTCGCACGTATTCGAAGATCCAGCCGCGCCAGCGGCGCACGCGCACGTCGCGCCAGGGAATGAACAGCGCGGGGTGTTGGAACCGGAAAAGCAAGAAAGGCACAATGCCGAATCCGCGGCCGTCGGCCCAGAACGTCAGGCAGCCGCCATAGTTGCAGTGGCGTCCGAGTTCGGCACTTTGGCCATGCCAGCGCTTCAGGCCGGGTGGAGCGGCGGCGCGATACTGCGAACTCAAGGACGACCAGCCGCTGACGCGCGCGACCGTCCCGATGATGATCAACCAGAGCAGAGGAAGCCCCAACGCCGCCAGCACGGCGATGAGAACGGGCGCGGGAGCCTGTTCGGCGGCGGCGATGAGATTTTCGGGCCAGATCGGCATATGACAGTCTCGCTCCAAGGCATGATTGTACCGCCACGGCGAACGTTGCACGCCGGGCGGCTGCGGCGAGCGGCTCAAGCGCGGCGCGCGGCCCGAAAGCGTCAGACGCTGTGCAGTGCCGCCACGACGTTCGTGCGCGAGGCGTGCCGCGCGGGGATGACTCCGGCCAGCAGGCAAAGCGCAACCGTAAGCCCCATGGCGGCACCGACGTAGGTCCAGGGCATCACGAAGGGAAAGTCCAGCCCGTACATGGTGCGCGTCAGCAGGGCCGTGTCGCGCGCCAGATGCACGCCCAGCGCCAGCCCCATGGCGCTGCCCAGCAGGCCCAGCACGAGCGCCTCGCCGATCACCATGCGCAGCACGAGCCCGCGCGTGGCGCCGACGGCTCGCAGGATGGCGAGCTGCCGCACGCGGCTGGCCACGTTGGCGGTCATCAGGTTCGCCACGCCGATGGCCGCGACCACCAGGGCGATGGCCGGGACGGCCGCCAGCAGGCTGGTGAGCCGCGTCAGCTCGCGGTCGATTTCGTCCTTCAGCTCGCGGATCGTCCCGGAGAACGCCAGGCTGGCGCCCATTTTCTGCTTGATGTCTCGCAGCACGCTGTGCTGGCGGTGCAGCTCCCAGCGGCGCTCCAGCGGCCGCGCTTCGTCGTAGACCTCGCGCGCCAGGCCGCGGGCCTGCGGCGCGTCGCGCGGCGGCGGCCAGCCCGCTGGCACCGGCTCGGGCGGCAGATCGAAGTTCAGCAGCACCAGCTTGACGCCCTCAATGTCGAACAGGCGGCGCAGGTCGGCGTTCGAGCCGATCACCGATCCCACCGCCGCCACGTGCATCTCGCTCTGCACCTGAAACCAACCGGCGGCGATGTCGAGCGCGGGCGAATCGACGACCGCGGCGACGGTGAATTCGTGCCAGCGGTTCAGGTAGATCGGCACAACGTCGCCGCGATGAACCCGCCGCGCGACGGCGAAGTCCTTGGCGACGATGATGTGGCCGCCTTGGCGCAGCTTTTCGAGCGCGTCGGCGGCGTCGCCCTCGATGAATTCGAGCTTGAGCAGCTCGAAGAACGAATCAGGATCGCAACCCAGGAACCACGTCAGCGAGCGAAAGACGCCGGGCATCAGCAGCGGCTGCTCCTTGATCATGACGTTGACGGCGTTGGCGGCGCTGAACTGGCCGACGCCGGGCGTTTCGCGGATGAGCTGATCGACGTTCGGGAGTGTGATTTGCTCGAAGTTCCAGACGTAGGCCTCGGGGAAGTTGCGCGGGAAATCCCAGCCGCGGCGAAAGCTCTCGTTGAAGATGACAAGACCGACGATGAGCGACAGGCCGACCATCAGTCCGCAGCAGATGCCGGTGGAGCGCCAGACGGCCCGGCCGACCTGATCCTGCAGGAGCCGCCCGCGCACGCCGAGCAGCAGCCCGGCGACCCAGACGGCCCGCGACCCGACGAAGTGGACCGCGAGCGGTCCGAAGGCGGCATAGCCGAGGTAGAGCAGCACGATCGCCAGCGACGCGCCGCGCGCGAAGGTCGGGCTGCGCTCCAGCCGGCCGAGCACGAAAAACTGCACCGCCAGCAGCAGCGCGGCGGCCGCGCCCGCCGCGTAGAACCAGACGTAGGATGCGCGGCGGGCGCGCGGGTGGGCCGCTTCCAGCGGCGAGACGCCCAGGGCGGCGGCGGCGGGCAGGGCCGCGGCCAGCAGCGTGGTGAGCAGGCCGCCCAGGACGGCCATCGCGACGCCCTGCCAACTGATCGCGAGCGATTGCGCGTAGGCCGGAAACCACCAGACGGTGGCGCCGGCCAGCGCGACACCGCCGGGTACGCCCAGCGCGACGCCGGCGGCCCCGAGCGGGAAGACCTCGGCCAGGATGAGCCAGGCGAGCTGCCAGCGCGACATGCCGACGCAGCGCAGCAGGCCGAGCTGCGAGATGCGTTCGATCATGCCCATACTGAGTGTGCTGAGGATGATGAACAGCGCGGTGAGCATCGCGACGCAGCTCAGCAGCGTCAGAATCAGCTCGACCTGCCCCTGGGCGCGTTCGAGCTGCTGCATGCGCGATTCGACGCTGGAGATGTTCACGTTGGGCGCGAAGCGCTTGGCGATCGGATAGATCTTGTTGAACGCCTTGCGCACCTCGGGCAGCCCGCCGCGATGCAGCACGACGTCGATCGACGTGATCAGGGCCTGCTTGCCGGTCAGCTCCTGCAGGACGGCGAGCCGGACCAGCGCCATGCCCTTTTGAAAGCGGCCGACGCGGTTGCGATCCAGCAGACCAACGATCTGCAAGTCGACCGGCGCCTCGCTCTCGGGCGTCCAGAGCCGCAGCACGTCGCCCACGCCCACGCGGCAATCAGCCGCAAAGCTCTCCTCGAGCACACACGTCCGCTCGTCGGCGGACGTCAGCATGCGGCCGGCGGTGACCGTGTAGGTGCGGACCTTGAACTCGCGATCGAGGTCGACGCCGTGCACGTCGATCTCCGGCACGCGTTCGGCCATCGTCGGCCGGACCTGCGAGGCGCGGGCCACGTCTTCGCGGCGGAGCGGCTCGGCCCGCAGGCGCTGGATCAGGCGAACGGCCACGTCCTTGACTTCATCGACGCGGCCGATGGAGGCCACCATGCGCTGCGGGAGCTGGTCGTATTTGCCGAGCGGCGACTCGATCGTGATGCTGCTGGCGCCGACGTATTCGCCGGACCAGGCCAGGACGGCGGCGCGGAATGACTCGTAGCAGCAGGTGACCCAGACGACGGTGCCGGTGCCGATCGCGATCGACAGCAGCGCGCCCAGCGTTCGGACCGGCCTAGCCCGCCAGTTCCTGGTAGCCAGCCGCGACCAGTGCCGCATCTCCACCACCCTGGGGCGCCAGTTCGCCGACCACGCGCCCATCCTTGAGAACCACGACGCGGTCGGCGAACGCCGCGCCGGCCGCTTCGTGCGTGACCATCAGAATCGTCTTGCCGCTTTGCCGCGCCAGCGCTTGCAGCAGCTTCCAGATCTCAAGCGACTGCCGCGAATCGAGATTACCGGTCGGCTCGTCGGCCAGGATGATCGCCGGATCGTTCAGCAGGGCCCGCGCGATCGCGACCCGTTGCTGCTCGCCGCCCGAGAGCGCGTCGGGCCGATGCCCGACACGCTGCTGAAGGTGCACCAGGGCCAGCATTTCGTCGGCCCGCCGCTCTGCGTCGCCGCTCGTCCGCCCGTCGATCAGCCACGGCAGCAGCACGTTTTCGCGGGCGCTGAGCGTGGGCAGGAGGTTATACTCCTGGAAGATGATGCCCAGGCGCCGCCGGCGGAAGATCGTCCGGCGGCGGTCGGACATGCGGCTCAGGTCCTGACCTTCGACGCGGATCGCGCCGGCCGACGGCCGCGTCAGCCCGCCGATCAGGTGCATGAGCGTGCTTTTTCCGGACCCGCTGGAGCCCATGATGGCGGTGAACGACCCCGCTTCCAGGGTCATGGAGACGCCGTTGAGCGCCTGCACCCTGCTCCCGGAAGTGTCGTAGACCTTGTGAACGTCCAGCACTTCCAGGATGGTCATCCGCATTTCCTGCGCTGCGCCGGTGCCGACGGTCCGCGGTGCAGGACGGCGAACCGCGACCATGACTGTCGGGTAGTGTAGGTTCGCGTCGGGCGCCGCTCAACGTCCGCCGTGGCGCGGGCCGAAGCCGGGTGCGGGGCAATAGTTGCGTCGCTGAAGCGTTGTGCCGATGGAGAGAAACGATCGCATGAGGAGGCGCTCATGATATTCGGACGCCCACGGAGCCATGCCGCCATCGCCGCCGCCCTGCTGCTGAGCGGCGGCGTTTCGGTCGCGCAGGACAATTCGGCGAATTCGCTTGAGCCGCTCGACCCGCGGCAGTGGGACGCCGACAGAGCGGCGCATCTCTTGCGCCGTGCCGGCTTCGGCGGGCCGGCGTCGGAAGTGGCGCGGCTGACCTCGGCGGGTCTCGAAGCCGCGGTTGACGAGCTGGTGAATTATCACAGTACGTTCTGGACGAACGACCCACCGCCGATCGACGCGATCGTGGCCGAATCGCCCGAGCGCGACGAGCTGCGGCAGATGAGCGAGGAGGAGCGGCGGGCGTTCGTGGAGAAGCGCCGTCAGGCGGAGCAGCGGACGATCGAGGAGGTGCGGCTGTGGTGGATCGAGCGGATGATCGAGTCGCCGCGGCCGCTGGAAGAGAAGATGACGCTCTTCTGGCACGGGCACTTCACGAGCGGGGCGCGAGAGGTGAAGCGCTCGGTTTTCATGTACGAGCAGAACGAGTTTCTGCGGAAGCACGCGCTGGCGAATTTCCGCGACCTGCTGATGGGCGTCAGCCGCGACCGGGCGATGCTGGTTTACCTCGATAACAACCGCAACGTGAAGCGGCAGCCGAATGAGAACTACGCCCGCGAGCTGATGGAGCTTTTCTCGCTCGGCGTGGGGAATTACAGCGAAGCGGACGTGAAGGCCGCGGCGCGGGCCTTTACTGGCTGGGGCTTCGACGACGAGGGTTTTCGCTTCCGCCGCTCGGTGCATGACGAAGGTGAAAAGACGTTTCTGGGCCGCAAGGGCAAGCTGGACGGGCAGGACATTATCGACCAGATTCTGGAGCAGCCGGCCTGCTCGCGCTTCCTGGCGCGCGCGCTGCTCGAATTCTTCTGCCGGCCCGAGCCGGATAAGGAGCTGGTCGAGCGCTTCGCGCTGGTCATCCGGCGGAACAAGTTCGACCTGCGGCCGGCGATGCGGACGCTCTTTCTGAGCAAAGCGTTCTATCACCCGCGCTCGCGCGGGACGTTGATCAAGAGCCCGATCGAGCTGATCGTCTCAACGGTTCGCGCGTTCGACCTTGACGTTGGCGACCTTCAGGCCGTGGAGCGCGCCACGCGCGCCATGGGACAGGAGCTGCTTCAGCCGCCCAACGTGAAGGGCTGGGACGGCGGCACGAAGTGGATCACCACCGCGACGCTCTTCAACCGCTACAACGTGACGTGCGCGCTGCTGAACGGGGCTGAACGGCCGGGCCGGCCGCGCGATCGCCGGCAGCCGTCGCGCCTGGCGCCCGAGCGTCCGGCCGATGCGCCAACGGAAGCACCCGCCGCCACCACGGAGCCGAAACCCGCCGCCGCCGCGACGCCCGCCATGACGATGCAGTCACAGCCGGCCGGCGGGCCGCGCGTGGCACGCAAGGCGCGGCAGGCCACCTATGACCCGCTGGCGGTGGTTCGGACGGAAGGGCTGAGCACGGCGGAGGACATCGTGGATCACTCCGCCAAGCGCCTGCTGGCCAACCCGCTGCCGTCGGTGAAGCGCGAGGCGCTGGTGCAGTGGCTGGGCGGCGAGAAGCACGACTTCCGCGCGGACGCGCCCGACGCGGGCCGCCGCGTGCGGACGATGCTGAATCTGCTCGTCAGTACGCCCGAGTATCAGATGAACTAGGCAACGCGACCGGAGCCGGCCATGAGCCAGGAGCCCCTGTTTACGACACGACGCGACTTTCTGAGCGGGACGTTGACCGTATTGAGCAGCGTCTCGACGCTCCCGCTGTTCCTGGGCAGCACGGCGCAACTGATGGCCCAGGACGTACCGCAGAGCGGGCGGAAGCGCAGCGACCAGCGCATTCTCGTGGTCGTGCAGCTCGCCGGCGGCAACGACGGGCTCAACACCGTCGTGCCCTACGAGATGGACCCGTACTACAAGCTGCGCCCCCAGATCGCCATCCCACCCAAGGAGGTGCTCAAGCTCGAGGACGGTGTGGGGCTGCACCCGGCGGCGGCGGGCTTGAAGGCGTTGTTCGATGACGGCCGCCTGGCGGTCGTGCAGGGCGTCGGCTATCCGAATCCGAACCGCAGCCACTTCACGAGCATGGACATCTGGCACACGGCCGATCCCGAGCTGCGCCAGCAGAGCGGCTGGCTCGGCCGCTACTTCGACGCCTGCTGCAAGGGTGACGATCCGGCGCCGGAGCCGATCGAGGGCGTCGCACTCACGCAGGAATCGCCGCTGGCCATGCATGGCGAGCGCTTCATGCCGCTGGCGTTCAGCGAGCCCGACATGCTCTCGTGGAAACCCGGGGCGCGTGACCCGCGGGCGACCGAGACCTTCCGCAAGCTGAACAACATCAGCGGGGACTTTCCCTCGACAGCGCGCGAGCTGGAGCAGTTTCTGCAACGCGCCGCGCTCAGCGCCCAGGTCGGCGCCGACGAGATTCGCAACGCCGCACGCGACTTGGCGAACCCCGCGGCGCGCAGAGGCGACGGCGGGCGGCGCGGCGGACAATTGCTGCGCTCGCTACGGCTCGTGCAGAAGATGATCGCCGCCGACCTGCCGACGCGCATCTACTACGTGTCGATGGGCGGCTTCGACACGCACACCGGCCAGCTCCAGAGGCATCGCCAGTTGATCACCGAGCTGGGCGACTCGCTGCGCGATTTTGTCGCCGAGCTTCAGGACGCCAAGCTGCTCGACCGCGTCATGATCATGTGCTTCTCGGAATTCGGCCGCCGCGTGCAGCAGAACGCCAGCGGCGGGACCGACCACGGCGAGGCGGCGCCGATGTTTCTGCTGGGTGGCAACGTGCTGCCGGGCGTGCACGAGAAGCATCCCGACCTGGCGAAGCTGCACCGCGGCGATCTGGCGTTCGGCGTCGACTTCCGCCGCGTGTACGCGACCGTGCTGCAGCACTGGCTGAACATGCGGCCGCAGCGTGTGCTGGGCGAAGGATTCGCGCCGTTGCGGCTGATCAAGCTCTGAGCGTCCGCGCATCGCGCGAGGACCCGCACTCGTCGAACGAACATGTCCCTGGGTTCGCGCGCCAGCGATTTTTCGCGTCACATTCAGAAGCGCCACGGAAATCGCTGCCCGTGGTGGCGATAGAGCAGTCCGATGGTGCGGAAGAGCACGTAGCCGAGGTAGATCGAAACGCTCGACGTGACGGCCGGAAACACGAAGAGGGCCAGCAGCCGGATGCTCCAGTGCAGCCCGAACGTCAGCGAGGCCAGCCAACCGACCCATTCAAGCGCCTGGACGCCGCCGACCACGACCGCGGCGGCAAGCAGCCAGGCCAGCGCGTAGGACGGGCCGATCGCGACCACGCAGCGCACCAGCCAATCGGGCCGCAGAAACCAGACCGATTGTCCGATCGCGATCGACATCAGCGCCACCGGCCAGAAGAACCAGCCTGCCAGCAGAAAGAGCGCCACGCCCGCGTGCAGGGCCGGACCGGAAATAGAGGCCTGCGCGTAGCTTGCGAAAATCATCGCCGGGGTCGAGCAGAACAGGCTGACCAGCCCCACCCAGAACGTTGGGCGGACGACGTCCTCGGTCAGATCGAGGTCGGAAGCGAACCAGGGAATCTCATCGTCGCCCTGCGCCGTCATGCGCAGCACCTGCCAATAGGACTGTGACAGGTAGATGAACAGCAGCACAATGCCGGGAATCACGATCGGCTTGAAGATGAACGGAATCAGCATCGTGACGATGATCAGCGCCGTGCACCAGGCGGCGCCGATCGCCAGATAGATCGCGTTATTGCGGTTGCCCGCCAGGAGAAAGCTCGAGAACAGGTCGCCGACGAACGTGCGCACCGCCGGGGGCGGCTCGCTCGTGGTCAGGGTGGCGCCGGGGCCGCCGCCAAAGGTCGCCGGCGCACGGCCGGTCAGGGCGGCGGACAGCAGCGCGTCTTCGGATGTGTACTTGATCGCCCCGGTGAGCCCTGGTTGCGCCCCCTTGCCGGCCAGGCGGATGGGCTCCGGAGAGACCAGGATGGCGTCGCGCGCTTCGCCGGCATCGTCGCTCATGCGGATCAGGCCGTCGTCGGTGAAGCCCGTCACAAGATCGGCCGGCGTGACCTCGATCAGGCTGCCGCACGACGGGCAGCTCGCCCGGAATCCAACCTGCGCGTTCTTGACGCGATAACGCTTGCCGCAGACGCAGCGAATCTGGATGGTCGGCGGTGTCGGCGGGTCCAATGCGGCCTCCTGCCACGCGGGCCGGGGCGAGCGTGGCGATCGTGCGCGGCCGCAGCTATTGTAGAGCCCAGCGGAGTCGAGCGGGCGATACCCAGGCTGGCCAACGGTGCCCACGGCCCCCAACGGGTGCTGATCACACCGCGAGATGCGCATTGCAGCTTTCGGAACTTCAATTCAGCCTGCCGCAGCAGCTCATCGCGCAGCAGCCGTGCGAACCGCGCGACGCCGCCCGACTGCTCGTCGCGCACCGCGCCAGCGGAACGATCGAACACCGCCAGTTCCGCGACATCGGCAAGTATCTCGACACAGGCGATTGCCTCGTCCTGAACAACACCCGCGTCCTGCCGGCCCGCTTCTTCTGCCGCCGGAAGACCGGCGGGCGCGTCGAGGCATTGTTCGTTCGCGCCGAGCCGGGCTTCTGGCACGTGCTGCTCAAACCGTCGGCGCGGCTGACGCTCGACGAGCTGATTCACGTCGAAGGCACCGACACGGTGCTCGAACTCGCGGAGCGCATGGATCGCGGCGAGTGGCGCGTCCGTCCGGAACCCGCCTGCGAACCGCTGGCGCTGCTGAACCGCGTCGGACGCACGCCGCTTCCGCCATACATCGATCGCGTGGCGGGGCCGAGCGCCAGCGACGCCGAACGCTATCAGACGGTCTACGCGGCTCAGCCGGGCGCGGTGGCGGCCCCGACCGCGGGTCTGCACTTCACACCCGCGCTGCTCGACGCACTCGGGCAGCGCGGCGTGCGGCGGGCGGAGATCACGTTGCACGTCGGGCCGGGGACGTTTCTACCGATCGAAACGGAGAGCCTCCGCGATCACATCATGCATCACGAGTGGTTCCACGTGCCGGAACAGGCCGCCGAAACGCTCCGCGACTGCCGCGCCGCGGGGGGGCGCATCGTCGCGGTCGGCAGCACGTCGGCCCGCACGCTGGAGTCGTTCGACGACCAGTCGATTCATGCCTGCGGCGGCGCGACGAATCTGTTCATCTACCCGCCTTATCGATTCCGGCACGTGGACCGCCTGCTGACGAATTTTCACCTGCCGGGCAGCACGCTGCTGGCGCTGGTGATGGCCATGGCGGGCATCGAGCTGACCCGCGCCGCCTATCGCGCCGCGATCGAGCAGCGTTATCGCTTCTACAGCTTCGGCGACGCGATGCTCATTCTATAGTCGGTTGCGGTGTGCGAAAGCACGCGGCCGGGCGATCGCGTTGATCGCCCGGCCATGCTGCATCGCCGCCTGCTGCGTGCTCTTCGGTGAGAGCCGTCCGCAGCTATCTGACGCGAATCATGTGATAGGCGGCGTTCTGCGCGTCCACCTCGGCAATCTTGCCGTCGTAATCGACGATCGCGCCGATGAAGTAGTTCGTGGCGGAATTGAGGTTGGTTGGCAGCGCGAACTGGATTCGCAGCGTCTCGACGCCGTCGTCGCTCCGCGACAGCGTCCAGTTGAACGAGCCCATGAAGCGGTCGGCCGTCGTGATGTTATTGTCCGTCGAAATGTAGATGCCGATTTGCGGCGTCTGGGTGGTCTCACCGTTGTTTTCAAACGTGTACTCCGTAATGATCGTCTGGCCCTTGGAGACGCTGAAGCGCCACAATCCCTCGGTGGCGTCCCACGTGCGCCACAACATGTTGCCGGCCGCGTCCGTGAGGACACAGAAGTCATGGTCGCTGTACCATTGGCCGTTGGACCCGCGCTGACCGACGCGCTTGAACGCGCTGACGCTGACGTCCTCGATCGATCCACCGCTGTACCGGCCATACTTGGACACCAGCGCGTTGCAGGCGTCCTCGCCGAGGTAGCCGCGCGAGGACGTGCCGTTGCAGTGCACGTGTGTGTAGTCCTCGCCCATGATGTTGTAGACGTCGGTTTCGTGGTCCAAGCCGGCGGCGTGGCCCAACTCGTGCAGCAGCGTGGTTTCGAGCGGCCGCCCGCCTCCGTTGAACGCCCACTGGTCCTTCTTGTTGTAGGAGTAAGTCCAGGTCTCCTTGGTGCTGACCCGGATGTCCGACTCGACGATCTCATCGCCGAGACCAAACCACGTGTACACATTGTACGTGGTTGCCGGCGCGCTCTCCTTGCTCGACATGAAGATCTCGCTGCGGCCGTTGACGAGACTGCCCGTGCCATTGTTCAGGTCGTAAAGCGCGTTGACCCAGAAGTTGCTCGGATTCAGGTTGAAGATCCGGACAATCTCCTTCATGTACGTCTGCTTCGAGCCGACGGGCCAGTTGCCCTTGTCAACGTGAATCGTCACGTGGTTGTCGCCCCAGCGGCCGTCCGCGTTTGCCGCCGTCATCGCCGTCAGGCCCGTCACAATCGCCGCCATCCGCTTCATCATCTGCTTGCCGTACATGGTCTGTCTCCTTTCAGAGCGTGTGTCTGGTTGTGTGAATTGTCAAAGTCGTACCGTGCAATGTTTCACGTGCGGGTTCAGAACTCGGTCTCGACGAACGGGATCGCCGCATCGACGTTTTCGAACGGACCCGCCGGGAAGAGGATGCCGATCTCGCGCGTCAGCGCGGCGGCAACGTCGTCGCCCAGAGCGGCGTCGCTGGGGCCGTCGACCGCGCGGTGCGAGCGGGCGCCGAAGAACATCACGCGACCGGCCACTTCGGTCGATTCGATCTCCGGCAGCCGATACTTCGCCCCGACGCGCAGCTCGCCCGCGTCGCCGAGGAACACGGCGTTGCCCGAGTCCGTGTACACCTGGCCGTCGATGATCCGCAGGCGGCCGTCGGCCTCGCGCACCAGCGGGCAGAGCTCCACACCGTTGCCCTGCACAAAGAGGATGTCCTCGTCGCCGACGTCGAACTGCGGCGTGTGGCTGCGGACCATGTACTTCAGTGTGTTCGGGTTGAGGCCGCCGATGAAGCGCAGCGTGATCTGCTCGCCGTCCACGGCGCCCATCAGCACGTCGCTCACCGCGTACGTGACAAACGTGTAGGGAGTCTGCGAGCTGTCCACCGGGTCGGGCTCGCAGAGCTTGTATTCGATGTTCGTGACGACGCCGCGGAAGACCAGGTCGGCCTCAGTCGCCAGGTCCTGGGCCCGATGCCACGAACGCCCGTTCGCCGGCGGCAGGGCGCGCGAGATAACGAAGGGCTGGGGCTTTCCATCTGGGCCGGTGCCCATGACCACCTTCGTCTCGACGCGCTCGCCGGCGCCGTCCAGCTCGGCGGGCGAAGTCTGAACCTGCGTCATGGCCAGCACGGGCAGGCAACAGGCGGCGAATGCCGTGCTGCGGCAGACCGTTCGAACTGCAAAGTCGCGCTTCATGGGTTTCTCCTTTCGACTGCGGGGTCCGATGCCGCCCCGTCACCGCGACGGCGGGAAGCCTCGCCTGGGCTTCAGGAACGGCTGAGACCAGCAACACGCCGCCGGATTGCGTTACTCGGCAATCGGCCGGCAACCTCGAAGATTTCGCCGCGCGTGCCGTCGCGGCCAACCGAACCAGTCGGCAGACACGTCAGCGCCGCCGGCGGTGCGTCGGTTGCACGCAGACGGCCGGGCGTTAGCATGTGCACACAGTTCGGGGGCGTGGAATCGGCACAATGTCAACGGGCGGAACAGAGCGATCTGACGCAATCGACGTGGTGCGACGAGCCGTCGCCGGCGATGCCGCCGCGCTGACCATCCTGCTGACCGAAGCACACGGCGACCTCTGCCGCTACGTCGCCCGGCGCATGCCGCGCGATCTCGCGACGCAGCTCGACGCCGAAGACGTCGTTCAGATGACGTGCGTCGAGGTGTTTCGGCACATCGGCACGTTTGCCGCGGACGGTCCGGACGCGTTTGGGCGCTGGATTCGCACGATCGCGCTGCGCCGGCTACGCAATGCGATCCGCGAGCGGCGCACGCTGAAGCGCGGTGCGGAGAGGCCGCTGGCGGCGATCGAGCCGGGCTTTGGCGAGTCGGCTGCGGCGTTGCTGGAATGGATGGCGGTCTCGGAGCGCACGCCGAGCCGCTCGGTTTCCGGACGCGAAGCGATCGAGCGAATGCAAGCGGCGCTGCACACCCTGCCGGACGACATGCGGCGGGCGATCACGCTGGTGTACCTCGAGGGCCGCAGCGCGGCTGAGGCGGCAGCATCGCTGGGGTGCAATGAGAAGGCGATCTACAACCATTGCCACCGCGGCAAGGAGTGGCTGGAAGAGCTTTTGGGCAACAGGTCGCAGTATTTCAGCAGCAGCGGCTGAATTCTTCGAGCAATGTGCGGACGAGTGGTGTTGGGTATTTCGGGGCGATGCGCCGGCACGCGATCTCGGCGTCTGAGGCAGCCGGTACAAATCCTGGACGTTGGAAGCGCACATGACGGACGGGTCATCAGGGCGGGTGGTCAAAGGGCGGGCGGAACGCATCATCGACGTCGTGCGCGGCGTGGTTGCGGCGCGGCTGGCGGGCGAGGTGCTGAGCGACGAAGAGATTCTCGGGTCGCATCCGGAGCTGGCGCCGGAGCTGGAGCAGCGCTTGCGGGCCCTGCGGTGCGTGGAGCGGGCGCTGGCTGACGTCGGCTCGTCGCAAGCGGCCACGATGGTGCTACGTGTGCCCCAGCCGGCGCCGCCCGTGACGAGCGACGAACCCGGCGCGGGGCGGCACGACGCCGGATGCGCAGTCGCGCGCCAGCCGAGTGCGCGCGCGGACGCACCACCGCCGACAATCGCCGGCTACGAGCTGCTCCGCGAGCTGCACCGCGGCGGGCAGGGCGTGGTGTACCTGGCGACGCAGCAGTCGACTGGACGACACGTGGCGCTGAAGGTGATGCGCGAAGGGCCGTTCGCCGGGCCGGCGGATCGGGCGCGCTTCGAGCGCGAAGTGCACCTGCTGGCGCAGCTCGATCATCCGCACATCGTGGCGATCTTCGACAGCGGGATTGCGGCGGGGGCATTCTATTACGCGATGAAGTACGTCGATGGCGTGCCGCTCGACGCGTTCTGCCGCGAGCGCCGCCTAAGCGTTCGCGACACGCTGACGCTCTTCATCAAGGTCTGCGACGCCGTCACGGCGGCGCACCTGCGCGGCATCATTCACCGCGACCTGAAGCCGGGCAACGTGCTGGTCGACGTCGCCGGCGAACCACACGTGCTGGACTTCGGACTGGCCAAGATCGACGAGCCGCAAGATCAGGCCGTCATGACGCAGACGGGTGCGTTTGTCGGCTCGGTGCCTTGGAGCAGCCCGGAGCAGGCCCACGGCCAGTCCAGCCACGTTGACGTGCGGACCGACGTTTACGCGCTGGGCGTGATGCTCTATCAGGCGCTGACCGGCGAATTCCCCTATCCGGTCCGCGGCCCGCTGCACGATGTTCTGAACAACATCTTGAATGCCGAACCGCCGCGGCCCAGCCGCCACTTTCGCGCAGAGCAGGCCCGCCATCGGGCCTTGAGAGCAGCCGCCCCCGGCTGCACTCCCGAAGCGCACCCGTCTGTCGCGCCCACCGCAAGGCCATCCCACGGCAATCCGCCCTTTTTGGCTTCGTGGCTTCGTGGCTTCGTGGCTGCTTCAATCGACGACGACGTCGACACTCTCGTGCTCAAGGCGCTGGCGAAGGAGCCGGCGCGGCGCTACCAGACCGCCGCCGACCTGGCGCGCGACCTGCGCCATTACCTGGCGAACGAGCCCATCGAGGCCAAGCGCGACAGTTGGCCGTACGTCCTGCGCAAAGGACTGCGGCGGCATCGCGCGGCGGCAGTCGTGGGCGGCACGTTTCTGCTCCTTGCGGCGGCGGCGGCGGTGGTCTCCACGGCGTTCTGGTTGCGGGCGGAAACGCACCGCGCGAAAGCCGAGTCGGCCGCACGCGACGCAAAGCTCGCCCAGCAGGACGCCGAGACGGGTTGGGAAGCGGAGCAGCGCGAACGAAACAAAGCTGACGCGATCAACCGCCTCGTGACCCAGGCACTCATCGCCTCCGATCCGAACAAGCGCGGCCGGCGCGATTTCACCGTCGCCGCGGCCATGGAGGAGGCGATGGCGCAGCTTGAAGCTGGATCGCTGGCGCAGCAGCCCGAGATCGACGCGGCGCTCAGCCTCACGATTGCCCAGATCCTGGACGGAAACGCGAGATCGGAAGACGCGCTCCGGCTCGCCGAGCGCGCACTGGAAACCTACCAGCGAATTCATGATAGCGACCACCCGACGATCATGGCGAGCCTGACCTCGCTGGCGCACTGCCTGGCTAGTCTCGGACGGCTGGACGACGCGTTGGACAAGCACCGGGCGTCGCTCGAAATGTCGCAGCGGCTGTACCCGGGGGACAGTCGCGCCGTCGCGGCGAACCTCCACAACGTTGCCTTCTGCCTCGATCGGCTCTCCCGTTGCGGCGAGGCGCTCCCGATGTACCAGTCTTCACTTGACATGATGCAGCGATTGAATCCGGGCGACCACGCCGACGTGGCTCTTTCCATGAACAACCTCGCGAACTGCCTGAGCTCTCTCGGCCGTGTCACTGACGCACTTGCGGTGAACGAGGCCGCCTTGGCGATGCGGCGGCGCGTGCTTCCCCCCGATCATCCCGAAGTGGCACGAAGCCTCAACTCCGTCGGGAATTGTCTGGGCCTGCTCGATCGCGCCGATGAGTCTCTGCAATACCATCAGGCGGCACTCGAGATGTACCAGCGCCTCTATCCCGGCGACCACCCCGCGACCGCCGGCGCCATCGGCAATGTGGCGAACGACCTGCGGGCCCAGGGCCGACTTTCCGATGCCCTTTCGCAGTTTGAAGCGGCACTGGCGATGTGGAAGCGTCTCTTTCCCGACGACCATCATGAAGTCGCCGCAGCGCTGATCAACATGGCCCTTTGTCTTGAGGCGCTGGACCGATCATCCGAGGCTCTGCCGCATGCTGAGGCTGCCGCGCGAATGTCCGAACGCCTCTTTCCCGGCGATCATCGCTACAAGGCAATGTCACTGGGCATCTTCGGGATGTGCCTCGACTCCCTCGAACGCCGGCAGGAGGCCCTCCCGATTCTCGAGTCAGCGCTTGAAATGAAGCGACGCCTCTTCACACCAACGTCGCTCGATACCGTCAGCACCCTGTACACTTTGGCATTCTGCCTTCATCGGCAGGGACGATCGGACGATGCACGGCAGAGATTTGAAGAGGCTCTGTCGATCCTCCGTAGCAACTATCCTTCTCATCCACGAATGCAGGACGTAGAGCTCGGGCTGGCTGGTGTGTTACGGTCGAGTCGGCACTTTGCCGAGGCCGAGTCAGTCTTGCGGGCAACCTCGCTCAATTGCCCGCCCGACTCGACTCCCCACGATATCCTGCGCGGCCTGATGGAGGAGTTCATCCTGCTTTACCGCGCCTGGCACGCCGCCAATCCGAATCAAGGCTACGACCAGAGAGCTGCCGAGTGGACCGCAAAGCTCGACGCCTGGCGCACCAGCACACAGCCAGCCACGACGCCCGCCGCCAGCCAACTGTGACCCGCAGCGCCGCCGCGACGCTACGTCGCCAAATCGAGCTCCCAGAACCCGACGTCGTGCCACGCGTCGAACTTCCGCCCGACCGCGTGAAACACGCCCACCGGCCGAAACCCCACCGCCTCGTGCAGCCGCACCGACCCGTCGTTCGGCAGCGTCACACCCGCGATCACCATGCGGTACCCGCCCTTCCGCAGCCGCGCCAGCAGCTCCGCGTACAGCGCCCGTGCCACGCCGCGGCGATGGAATTCCGGCACCACGTAAATCCCCGTCTCCACCGTCCCCGCGTACGCGTCGCGCTCGCGCCACGTGCCCGCCTTGCAGTAGCCCGCGAAGCGCCCGTCCGCCTCCGCCGCCAGCCACGGGAACTTCGCGCTTCCCTTTCGCCACACCTCGGCGAACTGGTCATCGGTGGCCGGCTGGAACGCAAAGTGGATCGCGGTGTGACTAATGAAGTGGTTCGTCAGCGCGTTCGCCGCCGCAACGTCGGCGGCGGTGAAATCACGAACGATGAGTCCAGTGGGGTCGCGCATGGGAGCGGAATCTCCGGCCGGCGGCATCATACCGCGCCGCGCCCGCGCCGCGGAAGCCCTCGGCGGTGTGGAGCAGCCGCGGGCGGTGGTGAAGAGCAGCCGCCCTGGGCTGCACTCCCGCGCGGCGCCGATGGCGTGGGTGCCCCGCCGACGCGAACAGAGCGTGTCGGCAGGGCGAACAATGCTGCCGGCGCCCGCAACGCCTCAGTGCCCCGGCCCAGACTTGAGCAGCTCCAGCGACGCGGCTTCCTGCGCCCGCGACAGGTCCGTCCAGAACGTGCCCTCGCCGGCGAAGATCAGCCGGATGCTCTCAGGCTTGAAGCTGCTCGCGAAGGTATAGAGATTATAGGCGCGCCCGCCGCCGAACGCCTCGACCATCATGCGCTTGCCGTCCGCCTCCGCCGTGTTCTTCAACCGCTCCACGTCCGCCCGCGCCTTGCCGAGCAGCCGCGTCGTCTGCGCGTCCAGCCCCGCGATCTGCCGCTCGATCTGCGCCACTTCCAGATCGCGCTGCGCGTCAATCTCACGCGCCTCCTTCTCCGCGTCCGCCCCGATCTCCGCGACGCGCATCCGCGTCTCCGCCGTGATTGTCTCCCGCGCCACGTCGATCGCCACCTTCGCCTCTTCCAGCTTGGCGCGCACCGTCGCCGTCTCACGCTGCGCCTGCTTCGTCAACTCCTGCTCGCGGGCGATGAACCCACGCTGAATCGTCTGCTTCAGATCAAGCTGGCCCTCCGCGATCGCCGTCCCGCCGTGAACTTGAATGTTGCTGATGAGCGCGATCAGCACCTCCAGGTCCTTCTCGCGGCACACGCGCCGCAGCGTGTCCGTCACCGACTGCTGATACCGCTCGCGGCTCTCCCCGCTGATGAAATCCGTGCTGTTGTAGTCCGAACCCAGATTGCGGCAGATGCTGCGGATCTGGCTCAGAATGATCTGCTTGATGCGGTCCGCGTCGCCCACCTCGCTGATCATCTCCGCCGTGTGCGCCGGATGCAGGCCCCACACCACCGTCACGTCCACGTCGACCGTGAAGCCGTCCTTCGACGGAAAGCTGATCACCTCGACGTTGGCCTCGCCCTTGATCTGCGACATCAGGTTGTAGCCAATCCAGATCACCTTCACTTGCTGGGCATACGGATTCACGTAGTAAATGCCGGGCGGCAAAACGTCCCGTTGAACGCCCCGCTGCCCTGGCACGGCCAATTGCCGCACAACCTTCGACTTGTCGACGATCGGCTGCCCGTCCGGACCGATGCTGGCCTCCGACGATGTCTGCAGCGCAGGCATCTCGCCCAGCAGCGACGTCACCACCCCGCAACATCCCATCGGCACAATCGTCGCCGGATGCATCTTCACTTCGAACACGTACGGGTTGATGCGGTACGTACCCGGCGTCAGCACGTCGCGCTGAATCCCGCGAAAACCAGGATCGACCACCTGCTGCCCAGCCGGCGCAGCCTTGCCGACCCGGTTCACCAGCACGCCGATCTGCGGCCAGTCCCCCGACGCCTGCGGAACTTTGTACCCCGCCCCGCTCTCAGCGTATTGCTCACGCCAGGTCAGCGGGTTGCCCGCCGAAACTTCTACCAGCGGCTGAAGCTCCCAGTCCCACGCCCACGGGTTCAGAAAGTAACGCCCCGGGCCCAGCGTCTCACGCTGAATGCCCTTCTGCCCCGGCTCCGCGATGTCCTGACCCGCCGGACGCGGTCCGCCCGTCTTGCGAATCAGCACCAGGCACTTGTCCGGCGGCACGTAGACGCGGAACGACGTCCAGATGATCGCCAGCGTCGCGCCGGCCAGGATGAGCACTCCGCCAACGACCTTGAGACCGAGCGTCCGGAAACTCATGGCTGTGCTCCTTTCGCGGGAGTCTTCGGCGATTCGGCCACGCGAGGCGTCGCCGCGCCGCCGGACGCCCCGTCGGCCGTGGTGGGCGTCGAACCGTTGAGCTGCTTGAAGATTTCGGCGAACGGGCCGTCGGTGCTGGCCAGCACCGATCGCACCGCGGGCGCGAGTTGCTGGTAGAAGTGAAACCGCGCATAGGTTTCGCCATCGCCAAACGCCGCCACGGCTTGCCGCAGCGGAATCGCCTCGGCCTCGAATCCCAGACGCACAACATCCGCCTCGGCTTCGCCGCGCGAAAGCAGCGCCGCCGCCGTCTCCGTCGCGGCCTGCAAGCCCAGCTTGGCGACTTCGAGCTTCTGCCGCGCCGCCGTCAGAGCGACGCTCTTGGCCTGTTCGGCTTCCTTGACCGTCGCCACGACCGCCTTGTTCGCCACGCCGATCGCCTGCTTCTGCTTCTGAAGCTCCTGCTCCTTGACGAGCTGCGCTTCGGATTCGGCGACCTTGATCTCCTGCTCGTATTGCCGAATCTGCTGATCGGCGATCTGCCGGTCGCTGATCGGGTCGGCGATCTCCGGCGGCGGGACGATCCGGCGGATCAGCGCCGCGCGGATTTCGATTCCCTGTTCGAAGCACTGCTCCCGAAGCTGATCGAAGACGCGCTTCTGAAACGCGGTACGCGTCTCGCCGGCGATGAAATCACGCGCCGAAAGCTTCGAGCCCTCGATTCGCGAAAACGACTGCGCATAGGGCAGGATGATCCGATCCTTGATCTCGTCGTGGTCGCCGATCGCCACCATCACGTACGCCGCCCGGTCCTCCCGGATGGCGTATTCGATCGTCGCCTCCACCAGGATCTCGAAGCTGTCGTTCGACGGAAATCGGATCGAATCCGCCTCGCGCAGATCGAGCGTGTGGCTGCGGACGTCGATCACGTCAATCTGCTCGACGTACGGATTGACGTAGTACATGCCTGGAACGACCACGTCCGACTGTGTGCCGCGCTGCCCAGCCGCGGCCAGAAACTCGTTCGGCTGCGCGTTCGTCTCGCCCCACAGCAACGTCCGCACGCCGACGTGCCCAGCCGGCACGAAAATCGGGCGGAAACGCTTCACGTCGTACGCCAGCGTGTTGATGGCGTATCGCCCCGGCTTGAGCACGTCCGGCAGCGGACCACGCTCGTCCGGCTCCGTGGCGACGATCTTCCCCGCTGCCAGCGGTCGGCCGTAGCGGCGAACCTTGATCCCGACTTCGTCCTGTGCAATCAGCGTCACCGGCACCGTGATCCGCTCCCAGAAGAGCGGATCGCAGAAGTGCCGCCCTTCCGTCAGCGGCTCGTAGACAATGCCCGCCGGCCGGGCGCCTTCGCCGATCTCCTTGAGCAGCGATGGGTACAGCACAACCTGCCCCTCCGCGCTCGACGGCAGCCGCGCCCCCCACTTCCGCACCAGCACCAGAACTTCATTCGGCCCGACCTCCACGCGCTGCACGAACCAGACGTACGCGCCAACCAGCAGCGCGGCCAGCGGAATCAGCAGGGCCAGGCCAACGGCTCGCGGAATGCGCAACGGCGGAACGTGCACCACACGCGGCCTGCGCGGCGGTGATGGCAGATCGCTATCCATCGCAGTCACCCCTTTCGTTCAGTCATGGCGGTCCGAGCGCGCCAACGGCTTGCCGCAGTACGCGCAATATCGGGCGCCCACGCGATTGTGCCTGCGGCATTGGGCGTTTGGACAGCGAAACGTGCGCTCGCCGCGCGACGCTCCGGCCAGGATCAGCCCGCCGATCAGCGCGCAAACCACCGCCGTCAGCATCACCACGATCGTCGCCCAGTTCGCCGCGAACATGCCCGCGCTCACGTCCTTCTTCGAGAAGTGTACGACAATTCCGCCGCGCGTGCGCTTCATAAAGCCACGTCGCGTTTGGACAGGTTCGGCAGGGTGGGGCCAGCATCTTCCCGCCCCTCGACTTTGGCCTTTTCTAACAGGGTGCAACGGGCATCGTGCCCGTTCGACCCCCGACGCAAGCCCGGGGGGGGACGCACGCCGGCGAATCCGAACCCCCGACACAAGTCGGGGGCATCCGAATCTCCGACACGAGTCGGGGGCATCCGAACCTCCGACGCAAGCTCGGGCCTCGACTTTCGGCCTCAAGCGCCAACGTCCTTTCGCCCGGCAGGGCGCGTGGTGGTTGCCAGGGGCGTCGAGCCCCTGGCATGCGAGCCGCCGCCCCCCCAAGCCTTGTTTCTTCTTCGTCGCCCGGAGGGCGGACGAACCGCATTGGCATCGGCCCTCGTCCGCCCTCCGTGCGGAAATCCTCGATCTCAGCCGGCACTGACTTCTGACTAGCGATTCTCCAGCAGTTTTCGGATCGGGTTGGTCAGGTTGTGCAGCGGCTCGGCTGTGACGGTCGGTGCGCGCATCGCGCCGCTGACGCGATACTGCATGAATTCCTTCCCCGCCGACTCAAGCAGGTCTGAAAGAATCGCCACACTTGGCCAATCGCGCGGCCGCGCGCCAACCAGCGTCATGGCCACCGAGTCGTCGCGCATGTTCCAGCGTCCCTCACCGACCAGCCGCAGGTCGGGGCTGTTCAGCTCGACGCGATCGAGCAGCACGACGTCGCCGTCGATGACGAAGCGCAGATCGGCGCTGGCGAGCGAGTCGCTGACCATCCGATCGCGCGTCGCCTCGGCCAGCGCGCCCAACAGCGGTGTCCGCACGAACGATCCGCCGCGGATGCGGATCGTCCCGCCGCCGGTGCGGCCTGTGGGCTGATCCAGGCCGCCGCGCAGAAAGATGTGTCCGTCGAGACGGCCCGGGTGCAGCCCGCCGTCGCGGGCGCTGGCCGCTCCGCCGGCGAACTGCTCGAAGCTCAGCTCCTGTAGCGTCAGCGAGACTTCGTAGTCGCCGCGCGCCAGGTCGACGCGCGCAAAGCCCAACACTTCGCCATCGCACAGCCGCCCGCGGAGATCGCGCACTTCCAGCATCGGGCTGCCGTGCGTCCGCACGAGCCGGGCCTCCCAGCGTTCCATCCGCCGGTCGGCGAGCGCGCCGCGTGCGATCGCAAGCCGCGCGTCGAGCCATGGCTCTCCCTCGCGATCCACCTCCACGCTGCCGCGCAATTCGCCCTCCAGCCCGCTCAGCCGGACACCCACGTCCAGCGCACCGCCCGCCAGTTGCACCCGCCCGAGCGCCGCCCAGGTCGCCGACGCCCCGTCGTACTGCAACGGCTCCAGCGCCAGGTTCACCATACCCTGCGCCGCCAGCCGCCGCAGCAGCCTCCGCAGCGCCGCGGGCAACGCGTTGACGACCGTGGGCGTCAGCTCGATGTTCTCGACGTCCACCTTCAGCTCGGCCTTGCGGGTCTCGGGCGCAGCGCCCTCGAGCAGCCCAGAGACCTCGACGCGCCCACCGTCGACGTAGTCGGCGTGCAGGTGCTCGATGGAGCAGTTGTCGCCCGCGAAGATCACGCGCGCGTCGGCGCCAGCGAGTTCCAGCGGCATGAACTCCGGCTTCATGAGTGCTGATTCAATCCGTACTTCGGTGGCGGCGCGCTCGCTGCTCAGTCGATCGGGCTCCGGCCGGCAGCGCACGACCAGGCGGCCTGGTCCGGACAACCCGAACTGCCCGCACAGCGTCCGCCATGAGCCGGACGGCAGTTGCGCCGCGAGGCACTCCATGGCCAGGTCTCCGGCCTGCAGGTCGATCACGGTGTCCGCCGTGTTCGAGCGCGGCAATTGCCCGCCGATCTGCACCCACGCCGCGCCCTGCCGCGCCGCCAGCGACAGCACGTTCAAAGTGTCGTTGCAGACCGTCACCCAGCCCTGGGCCTCGGTCCAGGGCGGTGCATCGTCGCTGGTGAAGACGTGGCCGCGCTCGACGCGCACCACGTACGACTCTTCGCGCGCCGCGTCCCCCTGCGGATCGCGAATACGTCCCCACACTTCTCCCAGACCGCGGAAACGCACGTCGCCACCGCCGGCGAGCCGGCAGGCGTGCTCGATCGGCAAGTCCAGCGCATGCACGCGCACGTCGACGCGCGGCTCGGGCCGCGCCGCTTCGACACGGATCGAGCCGTCCAGCGTGACCTCGGCTTCGCCCAGAAAACCGTGCAGATTCTCGATCGTCGTGGTATCGCCGCGAATCGACACGCGGCCGTCGGCGTGCGTCAGCCGCCGCTCGTCGCCCAGCGTCAGGCTGGCCGAGAGAAGGTCCGCCTCGATGGCGACGTCCGCGTCGAGCGGCCCGCCTTCGCGCGAACCGTCCGCCCGCGACAGGCGCACGTCCAGATCGCACAGACCGATCGGCGACGTGTCGCGCCACAGCCGCTGATATTCGGGCGGTAGCGCGTCGTAAAGCGCCTCATCCAGCGGCACGTTGGCCGCGCGGATCGCCAGATCGAACCCGGTCCACGATTCCGAGTTGTTGACGATCCCGTTCAGCAGCACCAGGCCCGACCCGTGCCGGCCGCTGAGATGGTCGAGGTACATCCCGTCCTCGCGGATCAGCACCTCGCCATACAAGTCCGAAAAGTCGTACGGGAAGCGAAAGTAGCGGCACGATCCGCCCTTGATCCGAACCAGACCCGTCGCGCGCAACGGCCCGCCCGCGTCGGCCCACATGTCCACCGCGACGTCCGTCGCCGAGTCGGGCCGGTAGTCGTGGAAGAACGAGCGCAACGCGGACGGCAGGTCGTCGATGAACCGCACCTGGCGCGCGTCGCCCACCCACGGCGCGCGAAAATCCGTCAGCGCCAGCTTGGCGCGCCACGCCGACCGGTCCGGCTGCCCGCGGTCGATCGCGCAGGTCAGCTCGCACTCGGCCGCCGCGCCGTTGACCCGCCCCTGCGACGTGACGCGCAGTGCGTCACCCTTGAGCGACACGCTGGCGCGCCCGGCGTCGATCTGTAAGAATCGCTCCAGCGGCGGCAGCTCGCGCTCTCGTGGCCCGACCGGGATGGCGCAGCGCAGCTCCTCGACGGACAGGTTGACCTCCTGCACGCGCCCGCGCCGCACCACCAGACCGGTCGGCTGGAGTCGCCCGCTGAGGTTGATCACCCGCAACTGGGCGGCGTATTCCTGCGGAATCAGCCCCAGGGCCGTGTCAAACGCCACGCTCGCCACATCGCCGTGCAGATCACCCGAGCCTGCGTCGACGGCGACCGAGGCGACCATGGGCGCGTTGCCCGCGATGTGATGAGCCTGCACGAGATACGCGTCGCCTTCCGGCCGGCCGCTGATCGCCAGCCGCCAGCGCTCCAGCAGCCGGGCCCGCCCGTCGTGCGTACACACCAGCCGCACGTCGGCGCTGCGCACTTCCAGCGTCGGCAGCGCGGCGGGGCCGCGGGCGGCGGCGGGCTGGGCGCTGTCGGTCGCGAACAGGCGCGAGAGGCGTCCGTCGCACAGGTCGCTGGTCACCGTCATCGCCACGCGATCCATCACGATCTGACGCGCCCGCACCGGCCCGAAGAGCAGTGTCCACGGGTCGAGTCGAATTTGCACGTGCCCCGCCGACAGCACCGGCCCGGTGCGGCGCGCCACGGGTTCCTGCTCACCGTCGGCCAGCGTTGCCGCTACGTCGAACAGCTCGAGGCCGTGTTCCAGCGTGTAATTCAGCCCGGCGAACTCGACGTGAACGCCGCGCAACGCCGCGAGCCGCGCGCTCAACACGGCGCGCAGCCGGGCCGGGCTGGTCAGCCATTGAAACGCCGCGACGGCCAGCAGCACTCCAGCCAGCGCGAGGAGCACGCCCGCGCGCAACCACAGCCAGTGGCGGATTCTCCGCATGCCGCCTATTGTGCCCTGCCATGCGTCGAATTCCCACCGGCGGCCCGCGCCGCCGGTCCCTGCCCGTCATGATCGAACACCGTCCGGCCGCGAACCATCCGCGGCTCGCCGCGTATCACTCGCAGGGCGTAGCGTAGTTACAGCCTGTCGGTTCGGCGCCGCTCGGCGGCACGTACTGCTGCCAGGACCCACCACGCGCGGGGTGGGTTCAGCCGCCCCGCACTCGCGTGCGGGAGTTCTGATGGGCGCTCCGAGAAGCCATGAGACACCACGTGCCCTGGGCCGGCATGCCATGACCCGCCTCGTCGCGCGGATACTGCTCGCGATGCTGATCGTTCCGATCTGCGGCGCGGTGGTCGTCGGCTTCGTCGCCCTGTGGATGACCAGGAACCGGCCGCCGACGGCGTTCGGGTTTCTGGGCATGTGGTTCACGGTCTACGCCGTCGTGGGAGCGTACTGGCTGCTGCTCTGGTACCGCAGCGTGCGCTGGACGGCCGTCCGCATCGTCGCCACCGTCGCCGCCGCCGTGGCCGCGTTGCTGTTCTCGACCGTCGTCGGCACCGTGCTGAGCAACACTTTCGCCGGGATGGGCGCGCCGCCGGTGCACATCCTCATCGCCGGCGGGTTCGCGCCCATCCTCTGGGTTTTGGGCACGATCCTCATCTGGCGCGAGTCTCCCGTGGAGCGCGCCGCGCGCCTCGCCGGCGGCGCCGTGGTGTGCCCCGTTTGCGGCTACAACCTCACCGGGCTGGCCGAAGCCCGTTGTCCGGAATGCGGCACCACGTTCACGCTGGATCAGCTCTTCGCGTCGCAGGACGCGCGCGGCGAAGGACTGCCGCAGGATCGCTGAGCCGTACGGGGATCAGATCATGCGCCGCAGGCGCAACGAATTCCCCACCACGGTGAGCGAGCTGAGCATCATTGCCGCCGTCGCCCAGCCGGGCGGCAGGTGCGACAGCGCGGCGACCGGGAGCATGACGACGTTATAGAACGCCGCCCAGAACAGGTTCTGCAACATCACCGCCGCGCTGACGCGCGCCGCGCGAATCGCGGTCGGCACCAGCAGCGGCGAGTGGCCGACCAGGCAGATGTCCGCGGCCTCGCGGGCCACGTCGGCGCCAGCTCCGATGGCGAACCCGACGTCGGCCGCCGCCAGCGCCGGCGCGTCGTTCACGCCGTCACCGACCATGATCACACCACCACGGACGCCGCGCGTGCCCGCGGCCGACGCAACGTTTTGATCGCCGGTGGCGCGAAAGGCGCGGACGCGCTCCAGCTTCTGCGCGGGACTCAGCCCGCCCTCATACTCCGTGATCCCGAGGCGCGCCGCCAGAAACTCGACCGCCGCCGGCGAATCGCCCGAGACGATTCGCGGCGTGACGCGCAGGTGCCGCAGCTCCCCGATCGCGGCGCGGGCTTCGTCGTGCACTTCGTCGGCAAACCCCAGGACCGCCGCGGCCGCCGCATCGACACCCAGCCACGCCACGGTCAGCCCGCTCGCTGCCATCCGCGCCGCGGCCTCCGCAAGCGTCGCCGACCGGCTCACGCCGTGAGCATCGAGCCAGCCGGCCCCGCCCAGCGTCACGTTGCGGCTTTCAGTCCGCCCGCGCAGCCCCTCTCCGGGCTTCGATTCCAGGCGCATGACGGGAGGCGCCGCGACGCCTTCCTGCTCGGCGGCCGCCATGACGGCCCGCGCCAGCGGGTGCTCGCTGAATTGCTCGACCGCCGCCGCGAGCCGCAGGGCGTCGGCCCGGCTGAACCGCGCTTCGGCCACCACCTCCTCCAGCCGCGGCCGGCCCAGCGTCAGCGTGCCGGTCTTGTCGAACAGCACCGTTCGCGCGCGGCCCGCTGCCTCCAGCGCCGCCGGGTCGCGCACCAGCACGCCGCGCTCCGCGGCGCGACTCGTGCCCACCAGCACGGCCGTCGGAATGGCCAGTCCCATTGCGCAGGGGCAGGCGACGACCAGCACCGCCAGCGCCCTTTCGAGTGCCTGAATCAGGCCGCCCGTCCCGAAGACCGCCCAGCCCGCGAACGTCAGCGCCGCCAGACTGATCACCACCGGCACAAACACGCCCGCGATCCGGTCCGCGAAGCGCTGCCATGGCGGTTTGGCGGCCTGCGCGTCCTCCACCAGCCGCGCGATCCGTCCGACCGCCGTGTCCTCCGCGACGCCCGTGGTACGCACGTCGATCAGGCCGTCGACGACGCGTGTGCCGCCGAAGACGCGCGCTCCGACGCCTTTCTCGAGTGGTGCCGACTCGCCGCTCAAGATCGCCTCGTCGACGGTGGCGTGTCCGTCGATCACGTCGCCGTCGACCGGGATAGCCGCATGCGCCGGCACACGCACCACGTCGCCCGGCGCGAGCTGATCGATCGGCGTGACGGCCGCCTGGCCACCGACCACGCGCAGCGTCTCCCGCGGCAGCCGCGCAAAGAGCGCCTCCAGCGCCGCCGACGCCCGGCCGCGAGCCCCGGCCTCAAGCAGCTTTCCCAGCGAGACGAACATGACGATCATCGCCGAGGCGTCGAACAGCATCGCCAGCTCGTGCGAATAAAGCAGAATGCCGGCGACGCCGCCGAGAAACGCCAGCACGGCGCCCAGGGAGACCAGCAGATCCATGTTCGCCGAGCGATGCGCGATCGCCCGCGCCGCACCCGCCAGCATCGGGCCGGCCGCCGTGCGAAGCACCATGCCGGTGAGCAGGGCTTGCAGCATCCACCACCAGACGGCGCTGCCGGGCTGCGAGGATTGAAGCGCCGGTCCGAGGTGATGCAGGGCCACGACCGGCAGCCCGTACATCCAGGCCTGAAAGACGGCCTGCCGTTGCTGGCGCAGCGCCTCGCGCCGCTGCCGCTCGCGCTCCGCCGCTGTCGGACGCCGCGCCCCGGCGGGCGAGGCACCGTAGCCGGCGCGACGTACCGCCTCCATCAGCCGCGCCACCGCGCCCGCGGCCGGCGGGGCCTTCGACTCTCGCGCCGCGCCGCTCGCGGTGGTCATCGGCACCAACCAGACCGTGGCCCGATTCGTGGCGATGTTGACGCTGGCGCGCTCGACGCCCCCGGCCTCGTGGAGCGCCTTCTCGACGACCGACGCGCACGCGGCGCAGTGCATTCCAGTAATGGTCAGGTCGATTCGCTGCTCGGACTGCGTCTGCGTCGGCATGCATGGATGGTATCGCGGCCTGTGTCGTCGGACAGAGGCGGCGCGCCGATCTTCCCCCGCGGCGTTGTGGCGGGCGCCCGTCGGCCCCAGAATATCGGCGCAGCGCTCAGGAGGAGTCCGCACCATGACCCAAACGGTTGACGTCGTCCCAACCGACGGAATGTCGCTCGTCGCCGACACCACGCTCAAGCCCGGCGTCTACGTCCTGCCGAACGGCCTGTCGCTCGACCGCGACGGCATTACGCTCGACGGAAAGGGCGCCACGCTGGTCGGCCTGAACCGCCAGAATCGCGGCATCCGGCTGAAGGGTCGCAAGGGCGTGACCATTCGGAACGTCTGCCTGCGCGATTATCGGCACGGCATACACGCCGTCGATTGCGGCGAGCTGCGGATCGAGAAGAACCAGATCACTTCGACGGCCGAGATCGCCGCCAACACAATCTTCCTTGACATCTGGCTGAAGGCCGATGCGGCCTACGGCGGCGCGATCCTGCTGGAGCGCGTCAACCGCTCGACCATCGAGGGCAACGATCTTCAGCATCAGTGCTGCGGGCTGCTCAGCTACTTCTGCGAGCGGCTGAACGTCGGCCGCAACAACGCCAGCTATTGCAGCGGTTATGGGGTGCATCTGTACGGTACGAGCGACAGCGTGTTCGAGGAGAATTACGCGGACTATTGCTGCCGTTACGAGCCGCGCGGCCCGGGCATCGGCCACATGGGCGCCGACGCGACCGGATTTCTCATCGTGCACGGCGCGTGCCGCAACGTGTTCCGCAACAACTTCGCGCGGCTGGGCGGCGACGGCTTTTTTCTGGCCGGCCTCACGCCCGAGGGCGTCGAAGCGCCCTGCAACGACAATCTGTTCGAAGGAAACGACGGCTCGCTCAGCCCGAACATTGCTTTCGAGGCCACCTTCAGCCAGCGGAACACGTTCCGCAACAACAAGGCCGAGCGCTGCAACTTCGGCTTTTGGCTCGGCTTTTCCAGCGACAACGTGCTCGAGGGCAACCGCATGATCATGAACCGGCAGGCCGGCGTCGCCGTCGAGAACGGCGCCGCCTTCGCCGTCCGCGGAAACCAGTTTCAGCGCAACGGCGCCGGCGTGCTCCTGTGGAGCAAGTTCGCCGAGCCATGGTTCGAGAAATTTCCGCAGAACCGCACCTGCCACCACTGGCTGATCGAGAAGAACACGTTCACACGCAACGACACCGGCGTCGCCATCCTGGCCGACAAGGACCACGGCATCCGCCCGCTGCCGCCCGAAGCCTGTGGCCGGGCCGAAACGCGGCCGCACGACAACGCTCTGCGCGGCAATGACATCCAGGACAATCGCATCGGCGTCGACCTGTACCGCACCGATCGCACTACCATCGAGGGCAACATTCTCAACCGCAACGTCGAGTGCAACATCCGCCGCGACGACGACGGCGAAGCGCTCATCCGCAACAACCTCGGCGCCGCCGGGGCCTACCTCTAGCCGGCCGTCGGCCGCGCCACGCGCATGCCCGAACTCGTCTCATTCACGCTCGTGACCTTCTCGGCCGTCTTCTTCGTGGTCGACCCCTTCGCCGTCATCCCGCTGTACCTGACGATCACCGGCGGCGACAGCGTCGAGAAAAAACGCGCCACGGCCGCCCGCGCCGCGCTGGTGATGACGCTGACGCTGCTGGCGTTTGCCGCCGCCGGCGGCCTGATCTTCAAGCTCTTCGGCATCACGATGGGCGCCTTCAAGATCGCGGGCGGCATCCTGCTCTTTCTGATGGCGCTCGACATGCTTCGCGCCCAGCGCTCGCGGACGCGCACCAGCCCCGAGGAGGAGCGCGAAGGCGTCCAGCGCGAAGACGTCGCCGTCATACCGCTCGGCATTCCGATGCTCGCCGGCCCCGGCGCGATCGCCACCGTCACCGTGCTGATGAGCGAGGCCCGCCGATCCCTCCTGCACGTCGCGATCGTCGTCGCCTGCATCGTCCTGACCGGCCTGCTCACCTTCATCCTGCTTCGGGCGGCGGTGATTCTCGAACGCACGCTCCGCCAGACCGGGCTCAACATCGTCAATCGCGTGATGGGTCTCATCCTGGCCGCCGTCGCCGTTCAGTTCGTCGTCAATGGCTTTCGCGACGTACTGCCCCAGATACGCGGTTCGCTCTGACGCAGCGTCAAGTTGCGCCTGGGAATAGACGCGCGCCAACCGCGTGTTTCCAACGATACGCAACCTCCGAAAACGCGATACCGCCGAGACCGGAACCGCATGCGCCGCCAATCTCTTGCAGTCTCGCCGCAACCTGCCGCTATGATGTGTCGTCACGGAAAGGAGCACTGGTCTGGTGATCGCACGCCGATCTGTCATACTTGTCCTACTTCAAACCCTCGCTGCCGCCGCCAGTGCCCAGCAGCTCGAATGGGTCGTACAGCACGACGGCGGCGCCGGCGGCTTCGACCGCGCACGTGCTCTGGCCGTCAGCGTCGCTGGTGACGTCGCCCTCGTCGGCGACGTCGACGATGGCGCCGGCGGTTTCAACATCGGCGTCGTTCGCTACTCCGCCGCCGGCGTCAAAGCCTGGTCCAAGATCTTTGCCGGTCAGGCCGGCGGAGACGACCGGCCCGCCGCAGTCGCCTTCGACGCCCTGGGCAACCTGCTCGTCGCCGGCTCTTCCGCCGGCACTGGGACGAACTTCGACGGCGTACTTCTCAAATACACCGCCAACGGAAGTCTCGCCTGGGAGCGGCGGCTCGACGGGGCCGATCACGGCCTGGATGCGCTCGTCGCGCTCGCTGTCGGCCCCACCGGCGACGCATGCGTCGCCGGCCACACATGGGCCGCCACGACCGGCTACGACTATCTGATCGCGCGCATCAGCGCCTCCGGCGACGTGCTCTGGCGCCGCACGTACAACGGCTCAGGCGGCAACCACGACTATGCCACGGCGCTCGCACTCGACGCGTTGGGAAACGTGATCGTCACCGGCTATTCGTGGGGCACCGGCTTCGATTTCCTCACCCAGAAGTACCTGCCCGACGGCACGCTGCTCTGGTCCGTCCGCCGCGACGCCCATGCCGGCGACGACCGGCCCACCGCCCTGGCGCTCGATCTTTTCGGTAACGCCTGGGCGGCTGGACGCTGCACCGGGGTGAGCGGCAATCTCAACCTGTACGTTGTCAAGTACGGCGCGCTGGGCAGCTACGTCTGGAACTACGAGTTCGACGGCGGCCAGGGCGACGACGCCGCGGTCGACCTCGGGCTGACACTCTCCGGCGAAGCCTACGTCGCGGGTCGTTCCGCCGGCGCCGCCAGCGGTGACGACTGCATCACGCTCATGCTCTCGGGCTCCGGCGCGCTGCGCTGGCTCGATCGCTACAACTATCCCGCCAACGGCGACGATCAGGCCGTCGCGCTGCACGTCGATCTTTTCCAGAACGCCTACGTCGCCGCGACGTCCTGGAGCCACACGAGCTTTTTCGACTTCGTGACCATGCGCTACGCCCCCGACGGCACGCGCAAGTGGCTGATGCGCTACGACACAGCGGCGGGCGTCGACCAGCTCGCCGTCGGCATCGGCCTCGACAGCTTTCAGAACGTCTACTTCGCCGGCTATTCCGACCCCGGCACCACGTCTTTTGACTTTACAGCCCTGAAATACAACCAGTCCGCGCCCACCATCCTCGTCCAGCCGCACGAAACGTGGGGATGCCTCGGCGGCGTGGCCAGCATGAGCATCGTGGCCGACGGCACGCCGCCGTTGAGCTATCGCTGGCGCTGGAACGGCATCGACCTCTACGACAACCCGGCCGTCTTCGGCTCCGGCACTGCCACCGTGACGTTCAACCCCGTCAATCAGTTCCGCGCCGGTACGTACGACGTCCGCGTCTGGAACGCCTTCGGCGAGACGGTCACCGACACGGCGGACTTTCACGTCACCACCGCCTGTGACGTCAACTGCGACGGTTCGGTCAACGGCTTCGACGTCGGGCCGCTCCTCGACCTGATTCTCGGACTCGATTCGCCCTGCACCGACTGTGCCGGCGATGCCAACGGCGACGGCGACGTAAATGGCTTCGACGTCGAGACTTTTGTGCAGGCGCTCGCCGGCGGGCCGTGCTGAAACCGTCAGCACCGCACCCACAGCGCGACGCTCGGCGCGGATTTTTTCCACCTGTGTCGAGTTTCGGACGATGCTCTCCCGATGTCGCTGGATTTTGCGAGCAATGCCGCGCAAAGTATGCGTCGGCCCGCTGAGCGGTATTCCCGGACCAACGAGGTGAGTCTGCGATTCCATCCGCCGGCGGCCGTTCCGTGACGAACGCCTCGATCAGGATGCAGCCGTGCGAGAATCCACACAGGAGCTGATGGCCATGAGTGTTCCCCACGCCCGACATGAAGCGGTCGCGGCCGCGCACAAATGGAGCAACAAGAGTTCCAACGGCGCCCAGCAGCCGCAGCGCGTGGACGCCATCTTCGGCTGCGACGTCTTCAGCCTGCGCACCATGCGCCAGCGGCTGCCCAAGGACGTCTATCGCAAGTTGCTCAAGACCATTCAGCGCGGCGAGCCGCTCGACCTGGCCGTGGCCGACGTCGTCGCTGCCGCCATGAAAGACTGGGCCATCGAGAACGGCGCCACGCACTACACGCACTGGTTCCAGCCGCTCACCGGCCAGACCGCTGAAAAACACGACTCGCTGATCGTGCCCGACGGCGAGGGCGGCATGCTCTTCGCCCTCTCCGGCGCCGATCTCTGCCAGGGCGAGCCCGACGCCTCGAGCTTCCCCTCCGGCGGCCTGCGGGCCACGTTCGAAGCCCGCGGCTACACCGCCTGGGACGCCACCAGCCCGGCGTTCCTGCTCCGCGGCGAGAACAACGTCACGCTCTGCATTCCGACGGCGTTTGTCTCGTGGACCGGCGCGGCGCTCGACAAGAAGACGCCCCTGCTGCGCTCGATGGACGCCCTCAGCAAGCAGGCCCTGCGCGTCCTGCGGCTGTTCGGTACCGCCGAAGGGGTCGATCGCGTCTACACGACTGTCGGCGCCGAACAGGAGTACTTCCTGGTCGACCGCAATCTCTACTACGCCCGGCCTGACCTGGTGACCTGCGAGCGGACGCTCTTCGGTGCCCGACCGCCCAAGGGTCAGCAGCTCGAGGACCATTATTTCGGCTCGATTCCGCCCCGCGTCCTGGCCTTCATGGCCGAGTCTGAGAAGGAGCTCTATCGCGTCGGCGTCCCGGTCAAGACCCGTCACAACGAGGTCGCGCCCGGGCAGTACGAACTCGCGCCGCTCTTTGAGAACTCCAACGTGGCCTGCGATCACCAGATGCTCATCATGGAGACGCTCAAGCGCGTCGCGCCGCGCTACGGCCTGCAGGCCATTCTGCACGAAAAGCCCTTCGCCGGCATCAACGGCTCCGGCAAGCACAACAACTGGTCGATGTCCACCGACACGGGCGTCAACCTGCTCGACCCGCGCGACGACACGCACACCAATCTCCAGTTCATGACGTTCATGTGCGCCGTCATCCGCGCCGTCGACCTGCACGCCGACCTGCTGCGCGCCTCGATCGCCTCGGCCAACAATGACCACCGGCTCGGCGCCAACGAGGCCCCGCCCGCGATCATCTCCATCTTCCTGGGCGACATGCTGACCGACATCGTCGAGCAGCTCGAACAGGGCTTGCCCGAACGCACGCTCAAGGGCGGCCGCATCGACCTCGGTGCACGCACACTGCCGCAGATTCCACGCCACGCCGGCGACCGAAACCGCACCAGCCCATTCGCCTTCACCGGCAACAAGTTCGAGTTCCGCGCCGTCGGCTCGTCCTCCGCCGCCGCCTGGCCCAACACCGTGCTCAACACGATCGTGGCCGAATCGCTCGATTACGTCGCCACCGAAATCGAAAAGGCCGTCGGCACCGAACCGGCCCCGGACAAACTCCAGTCCGCCGTGCTCGCCCTGCTCAAAGGCATCATCAAGCAGCACAAGCGCGTGATTTTCAACGGCGACAACTATTCGGCGGAGTGGCACCGCGAGGCGGACGCGCGCGGCCTGCCGCACCTGCGTAACACGGTCGACGCCATGCCCGTGCTGATGGCCGACAAGTCGGTCCAGATCTTCAGGAAATACCAGGTGCTGGACAAGGCCGAGCTCGAAAGCCGCTTCGTCGCCTACACCGAGCGCTACGTGAAGCAGGTCCTCATCGAGGCCGAGTCGATGGTCACCATCGCGCGGCAGATGATTCTGCCCGCCGCCATGCAGCATCAGCGCCGCACGGCCGAAGCCGTCGCCGCCGCCAAGTCTGCCGGCGTCGAAGTGGCCGCGCAGCAGAAGTGTCTGGGCGAGTTCGTGCAGCTCGCCAGCCGCTTCGGCGACGCCACCGCCGCGCTCGCCGCCACGCTCAACCACGCCACGGGCGACGAGCCGCTGACGCACGCCCGATATCTGCGCGACAAGACCATCCCGCAGATGGCCGCGCTGCGGACGCTCGGCGACGAGCTGGAGAATCAGATCGCGGCCGACTTGTGGCCGCTGCCGACCTATCGCGAGCTGCTCTTCATCAAGTAGCGCCGCGGCGGCGCCGAATCGATCGCGGGCCGGACCGTTTGTGAGAATGGTCCGGCCCGCGTGCTTATCCGGACTGCATCCGGGCGCGGCCCCCGTTACTTTCTCGGTCGTCGCAACGCCGCGCTCCGGCGTGCTGGACTCGTCCGCTCCATCGGCCGATTCACGAGGCAGATGCGCTGCAACTGCCGCCGCGCGGGGATTCTATGGACATTGCGAGTCTGCTGGGATTGGCCGTCGGGCTGGGTTGCCTCGGCTTCGTGTTCTACGAGGTCTCCCACGGCCATTTCTCGATGTTCTACTCGCAGGAAGGCGTGCTGATGGTCTTCGGCGGCAGCGTCAGCGTCTGCTTCATGGCGATGCCGCTGGACAAGGTGCTCTCGGTTCCGGGCTACATCAAGCGCTTCATGTTCAGCAAGGCCTCGGCCGCGACCGACGTGATCAAGCTCATGACCGGCCTGGCCGAGAAGGCCCGCCGCGACGGCATCCTGACGCTCGAAAGCGAGCTGGCCAACATCAAGGACCCATTCCTGGTTTCCGGCATGCGCATGGCGATCGACGGCCAGACGTCCGACACGATCGAGTCGACGCTGCGGCTCGAGATCCTCGCCATGCAGGAGCGGCACAAGGCCGGCAAGAAGTTCTTCGACCTGATCAAGCTCTACGGCCCCGGATACGGCCTGGTCGGCACGCTGGTCGGCCAGGTGGGTATGTTCGGCCAGTTGGCCGAGGCCGACATCGGAAAAATGGGACACGCGCTGGCCGTGGCCGTCGTCGCCACCATGTACGGCGCCATCGTCGCCAACGCGATTGCCGGTCCGATCGGCGACAAGCTGGCGCTGCGCTCGGGCGAGGAAATCGTGAACCGCGAGATGATGCTTCAGGGTCTGCTCTCGATTCAGGCCGGCGACAGCCCGCGCATCACGCTTGAGAAAATGGCCGCGTTCCTGCCGTTCCCGCGACGCGAGAAGCTGAAGGCATCCGTCAACGGCTGATCCGCGACGCCGTGGCGCCGAGGTGACTCAATGTCGGAGCACGAGGAAAAGGGACATGCCAGCCACGGCGGCGGCCACGGCGGCGGCCATGGCGGTCACGGCGGCGGCGCGCACGAGGAGCACGAAGGCGCGCCGGAGTGGCTTATTTCCTTCGCCGACAACGTCGCCCTGATGATGGGATTCTTCGTCGTCCTTCTGGCTATGAACATGAAGCCCGCCACGGCCTCCGGCAGCGGGGAAGGCGGTCAGCCCACCGACGAGATGCTCGACTGGGCCATTGCCATTCGCGAAGCGTTCAACAACCCGGTCGATCCCGAGTCCAATAACCCAGCCGAAGCACAGCTCGTCGAGCGCATCCGCGAGCGTCAGGGCACGCGTCCGCGCGGCAGCGGCAAGAAAGTCGAGACCGGGGTCGGAAATTCCAACCAGACGCCTATCGAGCCGATCGGTCCGCCCCGGCACGCCGCCCTGCAAGGGGTGCTGCTCTTCGGCCACGAGGAGACGGCGCTGAGCGAATCCGGACGTGGTGAAGTCGCCGAAATGGCGGCCAAACTCCGCGGCCTGCGAATCGCGCTGGAAGTGCGCGGCTTCTGCAGCCGTCGCGAGGCGTTCGGGCGCCCAGACCGCGGGATGTCGCTCGGTCAGGCCCGCGCCGCGGCCGTCGCCGCCGCCCTCGCGGAAAACGGGCTCGACTGGCAGTTTCTCCGCGTGGTCGCGTATCCCGGCGACGCGGGCGCCGATTCGTCCGAGTTCAGCGAGCATCAGCACCAGGCGCGGCAGCGCGTCGAAATCGTCGAGACCGGGCAGACCGCCGGCGGCTGAGGCCCACGCCGCCTAATTCTCCGCCCATCGTCGGCTTTCCGATACTTGATCCATGCGGCAGCCGGGCGCGCGGAGTGCGCGCCGGCCGACCGATAACGCTGCGCCTCACCTTCGGAGCCGGTTACCATGAACCCGCGCGTGCGTCCTGCCGCCGTCAACATCCGGTTGATTATCGTGCTGCTCACGTCGGCCGCGGCCATCGCCGGTGCGGCGTACGGCTGGCACCGTTTTCAGAAGGAATCTACCGCCCGCGCCGCACTCAGCGAGGGAAACGCGGCCTACGCCGCCGGTGATTGGGAACGGGCGTCCGCCTGTCTGTTCCGATATCTCAAGAAGAAGAACCCGAACGACATACCGGTCCTGAAACAATTTGCCGACGCGACACTGCGCGTCCGCCCGGTCGATCCCACTCGCGTGCTGAAAGCTGTCGAGGCCTACCGCCGCATCCTGCGCAGCGTCCCGGCCGACGCCGAAGCACACGCCCGGCTGTGCAAGCTGTTCTTCAACATCGGGAACCAGGACGAGCTGGCGTTCGCGGCGCAGCGCTGGAAGGACAGCGACGCCGAAGCCGTCGAGCCGCGCCTCTGGCTGGCAAAGGCCTACTTCACGCAGAAGAAGAGCGGCGAGGCGGAATCGGAGCTTGCCGGCCTGATCACGACCCTTGAGGCTGCGGCTCAGAAGGACCCGCGGCACGTCGAGGCCTGTGTCATCCTCAGTGCGCTGGTCAGTCAGCGTGAGATCGACGCGCGCAAGCCCAAAGCACTCGCCTGGCTCGATCGGGCCGTCGACGGGCACCCCGACGTGGCCGATGCGTACGTGCACCGCGCGCACTTCTACCGCGTCCGCCCGCCCGACGCGAACGGATCGAAGGGCGACGACGCGGCCCTGGCGCGGCAGGACCTGGAATCCGCCGAGAAGTTGCCCTGCCTCGATCCGCGCACACACCTTGCCGTGGCCGCGGAGTGGTTCGACTTGGGGAATCTCAGCCGCGCGGAGGCGGCGCTGGCGCGGGCGTCGCAGGTCGATCCGCGCACGCTTGAAGATTACTTCTTCGACCTGTCGGAGTGGACCGCACTGTTGTTCGAGCAGCGGGCGCGATTTGCGCTGCAAACGCGGCGCAGCGAAGGCGCGGCCGAGCTCGCCGACCGGATTCGATCTGAACTGAAGGACCAGCTTTCGCTGCGCAACGTCCTGGGACCGGCCGTCGATCTGTACATTCTGGCCGGCCGCGTCGACGCCGCACGCCAGGCACTCGAGCAGTTCCGCGGCCTGCTCCCACCCGGCGCGCAGACGCCCGCGGTGGAACAGGAGCTGGCCATCATGGAAGCGACGGTGTGCAGCGCGGAGGGCAGCTTCACGCGCGCCATCGAAGTCCTCAAACCGATCGTGGCCCGCGATCCGGCGGCCTCGACGCCGCGGAGGCTGTTGGCTGCGGCCTACTCGAGCAACGGCCAGTCGTACCTCGCCAGCCGCGAGCTGGGCGAATACGTCAAGCTGGCGCCTAACGACACGGAAGCGGCGTTGCGGCTGGCGGCGTCGCTGCGCGCCGACGGCGACAGCGATGGTGCCATCGAGGCGGCCCGCACCGCCGAAAAGGCAGGGACGAGCCGGCTGGCGGCCACGCTGCTGCGGCTGGGTGTCGAGGTCGAGCGCGTTTCACCGACGCAGGCCGAGACGATGGCACGGCTCGAGGCGGAGGTAAGCGCGCTGCGCGAAAGTGAGCCGGCCAGTGCCGAACTCCGCCGGCTGGCGGCAGTGCTGCAACTGAAGCGCGGGCGGATCGCCGACGCCGAGAAGACGCTGCAAGCCGCCATTGCAGAATGCAAGGACGTGTTGGCATGCATCATCGACCTGGCCGACGTCTACGTGACGACCGGGCGCGACGCGGACGCGATCGCGCTGCTCACGCAGCAGGCCGCACGTCAGCCTGGCGCAGCACTGTGGATTTCGCTGGCGCGGGTTCACGAGCACGGCGGCGATCTGCCCGCCGCACGCAGCGCGCTGGAATCGGCGCTGTCCACGGCGACGGCGCCGACCGAGAAACGGCAGATCGGCGTGCTGCTGGCCGGGCAAGACCTGCGAAACGGCCAGCGTGAAAGCGGCATTGAGCGGCTCAAGGCGTTGGCGGGCGAGTCCCCGCGCGACGCGCAGCTTCGCTCGCTGCTGCTCGATCTGCCCGAAGTGCGAAAGGACGCCACGCTGGCCCGCCGCCTGCTCGACGAGATCAAGTCGGCGGTCGGCGAACAGGGGCAGCTCTACCGGCTTCAGCAGGCGCTCTGCTGGCTCGCCGCCGACGACTGGCGCACGCGCAGCGCCGACGCCGAAGCGTCTCTGACCGCCTGCCTCGCCGCCGATCCGCGCTGGCCGGCGGCCGTCCTGGCGCTGGGCGGGCTGTACGAACGCCTCGGCAAAACCGAGGCCGCCGAAGAGGTCTACCGCCGCGGCGCCGTGCAGAACAGCGGTTCGACGGCGATCGCGGCCCGGCTGCTGACGCTGCTGGAGCGTCAGGGCCGGTTCAAGGAGATTCCCGACATCCTCTCACGCTTCGGCCGCAGCGAAAAGAACATGAGCGTGCATCGCCTGCGTTACGCGGTGCAGACCGGCGACACCGGCGAGGCGATCGAGGAGCTGCGCCGCCGGCTGGGCGAGAAACCCGACGACGCCGCGTCGCTGACCATGCTGGCCGGGCTGACGTACCGCGACTCGAAAGACGCGAAGCGGGCCTTCGAACTGCTCGACGAAGTGGACCGCCTGACGCCGAACTCGCCGGCCGCGGCGCTGACGCGCGTCGCCATCCTGAAAGACCAGGGGCAGACCGCCGAGGCGACGAAAGTGCTCGACGCGCTGGTGGCGGCGGCACCGGGGCTTGATTCCCTGGCGCTGCGGGCCGCGTTCCTGCGCGACAGCAACGATTGGGAAGGCGCGCTGCGCGACTACCAGCAACTGCTGGTGCTGGACACGACGGGCGACGCGCACGTCGCGGTCGGAGCGGCCTACTGGGACGCCGACCGCAAGGCCGACGCCGTTTCCGTCTGGCAGCAGGGTGCCGAGAAATTCCCGAAAAACTCCGAGTGCCGCCGCAAGCTGATGAAATCGCTGCTCGGAGACGACGATCCGGCCCAGCAGCGGCGGGCGTTGGACATGCTGGCGCAGTTGCGCCGGGAGCTGCCGGCCGACGCGGAACTTGACACGATCGCGGCGCTGCTGGCGTTGCAGAATGGTTCGCCCGCCTCGCGTCAGGAGGCACAGGCCACGTTGGCACGGCTGACCGAGGCCCGCGGCGTGCCGGTCGAGGCCTATCTGGCGCTGATTCCGCTCAGTGCCGCGAAGGGCGAACTCAACGCGGCCCGCGACCTGGCGGCGCGAGCCGAAGCCACCTACCCCGACGACCTGCGCGTCGTGCTGGCGCGCGGCGAGACCGAGCAATTGCTCGGAAACCACGCCGTGGCGCGCGAAAAAGCCTCCGCCGTGTTGGCGCGCGAACCGCAGCACGTCGGGGCGCTGCGCCTGGCGCTGCGCGCCGCGCTCGCCTCGGGCGCGCGGGAAGTGGGCGAGACGCTGCTGGCAAAGTACCGCGCGCTGCCGCCTCCGGCCGGCGACAAGTTCGTCGACTTCTGCCTGCTGGAGCTGGCCCGCCTGGCGCTCGACGCCGACGACCTGGCCGCTTGCGAGCAATTCGCGCAGCAGGCCGGACCAGCGGCCGGCCCGAACTCCATCCGCATCCGCATGGCGCTTCTCGGGCGCAAGGGGCAATACGACGAAGTGCGCCGCATCGTCGCCGAGGCCGGCAGCGAACCAGACTCGGCCGAGCTGCGTTTCTCAGCGGCCGTCATTCTCTCGGGCTCGCCGAACGCCGCGCACGTCAACGAGGCGGCGGCGATCCTGGAGAAGCTCGTGGCGGCCACGCCCGCCAACGTCGCCGCGCGGCTCGAGCTGGCCGCCGTGTGCTACCGCCTGGGCCAGTATGACCGTTCCGAGGAGGCGTATCGCAAGGTGCTGGACGCCGAGCCGAACAACGTGCGGGCGCTCAACGATCTGGCGTGGCTGCTGTGCGAGGTTCGGCGTGACTATGCCGCCGCGCTGGTGCTGGCCGACCGCGGGATTCAGCTCGACCCGGACCACGTGCACCTGCGCGACACGCGCGGGGTGATCCTGTCGAACCTGCCCGGCCGGCTGGGCGACGCGCGTCTCGACTTTGAGCGTGCGGTGCGGCTGACCAAGCCCGAGACGCGCGAACGAGCCATGGCGCTGCTTCAGATCGGCCGGCTGTACGCCAAGCAGGGCGACTCGGAGCGCGCCCAGCGCAGCTTCGATGAAGCGCTCCGCATCGACCAGGTGCTGGGCGTCTTCAGCGAGGAGCAGCGCAGCGAGATTCGGCGTCTGCGCGAGTCGCTCGGCCTCCAGGCGCGGCGCGACTGACGTGAATGGGATTTGTCTGAGGGCGTCGCGCGATTGACGACGCCGGCCCGGTCAAGGACTTGCTGGAGCCACGATGACCGTTGCGACGCTGACGCCGCACCTGGCCGCTCGTCCGACGACGCGATGCACGTCGCGGTCCGCCGCGGCTGCATTCGCCGACGTGGCCGATTGGGACCGCCTGTGCCAATCGACGCCACACACGCCGTTCGGCGCCAGCTACTGGTATGTGCCGCTGTGGCGCGCCTTGGAGGGCGCGACCGCCGCGCTGCGCGTGCACGAAGTCTCCGCGGGCGATGAGGCCATGGCCGTCGCCCCGCTGCGGCTCTGCGGCCGGCTCATCCGCACCTGGCGCCCGCTCTACAACCCGCACGTGCCGTTCGTCGACTTTCCGCTGCGCGGCGACGCCGAGATCGCCGCCGCCGCGCTGCTGGATCATCTGAGCGGCACCGCCGACCGGGTCGAGATTCCCAAGATTTCGGCGGACGGTTCGTGGGCGGTTGCCCTGCAACGCGCGGCGCAGCGCCGCGGAATGCCGCTGGTGGTCGAGCCGCAGCTTGGCGACGCGGTGTTGCCGCTGGGAGAGGACTGGGCGGGCTGCGGCGAAGCGCTGCCCAAATCGCTGGCGCAGCTCAACGGACGGCGCGAGCGGCAACTGCGCAACCTGGGCACGCTCGAATTCGAAGTCGTCACCCAGCACGCCGACCTCGACCGCCTGCTGGACGCATGCTTCCAGATCGAGGCCGCGTCGTGGAAGGGTGCCAATCAGTCCGCCATCAGCTCGCGGCCCCAGACGCTGGCGTTCTACCAGTCACTCGCGCACGCCGCCGCGGCGCACGGGGCGCTGCGCATCTACCTCCTGCGGCTGAACGGCACGCTGATCGCGTTCGAATATTGTCTCGCGGGCGGCGGCGTCGTTTACCTGCTGAAACTCAGCTTCGATCCGCAATACGGCAAGTACTCGCCCGGCAACGTGCTGCGCATGCTGCTCCTGCGGCACGCGGTCGAGACGCGCGACGCGCACACCTATAACTTCGGCATCGAGTCGGAGTGGAAGTCGCGCTGGACGCAGCGCGTCGAGCCTATGCTCCGCCTGGCGATCTACTTCCGACATGCGCGCGGCCGTGCGGCGTACGCCTGCGGCGTCGGACTGCGGCGCATGCTCCGGGAGAACCCGCTGACGGGCGGACTGCTGCGGGCGCTGCGCAGCGCGCGCGACCGGCGCCGAGCGCAACGCAAGGCCGCGGCCCGCGCGAAGACTTGCGCCGCCGAGCCCCGGCGCTGACGGGACGGTGAGGGAGTGATCGCGTGCGGCGCGGACGCCGGTGGAAACGCTCCCGGACGAAATTGCGTTGCCTCCCTTTCGAGCGTTCGTGGATGAGACCGCAAACACGGTGGCGGGCGACGAATTCGGACGTTGCCGACGCGGCTCCGCGCTTTCGAATCTGCCGTGAAGCGGTTACGCTGCCGATAGTAAACTGCGAGATTCGCACGAGGTGGTTCCATGCTCTCATCCTGCTCAACCGGAGTGCCCCGCGCCCGCGAAGCGGCGATCGCCGCCCTTGAGACGCTCCGTTCCAAAGTGCTGGTCGACGGTTATCCGATCGTGCTCGACCTGCAGCGCAGCCGCGGCAGCTATCTGCACGACGCGAAGACCGGCCGCGACTACCTCGATTTCTACAGCTTCTTCGCCTCGCAGCCGATCGGCCTGAATCACCCGCGCATGAGCGAGCCCGAGTTTCAGGAGCGGCTCCTGCTCGCCGCCACCACCAAAGTCACCAACCCCGACATCTGCACGTCCTATTACGCCGACCTGGTCGCCACCATGTCGCGCGTCGTCGGGCTGCCCGGTTTTGATCATTACTTCTTCATCGACGGCGGGACGCTGGCCGTCGAGAACGCGCTGAAGGCCGCCTTCGACTGGAAGGTCCGCAAGAACGTCGCCGCCGGCCGCGGCGAGATCGGCCACAGCGTGATTCACTTCCGCCAGGCCTTTCACGGCCGCAGCGGCTATACGCTCAGCCTGACCAACACGTCGGACCCGCGCAAGACGCAGTACTTCCCGAAATTCGACTGGCCGCGCGTCGACAACCCGAAGCTCGATTTCACGCTCGACGCCGCGGCCCGCGTCGCCGACGTCGAGAAACGCGAGCGCGGCGCGGTCCTCCAGATCGAACGCGCCCTCGCGCAGCATCCGCACGAGATCGCCGCGCTGATCATCGAGCCCATCCAGGGCGAGGGCGGCGACAACCACTTCCGCGGCGAGTTCTTCCACAAACTGCGCGAGCTGGCCGATCGACACGACTTTCTGCTGATCTTCGACGAGGTGCAGTGCGGCGTTGGGCTGACGGGCCGCACGTGGTGCTGCCAGCATTTCGACGTCCTGCCCGACATCCTGTGCTTCGGCAAGAAAATGCAGATCTGCGGCCTCATGGCCAATCGCCGCGTCGACGAGGTCGACAGCGTTTTCAAGATTTCCAGCCGCATTAACTCGACCTTCGGCGGCAACCTGGCCGACATGGTCCGCGCCGTGCAGTATCTGAACATCATCGAGGACGAGAAGCTGGTCGAGCGGGCCGCGGAATCAGGCCGCTACTTGCAGGAGAAGCTGGCCGATCTTTCCCGGCGGCACGCGTCGCTGATCACGGCCCCGCGCGGCCGCGGACTGATGTGTGCGTTCGACCTGCCGACGCCAGCGATTCGGGACTCGGTGAAGAAAGCGTGCTGGGATCAGGGGATGATCGTGCTGGCGAGCGGCGAGCGTTCGATCCGCTTCCGCCCGGTGCTGGACGTGGAGCGCCCGGTGCTCGACGAAGGCGTGCGCATCCTCGACGAAGTGGCCCGGCAGGTCGCCGCGTCTGGCCCTACGTGATTTCGATCAGGCGTTTGGCCGGGCTACTCATGGCGACGCGCGACCCGACCGCTTAATTCGCACCGCCATCCTGCCGATAATCTCGCTGGAACGCTGTCCACCAGGAATTAACATCATGCGCGCCAACTTGTCCGCACCAGCAATTTCCGCTCGACGCCGCGCTCGCTGGCTCCGTGTCGCGCTGCTGGTTACCCCCAGCGGATACCTGTTCCAGACGATCGGCTGCCTCGATCCGTCCGACCCGTCGTATCAGTATCAGTTCGCCAACGGCCTGCGGAGCATTGTCGTGCAGATCTTCGGCGCGGCGCTCCAGGCCATCGGCTGATTCGCCGCCGGGCGTCCGGGGCGGCGCGTTGCGCCGGTACCCCCGCGCCATGTGACCCTTCTGTTAGCGAAGCGCTCAATCTGCGCGACGATTCATCCCGTTAGCGCGCACATCCCGGACGCGCCGCGCCCTTAGCGCCACTTTCATCATCTGATTGCGCTGCGCTGCTACGGTCCACTCGTGCATTTCTCATTCGCCGCACACTTCGTTCACATCGTCCGGCTACCTTTCCGGCTCGGGGAGGAGATTGAGTGCCTGTCCCTGAGGGCCGAATGGCGCCCGGATGAACGTGTGGGTATAGCGCGGTTGCTCTTTCGATGTCAGTCAGAGTCGTTCAGCCAGGCAGAAAGGACCAGGAACACGCCATGACAAATTCACAGTCGTCCGGGGCAGGCAGCCGATCACAGGCGGCTTTCACGCTGATCGAGCTGCTCGTCGTCGTCGCCATCATCGCAGTTCTCATCTCGATTCTGCTGCCCAGCCTCAACAAGGCCCGCGCCCAGGCCAAGGCCACGTACTGCGGCAGCAATCTGCGGCAGGTCGGGCTGGCGGTCGCTGGCTACCAGACCGAGAGCAACGGCGGCTTTCCGGTTTCGTATGTCTATGGGAGCGACTACAACGAAGGCTACGATCTTGCCGCTCAGAACGACAGCAAGAGCTACGGCTACATTCACTGGTCGCACTACCTGTATGCCGGCGGCAAAGTGGACGACAAATCGTTCACCTGCCCCGAATTTCCCAAGGGCGGCGCGCCGCGCACCAACCCCGGCCCCGACCCGGGCGACTGGGAGCCGGGACAGCAGGGCGATCAGACCGACGCCCCTTCGACCTACACCAGCGGTTTGCTGACGGATCGGCAGGCGCGGCGTATGGCGTTCACCGCCAACGCGGCGGTGATGCCGCGCAACAAGTTCGCCCCGGCGTTTCCGGGGCCGCGCTTTAACCGCTTCGTCAAGGACAACGAGCTGCAGATGCCCGGCAAGGTCATCATGGCGACCGAGCTCAACCGCAACTGGAAAGCGGCCGCGGTGCAGGACGGCGGCATCAAGAGCAAGAGCCATCGGCCGGTGAACCCGTTTTATCACACCAGCTCGGGCTACAACGAGTATGGCGCCACGTCGCAGGGCTTCCGCTATCGCAAGAGCGGCAGCAGCACCTACGGCCTCTCGCCGTGGGAGTCGATCGACAACCCCGACGCGGTGGGTCTGATCGATGGCGCGGCCGGCTCGGAGCTGAACGCCGTCGGCCGCCATCACCCCGGCGGCAGCGACGCGCGGATGGGCGGCACGACGAACTTCCTGTACTGCGACGGACACGTACAGCGCAAGGAACTCCTCGCGACCATGAAAGACCGCGAGTGGGGCGACAAATACTACGCCGTCACGGATGACAACAAGGTTGTCGACCGCTTCGGCGACGTGGATTAACGCGTTGACATAGCCGCTCGCGCGGCGAACGACGAAAGGAGGAGGAAACGAAGCCATCAGCTTCCACTGGGATGGTGCGCGCCGCTCGACCCGCGCACCCGGTCAATCGAGTTTGCAGTTTCGCGTACTCCAACAGGAGGGACTATCAGACATGACCCGCTTGAATCGCCTCATGCTCGGCGCCGTGGCCATCGCCGCGCTGGCCGCGCCCGCTCGGGCCCAGCTTCACCAGGTGAACGGGGCCGGCGCCACGCTCTTTGTCGACTTCTTCCGCCAGCCGGCCGCGACGAATGACTTCATCGACTGCGACGGCGACGGAACCTTCGGGCCGATCGACACCGACAGTGACGGCACGCCGGACGACGCCGACCAGCTCGCCAATCCCGACTATCCGAAGCTCAGCGGCGACACGTGGTGGATTTTCCAGTATCGCAGCGTCGGCTCGATCGAAGGGTACAACGAGTTCGTCGATTATCAGCTGTGCGGGAACCTGCCCGAGAGCATTCCCTCGGAGCGCGGCCTGATCAACACCAATGACTTCGCCGTCACCGGTGTGGTCACCTGGGTCGCTCCGCCGCCGAGCTGCACCGACGATACCGACGGCGACGGAACGCCGAATGGCAGCGGCACGCCGGTTTGCCCGGAGACGATCGACTTCGCCAACACCGACGTCGAGACGGCCTGGGCCACGCAGAGTGGCGGCGGCAGCGGCGACGACGGTGCGTGGGACCGCAAGCCGCGCATCGCCGGCTACGGTCTGAACGCGGCCGTTTCGAACGGCACCGCCAGTCAGAGCGGTCAGGACAACTTGCTCGCCAGCCTCTCGCGCAATTGCCCGTGTGTGCCCTGCGACACGAACTGCGACGGTTCGATCAACGGCTTTGACGTCGACCCGTTTGTCGCCCTGCTGACGGGCGGCGGTTCGCCCTGCTCGCCGTGCGCGGGCGACGTGAACGGCGACGGCAGCGTCAACGGCTTTGACATTGACGGGCTGGTCGGCGCGCTCACCGGCAGCTTCGACTGCGACACCAGCACTTTGAACACCAACGTCGGCAGCCCGAATTCGCGGACCGTCTTTGACACCTACTTCGCCTTCAGCCCCGTCGCGATCCTCAGCAACCGCGGCGTCAACTATACTTCGCTGACCTACAGCAACATGCAGCACCTGTGGGTCACCGGCCGCGGTGAGACCGGCGAAAACCTCGCTGTCGCCGCCCGCGACGTCGGTTCCGGCACGCGCAACGCGCACGACAACTCGCTCGGCATCGACCCCTCCTGGGGCGTCGGCGATCACGTCGGCAAGCGCATCAACAGCACCACGCTCACCAACCTCGGCGTCGGACACCAGGTCAGCAACTGCGGCGGCTCCAGCGTGATGGAGAACGCGGTGCAGCAGCGGCGTCTGGCGATCGGCTACACCGGTCTGGTCGGCTCGAGCCGCGCGGTCGAGGATGCCCGCGCCGGCCGCTATGAGATCGTCGACGTCGTCAAGAACGTCGATTGCGACGGCGACGGCACGATCGACGGCGCTTCGGCCGTCCGTCCCAAGCTGACGACCGTCGTGCACAACAGCGACCCCGACACGGGTTATCAGATCGGCGGCGTGCAGACCATCGCCACGGTCGGCAATCCGAACGCCAATCGCGACCCGGGCGACCCGCTCCACCAGACCGGTCCGCTCGTCGACAACGAGCACGCCGCGGCGCTGATCAACAACATCATCAGCAGCCTCCACAACTTCGAGGACAACCCCTCGCTGGCCACCTCCGACAAGATGCCCGCTGAGCTGTTCGCCAAGACCTTCTTCGCGACCACGGGCGTTGACGGCCTGCCGGATTCGGACGAGCCGTGCAGCTACCTGCCGAACGCCGACGTCGACGGCAGCGTTCAGGCTTTCATTCTGGCGAACAACGTGCTTGCCACCAACGACACGCCCAACTTCGGCTCCATCGTCCCGGCCGGCAAGGTCCCGGTTCGCAACCCGAATCCGGACTTCAACGGCGACGGCACGATTGACGGCTATAACGACGGCAGCCTGAGCGGCTCGTCGTATGAATACTGGGAAGGCGCGACCAAGCGCACGATCAACGGCGGTCAGAACCTGTCGAACCGCAATCGTTGCCAGGGCGACTTCAACGCCGACGGCGCGCGCAGCACGGCCGACATTCCCAAGCTCATGAGCGCCGTCAAGCTCTGCACCGACGGCATCGACGACAACGAGAATCTCTACGTGGATGCCAGCTACACGGCCGGATCAGTCGGAAATCAGACCGTCGACGTCATCGTCCTGTGGGTGATGGGCGACCTCAACGGCGACGGCAACTTCGACGCCGAAGACGTGCGCTATTTCGCCGACGGCTGCGCGCTCGTCAGCGGCGCGCTGAACCGCAAGACCGGCTTCACCGACGTCGACACGAACTGGGCCGCCATCGCCGGTGGCGACATCAACTACTTCAACACCACGCTGGCGACGCCGAAGGCTTATGTCGCCGGCGACGCGCGCGGCGACGTGGCCGGGAACACCTACGTCACGCGGGGCGCTTCGCCCACGGGTTGGGACGGAAAAGTCGACGCCGATGACATCGACTACGTCTGCGCTCAGATCGAAGCTGGCGACCTCAACAGCGACGGAACGGCCGACTGGGCCGACCTCGATGAGGCGGTGCAGTTCGATCTATCCGCGGACATGAACGGCGACCTGAAGGTCAACGCCGCCGACCTCACCGAGCTGGTCGTGACGATCCTCGGCACACAGTTCGGCGACGTGAACCTCGACGGTGCGGTCAACGCCGCCGACTGCGCCATCGCGACCGCGAACAACGGCCTGACGCCGGCCGGTTGGGCGGATGGCGACGTGAATTGCGACGGCATCGTCAACGCCGCCGACCGCGCCATCATCGCCGCCAACGGCGGGATTTCGTGCCCGTAGCAGCGTGCCGGTGCTGTAGAAGTTCGGTCAAAGCATCGCGGCCCGGCGAGGCATTCGAAAGCTCGCCGGGCCGTCTCTTATCTGTAACACAATCCGCCGCGCGTCAGCTCAGCTTTGGCGCCGCCGGGAAATCGACGGTCGTGTCGTTCACGTGATTGAAGTAGTTTGTGTAGATGTTCAGGGCGTAGTTGGCGATCACCTCGGCGACGTGGCCGTCGCTGAAGCCGGCCGCGCGAAATGTCTTCAGCGCGTCGTCGCCCACGAATCCCTTCTTCTCGTGCAGCGTGATGACGAATTGCCGCAGGGCGGCGGTCTTCGGGTCGCCGAGCTTGCCCTTGCGGGCGTCGATCGTGTCCTGCTCGCTCATTCCGGCGCCCTTGCCGATCGCGGTGTGTGCCGCCAGGCAATACGCGCACTGGTTCATCTCCGCCAGCGTCAGGGCGATCACTTCGCGCTCCTTGGCGCTCAGCAGCCCCTCCTTCAGCGCTCCGGAGATTCCGAGATACCCCTGCAGCGCCGCCGGCGAATTCGCCAGCCCGCGGAAAATGTTCAGGTGCTTGCCCTTGAGCGGGCCGTCGAAGATCTCCTTCACCTTTCCTGTCGCCGTCGATGGGTCGACCACCGTCAATCTTGGCATCGTTCGCTCCTTGTGTCGGCCGTCTGTTTGCTCGCGGTCCTGCCGTCGGCCCGCGCTCGCTCCGTTCCGTGATTTCACCGCACGTCGCCGCCGCGCCGGCGTTCTGTTTCGCGGCTCGTCCTGCCGCCCGCGCCGCAGGTAGCACCATTATAGAACCCAACCGCGAAACCGGCGGGAAATCGCCGCGGGCGCGCGCTCGCGTCGGGCACCGTCACGCCTCGATCCGCGCGCCGATCGCGCGAACCAGCGCCGACAGCGCCTCGCGCGCGTGCAGCGCGAAGAAATACTCGCGCTCGTGCTGGACGCGCGCCTCGAGCAGCGCCTCCTCGGCCTGCGCCGCGATCCGGTCATACTCCGCCGGCCGCCACGCGTCGCCGCGCAGAATCTGTTCGTTGACGCGCCGCAGCGACTGGTACACCTCGCGCCGCGCAGCGCGATCCCGGGGCCGCTCGGCTCGAAGCTGCTCGCCGCGCGCCACGAGCTCTTCGCGGCTGCGGCGCAGCTCCGCGGGAATCTCGCGCAAGTGCCGTTGCGGATTGAAGCGCAGGTCGCGGCTCCGCGCTCGCGCCCGCCGCAACTCGACGACGCCGTCGCGGGCCGCCTCGGGGAACAGCTCCAGCGTCGCTGTCACGCACGCCATCGGAGCAGCCTGTGTCCCGAAATACGCCTCCACGAACGACTCCGTCATCTCGTCGTACCGGGCGCCGCCGATGCCGTGAACGAACAGGTCGGCGAGCAGCAACCGTGCAAAAGCCGACAGCGTCAGCGCCCGCGGTCGAAGGCTCCACGTCGGCAGCGCCGTCGACCAGACCGCCGCGACGCCCGCCACGTCGCCCAGCGCACCGCGCCGCAGGCTGCCGATCGTCTCATCGCCGGCGAAGAGCTCGATTTGTTCGCCACGCTCCGCCGCGTACATCCGCCGTCGCTGGCCCGACCTGCCCACCAGCCAGAACGGGCACTCCACGCGACCGGTCTCGATCGTCAGGGGCGGCACCGGCCGGCCCGGATGACGCTCGTGCCATCGGCGGCGATAGTCGGCCTGTGCCCGATTGTAGGCTGTCGCAAAGTCGCGCGCGTCGCGCACAATGTGCGCCGCAAAAGCCAGAAACTCGGGCGTCTCCGCCAAGCGCGACGCCCGCAGCTCGCGCGCCGGCCGCAGACCCAGGCTTCGCTCGACGCCTCCTCGTCCGCGCGCCGTCGCCTCGCAGAAGTCGATCGTGCCGTCCGGCGTTTCAAGAAACGCGTCGGCGTAGGCCCCCAGGGCGCTGGCCGCGTAGTCCTCCAGGCACGCGCCGACGCGCGCGAACACGTCGAGCCAGTGCTCGCGCGCGAGGCGCGGAAGCCGCTCGCACGCCTCATCGTCGGTACGCTCGGCGTAGGTCACGGCCACCTGCCGGGCACCGGCCGGCGTGCGCTGCGGCACGGCGATGTCCGCCGAGCGCAGCCGGTCGAAGTCGACCGTCAGAAACACGTGCGAGCCGCCGCTCAGCGCCGCCACTCGCTCCGCTGCGATGACTTTGGCGAACACGCCGGCGTGAAAAAACTCGGCCTGATGTCCGGTGACAACCACCGGACCGCGCAGCTCGAGCCGGCCGCGCAACGACGCGCTCAGCAGTCGGCTGTCGGCGTTCAGGATGGTGAAACCGGGTGGCGCGCCGCGCGCCGCCAGCCGCCGGCCAGCGTCGGCCGGCTCCAGCAGCACACCCATGTGCTCGCGCGGCGCCGAGTAGACGGATGACACGCTCATCAGCAGCGACAGCAACCCGCGACGGCGGCGTTGTCCTGTGCCGGGGCGGCGGCGGGACGCCGCAGCTCCCTCAGCAGCACCTCCAGATAGTGCTCCAGCCGCCGCGCGGGCTCATCCAGCCCGTCGCCGAACTGCCGGTCGGCGTCACGGTAGATTCGGCGCACCGGAATCTCGCAGATGCGAGCACCGCCGCGGGCCGCCTGCACCCAGAACTGCAGCGGAAAGGCATAGCCCGCCTCATCCAGCGCCAGCCGCCGCATCGCCGACAGCCGGTGCGCCTTGAAGCCGCAGAACGAGTCGGTCAGCCGCAGCCCCAGGAGCTGGTTCAGCAGGTCGGTGATGGCGCGGTTGATGCGGCGGCGGTCTTCGGGCGGTGCGTCGTCCTCCGGATACTCCAGGCAATAGCGCGAGCCGCTGATCACGTCGGCGTCGTTGCGCAGCATGGCCCGCACGAATTCCGGAATCTGCTCCGGCTCGTGCTGCTCGTCGCAGTCGATCGTCACGACCCACTCGTACCGCTTCCGGTCGGCGAATCGCAGCGCGTCGATCACGCTCTGCCCGTAGCCCAGGTTCTCGCCATGACGGATCACCCGCAGACCCGGGAACTGTGCCAGAATCGCCGGTGTCGCGTCGGTCGAGCCGTCGTCCACGACGAGCACGTCACGCGCCACCTCCTTCACCTTCCGCAGCACGCGCTCCAGGTGCCGCGCTTCGTTGTAGACCGGCATCGCAATCAGATGTCTCATGCGCTTCCTCCGCTCGACACGAATCCGAAACTCCGGCGATGCGCCCTTCGAACGACGACCGCCGGTGCAGACGCCGACCAGCCGTCGCTGACGCCAGCGAATTATATCCGCCCGCGTCTCTGATGCCCGGCGCGGTCGAACGCGTGGCATACTCTCGCCCGTGTGGCGTGCTTTCGCCGCCAGGCGTAAGCATGCTGCTATCGGCGCGCAACGCCGATCTCGTTCGACCACGGCATGCTCACGCCTGACGGCCCGCCGGGCGAGAGCACGCCACCGGGCGAGAGCACGCCATCCAAGCCACCCACACTCCGATCGGACAGTTTCAACGGTTGAGCATTCAGTGTCGCGCGAGCCAGTCGGCGATGGGGGGGTAGGCGCGCTGACAGGCGACCGGCGCCGCTTCGAATTCGCCGTGGGCCAGCTCGGGAAAGACCGTCATCTCGCGATCGGCGGAGCGGACACGCTCGAAAAACGCGGCCCGCGTGATGTCGGGATGGGCGATGCGGTCGCGGCCGCCGGCGAGCACGAACAGCGGCAGGACGATGGACTCATAATGCTCGGAATAGACGTGCGGCGCCTTGCCGCGCAGGCTGACGAAGGCCCGCGCGCGGACGGACTGCGCCATCTGCCGGAGCACGCCGGCTTTCATGCTCTCCAGCGCACTCAGGCGTCCACCGCGCCAGATTTCCGCGCGGTGATTCGACCCGCCGCTGAAGCGTTTGACGAATTCGGCGGCGGCGCTGGCGACGAGCTGCTCGACGCGGTCGGCGATCGGGCCGATCGGCGCGGGCAGGTCGGGCCAATTCAAGGGGCCGCGCAGCCAGTCGAGCGGGATTTCGCCGATCATGCCGATGAGCCCGTCGAGCCAGCGCGAGCGGGCCAGCAGTTCGAACGGGAGATTGGCGGCATTGTCGCGCGGGTCCCAGCGTGTGAACTCCTGCCAGCGGAGGCGGCCGTCCTGCCCGTAGAAGCTGGTCGGCCAGCGGAGGGCGGGCGGGAATTGCATGAAGATCGCGCCGCGGAGCTCCAGCTGCCGCGCGGCGGCGAGCGACGGATCGGCGACCACGCGGGCCGCGGGCTCGGACGTGAGGCCGGCGCCCTGGAGATATCCGGCCAGGACCATGGCGCCCATGCTGGAGCCGAGGACGAACGGGTTGGCGCGGCGCGCTTCGCGCACGTGGGCGACGATCGCGGGCAGGTCGAACGCGACGAAATCGTCGACGCACCAGTCCGTCTGGCCCGCGGCCGCCTGGCTGGCCAATGGTCCCACGCCGTGGCCGCGAAAGCTGGGCATCCAGACGTCGTAGCCGGCGCGGTGCAGGAAGAGGCCGAGCGGGACGTAGTGGAAATCGGCCGATTGGAGTTCGGGCAGGTCCCAGATTTCGGCGTTGGCGGCCAGGCCGTGTAGCAGGATGACGGGCGGGCCGGCGGCGTGGCGGCGCTTGCAGCGAAGCAGCGCGCCATCGCGGGCGGTGAACTCGACCTGGGCGGCGTCGGCGGACATTGATCGCTCGGAGGGAGTATAAGCGACGCAGCGACGCAGCGACGAGGGGATTGTGCGGCCGAACGCGGTAGCGACCAACGTTCTTGGATTGCGCCGGGCGGAAAACCAGATTCTGTGCGGAGCGGAGCGTGTAATTGATATAATGCCGGAGGCACGTTGAGAGGCTGTGGTGTTCCGTTTCCTGACATCACCACTCGCCGCTGCTGCGAATTGCGGACCTTCGGCGGGTGAGCTTCTGTCGGAAGCGGGATCGGATTCCCATAACAAATGCGACCTCGGCCCGCACGTCGCGATCGCGGCGGGTGCGGTGGAATGTCGCGCGCGGCGTGCCGTAGAATGCAACGTCAGGGGGCGACGCCGCTGCGATCCGGAGGGAGGGTCGCGGCAAAGTCGCACGGCCGCGGACGCCTGGGAACGGACGCGTCCACTCCGCAATTTCTCCGGAGGAAGAAGCGATGGATGAGGCAACATTTCAGAAGCGGCTATCGGAGTTGATCGCGGAGATCGAGACGCTGCCCGCCAGCGAGCGCGACAAGCTGCGGTCGCTCGCGGCGGAGACCAAGAAGCGGCACGACGACATCAAGCGGACGGTCAGCAGCCTTCAGGACAGCATCGACTCGCTGCGGCTGTCGATCAAGTATCTGATGTTCGATCTGGAGGCGACCCGGCGCGAGAACGAGTATCTGCGGAAGATGCTGGAGCAGGATCCCAACGGCGGGAACGGCAACGGGAATGGCGGGGGAAACTCGGAGTGAGCTGACCCGGCGGCGGTCGGGCGCACCAATCAGGAGTAGCTACGGGCAGGCAGAGACGCCTGCCCGTTTCTGTTGATGAGGGTCAACCCCACGTTTGGGGTGCCGGCCGTTGGCCCGCGTCGCAGCGCCGGCCCCCCGCAAGCACGCACCGTGGCGCCGGCCCTCTGTGGCCACGCGTAGTGGCGTTTCGTCGCGTGTGTCGTTCTGCGCCGGATGAACCAAAACGGTTCAGCACCCCGCGCCCAGCAGGGCGTCGACGAATCCGTCAATGTCAAACCCGTCGACCGATCCGTCGCCGTTCACGTCGCCCGCGCAGCTCGAGCACGGATTGGCGCCGCCCGTCAGCAGTCCGACGAATGGATCGACGTCAAAGCCATTGATCGAACCATCACAATTCGCGTCGCACGGCACGCAGGGCGGCGGCGGCGTGAACTCGACGACCAGCGCCGGCCGCTCGGGCGACGTCGGAAACTCGCGCGTGTCGAAGCGCTTGGCGGTGGAGGCCGTGCTCTCGTCGCCGAGGATCAGCCAGCCCGCGTTCGACGCCGGATTGTCGAGCCACCCTTGCACGTCGGCGACCATGGCGGGCGTGGAACCCCAGGTGTGCGGGCCGACCTCGGTCAGATCGCCAACCAAGGCCATGGCGCTGGCCGCCGCGGCGAAGTCTCCGCCGCCGGCAGACCACGCATCCGTGTCGTAGAAGCGGAAGTCCCAGGTCGCGTCGCCGGGCTCGGCGGCGATGCCGCGCCCCTCCTCTCCCGCCGCGTCGCTGGCCCCTTCGCCCCAATCCTGCAACGCCCGGTGCAGCTCCACCGGTACCGGACCACTGACCGTTTTCGACAGATGGAGCGTGAGCTGCACCGAGGTAACCGTCGCCCCCGCCGGCAGCGCGCCGGCGACGTCGAACGCGATCAGCGCCCGGCGGCTGTCGCCAAACGCCGTCAGCCCGGCGAACATGTGCTGCCCGGCGCCGTTGCTCAGCGCACCCTCCGAAAAAATCGTGTTGTCCTTCATCGCCGGAAGCGTCACTACGTCTCCGGCGGCGAAACCGGCGCAGGCAACAAGAGTTGCCACGGATATGGCGAACCGCACGTCTTTCCTCCCTTCATCCAATTCGCACGCGCACGTGCGTGTATGAATCGGATGTCTTTTCGCCCGATGCGGATTGCAGAATCTGACGAGATGTCCGAATACCCCGCACGCGACCCGTGAGATGACAGGCTGCGGCCGCTATGGCGGTGCGTCCGGCGCCAGCAGCCGCTCGATCCGGTAGCGCGCCCAGTTCGACGGCCAATCATCACGCGCCGCGTCCAGGCAGCGGCGGTATTGCGCCAGGGCCTCGTCCCGGTCGCCGCGCGCCAGCGCCATTTCCCCCGAGAAGAAGTATGGATCGTCCTGATAATCGGCCGAACCCTCGGCGAAGTTCGCGACCACCTGCGTCACCGCCGCCGACAGCAGGCTCTGCACGCCGCCTCCTGCGATGTACGCCCCGATCGAGCGTGCCGCGGTCGTAGCCACCAGGTCGGACCGATCGCGAATCCGCGGATGCCGGCCAATCTGGTCGGCGGCGCTGCGGACGCGCGCCATCTGCTGCTGCCGATAGAGCGCCGCGGTCCACTCCAGTTGCACCGTCGGAATCGCCGCCAGGTCGAGGTCGGGCTGCGACAGCACCAGCTCAAACGCCGCCGCCGCGTCGTCCGCGATCAGATAGTCGCACTCCGCCAGCCGCCGCAGGCTCAATGCGTCGGGCAGCTCGCTCGAATTCTCCACCGCGGCCCGCAGCCAGCCGCGCGCCATTGCAAAGCGCCCGCCCTCGTACGCCGCGTTCCCCAGCCGCGCCAACACAACCGGGTTGTCGGTCTCGCTCACGCGCCGGCTCGCGTCCGACGGAATCGCCGCCCCGCGCCGCCGCAGGATCGCGCACAGCACCTCCTGCTGCGCGGCCTCGGCGGCCTTGACCTCGCGCGTCTCGAAGCCGGTCGCCGCGGCCCAGGCGGCGGCCAGCTCGCCATCGTTCATGTGGCGCACGATGTCGCGCTGCCGCGCGTAGCGCTTGTTCTCTTCGATGACGGCATCGGTTCGTTCGAAGCGCAGCTCCCAGACGCCGGTATTCATCGACGCCAGAATCGACGCCCCTCCCGCGAACCACTGCGCCACCGGGTGCGCCCCGCTGTCGGACAGCCGGCTCTGGGCGATCGCCTCGAAACTGAGCGCGTCGTAGAGCCGCATGTCGCCGCTCGCCAGCCGAACCAGCAGCACCTCGCCGCGCGGGTCATAGCACAGCGACGCGACGCGCTGCCCGACGTTGATACGGCCAATCGTTGCACCATCGGTCCGGCTCAGGACGCGGATGGCGCCATCGTCGCAGGCAGCCGCGACCCGCCGTCCGCGCGCGTCGAACGCGACCGCCGCCGCCGGCGACTCCAGCGTCGCCCAGGTCTGAACGCCGGCCTCGGCCCGGAACGTCGCCAGCACCCCGTTGGACCGGACCAGCAGCAGCTCGCGGGAGTCCGGAAAGAACTGGATGCTCCGAACAGCGCTCCCGATCAGACTGACGGGCTCAGCGGCGGGGGCGAGCAGCTCGGGCGCCGTCAGGCGTCGCCGGCCGACCGCCGGACGGGCCGCGTCGGTGCGACACAGAAAGATCTGCTGCTGATCGCCGGCCAGCGACTCGGCACAGAACGCGATGACCGCGCCATCGTCCGAAAGCGCCGACTGCCGCAGCGTCGGCACGTCGGCGTGGGCCCACGACACGCCGAAGATCGAACGCTCGTTCGCCACGTCGACCAGTTGGACCATCCCGCCGAAACGCAGCAGCAGGCGTTTCCCGGTCGCATCGAAGGACATCGACACGTCCGAGGGCTTGAGGCCCGCGATCCGCATGATCAGCCGGCTCCCAGGGATCGCCCGCGGCTGGTCGACGCGCTCGCGGTCGATGATCGTCACGCGACCATCCGTATCCAGCAACGCCGCCGTCGAACCGTCGCGCGCCGCGCCGATGTCGAACACCGCCCGCGGCAACACGCGTCGCCGTTGCGGACTTTCGACATCCCAACGCGTCAGCGTGCCGCGCGAGTCGACGGTCAGCAGAGCTTCGCCGTCCGGCGAGAGCAGCACCTGACGCAGCCCGAGGTGCGTTACGCGCCACTCCTGCGTGGCAGCCAGCGCTTCGCCCGGGAGACGCGGCACTCTTCGGTTCGGTGGACCGGCGAACGACGCATCGCGCCCGGTTTCATCCAGACGAAAGACCGCCACGCGCCCGTCCTCGGCCGCGAGGGCCACGACCGACGCGCCCGGCGCGACGTCGAGCAAGTCCCACGTGCCCGCCGGCGCCATCAGCAGCTCGCTGCGGCCGCGGCCCACCCCACCCAGGTGAACCAGCGTCACCACGTTCGTCAGCACCACCAATCGGTCGTCGTCGAGAAACCGCACGCCGCGCGGATAGAGGCCCTGCGTCGCCGCGATCAGCTCGGCCGAAAGGACGCCGTCTCCGCGAAGTCCGAAAAGCTCGACGCCCGCGTCGGTTGGCACCGCGCAGCGATTGCTGGTGGTCGATCCGGCGAGTGGGCCGGTGCGGCGGCCGTTGAAACGCTGCTCGGCGGCGGCCTCGCCTCGCTTCAGGTCGATGCACATCAGCCGCTCCGCGTCCGCCAGATACACCAGGCGGCCGCCCGCCGCCGTGGTGATCCCCTCGGCGACGAAGCCGTCGGGAAGCTCTACGACGTGGCGCGGCTTGAGCACGCCGCGTTCGAAAACGCGCAACCAGCCGCGCCCGGCGACCGTCGTGCGGCCCAGCGCGTCGACCCCCAGGCACGTCGCCGCGCCAGGCAGCGGCGCCCAGAGCAGAATCTCATCGGTCAGCACGTCGCGGACGCACAGGGACGTGCGCGTGTCGCACACGGCGGCCAGGCGTCCGTCCGGCGATACCGCCGCCAACTCGGTCTCGACCATCGCGAGTTGGTGCGAGCTGACCTCGCCCGTCTCCATGTAGTACTGCCGCAGATTCCAGTGCGTCAGCGCGTCGTCCGTGTCGGCGAACGCCTCCCAGTAGCTGTCGCGCGCTCCCGCCAGGTCGCCCTGCGCACGGGCCACGTCGCCGCGCTGAATCTTCTGCCGCAACACCGACTTGTGCAGGCTCCCCGCCAGTTGCTCCGCGTCACGCCGCGCCGTGCGCTCACGCTGCTCGGCCTCTTCGGCGGCAAGGCGCGCCGTCTCGGCCTTTTGGGCCTTGTCCGCCGCCAGGGCGCGGGACGCCCGCTCGCGCTGGTAGAGCACGGCGAACACGATCAGAAAGCCCAGCACCATCGCCAGCATCAGCCCGGCCGCCGCCGTCTGCACGCGATAGCGCCGCAGCGTCTTGCGCAGCATGTACAGGCCGCTGGCGCGCTTCGCCTCGATCGGTTCGCCCCGCAAATAGCGCCCGATGTCGCTGGCCAGGTCGCCGGCCGTCTGGTAACGCCGGTCCGGCTCTTTCTCCAGCGCCTTGAGCAGAATCGTGCTCAGCTCGTCGTCGATCTCGCGGCCAAACCGCGATTGCATGCGGATCGAGCGCGGCGAACTCGGCTCCACCCGCGCGATGTTCGTCAACACTTCGCCCAACGGACCGCTGATCGGATACGGCGGCTGGCCGAGCAGGATTTCGTAGAAGATCACGCCCAGCGAGTAAACGTCGCTGCGGACGTCGATGTCCTGCGGCGACGCGGCCTGCTCGGGCGACATGTAGGCCACCGTGCCCAGAATCTGCCCGGTCACCGAAAGCAGTTGCACCGTCGTCTGGTGCGCCGCCCCCTGCCGCGCGTGCTTGGCCAGGCCGAAATCCAGAATCTGCGGCTCGCCGTCAGCGTCGATCATGATGTTCGACGGCTTCAGGTCGCGGTGGATCACGCCGCGCTGGTGCGCGAAATTCACCCCATGCGCGATCTTCTCGCACAGCTTCAGCGTCTCAACCAGCGACGGATGCGCCGACTGGAAATGGCGATCGAGCCGCTGCCCGCGAATGAAGTCCATCGCGAAGTAGTAGCGCTCGTGGCTGACGCCCGAATCCAGGATCGTCACGATGTTCGGGTGCTTCAGCGACGCCGCCAGCTCCACTTCACGCTCGAACCGCCGCCGCGCGTCGTCTCCGGCGTACGGCCCCTCCAGGATCACCTTCAGCGCCACCTCGCGCTTCGTGCCAAGTTGCGTCGCACGATAGACAATCCCCTGCCCGCCCCGGTAGATCTCCTCGTGAATCGCGTACCCGTCGATCAGCGGCGCTTCGATGTCGTTGCCCGGCGGCGGGCCGCCCCCGCGCGACGGCGCCACGCGCGTCACGTCGTCCGGACCCGTCTTGTCCGCCGGCGAAACGCGCACGCCGGAATAGCCCGCCCCGGACGGCGCGCGGCCGGAACTGCCGAGCGAGACGGCCTGCTCGGGGCGGAGCGGATCGTGGCTGGACGGCGGCGTCATGAACCCACTTCAACCCTTGGCGCGACGTGCTGACTGACCGCGCAAACTCACCCGTGCCGCCGGCCCGGAGCCGCGGGGCGCGTGACAGATACCGACATGTGATTGTACGATCCCGGTCGTCGGATGTCGCACGGCGGGCGTCGAATCGTCGCGCCCCGACCGCCCACATGAGGAGTTGACGATGCGCCGTCTCACCCCACGTCAGAAAACCGCGCTTTTCGCCGCCCTCGTCATGAGCGCCGGACCCACCGCGGCTCTGGCTCAGGACACGCTCACGGTCGAAGGCGAGGAACGCTGGTTCCGCAATGCGCGCCAAATCACGCGCGCCGACATGGGCCTCGACCGTTCCGGCGAGGCGTATTTCAGCCCCGACGGCCGGCGCATCTGCTTTCAGGCCTATCCGAAGGGGCAGACCAACTACCAGATTTACGTCATCAACGCCGACGCGACCGGCTTGAAACTCATCAGCAGCGGCACGGGTGCCACAACCTGCGCGTTTTTCCACCCGTCCGGCGATCGGCTGATCTTCGCTTCGAACCACCTGGACCTGCGGCCCGCGGTGCTGCCGCCGGAGGTGGCCGAAAAAGCCTCGCAGGCCGGGCAGCGCAACTACGCCTGGTCGTTCTTTCCCGGCATGGACGTATTCGAGCACGATTTTCGCAGCGGCCAGCAGCGCCGTCTGATCGAAGCTGACGGCTACGACGCCGAGTGCTCGTTCTCCCCGGACGGCAAACAGATCGTCTTTTCGTCGATGCGCGACGGCGACCAGGAGATCTACATCTGCGACGCCGACGGCAAGAACTCCCGTCGCATCACCCGCGCCAAGGGCTACGACGGCGGCCCGTTCTTCAGCCCGGACGGCAAACGCATCGTCTACCGCTCCGACCGCACCGGCGACGGCAACATGCAGATTTTCATCAACAACCTGGAGGGCACGGAAGAGCGCCAGATCACGCACGATCCGAACGTGCTGCACTGGTGCCCGTTCTGGCACCCCTCGGGCAAGTGGCTGATCTTCACCCGCGCCGAGCACCGCCCGAACGAACGGCCGAACTACGACCTCTATCTGCTGCGCGACGACGGCAGCGACATGACCCGCGTCACGACGTCGCCGCGCTTCGACGGCCTGCCCGTTTTCTCGGCTGACGGCCGGCAGATGATGTGGACGTCGCAGCGCGGCCCTGCCAAGGAGTCGCAGGTCTTCGTCGCCGACTGGATCGGCCTGTCGCCTACGGGGGAACTCACCGCCCGCGCGCCCTGAAGCGCGCGAGTCGCCCTCGGCTGGACTCCCCACGCCCTCGGCTGCGCTCCCCACGCCCTCGGCTGCGCTCCCCACGCCCTCGGCTGCGCTCCCCACGCCCTCGGCTGCGTTTGATGCGCCTGCGTTCTGCACTCTGCATTCTTCATTCTGCATTGCCGTCGGAGAGCCGCCGCCGCCGGCTGCACTCCATCCGATCCGGCGTGTCCTCACGCGGGTTGATCGCGTCCCCGCCTGCCCCCGGCCGCGCCGTTGCTGTATCATTCACACCCGAGCCAACGCCGTTGACCGCTCATTTGTGGAGACACCCATGCCCGCCCGTCGTCACACCTGCTTCGTCACTCTGGTTTCCGCCCTCGTCGTCGCATTCGCGCGCTCCGCGATCGCCGATGACGCCCAGCTTTTCGATTATCGCGAAGTCACGCTCGACAACGGGTTGCGCGTCGTCACGCTGGAAGACTTCTCCTGCCCGGTCGTCGCCGTCCAGCTCTGGTATCACGTCGGCTCCAAGGATGAGAATCCCGAGCGGCAGGGCTTCGCCCACATGTTCGAGCACATGATGTTCCGTGGCACCGATCGCCTCGGCCCCACCGACCACTTCGACCTCATCCGCCGCACCGGCGGCGACTGCAACGCGTACACGTCGTTCGACAACACGACCTACGTGCAGACGCTGCCGGCCAACCAGCTCGAACTCGCGCTGTGGCTCGAAGCCGAGCGGATGGCGTTTCTGAAAATCGACCAGACCGCATTCGACACCGAGCGCAAGGTGGTCGAGGAGGAGCGCCGCCTCGGCCTGAACCGCCCCTACGGCACGGTACCCGAAAAAGTGTTGCCCGAAGTCTTCAAGACGCACCCTTACCGCTGGTCGCCGATCGGCCGCATCCCGCACCTGCGGGCCTCCGAAGTGCAGGAGCTGCGCGAATTCTGGACGCGCTACTACGTCCCGAATAACGCCGTGCTCGTGATCGTCGGCGCCGTCAAGCACGACGACGCGCAGGCTCTCGCGCGCCGGTGCTTCGGCTGGATTCCGCGCTATCCCGACCCGCCGCGCGTTTCGATCCGCGACCCGCTGCCGGCCGAGGCCCGCGCCATCACGATCAAGGAAGATAACGCCCCTCTGCCGGCCGTCGGCTACATCTTCCGCACCGTCGGCGTCGCCCATCCCGACTACGTGCCGCTCCAGATGCTCGCGCTGATCCTCGGCGGCGGCACCAGCAGCCGCCTCTATCGCGAGATCGTCGCCGACCAGCAGCTTGCCATGGCGGCCGCGTCGATCGCTTTCTCGTTCGAGCAGGACGGCATCTTCGCGGCGGGCGCCGCGCTGAATCTCCTGGGCGGCGACACGAAGAAGGTCCTCGGCGTCATCGACGAACATCTGCAACGCATCCGCTCCGAGCCCGTGACCGAACGCGAGTTGACCAAGGCCCGCAACCAGATGCTCACGCAGATCGTCGCCGGCAACCTGACCGTCGCCAGCAAGGCCAGCCTGCTCGGCAACGCCGCCCTCATCGAGGGCGACACCAGCGCCGTCAATCGCCGCATCGAGCGCATCCGCGCCGTCACCACGGCCGACGTGCAGCGTGTCGCTCAAACGTATCTGGCCGACGAGCGCGGCTTGAAGATCACGATCGAGCGCAACCTGCTGAAAAGCCTGTTCGGCCGGAAGCGCAATCAGGAGGACGACGCCCCGATCACCGCCAAGCCCGAGACCGAGCCGCCCGCGCCCGGCCGGGCGGGTCTGTCTCGCCCGGGTCAATATGCCGAAAAGCCCCCGATCGCCGCGCCGCTCGCCGCCGACCCCACGCCGCGCTTCGAGTCCAAAACTCTCGGCAACGGTCTGAAAGTCGTCGTCGTGCAGAACCACGAGGTGCCCTTCGTCACCGCCACGCTCGGCCTTCAGTCCGGCGCCTGGATCGAGTCCTTGCCCGGCTCCGCCTCGCTGGCGACCGGCATGCTCACGAAAGGCGCCGGCGACCTGACCGAAGCTCAGCTCGCCGACGAAATGGAGACCTACGGAATCTCGCTCGGCGGCTCGGCCAGCCTCGACACCGCCTCGGTCGAACTGAGCTGCCTGCCCGAGCACATTGATCGTGCCATGACGCTGATGGGCGACGTCGTCCTGCGGCCCACCTTTCCGGCCGACGAATTCGAGAAACTGCGTAAGCAGGTCCGCTCCGGCCTGGCCGTCTCCGCCGCCGAACCCGGCTACATCGCCGAACGCGAGCTGCGCCGCCGGCTCTACGGCGAGCACCCCTACGCCCGCACCGCGACCGGCGAGCCCGAGGACATCGATAAGCTCAAGGCCGACGACGTCAAGTCCTTCTGGCAGGAAAACGCCCGGCCCGACACAGCCACGCTCTATTTCGCCGGCGACATCGACCCAGCCAGCGCCTACACACTGGCCGAAAAGACCTTCGGCGATTGGAAAGCCGAACGCACGCCGCCGCAATACACGCTGCCGCCGATTCCGAAGATCGAATCCAACCAGGTGTTTCTGGTCGACTATCCCGGCGTGCAGAGCCAGATTCGTGTCGGGTTCCCCGGACTGATGCGCGACCACCCCGACTATTTCTATCAGTCCGTCGTCAGCGGCTATTTCGGCGGCGCGTTCAACAGCCGGTTGAACGACACTATCCGCGTCAAGAAGGGTCTGACGTATGGCGCCGGCGGCGGATTCAGCACGCAGCGCTTCGCCGGACAGTTCCGCGCCAGCACCTTCAGCAAAACCGAGTCTACCGGCGAGGCGCTCGACGCCGTCGTCGGCGAGATCAACCGGCTGACGCAGGAACCGCCGAGCGAAAAGGAGCTGAACGACACGCGAGCCTACATCCTGGGCAGCTTCGCCGGCGACCGCGAGACGCCGCAGCAGGTCGTCGACAGCCTCTGGAACATCGAATACAACCGCCTGCCCGCCGACTACTACGAGCAGATGCTCAAGACCGTCGCTGCCACCACCGCCGACGACTGTATGCGCCTGATTCACGGCGTCGTCGATCCGTCGCGAATGGTCATCGTCGTCGTCGGCAGCGCGCAGAAAGTGAAGTCACAGATCGAGCAGTTCGGCACCGTGAGCGTTATCGGCGCCAAGGACGCCGAGTAGCGCCAGGCTGACAGTTGGTGCCTGAGAAAATTACCGGTCGCGCGTGTTGAAGTCCTGTCGGGTCAAAAAACACACAATCGCGGAATCTCGTCCGGAGGACCTGCCATGAAGCGATTCTCGTCACGCGGTCTCAATCTCGTCGCCGGCGGCCTGTTCCTCGGCCTGTTGAACGTCGGCTGCGGCGGACTGCCGTCGCCGGCTCAGCTCGAGTCCATCGCCGAGAGCACGCTGCTGCTCCGCAGCAACGGAAACACGGTCGTGCTCGCCAAGGCCGACTTTCCGTCGTCGGCGTTCAACGACCTGCTCAGCGGCGCCGCCTCCGAACCGCCTGACGCCACATATCGCGTCCTCGAACTCAACCTCGATACCAACGAACAGGTTCTGGTCGACGACGCTGCCGGAAGCGAGGACATCTACGTTTCCAGCATCGATGCCAGTGGCCGCGCGCGGCAGCCGGAACTCGCTAACGAGCATTGGCGCGCCAGCCTTAGCGACACCGGCGTGAGTGTCGCGAATCTCGCAGCCGGCGCCGAACAGGTCTATCTGACCGAGCTGGGCACGCACACCTCCAACCTCTCGCTCGCCGCCCTGGAATCAGACCGCCTCATCGTCCAGCTCCACAGCGACACGGGCAGCTCGTCGCTGATTGTCGCCATCGACTTGCTCACGGGCCGTCAACAGGTCTTCGATCGCGTCAGCGATTTCGGCGGGAGCCCGGCGCTCAGTGGCGATCTCCTCGCTTTCCGTGCCGACGCCCCGTTCGACGCTCAAACACAGTCGCTGGACGAGTTCTTTGCCGGTGATCGCATCGAGCTGGTCGACCTCAGCACCGGCCAGCGCAGTGTCATCACCGACGACCTCACCGGCTTCTCGGCCTGGGGCCCGGTTTTCGGCGACGGGAAGCTGATCTGGGTGGATGAGGAATACTCGGATAGCGGCTCCAGCCTCAGAATCGAGTCCTATGTGTTCGCCGACGCATCCCGCCGCACGCTCGCGGAATTCGTCGACTCCGCCGATTCCGGCGATTACGTCTCGCTGATCGCACTCAACGGCCGCGCTGCGCTGCTGGCGCGCTACGCTGGCCCGGCCGACTTCGAGTCCATCGACTTCTCCTCGTTCGAACAGTCCGTCACTTACGTGCTGCGCGTGTTTGACGGCGACGAAGTGACGCTTTTCGAGCAAGCCTTCGAGACGCCCTTCGACACGACGGGACCTGGCGGCGCGGTCTTAACCGACGATTTCGCCGCCGTGATGGACTCCCGCAACAACGTGCTGATCGCCTACGACCTGCGCACCGGCGTGATCACGCGCACCGCTGTCTTCGCCGAGTAGCCGCCAAGATCACGGCAGCGTCGTCGATGTCTCAAGCGTCGGCGGCGGGTGCATGTCTGACACGAAGTCAACCAGACAGTGCTCCGAGTAGTGGTAATACTGCTGCCACCAGAGCATCAGCGCGACGGTCACCGCCAGAATCACCCACGCAGCCGTTTCGGCCTCCGCACGCCGCCGAAACGTCAGAAGCGTCGCCACGCCCGCGCCCAGCAGTCCCAGCTTGAACGCCACCAGCCCCCACGCCGGCCCGCCGACCAGTGCCGCCGCCAGCGGATTGCTTTCGGCGAAAAGCCGCGTCTCCGATTCAGCCAGTGTCAGCGTCAGGTCGCCGGCGTGCAACACCGCGATCGCCAGCGCGAGCGTCAGCACGCGAAATTCACGCTCAAATCGGCCGCACCGGACTTGCATATCGCACGGCACCGCAATTTCCATGCCGCCGACGTACATTTTCGCCCCCGCGCCGGCCGCCCCGGGCCGTTGACTGCCCACCCCGCCGGGGTACAATCACCCGACTCCGGTGATCGTGACGCACCAGAAACGTCCGATACCCCCGGGGCCGTAGCTCAATTGGTTAGAGCGCCGCCCTGTCACGGCGGAGGTTGCGGGTTCGAGCCCCGTCGGCCTCGTTTCTTATCTCACTTCGCACTGCCGCCGTCCGATACCCATCAGCAGTAACTGACACCCGATTCGGATGCCACGCTATGATCTCGATCTCGGAATGTTCGACACGGTGCCCTGCGCCAACCCACGCGGCTCACGAGACTTCCATGTCCGTCAAGCGAAAGCAGATTCGAAAGATCGGAATACTGACCGGCGGCGGCGATTGTCCCGGCCTCAACGCCGTCATACGCGTGGTGACAAAAGCCGCGATCACCCAGCTCGGGCTCGAGGTTATCGGCATCGAAGACGGTTTTCTCGGTCTGATTCGCAACCGCATGCACCCGCTCGGACTTGACGACGTTTCGAACATCCTGACCGTAGGCGGGACGATTCTCGGAACCAGCAACGACGCCGATCCGATTCGATTCGCCGTCGGCCGCGACGAGCACGGCAAGCCGCTCTTTGAAAACGTGACGGACCGGGTCGTCGAGCACGTCGCCGACCGCGGCCTCGACGCGATCGTTGCGGTGGGCGGCGACGGGACGATGACCGGGGCGGCGAATCTGATCGAGCGCGGTATCGCCGTCGTGGGCGTGCCCAAGACGATCGACAACGACCTGATGCACACCGACATCACGTTCGGCTTCTCCACCGCCGTGCAGACCGCCGTCGAGTGCCTGGACCGGATTCACACGACCGCGTCGAGCCATCATCGCGTCATGATCGTCGAGCTGATGGGCCGCAACGCCGGCTGGCTGACGCTGCACGCGGGCCTGGCAGCGGGCGCCGACGTGGTGCTGATCCCCGAGATTCCCTACGACGTCGACGTCGTGTGCGAAAAGTGCCTCGAACGGTCCAAGCGCGGCAAGCGCTTCACGCTCATCGCCGTCTCCGAAGGCGCCATGCCCAAGGGCGGCAAGCAAGTGGTCGACCGCGTCGTGCACGAGAGCCCCGATCCGATCCGCCTGGGCGGCATCAGCGCCGTGCTCTCGCGCGAGATCGCCCAGAAGACCCACCTGGAGACGCGGGCCACCATCCTGGGGCACGTGCAGCGCGGCGGAGCACCGGTCGCGACCGACCGCGTCCTGGCGATGCGCTTCGGCCACAAAGCCATTCAACTCGTCGCGATGCACGAGTGGAACAACATCGTCGTCATGCAGGGCGGCGAGACGACGTTCGTCCCGATCACGTCGGTCGCCGGTCAGCAGCGGCTGGTGCCGATCGACGATCCGCTCATCGCGATGGCTCGCAGCGTCGAGACTTGCATGGGGGATTGAGTGAAAAGCGTAGGGAACAGGGAACGGGGAACAGGGAACGGAGCGCCGCGAGTCGCATCCGAGCACGAAGCGCCAGCGAGTCGCATCCGAGCACGAAGCGCCGGCGAGTAACATCCGAGCACGAAGCGCCAGCGAGTAGAACCCTGAACCCTGAACCCTGAACCCTGAACCCCAAACCCCAAACCCCGAACTCCGAACCCGCAACCGCCTTTACGCCACCCAAGCCAGCCGCGACAATCGCCGCCAGCCCCACCGACCCACGGGCGCGGAATCGGCATGCTCGCGCTGGAGTTGACCAACCTGCGGAAGACTTTCGTCGCGCCCGACGGGCAGCGCGTGCCGGTCGTCGACGTGCCCGAATTTCGCATCGACGCCGCCCAGCAGCTCGCGCTGGAGGGCAGCAGCGGCTCGGGCAAGACGACGCTGCTCAACCTGATCGCCGGCATTCTCTCGCCCGACAGCGGCCGCGTGCTGGTCGCGGGGATTGACCTGACCGGCTCCTCCGAGCCCCAGCGCGATCGGCTGCGCGCCCGGCACGTCGGATACGTCTTCCAAACGTTCAACCTGCTTCAGGGCTACACCGCCCTTGAAAACGTCCTGCTGGCGATGGCGTTCGGACGGGGCGTCGACCGGGCTTACGCCGGGCACTTGCTCGAGCGCGTCGGACTTGGTCACCGCGTGCACTACCGCCCGCGGCAGCTCTCGATCGGCCAGCAGCAGCGCGTCGCCGTCGCCCGCGCCCTCGCCAACCACCCCACGCTCGTGCTGGCCGACGAGCCGACCGGCAATCTCGACCTGCGGCACGCACATGAAGCCCTCGGCCTGATCCGCGACATCTGCCGCGAGCAGCGCGCCGCCCTGCTCCTCGTCAGTCACGACCGCTCCGTCCTGGCCGAATTCGAAGTCGTCCGCAAGATGAACAGCGTCAACCTCGCCGCCTTGACGCTCGCCGCCCAGTCCGCCGGAGGTGTCGCGTGACTGGCGGACTGGGCGGCATCTGGCTCATGGTCCGCCGCAGCCTGCGCCAGCACGCCATGTCCACCGCGATCACCTGCGTCTCGATCTCCCTGGCGACCGGGCTGACGATCTCGGTCTTCAGCATCACGCGGCAGACCCGCGACGCGTTCACCGGCGGGCCGGTCGGCTTCGACGCCGTCCTGGGGGCGCGCGGCAGCCAGTTGCAGCTTGTGCTCAACACAATCTTCCATCTCGACGCCTCGCCGGGGCTGATCCCTTGGACGATGTACGAGGAGATCCGCCGCGATCCGCGGGTGGAGCTGGCGATTCCCTATTGCGTGGGCGACAACTACCGCGGTTTCCGCATCGTCGGCACGACCGAGGAGGTTTTCACGCGATTCGAGTACCAGGCCGGGCGGCGGTTCGCCGTGCAGGCGGCACGCTCGGATGCGGCGGGGCCGTCGCCGACCACGGCGCCGTCGCGCGGCCCGCGCTTCTTCGACGCGCGCCGCGCCGAGGCCGTCATCGGCAGCTTCGTCGCCCAGCAGTCCGGTTTGAAGTTCGGCGACACGTTCAATCCCTATCACGGGACCGTCTTTTCGGAGGGCGAAAAACACGCCGAGAAATACGTCGTAGTGGGCGTGCTCGAGCCGACGAACAGTCCCTCGGACCGCGTGATCTGGATTCCGATCGAAGGCGTCTTCCGCATGTCGGGCCACGTGCTGCGCGGCACCGGCCGGGAATTCGCGGCCGAGGCCGGCCGCGAGATCGCCGACGAGCACAAGGAAGTCAACGCGGTGATGATCAAGCTGCGCAGCCCGCAGCTCGGCATGCAGCTCGAGCAGCAGATCAACAAGCAGGGCAAGGTCGCGACGCTGGCCTGGCCGATCGGCAAGTCGATGGCCGAGCTCTTCGACCGCATCGGCTGGGTAACCAAGGTCCTGACGCTGGTGGCCTACCTCGTGATCGTCGTGGCCGCCGCGTCGATCACCGCCAGCGTCTACAACACCATCAACGAGCGCCGCCGCGAGTTCGCCATCCTGCGATCTCTCGGCGCCCGCCGCCGGACGGTGTTCTCGGCCGTCGTGCTGGAGTCGGCCACCATCGCGACGATCGGCAGTCTGGCCGGACTGGCGGTCTACGTCGGCATCTTCGCCGCCGCCGCGGGCATCATCCGCCGCCAGACGGGCGTGGTGCTGGCCCTCGGGCCGTATGACGCGGCGCTGGTGCTGGTGCCCGCCGGCATGATCGCGATCGGTGCCCTGGCCGGGCTGCTGCCGGCGTGGAAGGCTTACGCGACCGACGTGGCGACCAATCTGGCACCGCTTTCGTGAGCCCTGATCGCTTCGATTCCAAACTTCGCCCGCTTCTCGATTCTCCACCGCCCACGGCCTGAGGTACACTTCAACTGAGGCGTCGCGCCGCGCTGCGCTCCGCCGGGAGAACGCGATGAGCCATCAATGCCGGCAGTGCCACACCGTCAATCGAAGCGAGGCGCGATTCTGCGGCCGCTGCGGCGCCGCGATGGACTTGACCCGCAAACAGGCCGCCTCCGCGGCTGGGCTGTATCTCCACGAAGAGCTGCTGCTCCTGGCCCTCAAGGACGAGGAGGGCACCGTCGAGTTTTCCGCCAGCGGCGGGCTACCGTTCGCGCTGGCCGGGGGCGTTCTGGCCGAGCTCGTTCTCGCCGGTCGGATCAGCATCGAGCCCTCCGGAAAACACATTGTCACGTCGCTCGGAAGCCGCCCGATCGGCGACCCGCTGCTGGACGAAACCGCGCAACGCATTCACACGGCCACGCGCCGCAAGAACGCCTCAACCTGGGTACAGTCGATCGCAGCCACGCGCGAGCTGCGGCATCGCATCGCGCGCGGGTTGTGCGCGCGGGGCATCCTCGCGGAAGTCGACGACAAGGTCCTGCTGATCTTCCCGCGCCGTCGCTACCCGCAACGCGACCAGGCCCCGGAAGATGCGCTGGTCCACCGGATTCGCACGGTGGTTGCTGGCTCGATCGAGCCCGACGTCCGCACCGTGCTCCTGCTGTCGCTGGCCAAGGGCGGCGGCCTGCTCGACCCCGTCTTCTCACGCCGCGAACTGCGGGCCCACAAGCGCCGCATCGAAGCGCTGGTGAAGGGCAACGAGCTGGGCGGCGCGGTGCGCTCCGCGATTCAGGCCGTGCAGGCGGCGATGACCATCGCCTGCGTCATCCCGGTGATCGCGGCCTGTTCGTCGTGACGTCCCGCCGGCATGTAGTGTAGGCCCCCCGCATGTAGCGTAGGCCCTCCAGCATGTAGCGTAGGCCCTCCAGCATGTAGCGTAGGCCCTCCGTGGCCACGCTCCCTGAAAACCCGCAATCCACGAGTCGCGCCCCCAGATGGCGCCCCCAGCCGAGCCCCGACCGTAAGGGAGGGGTTCGACCTGAGTGCGTCATCGACCTCGGCACATCGCGTCCCCAACCGAGCCCCGACCGTGAGGGAGGGGTCCGACCTGAACGTGCCTCCGAACTCGCCGACGGCGCCCTCCGAACTCGCCGACGGCGCCCTCCGAACTCGCCGACGGCGCCCCCAGCCGAGCCCCGAGCGTCAGCGAGGGGCCCGACCTGAGTGTGCCTTCGGCCTCGGAGTATCGCGCCCCCAGCCGAGCCCCGAGCGTCAGCGAGGGGCCCGACCTGAGTGTGCCTTCGGCCTCGGAGTATCGCGCCCCCAGCCGAGCCCCGAGCGTCAGCGAGGGGCCCGACCTGAGTGTGCCTTCGGCCTCGGAGTATCGCGTCCCCAGCCGAGCCCCGACCGTAAGGGAGGGGTTCGACCTGAGTGCGTCATCGACCTCGGCACATCGCGCCCCCAGCCGAGCCCCGAGCGTCAGCGAGGGGTTCGACCTGAGTGTGCGTTCGGCCTCGGAGTATCGCGCCCCCAGCCGAGCCCCGACCGTAAGGGAGGGGTTCGACCTGAGTGTGCCTTCGGCCTCGGAGTATCGCGCCCCCAGCCGAGCCCCGACCGTAAGGGAGGGGTTCGACCTGAGTGCGTCATCGACCTCGGCACATCGCGCCCCCAGCCGAGCCCCGAGCGTTAGCGAGGGGCCCGACCTGAGTGTGCCTTCGGCCTCGGAGTATCGCGCCCCCAGCCGAGCCCCGACCGTAAGGGAGGGGTTCGACCTGAGTGTGCCTTCGGCCTCGGAGTATCGCGCCCCCAGCCGAGCCCCGACCGTCAGCGAGGGGTCCGACCTGAGTGTGCCTTCGGCCCCGGCACACAGCCGGGGGCGTCTGTGCCACATACGTGGACTACGGCGGCAGCACCCTCCGCCAGGTGCCGCTCTTGGGCATCATGCTGATCGAAGCTTCGAAGCCCAGCGGTGGGTTCGTGTAGGCGCTCGGATTGTAAATCACTTCGCTGAAACCGTTGCACGTGGCGGTCCCGCCGCAGATCACCGTCCCGCGGACGCGCGCTCCATTGCTGAACGTGACGTTGCCGGTGACGTAGATCAGGCCCTGAATCTCGTTGGGGTAATAATCGGAACTGTCCGTGTCGCCGACGCCCTGGTAGGGCGCCCACGCCGGGTTGAAATTCCGCACGCCGCCCTCCATCAGCGGCGTCGAATTGCTCGGATAATCCAGCACCAGGTTTCCGTCGACCAGCAACGTCGCCATCAGCGGATCGTTGGACTGGAAGAACACCCCCGTATCAATCGTGAGCGTCTTTCCGACACAGCGGACGATCAGCGAACCGTTCAGCCTCGTCCGCCTGATGCTCACGTCGCGATTGCCCGTGTCCATGTAATACACGCCCAACGCGTTATTGACGCCCAGTGACGACTGCCCCGGCGCCATGACGACTTTATCGAGGCTCGCGTAGGACAGCGCCGACCCCAGCGAGATGTACCGGTCGATCACGCTGGTGGGCGGCATGACCTTGAGCGGTGACAGGGACGACGACGTGCCCGTCACCGTCCCGGTGATGGTCAGCGTCGCCTCCGCGTCGCCATAGATTTTGCCCAGGCTGAGGATCGTCCCGTTCGACGAAACTGGCCCTCCGGTCGCCGCGAATCGCTGCAGCAGCGGCACGGAAACAGACGTTCCGGCGTGCAGCGCGGTCCGCAGCACGTCGAGCGGCGTGGTCACGGATTCCAGCCGAACCTGGAGCAGATGCGCCGCATTGCCCGCCTGCCCGCGGGCCGTGAGGGTCAGCGGATCGCGGTTCCAATCGTCCAGGTCGGCATCATCCGGGTCGACGCCGCTGACGGTCATGGCACCGTCTCCCAGCTTCAGATCGCTCACCCAGTCCCCATTGGCATGCGCCGTGCGCCAGCCGGCGTCGCCGGCGATCAGCCCGCGCCCGTACGCAACTCCCGCCTCCGCCAGTTGCCGCGATTCGGCCGCCGAAGAACTCAGCTCGACAGAGCGGCGGCTGATCCGTGCCAACGTCAGAGCCGTCAGCCCGATCAGCGTGACCATGGTCGAGACCATCAGCACAATGGCATACGTGCTGCCGCGACGCGATGACAATGGCGTTCTGCGAATCATCCAGTTTCCTCTGCCGCTCACAGCGCGCTGATGACAAGCTTCCCGCCACCCAGGTCAATCTTGATAAGCCCAGACGCCCCCTTGGCGCTCAACGTCAGCCGGCTGACGCTCTCGCCGGCCGGCGTGGTGACGGTCACCGTGATGAGCTTGTAGCCCGTTTCCGTCAGCGAGTTATTCAGCGACACGGGATTGACCCACGCCGCCGCCGCTTGAATCCGCCAGCCGGAATAATCACCCATGGCGCTGCCGTCGCGCCCGCAGGGCGGCTTGTCGTTCAGGCCGTTGTAATCGTCCACGTCGTCGAACGCCGCGCGGCTCGTGCCGATCTTCTCGCCCGCTTCCGGTCCGAGAACCAGCGTCGTGGTGCCGGACTCCTCATACGCCTGACCGCAAATCTCGGCGATCAACCCGTCGGCCAGCAACCCGGCGCGAACTCGGTCGACGCTGCGCACGCGGGCCGCCTCGACTCCGCCCAGCGTGTTGAGCGCCGCAACCAGCGCAACGCCCACGATGAGCGCCGAAATCACGGTCTCCACCAGGCTGAAGCCGAATCGAACGCGGCGGGCGGTCGTCATGGTCCGCTCACCGTGGGCAGGTTCAGCAGCCGCACGCCGCTGCTGATGCTGCTGGCGTTGGTGCCAACGGGCGTCAGCGCCACGCGCACCTCGTTCAGGTAATAGACGTCGACGGCGCTGGCCGGGGCCGTCCACACCTGCCCCCACACTTCACAGTTCAGGGCGGCGTCGTGGCTGACGATCCAGGTCGTCGCGTAGACCGGCGTCGTCGCGAATTTTCCGAAAGCGGTGTAGGTGTTCTGACTGCAATACTCGACGTCGCAGGCCGCTACCCCGCTCTGGTGTGCGATGACGAGACTCAGCCCCGTCCCCGGCGCCAGACCGGTCACGGTCGCAAATGAGACCGTATACCACGCGTAGGAAGCTCCCAGCGCCGACTCTGCGACGATCACCTCTTCCAGAACTGTGTCACTCGGAAAGTCTCCGTTGTTCAGCGTGCGCAACTGCACGCGAAAACTTCCCTCGTGAGGCGGGACACGGCGCAGCCGCAGCCGAACTTTCTTCACCGACCAGCTCGTCGCGTCTCCGGGCAGCACGGGCGTGAAAGACTCGGCGACCCAGTCGGTGCTGGTGATGGACGCGTCGGCCAGATTGCTGCTCGAGTTGTGGCCGAACAGCAGCGACTCGGCACTGGCGACAGCGTTGCCCTTGCTCGTCGACTGCGCGGTGGACGTGCTGAACGACAGCGCCAGCGACTTCACCCGCTCCAGCGCCACCGCGTCGGCCACGCCGTTGAAGCGGCGCAGCAGAGGTTCGCCCGCCACGCCCGACCAGGCGTAGCGAATTCGCTCCGACGTGCCGTCGGCGTCGCGATCGGGCACGGTGAACTCGATCGACGCCGACTGGCGGTCGATGATCGCGTCGGCCGTTTGCAGCTCGGCGCACATCTGTTCGACCAACTCGGCCGCCCGCACCATCTCCTCCTGCTCCGGGCGCGTCGCCGGCACCGCCCGGCTCACCAGCACCATCGCCGAGAGCAGCGCGCCGACCAGGATCGTGCTGGCCGCGACGCTCAGCACCACCTCGATTAGCGTGAAGCCGTTGGCCCGTTCCGCCGCCCGCATTCACTTCTCCAGCGCCACCAGACCTTCCACCACCGTCGCCACCCCGCTCGACGCGTCAACCGTCACCGAGTGAACGCTGTTGCCCGCCGCCAGCACCAGCAGCCCGCCGCTGTCGGGCGAGCCGTATCCGTCGAATTTCAGCGTCGTGTCGCCGCCGAAGTCGACCGTCTTGAACGTGACGACATGCGGCTCGGCCGAAAGCGACACGGCATACTCGGCCGCCGAGCGGTCGAGGTGCGGCAGGCCCGGAATCTTGTACGAGCCGCCGCCCGAGAACACGACGCTGACAGTGGTGCCGGTCACGCGCGCGTGTCGCGCCGCCAGCGCAATGTCGGCGGCGACGCGCTGCGCCGCGCCCGCCGTGCGCTGCCGGTCCGACGCGCCGCCGAACTGCGGCAGCGCCAACGCACTGATAATCGCCACCACCACGACCACCACGATCAGCTCGAACAGCGTGAACCCCGCCCGCTTGGTCCAGTGCTGGCGACAACGCCCGCGCCGCGCCCGCGCGGCGCGCCCGACCTCGCTCCCACGCCGCTCGTCAATGCGGCTCACTGGCTCACCAGCTTTCCGACACCCTTGCCGTTGGCCCAGTCCGCGCTGATGGCGTCCTGCTGAATTACCGCGTTGTCCTGGCCGTTCGGGATGTTCGGAATGATCTCGCCGCTCACGTCGCTGTAGACCCACCCCGCCGGGCTCGCGCCGTCGTAAGCCACCGGCGTCGCGCCGGTCACCACTTTCACCTCGTCGCTCCCCGCCTTGTCGCCAACCGTCAGCGGCGGAACACCGTTGAGCAGATAGGGTCCGAATCGCTTGGCCGAGCTGCGCGCCGCGGCGGTCGCACCGCCCACGTCCGAGTACTGCGTCAGTTGCGCCAGAAACGCCCCCTCCGTGTGCGCCGGAAACACCCCGTCGCCGCGCGCCGCCGGATACCGGCCGGCATGCTCGACCGAGTACAGCTCCATGGCACTGCTCAGAATGGCGAGATTCTGGCGCATGGCGGCGGCGTTGGCGTCGTAGCCGCCGCGCGACAAGCGCGGAATCGCGATCGACGACAGAATGCCGATAATCATGACGGCGACGACCATCTCGAACAACGAGAATGCTCGCCGCTGATGGCTGCGGCGTCGCGCGTTTTGCCGAGCTGACCGAAAAGCGATCACACCCAGACCTCAAAATGGCCTGGTGCGGGAATACCGCGCACCAGGCCAGCTCGAAACGTCGTTCTGTTGACGACCCCGGCAGGTCCGGGGCAATTAGTATGCGTCGTACTGCACGCTGTCGGAGTCGGTCTCGCTCGAATTCACACAGATGTCGCCCGTGTCGCTGTTATAGACCCAGCCCGCATCCGCGGCCGACGCCGTGTACGCCGGCACCGTCGCACCCGTGACCATCTCCACGCCATTCTTGCCGAGCCGCGGCGAGACCGGGCAGGGCGGTACGCCCTTGCGCAGATACGGACCATAGCGGTACACGTCCGTGCGCGTGTCGCTCACGACGCCGTCGGCGTCAGTGTACTTCGTCAACTGCGCGACGAGCGCCGCCTGGGTGCCGGCGGCGTTCGTGCCGTCGCCGTTCTTTCCGGGATACTCGCCGTGCTCGTAGTAGTAGAGTTCGATCGCGTTCCGGAGCACGGCCAGGTTGCCGCGGACGCCGGAGTCGCTCGCACCCGATGCGCCGCGGCTGAGCCGCGGGATGGCGATCGCGGCCAGGATGCCGACGATCACCACAACGATGATCATTTCGACCAGCGTAAAGCCACTGCGATGTCGCGTCCGAGAAACCGTCATGGTCCCTGTCTCCCCAAGTTGCCGACGGTGTAAGCGCGGCGAGCACAGCCGACACTCGGCACCAGTAGTATCGTTTGATTCTTCCCGCGACTTTGCCAAGTCAGTTTTGCGACGTGCGGCGCGGGACTTCGAGCCGCACGGAGCCATCGTCTGATACAAATTCGGCCCAGCCGTCGCCGACGGCCCGGAGCGTGAAAGTCTCAATAGTCTCGCCGATGCGGATAACGCGGCGTCCGATCACGGCGGCCGGGGCGGCGCCCGTGATGGTCGCGGCCAGCCGATAGCGCGCGGCGAACTCGTCGGCGCGGGTCGGCGCGGGCTGCGGCGGCGGCGCGTCGGCCAGGACGGCGGCGGCGGCACGCGTGCGGGCGAAGACGTCGGGCGGCGAGGGCTCAACGCGGGTCGGATCAGCGGAAAGCACCCGGCCCAGCTCGGCGATAGCGGCGTCTAGCGCGGCGATGTTGGGTGTGGCGGCGCTGGGGCGCGAAGTGGGCGATGGCGCCGGGCGGGCGGTGGCGGCCGCGGGGCGCGGCAGCAGCAGGCGGTCCATCGCCATCGCGATCAGCGCGACGACCAGGCCGCAAAGCCACCAGCGCTGCCGGCGGGTCAGCTTCATGGCCTGGTCTCCGTTTTCGCGCTGGGCGCGGCAGCCCACGTCACACGGATGGTCCAACTGATGCGCGTCGGACTGGGTTGATCGGGCGTGGCCGTGACGGCCAGCTCGCGCAGGGCCGCGTACGGGCTGATAACCTCGATCGCCGCCAGTGCCTCGACGAACGCCGGAAACGCGCCGGTCGCCGTGATGTGGATGTCCCACGAGCGGTGGGCACCATCGGCGGGGCGCTCAACGGGCTGGAAGTCGACGATGTTCACGCCGCGCGCCCGGCAGGCCTCGGACACTTCCGCGAGATACTGGCCGATGTTGAGCTGCGAGCGCTGATATTCGTGCGACAGGAGCTCGGCGGACTGCGCGATCGCCGTGCGGGTGGAAGCGTTCTGCGCGGCGAGGTGTTCCAGATCGCGATGGGTTTCGCCGACGTCACGGACGACGGCGGCCAACTCGCCGGAAATGCCGATCAGCGGTGCGGCGAGGACGGCGCCGGTCAGGGCCATCAGGCCGGCGACGATGGTGCCGCCAAGCAGGTCGGTCGGAGTCACGAGCGCGCGGCGCAACATCAGGTGCCCTCTTCTGCTGGCTGTTTGTCCGCGGCGAGGCGGCACTGAAACGAGAAACTGTAGAGGTGTGTCTGATCGTCGCGGCTGCGCGTCGAACGCGTGAGACTGACGGCGCTGAACAGGCCGCTGTCTTCGAGCCGGCGGGCAAAGAGTGCGATGTCGCGGTAATCGGCCGCGTCGCCCTCGATCTCGATCACGCGCTCCTGCGGCGACGGCGCGGCGGTGGTGGCGCGGGGCTCGGCGGCACGCTTGGCGGCCTGCGAAGGCGGCGGCACGGCGCCGGCGGCAGCGGGCGTCGGGTTGGTGAGGGCCAGACGCGTCAGGCTGATGGTGACTGGCGTCATACGGGCGAGGCGCGCCAGGCGTTCGGCCCACGCTTCGCCGGCGCAAATCTCCAGCAGCGCGGCCGAGTCGCTTGCGAGCTGCGCGGCGCGGTGGTCAAGTTCGCGGCGGAGGGTGTATTCGGTGCGCTGCCGGCCGGCGACGTGGTCGAGCACGGCGCGCGCCTGGCGGACGGCTTCGCCCTGCTGGGCGGACCACTGCATCGACAGCAATGCGACCAGCATCGTCAGCACGATGACGACGGCCCAGCGCTGCCGGCGGGCGCGCTGAATCCGGCCCGCACGCAGCTCGCTGGGCATCAGGTTCAGGTTGGCGATCGCGCTCATGCCCGATCTCCAAGAGCCAGACCGTAGGCGACCGCGGCGCGGCGAAGCTCGGCGTCGGACAAAGCGCGGTCGGCGCTGGAGCGCGGCGGCTCGATGCGACTGACAGGGATGCCGAGCGTATGCGCAAACACCTCGCAGGCCTCGCGTGCTTCGGACCCGCCGCCCGTGAGGTACAGCGCCGTGGCGACGACGTTGTCGTAGCTTTCCAGGGCGTAGGCAAAGGCCCGCGAGACCTCGCTGGCGATCAGCTCGAAGTGCGTGCGGATCATCGCGGCGGCGCGTGGGTCTTCGTGCGGCGCGACGGAATCGCCGGCGGGCTCGGGCAAGCGGTCCGCCGCGGCGAAGCGCGTCTTGACGATTTCGGCGGGACCATAGTCGACGTTCAGCGTCTGGGCGATGGCGCTGGTCGCGGCGTCGCCGGCCTCGGCCATCAGTCGGACGTAGACCATCGCGTGGCCGATCGCCAGGGCGACGACAGAGCTCGAGAATCCGATGTCGACCACGCCCCACAAGGCGTTGGGCTCGATCGTCTTGCCGACCGCCGCGGCGCGCAGCATGGCGAGCGGTGCCGTATCGACGGTGGCAAGATCGAGGTCGACGGACTCCAGCAGGCCCGACCAGCGCGCGACGACGTCCCGCGGCGCGGCGACGATCATGGTGTTTTGACCATTGCGGTTACCGGGCGGAAGCGGCAGCGTGTCCAGCAGCAGGCTGTTCGCATCGGTCTGCATCTCACGGGCCGCCTCGAAGCGCATCGCGGTCAGGCGCTGCGCGGCCGGCCCTTCGAGCAGCGCGGCCGGAACGGTCATGGGGATGAACGCCACGTCGGGCGGCTTCAGCGCGATCGCGACCGAGCGGCCGCGAAACCGCGACTGCTCAGCCACCCGGGCGACGCGTCCCAGCAGCCGGCCGCTGGTCAGGTCAGCCTCCGGCCGCTGCCGCAAGCCGTCGAAGACAGCGCCGCAGCAATGCGGCACGCGGCCGGCCGCGGTTCGGCGAAATTGACACCAGGCGATGCTGGCCGGGCCGATGTCGAGTGCGATGTCGGAGAATCGACGATGGGATGCCATGGTCAGGCCGCCGTCGCGATGTCGAAAAGGGGCAGAAACAGCGCGATGCAGACCGCGCCGATGACAAGTCCGAGAACAACGAGGATCAACGGCTCGAGCAGGCGCGCCATCGTCGCAATGGTCTGCTGATTCTGCTCCTCCATCCAGCCGGCGACGAACTCCATCGATTCAGCCAGGCGGCCGCTCTCCTCGCCGGTCGTAAGCGCCGCGGCGATGGTCGGCGGCATGAGTGGCGAGGCGGCGAGGACGGCCGTGGCCAACCGCCCCTGCGTGACGGCTTCTTCGATCTGCCGCAGCAGACGGACGAACGCCGGGCTGCTCGTCACGCCGTTGAGCTCCTGAATGGCGTCGAGCATCGGCACGCGGCTCTTGAGCATCGTGCTCCAGACGCGCAGGATGCGCGCCAGCTCGAAATTCGCGATGACGCGGCCCAGGACAGGTAAACGGACGGCGGTCTCGCCGATGGTTCGCCGGCCCGAGGCCGAACGCGCCCAAAGCACCAGCATCGTGAGGCCGGCGGCCAGCCCGCCGCCGACCGGCGCGATCCAGTACTGAAAGGACGCGGCGACGCCGAGCAACGCGCGGGTGAGCGTCGGCAACTTGGCGTTAAGGGAGGCGAACAGCGCGGCGAATTTCGGCAGGACGAAGACGCTCAGCGTCACGAGCACGCCGACCGACAGCAGCATAAGCATCACGGGATAAGCCAGAGCGCTGATGATGTTGGCGCGCGTGCGGGCCCGGGCTTCGAGCATGGTGGTGAGGCGGCGGAAGGCTTCGGTCAGGGTTGCCGTGGTTTCGCCGGCGGCAATGATGCAGCAGGCCATGGGTGAGAAGTGCGCGGGATGGCGCGCCACGGCCTGAGCGAGCGACGCTCCGCCGGCCACGTCGTCGCGCACGCCGGTCAGCACGGTGCGCCATTGAGCGGAGCGAATCTGCTTGAGGGCCGCTTCGATCGCGGTGACGACCGGAGCACCGGCCTCGAGCATCATGCTCATCATGCGGGCGAAACCAGCCGCGCTGGCCTGGCGCGCGCCGGCGGACCAGAAGCCGCCCCGCCTGCCCGAACGCCGGCCGCGAGCCGGAGACTTCCGCGTCGGCGACGCTTCGTTGAGGCTGAGGATGAAGAGGCCGCGGTCGGCCAGGGCGCGCTGCGCCTCGACCGCGCTGGCCGACTCGATTTCGTCGCAGACGCTGCGGCCGCGCGCGTCCATCGCGCTGTAGACGAAGTTCACGTCGCCACCTCCTGCCGCTCAGGCCGCGCGGCGGCGGGCGTGCCCGCGGCTGCCTCGGCGCGGACGCGTGACTGGGTCTCGGTATGCGTGACGCGCAGCACTTCCTCCAGCGGCGAGAGCCCGCGATCGGCGAGGCGGACGCCCTCGTCGCGGAGCGGCCGCCAGCTGGTCGTGAGCAGGTGACGGCGGATGTCGTCCTCGCCGGCGCGGTTGTGAATCTGCTGCCGGAGGACGTCGTCGAGCGGCATGACTTCGTAAACGCCGACGCGGCCGGCGAAGCCCGTGTCGTGGCACTTGCTGCACCCCTCGCCGCGCTGATAGACGCGCCGCGCGTCGGCCTGGCGGCCGGCGTCGAGCAGGGCCTCGGCCGACGGGTAGTAGGAAGCGATGCAATGCGGGCAGTTCTTGCGGACGAGCCGCTGCGCGATGACGCCGTTCAATGCCGAAGCCAGCAAGTACGGCTCGACGCCCATGTCGAGCAGGCGGGCGACGGCTCCCGGGCTGGTGTTGGTGTGCAGCGTCGAGAGCACCAGGTGCCCGGTGAGGGCGGCCTGAACGGCGATCTGCGCGGTCTCGCGGTCGCGGATTTCGCCGACGAGGATGATGTCGGGGTCCTGGCGCAGGATGGAGCGCAGCGCGCGCGGAAAGCTCAGCCCGATGGCGTCGCTGATCTGGATCTGGTTGACGCCGTCGAGCTGGTATTCGACCGGGTCTTCGACCGTGACCACGTTGCGGCCGTACTCGGAAAGCTGCTCGAGGGCGCAGTAAAGCGTGGTGGTCTTGCCGCTGCCGGTCGGGCCGGTGACCAGCACCAGGCCGTGCGGCTTGCGCAGCATGGACATGAAGCGGTCGAGCGGCTCGCCCTCGAGTCCGAGCTGCTCGAGGCTCACGTCGAGGCGCGAACGGTCCAGAATGCGCAGCACCACCTTTTCGCCCAGGATCGTCGGTATCGTCGAGATGCGCAGGTCGATGTTGCGGGTCTCGGCCACCACGTGCACGCGGCCTTCCTGCGGCAGGCGGCGTTCGGCGATGTCCATGCGGGCAATGACCTTGATGCGCGAGACGATCGCGCTGTGCATGCCGTGCGGCGGCGACATCAGCTCCTGTAACACGCCGTCGACCCGATAGCGGATGCGCGTCCCGCCGCGCTCCGGCTCGACGTGAATGTCGCTGGCGTTGTCGCGGATGGCGGTCATGATGGCCAGGTTGACCAGGTTGACGATCGGGCTGCCTTCGACCAGCCGGTTGATGTCGGATGACTCGTCGGCGCTGGTGTCGCTCTCGACGACTTCGACCTTGCTCTCGGTCAACGTGGTCAGAAACGACTGAACGTTGACCTGCGTGCCGCGATACTTCTCCTGGAACTCGGCGATGTTGCTGGCCAGCGCGAGCACCGGGTTGATCTTGCAGCCGGTGAGCTTCGCCAGCCGGTCGATCGTCGGCAGCGACTGCGGCTCAGCCATGGCGGCGGTCAGCCGATCCTCGACTTTGAAGAGCGGCAGAACCTTGAGACGACGGGCCTCGTCGGCGTCAAGCAGTGCGACCGCCTTCGGGTCGACCAGACCGTGGCGGATGGTGCAGCCACGCACGCCGAGCTGCCGGCCGACCGCGTTCACCAGCGTGTCGGAGGTGACGATGCCCAGCTCGATCAGCGTCTCGCCCAGCCGCCGATTCCCGGTCTTCTGGGCCTGCAGGGCGCGCTCGAGGTCCTGCTCGGTGATCAACCCCTGCTCGATGAGCACGCTGCCGAGTTTCTGACCGCGCTTCAACATACCCTTCTCCGGCGACGGGACGGCGTCACATGTAGCTGCGCACGGCGCTTTCCACCGTGTCGAAGCGGAAGAAGCGCTTGAGCGTCTCGGTCAGGTCGAGCGCTTCGCGCACCGTGTCGCTCAGTGCGGCGAGCCGCGGCCGCATGCCTGGACTGGGCGCCGAAGCCGCGAACCGCAGCAGCAGCTCGATGCCGGCGCTGTCGAGGTACGGCACGCCCGACATGTCGACGACGATCCGCGAGCGGCTCTTCTGCTGCTCGGTTTGAAGTGCGGCTTCGACCGATGACACGTCCGCCTCGGTCAACGGGCCGCGCGGGGCGACCACTGTCACGCTTCCGTGTTGCTGCACGTCGACTTTCACGGGCTACACCTCATGCGGAATCGGCACGTCACGTTCGGCGCAGCCCGGCCCGCAGCCTGGCTCGGTCACGGGAACGAATCGCGCCGGCTCAACCCGGCGGCAGACCAGCTCGCGTTGCTGCTGACGCGCCTCGTCGAGGCAGCTCATCGCCGCGCTGATCAGGCTGCTCGCGTCGCAGGTCACGCTCGCGAAGCTCGCGCTGCCGGCTCGAACGGTGATCATGCCCTGCCGGGACTGCTCGCCGCCGCGGGCCGCACCCGGCGGCCGGCCCGCGACCGCGCCGCGCGCGGCTTCGAGCAGCTTGCGCGAAATCAACTCGCCCAGCGTCGCGTCGACCCGCCGCAGCACGACCACGAACCGGTCGTCGCTGAAGCGGCCCAGAAGATCGTCGGTGCGGAGCGTTCGGCGCACGACGCGGCCCAGCCGGTCGATGAGCCGGTCGCGCTGCTGCCACAGTCCCTCGTCGTCAAGACGCCGCACTCCCTCGATTCCCAGAATGACGACGGTGAGCGGTTCTCCGTCGTCGGCGGCGGCGCGCGCCACGCGCTCGCAATCGGCCAGGAGGCGTTCGCGCGTCATCGCGCCGCTCGGCCGATCGATGCCACGCGCGGCGGAGAGACGGCGGCGGACGCGGACGCAAACCCAGCAAAGCGAGAGCGTGCGCGCCAGAGCTTCGACCAGCGCCGGACGCGCGGCCTCCGGTATGGAGCGGCCGAGCGCGCCGATGGCGACGATGCCGACGACGGCGTTGTTGTCCGACACCGGAATCAGCCACTCAGCGTCGCTGAGACGGGGTGCCGCGGCGGCGCCGTGCGCGGCGGCGTCGTGCGGGGCGCGGCCATTCTCTTTTTCGGTGGGTATTTGCGCACGGCCGGTGTGAATCGGTTCGCGGGCCGTGAGCAGCGCGCTGAGCAGCTCGCGATCGGACTCAGAAAGTCCAATCGCATCCTCTTGCGCGCTGTTCGAGAGCGGCCGGATCGTGAGCCCGCGTCCGACGTGAAAACTGCGCACGTGCGTGGCCGTGCAGGTCTCGCGCAGCGCGGTGCGGACGAACTGATCGAACGATCGCCAGTTGATGCGGCCCTCGGCCACCCAGCGCTGAAAGGCCGACGCCAGCGACGTGACATTGCCGAGGCTGCCGGCTCCGTCCTGGCGGCGCGCGTCGCTGGGCATGGTTGCCGTGTCGCCGCCAGGCGGCCGCGATCCCGCCAACCAGCCGATCAGGCTGCACGCGGCCGTCGCGATCGCGGAAAAGAGCATCTGATTCATGAGCGACGCGTGCGAGTGCGTGCACAGGCCGATCGAGATGCTCAGGCCGACGATGCTGCCCAGCCGGGCGCCCAGCGCGGCACCCAGACCGGAGACTCCGACACCCATCGCGCCGCATACGGCCAGCAGGATGGCGAAGTCGGCGCCTTCGCGCAGAACACTGCCGTAGCAGACGAAAAGCCCCGCAACGACGATCACCAGCGCGACGACGTGCCGCCAGCCGGGACGCGGAACCGCGGTGGCTCGCTCGCCGCCGGCCGCCTCGAGCGCGGTCGAGAGCTGCGGGGGCGCGGGCGTCATGGGCTTACCTCCGCGGCAAGCGCGGGCGGCGCGGTATCGCTGGCGGTCGGTATCCGGAAGCGGCGCGTGAACTCGACGTGGTTCTCACGCCGGTAGCGGTCGATCATTTCGAGAAACGTGTGCGTCACCTGCGGATCGGTGACCGTGCCGGCGCCTTCGCGGAGGATGGCGTAGGCTTTTTCGAGTGTGAAGCCGGCGCGGTACGAACGCGTCGACGTGAGCGCGTCGAAAATGTCCACCACGTGGATGATCCGTGCGAAAAGCGGGATGGCCGTGCCGCTCAGGCCATCCGGGTACCCCGAGCCGTCGTGGTTTTCATGGTGATACTTGACGCCCTCGAGGATCGGTGCCAGCGAGGCGACCGGGCGGAGAACTTCGTAGCTCATGAGCGGGTGGCGCTTCATGATCTCGAACTCCTCGGGCGTCAATCGTCCGGGCTTGTTGAGGATTTCCTCGCTGATCCCGATCTTGCCGACATCGTGCAGCAGACCCGCCCATTCCAGCATTTCGAGGTCGTGCTCCGCCAGTCCCAGCGCCTGGCCGGTCATCCGCGCCAGCCAACCGACCCGTTCGGCGTGACCGGACGTGTAGTGGTCCTTCTGATCGATCGCCCGCACCAGCGCGCAGACCGTCTCGAACGCCATCGTCTGCATGTTCTGCAGCATCAGCATGTTGCTCAGCACCTGCCCGCCGTAACCCAGGACCGATTCCGCGGCCAGCAGATCGCTGGAGTCGAACGGCGGATCGCTGGGCCTGCGGACGGCGATGACGACGGCGGTCTGGGCACCGAAGCGATGCAGCGGCGCCAGCAGAATCTGCGCCGCGTTGGCCGCTTCGCCCACGACGCGGCCGCCGCGCTCCTCTACAAAGCCGCGCAGCGGCGGGTCGACCAGGGGCAGCGTGGTTGTGGCGGCGTGCTTGCTGGTGCGCACCGCTTGCAGGTCGGCGTCGAGCAACTGGGAAATACGCTCCGGGACCGACTCCGGCGAATCGCACCAGCCCGCCTCGGCGACGACCGGGCGGAGTTCGTTATTCAGTTCGAGAAACAGCGCACGGGAGTTGAGCATCGTCGCGCAGCGCTCCAGCAGCGTGCGCTCGATTTCCTCGGAGTTCCGGAGATCGGCGATGTGCTCGGTGATCTCAAACACCAGGCTGAGCTGTTCATAACAGCGCAGCAGTTCGCGGCCGAGCGCTTCATTCTCGCGAGCCAGGTCGTCGAGCCGGCGCAGCGCGTCGCTCAGACCGCGCTGAATCGGCATCGGCGGCACGTCCGCCGATTCGCTGGCGATGGCGGCCGGGCCCGGCGGCGACGGCCGGCGGACCTTGCCTACGGGCGCAGACTTATCCGGCATGTCGCGGTGTCTCCTCACGACGAAGGACCTCCCGAAGCGGCGGCGGCGACGCGGCCGTTGCCGCTGGGCGCGTCGCGTGCCGCGGGCTCGAGGACGCCCTGCGCCTCCTGGAGCAGTTGCGACGGGCTGAACGGCTTGGGGTAGATCCGAACGCGCGGATCGGTCAGTTGATCCAGAATGCCGGCCTGGTCGCAGCGCGACGTGACGACGAAGACGCCCCGCAACGTCGGGCAGGCTTCGAACGCACGCCGCGTCAGCTCGATCCCATCCATGACCGGCATGTTGACGTCGGTGATCAGCAGATCGACCGGCATCTTGCGCAGCGCGTCGAGCGCCGCCACGCCGTTGCCCGCCTCGATCACCTCGTGCTGGTGGCGCGTCAGCCACATGGAGAGGACGCGGCGGATGTGCGCCTGGTCTTCAGCGATGACGATTCGCGCCATGGACGGCCTCCCCCGCGGCTGCGCCGACGGACTCGCGGGCCCGCGGCAGCTCGACGAAGAAGGTCGAACCGCGGCCCATTTCACTCTCTACGCCGATCGTTCCGCCGTGCATACGCACGATGTCTTTCGTGATTGCCAGACCCAGCCCCGTTCCCTCGATGCCTTCGACGGTCGGGTCCTCGACGCGATAGAACTTCTCGAAAATGTTGCGGTGGTGCTCCGGCGCGATGCCGATCCCGGTGTCACAGACGCACACGCGCACGACGCGCTCGTCGGATTGCAGCGTGACGCTGACCGAGCCCTTCGCCGGCGTGTACTTGATCGCGTTGCCCAGCAGGTTGATCCAGACCTGGTGCAGCCGATGCCGATCGCCCATGACGAGCGGCACCTTGGAGGGCAGGCGCAGGGCCAGGTCGATCGAGCGCGCGTCGGCATTGGCCTGCACGTCCTGAACGGCCTGCCGCAGCGAGTGGTCCAGCTTGACCGGGGCGCGCTCGAACTTCGAGGCGCCGGCCTCGATCGCTGAGACGCTCAGAACGCCTTCGACCAGCCGCGTCAGGCGCTGCGTTTCGCTCATGATCACGTTGTAGCACTCGCGCCGCGTCTTCTCGTCGTCGAACAGATCCTCGTTCAGCGTCTCGGCGTAGGCACGAATGTTCGTGAGCGGCGTGCGCAGCTCGTGCGTGATGTGCGCGATGAACGAGTCGCGCGAACGCTCCGCGTCGATCAACTGGCTGACGTCCTGAACCATCAGCACGAAGTCGCCGCGCTGCTCCCCGCCGGCAATCGGCGTCAGGCGGATGACCGAAAGCAGCTCGCCCGGCGTGCCGTCGGTGCCCGGGGCGCGAATCTCGTGGTCCACGTGGTTGAGCGTGTCTCCGGCGAGCTGTCCGTCCGGAGCGAACGCCGCCCGGAGCCGCTCAATCGCGGAAAGCAGGCCGGGATCGGACAGGCTCACACTCCCCGACTTGCCGTCCTTTCCGCTCTCGGCCGAGAGTCCAAGCATCCGTCCGGCGGAGTAGTTCCAGTAACTGACCTCGGCCTCGCCGCGGAGTTCGACGACGCCGATGGGCAACGCGTCGAGGATGTCCTGCGACGAGCACAGTTGCCGCGTGCGAGCGACGTCGGAGACGATCTGCCGGCAGCGGGCCACGTCGAGCTCGCGCTGCATCTCCTCAATCGAGCTGAGCAGGCCATTCCAGGCGCTGGCCGCGGTGTTGTCAGCCTGGCGCAGCGCGAGCAGACCGAGCGTCGTCTCCTGCCCGCGCTGGTAGTCCAGCAAATTCTTCCGGATGAGCGTGATCGGCCGCACGGCTCGGCGGAAGGCGGCAAAGCTCAACCCGAACACCAGCAGCGCGCCCGCACCCACCATCCCGCCGGCGCTGAGCGTCGACGCCATGGCCGAGACTCCGCCGTCCGCCGAAAACCAGACCTCCAGCAGCGCGGTCCGACCGCCGGATTCGCCGACCAACTCGGCACGCAGGTAGCGGCCGGTTGCTCCGCGCGCCCCCGCGGCGCCGTGCGTCGCTTCGCCACCGGTGCCGCGGATCGTCAGGCGGCAGGCCTCAACCCCCGGAACGCGCGAAAGATCGCCCAGCATGCGCTGAATCTCGACCTGGCTGGCGTCGAGCCGGGCGCGAACGGCGTCGCTGAGCACGTTCATCAGCGCCGGCGCGGACTGCGCGGAGCGATCGGCCTCGCGCATCCGGATCACCGCGTGCGAGGCGAACGACGCGCCGATCGCGGCGGCCAGCACGATGGCGACCGTCACCAGGCCGAACCAGGCGATGGCGCCGGGGGAATCGCTGAAGCGTGAGCTCGAGGCGACCGTGGTGGTCGCACCGGGGTTCGTGGTCGTCACGGTCTTCTCAACGGTCATGTTCGTCCAAACTGATTTCAGGCAGCGGTCGTCCGACCGCGCCCCCGTGTTTTCGGTGGTGCCGCCGGCATCTGCCCGTGGCATCGGATTGCTTATCGAATCGCGGCCGCCGCATCTTGCCGGGCTATCCCGCGCCCCGTCTGCGGCATGCCGCGAAGTGATTTTTGAGGACTCTGGCGGCGTGAGCGTCCGACAACGCGAGGATGGGGTACGCACGCGGGGCGCAACGATTGCACCGCCTGTGCACCGTCGGGTATCGTCGGCCGGCATGATTCGGGCCGAGAATCTGCGGAAGCGCTTCGGGTCGCTCACGGCCGTCGACGACGTGTCGATCGACGTGCGGGCCGGCGAGACGATTGGGCTATTGGGACCCAACGGCGCGGGGAAGTCGACGACGATTCACATGCTGACCGGTGCGCTGCGCCCCGATGAGGGGCGGATGGACATCGCGGGCCTCGGGCCGCCCAGCGAACGTGCCGCCCGCCGCCGGATCGGCGCGGCGCCGCAGTCGCTGGCCATCTATGAGGAGCTGACGGGCGCGGAAAACGCGCACTTTTTCGGCGCGATCTACGGGCTGAGCGGAGCGGTGCTTCGCGAACGCGTACGCTTTGCGCTGGACTTCACCGGCCTGACACCGCGGGCTGGCAGCCGCGCAAAGACCTATTCAGGCGGCATGAAGCGCCGGCTGAATCTGGCGTGTGCGCTGGTGCACGATCCGGCGGTGATCTTTCTCGACGAGCCGACCGTGGGGGTCGATCCGCAGTCGCGCAACCACATCTTCGAGAACATCGCCGCGCTCAAGCAACAGCAGCGCACCATCGTCTACACGACGCACTACATGGAGGAGGCCGAGCGGCTCTGCGACCGCGTGGCCATCATCGACCACGGCCGCCTGCTGGCGACCGATACCGTGGAGAATCTCATCCGCCGCTACGGGGGCAAGTCGCTGATCGAGGCCGAGTTTGAGCCGCCCGTGCCCGCGCTGCGTGGCGTGGCGGCCCGCGTCGAAGGCACGACTGTGACGCTTGAGTCGGACGAGCCGCTGCACGACGTGGCGCGCTTCGCCGACGACGGCGCCCGCCTGCGGTCCCTGCGCGTCAAGCAACCCGATCTGGAGCACGTCTTCCTGAACCTGACCGGCCGGAGCCTGCGAGACTGATGCGCCCCATTCTGACGCTCGCCGTGAAGGACCTGCGCCTGCTGCTGCGTGACCCGGCCGGGGCATTTTTCATTCTTGGATTTCCGCTGATCTACGCCCTGTTTTTCGGGTCAATCTTCTCGTCGCGCTCGGGCAGTGGCGGCGCCGGAAGGATGGACGTCGCCGTCGTCGACGAGGACAAGTCGCCCTCGTCGCGCCAACTGATCGACGCACTGCGCACGTCCGAGTCACTGACGGTTCACGAGTCGTCGCGCGACGCCGCCCGCGACGCCGTCCGGCGCGGCCGGTTCGTCGCCTACGTCGCCATACCGGCTGGATTCGGCGGCAAGTTCGGGCTGTTTCGCCGCGAGAGCGCCGAACTGGAAGTCGGCGTCGATCCGTCAAGGCGTGCCGAGGAGGGTTTCCTGCAGGGCCTGCTGATGGAGAAGAGCTTCCGGCTGATGTCGGGCGTCTTCGCCGACCCGGCCGCCATGCAGAAACAGGCGGAAGAATCGCTGCGGCAGGTCGAGCAGTCGGCCGAGCTGTCGTTCGCGCAGAAGCAGATTCTCGGCGTGTTCCTGGGTTCGGTGCGCAGCTTCGCGACGTCGATGCCGACGGCGTTTGGCGCTACGGGCTCCGACGCCGGCGACAGCAAGAGCGCGGGCGTTGAATTCAACCCGCTGTCAATTCGCTCGGCGGGCATAGCGCGCGAAGTGCGCGCCCAGCCGCGCTCGTCGTTCGACGTGTCATTCCCCTCAGCGATGATGTGGGGCGTGCTCGGCTGCGTCGCGGGCTTTGCCACGTCGCTGGTCAACGAGCGTATCGAAGGCACCATGCTGCGACTCCAGACGTCGCCGCTGGTCGGCTGGCAGATTCTCGCCGGCAAGGCGACGGCCTGCTTCCTGGCGTGCACCGGCTCGCTCACGCTGCTGATGATCGTCGCCGCCCTGTTTTTTGGCGTTCGCGTCAGCAATCTTCCGTTGTTCGTGGTCGGCGCGGTGTGCACGGCGCTCTGCTTCGTCGGCCTGATGATGCTCTTCTGCACGATCGGCCGGTCGCCGCAGGCCGTCTCCGGCATCGGCTGGGGCGTGAACTCGGTGATGGCGATGCTGGGCGGCGGGATGGTGCCGCTGATCGCGATGCCCGGGTGGATGCAGACGATGAGCAGCATCAGCCCGGTCAAATGGGCGGTCATTTCGCTTGAAGGCGCGATCTGGCGCGACTATTCGGCGGGTGAAATGCTGCTGCCGTGCGGCATTCTGCTGGCGGTCGGGACGGTCGGTTATGCGCTGGGTGTGCTGCGGCTTAATCGAAGGCTGGCGTAGCGGTGACAACTCCGGTGGGAGGCGCCGCACCGATTTCGCGTCCCGAAGGGCTGGTCGTACCCGATTCGGGAATTGCGTGCAGACCGTTCGGGCTGCCGGTTGGCGCGGGGGGTGCGTTACCCGGGGGTGTTGCTGCGCGACAACCCCCGGCTACTGGCGATCAGACCGTCGGTCTGATTCGCACAGCCGGGGCGGCCGTGCCACATTCACAAGTCGGGGCGGCCGTGCCACATTCACAAGTCGGGGCGGCTGTGCCACACACCCGACGGCGACTGTGCTTCATGACAAGGCGCGACTGTGAGCGACGGTGCGCAACGATCTGGAGAGCGGCTCCCCAACGTCCAGGAATGCGGTCTACGCCGACTCGCGGATGTTGAACAGACCGGATTCCTCCGGCGAACCAGCCGCACTTCGGCGCTTGCGCGCGGTGTGCCGCGCGACAACCTCTTCGCGCTTGCGGCCGGAATTCGTATTCGGCGCGCTCCGGGCCGCGTCATCCGGGCCGACGAGCGCGTCACCGGGCTTGATGGTATCCAGGCGCGCGGCGATGCTCTTGGCGTAGCTCTTCGACAATTCGAACCCGACGAATCGCCGTTCAAGCTTCTTCGCAACGGCGAGCGTCGTCCCGCTGCCGGCGAACGGGTCGAGCACCACGTCGCCCTTGCTGGAGCAGGCGCGGATGATGCGGCCCAGTAACTGCTCGGGCATCTGGCAACCGTGGAACCCCTGCCGCTCGCCGAACGTGCCGGCGACACGCGCGAAGTACCACGTGTCGCTGTGCGGCGGAAAGCGATCCGGAATGTCCTGCGGGCGGAGCACGAAGCCGCCGAACATCGGAGTGTCCTTCGGCAGCTCCGGCGAGGTCATCCACGTGTCATCGGGCATGCGGCCGTCGGGGTCGGCGCGTTTGTCGCCATAGACGAGCTGCCGCGCCGAGGGCACACGCACATCTTTCACGTTGAAAGTAAATCTCCTGGGGTTCTTGACGAACTGAAACAGATGCGCGTGGCTGCGCGTGAACTTCTTGGTGCAGTGCACGCCGAACGTGTAGAACCACACGACCCAGCTCCGGCAATGCAGCCCGAGTTCGCGCGTGCACATGACCTTCAGCTCAGCGGCGTACTCGTCGCCGATCGCCAGCCAGAACGTGCCGTCGGGTTTCAGCACGCGCATCACGCCGCTGATCCAGCGCTTCGACCAGTCGAAGTATTCGTCGGCGGCCTTTCGGTCGTCGTACACGTCGTAGTCGTAGCCGATGTTGAAAGGCGGGTCGGCGAAGGCCAGGTCGACGAAACCGGCATCGAGCCGGCTCATTCCGTCGATGCAGTCCTGATTGTGGACGCGGTCAAGCTCGATCATCGGCGCACCTCACCGCATATGGTAATGGCAGAGCGGCGTTACTACAAGATGTTGGGTTTCGGGTCGAATCTGGCAGGCTATGTTAGCATAGTGTTCGGTGCACGTCGAGCGGAAACTCACTCGCGAAGCTGCCAGACGCGGACCCAGTCGACGAGCATCGAGTCCGGGAGGGTTGCCTCGGAGATTTCCCCAGCCCACTTTCCGACTTCCAGGCTCAGAATCAGATACTCCGGCCGCCGCGAAATCGGCCCCTTCTCCTTGCTGGCGACACGCCAAGTTTCGACGCCGTCGACGAAGAACACGTATTCGTCCGCGGTCCAGAGCAGGCCGTAGGTGTGAAATCCGTCGCCGATGTGCTGCACCAGCGGCGTGTGGCCGCGCGACTTGTGGTCGGTGCCATAGCCGTCCCAATGCAGCGTCTGCTGCACACGCCCGCCCAGCCGGTGATGAAACTCCATGATGTCGATCTCGACGCCCGCGGAGGCCGGGTCGCCGACCGGCGTTCCCATTCCGCCGCAATTCAACCAGAACGCGCCCCAGTGCCCGAGCTGCGTGTGAACCTTGATTCGGGCTTCCAGGTAGCCGAAGCACGGCTCGAACAGACCCTGCGTCCAGACGCCGCCCGTTTGATACTCGGTCGCGCCGTCAGCGCGGCGAACGCGTGAGGTGGTGATAACGAGGTGGCCGTCGCCGTCGAGGCGTGCCGCGTCGGCCGTGTTGACGGCGTCGCGGCGCGGGCCCAGCGCCCACGGCTTCCACTTGCCCGGATCGATCTGCTCACCGTCGAATTCGTCGTGCCAGCGCAGGACGTAGCCGGCCAGCGGGGGACGCTGTCCGTCAGACGTCTGCGGCGCGGGCGGTGCCGCCGACCCGGCGGAGCGCGAGCCCCACCCGGGCGCGGCACACGAAACGAGCATCGAGCTCGCCAGGCCGAGCAGCAGCGGCAGTGCACGCGACATGTTTGAACTCCAGAAGCGCGATTCACCGATGCGAGAGGTAAACGCTACAATCGGGCATCGCTATCTTGGAGCACGGCATGACGCTGTCAACACGATTCTCTCCCGTCGTATTTGTCGCCGCCCTCGTTGTCGGCGGTTGCTCGTCACCTGCTGAGCCGAAGCCGCCCGCCACGACCACGAACGGCCAGGCGAGCGCGATCCCCGCCGGGCTGATGCTGCCCTCGGAGCCGGTCGGGGCGCGGAACGTCCTCGAGCTGAAACGCGACGCCAAAGAGGGCGACAGCGTCGTCGTACGCGGCCGCATCGCCGGCGGGAAAGAGCCGTTCGTCGATGGCCGGGCCATCTTCACACTGGGCGACTTCAGCCTGCCCACGTGCGCGGACCGCCCCGGCGACACCTGCCCGACGCCCTGGGACTACTGCTGCGAGCCCAAAGAGAAAATCACCGAACACACCGCCACGATCCAAGTCGTTGACGCGGAGGGCCGGCCGCTCAAGTCGGGTCTGAAAGACTATCGGGGCCTCAAAAATATGGCCCTGGTCGTCGTCGCCGGGCGCGTCGCGAAGAAGCAGGGCAGCGATCTGCTGGTCATCGCGGCGACGGGCATCTTCGTGCAGCCTGCGGCTAAGCCGTAGGAAAATCGCCGGCGACGCCGATTCACGCACTGTCTGGGATACGTGGCTTCCAGCGGCGCCGGCTCATCGACCGCCGCCGCGGCTGACGAGAATCGCCGCGTCGAAGAACTGGCCGCCTGTGTCCTGGTGCACGTGCACTGCCAGCGTGTTGCGCCCCTTGGTCAGCAGCGGCTTCGCGGCGGCGGTGACGTCGGTCGCCGCATAGCTGTCGTTCCAACCTTCGAGCGCGACCAGCGGCTTTCCGTTCAGAAACACGCTTGTGGCGTTATCGTAGTGAAGCACCAGCAGGATCTTCTCGGCGGCGGCGCCGTCGAATTCAAAGCTGGTACGCAGCCAGATGTCGGGGCTGGTCCACGGCGTGCTGGTGCGAGATTCCCACCCTTCCTTGTGGCCGAATCCGGCCCGCCCGGATTTCCAGCCGGCGTCGTCGAATGCCGGTTGCTGCCAGTCCTGCGGCGGCGCGCTTTCGGTGTAACGCCACTCGGCCGGCACCGCATCCGCCGCTGACGACAGCAGCACGCTCCAGCGATCGGCGGCCATTGGCTCGACCGGCGGCGGGTGCAGCTCGTACTGCGCCGCGGCGGCGGTCGCGTCGTGTATCCGCCTCATGTCGAACTTCGCGGAACGGTCGAAGTAGTACACGCCGTTACGCTCCTGCTCGACGTCGGTCAGTTGCGTGTAGCAGAAGCCGAACATCCAGCGATTCTGCTGCAGCGCGCCCATCACGCCGGCATAGCGCTGGTAGAACTCGTCGAGCGTCTTGGGCGTGTTGCCGTAGCCCCAGCCTTCGTGACCCTCCGGCAGCCAGCCGATGCCGCCAAACTCACTCAGGAAGAACGGCCGGCAGGCGAGCGGCCGCCCGTACCTCGCCGGAAGAGCCATCGCGCCGCCGATGTTCGCCCAGCGCGCCGCCAGCGACGCGGGGTTCTGGTCGTAGTCGTGCCGGCAGTCGACGTCGGGGTTCGGGTGGCTCTTGACCCAGCCGCTGGTCTCGATGACCGGCCGCGATGGATCGAGCGCGTGCGTCAACTCGAGAATCGTGTTCTGGAGCGGGCCGGCCTCGGGCGGCGTCTCGTTGAACGGGCACCAGCCCACGATCGACGGGTGGTTGCGGTCGCGCTGGATGATCTCGTTCCACTCCTGGATGACAACGCGGTTCACGGCCGGGTTGGCGTAATTCGCGCCATAGCTGGGCGACTCGCCCCAGGTCAGATATCCGAGCTTGTCGGCCCAATAATGAAACCGCGGCTCGAACACCTTCTGGTGCAGGCGCGCCCCGTTGAAACCGGCGGCTTTCGACAGCTCGATGTCGCCGCGCAGGGCCGCGTCGGTCGGCGCGGTCCAGACGCCGTCGGGATAAAAACCCTGGTCGAGCACGAGCCGTTGAAAGACGGGTTTATCGTTCAGCAGGAAGAGCGGACCGCGGATTTCGATCTTGCGCAGGCCGAAATACGAATCGAGGCGGTCGACAACCGCGTCGCCGCGACGCAGCTCCAGCCGCACGTCATGAAGGAATGGCGAATCGAGCGACCAGGGTCGCTTCTCGCTCAGCGCGATGTCGAGCATGTTGTCGCGAAAGCCGGCCGGACGATGCGCGGCGCCAACCACCTTGTCGCCGGCGCGAACCTCCGCGGTCACGGTCAGACCGGCGGCGTCGCCGTCGAGATCGGATTCAATCCGCACGCGGCCGGCGTCGAGGTCCGGATGTAGCCGTAGGCGTGTTATGAACGTCGAGCCGACGGCTTCGAGCCAGACGGTCTGCCAGATGCCGGTAGTGCGCGTGTAGAAAATGCCGTGGCTCTCGGGCCGGTCGGACTGTTTGCCGAGCTGCTGCAAGCCGCTGCGCGTGTCGTCGAAGGCGTGCACCACCACGACATTACCGGTCGGCCGGACGACGTCGGTGAATTCAACGGTGACCGGCGTGTTGCCGCCCTCGTGCGTGCCGAGCTGCTTGCCGTTGACCCACACAGTCGTGCGCCAGTCGCACGCCCCAATGTGCAACCGCACGCGGCGATTCAGCCACTCAGCCGGTACGTCGAACGTCCGGCGATACCAGACGTTTTTCACGAATTCGCGCTTGGCGACGCCGGAAAGGCGGCTCTCGCGGCAGAATGGGACGTTGATCCGCGCTGGCCATTGCGCCGCGGTCAAGAAGCTGGCGTCGTTGTTGTCGTCAGTCTCGGCGAAGTCCCACAAGCCGTTGAGGCAAAGCCACTCGGCCCGCTGCATCTGGGGCTGCGGATGCTCGGGCCGCGGGGTTGTATCGTCCGCGAAAACCATTGACGCACTGGTGACCATGCCCACCACCGCCGTTGCGTACCTCGATCTGGTCCGCATGAGTCGCCTCGCATTCCACGTGTCGCCCCCGCTGAAAAGCGGATTGTGCGGCGTTTGGGCGGGGTTTTCAACGCGGGGCTGGGCGGCGCAACGGGGCCCGAAGGGGCGGGGCTGGGCGGCGGGGCGGCACTGGGCGGCGGGGCGGCACTGGGCGGCGGGGCGGCGCGGAAGTCGCGACGGTGCGTGCTGCCGGGAGCGATAGCGGGCGGCGATGGCGCTGAGACTTTTCATGCTGAAAGTGTAACACGGATTTCTAGACCTGCAAGAGCGGGGCGAAGTTTTTTTGTGGGGCGCGGATGGGCCGGAAGCGTCCGATACCCGACGCGTTACTACGAGCGGGTGTTACAATACAACATGGGACAGCAGTTGTGGCTGGCTCGCGGGTACATTCTGGACTGCGACGGGGATTGCGACGGGACGTGCGACGACTGTTGCCCCGATCCGCTGCCGGACACGGAATACGTCGTGCCGGAGTGGGTGATCGAGTATCGCTATGATGGCGATCGCGGGCGGTACCTGACGCGGCCGCGCGATCCGGAGACGTTTGAGCCGCTGTCCACGGTGCTTGACGATGACTCGTATGACCATTGGACCGAGTACGTGAACGACCTGGTGCATCGCGATCTTGAGGTCGACAAGGGCGACGGCAGCGTCAGCACCATGAAGCGCTACGTGCACGCCGGCATTGGGGTGGGACGGGTTTCCAACCCGTCGCTGGGCTACGGTCTCGTCGCGCAGTACGGCGTCTCGGGTGGCGACACGCGCTTTTTCCATGCCGATCTGGTCGGCACCACTCGCATGATGACCGACAGCAGCGGGGCGATCCAGACTCGACTGCGCTGGACGGCGTTCGGCGAGCCGCTGCCGCTTGTGACGGGCGAGCCGCCGTATGGGTATGAGCAGCCGAGCGGGGCGGCGACGCGCTACGGCTACGGCGGCTCGTGGGGGTACCAGAACGACGGCCTGGCGGGCAATCCGCCGTCGGGGGCGACGCTGGACATCGGTCTGCTGCACGTCGGCGCGCGGTACTACGACCCGGCGATCGGGCGGTTTGTGATGCGCGATCCGATTGGGATTGAGGGTGGCACGAACACGTACGCGTACGCCGCCGTTAACCCGGCCGCATCGGTCGATCCGTCCGGCCGATGCACGATGATCGAGATCACGACCGCCCTCGGCGGAGTCAGGCAGCTAGTCCAGAACACCTACTTGCTTCCGAACGCGATCGGCGTGGAAGTGGCGATCACAGCGACGCTTCGAGTAGGGCTCCATTGGTTCAAGCTTAATGGACGCTGGGTGTATCTACCTCACTACCATAGGTTGATCGAGCTGCTGCCCGGAGTCACTGCGCCCTGCGGCTCGATGAACAACCATCGACCATGGCAGGGCGGGTGGTAGCGTGGCGGCCGATCTGGCGTGGCCAGTCTTCATTCGAAAGCGAGGCGAGCCAGCGACCTTGATGCGTGCGCTCTCGCTATCCGAAGCTCGTGTGTTGCTTGACGAATTTGCGGACAGCGTCGACTGCTTTGAAGCGGTTGACTCTCTCGGGCATGGTCTCACGCTGCATCGCAGACCGGCAAGGTGCCGTTGGTGGCAGCGCATAGGACTCGCTGTGTTGGCGCGGGATTGGCTAACTGTCTCCATTGGTTCGGAGCGCGCAGACGAATCGCGTGTCATTGAAATGTTGCGCGATTGTGCCTCTGCGATTGGTGCGCCGCTCGAACCGCTTGCCGGCGAAACACGGGACGAGTTCCAGCGGCGCGCGTTGTGTACACTTAGAGACCGACTGGGGTAGCCGCGAGCGCCACATGAGCCCATGGTTGCTACTGCTAGGCCTGGTCGCGCAGTACGGTCTGTCCGGCAGCGACACGCGCTTCTTTGATGGCGAGCTGGTCGGCACGACGCGGCTGATGACCGACAGCAGCGGTGCGATCCAGCGCCGGCTGCGCTGGACGGCGTTCGGCGAGCCGCTGCCGCTTGTGACGGGCGAGCCGCCGTATGGGTATGAGCAGCCGAGCGGCGCGCAAACGCGTTACGGCTACGCGGGCTCGTGGGGCTATCAGAACGACGGCTTGGCGGACGGCAGCCTCGACATCGGCCTGCTGCACGTCGGGGCGCGCTACTACGACCCGGCGATCGGGCGCTTCGTGATGCGCGATCCGGCGGGAGTCTTCGGCGGACTAAACGTTCACACCTACGTCTTGAACGAGCCCGTAGGGGCCGTTGATCCGACTGGACTATCCCTGGTAA
>JAJVHV010000016.1 GCA_022072445.1 Phycisphaerae bacterium | reverse complement strand
CTCCCAGCGCCCCACGTCCTTGGCCGGGTCCTGAGCCAGGCTGGCGGCGGTCGCGAGCGTCCGCACAGGCCGGCGCCGATCGCGGCCCGGCTGAGTCTCCATTTCGTTGACATGATTGTACCTCCATCCGTCTCCCCCCGGCTTGTCTTTCCCGGCGCGCACCCCGAGTGGCGCCGGGACGTTTGCTTCCTGACACGCTTCGCCGGCTGCGGGCGAGCCTCAGCAGACGCGCGCACGCCCGACAGCGCGTACGCCGCACACACCCACGCAGACCCGCGGTTGCCACCGCGCCGTCCGGACGGAAAGTGCGATCGCAATGACGACGATCAACGCCTGAAAGGCGCGCTGATCCCGTCAACGGATGAGGCGAGCAATTGATGTGCCAGTTCTGGGGCCGCCGACTGGAGTGAATTGCATCACCAGCGCTCGACGCGCCGGCTGGGCCGGCGGGCGAGCTACCCGCCCAGCAGATCGACAAACCCGTCAACGTCGAACCCGTTCACCGAGCCGTCGCCGTTGACGTCGGCCAGCGCGATGTCGCACAACGGCCAGGTCGTCGCGTACGCCGCCGGGTTGCTGAGCGCCAGCGTGAAGCCGTCGATGTCGAACCCGTTGACCGAACCGTCGCAATTCATGTCGCCCAGCGGCCACGGCGGCAGCCAGACGGCGATCGACTCGGGCGTGACGCCCTGCGTGTCGAGGATCGTGCCGTTCTGAACCAGCGCGCCGTTGGTCTGGATCGTGAACGAATAGAGCCCGCGGATGCCGTCGGTCGCGGTTGACTCGTCGGTGATCAGCATGACGTTGGCCAGCACCGCCAGGTCGCCCAGCGTGCCCTGCAAGCCGACGTCGAACGAGTAGCCGGTCGCGGTGATCTGGCCGGTCGTCGGGTTGATCGTAAACGCGCGGCAGGTTGCGTCGGTGCCGTGCCCGACGTACAGATACTTGTCGTCGCGCGACACGGCCAGATACGCCGGCGAGGCGCCCGGCGAGGTAAATGGCGAACCGGCCATCGGCGTCAGGCTGCCGTCGCTCTCGATGACGAAGCCCTGCACCTTGTTGCCGCCGTTGCTGATGCCGCCCGCGGCGTAGAGCTTGGTACCATCGTTGGTGATGGCCATTTCGAGCGGATAGGTCGTGCCGGTGTCCTGCGTCTCGATGAGCGTGAGCGCGCCGCCCGCGCCGATCGAGAACGCGTGGATGTCGTTCAGGCTCGAATCCTGCGCGTAGATGAACGCGCGTGTCGGGTGCAGCGCGATGCGATGCGAGAAGTTGCCGGTCGGCTTGCGTTCCACCTCGGTGAGCGAGTTCACTTCGGCGTCGAACTGGTAAATCACCAGCTCGTTGGTCTCCGAAAGGCTCGTATGCGTCACCGCCAGGTATTCGTCGTCGATCCACTCGATGTCGAGCGGGCTGTCGTCGACGAGCTTGACCGTTGCCTCCGTCAGCGCCGCGCCGGGGCCGACTTCCATGATCGTCAGCTCCTCGACCGTGTCGCTGGCCGTGCCGTGTGCGGTGGCGACGAAGCGGCCGTTGGGCGTGATCGAGATCGTCTGCGGGTTGGTGCCGATGTTCAGCTCTCCCACGAACGCCGCCGTGCCGTTCGGCGTGAACGTAAACGCGCTGACGCTGCCCTCGACGTTACCGTTGTTGGCGACGAACGCCGCCGGCCCGATTGACTGTGCGTGCGATACGCCGACGGCCAGCGTCAAGGTGGCCAGCGTGCCGGCAAACGAGCGCGCTACGTGAGAGAATCGTGCGGTGGACATCTGTTTCTCCTCCTGTGCGGGCTGGAGTTATCCGGACGCACCGCACGTGCTCCATTGTAACCCGCGGCGCCTGTTCGCGCGGAGCGGGTCGGAGGGTTCGACAGCCCTGCAGATTACGTGATCGCTCGAGGGTCAGGGCGCGTCGCTCACGCTCGCGGTTCGGCTGCGGGCGCTGGTCTGCATACCAGGCTGGACGCTTTGAGTTCGGGGTCCGGATCGCAGCTTACCCGACAGTGCCGCTCGGCAATTCGAGCGGATCGCGCGGCTCAACGGCTCACATTTCGCTTGAATCGCGCCAACCTTGCCGTTACCATCCGCGGTCGTTCGGTCGGTGGTTCATGTCGGGCTCTGCGACCACAAGCGGCCATGCACGATCTGGAGGGTGCAGGATGCTTCGCGGCAGGGATGTGTTTGCGTTGCTGTTTGCGGTGTGCGCACTTGCCGCCGTGGCCAGCGCTGATTTCATCACTCCGACCAACCAGGTGCGCTCGGTCGATGTGTTCGCCGAAGTGGTCGGGCCGGAATCGTCCGACACGCACAGCGATTTTCACGAAGCGCTCGACTTCAGCCCCTACAGTCACACCGTCAGCGTGACGGCGACGATCCCGAGCGTGCCTCAGGACATCACCTCCGACGCCGAAGCTTCGCAGACTTCCGCGATTCTCGGATCGGCCCTGACCGCCAGCGGCTCAACCCAGGGGCAGTGCGGCTCGAACGTTCAGATCAGTTCGTCGTCCAACTCCAGCAGCGTCTTCTCGGTCACGTTTCAGTTGCTGGTCGACGCCGACTACACGCTGTCGGGCAACATCGATTCGTCGCTGACGGGCGTGGGCGGCGACGGTTTTGCGCTGATCGGCCTGGAGGGGCCGGGCGGGACGATCCACCAGATTCAGGTGAGCGACGCGAACGACTCGATTTTCGAGACCGGCAATCTCCCGGCGGGCGAGTACACGCTGATCGCGCTGGCGAACAACGAGCTCTCGGCCAGCGACGGCGCCGCCGCCGCCGGCACGGGCGAATACAACGTGACGCTGGAATTCACGCCCGAGCCGGCCTCCGTGCTGCTGCTGGCGGTGGGCGCGCTGCTGCTTCGGCGGCGCTGAGCGCTACGGCTGCTTGGAAAAGTCCACTTTCGGCGCGGTCTTGGCTGCTTCCTCGACCTCGAAGTATTTCGCCTCTCCCACGCCGGCCATTCCCGCGTACACGCCGCCGAGCAGGCTGCGGCGGAACGTGTTGAGCGTTTTGACGGCGTCGTTGTAGCGCATGCGTTCGACGGCCAGCCGGTTTTCGGTGCCCTCCAGCGTGTCCTGGAGTTTCAGGAACGACTGGTTGGACTTCAGGTCGGGATAGGTCTCCTGCATCACAAGCAGGCGCGCCAGCGCCGACTGCACCTGGCCGGCGGCCTCGACCTTGTCGGGGATGGTCGCGGCCTTGAAGTACTTGGTGCGGGCTTCGGCGATTCCCAGGAAGATGCTCTCTTCCTGCCGGGTGATGCCTTTGACCGTTTCGACGAGGTTGGGGATCAGCTCGAAGCGGCGCTGCAGCTGGTTCTCGACCTGCGCCCAGGAGCTCTTGACCTCCTCATCCATGCGCACCGCGCGGTTGTAGCCGGAGTAGAGGCTGCACCCGGCCAGAAGCAGTCCGCCGAAGAACAGCGCCAACACGATCGAAACGACTTTCACGGCTTTCATGACACTTTGCCTCGCTTTCCGTGTGTATTCGCCTCACGACCGCCGCGCTTGCCCGAATTCCAAGAGCGGCGGGATTGTGTAACGGTTACCAGCTTGCGCCGCCTCCCCCGCCTCCAAACCGTCCGCCTCCGCCGAACGACCCGCCCCCGCCGCCCCAGCTTCCTCCGCCGCCGCGCCGCCCGCGCCCGCCGGAAGCGAGCACATTGAACAGGACGTTCCAGAGGAGGGCTTCGGCGACTCCGGACGATCCGCCCCAGCGCGAGCGATAGCGCCGCCGGGCGCGGGCCCCGGCGAGCAGGATGACGAAGAACAGCACGGGCAGCGCGCCGGCGCAGGTGGCGCCCGGGGCGCGCGACCCGCGTCCGCGTGCACGGCCGGACGATAGGACGTGCCGATAGTTGGGCATGCCGCTGAGTTGAACGCCGGCGGACTCGGCGATCTTGTTGGCGATCATCACCGTGCCGGTCAGGATGCCGTCCGAGTATCGCTGCCGGCGGAAGTGCTCGGCGAACACGTCGCGTGAGAGCGAGCCGCACCAGGAGTCGGGCAACGTGGCTTCGAGTCCGTAGCCGGTGTGGATGAACACCTTGCGTGCTTCGACGACCACGATGACCAGGGCGCCGTTATCCTTGCCGCGCTGGCCGAGCTTCCAGAGCTCGGCGTGGCGATGGCCGAACTGGAATGGGTCTTCGCCGTCCGTGCTGGTTACGCTTAGCACTTTGAGTTGCGCGCCGGTCTTCTGCTCCAGATCGCGCAGCCAGCCTTCGAGCTGCTGCTCGACGCCTGGGTCGACGATCTGCGCGCGGTCGACGACGTAGGTCCCGGGATCGCGGATGGTGATCTCGGCAGCCGCTCCCGACGTGAGCGTGATTGCGCCGAGCAGTGCCGCGAATCGTGCCCTACCAGTCATTGACGGCCTTTCCGAGCGCTTCGACGTCCTGATAGAAGCGGTCGAACGCGCCCCATTCGCGCGGCGCGGCGCCGTCGAGGACGGCCCGCGCGCCGCTGAGCCGCAGGGTGGTGTGGTGCTCGACGCCGGCCAGAAGGTCACGGGCGCTGGAGGTTACGTGCTGGCCCTTCAGCCACAGCATGCCGCGCAGGACGCGCAGCAGGTCGTCGCAGGCGTCCGCCAGCAGGGCCGGGATCGGGGCGGTCCGGCCGGCGGCGGCCAGCAGGCCGTGCCGCAGGCGGATCAGGAGCGCCTTGAGCTCATGCTCGCATTGCAGGCGCACGTGGTTGGCCTCGAAACTCAGCTTCGCAAAGTAGTCTTCGCCCACGACCGTCACGCGCCGGTCGGCGATCTCGATCAGCTCAAGGGGAAACGTGTCGCGCGAGCTGTCGATGTAGGCCGGGGTCATGATCAGCGGGGCCTGGATTCCGCCGCGCGCCAGATGCACGCCGTGCTCAGCGACTCGCCGCAGCAGATCCAGGTCGACGCGTTCGAGCACGACCGCGTTCGGCGCCGCCTGCCGGCGCGGGTCGAAGCCGGTGTCGAGCGCAGCACCATACACCGTCACGCCCAGCAGGTTCGGACCCGCCAGCCGCCGCAGCATGTCGACGTATCTCCCGAGCGCGTCGCGCAGCTCGGCGCTGAGCGGCGGGCGCTCCGCGTGGCTCGTGGTTACGTTCATTCGTGACACTCCGGCGGGCGGCGTCGGGTGGCGGCGCCGCGCGACACCATTACAGCCTAGAATTCGTCGGCTGTAGAGACTCGGGCGTTATGAATCCGCGCGAAACTGATAATCGGCCGATCATCGCGGCCTACGTCATGGGCGGGACGGCGCTCGGCGCCGCCGAGCCGCTGCTGGCGCAGCTGCTGGACGCCGCGGGCTGGGGCGGACCGGTTGCGCTGCTGCTTGCGCTTCCGCTGGCCTTTCCGACTCTCGTTGTGCTGCTCAGTTTGAGCCGCCCGCGCACGACGACGATCTGCTTTGGAACATTCCTTGCCGCCGCGGCCTGGCTGGCGGCGAATCTGATCGCCCGCTCGGGTCGCCCGCTGGCGCTGGCCCTGCCGCTGGCACTGCTGGTCTGGCCTATCACCGCCTTTCTGGCGATCCTGCTGGCCAGCGCCCGCGGGCGACGCAACGGCCACGTCTGCCGCGCCTGCGGCTACGCGCTGACGGGCCTGCGCGACCCGCGCTGCCCCGAGTGCGGCACGCCGTTTGATCCGCCCGCGGCCGATCATTCCGACGCGGGCCGCGTTCCGTGACGCCGCGGTCGCGGTTTCGCACCAGCCCGCCGCCGGAGACTTGCCGGCCGAGCGCGCAGAGGCGCACGCGTCGATTACGATGGGCGCGCGATGACCGGCGACTGGCTGCTTGAAATCCGCGAGCTTTCGCTTGATCGTGGCGGTCGGCGCGTGCTCGAGCGCGTCGGCCTGTCGCTGCGCGCCGGGGAGGGCCTGACGCTGATCGGGCCGAACGGCGCCGGCAAGACGAGTCTGCTGCTGGCGATGCTGGGGCTGCTTCCGGCCGCGGGGGGCTCGATCCAGCTCAATGGGCGGGCGGTTCGCGATATCCCGGCGCGGGCCCGCGGGCGGTGGGCGAGCTATGTTCCGCAATCGCTCGACGGCATGCCGGGTTACACGGTGCGCGACGTGGTCGCCGGCGGCCGATTTCCACATGTCGCACCGCTGGCGCCGCTTTCGCGCGACGATGAGGAGGCGATTCAGGCCGCGCTGGACGCCGCCGGACTCGCCCGGCTCGCCGACCGTCCGATCGACCATGTCAGCGGGGGCGAGCGGCAAAAGGCGCTGCTTGCGGCGGCGATCGCCCAGGATGCTCAGTTGATGATGCTCGACGAACCCAACACGGCCCTTGATCCGGCGTATCAGGTCGAGCTGGTGCGCGTGCTGCGCCGCTGGCACGCTGTCGGCCGTGGGTTGGTGATTGTCAGTCACGATCTGCATCTGCCCGCGGCGCTGGAGACGCGCGTCGTGGCGCTGCGCGGCGGGGCGGTTGTTGCGGACGGTTCGGCTCGCGACGTGCTGAATGCCGGCCGGCTCTCTGAGATATTCTCCGCGCCGTTTGAAGAGCTGGTTGGCCCCGACGGCCGGACGGTCGCCGTTCCGCGGTTTGGGTAGAGCCCTGGTCGCTCAGCCGTCCGCGTCGCCACGGACCCGGCTTCAGAGGAGGGCCGACGCTACGAGGAACTGGGAGAGTCCATAGCGGAGGGGCAGGCGTCGCGGCCTGCCCGTGCGCCGAATTCACACGCTCCCGGCTTGCGGATCGCGCCTCATCATGCGAATATGGGATGCTTCGAATTTCGCGCCGTCGCGGGCAGACGAGAGTCCGTGGACTTTCGGACGGCGCTTCGGAGACCTCGCTCTACAACATGTCCACCCGACCTTCGTCCGAAGTACCCCTGCGCTCGGATCGCTGGCGCTTTGAATTCAAAATCGCCGCCGGAATGCGCGACGCTCTCAGCGCCGGCTACCGCTTCTCCGACCTCCGCAACGACCTCCTCGCCGGAATCGTCGTCGGCGTCGTCGCCCTGCCCCTCGCCATGGCGCTGGCCATCGCCTCCGGGGTCCCGCCGGTCAACGGTCTCTACACGGCGATCATCGGCGGCGCGGTCATCGCTCTGGCGGGTGGCTCGCACGTTCAGGTTTCCGGGCCGACGGCCGCCTTCGTCGTCATCCTCGCGCCGATCGCGCAGCAACACGGACTGGGCGGGCTGCTGCTGGCGACGCTCCTGGCCGGCATCATGCTCGTCCTGCTCGGCGCCGCCGGCATGGGCAAGCTGATCGAGTTCATTCCCTATCCCGTGACCACCGGCTTCACCGCCGGCATCGCCGTTGTCATCGCCACGCTCCAGCTTCGCGACTTCTTCGGGCTGAGCGTCGAACACATGCCCAACGACTACCTCGAGCGCGTCCACGTGCTGGCCGGCGCCGCCGGCACGTGGCAGCTCTCCGACACGCTCATCGGCGCCCTCACGCTCGCGCTGCTCATCGTCCTTCCGAAGCTCACGCGCAAGGTACCCGCGCCGATCATCGCCCTCCCCGTCGCCGCCGTCGCCGGCTGGCTCATGACGCGCTATCTGCCCGGCACATCGCTCAATACCATCCAGTCGCGCTTCGGCGGCATACCGCAGACGTTGCCCAGCCCGCTGGTGCCGTGGCTGCTGCGCGATCCGGCGGGCGATTTTCTGGAAGTGCGGCAACTCCTCGGGCCCGCATTCGCCATCGCCATGCTCGGCGCCATCGAGTCGCTCCTCTCCGCCGTCATCGCCGACGGCATGACTGGCCGCCGCCACAACCCCGACTCCGAGCTCATCGCCCAGGGACTCGGCAACATCGCCTCACCCTTCTTCGGCGGCATCGCGGCAACCGGTGCCATCGCGCGCACCGCCACCAACATCCGCTCCGGCGCCCGCTCGCCGCTCTCCGCGTTCTTCCACGCGATCTTCATCCTTGCGGCCATGCTCCTGATGGCCCCGCTGCTGGGCTATCTGCCGATGGCGGCCCTCGCCGCGCTGCTGCTCGTCGTCGCCTGGAACATGAGCGAAGTCCGCCACGTCATCCGGACGGTGCGCGTGGCCCCGCGCAGCGACATCATGGTGCTGCTCACCTGCTTCGGTTTGACCGTCGTCTTCGACATGGTCATCGCCGTGGGAGCCGGCGTCGTCCTCGCGGCCCTCATGCTCATCCGCCGCGTCGCCGACCTCGCCACCGTCCGGTTCGCCACCGAAGAGCACCCCACCCTGGCCGAGCCCCTGCCGCAAGGCACCATGCTCTACGAGATCGGCGGCCCGCTCTTCTTCGGTGCCGCCCAGAAGGCGGTCAGTGCCTTGCGCACCGTCAGCCGCGACGTCAAAGTTCTTATCCTCGACATGCGCGGCGTGCCCAGCATGGACGCCACCGGCCTGGTCAACCTCGAATCCGCCCTGGACGCCCTGCACGCCGCCGGCATTTTCGTCGTCATCGCCGGCGTGCAGGATCAGCCGCTGCATCTCATGGCCCGCGCCGGCTGGAAGCACCGACCCTGGCTGGTCGTGTGGCGTAACTTCGAGGAGGCCATCACGCTGGTCCGCAGCCTGGCCCCGTCCGACCTGATCAGCATGCACGAGGTCCATCCGCACCGCGCCGCCGGCCCCGCCACCGCCGCCACGCACTGATTCACCCGCGGCGCCGCTTGCGTCGCGCCGCCCGGTCGGTCACGCTATCGCCGTGCCACGCGTCGCCAGCCGCCAACTGGAGCCTCGTCTCGCCCTGCGGACGCGCGGCGTGCGCATCGCGCTGGGCGGCCGCGAGATCCTCTCGCACGTCGACGCGGACTTCGTGCAGCGCGGCATCAACGCGCTGATCGGCCCGAACGGCGCCGGAAAGACCACCCTGCTCCGCGCCCTGCTGGGCCTCATCCCGCATCGCGGAACGGTCGAATTCCGCACCCGACCCGACGGCCGCATGCCGCGGCTGGCCTACGTCCCGCAGCGCTTCGACTTCGACCGCGGAACGCCCATCACGGTCCGCGACCTGCTCTGCGCCGATCGCCAGCGCCGCCCCCTCTTTCTCGGCCACGCCCGCGCCGCGCTCCGCGCCGCGCGCGACGCCCTCGCGCTCGTCGGCGCTGAGCGGCTGTTTCAATCATCGCTCGGACGGCTCTCCGGCGGCGAGCTGCAACGCGTCCTGGTCGCGCTGGCCATGCTCGGCGACCCCGACGTCATCTTCCTCGATGAGCCCGTCGCCGGCGTCGACATTGCCGGCGAAGCCCTCTTCTGCGACTTGCTCGTCAAGCTGCGCGACCAGCGCGGCGTCACCGTCATCCTCGTCTCGCACGAACTCAGCATCGTCACTCAGCACACCGACCACGTCGTCTGTATCAACGACGGCGTCGTCCAGTGCCAGGGCGACACCCTCGCCACGCTCAGCGCCGCCAACATCCGCCGCGTCTTCGGCGAACACTCGGCCATCTACGAGCACGGCGCCGCGCAGCCCGGAGCCCACGAGGCCGGCGCCGCGGCCTGCGCCCACGATCATCACCACCCCCACCATCACGCGCCGCCGCCGCACTCTGACGGCGGCTGACCCATGCACGCGCTGGTCGACTGGCTCCTGGCTCTCGTCGCCCTCCTGCCGCTCGACTGGCTCCGCGACGGCTTCATGCGCCAGGCGCTCGTCGCTTCCGCCATCATCGCCCCGGCCTGCGCGATGGCGGGCGTGTTCGTCGTCAACATGCGCATGGCTTTTTTCTCCGATGCCATCGCCCACTCCGCTTTCGCCGGCGTCGCGCTCGGCTTCCTCCTCAGCGCCCTCAACGCCGCCAGCGTCGACCCGCGCACCACCATGCTCCTGGTCGGACTGCTCGTGGCCGCCGTCATCACCCTCGTCAAACGCCGCTCCGACCTCAGCACCGACACGATCATCGGCGTCGCGTTCTCGGCCGTCATCGCCGCCGGCATCGCCATCGTCACCGCCACCCGCAGCACCCGCGACTTCAATCGCTACCTTTACGGCGATCTGCTGCTGCTCGATCGCGACGACCTGAACGCCGCCCTGCTCCTGGCCGCGTTCGTCCTGGCCTACATGGTCATCGCCTTCAACCGGCTGCTGATCCTGGCGGTCAATCCCGATCTGGCGCGCACCCGCGGTCTGGCGACGCGCGCCGTCGATTACTCGTTCTCGCTGCTCGTCGCCCTGCTCGTCACCGTCGCCATCCGCATCACCGGCATCCTCCTCGTCACCGCGCTGCTCGTCGTCCCCGCCGCCACCGCTCGCAATCTGGCCCGCAGTGCCGGCCAGATGTTCTGGCTCGCGGCCGCCGCCGGACTGCTCGCCGCCGTCGGCGGGCTCTACCTGGCCTACCGCTATGAAGCGGCGGCGGGAGCGACGATAATCCTGGTTGCGACCGGGCTCTTCGCGCTCTCGTTGCTGGTCGGAGCGGCAAAACGTCGATAGAAGAGGTTGGAGGCCGGTCAGACGGTGCGCACCTCGACAGCCGTCCTGCCGCCGCGATAGGAGAAACTCATGCGCAGATTGTCATCGCTGTGCGTGCTCGCGCTGCCGATGTTCGTCCTCGCCGCCGCACCGCCTCTCCAGACCCTCCGCCCGCAGCGCGACTCCGCCGCGGCCGCCAACGCGGATGTCGTCGCCCGCGAACGCACCGCCGCCGGCGACGCCCAGATGCGCTATCACCTCATCGAGCCGCTCAGCGCCGTACAGCCCCCCGCCGCCGGCCTCGGGCTCCTGATCGTGATCCCCGGGGGCGATGGAAGCGCGTCGAATCTGCCGTTCGTCAAGGGCCTGGCGCGCAACTGCATTCCGCACGAATACCTCATTGTCGAACTCGTCGCCGTGAAATGGTCGCCCGATCAGAGAATCGTCTGGCCATCGCGCCGCGACCAGGTCCCCGGACAGCGCTTTTCCGTCGAGGAATTCGTCGAAGCCGTCGTGGCCGACATCGCCAAGGAGTTTCGCCTCGACCGTCGTCGGGTCTTCACGCTGTCGTGGTCTTCCGCGGGTCCGGCCGGGTACGCCGTCTCGCTCGCGCCGCAGAAGTCCGTCACCGGCTCGTACATCGCCATGTCGACGTTCGTGGCCTCGCTGCTGCCGCCGATCGACGGCGCCCGCGGCCACGCCTACGTCATCGAGCACGCCTCCGACGATCCGGTCTGCTCCTTCGAATTCTCGACCCGCGCGCAAAAGTACCTGTCGCTCCAGGGCGCCCGCGTCAAGCTGGTCACGACCGAAGGCGGCCATGGCTGGAAAGGCGACTACGCCGACCGCATTCGCGCGGGGATCCTCTGGCTCGAGGAGAACGCCGGCTTCACGCCGCCGCCCGCCCCAGCGGCCGAAGCTCAGCGCCGTGCCGACCCACCGGCCAGCGCCGCGCAGTCGAGACCCGCCCATCCTCCCACCGACGCGTCGTCCGCCGCCGGCTCACGCACCGCGGCCCAACACCCCGCGCCCGACCGCCCCATGCCCCAACAGACCGAGCCCGGCCAGTCGGACGCCCAACGTGAAGCCGTCCCGCGCCCCACAGCCGAAACTCCCCCCGCCGCCGAGTTGCAACGCGACCACCCGGCCGATTCGACACAAGACCGCGACCACCGCTCCAGCGAAAGCCGCAACCTGGTCTGCAACGGCGGGTTTGAGGAGGGTGCCTCCTACGGCTGGACCATCCGCAATAACTCCGGCCGCATGACCGTCCGCATCGACCGCAAGACCACGCACGAAGGCCGGGCCGCGCTGCGCGTCTCCAAGAGCGGCGCCCTGCCCATCGACGTCGTCCGCCAGCAGATCGGCGGGCTGCCCGCCGGCGGCCGAATCCGCGTCTCCGCCCTGCTCCGCGGCGATGCCCTCGAGAGTGCCTTCCTCAAACTCCAGCCGCTCGACGCGTCGGGACAACCGATCGGCGACGAACTCGAAGTGGACCGGCTGACCAGCACGTTCGACTGGCGCCGCGCCGACCGCGAGCTGGCACTGCCCGCCAACGCCGCCGCCGGAATGCTCTCGATCGTCATGTCCGGCGCCGGCACGGCCTGGATCGACGACGTCCGCGTCGCGCCGCTCGACAGCAAGCCCTGAGTCGCCGCGCACGCGTCGGCCGGACCGTGAAGAAAACCGGGCACCGCAGCCCACAGCCGCGGCGCCCGGATCAATCCATCACATGAACTTCGGCCGTTTTACAGCACGCGCCGCCGCCGAAGAGCCAGCATACCCGCCAGCGTCAGCATGATCGGGAAGAACCCGAACGCACCGCACAACTGCCGCGAGCCGCCGTCGGTCGCGTCGCCCGTCCCGTCGCCGCTCGGCGACTCGCGGCCGGACTGGTCGACCGGCAGCGTCACCGAGATGTTCACCGTCGCCGAACCCGTCGAACCGCCCGGATCCGCCACGGTCAGCACGACCGAGTACGTGCGCGCCTCTTCGTACGTGTGCGCCACGACCGGTCCGAACTCGGGTGCCGAGCCGTCGCCGAAGTCCCACGCGTATGACAGCGCGTCGCCCTCCGGATCGGCCGAATCGAGCGCGTTGAACTCAACCGTGAACGGCGCCGCGCCCTGCGTCGAGCTGACGTTGATCCGCGCCACCGGGCTGCCGTTGCTGCTGGCGGCGTCGGACGTGACGACGATCGCCAGCGTCGCGCTGTCGGTCGAACCCGACGGATCGGTCACCGTCAGCGTAGCGTTGTACGTCCGCGCCTTGCTGTACGTGTGTGTCGCTTCCGACACGCCGCGCACCACGTGCGACCCGTCGCCGAAGTTCCACGCGTACTCCAACAGGCCGCCTTCCGGATCACGCGAGCCGGCCGCCGAGAACTTCACCACCAGCGGCCCCGCTCCCGAGCGCTTGTCCGCACTGATCTCCGCGATCGGCGGCTGATCCGCCGGCGGGCCCTGCACGCGGACTTCCGCCGGCGCGGTCGCCTTCTGGCCGAAACCGTTCGTCACCTCGACCGTCACGACCTGCACGCCAGCCTTGTTGAAGATCACGTCGAACGGACCCTGCGCCGGGCCGGGCTTGACCACGATGTCGCCCTCGGAGGGCGTGCCCGCGACCGGATCGAGCACCGCGCCCGACGACGTCGTCCAGCGATACGTCAGGTTGCTGCCGCCCAGCCCAGGATCGTTCTGATCGCTCGACTTGCTGGCGTCCAGCGTCACCTTCAGCGGCAGACGGCCCTCGGCCGGGCTCGCCGTCAGCCGCGCGACCGGCGTCTTGGCGTTCGTCACCTGCACCGCCGTCGTCGCCGTCGCCGAGAGCCCGAACGAGTTCGTCACCGTCAATGTCACGACGAACGTCCCGGCGTTGGCATACTTGTGCGTCACCACCGAAGGAACCGTCGTCTGCACGCCCGAAGTCTGCCCGTCGCCGAAACTCCAGGTCTCGGTGAAGTCGGCGTCCGCCGGATCGTTCGAGTTCGACGCGAACGTGAACTCCGTCCAGTTCGAGATACCCGTCGCCGGCGTGACCGAGTCGATCAGCGCCACCGGCGGACCGGGCTGCACGATGTTCCCTTCGAAGATCAGCACGGCGTCGCTGTAGCGCGTGAAGCCGGTGGTCACGAAGCTGAAGCGATCGCCCACCCGGAAGCGCTTCGCGCCCGGAGTGATCTTGAACTTGATGGCCGAATGCGGCGAACCGCCGCCGAACGAGATCGGATCGGACTGATAGACCTGCCCGGTCACCGCCTTGACGACCTGCTGGCCGGAGGCCGTACCGGTAATAGTCCAAAGCTCCTTGTTACGGACCGTGTCGTCCGAGCAGACGACGCTCCAGGCTTCGAGCTGAGAGACAGCCAGGTCGACGTCGGCGTTACCCATTTCCAGCACGCCGTTGCCCTGGTTATCGACGTTGGGCCGCGGGACCGAGACGCTGTTTTCGGTTGCGCCCGGCTCGAGCTTGGCATAGAAAGCGTAGGTGCCGTTGGGCAGGTTGCCGATGTTCACCTTAAAGGCGCCGTCGACGTCGCCCAGCGGCTTGCCCGTCGCTCCCAGGAACGCGCCGTCATAGCCCGTGCTGTCGTCATCCACGTAGAAGCGGATCGTCGTCCCGCCCTTCTGGTCATACGCGTAATAACGCAGGTTGTACTGCCCGTTCACCGACGTGCCGCCCGGCGGCTGCACCCAGTCGAAGCTGGGCAGTTCGCGCGGCGTCCAGCGGAACGTCACATCGGTCTCGTAGGTCTTCTCGACGATGTTCGTGATGTCCAGGCCGCTGCCTTCGTCCGTATACCACTTGTTCGACGGATCGGTGAAGCGGTTCCAGGTCGTGCGGCCCGACGTGCCGGGGAACGGATCGCCCGCGTCGCCCGCGTTCGGCGAATTGTCCAGCTCCAGGTCATGCAGACCGTCGGCCTGCACGATCAGGTACGTGAAGTGGCCGCTCAAGCGCTGCTGCGGCGGCGTGCCGTTCGGATTGCCGCGCTCGTCCACGTGCATGATCATCAGACCGTGGCCCGGCAGATACTGGTCGAACGTCAATGCAGCCGCGCCCGTGTCCGGATCCAATGCCACCGGCGACTGCCGCCAGAACCAGAACGACTCGGCGGCGTAGGTCGGGTTGCGGAAGACGTAGAGCGTGCGGTTGCGGTCGAACTCCCACGAGCGGAACGTGATCGTGGTCGAGGCGGCCGGCGTCAGCGCGGTGGTGATGTCGACCGGGTCGATCCAGTCGGAGTTCACCGCCTTGAGAATCGGCACGGGGTGAACCAGACCGCCGCCCGCCATGATGCACCAGCGGCCGATCGGGTAGTTCAGGTTCTTGCCGCCGAAGTCGAGATACACGTCGTAGTCATACAGGTCGGGATACCCTTCCCAGCGGTGACAGTACTCGTGCGCTGAGAACGGCGTCTGATACGCGCCGACGCCCAGGTCGCCTTCGCCGGCGCTGTCGGTCGAGATGCCGAGGCCGTCGGTGAAGACGCGATACTGGTTGATGTCCAAACGGCTGCTGACCGCCAGCGGGTCGAGTCCGTCGCGCACCATCGTCGCCTGGTAGCCGCCCGCCGTCAAAAAGAACATGTTGGCGGCCGTGCCCGCCGGGCAGAGGATGACCGAGTTGATCACGTTGCCATAATCACCTGGGCCGCCCAGGAATTCGTCGAAGTCCATGCTGGCGTCCATCGCCGCGATCATGTCCTCCTGCAAACGCATGCGGTTCCACGGATAGACGTTCTGCGCCGGGTCGGCGTTGGGCGTGCCGCCCTCCAGCGCGTCGATGCCGTAATTGTGATTGCCGGGGACGATCGTCTCGCCCATGTCGAGCAGGCCGTCGAGGTTGATGTCGCGTCCGTAACGCCGGATGAACTGCCCCCCCACAAGCTGGTCCACGTCGGTGCTCGACGTACCGTCGGTCCGCCAGGTGAGGAACTCGGTGGTAAGAACGTTTCCGCCGTCATTGCCGCCCTCGCCGTGCACGTTGTACGCCAGCGGTCCGGCGGGTTCGATGTTGGCGTCGCCACCGGCGCCAACACCGCCCGACGGCGGAGTGCTGCCCAGGTCGTCGCCATAGAGCTGCTCGTCGGCCGGCGAAGTCACTTCGCCGAAATAGCCGTCGCCGCCCGCGTGGTAGATCGACGACGGCAGGTCCCAGTACTCGGCCGGGCCGTCGTACATGCCCTCGTTCGGATCGTTGACGCGCGGCACGATGTCGCCGCCGAACGACTCGCCCGCAAATGCGGTCCCGTTGTTGTTGGGGCCGCCGCGGTTCGGATGAAACTCGAACGTGGGCTCGGTGGTCTGATTGACCAGTTGCGGCACCGGCTTGGCAGGATCGAACGTCTGGAGATAGGGGATGTAGCCGCCGAACCACTCGGGAGCTTCCGTGCCGAAAAACTCGGTCCAGAACGCACTCCACCACAGCGGCGTGCCGTCGGGGCTGGTCGGTTCGGTGGTAAAGGACGTGAAGCTCCAGCGGCGGCGCTGCGCGGCGCGGGCCGTGTCGTCCTTCAGGTTGCCCTCGATGCGCTGCATCTTGTTCGTGCTGATCGTATTCCCGTTATTGTCCCAGTAGTCTGGCGCGTCGTAGTGGCGGTTGCCGATACGTCCGAGAATCGCGCTGGCCGAACCGGGATAGTTGGCGATGATGTATTCGTCGTCGGTCGTCACGAACTGATGCGCAAACGGGCTCCAGTGGACCAGGAAGTCCTCGTACGGCTCGGGATAGTCATAGTTGTCGTTGAGCTGCTGATCCCACCACTCGGTCTCGTCGTCCTCGGGGTCGCCGACGCGCATGATGAACTCGATCAGCGTCGCAGGCCGGTCCGTGTCGTCGCCATACGGCTCCGCCGCGCCGCCCAGCGCCCCGTCTGAATCGCGGTCGATCCAGATTTCGGCGCCGCCCCAGTCCCATTCGCCGCTGCCGTTCCAGTCGAACCACTCGGTATCGTTCAGGAAACGGATCCAGATCGGGATTTCATAGCGCGCGTCGACCGGGCCGTAGTCGACCTCCGACGCGATGAGCTGCGCAAAGCTGTTGGCCTTCTTATTCAGGTCGATCTTGCCGTTGCCGTTCTTGTCGATCGCGATTTCAAACACGCCCGCGTCGTAGATCGGCCGGCCGGCCGAATCCAGGTTGCCGTTCAGATTCTGAAAACGCTCTCCCGGCGCCCAGACCGGGTTGCCCCACACGTCGGCATCCGAAACGCCCGGCCAGCCGCGCGCACCCGCGTTCCCGCGGGCCGCGTTCTCGCCCACCCCGTCGAAGTCGAACGAGTACATCGCGATGCCGTTAAAGAAGAACTCGCCCGTGTCCGGCGCGTACGAAAAATCCGACTGCAAATCCACGTGCGGAATCACGTCGTTCGAGAAGAGCCCACCCGTCAGTCCCGGCGGGTGCGACGGCCACGGCATGCTGACCCAGCCGCCCACCTCGCCATCGACCGTCACGTCACCGTAGCTCACTTCCTCCCACCATTCGGCGAAGGAGTCGATCCGCGGCTGGCCGGGTTGCCCGTTCTTGACCTTGTCGAAATAGGCGTCCCAGATATCGGTGCGCAGCGGCAGAAATGCGTCGGGCGCCTCCTTCGGAAGATCCGCGAGGAACACCACGAACTTCCGGTTCTCCGCGCTGGCCGTCGAAAGACTGATGGCCAGCGGGAAGGCCGCCACAAACAGCGTGGCGAAGTAAGCGCGTCCCGACCTGCGGGGAGTGGCAGACATCAGGTACCTCCTCAGCGGGTACGTCTGAACAGAATGTCGAAAGATGGCAGAGCTGGAGCCCGATTCGCGACCGCTCCGAACTCTATGGCCGGAATAGCGCCAGAAGGCGCACTCCGGCTGCCCGCCGAACCAATAGTAGCACCCCCGATCAAGGGGGCGCCACACCGGCGTGCATCGTGACAACCGATTCGATGATAACACATCCCCCTCCCGGCGTTAACACCGAATTCAACGCAAAATCGTACCAGGTACTCACCCCGGGATGCACCCATAATCACAGTTCTGGCGGCATGTTACGCCAAACGTGATCGGGTCTTGCCCGGCCGTGACGGCATCGCGCGTTCTCAGGGTCCGGGCGTTGGCGATGGACCAACGCCGAATAATCCGCGGCGCGACAGTTGGGAATGTCTCGGCGTCTTATAACCGCCGGGCGTGCTCGCTCAGCCCGACCCGGATCGCCGGCTGACGCGATCGAGCAGCACCGCGAGAATGATCACCGCGCCGACCACCCCGTCGCTGTAGTTGTTGTCGATCCGCAGGATGTCGATCGCGTTGATGATCATGAAAATCGTGATTGTGCCCAGCAGCGCGCCGATCGCCGAACCCCGCCCGCCTAGCAGACTTACGCCTCCCACGACGCAGGAGGCGATGACCTTCAGCTCCGCCCCGCGCCCCCAGTCGCTCTGGGCCGCGCCGTAGTAGCCGAGCGACAGCAGCGCCGCGACCCCGGCCGAAAACCCCGCCAGCGCGTAAACCACGACCTTCAGCCGCTTTACGCCGATGCCGGAATAGAGCGCCGCGGTCTCGTTCCCTCCGACCGCGTACGCGTAACGCCCCAGCCGCGTCCGCGCCAGCAAGATCGTGCCGGCAGCCACCGCAAGGACCACCACGGCCAGCGGTACCACACCCAGGTCGCCAAGACGGACGCGGACCGAGCTGGTGAACATCGGCGGGAAGTTGCCAAACGGCTCGGCCCCGCTGATCACCAGCGCGATGCAGCGATAAATCTGCATCGTTCCAAGAGTAATGACGAACGGATGCACCCCCAGCCGCACGATCAGCACGCCATTCAGCCAACCCGCCGCCGTCGCCACCAACAGGCAGGTGAGCACGCCGGCGAGCGAAGCCAGCAGCGGCGGCGCCGCGGACCACGAGCCGCGTGGCCCAAACGCGTGCAACAACATCGCGGTCGTCACCCCCGCAAGGCAGAAAATACTGCCGACGGAGAGGTCAATGCCGGCTGTAATGATGACGAACGCCGCCCCAACCGCCATCACCGCATAAAACGACCCGTCCTTGACGATCCCGTTGATCAGATTGTCCGGATTGAGGAAGCGGCTACGCTCAATCGTCCGGAGCATCACCGAACCGTCGGAATTCCGTCTGATTTCGCCGGTTACCGGATCAACGATCGGCTCGGAAATCCGGACCCGGCCACCAAAAACCGTGAGCGCGGCCGCCAGCACCATGATGACCGCGAGCAATCCAAAATGCTGCCCGCCGCGGATAGAACGGGCGAGCTGGACGGGTTTGGCTGTCGCGGACATTGCGGGAATGGTGGGCGCGAGGGATGGGAGTTTCAACGATTGAAAATCGAAGAAAAACAAAAAATTTACGAGTTGAGGTAGCAGCCGACTTGCAGCGCGGGACTGTTATATTAAGATAGTTCGCAGGGCTAGGTCCCGTCGAACCACGGGCCGGATCTGCGTCGGAGCAGGTGTCCCCCCCGCACCTCCCGACCGCCGGCCCACTTTTTTCCCCCCACGTTTCTCAGGCATTTACCTGCCGTTATCCGTGCGCAACGGTCGCAGCCAAACGTCCGAGAGCGACGCCTCGTAACCCTTCCATGCGTACGGATCAGCACCCACGACGGGAATGACACGCCGGCAGTCGGCGGTCGCCGGTCGCTCGCCCGGCTTGATTTCCCACGGGAGCAGCGACCAGGCGTTGCAGTAGTGAAAAACAATCGCCCGCCGGAAAATCTCACTGCGATTCCGCTTCGAGCGGTGCAGGAGATAACCGTTGAAAAAGACTGCGTCGCCCGCGTTCAGTTCGACGGGCAATTCCTGCGCGTCGTCAAAGCCGCAGCTCTCGTCGGCGAAGTCGAATTCGTCGGGCTGCTGGTGCGGCCGTTGCGGATAGAGGTAGCCCGAGCGATGCGAACCGGGCAGCACCCACAGACATCCGTTCGCCACCGTCGCCGGATCGATCGCGATCCACGCCCCGCACAGCGAACGGTCGCGCGTCGGTATATAGACCTCGTCCTGATGCCAGGCCTGGCCGCGCTCGCCGGGCGGTTTGACGAACAGCATCGACTGCATGCACTTCACGCGGCCGTCCCACCAGGGCAGATGCGCCGCGACGAGGCGCGACAGCACGTCGCAAAGCCGCGGATGACGCACGAACTGCTGAATCACCGGGCTGACGAAATGCGGCTGGTGGATGCACAGAAAGTTGCGCAGCACCGCCTCGTCGGACAGCTCCGCCGGGACGGGCTGGAGGCTCGGGCAGGGATACGCGCCGCGCGCGATGCGGAGGACGTCGGCCGTCAGCTCGTCCAGATCATCTCGCGAGAAGACGCCACGAACGATCGCGAAGCCGTCGGCGACGAATTGCCGAACGATCGCATCGGTTGATTCAGCCTGGGCGGTCATGCCGGCCGATCATACCGCCTGCCCGTGGTACGGCGCGGTCGGTCGCGCTACGGCTTCGGCCGCGCGAACGTGTCGGCCGCGAGCTCCGCGTTGATCCGCGCTTCCGAAATGGTGCCCGTCGCGTCGTCGAACGGCTTGCCGTCGAACGTGGCGGCGACGTGCATCGGCAGCGTGATGCCGCTCACTTCCGTGAATTCGGAATAGACCAGCTCGACCTTGCCGAAGCGCAGACTTGCGCCGCGCCCGCGGAACGAGCAGCCCACGATTCGTCCGCTGGCCTCGTCGATCGCCAGCGTCGTCGCGCAACCCTGGAAGTGCACGATCACCCGCTCCGCGTCGCGCTCTCCCACGCGAACGCGCCCGCCGGCGACGGCGACGAAGTCAGCCCTCGAACGGGACAGAAGCAGCATCAGCGGGTCGCGCACCGCCAGCCGCTGGAGCTCGACGCGGCCTGCGGCGGACAGCCCGCGGCAGTCGCGCTCGCCGTACGTGAACGCGTCGTCGGGCGTCGCGACGAACGACCAGCTTGAGGTGTCCCAGATCGAATCGCGGCGCAACCGGTCGGGCACAGCGATTGTCCACGCGTCGCCAACTTTCACCTTGCGGCCCTGGTAGTCCTGCTCGCGGATCATCCGCCGCGCATAGCTGCGCACTTTGCTCAGGCGTTCGGCGCCGCCCAGCGCGGCGACGGCCTTGTCGAGCAATTGCCGCGCCGTGGCCCGATCGTCGTCGCTGCCGGTCGGCACCGGATCGTCGGAGTCGAGCAGCTTCTCCGGACCGGAAAGAAACCCCTTCTTGCAGGCTTCGGACGCGAAAATGTAAATGCGGTCCTTGAAGACCGTGCGGATGCCGGTCGAGCCAAGCCCGCTGAGCGCGCCCATGCGTGCGCAGGCGCCGCCGAGCTGTATCTCGAACTTCTCCGGCTGACGCTGAAACGTCGCCAGGTTTTCGCGGCTGGCGAACAGATAGCGGTAGCCGCCATGTACATGCGCGATCTCCGGTTGACCGGCGACCTCGCGGCCGGCGACCAACTCGACCGAGTCGACGTCGAGCGTGCCGAGCGTCTGCGCGGCGGCGGAGGCCATCGACATCAGCGCGACGGCAACGAGAATCCGGCTCATCAGGCATACCTCCAGTTCTTGAAGCGCAGCCGCCCTCGGCTGTGAGTGTAGCACGGCCGCCCTCGGCCGAGGACCAAGCTCTCATTCAACAACGCGCCGGCCGATTTTGATCGAAATGCCACCGCCGAAGTTCCACTCCCGTTCACGGGGCCGGGTGCCCTGCCGACGGCCGTCGCGTCGGCAGGGCTTCGGCGATTCGCACTCGAATCGAAATGCCCAGCCGCAGGCAGACCCAGCCCATTCCCGGGGTATGATCCATCGTGTCTAACTGGAGGACTCGCCATGCCCCGCTCCGCCCTTGCATTCATCGTCGCCCTCGCCATCGCACAGGCCGCCGCGCAGGAGCCACCCGCCGGCGGCGAGAATGACGCGATCAACACCCAAACTGTGAAGCTGGCCCGCGGCGACGCTCAATTCGACTGCTACCTGGCGCGGCCGAAGGGCGACGAGCCGGCACCGGGCATTCTGCTGATTCACGAGTGGTGGGGGCTGAATGATTGGGTCAAGCAGCAGGCCGAGCGCTTCGCGCGGCAGGGCTACGTCGCGCTGGCGGTCGATCTGTATCACGGGCAGGTCGCCGCCGACCGCGATCACGCCCACGAGCTGATGCGCGGTCTGGCCGACGACCAGGCCGTCGCCGACCTCAAATTCGCGTTCGAATTCCTCTCGGGCCACAAGTACACGAAGGGCAAGCCCACCGGCGTGATCGGCTGGTGCATGGGCGGCGGATACGCGCTGCAACTCGCCGTCGCCGACAAGCGGCTGGCCTGCACGGTGGTGTGCTACGGCAAGCCGATCACCGACGAGGGACAGCTTCGCCGGATCACGGGGCCGATCCTGGGCATCTGGGGCGCCACCGACCGGGGCATCGACGTGGCGTCGTTCAAGAAAGCGCTGGCCAAGGCGGGCAAGGACAAGGCCGCGACGCACAAGATCTATCCCGGCGCCGGCCACGCGTTTCTGAACGAAACCAACAAGCAGGGCTACAACAAGGAACAGGCGGAGAAGGCCTGGGCCGAAATCGACGCGTTCCTGAAGCGCGAGCTGAAGGAGAAATGACCGGCTCGGGCTGGCAATTCTGGATCGACGTGGGCGGGACGTTCACCGACTGCATCGGCCGCGATCCCTCCGGCTCAATCGTCACGCATAAACTGCTCAGCACGGGCGTCTACAAGGGCGCCGGGCGGCTCTCCGCCGATCGCCGCACGCTGCACGACGTCGGGATTGTTCGCGACGCGCCGCCGGGCTTTTTCGACGGTTTCTCGCTTCGTGCCGCGGCGCACTCCGGAACACCGGCGGCAGCCGTCGTCGCCCGATTCGACGCCGACGCCGGCTCGATCGAGCTTGCAGCCGCGCTGCCGGCGTGCAACGGTGCAGCCGCGCCCGCCGGCGTTGCTGCGGGCCAGCCCTCCGCCGACACGCTCGCGTTCGAGCTGTCGTGCGGTCTCGACGCGCCGGTAGTCGGCGTCCGCCGGCTGCTGGGCTTGCGGCTGAATCAGCCGATCGGCGCGGTGGCGGTGCGGCTCGGCACGACGCGTGCCACCAACGCGCTGCTGGAGCGCCAGGGCGCCGCGACGGCATTTGTGACGACCGCCGGCTTTGGCGACGTGCTGCGGATCGGCTATCAGGATCGGCCGCGGCTTTTCGACCTGCACATCGTCAAGGCCGAGCAGTTGTATGCGCGGGTGATCGAGCTCGACGAGCGGGTCGACAGCCGCGGAAACGTGCTGCGGCCGCTGAATGAGCCGGCGGCGCGCGGCGCGCTGCGCACCGCCCGCGACCAGGGCATCGCGTCGCTGGCGGTCTGCCTGCTGAATTCGTATCGCAACCCGGCCCACGAGCAGCGCGTCGCCCAGCTCGCCCGCGAAATCGGCTTTGACACCGTCTCGGTCTCGACTGAGCTGAGCCCCCTTCCGCGGATCGTCCCGCGCGGCGAGACGACCGTGGTCGACGCCTACGTCACGCCCGTGCTGCACGACTATCTGCGCCGTTTGGCCGCCGCCATGACGCACGCCGACATCAAGCTCATGACCAGCAGCGGCGGGCTGGTCGATGTTCGAGCAGCGCGCGGCCGCGACGCCCTGCTCTCCGGGCCGGCCGGCGGCGTGAACGGCGTGGCGCACGTCGCGGCGGCGAACCGCTGCCTGCCGGCGATCGGCTTCGACATGGGCGGCACCAGCACCGACGTCTGTCGCTTCGACGGCCGGCACGAGCTCCGGCATGAAACGCTGCTGCGCGACCCGCGCACCGACGCGCACACCCGCATCGTCGCGCCCACGCTTGCCATCGAAACCGTCGCCGCCGGCGGCGGCTCCGTCTGCTGGTTCGACGGGGTGAAGCCCTCCGTCGGCCCGCACAGCGCCGCCGCCGACCCGGGGCCGGCCTGTTACGGCGCGGGCGGGCCGCTTTGCATCACCGACTGCAACCTGCTGCTCGGCCGGATCGCGTGCGAGCGATTCGCGTTTCCGCTCGACTTCGAAGCCGCCGAGCGCCGCATCGATGAGCTTCGGCACCGCATCCGCGCCGACACCGGCCGCGAATACGGGCGCCAGGAGCTGGCCGCCGGCTTTCTCGACATCGCCAACGCCCACGTCACCGGCGCCATCCGGCGCATCTCGACCGCCCGCGGTCTCGATCCGCGCACGCACACGCTGGTGGCCTTCGGCGGCGCGGGCGGACAGCACGCCTGCGCCGTCGCGCAGGCGCTGGGGATGCGACGGGCGGTCGTCTCGCGCTTCGCCGGCCTGTTGAGCGCGTTGGGTGTCGGCCTGGCAGAGATCAGCGCGCATGGGCAGTGCGACGTCGGCGAGAGGCTTTCGCCTGAGCTGCTGCGCCGGATCGAACCGCAGTTCGCCGCGCTTGAGGCGGACCTCCGGCGGCGCGTGGTCTCGCAGGGTGCCGACACGGCTCACCTCGAAGCTCCGCGCCGCAGCCTCGAGCTGCGCTACGCCGGACAAAGCGCCTCGATCGACGTCGATTTGTCGGCGCATGTCCCGCCGGCGATGGCGTTCGAGCGGCTGCATCGCGAGCAATTCGGATTCGTCCTGCCGGATCGCGCGTTGGAGGTGTGCGCGTTGCGCATGGAAGTGCGCGAGCGCCGGCCTGCCCCCGCGATCGAGCCGAGTGGCGCCACACAGTCCGACAGCACGGGCGTCGGCGCGTCGCAACCGCGGCAGGCAACACTGCGGGCGTGGTTCGACGGCTGGTACGACGCTCCGCTCATCGAGCGCGACGCGCTGCCCCGCGGCGCGACGGTCGTCGGGCCGGCCGTCATCGCCGAATCGACCGGCACCGTAGTCGTCGAGCGCGGCTGGCAGGCGACGGTCGCCGCCGCCGGCGACCTCGTCCTCGCGCCGTCCGCCGGTGCCGCGGCCGGCGCCGCGCGGTCGCACCGACCGTCTGAGCGGACCGACGACGTGGTCGCCGATCCGATCCGCCTCGAGCTGTTCAACAATCGCTTCGCCGCCATCGCCGAGGAAATGGGAGCCGCGCTGCAACGATCCGCGCTCTCGGTCAACGTCCGCGAGCGGCTCGATTTCTCCTGCGCGATTTTCGACGCATCCGCCGCTCTGGTGGTCAACGCCCCGCACATCCCGGTTCATCTCGGCAGCATGTCCGACTGCGTCCGCCAACTCATCGAGCGCTGCCCGCCCATGCAGCCCGGCGACGTCTTCGTCACCAATCACCCCTTTCGCGGCGGCACACACCTGCCCGACGTCACCGTCATCACGCCGGTCTTCATCGGCGACGAGTCGCGCCCCAAGTTCTTCACCGCCAGCCGGGCGCATCACGCGGAGATTGGAGGTATCACACCCGGCTCGATGCCGCCCGTCTCGACGCGGCTGGCCGAAGAAGGCGTGCTGATCGACGTGTTCAAGCTGGTCGACGCCGGCCGCAGCCAAGCCGAAAAACTGCGCGCCCTGCTGCGGTCAGGGCCGCATCCATCACGAAGCGTCGATGAAAACGTCGCCGACGCACTCGCCCAGGCCGCCGCCAATCAAACCGGCGCGCGGCGGCTTCGCGAGCTGGCCGGCGCCACCGGACTCTCCCTCGTCTCCGATTACATGCGGCACATCCAGTCCGCCGCCGAGACCAAAGCGCGGCGCGCCATCGCGCGGCTCAGCGCTGGCACGCACAGCTTTGCCGACGCTCTGGACGACGGCACGCCGCTGTGCGCGACGATCCGCGTGGCCGGCGACTCCGCCGAGATCGACTTCGCCGGCTCCGGCGCTGTCCACGCCGGCAATCTCAACGCCAACCGCGCCATCGTCACCAGCGCCGTGCTCTACTGCTTCCGCTGCCTGATCGACGAGGACATCCCGCTGAACGCCGGCGTCCTCACGCCCATCCGCCTGAAGATTCCCCACGGCCTGCTCGACCCCGCTCCGACCGATCCGGAGCACTGGCCCGCCGTCGTCGGAGGAAACGTCGAAACCTCGCAACGCGTCGTCGATTGCATCCTTGGCGCGCTCGGCCTCGCCGCCGCCAGCCAGGGAACCATGAACAACCTCATCTTCGGGAACGAGTCGTTCGGGTATTACGAGACGATCTGCGGCGGGTCGGGTGCGGGCGCGACGTTCGACGGCGCCGACGCCGTGCACACCCACATGACCAACACGCGTCTGACCGATCCGGAAGTGCTCGAAGCCCGCTACCCCGTGCGGCTGCTCGAATTCGCCATCCGTCGCGGCTCCGGCGGCCGCGGCCGGCATCGCGGCGGCGACGGGGTCATTCGCCGCATCGAATTCAACGCGCCGCTCGAACTGTCGCTGCTGACGCAACGCCGCACACGTCCGCCTTTCGGACTCGCCGGCGGTGAACCGGGCCTGCCAGGGCACAACACGCTCCACCGCGCCGCGACCGACCGCAGCGAAGACCTGGGACCGATCGCCCATCGCCGCGTCGAGCCCGGCGACATCCTCACGATCGAAACTCCCGGCGGCGGCGGGTACGGCCGGCCCGGTCTTTCGGACTAATGATGCCCCGACGCGCCGTGCGCACCGCCCCCGCTCTTCGGCGCTCCATGCGCACCGCCCCCACCTTCGCTCGACGGTCCCGCGTCGCCGTGGCCGCCCTTGCCCTTGCCCTCTTCTCCGTGACCGCCGGCATCCGCCTCGACGGGCGGCGGTTTCGACGCCTCGACGACCGCCGCCTGTAGCGCGGCGCCGATGTCGTAAACCGGAAACAGCACCGGCCGCAGCGCCACCGCCGCGCCCGAGAGCGCCAGCGTTCCCAGCGCGGTCAATCCGATCACACCGCGCACTCCGCGCCCCAGCCGCGCGAACGGCCGGTCGATCACGCCCAATATCCAATCCAGAACAGCAAGCATCCCGCCGAACACCGCTGACGGCGCGAACCATGGCACGCGCGCTCGGCCCGCCGCAGCAGCGGACGGCGCGACGGTCGCGACCGACTCCACGCTCGTCGGCGTTTCGGCGGTGCCAGCGGCCTTCGCCGTGCCGGCAGCGACAGCGGCCTTCGGCGTCGCCGCCGCGGCTGGTTTCGCCGCCAGCGTAGAATCGGTTTTTGCCGCCGAATCAGTCGCAGCAGCGGCGGGCTGACCTGCTCCCGGCGCCACCGGCGCGCTCGCCGTGTTCGGAACGATCACGTGTGCTACGGGCTTTCCCTCGGCCCCATCCACGACGGTGACGCCGCTCGTGGTCACTTCCGCATCGGCCATGATCTCGTCCCCCCCGGTTGCGCCGCGGCGCGCGGCTGTCGGAACCGCGCTGGGCGCTCTATCTGAGTATCGGAATGCGCGTGCCGGCGACTTTCCGGCAGCCGCCCGCAGGCCGATAATCCCTGCGTGCAAGGTCCCAGGTTCTTCTGCCCCGATCTGAAACCGGGCGCCAACGTCCTGCTCAAGGACGAGGCGCACCACGCCACGCAAGTTCTGCGGCTGCGCCCGGGAGATTCGCTCGTCCTGTTCGACGGACGCGGCCACGTCGCGGCCGGCACCATCGCCGCCGCGGCGCACGAAACGCGGCGCGGGCGGCGCGGCGGGGCGGCGCTGGCCGCTCACGTCGACCAGGTGCTGCTCGTCCCACGCCCCGAACGCACGCTCGAACTGATCGTCGCCGGCTGCAAAGGTCCGCGGCTGAACTGGCTGGTCGAAAAGTGCGTCGAGCTCGACGTGCAGCGGATCACGCTGGCCGAATTCGAACGCAGCGTCGTGCGCGTCGGCGATTCCCACCTGGAAAAGCTGCATCGCGCCGCGATCGAAGCCTGCAAGCAATGCGGTCGGGCGCATCTTCCCGAGCTTTCCGCCGGCCGCACCCTCGCCGAGGCCGTCCGCGCCTGCCAGGACCACACGCTGCTGGTCGCCGACCCTGACGAACGCGCCGTCCCGCTCGCAACCTGGCTGCACACGCACCCCGCCGCCAACCGCCGCCTCGCCGCCGTCGTCGGCCCCGAAGGTGGGCTCACTCCCGACGAGAGCGCGCTGCTGCGCGACGCCGGCGGACACTTCGTCCGGCTGGGACCGCACATCCTGCGCGTTGAGACCGCCGCCGTCAGCATCGCCGCCAACGCCGCCGCCCGCGCCAGCCTCTATTGACCGTCACGCCGCCGCGGCAAAGGCGCCGACCTCCCCGCGTCAGTACAGCACGAAGAACCGTTCGCGGCTGGCGACGGCCTTGGGCTTCCACGACTCGCCGAAGTCGAAGCTCCCGTGCTGTGCGACCGCGCGGCCGCCCGCCTCATGCAGCTTCCATCGAATCGCCCCCTCGCTCACCCACGTCGTCAGAATCGCGCCGTCGGCGGCGATCGCCACGCTCGGCTGCCGCGCCGGCGCCGCGCCCTCGTCCAACCGGACGCGCGGCGAGAACGACTCCCCGTCGCCCGGCATGGTCGCGAAATACACCCGCTGGTCGCTCATCCACGCCGCCGCCAGCAGCTTCCCGTCGACCGATCGTGCCACCGCCGGCGCCGACATGGGACAGCCGACCAGCTTCCAGCGGTCCGCGCTGATCGGCGTGCGCCGCCAGCTCGGCTCGCCCGGCGACCAGCGCCACAGCAGCATGTCGCGCAGGCTGTCATAGGCCATGCGATGCACGAGGACGAAATCGCCCGCTGGCCCGGAAACTGCCGCCGGCTCGCAGCACATGCACGCCCGATCGCGCGCGTCCCGGCTGATCGGCTCGCCTGGGGCGAACTCGGCCCCATCGTCGCTCGACCAGCGCACCGCCGGCGCGAACGAAATCGGCGCCTCCGGCGCTTCGCCCAGCCGGGAGTCGAGCACCAGGACGCCGACGCGGCCGCGCCGGTCCGCAAAGACCGCCGGCCCTTCCGCTTCAAACCGCGCATCGGAGATGCGCTGCTGCGGCTCAAACCGTTTGCCGCCGTCCAGGCTCCGCGCATAGCACAGCCCGCTGGCGCCCTGACCCGTCCAGACAACGTGCACCACCGCCCCTTTGCCCAGCGCGATCCGCGGCCCGCGCTCCCCACGCACCAGCGCCGAGCCCAACGTCGAATTCACCCGAACCGCCGCGTCCGTCCACTCTCCGCCCGGCGTCAGCCGATGAAAGAAAATGTCGGCGCCGACGCCATAGACGACGCACAGTTCGCCCGAGTCGTCCGCGACGGCGTCGGCGACCATGCCGCCCGCCGGCAGCCGGACCGATCGGACGCGCGACTCCGCGCCACGCGTCGCCGCCGACTGGCCAAGACTCGTGCATACCACCGAGAGCGTAGCAGCCGCCGCCAGCCACAACCTTGCGAGATTCCTGCATCGTGCGATCATATTAGATGCCGCCGCTCAGATGCCGCCGCGTTGATGTAGCACAGCCGCCCTCGGCGAACCGGCGCAGCCCGATACGTTCGATTCAGCGAACCTGGCGGATGATAGGCGCGCGGAGGACTCGCGCCCAGGTGGTGGCCGCAGCGTTGATGACGTGGCACATCGGCGTTGTGTGGCGCAGCGGCGTTCTCAATGATGTGGCACAAGCCGCCCTTGGCTGTGTGGCACAGCCGCCTTCTCAATGATGTGGCGCGGGTGCCCTGCCGACGCTGTTCGCGTCGGCAGGGCCTTGGATCGATGTTTGCCCGCTCGGCAGCCGCAACTACCCGCGACCCGCCGACTCACCCGGCGTCGCCACGTCCGCCCGCGGCGCCGACGTCGTCGCCTCCTGCCCCGTCCAGATGCGCAGGTCGGTCACTTCCGCCGACACACTCGCGTACTTGTCGTCGGTCGGAATGATGACTGGGATCTTGCGCACGCCGCCGGGCATCAGCGGACCATTCCACTGCTCGTCTTCCAGCGCGATGGGCGTCGCCGCGTGCCGAAGCACGGCCCGCACTGGCACGCCCTGCGCATCGAGCAGCACCAGCCGCACCGCCAGCAGCGAGACCGTCTGGTCTCCCTTGTTCGTGACGTTCAGCACCACCCGCCGCGACCAGACGTCGTCGCTCTGCTCGCCGGCAACCAACTGCGCCGCGACGTCGAGCTGCTGCCGATACGCCGGATCGCGCCGGTCCGCCAGCGCGTCGGCAATCGCCGGCGGCAGCGCGGCCCGCAGCGCCGGCAGAGACGCGATCGTCTCCTGCGTGAAGCTGAACAGATCGCCGGTCTTGCGATCGACGATGTTCACCAGGTAAAAGCCAAGGCCCGACCCGCACACAATCGCCGTGATCAGCGTGCCAAACAGCCCTTGCGCGACTGTGCTGAGGAACCCCTTCTTGACGATGATCGGCGACATTGTGTCCATGGCACCATCTCCACAGGGCCGCCTGGCGGCCCAAGAGTCTTCCAACGCTGAATTCGCCTGGCGCGGCCCGTTATTCCCACTCGCAACTCGATTTCCACGCGCCGCCAGTCGGCTCATCCCAACCTCGTTCGGATCGTATTGTCGAAATCGATATAATGTCGATAGGTACCGGCGGTCCCCGCGAAAGTCTCGCACCGGGACAGGGTTGAAACCACCATGCGACTGCGACGAAAGACCATCATTAGTTTGCTTGCAGGTACTTGCTGTTGCTTGGGTTGCGCGCCACAGCCGCTGCCGGGCCCCGAAGAAATCAACGACGTGCTGTCCGGCATTCTGCTCGACCCGGCCAAAAGCTGCGAGCGGCTTCGCGACGACTTCCGCCTGTACTTCCTCACGACCGTCGACACGCCCGACCAGGCCGGTCTCGATTATCTGACACACTGGGTCCTGAAACCCGATGGCACCGTGCTTCAGGTCTGGTACCTGCCGGCCAACCTTGATCGCGGCACGATTGTGCTCTCCAACGGCGCCGCGGGAAACAAGGCCTGCTACCTCTTCGTGGCCCGCCTGTTCGTTTACAACGGCTGGTCCGTATTCACGTATGACTATCAGGGCTTCGGCGAAAGCGAGGGCCAGGCATCGCTTGCTTCCATGCCCGACGACTTGAACACCGTCGTCGACTGGGCTCGCCGCCTCACCGGCCGCGACAAGGTTACGCTCGCCGGAATCTCGATCGGCAGCATCCCGTCGATCGCGGTCGCCGCCGCCCGCCCCGACGCCGTCAACGGACTGATCCTCGATTCGCCCGTCGCGCTCGACGCCGAACTCGACCGCTTCAACGCGATCATCGGCGGCCAGGCCAACGAAGTGGTTCGCCGGCTCGACCCGACGCTGATTTCCGACGCGGTGATTCGCAACGTCACGCAGCCGATCCTGATTCTCGCCAGCCAGCGCGATTTTCTCACCCCGCCGACGACCGTGCAGCGCCTGGCGGATCGCGCCGCCGGCCCTGTCAGCCTCGTGCGGTTTGACGGCATCGATCACGCCCTGGGCCCCTATCTCCGCACTGCGGAGTACGTTTTTCAGATCGAAAATTTTCTGACGGGCGTGTGGTCGAATTTGGCGGCCGCCGCGAGCCGCTCCGCTTCGGATTGAGAGCGGCTATAATTCGGTTGCTTGCTTCGGCATTGCCTGCGTTGAGGAGGCCAACCATGTCTGCGCGGAGCTACGGCCGTTTCGCGGGTCTGATCGTGGGGGCGGCTCTCGGCGCCCGTGTGCTGGCGGGCGACGACGACCGCGTCGTGCGCGTGATTCGCGCGCCGGGTGAGGCCTCTCACGAGCGCGTCGCCGTTGTGCGCGCCGTGCAGGAGGAGCCCGCCTCGCCTTCCGAAGCGCCGCCCGCCACAGCTCAACCCGCCCCCGCGATCGAGCGGCGGCCGCGCGCCGCCGAGCTGCGTCGCAGTCTGCAGCGCCAGTCCCCCGGTCACTGGGGCTTCCCGTTCTTCGATCGCCGCGACTTGGACGACGCGTACGAAGCCGGCCGCCGGCACGAACGCCGCGAGCAGGCCTACGTCTGGAACGAAGGCGACATGGCCCGCCGCGCCGACAAGACGCTCGAGCATCACGAGCGCGCCCTGCGCGCCGGCGTGGCCCTGCTTCGCGAAGGGCGCTACCCGCGGGCTGTCGTGGCCCTCACGCTGGCGACCGAGCTGAATCACGCCGACCCGGCCAGCCGCGTCCACCTGGCTCAGGCCCTGCTGGCCCAGGGCCACTACGACGACGCCGGCCGCGTCCTGCGGCGCGCGTTGCAGCTCCAGGATCGTCTCATCTACATGAACCTCAACCTGACGGAGTATTACCCTAGCGCCGACGCGCTCGAGACGCATGTCGCCGGGCTGACACGCAGTGTCGCCGAGCGGCCCACCGCCGACGCCTGCTTCCTGCTGGGGTTCATGGAGTTTCAACGCGACCGCTTCGACGCCGCCCACGCCGCCTTCGTCGCCGCTCAGAAGCGCGGGGCGCGCGATCTGGCCACGTCGGCCTTTCTGCGGATTACGCGGCCCGCCGTCACCGCCTCCGCCGGCAACTGAAGGATTGCGCGGAGAACGTCGGCGCCTCAGTTGTTCAGCGCGCCATCGGCAATCCAGCGCCGAATCGCCTCGAGCTGATCATCGTGCAGCCGGCCGCAGCCGTAGGGCATGCGCTGACCGATCGGCGGATCGTCCAGGCTGACCTTCAGATAGAGCAGACTCTCGTCCGGCTTGCCCGGCGCCACACGCACCAGCGTCGCGTGCTGCGAGCTCTGCTGGTTCACGATCGACGCGTAAGACTCCGCCGGCACCAGCGTCATCGAAATGCCCGAGCGCTGCGCCAGGCCGCCGTTGCGGTGGCACGTGATGCAATTCGCGTCGAAGATCGGCTGGATGTGCGCCGCGTAGGAGAGCGCCTCGCCCGCGCCGGGCGTCGGCGTGTCGGTCGCTTCGTGATCCGCCGCCGTATCGCTGGCGACCACCTCTGTCGCGGCGCTATCGGACGATGCGGTATTCTCAGTCGCGCCGGCGTCGGCGGCGCCGGACCCCGTCGGCGGGCAACCGCCCATCAGAATGGCAAGTGCCGTCGCGCTCAGCATGCCGCCAACCCAGGTGCGCATCATGCTGAGCCCATCGGATCGGCGGGCGCGCGACTTCATTGCGGTTGCGAGAATCCGCGCACCGATGCGTCAACTTCTTCATCCGCGCGTCCCCGTAGTCGCGACGCCAGCTACTCGCTGGGCACCCGGCCGAAGTCCGGATACTCCGGGTGCCACATGCGCGAACGCACCAGCGAGGCAATCTCATTATCCGGAATGATCCGCCCGAGACCTTCGTCCCGCGCCGTGCGCATCACCTGACCGGCGATGCGGGCCGAGACCTCGCGCAACTGCGACACGTCCGGATAGATCGCGCCACCCTCCAGCCGCTGCTCCGACACACAGCCGGCGAGCGTGCGGGCAGCGGCCATGAACAGCGAGTCGGTCACCTCGCGCGTTTCGGCCAGGATGCAGCCGAGCCCGACACCCGGGAAAATCAGCACGTTATTGGCCTGCCCGATCTCGTGCAGCTTCCCGCCGTGCACCACTGGCGCGAACGGGCTGCCGGTGCCCAGGATGACGCGTCCGTCGGACCACTTGACGGCGTCGGCGGCGGCGCACTCGCACTTGCTGGTGGGATTGCTGAGGGCGAAGATGATCGGACGCTCGGTGTTGGCCGACATCTCGCGGATGATCTCCTCGGAGAAGAGGCCCGGCGTCGCGGTGGTGCCAATCAGGACCGAGGGTTTCACACAGCGCACGGCCGTCAGCAGGTCGAGCCGCGGCTCGGCGTTAAGGCCGTAGGCGGCCAGCTCGTCGGCTTCGAGGGCGAAGGGGCGTTTGTGCGGATCGCGGATGGCGCGGCCGGTGTGGAGCACACCGTCGTTATCCAGCAGCACCTGGGCGTGGTGGGCGGTGTCCTCGTCGGCGCCCTCGGCCAGCATCGCGGCCCGCACGAGGCGCGCGATGCCGACGCCGGCCGCCCCTGCCCCGGCGTAGACGATGCGCTGCTCGCGGAGCTCCTCCTGCGTGATCCGCAGCGCCGACCAGATGCCCGCCAGCACGACCGCCGCCGTGCCCTGAATGTCGTCGTTGAAGCTCGGAAGCCGGCGGTGATAGCGGTCGAGCAGCGTGAAAGCGTTGCCCTTGTGGAAGTCCTCCCATTGCAGCAATGCCCGCGGGAAGACCTCGATCACGCCGTCGATGAACGCCTCGATGAACTCGTCGTACGCCGATCCGCGCAGCCGCCGATGGCGATAGCCGACATAATACGGATCGGTCAGCAGATCGCTGTTGTCGGTTCCGACGTCAAGGCTGATCGGCAGGCAGCGATTGGGCGCGATGCCGGCCGCGGCGCAGTAGAGCGTCAGCTTTCCGATCGGAATTCCCATACCGCCGGCGCCCTGGTCGCCCAGCCCGAGGATGCGCTCGTTGTCGGTCACGACGATGAGCCGCACGTCGGCGGCGTTCGGGAAGTTGCGCAGCACTTCCGGAACGTCACGTACGTCGTCGGGCGTGATCCAGAGGCCGCGTGAGCGGCGGTGGATGTGGCTGAAACGCTGGCAGGCCTGGCCGACAGTGGGCGTGTAGACGATCGGCAGCAGCTCCGCCATGTTCTCGATCAGCAGCCGGTAGAACAGCGTCTCGTTGCGGTCCGCCAGCGCCATCAATCCGATGAACTTCTCGAGGTCGTCGCGCTTGGCGCGGACGTGCTCGAGCTCGAGAGAAACCTGTTCCTCGATGGTTAGAGGCGTCGGCGGCAGCAGGCCGCGCAAATGCAGCTTGCGGCGCTCCTCCAGCGAAAACGCGGCGTCCTTGTTGAAGCGCGGCTCGTGCAGAAGCTGGCCGCCCATGGGGCCGCCGTTGCCGACCGCGTCGCGGTAGTTCGTGCGGGTCATCGTGCATCTCCTTCAGGCGGCGCGGCGGCGCACGGCGCTGGGTGCGCCGCGCCGCGCTGCGCGCGGCATTCCGAAACGACGTGCTCGATCCAGGCGGCGACCGCGTCGATGCCGCGGCCATGCCGGATGTCGGTTTGATGAATCTCGACCGACGGGTTGATGCGGCGGAGGTCGTCGGCCACGGCGCCGACGTCAAAGTTCACGTAGGGCAGCAGATCGCTCTTCGACAGCACCACAGCGTGCGCGCCGCGGAAGAGCAGCGGGTACTTGGAGACCTTGTCATCCCCTTCCGCGGAGCTGAGCACAACCAGCCGGCGGTGCTCCCCCAGGTCAAAGTTGGCCGGACAGACCGGATTGCCGACGTTCTCGACCAGCAGCAGCTCGGGCTGGCCGATCTCGACCTGCGACATCGCACGTTGCACGTGCGCCGCCGTCAAATGGCAGCCGCCCTCCGTCAGCAACTGCACGACGGGCACACGCAATGCCGCGATGCGTTCGGCGTCGCGGGTCGTGGCCAGATCGCCCTCCAGTACCGCCACGCGCAGACGATCCTTCAGCCGCGGAAGGAGCGCCTCGAGCAGCGACGTCTTTCCGCAGCCGGCCCCGCCCAGCAGGTTGATGCACGTGATGCCGCGGCGCTCGAACATGGCGCGGTTCTCGGCGGCGGCCGAGTCGTTCTTCTCCAGGACCTTGCGCACCACGGGGATGTTCATGGCTCGACCTCCGCGTCTATCGACACGAGCTCCAGCTCGTCGCCGCCACCCTCGACCGCACCAATCCGCCCGCACACCGGACAGGCCCATTGCCAGCCCTCGACGCCGTACTGGACGCCGCAGTGAACGCACGCCGCGCGCAGCGGCAACTGTTCGACGGCGAGCGTGGCGTTGGCGCACGGTCCGCCCTGCGCCACCAGCTCGAACGCGTCGCGGAGCATCGCCTCGTCGAGCTGCCGCATCGTTCCCACGCGGCAGCGCACGCACGTGACGCGCGACGCACCGTGCGCCCGCGCGGACGACGCGGCCATGTCCACCAGATTCTGGGCTATCGCCGACTCATGCATCGACCGCACCTCGCGGGCCGTCAGCGCGGCGCCGCCGCGCCATAACCAGTTCGCCGTCCGCTCCGTCCCGCTGCTCAAACCAGGAGCGCAGGTCGGCGCGAATCCTTCCCGAGACGGTGTGCAACGCGCGTTCCACTTCGGGCGACATTCCATCCCCGTATCCGAAATCGCTCGCCGCGACGACGTAAATCCACACGTCCTGCGGCAGCGCTCCCAGGGCCTCGGCGAGGCGCAGGCCGTCCATGATGCCCATGAAGTGGCTGGACTCGCCCATGGCGGGCTGCGGGTTATCGGACAACCGCAAGCTCCCGTCCGACAGCGCCAGTCGGGCAATCCGGCCGGGGGCGGCATCCGACCCGGCGCGGGCTGCGTCCACAACGACCAGCAGGTCGACGCTCTCCAGGTCGGCGACCAGGTCCACACCCGCCGACTCGGACGTGACGATTTCGGTTCCGGGCGGCGGGGCGATGGCCAGCAGCTCGGCCGCTCGCAGGCCGAGTTGATCGTCGCGCCGGTGACTGCGGCCGCAGCCGACCACGCGCACGCGAGCGGCGCCGCGGCCCGCTGGCTGTTTCGCGTCGCCCGGGCCGGTCGCAGGTGACGTCCCGTTGAATTGCACGGCTGTCACTCCCACTTCACGTCCATGAAGTGCGTCGCACACGAAATGCACGGGTCATAGGCCCGCACCAGCATCTCCAGACGCTGTGTCATGGCCTCCGGCGTCAGCCCGTCGCGGAGCATGGTCGGCGTCAGGCAGCGCATGTCGGCTTCGATGTTGGCCAGGTTCTGCCCGGTCGGGATAATCAGGTTCGCGTCGCTGATGCGCCCGCGATCATCGAGCGTGTATTCGTGGAACAGCACCCCCCGCGGCACCTCCGCCGCTCCCACCCCGCGCCCGAAATGCCGCGGCCGCTCGCGCGGCTCGACGCGCACGCCGGCGGTCAGCAACTCGTCGATCAGCTCGATGGCCGTTTCGAGGCAGTGCACGACTTCGAGCAACTGGGCCGTATTGTTATGGAACGGGTTGCTGCACGGGGCCTGGAAGCCGAGGCGCGCCGCCACTTCGCGCGCCCGCGGGTGCAGCCGGTCGTGGTTGTTGTTGAAGCGCGCCAGGGCCCCGACGGCGTACGTCGGCGCGTGGGGCGAATGGCAATGTTTGGCGCTGGAGTGCGGCCGCACGCCCTCGAGCACGCGCAGGCGGTAGTCGGCGACGCGCGTGGGACTCGGATCGCGCGTCGATACAATCTCGCCGTCGTAGAATGCATACTCGTCGTCGCGCATGCTGCGGAGCGAAACGTACTCGGTGTCGCGCGTCATATCCGGCACCGGCAGGGCGGCAAACAGCTCGACCGTCTCGCGCAGGTCGGCCCGCGCCTCCTCCAATCGGCTCTTGATCCCGCGCAGCTCCGCCGAGGTCGGAAAGTGCGTAAACCCGCCCACCTGATAGGCAATCGGGTGAATGTGCCGTCCGCCCACGATCTGACACAGATCGTTGGCCAACCGCTTCATGCGCAGCGCCCGCCGGACGACGTCCGGATGGGTGCGGGCCAGCGGCACGACCGAACCGACGCCCAGAAAGTCGGGTGCGGCGAGGAAGTAGAGGTGCAGCACGTGGCTCTGAAGCTGCTCGCCCATGAAGATGAGCTTCCGCAGCTTGACGGTCTGCGCGCTGGGCACGATGCCGCAGGCGGCCTCGATCGCCTTGGTGGCGGCGGTGGTGTGCCCGACCGAGCAGATGCCGCAGATGCGGCAGGTGATGTGCGGCGCCTCGCTGTAGAGGCGGCCGCGGATGAAGGACTCGAAGAAACGCGGACTCTCGACGATCGCCAACTCGAGGTGCGTGATCTCGCCGTCGCTCAGGCGCACGGAGATGTTCCCGTGTCCCTCGACCCGCGTCACCTCCTTGACGTCGATGGTGATGTTGCTCATGACAACTCTCCGACTCGCGCGCCGCCCGCAGCCGGCGGCGCGGCACCCCTTCAGGGCAGCGCTGACTCCTGAAACGCCCCGAACAGCCGCAGCCGCTCGAGCACGTCGCTGAGCGAAACGTCGTATTGCGTCCGCATGTTGCGGCCGAAGGCCTTCAAAGCCTCATTGCTGACCACGCCCCGGCAGCCGTCGCACGCCCGGCCGTACGACGGACAGATGGCGTCGCAGCCGCCGCGCGTCAGCGGGCCCAGGCAGATCTGCCCGCGCTCGTAGCTGCACAGGTTGCCGCGCCGCTTGCACTCCACGCACACCGGGTACGAGGGCAGGCGGAACGGACGGCCTCCCAGCAGACACTTGACGAACCGCAGGAACTCCTCGCGCACCAGCGGACAGCCCGGCAGCTCGTGATCGATCGGCACGAACGCCGAGAGCGGCCGTGCGTCGGCCGTCGGGAAGTGCCGCGCCGCCTCGCCATAGACGTACCCGCGATACTCGTTCTGGGGCTGCGCGTTCTTGAGCGTGTTCACGCCGCCCAGGCAGGCGCACGACCCGATGGCCACCAGCGTCTTGCAGCACTCGCGCAGCCGGCGCAGTTGGGCCTCGTCGTGCGGCGTCGAGACGGCGCCGTCGACAAAGCCGATGTCGATGTTCCAGTCGCGCTCGCTCATGCCCTCGCGGAAGTTGACGATGTCCACGGCGCCCAGCACGTCGAGCAGCTCGTTCTCCAGCTCGAGGATCGCCAGCGAGCAGCCTTCGCAGCCCGTCAGGCTGAAGATGGCGATGCGCGGCCGCGTGCCGGCGGCGAGTTTCGCCCCGACCGGCTCGCCACTACGCCCCGCCACGGGGCACGAGGTATCGAAGACCGGGATCATTCGATCGCCTCCCTGAGCGCCTTGAGGCGCCCATACTTGAAAACCGGACCCTCCATGCAAACGTACACGTCGTTAGCCTGGCAGTGCCCGCACTTGCCGATGCCGCACTTCATCCGCCGCTCGATCGAGCAGTACACGTGATTCTGCGGGATGCCCAGCGCCAGCACTTCGAGCATGACGAATCGGAACATGATGGGCGGACCGATGACGGCGACCATGGTGCGTTCGCGGTCCAGCTCGGGCAGTTCGTCGAAGAGCTTGGTGACCACGCCGGCGCGACCGCGCCAGGATTCATCGGCGTGGTCGACGATGACGTGGCAGTGCACGTCGTCGCGCTGGCCCCAGCGCGCCAGTTCGTCGCGGAAGAGCAGCTCGTTGGGCGAGCGCGCCCCGTAAAGCACGTGAAAGCTGCCGAACCGCTGCCGCTCATCGAGAACGTACTGAATGAGCGAGCGCGCCGGGGCCAGCGCGCAGCCGCCGGCGATGACGAGCATGTCGTGCCCGTGCAGCTCGCGCACGTCGAAGCCGTGGCCCAGCGGGCCGCGAATTCCGACGGAGTCGCCGGAGCGCAGCCGGTGCAGGGCGTTGGTGACCTCGCCCACGCGGCGGATGCTGAGCTCGAAGCGCGGTCCGCGCGTCGGCGAGGAGGAAATCGAGATCGGGCACTCGCCGAAGCCGAAGACCGAGACCTGGACGAACTGTCCGGGCGCGTGGCCGAGCGCCCGCCCACTCTCGAGCTCGAGCTCGAACAGCGAGTCGAGTTCGGTCATCGGGTTGACGTTCAGCACACGCGCCGCTTCGGGAAGATAGATGCTGTACGGAAAGTCGGTGGTGTCGGCCGGCCGTCGCGTCTCAGGGTCGCGTGCCCGCATGTTGCACCTCCTCGGCCAGTTGCCCGAGCATTTCGACGATGCTGATCTTCGCCGTGCACGCCCGGTCGCACCGCGCGCAGCCGACGCAGCCGTGCAGGCCGGTCTGCGCCTCGATCCACGCGGCCTTGCGATAAAGCCGGTGGCGCAGCCGCTGGCCCGGCTTCGCCCGGAAATTGTGCCCGCCGGCGACCAGCGCGAAGTCGCGCGCCATGCACGCGTCCCACTCGCGCAGCCGGCAGCCCCCGCCGTTCAACTCGTTCTCGTCGCGAATGTCGAAACAGTAGCAGGTCGGGCAGGCCAGATTGCAGCTCCCGCACGAATAGCAGCGCTGCGCCGTGGCCTCCCACAGCAGCGAATCGTACGAGCGCGCCATCATCTCCGGCAGCTCGCGCCGTGGCATCGGCAGCCGTGGCTCAAACGCACGTTCCTTGTTCTGCCGGTAGCGGATGAACGTCCGCTCGTCGTCCGAGTTCGGCGTGCGCATCCCGCCGGACGACAGACTGGGATTCAGCCAGGCGCGGCCCGCGTCGCTCGCGAAGACCACGCCGTACCGCCGGTCGGCGTCCAGCCGGTAGAGAATCACGTCGAAGCCGCGATCCGTCTCGTGCGTCTCCATGTCGCGGCAGAACACGCCTTCCGTGCACGGCTCCGGACAATCGACCGCGACGATGAACAAGCTCCGTCGGCGCGCCAGATAGTGCCCGTCGGCGTTGCCGTTGGAAAACACGGCGTCGAGCAACTCGATCGCATGAACGTCGCACGGATGAACGCCGATCAGCGCCGTCGGCGTGTGATCGATCACCGGCCCGGCCCGAAACTTACCGCTCTCGCGGTCGAAGCGCAGCAGCGGCTCGGCCGGCGGCAGCAGCACCGCCTTGGGCGACTGCACGCAATACGTGAAGTCGAGCGCCAACTCGTCGGCACGCTCCACCGGCTGGTAGAAGTAGCGCACCGGCGGCATGCACTCCGGCTCAACCCGGGCCACCGGACCGATCAGCCGCCGCTCGACGCGCAAGGCGTCGATCCGCCGCAGCAGCTCTTGGTGTGAGATTATTCCGTCTAGCATCAGCTGCTCCCTTCTTCGGGAGAGCCGCGTCCGCGCCACCCGCTTCCAGCTCGCGTCAGCAGATTCGCGGCAGGTCTTCGCCGTACGGTCGCTGGATGATCCGACGGCCGCCGCCCTGGGTGATCAGCTCCGCCAGCGGCGGCTGACTCTCCGTGATGATTCCCATGCACGCCGCGTGCCGACCGAGCGAATGCCGCCGCATTGTTTCCAGCACCGCTTCGCACGCCTCCGGCGCCACGACCGCCACCAGTCGCCCCTCATTGGCGATTGTGAGCGGATCGAGCCCCAGCATTTCGGACGCGTGCCGGACGGCGGGCGAAACCGGCACGCTGCGCTCGCTGATTTGGAGGCTTAGCCCGCTGGCGTCGCAAATATCGGCCAGTACGCCGGCCACGCCGCCACGCGTTGCGTCGCGCATGAAGCGAATCGGACCTGCGCCAGACCGCGGCGCGCTGCGCGGGTCGGCGCAACCGGCGCGTTCCTCCGCCGCCGACCAGATCGCCGATATCAATCCGTTCAGCGGGGCAGCGTCGGTGGTGATGGGCGTTTCGAATTCCAGCCCCTGCCGGACGGAGAGCACGGCCAGCCCGTGTTCTCCGATCGGACCATTGATGAGAACCCGGTCGCCCACGCGAATCAGGCGCGCATCGGGCCTCGCACCGCCAAGTCTCCGGCCGATCCCCGCCGTGTTGATCATCATCCCGGGCGCATCGCTCACGCTCCGCACGCCGCGCCGCTCGACCACCTTCGTGTCGCCCGTCACGATGGCGACGCCAGCTTCGCCGGCGGCGGTGGCAATGGACCGCAGCACGCGCTCCAGCACGCGCAACGGCAGTCCCTCTTCCAGGATCAGACCCAGGCTGAGCGCGACCGGTTCGGCGCCCATGACGCTCAAGTCGTTCACCGTCCCGCAGACTGCCAGCCGACCGATATCGCCGCCGGGGAATTCGAGTGGCGTCACGACGAACGAGTCGGTCGTGAAGACCACGTCGGGTCCGCTCCAGGGGATGATCGCCGCGTCATTCATCGCGGCGGCCTCGGCCGCCAGCCGGTTGCCGCGCTGCGTGCCCGCTTCGCCTAGGATCGGCATGACGCAGTCGCGAATCAGCCGCTGCATCAGCTCCCCGCCGCCGCCATGCGCCATCACGATCCGCGGCTCCGCGCCCGGCTCCGCCGCCAGCGCGGCCAGGGCCGCCGATGCGTCACACGCCGCCGGAGAAGCTGCCCGCCCGGCCTGCTTCGCCGCTGATGAGGGGCCGCTCATGATCTCCTCCCCGTGGCCGCCGCGCCCCGCGCCCCGTAGCGATACCACGCCGCGCACGTCCCCTCGCTGCTCACCATGCACGGGCCGATCGGGTGCAGCGGCGTGCAGCCGTCGCCGAACAGCCCGCACTCGGGCGGCTCGACGCGGCCCTGGATGACCTGGCCGCACAGACACGCTGGGTGGTCCTCGTCGGCGCCGAGCGTGATCTCAAACCGACGCACGGCGTCGAAGCGCTGGTAGCGCGGCGCAAGCTCAAGCCCGCTGCGCGGAATGACGCCCAGCTCGCGCCACGCGGCGTCGGCCACCTCGAACACGCGCCGCAAGACACCCTGCGCATAGCGGTTCCCGTGCTCGCTCACCACCGCCGGATAGACGTTCTCGACGCGCGGCTCGCCGCCGGCGATCTGGCGCATGAGCTGCGCCAGGCCGCGCCAGATTTGTGCCGGCTCGAAGCCGGCGATGACGCACGGCACGCGGTGCTCGCGGACGATCGGCTCATACGCGCTCGCGCCGATGATCACGCTGACGTGTCCGGGGCAGAGAAACCCGTCGATGCCGCGCGGCGTCCGCGGGTCGCGGGTCGCGGCGTCGGCGCTCAGCAGCGCCTGCATGGCGGGCACGACCAGCTTGTGCGCCGCCAGCACGCTGAAATTCACCAGTTCGTGCCGCTCCGCAAGCATGACCGCCGCCGCCGTCGCCGGTGCCGTGGTCTCAAACCCCACGCCCAGAAACACCACTTCGCGCGGCGCGAGCCGCTCCGCCAGGTCGATGGCCGTCATGCTGCTGCTCACCACTCGCACGTCGGCGCCCCCCGCGCGAACCTGCTCCAGGCTGCCGCGACGGCCCGGCACGCGCAGCATGTCGCCATACGTCGCGATGGTCACATTGGGCCGGCAGGCCAGCTCCAGGGCCGCGTCGATGTAGCGCTGCGCCGTCACGCACACCGGGCAGCCCGGCCCGCTGATCAACCGCAGATTCGCCGGCAGCAGCGCGCGAATCCCCGTGCGGAAGATCGACACCGTGTGCGTGCCGCACACCTCCATGATCTGAACGCGACGCCCCAGCGCGCCGCAGAGCCGCTGAACCTCGGCGATGTCGGCGGTCAGCCGCGCATCGCTCCCCGCGGTCGCGCCACGCTCGGCTGTCTCGGGCGCTTTCATCGCAGGTGCTCCGGTTGACTCTCCTGAGCCGCCGGTACGCGCTCGCCCGCGTCCGCTGTCACGTCCACTTCCACGACGCCCTCGCCCCGCAGATACTCCCACGTCTCCAGCGCGTCACGCTCCGCGATCGGGCTGATTGCAAATCCCGCGTGGACCAGCACCCAGTCGCCGATCCCCACGTCCGGCGTCAGCACGGTGCTGATCCGGAAGCGATTGCCATTGAGGTCGGCGATCGCCTCGTCGCCACGCGCCTCCACGATCTGACCCGGCACTGCCAGACACATGACCCTATCCTCCACGCGCGGCGGCCAGCGCCGCCCGATCCTCGCCCGCGCACGCCTTGATCCGGGCGAGCCGCATCCAGTGCAGTCCCGCCCACGCCTGACCCAGCGAAATCCCGCTGTCGCCGGGCGAGACCGTCTCGTGCGTCAGGACGCGCAGCCCCGCCGCCTCCAGCAGCGCGGCGACGCGCGTCCGCAACCGGCGATTGACGAACGACCCGCCCGTCAGCGCCGCCGTCGGCACATGGTGCCGCCGCGCCGTCCCGATCGCCGCGTCGGCCAGTGCTCGCGCGACGGTCTCGTGGAACTGGCCGGCAAGCCGGTCGAACGGCTCACCCCGCGACGCAGCCTGCGCGATCTCCAACACCATCGGTCCCAGATCGATGGTCGCCGTATCCGAACCGGTCGCGTCGCCGACACGGGGTGCTGCGCGTAGTACGTACGCCAGCGGTGGCACTTCGGTGGGCTGCGATTCGGCCGCGGTTTCTAGTGCGATCGCGGCTTGTGCTTCGCACCGGTTCTCGCCGCATACCCCGGTCAGAAATGCGACCGCGTCAAAAATGCGCCCCAGGCTGCTGGTGTGCATGAGCGTGTCGCGCCGCGCGAGTTGCGCCATGATCAGTCGAATGTCCGCGCCGCATCTCTCCAGCCGCGCGGCACACGCGGGGGCGTGCTCCACAAGCCAGGCGTGCCAACTGGAACCCAGCGCCGCCGCCAGCAGCCCCACGGCCGGCCGCCAGGTCTGAATCGCGGCCAGGTCGCCACCGGGCAGCGGGAATTCGCGCAAGTGCGCGCAGCGCTGGGATGTGGTGGGGGTGCACAGCAGGATTTCCCCGCCCCACGCGTTGCCGTCCGAGCCGTAACCCACGCCGTCGCACACCACGCCGACCACGCGCGATTCCACACCCCGCTCCGCCATCAGCGCTAGTACATGTGCATGATGGTGCTGCACGCGCAGCAGCGGCCGCGACCACTCCCGCGCCAACTGCTCCGCGTGCCGCGTCGAGAGATACGCCGGATGCAGATCACATACGATCAGTTCTGGCGATTCGCCGCCCAGCGCGTCGGCGATGGCGCGGAAATATCGCCGAAAGACAGCCGGTTCCTTCAGGTCGCCGAAAACCTCGCTGGTCGCCGGAGCACGCCGCCGTCCCGCGATGCAGAACGTCGACTTCAGTTCGGCGCCCATCGCCAGCACGCTGTCCGGCGGGAGCGGGCGGGCAGTGTCGCCATTTCGCGCACCGCGGCGTGATGTTGGTTGGGCTGGATTCATTACCTGCACCTACTGGCGTGTAGCAATCGGCGGGCCACGGAGCTTTGGCGCAACGTTGCGCGGTTTGCCTCACGGCGACTCGTGCTGGGAGCGTCAGAATCGCGATTCGAGTGCCTGGGCCGGACAGAGGGCACATAACACCTGTCGCAGCGCAGCCGGCAGACGTGTTGCGTCCCCGCGCGCGGCATGAGCGTTTCTCGCGCCATCCGACACGATTTGGGACCTGCGCGGCGGGTTTCAGACCACAGGGCGGGGCTGGCCGACCGGCAGAGGCCGTTGGCGCACCGGCCCGCGGTAGCGGTGGCGAGTCGACTTTCGGGGTCTGATCGCGATTTCGCATGTCTGGCACGCCGATTGCGGGTGACCAGACACCGCAACGCGTGTGGAGCAGGCGGCGACGGCCATCCCCCCTTCGGCCCGAGTACCCCCGGTCGTCGTCGACCTGCTCCCTCCTCTTCCCCCCCACAGCGTGCGACCTTATTCACTGATCAAACGGGTCGCGGCCGGCGGGATGACGATGACGTGGCCGATCGCGACGTCCTCACCCTGCTGATTCACGCAGGCCACCAGCAGCCGGACGCGCTTGGGATTGATGAACTCGGTGACGATCGCCGTCGCCGTCACGGTGTCGCCCAGGTGCACTGGTTTGAGAAAGCGTATGTGCATCTCGACGAAGATCGTCCCCAGCCCGGGAATATCGCCCCCCAGCACCGCGGAGATGATGCCCGCCGTCAGAATGCCGTGCGCGACGCGCTGGCCGAACACGGTCCTGCGGGCGTATTCCTCGTCGACGTGCAGCGGGTTGAAGTCGCCCGATGCCCCAGCAAAGGCGAACACGTCCTGTTCGGTGATGGTCTTGGTGAACGAGCCGCTGTCGCCGATGGCCAGCGTCTCACGCGTGGTGAGCGAAGCGTTCATGTCGGATCCCGCCACGCCGCGCGCATCGCCCGCGTCGCGGTGCACGCCGGCGCTAGGATGATACGCGGGTGCGCCCCGCCGCACGAGCCGCGGGTCGCCGCGCACCCCGATCGCCCCCCGTAGCTACCTCGAACCGACACCCCGCTACGTGGCGCTTCGACCATTTCGCCGTGCGACATGAGCGCTGCCGGCTCGACCCCGACCGTCTCGTCGCGGCGGCCGTCGCTCGCTATCCTCTCGCATCATGCCGGCCGAACCACCGTCCGAAGAAACCACGTTGCGGCGCTTCCCGCTGCACTGGCAGATTCTCATCGGCCTGCTGGTCGGCGGCGCCGCTGGGCTGGTCTGCTCCGCGGCGGCCCGGCGCGCCCCCGACGGAAGACTCGCACCCGAGGTGCTGTGGTGGATCGACAATCTCGCCAAGCCCGTCGGCGAGATCTTCCTGCGGCTGATCATCATGGTGGTTGTGCCGCTGGTGTTCTCGGCGCTCGTGCTCGGCATCGCGGAACTAGGAGACGTGCGCAAGCTCGGCCGCATCGGCGCCTGGACGATCGTCTACACACTGGTCCTTTCGGCCATTTCCGTCGTCATCGGACTGGCGGTCGTCAATACACTTCAACCCGGCCGCATCCTCCCCGAGCAGACCCGCCACGAGCTGCGCGAGCGCTACACGGGCGGACAACTGAAACCCGTCGAACAGGCCCGCGCGTCCAAACCGCTCCGCCAGATCATCGTCGACCTCGTCCCCAGAAACCTCGCGCAGGAGGTCGTCGGCGCCGCCGACGGCAGCTCGCCGGGCGGCGGCATGCTGGCGTTCATGTTCTTCGCGCTGCTGTTCGGCATCGCACTGGCGCTCGCGCCGCAGCGCACCGCGCCGCTTGTCGCCGTGCTCCAGGGCCTCTACGACGTCGTGATGGCCATGATCGGCATGGCCATGCGCCTCGCGCCGCTCGCCGTCGCCGCTCTGGTCTTCGCCCTGACCGCCGAACTCGGCCTGGGCATCGTTCGCACGCTGGGAGGCTACATCGTCGCCGTGGTGGCCGGCCTGGCGCTGCACATGTTCGGCGTGTATTCGCTGTTATTGGCTGTCGCGGCCCGCAGTCATCCGCTGCGCTTTTTCGCGCGGATCAGCGACGCCATGCTGACGGCCTTCGGCACGTCCTCGTCGAATGCCACGTTGCCGACCTCGCTCCGCGTCGCGCAGGAGCGCCTCGGCCTGCACCGTCACGTCAGCAACTTCGTCCTCACCGTCGGCTCGACCGCCAACCAGAACGGCACTGCACTGTACGAGGGTGTCACGGTCCTCTTTCTGGCGCAGGTCTTCGGCGTCGATCTGACGCTGACCCAGCAGGTGGTTGTCGCGCTGCTCTGCATTTTGGCTGGCATCGGCACTGCCGGCGTCCCCGGCGGCTCGCTCCCGCTGGTCGTGATCGTCCTTCAGACTGTCGGCGTGCCTGCGGAAGGCATCGGCATCATCCTCGGCGTGGATCGCCTGCTCGACATGTGTCGGACCACCGTGAACGTTGTCGGGGATCTGACCATCGCCGCCTGCGTTGACCGGCGCGAGGCCGCGACCACAAGCTGAAACTTGTGCCGCCACGTACCGCGCACCCGCCCGATAACCAACCAACCGCCCAATCGACCGCAGGAGGTGCGAAAACATATGGTTTCCTCGCGCCGAGCGGTTGACAATATGGGAATCAAGCGAGATACTGCATAAGCCGTAACCGCGCACAAGCGCGACGTGCGGCATGGGTTTCGGTAGGGGAAGTTGAGTCACGCATGGGCCTGAGATCGCCATTCCGCCGCTCGTCTCGGCATCCCAACGCATTGCGCGTGGTTGCATGGCGACCGTTTATTTGCAGTTCGGGATGAACTCCCGGACAGGAGGAAGAAGATGTCTCGCGTGAGGGCTGCATTGCTGCTCGCCGCCGCCGCCGTGCTGACGCCGGCGGTGTGGGCGCAAGTCACCGATCTGAATCTCTGTATCGACGTTTCTGGGAGTATCAACGCCACCGAGCTGGGCATCGAGATCGACGGCCTGAAGTCGTGCGTCGGCGACCCGACGCTGATTCCGCAGGACGGCACGGTCAACGTCGGCATCACGGTTTTTGCCGAGGGCGTCAAGGACATCCTGGGCCTGACGAATTACACGCCCGGCAACGTCAACACCGTCCTGAACGCCCTGGAAGGCCTCAAGACCAACCGTCAGGTCGGGCTCGATGGCACCTATCTCGCCGCCGGTCTCGAGAGTGCCCGTGTCATGCTTGTCGCTGGACCGGCCACCAACGACCTGATTCTCCTGACGGGCGACGGCGCGCCCTTCAACGACCCGCTCGACATCAACGTCGTCACCGCTTCACTGGTGCGCGACGGCATCACCGTCTGTGCCATCGCGGTCGGCGCGACGGATGAAGGCAAGGCTGTGTTGCAGGCCATCGCCACTGCCACCGGCGGCGGCTATGGCGAGGCCGACGACTTCAACGACTTCGAAGCGCTCTGCCGCGGCTGCTTCGACTTCTTCTTCGGCAACTGCCTGAACCCGACCGTCAACACCGATCCGGGCCTGTGCACCGCCAGGGTTGCCTGCTCCGAGATCGGCGAGTGCTTCGACGACGACGGCGAACCGCTGCCCATCAGTTGCGATCCGCCCGGACCCTACGACGTCGGCACCACGCCGGTCACGATCACCTGCGACGGCGGAACCTACGAAGTGACACGCGAGTGCTTCGTCACCGTCCGGGACCTCGAACCGCCCGTGATCGACTGCCCGGACAACGTTACGGTTTCCTGCGAGGACTCGATCGACCCGAGCGAAACCGGCGAGGCCACCGCGACTGACAACTGCGGCATCGAGGAAATCACATATTCCGACCAGCGAAACGGCGGCGAGTGCCAGGGATCGATCACGCGCACCTGGACCGCCGAGGACATCCACGGCAACCGTGCGAGCTGCACGCAGACCATCACGCTGGTCAACTACCAGGATCGCACCTCGCCGACGATTTCCTGCAACATCGTCGGCAACGGCGTCGATCCGAACTGCGAGAAGACCGTCACGTTCAGCGCCACGATCGACGACAACTGCTGCGTCCTGAAGGACGACGTGCTCGTCGAGGTCGTCGTCACCAGCGGTAACGCCAGCTTGACCAACATCGTGGTTAACAAGATCCAGACCGACGGCAACACGGTGACCGTCAGCGGTTCGGCCCTCGTCTCTGATCTGCTGAGCTGCCCCGCCATCGTCCAGCTCACCGTCAACGCTGACGACTGCTGCGGCAACCCGGCCCACGCGTGCATCAAGACCGCCGAGGTCAAGGACGAGGTGCCGCCGGAGATCGACTGCCCGGACGACATCACCGTCGAGCACGGCTCGTTCCTCTGCGGGGACGAAGTGTCGGAGTGGCTGAACAGCGCCACGGCGACGGACAACTGCGACGCGGTGGTCGACGTGACCAATGACGCGCCGGACTGCGGCTTCGCCTACGACAGCAAGACCAAGGTGACCTGGACGGCGACCGACTCGTGCGGCAATACGGCCACCTGCTCCGCGTACATCACCGTGCTGCCCGCGCAGCGCGGACGCGTCGGCAAGAAGGGAAGCCTGCTGGTCTTCCCGTTTGTCGAACTCGTCTGGGACGCGAACGGCGATCTGGTGCAGGACACCATCATCTCGCTCTCCAACGACGGCCCGGGCAACATCTACGTCAAGAGCTACTTCATCAACGGCGACCCGGCCACGCCGGCCGCCGGCGGCGAGCGGGCGCACCCCGGCTGTAACAAGGTCGATAATCACTTTTTGCTGACGGCCGAGGAGCCGACCTACTGGTCGGCGGCGAGCGGCCAGCCGAAGGGTCTCAGTTCGTTCACGATCCTGGACGACGGCGATCCGCCGGGCCGCCCCGATCCGGATGATCCGGCCAGCGGAAACCGCGTGCTCCGCGGCTACATCATCCTGTGGGCCACGGACGTCATGGAGCACGAGATTCGCTGGAACCACCTGACCGGCCACGCGACGATCGTGAATCTCCAGAAGACCGAAGCCTGGGAATACAACGCCACGGCCTACGGGACGCGCTGCGTCGACCAGGGCGACGAGCCGCTCGATTGCGTCTCGTTCGACGCCAACGGCGTCTGCTGCGACGCCTACATCATTCCTGGAAACCTCGACTTCGACGGCTTCCAGTACGACTTCGCCTTCGGCCAGTTGCTGCTCGAGTTCTACGCCGAGACCACCGCCCAGCGGGCCAATACGGCCTACACGGGTGCCTCGACGGCCGGCCCCGTCAACGTCAACGCCGAGCTGACGCTTGTGCCGCTCTCGGTCGATCTGCGCGACGCGGATGACAATGGCGATCCGCCGGACGAGCCGGTCACGCTGGCCGACTACGTCCTGCACGATCAGAACGAGAATCGTCGCAGCTTCACCAGCAATCATTGCGTCAACTGCTGGTCGACGCGCACGCTGACCTCGATCCATCCGATCTTCCAGCGCTTCTTCCTGCAGCAGGACAAGGGCAAGGCCCGCATCGACGGCATCCAGTCCGGCTTCTGCCCCGGCAGCAAGCCGCTGGCGCTGCACGGCATCGAGCTGAAGTTCCTGGATTTCACCGCCTCCGGCGAAACCGGCCTGGCAGGCTCGACGCTCGTCGGCCAGCTCTACGAGAGCGGGAACATCAAGCACGACATCGGCGCGCAGGGTGGTGAAGTCAACACCGGCGGCAAGACCGAGAAGTCGGGCGACGGCAGCGGCGGCAACGCCGGCGGAAGCCCGTCCGGGAAATAACCCATCGCGACGTGGCATGGGTGTATCGGAGGCATGCTCGCGCTGTCAGGCGCGAGCATGCCTCTTTTCTAATGAGGGCGGATCTCGCTCCGCACCGTTGGCGGCGCGATCGTCCGTGCCACCACTCGAAACTCACACCCTCGTGCCGCCCACCCCGAATATCGCATCTGCGCCGAGCGCGAGCATTTGACGACCGCGCTCGACCCTGTCGCCCGTTCGATCGTATGATCCGATGAGTGCCGCCGATCGGTCGCCGGCGCGAGCACCACGCTCTCGGGAATGCGCATGTGCGGTATCGCCGGTGTGATCGCGTCGTCGGCCGCGACGCGGGTCGATGCACCACAACTGCAGCGCCTGGCCGCGCCGCTGGTGCACCGCGGACCGGACGACGAAGGCGTGTACGTCGACCCGGCGGGCCGTGCCGGGCTGGCCTTTCGCCGGCTTGCGATCATCGACCTCGCCGGCGGCCACCAGCCGCTCTCGAACGAGACCGGCACGCTCTGGCTGGTTTTCAACGGCGAAATCTACAACTTTCGCCCGCTGCGGAGCGAACTCGAGTCGCACGGACATCACTTCCGCACCGTCAGCGACGCCGAGGTCATCGTGCATGGTTTCGAGCAGTGGCAGGAGGGGGTTTTTGCGCGCCTCGAGGGAATGTTCGCCATCGCGCTCTGGGACGAGACGGCGGGTCGGCTGACGCTGGCCCGCGACCGTCTGGGAAAGAAACCGCTGCACTTCGCCGATTTCGACGGCCAGCTCTATTTCGGCAGCGAACTGAAGGCGATGCTGGCGGTGCGACCCGACCTGCCGCGCCGCATCGATCCGCAGGCGCTGCATCGTTACTTCACGTTTCAATATGTGCCGGCACCGTTCGGCATCTTCGAGCGCTTCGGCAAGATCATGCCGGGCTGCTGGGCCAGCCTGACGCCCGCGGCATGCGGCAAGTTCGAGCAGCACGCGTACTGGAATCCGCCCGCGGTTGGTGGCTTCACCGGCTCCTATCGCGCGGCCCGCGACCGGCTCGGCGCGCTGCTGACCGCCGCCGTGCAGAAACGCCTCGTGGCCGACGTGCCGCTGGGCGCGTTTCTTTCGGGCGGCATCGATTCCTCGATCGTGGTGGGGCTGATGAGGCAGCTCGGCGTCAGCCCGCTGCGGACGTTCACGATTGCATTCGACGATCCGCGCTACGACGAATCGGCGCACGCCCGCGTCGTGGCACGGCACTTCCAGACCGAGCACCACGAGTTCACCGTCACGCCGCAGGCGCGCGAGATTCTCGACCTGCTGGCGTATCACTACGACGAGCCGATGGCCGACTCGTCGGCGATTCCCACGTACTACGTTTCGAGGTGGACGCGGCAACGCGTGACGGTGGCGCTGACCGGCGACGCGGGCGACGAGTGCTTCGGGGGGTACGACCGCTATCGCGCGCTGCAACTGGCCGCGTGGTTCGACGGCCTGCCGCGCGGCGCGCGGCGGTCGCTGGCGGCGCTCGCGGGGAGAATTCCGCCGGGCCGGACCGGCAGCGCGCGGCACCGTGCCAGCCGTTTCTTGCGCTGTGCCGATCTCTCCCCGGCCGATCGCTACCTGCAGTGGATCTGCGTCTTTTCGCCCGAGGTGCTGGCGCGGGCCTACGAGCCGGAGTTCGCCAGCCGTCTGGCGCTGGACGAGCCGCGCGACTGGTTCGGGCGACACTTCGCGCGCGCCGCCGGCAGCGATTCGCAGCGCGCCGCGGCCGCCGACCTGTCGACCTATCTGCCTTACGACCTGCTGACCAAGGTCGACATCGCCTCCATGGCGTGCAGCCTCGAGTGCCGCAGCCCGTTCCTCGATCACGAACTGGTCGAGTTTGCGTTCTCCCTGCCCGACCGCTGGAAACTGGGCGTCGGCGGAGGCAAACGCATCCTCAAAGACTGGGCACGATCCCTCCTGCCCCCGCCCACGCTACGCCGCGAGAAAAAGGGCTTCGGCGTGCCGATCGGCGAGTGGTTTCGCCACGAGCTGCGGCCATTGCTGCGCGACGCGCTGCTGGCGCCCGACGCGCCGTGTGCACGTATTTTCCGCCGCGAGTGGCTGGCGGAGCTGCTGGCCGAGCATCAGGAACGCAGGGCCAATCACGATCATCGACTCTGGGCGCTGCTGATGTTCGAGTGCTGGGCGCGGCGCTGGTCGGCGCGTCTGGACTGACCACGGCACGGCCTGCCGCGAGCAGCCTATCGTTCGACGACGAGCCGGTAGCCAACGCCCACTTCCGTGATCAGGTGCTTGGGTTGTGTCGGGTTGTCCTCGAGCTTCTGGCGGAGTTGCCGCACGAACATGCGCAGGTAGGTCGAGTCCTCGGCGTGGCCGGCGCCCCAGACTTCGCGAAGCAGTTGCCGATGCGTCATCACCAGCCCCGCGTTCCGCGCCAGCGTCGTCAGCAGCTTGTACTCCAGCGGCGTGAGATGCACGCTCGCGCCACTCCGCGTCACCGTCCGCCGGACCAGGTCGATGGCAATGTCCCCCGCGACGATCGTCATGTCGGCCGAGGGTTGCACCCGCGCGGCCGCGTGCCGCAGTGCGACTCGGATGCGGGCGATCAGCTCCGCGACGCCGAACGGTTTCTGGACATAGTCGTCGGCGCCCGCGTCGAGCGCCGCGATCTTGTCGTTCTCCTGGCCGCGCGCCGAGAGGATGATGATCGGCACCGCCGACCATTCGCGCATGCGCCGGACAACTTCGATCCCGTCGATGTCCGGCAAGCCCAGATCGAGGATGATCACGTCCGGCCGGACCTGCGAGGCCTCGAGCATGCCGCGCTGCCCGGTGTCGGCCTCGATCAGGCGCCAGCCGGCGGCGTCGATCGCGGGGCGAAGGAATCGGCGAATCGGCAGCTCATCCTCCACAAGCAGCACGCTGGCGGCTGCGGCGGTCACAACGTCGCCTCCGACGCATGGGTGTCACGCGGACCGGATCGCGTGTGGAGCACATCCATGCCGGAGAGATCGGGCGGCGCACTCGGGCCGTGCGGTAGCGTGAACCAGAACTGCGCGCCTCCCTCCGCCCGGTTCTGCGCTTCGATTTCTCCGCCGTGCAGCCGGACCACCGCCTCGCAGATCGCCAGACCCAGGCCCGTGCCCTGTCGATCGCTGGGCGGGCGGAAGCGTACGAAGCGCCGGAAAATCTCCTTTTCGGTGCCCGGCTGTAGCCCCGGCCCGTCATCGAGCACCGCCGTCCGGACGCCGCCCGGGACCGCCGCCGCTCGAACCGTGATCGTCGACCCGGGTGGCGAATAGCGTGCCGCGTTCTCCAGCAGGTTGCCAAGCAGCTCCTCGATCAGCGGGCCGTCGACGTGCATGAGCGGCAGGCTGTCCGGGATTTCGGTGTTGACACGATGCCGCCGCAGGGTGGAGCCAAGGCGCGTGAGCGCGGCTCCCACCAGCTCGTCGAGCGGGTACCAGTCCTTCTGCACGCGGAAGCCGGCCGACTCGAGTCGCGTCATGTCCAGCAGCTTGCCGACCAGCTGGTTCAGCCGGCCCGCCTCGTCGGCGATGGACTGCGCCAGTTCGCGTTGCATCGCATCGCTCAGTTGTTGCGAACCCTCGACCAGGGCGCTGGCCGCTCCGGCGATCGCGGCCAACGGCGTGCGAAGGTCGTGCGACACGCAGCTCAGCAACGAGCTGCGGATGTTCTCGGCCTCAGCCTGCCGCCGGGCGGCTTCGGCCTCAGTCGCCAGCGCGGCACGCTCCAGCGCGATGGCCAGTTGGGTCGCAAACGTCTCCAGCATGTGCCGCTGATCCGGTTCCAGCAGAGCTTCCGGCTGCCGGGGGCGCAGGGCAAGCACGCCGAGCGACTTCCCGGACGCAACCAGCGGCAGGTAGATCGCCTGGGACGAGGGCAGCGTGTCCGTGCTCCAGCCGGCCCACTTTCTGTGCTCGAAGACCCACTGTGCGGCGGCGCGTTCGTTGGTCGTCTCGACGGCAAAGCCGCCCGATTGAGCGCTGACGGCGAGCCGGAGCTCCGAGTCGGGGACCAGAATCGCCGACTCGCCCAAGAAGACGTCCGCCACGTGTTTGGCCGCGACGCGCGCCAGCGAGTCTGCACCGGCGGCGGCGGCGAGCTGGCGGCTCATGAAGTAGAGCGCCGCCGTGCGGACATAGCGGGTGCGCGCGGCCTCGTTCTGTCGGCGAACGCGCTGCGTGAGGCCGCTGATGACCAGCGCTGTGGCGAGCAGCACGAGGCACGCGATCACGTACTGGATGTCGGAGATGGCAAATGAGTAGTAGGGCGACGTGAACAGGAAGTCGAACAGCAGCGCCGCCGACACCGAGGCCAGCGCCGAGGGTCCCAGCGAGTGCCGCGTGGCGACCAGCACGACGCCCGCCAGGTAGATCATGGTCACGTTGACGGCTGAAATGTACGGGAACGCGAGTGCCGCCAGAATTGTGCAGGCGCCCATGACGGCCGCCGCCATCGCGTACTCGCGCCAGCCGGCTCGACGGGCTGCGCGGGGCCGCGCCCCTACCACGTCGTCCGGCTCGCCCTTGACCACGTGCACGTCGATCTCGCCGCTGCGGCGGATCAGCTCATCCACGATCGAGCCGCGCAGCCACTCGCGCCAGCGCGGCAGCGTCGGCTTGCCGACGACGATTTTCGTCATGTTATGCCGCACCGCGTACGCCAGGATTTCATCCACGACGCGCTCGCCCGTGAGCATTGTCGGCTCGGCCCCCAAGCGCTCGGCCAGTTTCAGATTGCGCCGGACCTGCGCGGCGCCGAGCTCCGATTGGCCGGGCGTCTCGACACTCGCCGCGATCCACTCGGCCTGGGCCGCGGCGGCCATGCGGCGGGCGATGCGGATCACGCGGGCCGAGAGCGGACTTGGGCCGACGCAGACGAGAATCCGCTCGGCGGTCGCCCAAGGCCGCGTTTCGCCACGGCCGGCGCGCTCGACGCGGACCTGCTCGCCGACGCGGGCCGCCGTCTCGCGCAGTGCCAGCTCGCGCAGGGCGACGAGGTTTTCGCGGCGAAAGAACTGCGAGACGGCGCGCTGCACCTGGTCGGCGACGTACACCCTGCCTTCGCGCAGCCGCTGGAGCAGATCGTCGGGCGGAATATCGACCAGCTCGATCTCGTCGGCGCGCTCGATGATCGAATCGGGCACGGTTTCCTTGACGGGAATGCCGGTGATCTGCGCGACCACGTCGTTGAGCGATTCGATGTGCTGAACGTTGACGGTCGTGTAGACGTCGATGCCCGAATCGAGCAGCTCCAGCACGTCCTGATACCGCTTGGCGTGCCGCAAGCCCCCTGTGGCACCGTCGCCCTCGACCGTGTTCGTATGCGCCAGCTCGTCCACCAGAATCAGCCCCGGTTTGCGCGCCAGCGCCGCGTCCAGGTCGAACTCGCGCAGCCGCATGCCGCGATACTCGACCCAGCGCGGCGGCAACTCCTCGAGACCCTGCTTGAGGGCGTCGGTCTCGGGGCGTTTGTGCGTTTCGATGTAGCCGGCGACGACGTCGCTGCCCGACCGCCGCCGCTCCTGCGCTTCCTGGAGCATGGCGTAGGTCTTGCCGACGCCCGCGCTCATGCCGAAGAAGATCTTCAGCCGGCCGCGGCGCGGCTGAGCCGCTTCCGCCTGGGCGCGGGCGAGCAGGGCATCGGGATCAGGACGTTGATCCATCACGCCTCCATTCTACGCCTGATGGATCGCGCTGCCGACGCCTCGTCGCGCCGCGGGCGCGCTCCGTGCGACGGCGCCCTTCTACACGAGCTGGACCTGCGTCGCCGGCAGGAACTGCGCAAGGAACCCCGTCAGAACGTACACGATGACCTGAAACAGCACGTCGATCCAAAACACGATGTGACTCCTATGCTTGTGATGACTATGGAACTCAGCCCGCAAATTCGATCCGCGACTCAAGCGGTTGACCGCAGCGCGGGCAGAAACGCATGGAAGCGCACGGCGGCTGCCCGGGTTCTACACGACCGGAGTCCGTTCCGAGCCGACTGACTCGGGTGCCGCGCTGCCGGCGGCGGAACGGCATCGCCGAGAGGAACACGGCCGCCAAGCCAAGTGCCAGGATGATCGGACTTCCCACCGGCACGGCAGGAGCGAGCGACCCGGATGGAAACCACACGGCGATGAGTGGAAGTGCATTCATGGCACGCGCCTGCCCGGCGGGAACTTTAGAAGCGGAAGCAGAAGCCGATACCGGCGACGAAGTCGGGCGCCTCTTCGTTCAGGCCGAAGCCGGCGCGGATGTCGATCTGGAAGTTGTCGTTGATCAGGATCACCGGGCCGAAGTCGATGTTGTGCTGGCAGTCCGTATGGTGGGTGCTGGGGTACAGCCCGTAGTACTCGACAAACCCGCCCAGATTCGGCGTGAACTGGTAGTACGTGGCCAGCGATGCGCCGGTCTGGAAGAACCGGCCATCGGCGTCACTCAGCACGGTTGCGAGCCCGACGCCGTATAGCGACCACCTGTCGTTCAGGGCGTAATTCCACGCCAGCCGGACTTCCGGGTCAACGTCGCCGGTTCCCTTCGTGCTCGTGCCGGTCGGCAGCGAGATGGCGGGAATGATGGATAGGTTGGGGATCAGCCCGTCCTGCTTGAGCAGCGGCGACTTGAAGCCGACGCTCATGTCGGTCCCGCCGTCGTCATGGTCTTTCGTCATGATGTGGCGGCCGGCCCAGCGGCTCGAATCCTCGAACAGTGATTCCGCGAACGAATAGCCAGCCCACTTGATGCGCAGCTCGAACTCGTCGGTCAAGCCGGTGCGTAGCGAGAATTCGCCCAGCGTGTGGTTCTGGATGCGTGTGGATTGCTCACGGTCGTAGTAGAAGCTGTAGCCGAACTCGAGGTGCGAGTAGCCGCGCGGCACAAGCGCGTAGCTGTCCGAGAAGCCTGGTCGATCGCTGCTCATCGGGCCGGGCGTCGTCGTTCGATCAAAGAACCAGAATCCGTGCTTCGACTCGTCGGCCTTCCCGACCGCGTCCTCCTTCTTCGGCTGCTCCTCGACGTAGCCCAGATGGAAGGGGCGCTCGGACGCGGGCCCCGCTGCGAGCCGAGTCGTAGCGGCTTCCTGCGCCGCAGCGGATCCCGACAGTGCGATGCTGATGATTGCGAAGCTGAATAAGCAACCGTGTTGCCGCATGGGTCACCGTTCGTGCCGTGGAGCGAGGGCCGCTCGGGGCGGCGAGCCGTGGCTCACCGCCCCTTCAGCCGAAATCTGCCGCGCTACTTCGTCGCGGGCTTCTGCGGAGCAGGCGTCCCGACCGCCGGCGCGCCCTTCGGCGGCGTCGTGCTCGGCGCCGAGGGCTTGGGCTGCTGCGTCGGCTTAGGCGACTGGCCAGGCTTGGCCGGCTGTCCCGCGTTCGATTGCGTATGCACCTGCGTCACTCCATCGCCCGATTTTGGTTCGGGCAAACCCAAGGCCGGCAGCGTCGTCAACGCGGCGCCGCGGCCGGCTCCGAAAAATGTGAAGTCCGCTATGGCGCGCCGACCGCCGCCAGCCGCGACTCGGCCCGCACCGCGTCGAGCGCCAGATTCAGGCGCAGGACGTTGACGCGCGGCTCGCCCCAAATGCCGAACTGCCGCGCCTCGATGTGCTGCTCCACGAGCCGCCGCACGTTCTGCTCGCTCATCCCGCGGGCGCTCGCCACCCGGGCGATCTGAATCCGCGCCGCGGCGACGCTGATGTGCGGATCGAGCCCGCTGCCGGAGGCCGTCACAAGGTCCACGGGTATCGGCTGACCGGCGGGAATGCCCGACTCGCGCAGCTTCGCCACGCGGGCCTTGATCGCATCGGTCTGCGAGGGGTTGGTGACGGCCCAGTTGCTGCCCGTGGACGCACCGGCGTGATACGGAAATGGTGCGGTCGCGGACGGTCTGCCCCAGAAGTATTGCGGGGCGTCGAACGGCTGGCCGATCAACGCCGAGCCGGCCGCCGCGCCGCCGCCGGCCAGTGGCTTGCCCTCCCGGTCGATCAGGCTGCCGTTGGCCTGCGACGGAAACACGACCTGCGCGATGCCGGTAATCACCAGCGGGTAGATCAGGCCGGTCAGCACGGTCATCACGATCAGCATCAGTGTGGCAACTCGTAATTGCGTCAACACGGTTCTTGCACCCTTCGAGCGGAGCCAACCACAGAGACACACAGGGACCGAGAAAGAACGGAGACTCGATCCTCCGCGTCCCTGCGCCTCGGTGGTTCGACTCGCTTCACGCCAACCTCAACGCGACCAGCAGCAGGTCGATCAGCTTGATCCCGACGAACGGGATCAGCAGCCCGCCGACGCCATAGACGAACAGGTTCCAGCTCAGCAGCGACTGTGCCCGGGCCGCGCGATACTTCACGCCGCGCAGCGCCAGCGGAATCAGCGCGATGATGATCAGGGCGTTGAAGATCACCGCCGAGAGGATCGCACTCTGAGGCGTCGCCAGGCCCATGATGTTCAGCGCGCCGAGGGCCGGGTAGGTGGTCACGAACGCGGCCGGGATGATCGCGAAATACTTGGACACGTCGTTGGCGATGCTGAAGGTCGTCAGCGCGCCGCGCGTGATGAGCAGTTGCTTGCCGATCTCCACCACCTCGATCAGCTTGGTCGGATTGCTGTCGAGATCGACCATGTTGCCGGCTTCCTTGGCGGCCTGAGTGCCGGTGTTCATCGCCACCGCCACGTCCGCCTGGGCCAGCGCCGGGGCGTCATTCGTCCCATCGCCGCACATGGCCACCAGCCGCCCGCCCGCCTGGTTCTCGCGGATGAGCTTGAGCTTCGCCTCAGGCGTGGCCTCGGCCAGAAAGTCGTCCACGCCCGCCTCGGCGGCGATCGACGCCGCCGTCAGCGGGTTGTCTCCCGTGATCATGATCGTCTTGATGCCCATCGTGCGAAGCTGCGCAAAACGATCGCGAATGCCGCCCTTGACGATGTCCTTCAGCCGGACCGCCCCCAGCACGCGCGCCGGCCCGCCATTCGCGGCCTGGGCCACCACCAGCGGCGTCTCGCCCTTCTTGGCGATCGAGTCGATCGTGCTCCGCAGGTTCGGCGGAAAGACGCCCTTTTCGGCTTCGACGAAACGCTGAATGGCGTCGGCAGCGCCCTTGCGGATGCGCGTGCCGCTCATGTCGACCCCACTCATGCGCGTCTGGGCAGTGAACGGCACGAAGTGCGCGTGCATCTTCTCGATGTCGCGCCCGCGCAGCCCATACTTGTGCTTGGCCAGCACAACGATGCTGCGACCCTCGGGCGTCTCGTCGGCCAGCGACGAAAGCTGCGCCGCGTCGGCCAATTCCTCGATGCGCACGCCGTCGGCGGCGATGAACTCGGTCGCCTCGCGGTTGCCGAGCGTGATCGTGCCGGTCTTGTCGAGCAGCAGCGTGTCCACGTCGCCAGCCGCCTCGACCGCGCGGCCGGACATCGCAATGACGTTCGCCTGGATCATGCGGTCCATGCCCGCGATGCCGATCGCCGAAAGCAGGCCGCCGATCGTCGTCGGAATCAGGCACACCAGCAGCGCAACCAGCACCGTGATGGTAATCACGTCGCCGTGGCCGAGCGCGGTCACCGTGAAGAGCGAGAAAGGCAGCAGCGTGGCCACGGCCATCAAAAAGATGATCGTCATGCCGGCCAGCAGGATGTTCAGCGCGATTTCGTTGGGCGTCTTCTGCCGCTTGGCACCCTCGACCAGGCCGATCATGCGGTCGATGAAGCTCTCGCCCGGGTTCGACGTGATGCGGATGACCAGCCAGTCCGACAGGACGCGCGTGCCGCCGGTCACGGCGCTGCGATCCCCCCCGCTCTCCCGGATGACCGGCGCGCTCTCGCCCGTGACCGCCGACTCGTCGACCGAGGCGACGCCCTCGATGACTTCGCCGTCGAGCGGGATGAACGCGCCGGCTTCCACCAGCACACAATCACCCTTGTGCAGCTCGGTCGAGGGCGTCGGCACGATCGCGGCGCTGCGGCGCGGCTCGGCCAGCTTGTGCGCCACGATCTCGCGCCGCGCCTTGCGCAGCGTGTCGGCCTGGGCCTTGCCGCGGCCTTCGGCCATCGCCTCGGCGAAATTCGCGAACAGCAGCGTGAACCACAGCCACAGCGAAATCGCCAGGATGAACAGCGGCGACGCCTCGCCGTGACCGCCCAGCGCCTGAAAGAACAGGATCAGCGTCAGCACGGCCCCGACCAGCACCACGAACATCACCGGGTTGCGGACCTGGTGCCGCGGGTGCAGCTTGATCAGGGAATCGAGCAGCGCTCGACGGACGATCGGCGGGTCGAAGAGCGGACGAGATTTCGAATGCGCGGTGGTCATCATCTCACTTCGCGGCAAATAGTTGAACGTGCTCGGCGATCGGGCCCAACGCCAGGCCCGGGATGAACGTCAACGCGCCGACGATCAACACGACCGCGATCAGCATCGCGACGAACAGCGGCGTGTGCGTCGGCAACGTGCCGTCCGAAACCGGGATGTGCTTCTTGGCCGCCAACGCGCCGGCCAGCGCGATCACCGGGATCTTGACCCAGAACCGGCCCGTCAGCATCGCCAGTCCGAGCAGCAGGTTCATGGTCGGATTGTTCGCGCCGAAACCCGCGAACGCGCTGCCATTGTTGTTGCCGGCCGACGAAAAGGCGTACAGAACCTGCGAGAAGCCGTGCGGCAGCGGGTTGCAGATCGAGGCGGAAACCTGTGCAGTCATCACGGCGATCGCCGTCCCCGCCAGAACGGCCAGACACGGGGCCAGCACGGCGATCGACGCCATCTTCATCTCGTGGGCCTCGATCTTCTTGCCCAGATATTCCGGCGTGCGGCCGACCATCAGGCCGCCGATGAAGACCGTGATCACGACGAACACGATCATGCCGTACAGGCCCGAGCCCACGCCGCCATAGATCACCTCGCCGAGCTGCATCAGCACCATCGGCACAAGGCCGCCCACCGGCATGTAGGAATCGTGCATCGAGTTGACCGAACCGTTCGACGCGCACGTGGTCGTTGTGGCCCAGAGCGCGGAGTTCGCGACCCCAAAGCGGACCTCCTTGCCTTCCAGGTTGCCGCCCGGCATGTCCGCGCCGTCCGTCGTCATGACGCCCAGCGCCGCGAGTTGCGGGTCGGGGTGATATTCCTGGTGAACGCAGAGCGCCAGAAAACCCAGGCACATCACCGTCATCGCCGCCAGCAGCGCCCAGCCCTGCCGCGTGTCCTTGACCATCACGCCAAACGTGTAACACAGCGCCGCCGGAATCAGCAGGATCGCCAGGCATTCCAGGAAGTTCGAAAACGGCGTCGAATTCTCGAACGGATGGGCCGAGTTCACGTTGAAGAACCCGCCGCCATTCGTGCCGAGCTGCTTGATCGCGATCTGCGATGCCGCCGGCCCGACCGCAAGCGCCTGCTCGCTGACCGCGACCGTGTCCATGACCGGTTCGCCCTGCCCGTCCTTGAGCGGATTGCCCTCCGCGTCGAGCTTGGGCTGCTGATAGCTCGTCGGCTGCAGGAGCGTGGCGGTCTGATACGGTCTGAACGTCTGCACCACACCCTGCGACACGAGCGCCAGCGCCAGCACGATCGACAACGGCAGCAGGATGTAGAGCGTCGAGCGCGTCAGATCGACCCAGTAGTTCCCGATCGCGTTCGTCTGCCGCCGCACGAAGCCGCGAATGAGCGCCACTAGCACCGCCATGCCGGCCGCCGCGGAGACGAAGTTCTGAACGGTGAGCCCGAGCATCTGCGTCAGATAGCTCATGGTCGTCTCGCCGCCATACCCCTGCCAGTTCGTATTGGTCACGAAGCTGACCGACGTATTGAAGGAGCAGTCGGGCGTGACGGCGGCCATGTTGGCCGGATTCAGCGGCAGGTAGACCTGCAATCGCTGCAAGCCGTACAGGAAGACGAAGCCTACGACGTGAAACATCAGCATCGCGATGGCGTATTGCTTCCAGTTATGCTCCACCTCCGGCCGCACGCCGCACACCCGGTAGATGCCGCGCTCCACGGGCGCCAGAAAACGCACGAAGCCGGGGATGCGACCCTCGTAGACCGCCGCCATGAACGCCCCGAGCGGCTTGGCCAGCAGCAGCAGGACGACGAAGTAAAGCGCCAATTGCGCCCATTCCCAGGCAGACATTCAGAACCACTCCGGCTTCAGCATGGCCACAAACAGGTAGACCAGCAGCAGCAGCGCCAGAATCGCACACGCGATGTACCAGGCCGTCACGACTTCACCCTCGGAAACGCGCGCTCGACGACAAACGCCGTGAGCAACAGGAAAAACACGCCGACCAGCAGATAGAGTGCGTCCATGAACCAAACTCCGCGCCTCGCGCCTCCGACAGAAGAATACCTGCCGGCAAATCAGGTTGCCGTTCGTTTCGGCACGGGAGGCGTAAAAACCGTGTAAGGATCGGCATCATCGCCGCGACGCGGCCGTGCCAGAGGCCGGCGCACACGTCGCACGGCCGCTATACTGGGCACTCATTCGGAGGTGCTGCCATGAGCGTGCTGCTTCGCGTCGTGCTGGGTGCCGGTCTGCACGTCGCCCTGGGGGCATGCTGCTCGTGCGCCTCGCCTCGGAGCGACGCCCGCGCCGCTCCGCCGCGCGCCGCGCCACCGGCTTCGGTTCCCCTGCCGGCGCTGGCCGACGACACGCCGCGCAACTACCCGGGCATCCATAACGCGGTCGCCTACCACGAGGGGTTCGTGTCCGGAAGCGCCCCGGAAGGCGAAGCGGGGTTCGACACCCTCGCGGCCATGGGCATCAGGACCATCGTCAGCGTCGACGGCGCGGAGCCCGAAGTCCAGCGCGCCGCGGCGCGCGGCATCCGCTACGTCCACCTGCCCATCGGATACAACGGTTTCGACCAGCAGCGTAAGCTCCAGTTGGTCCGCGCCGTCCGCGACGCCAGCCAGCACGGACCCGTCTACATCCACTGCCATCACGGCAAACATCGCAGCGCCGCAGCGGCGGCGACGATCGCCGCCAGCCTCGGATGGCTCAGCCCGGCCGCTGGCGTCGAGCGCATGCGCGTCTCCGGCACCGCCCGCAACTACCCCGGTCTCTACACCTGCGCCAGCGCGGCCACGGTCGTGCTCGCCAGCGAAATCGACCGCGTGCCCGCCGACCTTCCGCCCGTGTGGAAGCCGTCCGACTTCGTGAAAGGCATGCTCGAGATCGACGCGGCGTTCGAGGGCCTCAAGGCTATCGAGAACGCCGGCTGGACCACGCCCCGGGATCACCCCGACCTGGTTCCAGCCGCCGAAGCAGGCCGCCTGGCCGATCTCTTCCGCGTCCTCAGCGAGACCGACGATGTCGCCCGCCGGCCGGCGGCGTTTTCCACCATAATGCACGAAGCCAACGCGGCATCGCAGACTCTCGAGAACCTGCTCGCCGCGGGCGAAACAAACGCGATCAGGCTCGGCGCGCCATTCGAGCTGATCGCGGCGTCCTGCAGAGACTGCCATGCCCGATTCCGGGACTGAAGCGACGTCGCCGGCATGGAGAGCAGCCGCCCTCGGCTGCACTTTCTCCCCCGCGCGCGGCCCAGCCACCACGAGCGCACCATTGATGAAAACGCCTGCACAAAAGCCCCCGCAGCGCGCCGCGCGCCTCGCGCCGCACGCAACGACACTCGTCCTCGCCTCGCTCGGCGCCATCCTCCCCGCGTGCCGCGCTTCAACCCCCGCCACGTCGCGGGCCGCGCCCGGCGCGCTTTCGGGCAACCCGATCCTCCCCGGCTGGTACGCCGACCCGGAGGGCGCCGTCATCGGCGGCCGCTACTGGATATTCCCCACCACGTCGGCGCGCTACGACGAACAGACCTACTTCGACGCGTTCTCGTCGCCGGACCTGGTTCATTGGACGTGCCACCCGAAGATTCTGGAGAAGGTGTCGGTTTCCTGGGCGCGGCGCGCCATGTGGGCCCCCGCGCTCGCACACCACAACGGCCGATACTTCCTCTTCTTCGCCGCCAACGACATCCAGTCCGACAGCGAGCCGGGCGGCATCGGCGTCGCCGTCGCCGACCGGCCGGAAGGACCGTTTAGCGATTACCTCGGCAAGCCGCTCATCGCCGCTTTTCACAACGGAGCCCAGCCGATCGACCAGTGCTTCTTCCGTGATCGCGACGGGCGCTGCTACCTCATCTACGGCGGCTGGCGGCACTGCAACCTGACGCAGCTCAACGCCGATTTCACCGGCTTCGTCCCGCTCCCCGACGGCAGCACGTTCAAGGAAGTGACGCCCGAGGGCTACGTCGAAGGCCCGTTCATGTTTGTCCGCAACGGCCGCTACTACTTCATGTGGTCCGAAGGCGGCTGGACCGGCCCGGACTACTCGGTGGCCTACGCGACTGCCGACTCCGTGCACGGCCCGTTCACGCGCCTCGGCAAGATTCTGCAGCAGGACCCGGCGGTCGCGACCGGCGCCGGGCATCACAGCGTGATCCAGCGGCCCGGCGCCGACCAATATTACATCGTCTATCACCGCCGCCCGCTGGGCGAGACCGACCGCGACCACCGCGTCGTGTGCATCGAGCGCCTCGAGTTCGACGAACGGGGGTTCATCAAGCCGGTGCGGATGACGACGGACGGCGTCGAGGCTGTCGGAGCAAGGTTGAACGGACCTTGAAATGTCGGTTGTCATCACCGAGTTTTCAAGGTACTGTTGAGCCTCATGATTCAACGCTCAGACCAGCTTGCGACCCTTCGCCGGCTGCTGCGGCACAATCCGGTCGTCGCGATTGTCGGCGCGCGACAGGTCGGCAAGACGACGTTGGCGCGTCAGTTCGCCATGCGCCAAAAGTCGCCGGTATTCCACTTCGACCTCGAAAACCCTAGCGACGCCGCCCGCCTGGCAGAGCCCATGCTGGCGCTTGAGCGCCTGCGCGGTCTGGTCGTGATCGACGAAGTGCAGCGCCAACCCAACCTCTTCCCCATCATCCGCGTCCTGGCCGACCGCCCGCGACGGCCTTCCCGTTTTCTGCTTCTCGGCAGCGCGTCGCCCGAACTGCTGCGCCAATCCTCGGAATCCCTCGCCGGCCGCATCGTCTATCACGAGCTCAACGGTCTGACGCTGGACGAAGTCGACGTCGAGCAGCACGAACGCCTCTGGATTCGCGGGGGTTTCCCGCGCTCCTATCTCGCCCGCACCGCCGCTGAAAGCGCCCAATGGCGCCGCGAGTTCATCCGCACATTCCTGGAGCGCGATATCCCTCAACTCGGCATCAACATCCGCACCGCGACACTGCGCCGCTTCTGGATCATGCTGGCACACTACCACGGCCAAATCTGGAACGCCTCCGAATTCGCCCGTTCCTTCGGGGTCGCCGATACGACGATTCGACACTACCTGGACGCGCTCACTTCCGCCCTGGTCCTGCGGCAGTTATTGCCCTGGCATGAGAACATCTCCAAGCGGCAGGTCAAAGCCCCCAAGGTGTACGTCGCGGACACCGGCCTGCTGCACACGCTGCTGAATGCGTCCACGCAGCGCGACCTGGAAAGCCATCCCAAGCTGGGCGCGTCGTGGGAGAGCTTTGTGATGCAGCAACTCATGCACCACCTCGGCGTCCGGCCCGAAGAGTGCTATTTCTGGGCCACCCACGCCGGTGCGGAATTGGACTTGCTCATCGTCCGCGGTCGCAACCGCCGAGGATTCGAGATCAAGCGCACTGCGTCGCCAACTGTGACGCCATCGATGCACACAGCACGTCGCGACCTGAAGCTGACCGGTCTCGACGTGATCCACGCCGGAGACCAGACTTTTGCCCTGAGCCGCGGCATCCGCGCCGTCGCGCTGTCCCGCATCCTCCAGGACATCCAGCCGCTCCGGCCGGCGTGAACCCGACGCGCCGACCGCTTTGCACCCTGGTTCCACGATTCAGGTCCGGGCGCGTGTCGGCCGGACCTCATCACCGCGCCGCATCCGCAACTGCAACCCCGCCGCCAACGCCACGACCAACAGCATCACCAGATGCACGCCATAGACGCGCGACACGTCAAACGGCCACGCCAGCATGCCGGCGATCCACACCGTCAGTCCAAGTCGCGCGGTAAGCCGGCCGTCACCCAACGCCGAAACCCGCTGGATTCCCGGCGCGCCGCGCGCTTCTCCACCACCAGCGTCGCGCCGGCCGCCCCGCGCCCCGGCGACGAGCAACGCCAGCGCCGGCAACCCCCACACCAGATAATACTGTCGCAGCAGCGGCGAGAACGCCGCCATCGCAAGCATGAATACAGACGCGTCGCGATACAACGCTAGCGACGATTGACGCCGTGCGGCCGACCGCGTCGCGACGCACAGCCCCACACCCAGCGCCAAGGCGATGCCGCGCGCCGCCCACACCGTCGCCTCGCGCGAGATCGACAGCAATTGACACGGCGCAGCCGCAGGATGCCCGCTCCATGCGATGCGCCCAAGCACCGCCGCGATCGACTGATTGTGATGGTCGACGAAGTGCTCGCGCAACGCCGGATCGACCATGCCTTCCAGCGGCGGACCGTAGACGTTGTCGCGCAGCCATTCCACGTGCGCCGCCCAGGCCGGCCCCGGACCCAGCACGATCAGCGGCGGGATCGACGCGACGCACACGCCCGCGACCGCCGCCGCCGCCAGCGCCCGCCCCTCGCGCTTCATCAGCAGCCAGACCAGCATGATCGCCGGAAGCAGCTTCAGCGCCGCTGCAACACCCAGCAGCGCCCCGCCGCGAAGCGGGCAGCGCCGTGCGACGGCGTACGTGCCGGCCAGCACCAGCGCCAACACCAGAAAGCTGAGCTGGTTGAAAAACGCGGCTTCATAGATCGCGGGAGAGGCGACGGCCGCCGCGACGGCCACGCACGTCGGCGCCCATGCGACGCCGGCGTGCTCCAGCCAGCGCGTGCCAAGCGCCAGGCAGCTCGCCAGCGCCACGATCTGACCGAGCGCCCACAGAACCGCCGCGGCCTGTGGGCCGGCCGCGGCAAGCGGCGCCAGCACGCACGGCACCCACGGCAGGTAGAACGGCAACTGGCGGTTGCGGAGCGGGTCGGGGCTGTCGCGCAGCGGATTCAGCGCCCGATGCTCCCACACGTAGCGCGCGTCGAGATAGAAATGATGGAAATCCCACTCCCCCGCCGCCGCCCGCCACCAGCAAAGCCCGCCCACGCCCGCCAGCACCGCGACCAGCGCCAGCGCCAGCAGCCAGGAGTGACGCGGGCGCTCAGCCATGCGCGCCGGCCAGACGGGCGGACGGCGCCGGCTGCGCGTCCTGCTCCGCGGCTGCGGGCGGCAGCGCGCTGCGCGGGTAGCGCACCAGCAGCGCGATCAGCGGCGCCGCCAGCACCGGCACGCTCGCCAGCGTCACGCCCCGCGCCTTGATCGCCTCCGAAAACAGCGCCAATTGCGCCAGCAGCACGAGCGACAGCACCGCGTAGATCGCCCAGGCCGCCCGCGAGCGATGCCCCACGTGGTGCACCGCCGCCGCCAGCAGACTCACCGCCGGCGTCGCCCAGATCATGTGGTATTGCCGCATGACCGGCATCAGCCACAGCATCGCCAGCACGAACAGCGCCCACTCGAACCGCAGCGCCCACGGGCTCAGCTCCCCCGCCGGCCGCCGTGCCAGCCACACCAGCCCCAGCACGCTCGCCACAGCCAGACCCTGGACAATCAACACCACCTGCTCGCGCCGCAGCGACACGACGTTCATGAATTGCGGCGGATCGGAGTCGGCCGCGACGCGCGGATCGTTGTCGAAGTGCCGCGCCCAGTTCGTCTCGTGCAGCCAGCGGCTCAGCACGGCGCCCAGCCCCTGATTGCGCCAGTCCATCTCGCGCTGCTCGCGAATCAGCCCGGCGTGCGAGCCGGAGTGCACCGCGTTTCGAATCCACGTTCGGTAAACATCGACCGTCTGCCCCGTGCCAAGCACCAGCACGTCCGATACCGGCCCGAACAGCCCAATCGTCGCCACCGCCGCCGCCGCCACGCGATACTGCCGCTTCAGCACGAACCACAGCACCACGATCGCCGGCGTGAGTTTGATCAGCGTCGCCAGCCCCAGCCACAGACCGCTCGCCAGCCGCCGACGCTGTTGCCAGTGCACGAAGCCGGCGACCAGCAGCAGCAGCGTCAGCGTGTCGATCTGGTTCAGGCCGAATTCGGTGAACCAGTACGCGGACAGCGCGACAAACGGCACGACCTGCGTCACGGCCCAATCCCGCGCCGGAAGACCCATCAGGTGCACACCCAGCAGTCGCAGAATCGTCAGCATCGCCAGCAGATTGGCCCCCACCCAGATCGCGCCGGCGACCCGTTGCGGCATCCACGCCAGCAACGTCATCAGGCGCGACGTGAACGGCAGATACCACTCGATCGTCCCGCGCCGCTCGATCGTGCCGTCGGCCAGCACGTCGCAGCCGCTGTCCAGCCCGCCACGCGCCAGCATCGCCGCACCCGCCTTGTAGAAGAACTCGAAGTCGGGTGTGCCTCGCGCGATCCGCCGCCCCGCGTACGCAGCCAGCACGATGCAGAGCACGATCCAGAACAGGGCCGCCGCGGCGCGCACCCCCGGCGGCGCGTGCATCCCGCCGCGCGTCGCGAGCATCGGTGCCGGTGCCGGAATATCCAGGTCCTCGCCTCCAGGATTCGCCACAATGCCTCGCGGGTGTCATGCTCTCGCCGAGTGGCATGCTCTCGCCGTCAGGCGTGAGCATGCGCCTCGCGTGCCAACCGCAATCGATCACCACCGCGCGCCAGCCCGATCCCGCCCCACACGACTTACGGCCGCCGCTCGCCCGACACCGGCTGCGAGCTGGCCGCCGCGACCCGCGCTTCAACCTGCTCCTTGTACCAGATCCGCAGTTTCTTGCGGGCCGCGTCGCGCGAGTCCTGCTCGAGAAATCCGGTCACCTTGCGGGGTTCGGGACCCACCTCGAATCCATACTCCTGTGGATCAACCTTGAACAGCCGCAGCAGCGCCAGATGCGCCACGTCACCCATCGTCTGAGTGATCAGCTTCCCCCCGCCCAGCGCCATGTTCGCCGCGATCTCACGAGATTCCAGCAGCTCCAGCAGCGCCGGTGCCGCCCGCACGTCGCCCACCTTCCCCAGCGCTTCGGCCACCTCCGCCGGAAAGAACACCGCCCGGAACGCCGTCCCGGGATAGTAGCGCAGCGCCTCCAGCAGCGGCGGCGCCGCGTCGCGCGCGTACTCCGGATGAGCCTCGGCGATCACGCCGATCTGCCGGATCGCCTGCCCCACCAGCGCCACCAGATTCGCCGCCAGCTCCTGCTCGCCGGGACGGAAGTAGCCCGCGCGGATGGCCGCGGTCGAGTCGGTCACAAAACGCAGCAGCGCCTCGGTCACCACCCGATCCTGGAGCGAGTTCGTCAGCTCGATCGCCGCTTCCACCACGTCCCCGTCCGGGTCGTTGATCTTCGCCACCGCCAGCAGACCCGACGCCGTGTCCGGCTCGACCGGAATCTGCTGGATCGCCGTCAGCCGCGCCGCCGGGTTGTCGTCGAACAGTTGCTCCACCAACTCCGTGTGCGCCAGCGAGAATTCGTCCAGCATCGTGCGCTGCGCCGGCGTCAGCTCGGCGCGGAACAGCGCCAGCCGCAGCCGCGCCGAAAGCCGCACGAGCATCCGGCGAAGTCGGAGCTGCTCCGACTGCGGCCGCTGCGACATCGGCCCGATCGCCGCCGAAATCGGCTCGACCGTCCGCCGCAGCAGCTCGTCGGTCGCGTCCTCCGCCGCCTGCGCGTCACCCGTCGCGATGCGGTTGATGAGCCGCGCGATCCGGTCGTCCTCGCCCCGTGCCTGCGGCACAGCCAGCGCCACCAGCATCATCCCAATCGCAAGCATCGCTCAGTTCCTCCGTCGGCTCCGCCGCCGGCGGACGCCGTTCCGCCGCATCCGCTCTTCCAGCCGGTCGACGACGTTCGGCGGAACCAGCCGCTCAATCCGCGCCAGATCGCCCCCGCCCAGCTCGTAGATCTGCTTGATGTACGTGCTCGACGTGAGTACGTGCTGATCGCTCGTCATCAGGAAAACCGTCTCGATCTCCCCCACCAGCAGGTTCACGTTCGCCTGGTGCAGCTCGTCGGAAAGGTCGATCTGATCTCGGATGCCCCGCAGCAGCACCCGCCCGCCCACCCGCCGCACGAAATCCACCGTCAAGCCTTCGTAGCCCTCGGCCCGCACGTTGCGCAGCGTCTCGAGATGCGGCTCCAGCATCGCCAGCCGCTCCCCATGCGAAAACCACGACTCCTTTTCCGGGTTCTGACCCACCCCCACCACCAGCCGGTCAAAAAGCTGCGCGCCGCGCCGGATCACGTCCAGATGCCCAAACGTGACCGGATCAAACGACCCCGGATAGACCGCAATGATCCTGGCTCGCTGCGGCATGGCGCGTCCCTACGTCTCGGCGTCGCGGTGGCCGAAGCGCTGCTCGCAACTCGGGGCGCCGCGCACGCCCAGAAACGCCTCCCACTCCGCGTGAATCGTCGCGTCCACCCCGGCCGCCGCCGCCTTCCGCTGCAGGAACGTCTGAAGCGTCAGCAGCATGTCGTCCTCGTCGAGCGCGTCGACGCTCATGCCGCCCGCGTGAAGCTGCCGGAACATCGCCACGTAAGTGTTCTTCAGTTGGCTCAGCGACACCGTCAGCTCGACACGCCCGTCCGGTCGTTCCTTCAGCAGCATCCACGTCCTCCGTCACCCAAGTTCCCGATCGGAACACTCTAAAAGCGAATGGCCGACTCTGCCAGTGGCCATAACACGCGCCCAGCCTTACCGGACGCAACCCATTTCGCAAAATTTTCCCCCCGCCCGCTTGCCCACACCCGAATCCCATTGCGACAGTTAGTGCATGTCGATCACCTCCCGATCAACGAAGGTGAATCGACGCCGGCAGTCCACCGTGGACCGCCGCGAACGTGCCGATCGAGGCCAGCAATGGTGCCCGTGGCGCAGGGAGGCGGCCACAAGCTTTCCGGTGGGGGAAACGCTCCGGAACGGCGTGACGAACGGAAGCACTCAGAGTCTGAAAGGCGGTCGCGCGACCGCCACAGGGGAACGAAAGGAAGGAATGCAATGAAGGCTTTGCTGGCTAAGGCTCGGCAGTTCATGGTGAATGAGGACGGCCCGACCGCGACCGAATACGCGGTCATGCTCGCCCTGATCATCATTGTCGCTCTGGCCGCTATTACACTGCTCGGCCAGAAGGTGAACACCATCTTCAGCAACGTCGAGAGCACGCTGCCCGACGGCACCTGATCCTAAGCGACGACGCTGTCGTCGGCTTGATGCAAGGTCACGGCACGGGAGTCGCTTCGGCGGCTCCCGTGCCCATTTGTCTCGGTCGCTCCGCGTTGACCCGCCGCGCCCAAGTCATGCCCGCGCGCCGGATACCCGATGCTTCTGTCGTCACTGTTGGCGCCCGACCCGAGCCGCGCGCTCCGGAATCGTCGGGCCTGGAGGCCGATCACATGCAGCTCGGATATTGGGAAGTCACGCTCGCCGTCCTGACGCCCGGCGTCCTCTACGCCTCCTGGATCGACTACGCCGAACGCCGCGTCCCGAACTGGCTGAACGCCACGCTCGCCCTGGCCGGTCTGATAACCCAGTTCGCCTTCTTCCAGCTTTCCGGCCTTACCAACGGACTGGCCGGCCTGCTGGTCGGTTTTGCCCTCCTGATCGTCCCCTGGCTCATGCACGGCATGGGCGCCGGCGACGTGAAGCTCATGGCCGCCATCGGCGCCTGGATCGGCCCCTGGCTCACCTTCGTCAGCTTCGCGGCGGGCGCGATCATCGGCGGAGTCGTCGCTGTCATCATGATTCTCTCCACCGGCCGCGCGGTCCACGCCCTCACTAATTTTCAGACCATCATGACCAAGGTCCGCCGCTGGGACACCGCGTTCGGCGAATTCGGCGGAGCGCGCACATTCGGCGCGACCAGTCAATTATTGCCGTACGGAGTTCCGTTAACCGCAGGCACGCTCGCCGTTCTTTTCACATACTACTTTGGGGGATGGCTCGGCTGAACGCCGTGCATTCAGGTGGGGTCCGGTAAGCAGGGGAGAGTGCCAACCATGACGCTACACAAGAAACGCCGCGGCTCGGCAACGGTGGAGATGGCGATCGTCACGCCGCTGCTGCTGACGCTGGTATTCGGCATCATCGAGTACGGCTGGGTGTTCACGGTGAAGCAGGCGCTGGCGAACGCGGCCCGCGAAGGCGCGCGGACCGCGGTTCTGCGCGGCGCGGTGGATTCGGACATTACGGCGCGGGTCGCGTCGTACCTCCAGCCATATGGATTGACGACCTATTCGCTCGAATTGACGCACTCGACGGCGGAGGACCCGACGGAGAAGGTCCACATCAAGATCCCGTATGAGGACGTCACGCTGCTGGGCTGCTTCTTTGGCTCGACGAATTTCGACCTCGGCGCGTCGTGTTCGATGCGCAAGGAAGGCGCGGATTAGGTGTCGCTTGATGCGCGGCGCAATCGTTGCAAGTGATGGGGACCGGCACGCTTCGGTGTGCCGATGAAATCGTGATCACGGCGGGCCGCCACGGCGGCCGGCCGCGGCATGGCCGCCCGCAGCGGCCAAGGCGTGGTGAGCTATGAACGGAAAGTCGTTGATCCCACTGGTGATCGGACTGTGCATCGGCGGGTTTGCCCTGAAGCTGGTTTTCGACACGTTGAAGAAGGCCAGGGGCGCCGCGCCGGAGACGACGGTGGTCTGGGCGCCGCAAGTCGAGATTCCGTTCGGCACGGCGATCCGCGACGAGATGCTGTCGCAGCTCAAGTTCCCGGCCAAGCTGGTGCCGGAAGGCGCGTTCCGCGAGAAGGACAAGGAGAAGCTGATCGGGCGCGTGGTGCGAACGAACACGGCGGTGGGGCTTCCGATTCTGGATGGCATGCTGCATCCGCCGGGGACGCTTCCCGGTCTGGTGGTGAAGCCCGGATTGCGGGCCGTGTCGATCAAGGTGGACGAAGGGTCGGGCGTGTCGAATCTGCTGCAGCCCGGCTGCCGGGTCGACGTGGTGGGGTACTTCAAGGTGACGCGGAACGCCAAGCAGGAGACGATCTCGCGCACGCTGATCCAGGATTGCGAAATCGTGGCGGTCGGCGAGCGGATCAATCCGGCGGGAGAGACCGCCGACCCGAAGGGCGGCAAGTCGGTGGCGCCGAAACAGGCCCGCGCGGTGACTGTCGCCGTCAAGCCTGAAGACGTCCCGATCATTCACCTCGCCGAGCAGCGCGGCAAGATCAAGCTGAGCATGCGCGGCGAAGGCGACGCCGAGGTGGCGTCGAAGGACGACGTCCGCAACGAGGCCCAGGTGCTCGGGATTCCCGAGGAGAGCGCGGACGGCGGGGAAGACAGCCAGGCCATGATGCAGAAAGTGACTGAAATGCTGGCCGAGCGCGACCGGCAGCTCCAGCAGCGCATCGACGCGCTGGCCGGCGGCGTCGGGTCGCCGGATGGCATGCAACTCGCGTGGCGGATGAAGGTGTGGAACGGCGAGGACTGCACGCAGCTCGGCTGGAAGACGATGGACTCGATGGAGCCGGTCGAGCTGAAGCTGCCGAAGAACGCGCGGGGGCAGGCGCCGAAGATGAGCGCGGTCCCGCCGGCGGTCCAGGCCAGCAGCGCAGGAATGCCGGCGGCGGCGAATTCGCCGAAGCCCGGCGCCGCCGCGACGGCTCAACCGGCGCCGTCGAATCCGGCGCCGCCGGACGCGACGCCGAGCCCGTCGGACGAAGTCAGCGATGACGCGGACGTACCCTCGGAGCTGCCATCCGAGCGTGATGAGGAATCGACGGACGTTGAGAGCGACAGCGAAACGCCCAGCGAGGAGCCGTCGTTGCGGTAAGCGCAGGAAAATATGGTCCGAGCCCCAGGAGCTCTCCCCCCATGACCCACAGTGAGTTGGCCGTACGGACTGGATTGTTTGGCGGTCGTCGCGCGGTGCTCGCCGCGGCGGCCGGACTGCTGCTGGCGACGGTGTCGGCGGCGCAGGATGGACAGAAGCTGGAGATCAAGACCAGCGATTTGGAAAAAGCGGGCAGGTTGATCAGCGTCCCGGTGCACAAGTCGGTGCTGGTGGACTTCAACCTGCCCATCAAGGAAGCGCGGATCGCCAAGCCCGAGATCGCCGACGTGACGGCGACCTCGCCGCGGCAACTGGTCGTGACAGGCCGATCGTTCGGCGTGACGCAACTGGTGGTGTGGGTGAGTGAGACCGAGCAGACGATGATCGACGTGGCGGTGGACATCGAGCTGGAGCGCCTGGTTGCGAGCATTCGCAGCGCGGTGCCGCGCGCCCAGGTCGAGGCCCACGCCGTGCTCGATTCGGTCGTGCTGACGGGTCTCGTGCCCGACTCGGGCAGCGCTGAGCGGATCATGGAGATCGCGAATATCTATTCGCCGAAGGTGCTGAACCAGATGCAGGTAGCCGGCACGCAGCAGGTGCTGCTGCGCTGCACGGTGGCGGAGGTGAACCGCAGCGCCATTCGGCGGATGGGCTTCAACGGCTGGATCGCGGGCGACAACGTGCGCGACGTGTTCTTCCTGTCGAACCTGGACGGGATTAATCCGTCGAACATCGGGGCGCCGGAAGGCTCGGTCGTGACGCAGCGGATTCCGTTCCTGGTGGGGCAGGACGGCATTCCGGTGACGGCGAGCAGCACGCTGAGCTTCGGGTTCCCGCGGGTCGAGATGCAGGTGTTCGTGCAGGCGTTGCGCGAGAACGGTCTGCTGCGCGTGCTGGCCGAGCCGAACGTTGTGGCCATCAGCGGGCAGCAGGCTGATTTCCTGGTGGGCGGCGAATTCCCGATTCCAGTTCCGCAGGGCGGCAACAACAACGCCATCACGATCGAATATCGCGAGTTTGGCGTGCGTTTGCGCTTCACGCCGTCGGTGAACAGCGAGCAGTCGATCCGGCTGCGCGTGCAGCCTGAGGTGAGCGAGCCGGACCTGAGCAACGCGGTTTCGTTTCAGGGGTTCGTCGTGCCGGGTCTGACGCAGCGGCGCGTAGACACGGTGATCGAGCTGGGCAGCGGGCAGACGTTTGCGATCGGCGGGCTGCTGAGCGAGCGCGTCCGCGGGGTATCGCGGCGCGTGCCGGCGTTGGGCGACGTGCCGATCCTGGGAGCGCTGTTCAGCTCCAACGAATTCCAGACTGACGAAACCGAGCTGGTCGTGCTGGTGACGCCGGAGCTGGTGGAGCCGGTGTCGGCGGACCAGATCACGTACGTGCCGGGCGCCCGCAACTCAGTGCCGAACGACTTTGAGTTTTATCTGATGGGGCAGCTTGACGGGGCGTCGGACTCGACGCGTCGGACGTTGCTGCCGCGGGTGAACAATCAGTGGCCCGCTCGACCGGCGGATCTTTACGGGCAGGACGTGGGCTCGAAGCTCCGCGGCCCGCTCGGTCCCGCCGGTTTCGAGGAGGGCACCTAAGAGCGTGCGGCTTCGCCGGCCGTCGAAAGAGCGGCGGCCGGCGACTCACGATGGAGGAGTGTCATGGGAAAGCAGCGGGTGGCGTTTCACCGGTCACGGCGGCGGGCCGCCGTCGTGATTCAGGTGGCGATTGGGTCGACGGTGCTGCTGGGGATGGGCGCCCTGGCCGTGGACATCGGCACGATGTACATGGCGCGGACGGAGCTCCAGGCATCGGCGGATGCGGCGGCGCTGGCCGCGGCTTCGCAACTGGTGCAGGACGATTCGGGCGGGGACCCGGTGGCGGCGGCGCGGCAGGCGGCCGACAAGTACGCGCGGGCGAATGCGGTCCTTGGGGTTTCGGCGGGTCTGAATCTGTCGCAGGACGTGGTGTTCGGGCGCGCGGAGTTCGACTCCGGCACGGGCAAGTTCACGTTTCAGCCGAATGTCGAGCCCTACGACGCCGTGCGCGTGACGGTGCGTCGCACGAGCGAATCGGAGGGCGGAGCGATTCAGCTTGGGTTTGCGAACATTTTCGGCCGCTCGCAGAAGGACCTGTGGGCGAGCGCTTCGGCGGTGCTGCTGCCGCGTGACATCGCGGTGGTGATCGACCTGTCGGGTTCGATGAACGACGACAGCGAGCTTCAGCATTACAAGACGTTTCTGAGCGGTGCCACGCACACGATTCGTCCCGGTGTGGAGATCAACCTGCGCGACATCTGGTGCGCGCTGGACGGTCCGGCGCCGAGCAGACCGTACACTCCGGGCGGCGAGAGCGAGACCGAGTACGCCAGCGACACGGGCCCGACGGTGGGCAATATGTCGAACTGGGGTATCCCGGTGACGGTGGAGACTTACGACGCGTCGACCGATCCGGGCCTGTTGTACTCGAAGAAGGGCACGACGGTCACCGATTCGGGCGTGACGTCCTATCTGACCGGCCGCGGCTACAGCCTGGACGAGCGCAACCTGATCATGAAAAACACCAATGATTACATTTACACGAATCATTGGCGGAACCGGACGGCGGTGATGGTGGGTCTGGCGGACTGGAAGAGCGGCCGGGCCGGCGGACGGACGCTGTCGGGCGGCGACGGCGACGGGCTGATCGAAGACTCGGAAATGACCTGGGCGGCTTATCCTTCGTACCGCGGCACGTGGACGTGGACGGACTACATCAATTACGTCGCCTCCAGTTCGACGGCCATGAAGAGCGCCAGCTCGAAGCTCCAGTACCGCTTTGGTCTGAAGACCTACACCAACTTCCTGCTGGAGAATCAGGCCTCCTATGCCCGAACGAACATCCTCTGGCAAACGCCCGAGGAGCCGCTGCAAGCGGTCAAGGACGCCGTACAGTCCATGACTGACGTGATTGTCGCGCTGCAGAGTCTGGATCAGATGTCGCTCGAGATTTTCGCGACCTCGGCGCGGCACGAGATCAATCTCACCAACACGCTTCAGAACGTCCCCGACCGGCTTTATCAGCGGCAGGCGGGTCACTATGACAGCACGACGAACATCGGCGGCGGCATCGCCCAGGGTCTGGCCGAGCTGAACTCGTCGCGGGCGCGGGCATCATCCGCCAAGGTGATCGTGCTGATGTCGGACGGAAAACCCAACGTCGATGAGAGTGGCAACTACGTCGGCGACGGTTCGGCCGCCGCGGCGGACTACGCCCGAGCCCAGGCGCAGGCGGCAGCCGATCAGAGCGTCCGCATTTACGCGGTCAGCGTGGGCTATGACGCGGATCGTCCGCTGATGCAGGAAGTGGCGGCGATCGCGCACGGCCAGGAGTTTTACGCTTCGGGCACGGTGGAGGAATACACCGCCGAGCTGGAGGCGATTTTCAAGACTCTGGGCGGCAAGCGGCCGGTGGCGTTGATCGAGTAGGCTGGCTGGCCGGCGGGTGATTGACGGTGGTTATCGGCGGCCCATCGCGGAATGCGATGGGCCGCTGCCTTGAGGTGCGGCTTGGGGCTGAGGATGGCTTGAAGTGCGGCCGAGTCGGCAGCTTTCTCTGGCGCGGAAGGGCGATGGCGTGGGAAACGTCCGAGAACGGCTGAGGTCGGGTTCCGCGCGGGCGGTGGCGCGCGGTATCGACGCGGCGGCCCGGAATGGTCGATGAGACGAGCAGCGACCATCCTCGGCCGCGGGAGACAGACGTGCTGTACGCACGTGGGAGAAAAACAGGGGCAGGCGCTTCGTGAGCCAGGTGATCCGAGTCGTGGTCTTGAACACCGATGAGCAGGCCGCGCCCGAGCTGCGCGCGTTCCTGCTGAGCATCGAGGGCGTCAAGATCGTCGCCGAGGTGGACGAACCGGCCATGCTCCCGAGCGTGCTGGCGCAGATTCCGTCAGAGATTCTACTGCTGCATCTCGATCCGAATCCGGCGGCGATCATGCAGGTGGTCGGGCCGACGATCGAGTCGACGAAGGACACCGTGGCGGCGATCGGCATGACCGAGGACCGCGACGCCGAACTGGTGATTCGCGCGATGCGCGTCGGCATGCGCGAGTTTCTGTGGAAGCCGTTCAACCCCGAGCAGTTGTCGGAAATCATCCGCAAGGTGGGCACCGAGCTGCGCGAGCGGAAGGACCGCGAGACGCCGCAGAGCGGCAAGCTGATCTGCGTGGTGGGGACGGTGGGTGGTGTCGGGGCGACGTGTCTGGCGACGAACCTGGCGGTGGAGCTGGCGCAGCTCGATCCGGCGGCGCCGCCGGACGCGGCCCGCAAGCCGGTGGCGGCGGCGCCACGTGTGGCGGTGGTGGATCTGGACTTCCGGTTCGGGCAGGTTGCGACGCTGATGGACGCGCAGCCGACGTACACGATCGCGGAGTTGTGCGACAGTCCGGAGCAAGCCGACCTGGCGATGATCGAGCGGGCGATGCTGAAGCACTCGACGGGCGTGCACATCCTGGCTCGGCCGTCGACGCTGCAGCAGGCGGAGAACATCACGGCGGCGCAGTGTGCGAGCGTGCTGGCGGTTCTTCAGGAGCACTATCAGTACGTGGTGGTGGACGGTCCGTGCCGGTTTGACCATCAGGCCCGTCTGATCATCGAGCAGTCGGACTACGCGATATTGACGATTCAACTGCTGGTGCCATCGGTGCGGAATGCGGACCGGCTGATTCACGAGCTGCGCGACTCGGGGTTCAACACGGAGCGGGTGCGGCTGTTGTGCAATCGCGTGGGCCGCGACGCGGGCTATCTCGAGCCGGCGGACGTGGAGACGATTCTGAGCCGCAAGGTGGACTGGTTTATTCCGGACGATTGGAAGACGAGCAGCACGGCGGTGAACATGGGAACGCCGCTGCTGCTGCACGCGCCGAAGTCGAAGATTCGGGCGGCGTATCGCGACGTGGCGTTGGCGCTGGCGGGGGCGGATCCGGCCGGGACGGGGGCGGAGGCGGAGTCGCCGGCGGAGTCAGGCCGGAAGGGGTTGTTCGGGCTGTTTGGCGACGCGAAGAAGACGCGCTAGGGATCGCTCCAGCGGGGGTGTGCATCGTGGCATTGTTTGCGAAGAAACCGGCGGCACCGGCGGCGACGCCGGCGAAGGAATCGAAGCCCGCGGATGGGGCGGCGACGACGGCGACGCTGCCGCCTGCGCGGCCCGCGGCGGTCGGGGGCGGGGCGCCGCCGGCAGTGGGTCCCAAGCCGACGGCGGGCTCGTCGGCGGCGGCTCCGCGGCGTGACGGGAAGGCGGGGGAGCGATCGGCGAAGTTTCAGGAGTTCAAGTCGGCGATTCACCGCAAGCTGGTCGAGCAACTCGACATGACGAAGCTGGCGCGGGACGCGGACGACGCGTTGCGCGAGCAGGTGAAGCAGATCGTCAAGGCGCTGTGTGAGGAGGAGAACACGCTGCTGAACTTCAGCGAGCGTGAGCGTCTGGCGCAGGAGATCATCGACGAGACGTTCGGGCTGGGGCCGCTGGAGCCGCTGCTGAAGGACCCGGAGATTTCGGACATTCTGATCAACGGGCCGCGGCAGGTGTACATCGAGAAGCGCGGCAAGCTGTCGATCAGCGACGTGACGTTCAAGGACAACGCGCATTTGCTGCACGTGATCGACAAGATCGTCAGCCCGCTGGGCCGGCGCTGCGACGAAGTCAGCCCGATGGTGGACGCGCGCCTGAAGGACGGCAGCCGCGTCAACGCCATCATTCCGCCGCTGGCGATCGACGGGCCGAGCATGTCGATTCGGCGGTTCGGCAAGGATCCGATCACGTGGGACGACTATGTGCGGTTCAAGAGCTGCGCGCAGGAGATGGTTGATTTTCTGCGGGCGTGCGTGGACGCGGCGCTGAACATTCTGATCGTCGGCGGGACGGGTTCGGGCAAGACGACGCTGCTGAACAATCTTTCGTCGTTCATCCCGGCGGACGAGCGCATCGTGACGATCGAGGACGCGGCGGAGCTTCAGCTCCGGCAGCCGCACATCGTGCGACTGGAGACGCGCCCGCCGAACATCGAGGGCAAGGGCCGGATTGCGATCCGCGACCTGCTGATCAACTCGCTGCGCATGCGTCCGGACCGGATCGTGGTAGGCGAGTGCCGCGGCGGCGAGACGCTGGACATGCTTCAGGCGATGAACACGGGCCACGAAGGCTCGATGACGACGATTCACGCCAACAGCACGCGCGACGCGGTGCAGCGCGTCGAGACGATGGTGATGATGTCGGGCTTTGAGCTGCCGACGAAGGCGATCCGGCAGCAGTTTGCCTCCGCGATCCAGCTCATCGTGCAGGCGGCGCGGCTGACGGGCGGGCGGCGCAAGATCGTCGCCGTCACGGAGGTTCAGGGCATGGAGGGGGACGTGGTGACGATGCAGGACGTGTTTCGATTCGAGCAGGACGGGGTCGATAGTGACGGGCGGGCGCACGGGCGGATTGTCTCGACGGGCGTCCGTCCGCAGTTCATGGACCGTTTGCGTGCCTCGGGCCACGACATCGATCCGGCGGTATTCGCTCCTCGCACACTCGTTACGGACGAGATCTGATTATGAACGCGCTGCTCGCTGTCGACATGTTCAGTGGTGTGGGCGGAATTCTCCTCATGGCACTGCCGATCATCGGGTCGGTGCTGATGGCCTACGGCGTCTTTTCGGTCGCGGTTGACCTGCGCAGCGCGGACAAGCGGCGCATCGTCAAGCGGCTGCAGGCGGGCTCGTCGCGTACGCGGCGCGGGGCCGACGACGCGGAAGGGCAGGACCTGCGCAAGAGCGGCACGGAGGCAGTTGGGGGGCTGGCCCGCGCGATTTCGCGTTTCAGCTTCACGGCCCGCATGCAGACCGTGCTCGATCAGGCCAACGTCAACATGGCCGCCGCGCAGCTACTCATTCGGCTCGGGACGGCGTCGGTCGTGGGCGTGGTGGTGCTGCTGATGTTCGGCGTGAGTCCGATCGCGGCGCTGGGCACGGGCGCGGGCGTTTTTGTGCTGCCGATTCTGTATTTCATCCGAGCGCGCAAGAAGCGCATGAACAAGCTGATCGAGCAATTGCCCGACGTGTTCGAGATGCTGTCGCAGGCGCTGCGGGCGGGTCACTCGCTGGCCAGCGGCATGCAACTGATCGCCAAGCAGCTTCCCGATCCGGCCGGGACGGAGTTCGGCCGCGTGTTTCACGAGCAGAACCTGGGCCTGAAGGTCGAGGACGCGCTGCGGAATCTCGCGACGCGCACCGACCTGATGGACGTGAAGTTCTTCGTGACGGCGGTGCTGATCCAGCGGCAGACGGGCGGCGACCTGGCCGAGGTGCTCGACAAGATCGGGACGGTGATCCGCGATCGCATCCAGCTCTTCGGGATGGTCAAGGCGCTGACGGCGGAGGGGCGTCTGTCGGGCTACGTGCTGCTGGCGCTGCCGCCGCTGGTTTTCTTTGTGATGCTCTTCGTCAACCGTGATTATGCGGACGTGCTGATCAGCGATCCGACCGGGAAGATGATGACGACGACGGCGATCGTGATGCAGTTGATGGGCTGGGCGATGATCAAGAAGATCATCAACATCAAGGTATAACCCGGACAAGCGAGCGGAGCGCGGCGCGACTGCGCCGCGGGCACAGGCGACATTCGTTACGGGAGTTGGTCATGCAACTGATGGTCATCAGCGTCCTGATCGTGGCCTCGCTGATCCTGATTCTGTACTCGCTGACGGCCGGTGCGACGCAGCAGCGCGAGGCGGTCAAGCGGCGGCTGTCGGGCGGGCGGGCGGTGGACGAGGTCGCGGAACTGCGCAAGAAGGCCCGTGAGTCGGCGACCGCGGAGCTGGTCAAGAAGGCGGCGCCGGTGCTTTCGCGGCTGACGCTGCCGACCAGCGAGGTCGAGCAGACGCACCTGCGTCTGCGGCTGGCCAGCGCCGGCTTCCGCCGCGAGCAGGCTCAGACGGTTTTCCTGGCGAGCAAGACGGCGGTGGCGGCCGGGTTGGCGCTGGCGACGGCGGTGGTGGGCGTGAGCATGGCGCTGTCGTGGCTGTCGCTGGTGGGCGCGGTGCTGTTCGCGGCGCCGGTCGGATTCCTGCTGCCGGACGGCTGGCTGATGCTGGCGGTGTCGAGCCGCAAGGAGGCGATCCGCCACGGTCTGCCTGACACGCTTGACCTGCTGGTCGTCTCGGTCGAGTCGGGTTTGGGTCTTGACGCGGCGATTCAGCGCGTGGGCGAAGAGATGGCGACGGTTCACGTCGAGCTGAGCGAAGAAATGCGCATCGCCGTCGCCGAGTCGCAGATGGGTCTGCCGCGGGCGGAGGCGCTGGAGAACATGGCTCGCCGCACGGACGTTCCCGAGGTGAAGAGCCTGGTGTCGATCATTTTGCAGGCCGAGAAATTCGGCACGAGCATCGCCAAGGCGCTGCGTAATCAGGCCGACGCGCTGCGTGTCAAGCGCCGCCAGAAGGCCGAAGAGCGCGCCCAGAAGACCGCCGTCAAGCTGATGATCCCGCTGGTGATCTTCATCTTTCCGGCGATGGGCGTGGTGCTGGGCGGACCGGCGGCGCTGAAGATGATCGAGGCGATGAAGAACACGCCGGCGCTGAGCGGGGGATGATGGGCGAAGCCACGGAGCCACGAAGCCACGTAGCCACGGAGGGACGAAGCGACGAAGCGACGGAGCGACGAAGGGATGGCGAGGCTCCGCCCGGACGGACAGCCAGGAGCGCTGGGCGGCAACAGAGCGCGCACGGTCAGGCAGGACGACAGGCTACGGTTGGGCGGGTTCGCTGCGCGGCAGCAGCGGGTCGATGAGCGGCAGCAGCAGATCGGTGTAATCCGGCCGCCAGCCGACGTACACGTAGCGGATCATTCCCGCCGCGTCGATCAGCCTCAGGGTGGGAAAATCCATCGGCGGCTCGGTTAGGCTGAGCGATTCGGCCAGGACGTGCGTCAGGCCGGCGCCGCAGGCGTCGATGGCGCGCGCAGCGCGGGCGTGATCCTTATCCATGTTCAGGCAGATGACGCGCACCGGCCGCTCGCCGAGGCCCTGTTGCAGCTTGCGAGCCGACTCGAGGGCCCGCAGACCCCAGAGCGAATCGGCACTCCAGAACAGTTCGACTGTCGGGCGAGCGCGGAATTCGGCGCTCTGCACGCGCCGGCCGGCCGGATCGCTCAGCGACCAGGCCGCGGCGCGGGCTCCGGCCCAGCGCTCGCTCCGCCGGGCGGCCTCGCGCAGGACGGCGGCGCTGCCCATGGCGCGTGACTGGCACGCGAGCGCGATGGGGCGGAAGGGCGAGTTCAGGCGTTCGTTGATGTCGGCCGCGAGGCTGCTCCAGATGCGCGTCAGCTTGCCGGTGGTCAGCTCGATTTCCGCGGGCCGGTTGACGGCGTCCGCCAGCAGGCGCTCTTCGTTTCCCAGGGCGACGACGTAGCGGCGGGCTTCGTCGGCGCGGAGCGCGGCCCAGCCCGGCTTGTTGTGGCGGATTTCATGCAGTCGGGTCTTGGATTGGACGATGACGCCGGCGGCGGTGTGCTGGAGCTCGCTCTCGAGGCGGGCGATGCAGTTAGTCTGCGTATCGAACCAGTATGTGCCGCTGCGCTGCTCGCCGACGAATGACGCGACGCCGGTCGGATCGGTCAGCGTGAACGTGACGCGGACGAGCTGCGCGCGCTGCGGGTCGGGCCCATGCTCGGTACAGTCCCAGCGCCGCCCGAACGAGTCGGGCGCGGTCGTCCAGCGCTGCGCGGGTGGCAGCGACGGCCGCAATTCGGGCAGCAGGTCGAAGGCGGCGTCCATGTCGGCGACGTGCGTGGCGACGGCGGGTTCGATGTGGCGGCGGCCGCGGTCGTCGATGAGCAGCACGGCGCCGCGGGTGGGTTCGGTCTTGCCGTCGACGATGCGGATCAGATCGACGAGCAGGAGCCACTCGTCGCCGCGCTTCTCCAGGCACCAGATCTGAATCTGATCGGTGATGTGCTCGCGGACGGCGTGGGTGTCGAGGGCGGCGACGACGGCGCGGCGTTCGTAGATCAGGCGGTCGCCGACGTGAAACGCCCAGCGCGGGGCGGTCTGGGCAGGCGCGGCGGTGGGGAAGCTGGCGAGGCAGAGCATGAGCGGCAGCACGCGACCGGGGTGTTTCCGTCTGCACATGCACGTATCGTAGCCGCGAGGGTGGCCGGCGGCTTGCCGGAGTTGCGGTTGCGATCCGTCGCACATTTTCTCAGGAACCCCGATGGCGCCGGCGGTGCCGGTGGCAAGGAATTGACCATCCGGGCTGAACGTCACGCTCCACACTTCAGGAATGACGCCCGGTAGAGGAGGCATGGACGGCGGCCGCGGCGGTATCGGACGTTACAATCCTTCCTCAACCCTTGAGCGATTCGAATGACACGGTGCCCATGAACCCGGACAACGAAAAGCCGAACTCTCCCGACGCGTCCAGGAAACCAGACGAGACGCGTGACGCGCGCCCCCCGGGCGGCAGCGCCGGCTCCGAGCACGAGACGGTTGAGGGAGCATCGTCGAGGCTGGTTCCGAGCGGCGTTGGGTCCGCGGCAACGGTTCCTTCGGGCGGCGGCGCCACAACGACGCGCGGCCCCGCCGTCGAGCGGGCCGGCCAGATGATCGGGCGCTACAAGCTGCTGCAGGAAATCGGCGCGGGTGGCTTCGGCGTGGTGTACCTGGCGGAGCAGCGCGAGCCGGTGGTGCGACATGTTGCGCTGAAGATCATCAAGCTGGGAATGGACACGCGAGAGGTGATCGCGCGCTTTGAGCAGGAGCGGCAGGCGCTGGCGCTGATGGACCATCCCAACATCGCCAGAGTGTTCGACGCCGGCGCGACCGATACCGGCCGGCCGTACTTCGTGATGGAACTGGTCAGGGGTATTCCGATCACGGAGTACTGCGACAAGCGCCACATGCCGCCGCGCGAGCGGCTGAAGCTGTTGATGCAAGTGTGCGGAGCGGTGCAGCATGCACACCAGAAGGGCATCATCCACCGCGATATCAAGCCCGGCAACGTGCTGGTGGCGGAGCTGGACGACAACCCGGTACCGAAGGTGATCGACTTCGGCATCGCCAAGGCCACACAAGCGCGGCTGACCGAACAGACCATGTTCACCGAGATCGGCCAGTTCATCGGCACGCCGGCCTACATGTCGCCGGAGCAGGCCGATCCGCTCGGCATGGACATCGACACGCGCAGCGACATCTACTCGCTGGGCGTGCTGCTGTACGAGCTGCTGACGGGCGCGACGCCATTCGACAGCAAGTCGCTGCGCAGGGCCGGTCTGGACGAGATCAAGCGCATCATCCGCGAGGAGGAGCCGCCGCGCCCCAGCACGCGTCTGAGCAGCCTGGGCGCGGAGATGCACGCCGTCGCGCGGCAGCGCTCGATCGAGCCGAAGAAGCTGGGGACGCTGCTGCGCGGCGATCTGGACTGGATCATCATGAAAGCGCTCGAGAAGGACCGCGCCCGGCGTTACGAGACCGCCAACGGTCTGGCGATGGACATCGAGCGCTACCTGAGAGGCGACGCGGTCGTCGCCGCCCCGCCAAGTGCCATTTATCGGGTCCAGAAATTCGTCCGCCGGAATCGCGTGATGGTGTCGGCGGGCAGTGCGGTGGCGGCGGTTCTCCTGCTCGCCACGGGGGTATCGGTCTCGTTCGGCATCAGCGAGGCCCGCCAGCGCGCGGAGGCGGTCAGGCTGCGCGACCTCGCCGAGACCACAGCAGCCGCCGAGGCCAGGGCCCGCTCCCGTGCCGAGGCGATCAACGCGTTCGTGATCGCCGCACTCGAGTCCAGCGACCCGATGCAGAGCGGCAAGCAGGAGACAACCATCGCGCAGGCGATGGGCAAGGCCACTGCCAAGATCGAGTCGGGCGCGTTCAAGGATGACCTCGAGACCGAGGCGGGTCTGAAGGACACGATCGGCTGCATTCTGAAGAACAACGGCAAGTACGTCCAGGCGCAGCCGCTGCTGGAGGATGCCCTCGCGACGCGCGCGCGGGTGTTCAAGGGCGACCATCCCGACGTCGCGCTAAGCCTCAACAACCTGGGCTCCCTCCATCGTGCCCTGGGCCATTACGACAAGGCCGAGCCGCTCTATGTGCGCGCATTGGCGATGTTTGAGAAGACCCGTGGCCCGGAGCACGGCGACGTCGCGGCGGGCCTGAACAGCCTGGCCGTCCTACATTACTTGCAAGGCCAGCTTGACCAGGCCGAGCCGCTCTTCAAACGCGCACTGGCGATCCGCGAGAAGATCCTCAGCCCAACCCACCGCGACCTGGCCCTCACGCTGAACGACCTGGCGCTGCTGTACAGCACGCAGGGCAAGTACGCCGAGGCCGAGCCGCTCATGAAGCGGTCGCTGGCAATCTATGAGCAGACTCTGGGCCCGGACCATCCAGACGTCGCCGCCAGCCTCAACAGTCTCGCGACGATGTATGACGAGCAGGCGCATTACGCGATGGCGGAGCCGCTCTACGTCCGCGCGCTGGCGATCTGCGAAAAGGCACTCGGCCCCGATCACCCTCTGGTGGCCGCCGGTCTGCACAATCTGGCCGAGAGCTATCGCGCTCGGGAGCAGTACGCGAGAGCCGAGCCGTTGTACGTCCGCGCGCTGGCGATCCGCGAGAAGGCTTTCGGGCCCGAACATGCGGACGTCGCAGTCGTGCTGAACAACCTGGCCTTGCTCTACAAAGCACAGCGCCGGTATGCAGAGGCCGAACCGCTGTACCTCCGCACATTGGCGATCGACGAAAAGCTGCTCGGTCCCGAGCACGCGGAAGTCGGCGCGGACTTGCACAACCTGGCCGCGTTCTACGAGGCCCAGGATCAGTACGCCAAGGCAGAAGATTTGTACAAGCGTGCGCTGGCCATCCGTGAGAAGGCGCTGGGCCCCGACCACACCTTGGTGGGAGCCACCCTGAACAACTTCGCGATGCTCTATCGAACCCAGCGGCAGTTTGCGCAGGCCGAGCCTCTCTCGCAGCGCGCGGTGGCGATTTATCGCAGGGGCTTGGGACCGGATCATCCCAATGTCGCACTGGTATTGGCCAATCTCGCCCGCATCCAACACGCGATGGGCAAGACCGCCGAAGCACGACACGGCCTCGACCAGTCCCTGGCGATTCTGCGAAAGCGATCGCCGGACGGCTCGCCGACGCTCGCCCGCACATTGTGGAGTTCAGGCAGCGCCCGCCTTGAGAACAATGATGCCGCAACGGCTCTGCCCGAACTGGAGGAGGCGGTGTCGATGGCCGAGAAGGTCTTACCTCCCGACCACCCGCAGCTCACGGAGTACCGCGAGACGCTGGCCAAGTGCAAGGCGGCGATGGGGAAGGAATGAGGTACTTCGGCGCGGCCGACGGGCTGTGGAAGTTTACTGCGCCGTCAGCGTGCCGACGAAGCCTGCGGCAGCGGCGCGATGCCCTTGCGATTCGAACCGTTCATGGTTCTCTCCTTCGCACACAACAGTTGCGGGTGCCGACCTGCGCCGCACGCGCGACAGAGCACGGCGCACAATGGATCAAGTTTTCGACGCGGGCGGCAGCGCCCCGCCGGCAGGCGGAGAAGGAACGCCCGGCGTAACAGCGTTGGTAGCCGGCGCGACTTCGAGCGGTCCGGTCTCCGGCGCTTCCCACTCCTGCTCGACCGGCAGCGGGCGGCCGGCCTTGTCCCATCCGGTAAAGATGCGATAGAGCGCTGGTAGTACGACGAGCGTCAGCAGCGTGCTCGTGATCAGGCCGCCGATGACGACGGTGGCAAGCGGCCGCTGGACTTCAGCACCCGTGCCGGTCGCGATCGCCATTGGCACGAAACCCAGCGAAGCCACGAGCGCCGTCATCAGCACCGGCCGCAAGCGCGTCAGACTTCCGTGGATGATCGCGTCATCGCGCGGCATGCCCTCGCGGCGAAGCTGGTTGATAAAGCTGACCATCACGAGACCGTTCAAGACCGCGACACCCGAAAGGGCGATGAACCCAACGGCCGCGGAGATCGAAAACGGCATGTCACGCAACCAGAGCGTGACAATGCCGCCCGTCAATCCGAGCGGCACAGCGCTAAAGACCAGCAGCGAGTACTTCACGCTCTTGAACGTGCTGAAGAGGAGAATGAAGATCAGCAGAAAGCAGATCGGCACGACGATCGTCAGCCGCTCCTTGGCCGCAACCAGATTCTCGTATTGGCCGCCCCAGACCAGCCAGCCGCCGGGCGGCAGCGCAACCGCCCTCATCTTCTCCTGCGCCTCGGCAACGAATGAGCCGAGATCGCGGCCGCGCACGTTGCACTGCACGACGATGCGGCGCTTGCCGTTCTCGCGGCTGATCTGGTTGGCGCCTTCAGCGACGTCGAGGCGCGCGATCTGACCCAGCGGCACGAAGCCCACGTCGTGCTTCGGAATCAAATCCCCGTGCGATCCGCCGAACGCGGCCAGACGCACGCCGCTTGCTACCGCTTCCTCGCCGCGCGGCAGTGGGATGGGCAGGTTTTCCAGCGTCTCGGGCCGGCCGCGAAGCGCGTCGGGCAGGCGTACGACAAGATCGAAGCGGCGGTCGCCTTCGAAGACCAGGCCGGCTTCGCGGCCACCCATCGCAGCGGCGACGACGTCCTGCACGTCGGCGATGTTCAAGCCGTAGCGTGCGATCGCAGACCGGTCGATGTCAATCGTCATCACCGGCAGGCCGGTCGTCTGCTCGGTCTTCGCATCGGCGGCCCCCGGAATGCTCTGAAGCACGCCGAGGACCTGCTGGGCAGTCTTCTGCATTTTGGCGAAGTCATCGCCGTAGACCTTGACGGCCACGTCGCCGCGCACACCGGCAATCAGTTCGTTGAAACGCATTTGAATCGGCTGCGTGAACTCGTAGTTGTTGCCCGGGACCGTCCTAACGGTCAGCTCGATCAACTTCTGAAGCTTGCCTTTATGTCCTTCCAGCTTCAGGTCGCCGTGCTCGTCACCATGTCCGTGCCCGGATTCCCCATGGCCGCCGCCGAGCTTCTGCACTTCCGCGGTCTTCTCGGCAATGAGCCGGTCCAGTTCCGCTTCGCTGCGCCACTCCTCGCGCGGCTTGAAGATGATGAAGGTGTCCGAGACGTTGGGCGGCATGGGGTCGGTCGCCATCTCGGCCGTGCCGGTCTTGGAGTAGACGAACGCGACCTCCGGGAAGGAGGCGACCACGCGCTCGACGTCGAACTGCATCAGGCCGGACTGTGTGAGGGCGGTGCTGGGAATTCGCATGGCATGCATGGCGATGTCCTTCTCGTCCAGCGTCGGAACGAACTCTTGTCCGAGCCGTGTGAACAGCAGAACCGACCCGCCGAACGCGGCGATCGCCAGCAGCGTGACCGCCCAGCGCAACCGCAGCGCCCAGCGGACGGTCGGCTCATACAGCGCCTTGGCCCAGCGTATGGCGAAGACCTCGTTCTCCTTGACCTTGCCGCGGATCAGGATGGCGACCAGCGCGGGAACAAACGTAAGCGACAGGATGAACGCGCCGATGAGGGCGAAAATGACCGTCATTGCCATCGGGTGGAACATCTTCCCCTCGACGCCGGTCAATGCCAGGATCGGCACGTACACCGTAATGATGATCGCCTGGCCGAACACCGACGGCTGGATCATCTCCTTGGCCGCGATCATCACCTCGTGCAGCCGCTCCTGGAGCGACAGCACGCGGCCAACCTCATGCTGCTTGTGAGCCAGTCGGCGCAGGCAGTTTTCGACGATGATGACCGCGCCGTCCACGATCAGACCGAAGTCGATCGCGCCCAGCGACATGAGGTTGCCGCTGACCTTGCTCTGCACCATGCCGGTGGCCGTCATGAGCATGGAGAGCGGGATCGCCGAAGCGCAAATGAGTGCCGCCCGGATGTTGCCAAGCAGCAGGAAGAGCACCGCAATCACCAGCACGGCGCCTTCCAGCAGGTTCTTCCGCACCGTCATGATCGTGGCGTCGACCAGTTTCGTGCGGTTCAGCACGGTCTTGGCCCGCACGCCCGGCGGCAACGTGCGCTGGATTTCGGCCATTTTCTCGTCCACGGCGGCTGCGACGGTCCGACTATTTGCACCCAGCAGCATGATGGCGGTCGCAACGACGACTTCTTCGCCGTCTTCGCTGGCCGAACCGGTCCGTAGCTCGCGCCCCACGCCGACGCCGCCCGGCGCGACGATGTCGCGCACGTAGATCGGCACGCCGTTGCGCGTCCCAACTACGATCGACTCGATCTGTTCGACCCGCTCGATGCGGCCCGTGGCCCGGACGACGTAGGCTTCGCCCTTGTGCTCAATGTAGCCGGCGCCGGTGCTGACGTTGTTGCGCTCCAGCGCTTCGATCACGTCGTGGAACGTGAGGCCATAGCTGACGAGCTTCATCGGATCGGGCTGGACGTGGTACTGCTTCACGTAGCCGCCGATCGCCTCGACGCCGGCGACGTCTTTCACGCCCTTGAGCTGCGGCCGGATGATCCAGTCCTGCACTTCGCGCAGATACGCGGCCCGCTCCAAATCGGTCGTCAATCGCTGGGCTTCAACCGTCAGATACGAGCCGTCGCGTTGCCAGCCGGGCTTGCCAGCCGCGAGCGGCGCACCCTTGCCAGACGGGTGCTCGTACTCGACGGTGTACATGTAGATTTCGCCCAGGCCGGTCGCGATCGGCCCCATGATGGGTTCCGCACCGGGCGGCAGGCTCTCCTTGGCTTCCCCCAGCCGTTCGGAGACCTGCTGACGCGCGAAGTAGATGTTGACGTCGTCCTCGAACACGGCCGTCGTCTGCGAGAACCCGTTACGCGACAGCGAGCGCGTCGATTGCAGGCCCGGAATGCCGGCCAGCGCCGTCTCGATCGGGAACGTGACCTGCTTCTCGATTTCGATCGGCGAGAGCGACGGATACATCACGTTGATCTGCACCTGGTTGTTGGTGATGTCCGGCACCGCGTCGATGGGGAGGCGCTGAAACGAGTACGCACCGACGCCGGCGACGATCGCGGTGAAAAGCACGATTACCCACCCGTTGCGGATCGAAAAGTGCAAAACCACTTCGAGCATTGGACCTGCTCCCAGCCGAATCAGTGACTGTGCTCAGCCGCCGCCTTGCCCAGCTCGGCCTTCAGGATGAAGCTCCCCGCGGCGACGAACGATTCGCCCTCGACCAAGCCGGAATAGACCGGCACGAGCCCGGCCACCGGTTTTCCGATAGTGATCGCGCGCCGCGCGAACGTGTTCGGCTCGTTGGCAACCGGCACGAAAACGGACGCCGCCGCTTCGACGGTCTGAATCGCGTCTTCTGGAATTGCCACGACGGGCGGTGGATCGGGGTTGGCCTGATCCGTAGCAGTAATCTCGACCTGGACGAACATTCCCGGCCAGAGCGTGCCGTGCTCACACTGGACGGCGATGCGTACCTCGGCCGATCGCGTGCGCGGATCGACCATCGGCGAAATGTACGAGACCTGGCCTTCGTGCTTGTGGCCGTTCGCGCTGCCCGATTTGAGCCAGGCCGCAGCGCCGATGACGACCTCGGGCAGCCGCGCCTCGGGAACGTCGGCCAGCACCCAGAGCGTGGTCGTGTCCGCCAGCACGATCAACGACTCTTTCTCGGGGCTGACAAGTTCGCCCAAGGTGACCTCGCGCTCCACCACGCGGCCGGGAAGCGGCGCCACGATCGTGAAGCGCGGGTTCACTTCGCCTGTCTCGGCCAGCTTTTCGACTGAAGCCTGATCGATGCCGAGCAGGTGCAGCTTGTTTTCGGCGGCGACGGCTGCGGACTGCGCCGTTTGGAGAATTGCCTGTGCAGACTTGTACTCGACCTCGCGCTTCTGGACTTCGTCGAGCGCGATGCCGCGATTCTCATCGAACAGCCGCGAGGCCCGCTCCAATGCATTCTTCGCCAGTTCGACGGCCGCCACTGTCGTTTGTGCGATGATACGTTTTTGAAGAAATTCGCTCTGTGCCTCGCCCAACTCAGGACTCTCGACGATGAGCAGCGCGTCGCCCTTGCTGACAATGTCGCCCAGTTTGGCGCGCAGTTCCACGACCCGGCCAGGGAGCGGCGAGCCGACGTGCGCCATCGCCTCCGCGTTGAAGGAAACGCGCGCCGGCGCCAGAAATGTCGGCCTGAGCTTGCAGCGCGACGCCTGTTCGACCTTGATGCCGTAGCGCTCGATCGCATCTGGCACGAGCGTCACTTCATCGCTGTGCTCCTCGCCGCCGTGGTCGTGGCCGGCATGCTCGTCCTCAGCGTGCGCTGCCTCGCCATTCTGCGGCGCGCCTTTCCCATCATTGTCCCGGCACGCGGGAAGCACGAGAACGAACGCGGCGAGGAGACCGAGGGCAATCCGGAGAGCGCCGTGCGTCACGCGAGTCTGGTCTGCGAAGTCGCAATCGGAGTTCATCATCATTTCTCACAGCAGAAAGGCCGCAAGCGCGCTTCGGACAAAGTCCGTCACGAATTCGCGAAGCGTCGCGGCGAAGTCGGTCTGGCCGTCACATCCAGTGAGCGTGCCGATGACGATCACTGCCAAAGCAGAGCCGTAGGGGCGGCGAATCCGGAGTTTGCGCAAGTTCCTCATCGTTCCGTCTCCTGTGGACGTGCGCCTCCAGGGCCGCCCGACTCTTCAGGCTGCGACGACACGGGTCGCGTTGTTGCGGCGGCCTGAAGCACGACCGTGGCAGGCCGTGCCGTGGCCCGCTCCAGGTCAACCAGGGCGCTGGCCGCGTTCTGAAGCGCGGCGACATACGCCTGGCGCGTTTCCAGCAGCGAACGCTGGGCGTCGATCACATTGAGGATGGGCGTCTGACCGGCCTGGTAGGCGGACTCGGAGAGGTCGAGCGTCGTACGCGCCTGCGGCAACACTTCCTGGTCGTAGAGCCGCGCCACGCCCCAGGCGGTTGTGACGCGGTCCGCCGCCTCGCGTGTTTCCTGCGTCACCGTGCGTTGCAGCGATTCGAGCAGCGCGTCGGCTTCCTGCATCGCGAGTTTGGCTTTCGCGATCTGTGCCTGGTTCTGATCGAACAGCGGCAGCGTGACGCTCAACCCGGGACCGAGAATCGCCTCAATCTCTTCGCTGCGCGCTAGTCGCCGCTGTCCGCGGGACTCAATATCGGGCGCGGCGAGCGCGCCATTGGCGATCGACGCGCGGGCAGTATCCGCGGCTATGTTTCGGCCGGGGAGCGCGCGGCGGGCGTTGCGTTCGAGATCAAACCCGAACTCGACGTTCTGAATTACTTTGGCGTATTCCAGCTCAACCCGCGCTTCGGCCGCCGCGACGGCGTCGCGCGCCGCGCGCAGGTCCAGCCGTGCGTCGCGAGCAAGCTCGACGAGCCGTTCAACGTCCGTCGTTATTTCCGCGGGAGCCGGCAGCGAGTCGACCAGCCGCAACTCATCGGCTGGTACGTCAAGTCCGAGCAACGTCGCCAGCGTGCGCCGGGCCGAGGCCGCCGCCAGGCGGGCGTTACGCTCCTCTGCCTGAGCGCGAAGCAATTGACCGCGCACGAGGTTTACGTCGAGCGAGCCGACGGCGCCGGCTTCCAGCCGGGCCGCGGTGATCTTCAAGAGCTGTTCGACAAGCGCGACGTTCTCGCGCGAGATTTCCAGCGCGCGCCGTGCGCCGACGGCGTTGTAGTACGCGACCTTCGTGTCATTCGCGATACCCGCCGCCTCGCGTGCCGTCTCCAGGATGGTGCGATCGAGGTCGCGCTGTGCCGCCTTCGTTCGGGCCGGGATGATCCACAGATCGGCGATATTCTGCGCGAGGCTTGCTTCCAGGTCAGCCAAACCGCCCGCCTCGGGAAAACGCAGCAGGATGCCGACGGTCGGATTGGTGAAGAGTCCGGCCTGCACAACGTCCGTGCGGGCCATCCCCGTCCGCAGAAGGCCGGCCCACACCCTGGGGTTGTTGAGCAGGGCGAGCCGCACCGCCTCTTCCGCGGTCAGCCCATCCGCGAGTAGCGCCGCGGACGCGGATTGCACCGCCGGCTCGTCGCCTGGGCGATACCCAACGCGCTGGCCGACGGCGGTTTCGACCTGGCGATCCACACGGTCGTAGTCGGGCTTTGGGTCGACTGACGCGCAGCCGGCCACAAGCAGCCCATGCGCGGCGAGCAACAGCGTGAGTTCATTCTGTCGGAGTGTCCGCATCGTGATTGCCTCAGAACGACCGCCAGAACGGAGCGGCCAAGGACCGGACCAACGCAGCGCAGCGAAGAATCGGCGCGCGTTACGTCGGGCGCTTCAAGGCGTGCTCTAGATCAGAAGCGGCAGCGAGTGATCGGCGGCCACCGAGCGGGGTGGGCGGCACAGGCGAGAAAGGTAGCCGGGGCACGGCGCGAGCTCGTCGGCGCCATCGCAGGGCGATGCCCATACGGCCAGAGGGCTGGTCGAAAGATCCACGGCGGGACCGTGGGTCGGTACGGATGGGCCGTTGCAGAAGCACTCGTCGAACGTGCAGGAATCGTGCGGGGTGTGCGGCGTGTTGTCGCTCGGCACCGAGTCGCCGTGGTGATGCAAGAGCGAAGCGCTGCCGCAGATCAGGGGGCAGCACAGCACGAGCGCAACGACCAGCGATGAAAAGACCTTCCCGAGCATCCGCAGGAATCCTATCGACCGTTTGATCGCGTGTCTACACCTCGTTGACACCCTGGTCGACCTGCACGGGAAGGCTCGGTTTGGAGGAACCCCGAGCTCCGCCGGACCGATGCGGACAACATCCTCGAGAGAGAGCGGCAGGCGGCTGCGAGAACTTCGCGGCCCGACGCTACATCGCCGCTGTCGCGCAGCGCGATCATCCGCGGCGGCGGAACTACCGCTCGCGCTCGCGCGGCCGCTGTGGACGAGCTGAGGTCACGGTGTGCCGCCGCGGCTTCGAATCTCCCGTTTCAAATGCCGCGCCGCCGGACGTTGCAGCAGCGTCGCCGGACTATTCGCGCGCTCCGGCGACTGCTCGCAGCTTGACGCAGACACTGGTTCCTTCTCCCACCGTACTCCTGAGCGTGATCGTGCCACAATGGGCTTCGGCGATCGTGCGCGATATGGCCAACCCCAGACCGGCGCCGCCCTCGCGGGTGCGGGCGCGATCAGCCCGATAGAAGCGATCAAATACGTGAGGCAGGTGTTCCGGCGCGATGCCGGCGCCCGTGTCGCGTACCGTCAGCTCGGCGCTTCCGTTTGGCGCGGAGAGTTCCACGTCCACCCGGCCGCCGGTTGGCGTGTGCTTGATGGCGTTATCCAGGAGATTCCCGACCATCTGCCGCAGCCGGCCGTCGTCGCCTTCGATCCACACCGCGTTGCCGGCGGTGGACTGAAGGAGGACTCCGCGCTCCGCCGCGAGTGGTGCGAACAGATCCACGACATCGCCCACGGCGACGTCAAATCGCATCAGCTCTCGACGGATGAACTCCTGGCCGGCGTCAGCGCGCGCCAGGAGAAGCAAGTCATCGGCGATGCGCGAAAGCCGATCGTATTCATCAATGCTTTCAGCAATGGTGGTACGCAGTTCTTCCGAGGAGCGCTCGCTCGATAACGCCACTTCTGCATTGCCACGCAGTGCGGCCAACGGCGTGCGGAGTTCGTGCGCGGCATCGGCCGTGAACTGACGAATCTGAGCGACCTGCTTCTCAAGCCGCGCGAACATCTCGTTAAACGTCGCGGCCAGAACGTCCAACTCGTCGCCGGTTTGAGTCCGGTCCAAGCGGTTCCGCAGGTTCTCCACGCCGATCTTGCGAGCCGCCGACGCCATCTGGGCCACCGGTCGGAAGCCTCGCGCCGCCAGGATTCGGCCGCCGATTACGGCGAGCACGGCGGCAGCGCCGAGCGCCGCCGCGCAGATTTGAAGGAACCGGTCGAGCGACGCGTCGACCTGATCGAGCAGGTAGGTGGCCTGGACGATACGAGTGGAGCCATCGGGCCATTCGATCCACTGGCTCCCTGTTCGCGTATGCGCGGCCAGATGCGATCCGGACTCCGTGCGAATCAGCATCTCGGTCGATGGGTGTGCTGGTGCCGGCCACGGGTCGGGCAAACCGTTCGAAGCGTCGCTCGTCAGCAATACGCGTCCGCCGGCGTCGAGGAGGCGGAACGTGAGATCGCCGCGCTGGCGGCTGCCAAGTTCGGCGCGAACGCGGCGCTGCACGTCGGCGACGTCGCCGCGCGCGGCGGACAGAATGGCCCGGAACTCCATCACCTCACCGGCCAGGAACGCGTCGACTTCGCGGTAGAGCGAGTAGCGAATGCCGAGATAGAGCGTAGCGCAAACCAACAGCGAGACGGCGAGCGTGATTCCCGTTGCGAGCGCTGTCAGTCGACCGCCGAGCGTGCGAAACACCGGTCACTCGCTTTCCTCACGCAGCACGTAGCCCACGCCGCGAATGGTGTGAATGAGCGGTCGACCGAAGCCGTGGTCCACTTTGCGGCGCAGGCGGTTGATGTGAACGTCGATCACGTTGGTCATAGGATCCTGATTCATGTCCCAGACGCGCTCCAGCAGCATGGTGCGGGAGAGCACCTGTCCGGCGCCCCGGCCCAGGCACTCCAGCAAAGCGAACTCGCGCGCCGAGAGGTCGATCCGCCGTCCGCCGCGCTCGACACGGCGGCTGGCGACGTCGATGGTAAGGTCGGCGACGACGATTGTGTTGCTCGCCAGCGCCGTACCCCGGCGCAGCAGGGCGCGCAGGCGGGCCAGGAGCTCAGCGAAGCTGAAGGGCTTGGCGAGGTAGTCGTCGGCGCCCAGGTCCAGGCCGCGCACGCGGTCGTCCACGCCGTCGCGGGCCGTGAGGCAAATGACAGGTGTGGCGACGCCCGCTTGCCGGATGCTGCGCAATACGCTGAAGCCGTCGCGCCCAGGCAGCATCAGGTCCAGCACGATCGCATCGTATCCGCCGCCGAGCGCGAGGCGCAGTCCGGTTTCGCCGTTGTCGGCCAGTTCCACGACGTAAGACGCTTCGCGCAGCCCCTTTTCGATGAAACGCGAAATACGACCATCGTCCTCGACGACCAGCGCTCTCACGGATCGCCTCCAGCAACAGCATCGCGCCGCGATCTGGCAGCGTCAACCACGGCCGGCTCGATGAACGATTTGTCATACGTTCGAAACGGTGCTGCAACGGTCTCGCCCGGATGATGCGCGCAGCGCTGCGGGAGGTGTGCGTTGACTAGAAGCGGTCGCGGCGCATTTCGTTGGCGCGGAGTCGTCAGCGCGCTGGTGCTCTTACCGGTCTGCACCCTGGCGGTCTTCAGCCCGCCTTGGGTAGGTGAGGGCACGTGGTACGACGTGCTCGGCGACTTCGTGGCCTGGATTGTACTGGGCGCGGGAGTCTTCCTGCGACTGTGGGCCACCCTCTATGTCGGCGGGCGAAAGAGCGTTGAGCTGGTGACGACTGGCCCATACGCGCTATGCCGACACCCGCTGTACGTCGCCTCGCTTCTCATCCTCGTGTCGCTCGCGATCTTTCTTCTCAGTGCGACGGTTCTGGCCGCGGCTGGCCTGCTCGCGACCGTGTACGCCTTCGTCGTTGTGCCCTCAGAGGAACGTCATGCGCTGAATTGCTTCGGAGACGAATACCGCGGATACACGGCGGCGACGCCGAGGTTCATCCCCAAGACACTGCGCATCGCGCCGCCCGGCGTGATCGAAACCAAAGTCGGTGCGTTCCTGCGCGAATATGCCCGGACGTTCGGACTGATTGCGCTCGGAGCCGCGATCGATCTGCTCGCTTACTGCCGCACGCAACCTTGGTGGCCTACGCCATTCCATTTGCCGTGACCGTTTGACGATGCCGACGCGGCCATTCAACCGAGCCCGTTAGAGGCGACCGCCCGCCGGCCTAGCGCATGCCAACCGGCTCACTCCCTTGATGAGCCGATAAACCACGCATCGCGTCGGATTCTTCCAACATGAACGAACTGTCATTGGGGTGTCACACTGCGGAAAGCTCCCGTCGATCAACCTCGGTCACCGATTGTACGGATCGTAACCGGCTCCGGCAGGCGCGGCGGAGCTGGCGCACACTCACTCACCGCGACGAAGAAGTGCGGCACATGGCGAGCGCGAAACCGACTTGGCTCATTCTTCCGACCGAAACACCGAACCTTGGCGCCCAGACTCTCTGGTCGATCGAGTGGTAGCGGCAAATCACGCGCCGCGCGCGTTCAGTCTGGCCGGGCTTGCAATCGCGGCCCTGGCCTGTTTTTCCGGCTGCGCCAGCACTCAACGGAACGCTGACTACGCCCGCGCTCGCGACATGGTCGCTGAACGTACTGGCGTCCCGGACGTCTATGTTCCCGATGCGGATGGGCAGCCCGCACAGAAGCTCGCCCAGTTGCTTGATGCGGGGCTGACGGTCGACGAAGCCGCACAAGTCGCGTTGCTGAACAACCCTGAATTTCAAGCGCTCGTCGCCGAGATCGGTGCATCACGTGCCGACGTAGTGCAGTCTTCGCTGTTCACAAACCCTACGCTGTCGCTGGGTCTGCAATTCCCTGAAGGCGGTGGATTGACCGACCTGAGCGTCGGGTTCGCCGCGCAGTTGGCTGATCTCTGGCAGCTTCCGATTCGCACGCGTCTCGCCGAAGCGGACCTGGAGCGGACCGTCTACTCCGTCGGCCAGCGCGCCGTGGAGCTCGTGACCGACGTCCGGGCGAAGTGCTATCGCGTGCTCGCCCTGGAACAAGGAGTGTCGTACACCGAAGAGAATCTGCGGCTGGTGCAACGAGCGGTCGCGTTGTCCGAGGCGCAGTTTCGGGCCGGCGAAGTCAGCGAATTCGACGTGAATCTGGCGCGCACGGGCGCACTGGATGTGCAGGAGGAGCTGATTGTGACGCGCGGGCTGCTGGAACAAGCCCGCGCCGACCTGGCGCAGGCACTGGGGCTCAGCGCGCGGGCGGACGAAATCCGACTCCAGGATTCGCTGCCTGCCGCGGCGCAATCCTGGCCGGCATCCGACGCGCTCCTGGACTCAGCGCTCGAGCAGCGTTTTGACGTCCGCGTCGCGTGGTTCGCCGCGCAGCGGGCCGAAGCGGCGCTCCGCCTGGAGTGCAGGCGGTTCTTGCCGGACGTACAGCTCGGATTCGCGTTCGAACGCGGCGAGCGACGGGCACTTCCTGGACGGAACATTCTTGCCGACACGGCCCGCGCTTCGATTGCGGCAGGCCAACTCACGGCGCCGACGATTCAGTCGCGCGGAGAGCGCAACATCGAGAAGTCGCAGATTATCGATGCCAAGCTCGGCCCGACGCTTGCGCTCACGCTTCCGGTTTTCGACCACAACCAGGCCCAGATCGCCAAAGCGCGCATCCGCGTGCTCCAAGCCCGCAAGGACTACGAGGCAAGAATCGAGCAGGTCGCAGGCGACATTCAGCGAGCCGCGGCGGCTGCCCGCGCCGCGACCGAGATGCTCAGCTTCCAGCAGACTCAGGCACTCACGCAGGCGCAAGACACCGTTAGAGGGGCGGAGAGACGCTATCAGGCCGGCGAGGAGGGTGTGTTGGTCTTGATCGAGGCGCAGGATGCGCTCGTGAAACGGCGGCGGGCCTATGTCAATGCACTGCGTGAGTACGCGATTTCGCTCGCCCAATTGGAGGGGGCCGTTGGCGGGCGGGCGATTTTGTCGCGCGTGTCGTCGCCGCCCTCATCGCAAACTCGAAAGGAGCCGTGAAAAATGCGACGCCGAACTTCTGCGGTGCGACTGCTCGCGGCGTCGCTGACCGCAGCCGTCGTTGGATGTGCAAGCACGGACGGAACCACCGGGGGCACGGCCGGCGCGCCATTGGCAGCGTTCGCGACCGATTTTCTTCGGCAGGTTCTTGCGGCGTTCCTGTTGTAGCGCTGAATGATGGAGGTCTGCGATGCGAACGCGACGGTCGATTGCGCTGATGTGCCTCTGCCTGCTGTACGGGCTGCGGGCCAGCGCCGACGAGAAGGGGAAGCCGGCAGCTGGTCCCGCAACGGTCGAAAACCGCGTGAAGGAAACGGAACTGACGACGATCAAGTTGACGCCCGAGGCAGAGCGCCGCCTGGGCATTGAATTGGTCGCGGCCGAGCGAAAGACGATCGCCCAATCACGTCGGCTGCCAGGCGAGATTCTGATACCGCCGGGCCGCACGATTGTGGTGTCCGCGCCGGTCGCCGGCCTGGTCACACTGCCGTCGTCCGCCGCGCCGCTCCCGTCCGGCGGCCAGCGTGTTGAGCGCGGCGCCGCGTTGCTCAGACTGCAACCGGGTGAGTCGCGGGACGGGCAGAACTTTGCACCCGCCGACCGAATCAGTCTCGCGCGAGCCAAGGCGGACCTGACCGCTGCCCGAAGCGAAGCCGAGGGACAACTCGAACAGGCCCGCGTTCGCCTTGGGGCGGCCGAGATCAAGCTCAAGCGCGCGGACCAACTGCGGCAAGAGGGCGCCGGCGCCCAGCGGGCGTTCGACGAAGCCCAGGCCGAGGTTCATCTGTCGCTCTCGCAGCGGGATGCGAGTCAGGAACGGGTCAGCACGTTATCGAGAGTGCTGGAGTCGCTCGAATCGGGCGACCAGGCGGTCGTCTTGATTGACGCGCCCTTGGATGGCTACGTTCGCACGGTGTATGCGGCCCCTGGTCAGGTCGTGCCGAGCGGGGCGCCTCTCTTGGAAGTAGTCGCGATTGATCCGGTCTGGGTGCGCGTGCCGGTTTACGTCGGTGATCTCGGCGACATCGAAGCGGGCGGCAGTGCGCGAATCCGCGGTCTGACCGATGGTCCGCACTCGCCGGCTCGGGACGCCAAACGCGTGCTCGTACCCGGATCGGCCGACCCGCGCGCGGCAACGGTCGACTTGCACTTCGAGCTCGCCAACCCTGACGCTGAATTGCGCCCCGGCCAGCGCGTCTCTGTCGAGCTGCCGACCCGGACAACCGGTGACAGCCTTGTTGTTCCTCACGCGGCAATACTGTTCGACATCTATGGCGGCACATGGGTGTACGAGAGCGTCAGCCCGCAGGCGTACGCGCGCAGACGAGTGGAGGTCCGCAACGTGGTGGGCGATTCAGCTGCGCTGACCCGCGGTCTCGCGCCGGGCGCGAAAGTTGTCACAGCCGGCGCTGCTGAGTTGTTCGGAACGGAATTTGGGATAGGTAAGTGACCCGTGGCGGGTAACTCGCCACTCGCCGCTGCTCCTAAACGATTATGCTAAAGTGGATCGTCGAAACCTCGCTCAACCTTCGCGTCCTGGTGATCGCCCTGGCGGCGGCGTTTCTGGTGATCGGCACGCAGACCGCGCGTCACGCGCCGCTCGACGTGTTCCCGGAATTCGCGCCGCCGCTCGTCGAGATTCAAACGGAAGCACCCGGGCTTTCCACCGATGAAGTCGAAAGCCTCGTCACGGTCCCGATCGAAAACGCGCTGAACGGCACACCCTGGCTAAAGACCATTCGCTCGAAATCAGTGCTCGGACTGTCGTCGGTGGTGCTGATCTTCCAGGAAGACGCCGACCTGATGCAGGCCCGCCAATTGGTGCAGGAGCGGCTGGCGGTAGAGGCTGCCCGCTTGCCGGCCGTCGCAAATCGCCCCGTCATGCTCTCGCCGCTTTCGTCGCTCAGTCGCGTGCTGAAGATCGGCATGACCTCCCAGACGCTTTCGCAAATGGACATGACCTTGCTGGCACGCTGGACGATCCGGCCACGGCTGATGGCTGTGCAGGGCGTCGCCAACGTCGCCATCTGGGGGCAACGCGATCGACAAATTCAAGTTCTCGTAGACCCCGAGCTGCTGCGACTGCACGATGTGACGCTCGATCAGGTGGTGCAGGCCGCCGGCGATGCCGTTGTCGTGGGCGCCGGCGGCTTCGTGGAAACACCCAACCAGCGGCTCGCGGTGCGGCACCTGTCGCCGATCGAAACGCCGGACGATTTGGCCCGCAGCATTCTCACCTTTCGCGGCGACGTACCGATACGCCTGGGCGACGTAGCCCGCGTGGTGGAGGGTTTCCACGCCCCGATCGGTGACGCAATCATCAACGACGTGCCGGGGCTTCTGCTCATCGTTGAAAAACAGCCCTGGGGCAACACGCTTACTGTCACGCGCGAAGTGGAGGCGGCCCTGGAAGGCCTGCGCCCCGGCCTCACGGGAATTGAGATCGATTCGACCATCTTCCGCCCCGCCACCTTCATCGAGCGCTCACTTGATAATCTCTCGCAAGCGCTGATTCTCGGTTGCGTGCTGGTTGCGATCGTCCTCATTCTGTTCCTTTTCGACTGGCGCACGGCGGTGATCAGCATCGTCGCCATCCCGCTGTCACTGCTGGCCGCGGCGATCATCCTCTACTGGCGCGGCGGCACGCTTAATGTCATGACCATCGCGGGCCTTGTGATCGCGCTCGGCGAGGTCGTGGACGACGCGATCATCGACGTCGAGAACATTGCGCGACGCCTGCGGCTGAATCGCGCCGCGGGCTCCCCTCGCAGCGCGTTCCGAGTTGTACTCGAAGCGTCGCTCGAGGTTCGCAGTGCAATTGTCTATGCCAGCCTGATTGTCATACTCGTCTTCTTGCCGGTGTTTTTTCTGGAGGGACTGGCTGGCTCCTTCTTTCGCCCGCTCGCGCTGTCCTATGTGCTTGCGATCGGCGCTTCGCTGCTGACGGCGTTGACCGTGACGCCCGCCATGTCATTGATGATGCTGCGCCAAGGAAGCGCTGCCCGCCGTGACCCGCCACTGCTTCGCGTGCTTAAGCCGATCTACCGCTCAGCACTCCCGCCGCTGCTGCGACGTCCGATCGCTGTAATCACTGCACTGTGCATTGCGCTGGGTGCGTCGGGGTTTGCGGCGATGCGGCTGGGACAGGAGTTCCTGCCGCATTTCCAGGAAACCGACTTCCTGATGCACTGGGTGGAAAAGGGTGGAACCTCGCTCGACGCGATGCGCCGCATCACCGTTCAGGCCAGCCGCGAGCTACGTGCGATTCCCGGCGTCCGCAATTTCGGATCGCACCTGGGCCGTGCCGAAGTCGCCGATGAGGTCTATGGCGTCGAGTTCACCGAATTGTGGATCAGTATCGATCCCGACGCTCCCTACGGCCCGACGGTGGACAGAATTCAGAAAGTCGTGGACGGGTATCCGGGCCTGCGCCGCGACTTGCTCACGTACCTTCGCGAACGCATCAAAGAGGTCCTGTCCGGCGCGAGCGCGACGATCGTCGTTCGGCTGTTCGGCGAAGATCTCGCCGTATTGCGGAGCAAGGCCGCTGAGATCTACAAAAACCTCTCAGACGTGCCAGGCGTCGCCGACCTGAAGGTCGAACAGCAGACCCTGATTCCTCAAATCCAGGTTCGCCTCCGTGCCAACGCCGCTGCCGATTTCGGATTGACTGCCGCCGACGTTCGTCGCGCCGCGGTCACGCTCGTGCGAAGCGCGAAGGTCGGCGAGCTCTACGACGCGCAGAAGATATTCGACGTGGTCGTCTGGGGCGAAGAAGACGTGCGACGCGACATCCACGCACTTCAGCGGCTCCTGATCGACACACCGGGCGGCGCGCGCGTTCCGCTCAAAGATGTCGCCGAAGTCTGCGTCGCCCCATCACCCAACGAAATTAAACGCGAATCGACCTCGCGCCGCATCGACGTAACCTGCAACGTGAAAGCCGGGGCCGACCTGGGTTCCATTGCCCGGGAAATCGAGGCGCGCGTGAGGGCCATGCCGTTCGACCGCGGCTATCACCCAGAGTTCCTCGGCGAAAACGCCGCCCGCATCCAATCCCGCAATCGTCTGTTCGCGCTGGCCGGCGTCTGCGTGCTCGGAATCCTGCTGCTCCTGCAGGCTGACTTCGGGTCGTGGCGGTTGGCCTGTATTGTCTTTCTGACGCTACCATTTGCTCTCATCGGTGGAGTGATCGGGGCCTTCTTCGGCGGCGGAGTGCTCTCGCTGGGTTCGCTGGTGGGTTTCGTGACAGTGCTGGGTATCGCCGCGCGTAACGGCATCATGTTGGTCAGCCATTTCCGTCATCTGGAGACGGAAGAAGGCGAGCCGTTCGGCGCCGGACTCGTGCTGCGCGGCGCGGAGGAACGTCTGTCGCCGATTCTCATGACAGCTCTTTGCGCTGGACTAGGACTGCTTCCGCTCGTTCTCGCCGGAAATCGTCCGGGGCACGAGATTGAGTATCCGCTTGCCGTGGTGATCCTTGGCGGGCTTTTCACGTCGACGGTGTTGAACCTGCTGCTTGTTCCCGTGTTGTACCTGCGTTTTGGGCGCACACGAACGATCTTCCACCATACGAACTAATGTAGTGCCTCTGAAACCACGCGACACTCAATCAGGGTGGGGCGGGCTACCGTCCGAACGCGTCGCGGTCGCCGCCGGGTTGGCAGAAACCCCGCCCCGTGGCGGCGTGACACGAACGTCAGCCACGTCGGCGAGTTCCTCGGCGCGTCGAAGCGCCCGTTCCGAAAGCCCGCCCTCGACATTGGCTTGGAGCGGCCAGGCGATGCGCCGGATCAGATACTGCTTGTGGCGGCTGCGAACGGTCTCGCCGAAAACTTCGGCGTACCGCCCCTGGAGCTGCCCGACCGACATCCGCTCGAGCGCCGCCAGCTCCTTGGCGAGGTTGAGTTTCATGCATCGTCTCCGTCGGCTCCGGGGGGGGATGGGCTTCCAGCCCGTCAACCCGTGACTGGCGTCGGACACACTGAGCCTCGTTTCGCGGGAAAGCTCAAGGCGATTTTCAACCGCGGGTCCAGATTCCTGAGCATCGCTGACCGTGGTCGCGCGAACGTGCCGGCGCCAGCGAGCGACGCCCCGTGCAAGAATCGATGCGACCTGTCGGCGGCGTTCAACGGGGGAAAGCGGCGCATCCGTGCGCGACGACATTGGCGACCTCCTCGTAGAACGAGCCATAACTGCTCAGTCGGCTCGGCTACGCAATACGTACGCCACCGTGCGCATTCCATGTCCGCGCTGCGATGGATCGAGTGCAGGAAGGAGGAATCGAGGCGGGTGTCCGGCCGAATCTACGGCGCTGCAATGTCATCCTTTGCCGTAGCCAGCGGCCTGCATGCGCGCGATGGTGGGGTCTGTCAAAACGATGCGTTCAGGCCATCCATGCATCACGTAGAAGAGACTCTCTGGGAAGTAGCTGAGAGTCCGCATCCACTGGCGGAACTTTTCCAGGATGCCCGATTCCGCCGCCAACTCGTCAAGGACGGCGATCGTGTCCTGGTAGACGTGATTCAATCGAATGCGACCCTGGGAGCGTTCCAATTTGAACAAGGCAATGACCGGCTTCCCGTTCAGAGAGCTACTGCCCCATTCTTCTGCAGCTGTGCAGCAACCCAACACATCATGTACAGCATTTGATGCGGCCACATGATGCCAGATTTCTCCGATGTCGCGAAGCGTCGTATTCCCCTCTAAACAATCCGACAGATATGAAATGAAACGCAACATGAGCGTTGCATTGTGAGACACGCTTACAGGAATCAGCGTATTCAGCATGCACACCGCACCATGCCGAATCAGAACATCACCAAAGACCGCGGCACCAATGCCCCTCGGTGCCGTGTGGCAGGAACTCATGATCACGCACGGCGGCATGGCTCCGAATTCATCCCCGAAGCATGTTCTATCGCCGACCACGATGCCGGCGGTGTTGGTGGATCGATCGTAGTGTCCGTGAGCACTCAAGAAGAGGATGTGCGGGCGCTCCCCCGCGATAATCCGTGACACTTCCTCTGCGCTCTTGGCGTCGAATCGGCCAGCTCTCGTTCTCGGCGTGGCTTCGAGCATCTTTAGTCCGATGGACCACCCGGCACGCGACGCACGTCCGACGGGATCGCTGTCTGGAATACACTCAATGATCGACACTCGCAGATCATCCGCCAGGTAGAACAGCGGCGGCTGGCTCAGTTCGGTCTGAAGCGTTCGAGTCAGAGGAAGTAGCGGTCGCATCGCGATGGGTAGTCTGCAGACCAAGGGAGCGCTGTCTCCGGGAAGAGTGATCAGGCCCAACGGGTAGTTCGAAAAGAGCGTCAACATAGATGCGTGTCGAATTACATCGTGCTCCGCTTCGGTGAAGTGCTTTTCGAACGAGGCACCGATTTGTGCGAGCTGCTTCCAAACGAATTTTGCATCCGGCTTGCCCGATTGGCAGTGAGACTCCAGTCCATCAAGTAGACGGAATGCCTTAGTGGGCGCGGGATTTAGGTAGAGGCCGGCACCGCCGCGTGCAGTCGCCCGGTGCGATACGACTGCCTCAAGTGCGGCTCGTTCAATACTGACGTCGGCAAGCGTATCAGACTTCAGTTGCTCCAGTCGCAAGAGCTCTAGATTCTCCGGCTCCGAAGCTCGTTCATGATTCGGCTTTGGCAGGATTCGTTTTGCAAAAACTGGCGGAACGCCGGGCAGCCCAACCGCGACCGGGAACCTCACACTCCTCCTCGACGCTTCCACCTCTTTTTCCATCAGCGATGAGGCCTCGTCGCGAGAACGATCATCTCTTTCCATTCGCGCGATGGCGTCGATGTGAGCCTGTATCTCTAGAACCCATCGAAGCCGGCGACCTAGGTCATCGGGCCCAGTTCGCTCAGGCAGCTCCCAATTCAGGAACTGGCGCTGGCTCCAACGTAAGGGCAGTAAGGAGCTCGCATTGTTGACGTACTCCGTGAGAGGTAGCGGCCGCGCCAACGTTACGTTTGCCCGCCCGACCCGGTCGGCCATCTTGTTCCACTCATCAGCGAGCACCTCAGCGGACAACTCCGAATTCTCGTAGACCGTCGCCTGCAAAGCGTTCTGAGCGACGAGCCGACGTACGGCATCGACCGTGCGTGCTGTCGCCACGATGATGCAGATCTCGTGATCGGGTTTGGAAGGTAATTCCCCGCGCTCCGTTACGAATCTCGACGGCCATAGAACCACAGAATGAGATAGATCGAACTGCTGCATTTCCTTTAGCGGCTTGGCGTTGCTGTCCCGCATATCGCGAAAGACGCGCGGCAGGTGCATGAAGAACCAGAGAGGGTGAAGTGTCGATGTGAGGCTCTTGTCCAGCTGGTGGGGAACAGTCCCCAGAGCATTTGGCTCGTTGCGTCGAACTGGAACGATGGCGGGTGCGGGCCTGTCGATCGGCGCCTCGGAGTCAAAAACGACCACGTAGGTCGGCCACCGGTTGAAAATCTCGGGGGTTTCGCTCGATCCCATGCGTTAGGTCGCTCCCGAACGTCTCGTGCAGCTCCAGGCTGGAGCGCAGGCAGGATAACCCGCCGGTCGCAATTTCGATGCTCCGCGCCGGGTTATGTCGAAACCGCCATAACCCGAGACTTTTCTTTCGCGACTTTGCGACGGGTTATGGCAGCGCGAGATATCCGGCGGAGAAGCGCGTTAACCCCGCGATCGGTGTCGCGCAGAGACTCAGAGACTTCCGGCGGGAGGGCGGAGCCGTCGCGTGGCAACTGGTCCATGCAGGCGCGCGAGACCCAGGCTCCGAGAGACTCGGCCGGGATTGGAGTAGCGCTAAACCCTTGCGGAAACTGGCGATAGAAACGAAAACGCCGCCCGGTCTCTCGGACGGCGTTTCGCGTTAACCACTCGGTCGGCCGATTTCGATACGGCCGGTCAACTAGCGGGGGAACGCCTCTCTATCAACCCGCGACCGCCGGGTGATCGCCCGGAACCCGCCGCGCCACCCGCGGCGGCGCTGCTTTTCCACTTTCGATGGGGACCGAACGGCGTCGAAGACGCGGCGTGAGCTGCGCGCCGACGCAACGTAACTCATGGGCACGAGAACTGCGGCGTGACATGGAGGTCAGAACGATGCGAGCATTAGAACGGAAGCCGGAGATTCGGGCGCGGAGCCTCGCCGCCAGCGCCGAGATGCTGTGCCACGCCGTTGCGCCTGAGCTCGCCGGCCGGCCCGTGTACATCGTGCTGCGGTCCGACCTGCCGCGTGACTGGGCTGGCGGCGAGGATTACGCCAGCTGCACGATCGCCCACCTCGACCTGATCCTGCGGTCGACGCTTGAGAGGAAACGGCGCTGGCGTGGGCGCGGTCCCGCCATCTTGATCGACGCGGCCGCCATCGCGGCGGCGGCTCGGTACCGCCCGCGAACAGCGCGAAAACGTGTGTTCCTACCCGCGTTGCTCAGCATCGTGCTGCACGAGCTCGCGCACGTGATCGACATGGAATTCGTCCCGAAGCGTGAACCCGACGACTGGTGGGTCCGCGCGGGTCGGCGATTGTTCAGCGAGCCGGCCGCGCCCGATAACCGACCGACCAACGGACCCGGCGCGCCCGTGCCCTGGCGAATGCACGAGTGGCCGTTCATTCGCATCGCCATGCACCTGGCGGAACGAGCCAGCGCCGCCGGCATAAGCGTGTCGCCCCGCGACGTGATCGACCTGGGCGAGTACGGCCTCTCCTCCACATTTCAGTACGCCCTGGCGCTCGGCGACGAACCCGCGCGCATGGCCGGATGCGACTTCGAGGCGATCCGTCGCGCCACGCCGCCGACAGCGTTCACCGAGTTGTGGTGGGCCGATGTCGAGCGCTGGGTTTCTCAGGCCGAGATGACGAACGAGATTCCGATGACGCTCGCAGCGTGCATGCGTCAAGTTTCCTCACCACGTGCGTGAAAGGGATGTCATGCTTACTGAACTGTTGACTGAGTTGGAATCGCGCCGCACCAACCGTGAGGCCGAGTTCTGGACCATCGCACAGAAGCTCGCCGCCGGCGAGAAGGTCGCGGCGTCGGCCGTCGAACGGCTGCTGGCCGAAAGCGGCAAGACCCCGGCCGAGTTGAAGAAGGCTGTGGAGATCATCCAACAGCGCCGCCAGTGGCACGCGATCATCTCCGGCGAGCCGGCGCTGGAGAAGGAGCGCGCGGCGATCAAGGACCGCATCGCGGCAGAGGATCGCAAGCTCGCGACGGCCGAGCAGTCGCACGCCGACGCGACCGGCCCCATGTACGCCCGGCTCGACTTCGTCAAGGCGCGCGTGAGCGACGCATCCGACGCGCGGCGGCGCTTGATGGAGACCTGCCCGTACGCCGACGTTTAGGCCGAGCTCGCGGCGACCCAGGAGCGCCTGAACGAACAGCGCAACCGCGTCGCGGCGCTGAAACGGGAGGCCGGCCGCGCGGAGGACGCCGAGGACGACCTGGCCGAAGCTCGCCGTCACGCTGAGGGCGTAACGCCCGGCAGCCACCCGCGCCACATCGCCGAATGGCGTGAGCGTGCTGAACGGAACCAGCGCGCCGCCGATACGGCGAAGGCGGAACTTCCGCAAGCCGAGAAGGAGGTCGCCCGGCTGGAGAAGGAGGAGGCCGCCATCTACGAGCGGATGACGACGCCGTAGGATGGCGGGTCGATCGGGACCGCCGGCGCACAGGCGCGTCAAAGTTCTGTGCGCCGGCTGGCCTCGCTACGAAGCGAGCGTTTCCAAGGTAGGCTCGCTAGGAAACGACCGTTTGTCTGCGGGGCCGGCGGATCGAAGCTGCACATGATCGTCGGCTGCTTGCCGTTTCACGGCCGGGGTCACGCTGTGTCGACCGCTCCCCGGCGGTGCTTCCCGCCGCACGCATCCCCGGCCCTTCGCTGGCCGCTGGGCCGGCATGGATTTATGATCGGCTCTCCAGCCGAGCGGTCTGCGATCATCCGAGCATGTCGCCCCTCGGCGGCCACAGAGAGCGTGCATGGCGAAGCGCAGAGCATCAACAACGACCAGGGCCAGCGCCGCGGGCGGCCGCAAGGGCGGCAACAGCAAGCCTGTCGAGACCGCGTCCTACAAGCACCCTGAGGCCACCTCCCTCCTGCGGCCGGAGGTCGGCACGCAGTCGCAGTTCCGCAAGAAGAAGCCGCCGGCCACGTACCGCTACGATTCGTCGCTGTCGCCGGCGCTGGAGTGGGACGGCCAGAACGCCGCACGCGAGCTGGGGGCGTGGCTGATCCGGTGCATCGAAGAAGCTTCGCGCCTACCGCTGCCCGCGCCGGGCGAATCTCGACCACTGCACACATTTCCAGAACCGCACCAGCTCAAGAACGCCCGCGGCGAGGTCGTCGCGACCGTCCGCTCGCTGGCGGACGCCGTTGAGCAGCTCAAGCGGCTGGAGAAGCCCTTCCTGAACTGGGCCGGTAAGGCCGAGCGGCTGAGCTTCGACGTGCCGACGCTGCCGCTGTTCGTGCACGAGCGGCTGAGCACCAAGGCGATCCTCGAAACGCTCAAGGGCCACCGCCGCGACAAGCAGATGACCATGTTCGACCTCTTCGGCGACCCGCAGCACCCCGTGGCCGACCAGGTGCTGAAAGCCTACGAATTCCCCGACAAGTGGCAGAACCGGCTGATCCTGGGCGATTCGCTGGTGGTGATGAACTCGCTCCTGCGCTACGAGGGGCTGGGCGCGCAGGTCCAGATGATCTACATGGACCCGCCGTACGGCATCAAGTACGGCAGCAACTTCCAGCCGTTCGTTCGCAAACGCGACGTGAAGCACAACGATGACGACGATCTGACGCGCGAACCAGAGATGGTGAAGGCGTACCGGGATACGTGGGAGTTGGGACTGCATTCGTATCTGACGTACTTGCGCGATCGGCTGCTGCTGGCCCGCGACTTGTTGCATCCGACCGGAAGCATCTTCGTCCAGATTAGCGACGAGAATCTGCACCATGTTCGAGAGCTCCTCGATGAAGTATTCGGCGCAGAGCACTTCGTCAACGTCATCGCGATCAAGAAGACGACTGGCGCGTCGAGCACCGTTCTGCCAGCTGTTGCCGACTACTTGCTTTGGTATGCGAGGGACGCAGAGCGACTGAAGTACCGGCAGTTGTTTCGGGAGAAGGTCGCCGGTGACGCCGGAGCGAGCCAATACACCTGGGTCGAGTTGCCGGACGGCACGCGTCGCAATCTCGGCTCTCCTGACGCCCTGCGCGATCTTCCACCGGGCGCGAAACTCTTCGCGCACGACAATCTCACAAGCCAGCGACCCTCGCAGGGAACGGATGTTCGAGAGTTCGTCTTCGAGGGTCAGAGGTTTACACCCGGTAAAGGCACATTCAAGACGGACAAGCCGGGGCTCGACGGGCTCGCGGCTGCGAAGCGACTATTGGCCCTCGGTAACAGCCTTCGGTTTGTGCGGTTTCTTGATGACTTTGCGTACTTTCCCGTAACTAACGTCTGGGATGACACTGTCACTTCGGGTTTCGCCGACAAGAAACTCTACGTCGTGCAAACCAATCCCCTCGCGGTTCTGCGCTGCATGCTGATGACGACCGACCCCGGCGACCTCGTGCTCGACCCGACGTGCGGCTCGGGCACGACGGCGTACGTCGGCGAACAGTGGGGCCGGCGCTGGATCACGTGCGACACCAGCCGCGTGCCGCTGGCACTGGCCCGGCAGCGGCTGCTGACGGCGACGTACGACTATTACGAATTAAAGGACGAGGCCCGCGGCCCGGCCGGCGGGTTCGTCTACCAGCGCAAGCAGAACAGCAAGGGCGAAGAGGTCGGCGGCATCGTGCCGCACGTCACGCTCGGGAGCATCGCGAACAACGAGCCGCCGGATGAGGAAGTGCTGGTCGATCGGCCGGAGAAGGCCGGCGGGAACATCACGCGCGTGACCGGACCGTTCGTGGTCGAGGCGACGATTCCGACGCCGATCGACTGGGACAACGATGGCGAGTCGGATACCGGCGTGGCCGCAAGCCAGGACTACGGCACGTTCGTTGATCGCATGATCGAAGTGCTGCGCCGCTCTCCCGTGCTGCATGTCGGCGGGAACAAGACGGTTTCATTGAAGAACATCCGCCCACCGGCGAAAACGCTGTCGCTCAGCGCCGAAGCGCTGGTGGTCAACGGGAACGGCAATCAGAGCCGCGACCGTGAGGGAGCGGGTTCGGCCGCGCCCGTTGCGAGCGCCAAGAAACCGCTTGCTGACGCGCGCGGCTCTGATTCGCGCGGCTCGGATCAAGGCAAGGACGCCGATCGCGGCAAACCCGTCGCGATTCTGTTCGGGCCGGAGAACGGGGCGGTGTCGGAAAAGGCCGTGTACGAGGCGGCCCGCGAGGCGCATGCCAAGAGCTACTCCCACCTGTACGTGATCGGCTTCGCCATCCAGCCCAACGCCCGCAAGCTGATCGACGACTGCGAGCAGGCGGTCGGCGTGCCGGCGACGTATGTGCAGGCGACGCCGGACCTGATGATGGGCGACCTGCTCAAGAACATGCGCAGCAGCCAGATCTTCAGTGTCTGCGGCCTGCCGGAGGTGAAGCTGCGCAAGGCCGACGCGGACGAACTGAAGCGGATAGGCCTGGACCCGAAGGAGGCCGCCCGCAACGGCTGGTATCAGGCCGAGCTGCTGGGACTGGACGTGTTCGACCCGGCGACGATGGAGGTCGATCACCGGCCGGGCAGCGACGTGCCCTGCTGGCTGCTGGACAGCGACTACAACGCGCTGTGCTTCAAGGCGTCGCAGGTGTTCTTCCCGCGCACGGCGGCGTGGGACGACCTGAAGCGGGCGCTGAAGGCCGAGTACGCCGAAAGCGTCTGGGACCACCTGGCCGGCACGACCAGCGCGCCGTTCCAGATCGGCGAGAACGGGCAGGTGGCGGTGAAGGTGATTGATGATCGGGGGAATGAACTGCTGGTGGTGAAGAAGGCGTCGGAGGCGTCGTAGATGGCGAATGTGCTGACGCTGAAGGAGGCCTTCGAGGGCACGGGCAAGTTCGAGCACTACCCGGCCTACTGCCCGCATTGCGGGATCGCGGTGCAGTATCATGCGCCGCTGTGGACGGGCGGGCTGCACGACAAGCAAATGCAGCATGCGGGGCGACTGGTGCAGAACATCGGCATCGGGCGCTGCCCGTCATGCCAGCAATTTGCGATTGGCGTTGCCACCATTGACAATCCGAGTGATCAGCGACCGAAGTGGCACTATCTCTGGCCGTTGGGCGTGCTGCCGGACAAAGCGCCGGCCGGCGTGGACCCCGACGCGAAGAGAGCCTACGACGAGGCACGCGCGGTCTTCTCGCTGTCGTCACGCGCCGCGGCGATACTCGCTCGGCGTGCGCTGCAGCGCGTGATCCGTGAGAAGCTGAAGATCGAGAAGCGGACACTGTTTGAGGAGATCGAGGAAGCAGTCAAGCTGCCGGATTTGTCGCGCCCCACGCGCGAAGCGATCGGTCACATTCGCGAGTTCGGCAATTGGGGCGCTCATCCGCTGAAGGACAAGTCGGACCCGGCCGAGACGCTGCTTGATGTGACGGCGGAACAGGCCCGCTACACGATCCAGGTGCTTGAGCTGGTATTTCACGACCTGTACGAGCTGCCGACGCAGATCGCGGCGATGAAGGCGCAGATTGGAAAGTAGTGCATGATCCGTAAGGTCACACTCCGCAACTTCAAGCGCTTCGGCAACGTGGACATCACGCTGCCGGGCCACGTCGTGCTCGCGGGGCCGAATAACACGGGCAAAACGACGCTGCTACAGGCATTGGCCGCGTGGGAGTTGGCGCTCACGCGCTGGCAGGAATTGAACACGACCGCGAAGCCGCAGGGCACGTTCCCGTTCAAGGAGATCGCCAGGCCGGACTTTCTCGCCGTGCCCGTACGTTCGCTCGACCTGATTTGGTATGAGCGCCGCACCGGTTCGGAGATGAGCATCGGCGTCCACATGGACGACGGGCGCTCCGTCACGATGGAGTTTCGGTTCGACAAGGAGCAGATTCGCGTGCGGCCGTCGGCGTCAACGCACGACTGGCACGCGTCCAAAACGAAACTGAACGCCATTTATGTCCCTCCGATGACCGGCTTGGTGCCGGACGAGCCCCTGCTCGGGCGGGATGAAACGATCGACGCACGCCTCGCGGAGGGGCGTCCCGGTGAAGTCCTGCGGAATCTGCTTGTTCGCGCCGGGCGATCCGAAACGGCTTGGCGCAAGCTTGAAGCATCGATCGACCGCCTCTTCGGATACCGAATTCTCCCGCCGAACGAGAAGGGCCGCTCGATCATCGCCGAATACGAGGTCGGCGAAGGTGGGACTCGTTTCGATATCGCCAGCGCCGGCAGTGGATTCCAGCAGGTGCTGATGCTGCTGACGTTCCTAGTCACGCGGCCGGGGTCGGTGCTGCTGCTGGACGAGCCGGATGCCCACCTGCATGTCCTGCTTCAGGATGCGATCTACAGTGAGCTGCGCGCCGTCGCCGCGGAGCAGCACTCGCAGCTCATTCTGGCGACGCACTCCGAGGTGATCATCAACTCGGTCGACCCGAGCGAACTGATGGTCATGTATGGCCAACCGCGCGTCATGGCGGACTCGCGCGAGCGACAGCAACTGATTCGTGGGCTGAAGATTCTGAGCAACACCGACGTGATGCTGGCGTCCAGCGCGCCCGGCATCCTGTACGTCGAGGGCTACACGGACATCGAGATTCTGCGCGCCTGGGCGAAAGTCCTGAATCATCCTGCGACCGACCTGCTAACGACCAGGCTGTTCTGGCACAAGTACAGCGAGCAGACGCGTCCGGGTGCTGAGGGCTTTCCATCAGCGGACCACTTCAACGCGCTGCGTCTCGTTCATCCGGCGATGAAGGGGCTGGAAATCCAGGATCGCGACGGGAATCCGCATCTTCCCGAAACAGCGGTGAATGGTGATGGACTCCAGCTCGTTCGCTGGGGCCGATACGAAATCGAGAGCTACCTTGTGCATCCGGCGGCGATCGAACGATTCATTGAGTCCCAGGTCGGAACGGCGGCGTTTACCGCGGAGCAGCGTGCATCCGTGCGTGCCAAGTGTGCGGAGATGCTGACTCAAGCCTTTGTCGACAATCCAATGCGAGAGCATCTTCCCGCCGAAGCAGTGTTTCGCGAGTACAAAGCCCGCGAGCGACTCATACCACCGCTGCTGAGCGAAGGCGGGCTGCAGGGTTTCCCATACACGCGATACCACGAGATTGCCGCGGTGATGCAACCGGCGGAGATTCCTCCAGAGGTGGTCCAGAAGCTCGACGCTATTTGCGACGCTTTTGGCGTCGCACGGACAAACACATTGGCCGCGCCACCGGCTGCCGATGCGGGCACTCCCGATCCGGGGGCCGGCCCATGAACGCCTTCGAGGTTCCCGCACCAATTCTCAACGGCCCGTACGACGAGCCCACATCGCATTGGTGGCTGATCGAAGGCGAGCCGCCGGATAAGCGCCCCGGGCGGCGGCCGGCGATGTACTGGTTCAAACCGCCCACCCGCCAGGAGGAACACGACGAGGAGGGCGCGCGCGAGCGGCCTGGCACGCTCATCGAGCTGAAACTCGTCAACCTGATCCGCGAGCGCGTAAAGGCATGGCGCAACGAAGCGCTTGCTGGCGGGGGCGGCGTCACGCGCACGACGTGCGAGTTGATGAACTACTGGCGGCGCGATGGCCGGCAGCACCGGCTGTTCTTCGCGCAACTGGAGGCCGTCGAAACGATCATCTTTCTGACGGAGGGGCGGTCGGACTTTCGCCAGGGCGTCGAGATTCCGCTCGACGAGCCCAGCGACAAGCAGAAAGCGAATGGCTTCGCCGGTTTTCGCCGGTATGCGTGCAAGATGGCGACCGGCAGCGGCAAGACGACGGTCATGGGAATGCTCGCTGCGTGGAGCATTCTGAACAAGGTGAACGACCGCGGCGACGCCCGCTTCAGCGACACGGTGCTGGTCGTTTGCCCGAACGTGACGATCCGCAACCGGCTTGCCGAGCTCCAACCAGAACATGGCGATGCGAGCTTGTACCGCACGCGCGACCTCGTGCCGCCGCACATGATGCCTGATCTCTGCAAGGGGCGCGTGCTCGTCAGCAATTGGCACGTGTTCGAGCCACAGACCGTTCAGGTGGGCGGCGTCAGTGCCCGCGTGAGCCGGGCGGGCAAGCGGGTGGATAGGGTCGAGACGGTCATCATCGGGTCGAAGACGACGACGGCGCGAGGCAACCGCTACATGACGCCCGAGGCCATCGCCGGCGCCGTGGCTCGCGGCGATGTCGAAGTGCTGCAAGAGGAGACAGACGAGGCCGGCCATCTGGTGAAAGTGAAGATTCGTTCTCATGAGTACGTCGAGAGCGACACCGCCCTAGTGAATCGAGTGCTCGGCCGCGAAGTTGGTGGAAAACAGAACATCCTCGTATTCAATGACGAGGCGCATCACGCATATCGCATCCGCAAGGAGGAGCCGGACGACGACGAGGAAGATCTCTTCGGTGAGGACGAGGAGATCGAGGAATTCTTCAAGGAAGCGACCGTCTGGATCGACGGCCTCGACAAGATTCACAAACTGCGCGGCGTCAACTTTTGCGTGGACCTGTCGGCGACGCCGTACTACCTCGGACGCGTGGGCCAGGACACGAATCGGACGTTCCCATGGGTCGTCAGCGATTTTGGGCTGACGGATGCGATCGAAAGCGGCTTGGTGAAGATTCCCCAGCTCGCCGTGCGCGATACGACCGGCGCTTATATTCCCGGGTATTTCAACATCTGGCGGTGGATTCTCCCGCGGCTCACAGCGGCGGAACGCGGCGGGCGGCGCGGCAATCCGAAACCCGAGGCGATTCTCAAGTGGGCGCACACCCCGATCGCCATGCTCGGCGGCTTGTGGGAGCAGGAGGCCGCTGAGTGGGCCAAGGATGAGGAGAAGCGCGGCCGATCGCCCGTTTTCATCCTCGTCTGCAAGAACACAAAGATCGCGAAGGTCGTGTACGAGTGGCTTGCCGAGAACAACCCGCCGTCCGGCATTCCTTCCGCCGGCATCAAGGGCTTTCTCAATAACGGTCAGGCCAACACGATTCGTGTGGACACGAAGGTCGTGCATGAGACCGACAGTGACAACGCGAAGAGCGACGAGTTTCAATGGATACGCTTCACGTTGGATACCGTCGGCAAGCTCGACTGGCCGAAGGATCGCCTGGGACGGCCGATCTACCCCGAAGGCTTCGAGGCGCTGGCTCAGAAACTTGACCGCCCACTTTCGCCGCCCGGGCGCGACGTTCGCTGCATCGTCAGCGTCGGCATGCTCACCGAGGGATGGGATTGCAACTCGGTGACGCACATCATCGGTCTACGGCCGTTCATGTCGCAATTGCTCTGCGAGCAGGTGGTGGGGCGCGGACTGCGTCGCGCTTCCTACGAGATCGGTGACGACGGGCTGCTGACTGAGGAGGTTGCCAAGGTTCTCGGCGTGCCGTTTGAGGTGATCCCGTTCAAGGAGAACAAGGGCGGCAGCCCGAAGCCGCGGGAAAAGCGCCATCATGTGCATGCCATTCCGCAGAAGGCGCAATACGAGATTCACTTCCCGCGTGTCGAGGGATACAACCAGGCAATCCGAAATCGCGTCACCGTTGACTGGACCACCGTCGCTACGCTTCGGCTTGATCCCTTCAGCATTCCGCCCGAAGTGCAGATGAAGGGGCTACTGCCGAGCAATCACGGGCGACCGACACTGAGCGGGCCGGGCGCGCTCGTGGATGTCACGCTGAATCCGTTCCGCCAGGGCCGACGGTTGCAGGAACTGGCGTTCGACATGGCGAAGGACCTCGTGCGCGGGTATTGCGAGCAGCCGAATTGCACCGTGCCGCCGCACGCGCTCTTCCCGCAGGTCGCCGAGATCGTCATGCGGTATTTGACTGACAAGGTTCAGCCGATCGCGCCCGCGAACATTCTCGACGTGTTCTGCTCACCGTACTACGGCTGGGTGCATGAGCGCCTCCTCAGCGCGATCAAACCTGACGCCGCGGGTGGTGAGTCGCCGGAAGTACCGCAGTACGAACGCAATCGCGACGCTGGCACCACCGCGGACGTCGAGTTCTGGACGAGCCGCGAGGTGCGGGAGATCGTCAAAAGCCATCTCAATTACGTCGTCGCGGACACGAAGAAGTGGGAGCAGAGCGCCGCGTACGTGATCGATCGTCACAGCGCGGTCGATGCGTTCGTCAAGAACGATCATCTTGGTTTCACGATCCCGTACCTGCACAACGGGCAACCGCACGACTACGTTCCGGATTTCATCGTGCGGATGAACGGGCGCGCCGAACCTGAACGACTTCATGTCATCCTGGAGACGAAGGGCTTCGATCCCCTGAAGGAGGTCAAGCAGCAGGCGGCGGAGCGCTGGGTCGCGGCTGTGAATGCCGACACCACGCACGGGCGGTGGACGTACAAGATGATGAAGTCGTTGGGTGAGATCGGTCCAACGCTAACGGCGCTGGCAAAAGAGTGACGACGCGATGGCGAAAGGCGATTCATCGAAGGGCGAGCCATCGCGCCGAATAAGGGCCGGCGATGCGTTTATGCGCCTGGCAGAGCGCGATCCGGCGGCTCGCGAGGCCCTGCGGCGCTATCAGGAGCACGTGCGCGCGGCCGCGACGTACTTTCAGTCCGCCGAGTTTCGTCGTGATCTTGAGCGCGACCGGCGCGAGCACCAAGAAGCGATCGAGAAGCTGGCCGAGCAGATTCGCCAGTCGATACGCGCGACAGGCGACGAGCTCACCGCGCGCGGATTCAAAGCCCCGGAAACGCTCGAAGAATGGGAGCACCTGGCGCGCATCGTGGAAATGCCGTTCGAGACGATCCGCTCGGGCAATTACACCTTCAGCGACGTGTACACCATGGCGCTCGCCTGGATCGATCGCCAGCAATTGAAAGAGCGCGTCGCCAATCAGGTTTCCCGGAAGCCGGATGAGCCGCGAACGACCGAGGCAAGCGAATCCTCGCCGACTTCACCCACCTACACCGTCGCCGCACTTCGCGAGATGACCACGTTGGGCAACACGGCCCTGAACGAGTATGCGAAGAAGGCTGGAGTCGCTACACCCGGGCGGGGCCAGAAGAACTTCCGGTACAGCGCGGCCGATGTGCGGAAGATTCTGAGAGTCATCATCGAAGGGACAACGGAAAAGCGCGTTCTGACGCGCTGCCAGGCTGCGCTCTCGCGGCTGGAAATCACGAAGTAATCTCACAATCACGTCTATATCCCGCCGAGTTCGTACGGCCTTCCCCTCCCATGGGTACGTGACGTATGTAACCGGTATGGAGCCAGTGCAGACATCGGAAGTGTTTCTGCCGTTGCATCGTGCGGCGAGTCGTCTCGGCGTGCCGGCAACCTGGCTGCGCACAGAGGCGCTCGCCGGGCGGGTTCCGCACCTGCGCGTCGGACGGCGATTGCTGTTCAACCCGGCGGCCGTCGAAGAGGCGCTGCTGCACCGCGCCAGCCAGAAGGCGAAAGGAATCGCCCATGCAGACGATCAGGGATGAGCCGAGCGCGACGGAACGGGTCGGCGCGTTCGAGATGCTGGTCGAGGTCGCCGAACCGACGGCTGCATCCGAGCGGAGCTGGGAGCAGCGCGTCGATGCCTTGGCGGCCTGGCTACTCGCCGAATGGCAGCGCGAGCGCAAGGAGGCGGCGTGATGATCGATGTCGATCGCCTGCGCGCCGTCATCCCGGCATGCCTGCTCGAGTTGGCGCAGTGGGTAGGCTGGAAGTACCTCACGCGGAACGGCAAGCCGACCAAAGTGCCGATCAGCCCACGGACCGGTCAGCCGGCCAGCTCGACCGACGCCGGCACGTGGGGCAGTTTCGAGCAGGCTATTGCCGCGTTTCAGAACGTCGCCACGGCGGAGGGCGTCGGGTTCGTGTTCACGAAGGATGACTCGTTCTGCGGCATTGACCTGGATGGCGCGGTCATCGACGGCCAGGTTGTGCCCGAGGCGCGGGCGATCATCAACCGGTTCAACACCTACACGGAGATCTCACCCAGCGGGCGCGGCGTGAAGCTCTTCCTGCGCGGCCGCAAGCCGGCCGGAGCAGGTTGCCGCAAGGACCACGTGGATGGCTTCGATCACGTAGAAGTCTACGATACCAAGCGCTTCTTCACGATCACTGGCAGGCATGTCAACGGAACACCTCTGGCGGTCGAGGTTCGACAGGAACAGCTCGACGAGTTCTGCATTCAGTTGTGGCCGCCCAAGGCGAAGACCAACGGCGCACCGCTCACGCAACCCAATGACGAGCCAGCGCGGTCCATGCCCGAGGTCGCGCCGCGCACCGACATGGCTGAGCGCGAGCGGCGCTGCCGGGCCTACATCGAGAAGTGTCCCGATGCAATCAGCGGTCAGGGTGGGCACAACGCCACGCTGCGCGCCGCCTGTGAATGCTACCGCTTCGGCCTGGACGAGGCCGCAGCCTGGCTCGTGATGCAGTGGTTCAACGACCACAAGACCGGCGGCGAGCGCTGGACCGACAAGGAGCTGGCGCACAAGCTCGACTCGGCCCGCAAGAAGGTCGAGCAGTCCGGCGAGGTCGGCGTGCGCCTGGTAGATCTGCGGGCGGATGCGTCCGAGATGGATAGCCGTGCGATCGCTGCGCTCATGACCGACATCGGCAACGCCGCCCGGCTGGTGCAGCGCTTCGGCCACAAGATTCGCTTCTGCTACGGCCCCGGGCAGTGGCTCATCTGGGACGGCCGGCGCTGGAAGTTCGATGATCGCGGCCTGATCGTCAAACTCTGCAAGCAGACGGCGCTGGGAATCCTCGACGAAGCGAAAGGGCTCAGCGGAGATGCCCAGAGGGAGCTCATCGAGTGGGCGATGGCCAGCCAGAAGCGTGATCGTCTCACCGCGATGGCGGCGCTCGCGCAACCCGAGGTCGCTGTCGGCGCGGATGACCTCGATGCCGATCCGTGGGCGTTGAACTGTCTCAACGGCACAATCGACCTGAGCACCGGCGATCTTCGCCCGCATCGCCAGGACGACCTGATCACCAAGCTGGCGACGGTCGAGCACGACGCGGCCGCGCCGTGCCCGCGCTTCGATCTGTTCCTCAAGCAGGTTTTCGGCGACGAGGATCTGATCCGCTTCGTGCAGCGCTGGCATGGCCATTGCCTCACCGGCGACGTGCGCGAGCAGTACCTGCCCATCTACCACGGCGAGGGCAACAACGGCAAGGGCGTGCTCCTCGACACCATTAGCGCGATCATGGGGGATTACGCCGGCGAGGCCCCGCCGGACCTCGTGACCGTGCGCAAGCATCCCGAGCACCCAACCGAGATCGCCGACCTGCTGGGCAAGCGCATGGTCGTCGCCAGCGAGACTGAACGCGACGCCGAATTGCGGCTTCAGCTCATCAAACGGCTGACCGGTAACGCCCGGCTGAAAGCCCGCCGCATGCGCGAGGACTACTTCGAGTTCACGCGCACGCACAAGCTCATCCTGGTGACGAACAACAAGCCGACGCTTCGGGAGGACACCGAGGCCGTCTGGCGGCGACTGCGTCTTGTGCCGTTCAATGTGATCATCCCGAAGCACGAGCGCGACCCCGACCTGCTGCGCAAGCTGCGCGGCGAGTGGCCCGGCATCCTGGCGTGGATGGTGCGCGGCTGCGTGGACTGGTTGCGCGAGGGGCTCACCGAGCCGGACGCTGTGCTGCTGGCCACAGAAATGTACTGTGGCACGGCGAATAGCCTGGACGCGTTTCTGCGCGAATGCTGCTGCCTCTCGCCCGGGCTTGTTTGCGCAACATCGGAACTGATCGATGCCTACAGCGAGTGGTGTGCTCCGAACCGGCGTACGCCGCTGCGCCGCAAGGCGCTGGCGGAGGCCCTACGGGCCAAGGGCTGCATTCCGCAGAAATTCGATGGGGCCTGGCACTGGGTCAACATCGATCTCGACCGGAGCCCGTCTGGACATATTGGACCTATTGGACATGAGTTTCCCATTGATCCGAGCTTATCCCTCGCGAGCCGTTCAACGGGGAAGTGATGTCCAATTCGTCCAATATGTCCGCGGCCGATCAATGCGTCGGCGAGCAGATTGGCTCATCTACTGGCGACGGCGAGGGTTAGAGCGATGCTGAGGGTTGCACGCAGCTCGGACAACGACGCACGCGGCGCGGAAGAGCGTTGTCGCTCGCGATTCTGCGAGCGCCCGCGGTGGTCAGGCTGCTCGGTTAGGTACTTGGAAAAACCGGCTTTCCGAAGATGCCCGTCGGAACGCGAACCAGCCGGCTCTGAGTTTGTTTCTTGTACATGATGCGTGATGGACGAAGAATGCGACATCTTCGGTATGCAAATCAGCCATGTACGGGCCGTCCTGGGCTTCGTGTGCCGCGAGGTCGCGCGCACGGGGCGGCCAATGGGCATCCGGCGCTACCGCGCGATGGACGTCGTGATCGTGCCGCTAGCCGAGTGGCGGCGGCTCGTGCGGTTGGAAGCCGAGATGGCGACGGCCGAAGAGACACCCCAGCCGGGCGGCCAGGGTGCGTGAGGAAGGGCGAGATGTTGATGAACGCGCTACCCGTTGAACGCGAACAACCCGCGGTCGGTCTTGCGGAATCGCGCCGCGTTCTGCTTCGCGGCGATCTCGCGGATCATCGCGGCGTAGATGGTCGCGTGCGGCGTCTTGCCGCCGCTCTTCCACAGCCCGCGCTCGATCATCGTGTTGACCAGCTCGCGTGCCCGCATGGGCTTACCCGTGTCGGCCAGAATCTTCGCGGCCGCGTCCAGCCCGCTGAGCGGCTTGTCCGTCGCCGGCTTCGTCGCCTTCGCCGCCTTCGGGATCTTGGCGGGCTTCGTCGCCTTCTTCGTCGTCTTCTTGCTCATCGCTGTTCTCCAACATGCGTTTCCGCGTTCGCCCAGGCACGCGCCCGGGCGGCTCGCCATGCGAGCGGGGCAGTCAGTTACCTCGACGGGCGGGCAAAGCAAGCGAGAATCTCGACATTCCGCCGGGAAAAATGTGGGCGGCCGGGCCTTGATGCCGACGGCGGTTTGAGGGAAGGGTGGCGACCGTGAACGGCAACGGAAACGGAAACATGCACGCCGTCGCGATGCGGACGCCCGCGGTCGCGTACCTGCGGCGCTCCACCGATCGCCAGGAGCAGAGTCTCGGCGATCAGCGCCGCGAGATCGCGCGCTGGGCGGGCGAGCACGGGTACGACGTTGTTCGCAAGTACGTGGACGATGCGATCAGCGGAACGTCGGCCGACAAGCGGCCGGGCTTCCAGCAGATGATCGCGGACGCCCAGCGCCGCGAGTTCCGAGCCGTTATCGTCTGGAACAGCGACCGGTTCTCGCGCGGTGATGTCACCGAGACGGAGCACTACCGCTACTTGCTGCGGAAGGCCGGCGTCACGCTCGTGAGCGTCACGGAAGACTACCTGGCCCGCGACGGCATCGATGGCGATGTGCTGCGGACCGTGAAGCAGTTTCAGAACCGCCAGTTTTCGATCGGCCTGTCGCAGACCACGCTGCGTGGGCAGATCACGTCGGTGCTGGCGGCGTCAGACCCCGGTCGCCCGACGCCGTTCGGTTACGACCGCGAGGTGATCGCGCCAGACGGGTCCGTCATATATCGCGTCCGGTTTACCGCTTGCGGCGAACGACAGGTCTTCGACCGCAATGGAAACCTTCAGGCGACATACACGAAGGGCCAGGCGCTGGCGAAGCCCGGAAAGGAATGTCGCGCCCGCCTCGTGCTGAGTGCTGCGGAACGCGTGGCGGTGGTGCGCGACATCTTCCGCCTGTGCATCGAAGGCGCGGGCTTCAAGGGCATCGCCGACGAGCTCAACCGGCGTGGCGTGATCAGCCCCAGGGGCCAGCTCTGGTGCTTCACGAGCATCAAGTCGCTGCTGGAAAACCCGGCCTATCGCGGCGACATCGTCTGGAACCGCCGGACCGAATCGAAGTTCTGTGCCTGCCGCGAGCGCCGCGTCGACAAGATGAAGCCGATGGCGCAGTCCGGCCGCGTCGAAAACATGCCGAAGGACGACTGGATCGTCATCGAAAACGCCGTCCCCGCAATCGTCGACCGCGAGACCTGGGACCGGGCGCAGGTGATGGTCCGCCAACGGGCCGAAGCGAAGGGTGGGCACGGCAAACAGACGAGCCGGTGGTTACTCTCAGGCGTGCTGCGCTGCGGTGACTGCGGGCATGCGTACTGGGGAGAGCGGAAGGCGAAAGGCCACATTCCCGGCCGCCGCCCGGTCATTTCGCATTACTACACCTGCGCCGGCCGCCGGCAGTACGGGAAGGACATCTGCCGCACGCCGTCGCACGTGAAAGCGACCGACCTCGAAGCGTGGGCGCTGCGGAAACTCCAGCAACTCATGTTCGCCGATCGCGCTGGCGTTGACGACGCCGTTGAACGGTTCGTCGAGTTGGCGCGGGGGCAAACTGACGCCGGTCCCGATACGAATGTGATCGAGCGCGAGCTCGCCCAGGTGGACGCGACCGTCACCGCGATCATGGCCAACATCGATCCCGCCAACCTGCCGCTGCTCAACGAGCGCCTCACGCAGCTCCGGCGGCGGAAAGAGCATCTCCAGGCCGACCTGCGCTCAGCGAAGGCGTCGTCGCGCGACCTCGACGAGAAGGGCCTGCGGCGGTGGGCGCGGGAGCGCATCGGCGGCCTCGCGGACGCGATGGCCGGCCGGCGCAACGAGCACGTCCGGCGCGTCCTCGGGACATACATCGACGAGATTGTGATCAACCCAACCACCAAGACGGGCGTCATGCGCGTCAACGCGGGCTTGGCGGCGCTGGTGGCGGCGGGGCGGATCGGCGTAGACGACCCCGCCCTCCGGCCCGCACGGTCCAACGGGCGGCCTCAGAACGCGAACGGGCGGCAACGGGGCGGGAATGCGTGGCCCAGAAACGCGAACGACCGGCCCGAAGGCCGGTCGTGGGCATCTGGTATAGAGGGAACCGCACTCTCCTCGAAAAAAAGTCTCTGCCGGTCGGAGAGACTTTTTCGATTCCGCTTCGCTCGTTCGAACCGAACCATCAAATCTCGGACCGCACGAGCGAAACGAACCATGAAGGTTCGACTCACGAGCCACATCGTTCCCTGTGTTCGCCTCTCGCACGCCGCGGAGGCACCACGGGTCAAAGATGAAAATCGCCCGCGGCTTCGGGCTGGTAGAGGACTTCATCAATCGTCACCCAGCGCGTGCCGTCCAGCGTGTCGAATCGAACCATATCGCCGACGCGGCGCCCGAGGATCGCACATCCCTTCGGCGCCAGGACAGACAATCGGCGATGCTCCCATCGCCCATCTTCGGGGAACACGAGCGTGCAGATTATTGGGTCCGGCGATCGGGGGTCGCGCAACTGTATGCGCGAGTGCATGGTCACGATTCCCGAATCGATGGTTGTAGCGGGCACAACACGGGCGCCCTGGAGTTTCGTCGTGAGCGCAGCGAGCCCGGTCGCGTCAGGCCGCGCGTTCTCAGGGCGGTAGGCGATCCATGCACGGAGTCGATGCATGTCCTGATTCGTGATCATCGGATTGCGGGCCATCACACGATCTCCTTTCTGCCGTAGGGCAATGCGCGCCTCGCCCGTCCGATTCAACACATCGACCCTGCGCGGCAGTCTTCGGCGCAGGCCACCCGACCGGGCGTCGCGGTGTCCCCTGGGGCGGTGGGTGAACAGGGGAACTTCCGACTTCACCGCCGACCGCGACGCCCGGCGCCGCCGCGCTGCACGACGAACTCCGAAGTGGTCGCTTTGTCCGAGCTCGCTATGCGGCCGTTCGCCGCCGGACGTACCGATTCAACCGGCGCCGGCGCGTGATCAGCTTGCGTACCTGTCGTGCGGCACGCTCGGCAGCGCAGCTGATTGCGGAGACGAAGTAGCGCTCGGTCGCTTCGGCGATGACGCTGCCTCGCGGTCGCAGCTCGACGTGGATGCGGCAGCTTCGCCTCTGGCCTTCACGGTCGCCACCGATCCGACTTAGACGGACCTCTACACGGGCGACGCGGCGGGCCAATCGACCAAACGCGACATTCACTTGGCGGCCGACCAGTTGCTCGATTCCGCTTGGCACTCGACCGTTGTGGCGATACACGGCAACGTTCATGGCGACCTCCTTTCACGTCGGGTTCCGCAGTAACCCGCGCGCGCATCGCACCCGCGGCGCCGGCAGCCCTCGGATGGGGCTGGACATTCGGGCAGCCCTCGTTAAGCATCCGCTCCACCGCAAGCCTTTCCTCGGTCGCGCCGCCGGCGAAAGGAGCGCGTAAACCGGTCTGTTTCCAACCGCGCCGGTCAAGCACGGTCTTCTTTCGGCTTCGATAGTGGCGCCGTTTCACACGCATCCTCCCATCGTGCACGCTGCATAAGTCCGCGGATGTACCACCGGGTCCGGATGGAGCACCACGTCATAAGGACCCCCAGTGTCGCGAACAGGAGCCAGGCCGCGAAGCCTGCGAGCAGTCCCTGCGAGCCAGTCGAAAGCAGCCACACAGAAGCCCCGGTCGCCAGGATGATCAGGACAGTCAGTCGCGTGGTCGTCGCCGTGTCACGCATGGTTGCCTCCTTGTCGTTCGCGCTGCACGCTGCTGCCGAAGTGCTATTTGCATATCGCGTGCCAGACCGAGCGGCTGAGTCACCGATCTGTAGCAGCAAACTCCTTCTGTTGTGTAACCCCTGTTGACATAGTGACTTACAGCGCTGCTTCCTTAAACGCCGAGCTGGGACGCGCGATCGGTTCGGAGCGGTCGGCGCGGGGTGAAACGAGCCGCCGGGACGTTTTGTACCGATCGTTCTCTGATGCGATGCAAGCACGCGTAGCGCCCTGCTGAACGCATGCGGACAGCGCGGGAATGGGTGCTTTGGCAGCGTACGTATGCCACGTGACGGCCGCAGTTACCCGCGGTCAAACAGCCGTGGGTTGCCCGCGATGAACCGTTGAATCGAGTGTTCGATGAAGGACTTCATACCGCGCTTCATGTGCAGGTAGCCGACCAACGCGATTGTGAGTGCGCCCAGGGCATCCACGATCAGGTCCCACATCGTATCGGTCAAGCCGGAGGGGTCACCCAGGAACGGTGTCTGCATGTTCATGCCCGCCAACTCGTCCATCGCAAATTCGAAGACCTCCCACAGTGCGCCGACCGCGACAGCGAAACAGAAAGAGAAAAACGCGACAAACCCTGGCCGCAGGTGCAAGTCCAAGCGCGGCGTTTCGTTGAGAACGTAGACCAAAAGGAATCCGAGGATACCTAGCAGTATCCCGGAAGTGGTGTGCAGAGCGAGGTCCCACCACCAGAACCGCCCGTAGTAGTCTCGTGTCTCGCCCAGAAAGATCGAGGCGAAAATGAATGCGATCGTGAGCACTTCGAATTCCGGCGGGATGAAGATCTCCAGCCGCCGAAAGATCACGATCGGCAACGCCGTGAGCAGCAGAATCCCGCCGATTATGGCGGCGTTCAACCACTGCTGCTCGTAGATCGACAGCGCCAGGCCGCTCAGCATGATGAGCAGAAGCGCAAGGGTAATCTTCCGATGAATGCTGCGCTCACGGCGTTCTGGGCTGCGCTGCTGGTCTGCGTTATTCGCCATTGGGCTCGGCATCCTTCGTTCTACGAAGCTCGGTGTCACTCTTACCTTGGGACAGTGGCCACGCTCGCAACGGAATTACAGGAGCGTTCCTTCAAGAATGAGTATCGCAGCACCAAAGTAGATCACAAGGCCCATCACATCCACGAGCGTTGCGACAAACGGTGCGGAACTCGTAGCGGGGTCGAACCCGAGTCGCCGCAACAGGAACGGGAGCATGCCGCCCACGAGCGTTCCGAAGCCAACGACGCCAACGAGGCTGGCCCATACGGTCACAGCCAGAAGCAGATAGTGCGGGCCATACTCATAGAACCCGCTATACTGCCACAGAATCACGCGCAGGAATCCGATGAAGCCCAGCCATGCTCCGAGGGCCAATCCCGATCGCACTTCACGCCACAAAACACGAAACCAATCGCGCAGCCGCAGCTCGCCAATGGCCAAGGAGCGAACGATGAGCGTTGCTGCCTGCGAGCCCGAGTTTCCGCCGCTGCTTATGATCAACGGCACGAACAGCGCGAGCACAACAGCTTTCTCGATTTCGTTCTCGAAGTAGCCCATGGCTGTTGCGGTCAGCATCTCCCCCAGAAACAACGCCGAGAGCCAGCCTCCGCGCTTCTGCAGCATCTTTCCGAAGCTCACCGCTAGATACGGCGCGCCGAGTGCCTCGACACCGCCTAGTTTTTGGATGTCTTCGGTCGCCTCTTCCTGCACGACATCTACGATGTCGTCCACCGTAATGACGCCGCGCATGCACCCCTTCTCATCCAGGACCGGCACAGCGGTTAGGTCATTGGTTGCGAAGACTCGCGCGACGGCCTCCTGGTCGGCATGTTCCGACACAGAGATTGCATCGCGTTGCATAATCTGGTCGATGCGCTTCTCGCCAGGTGCCGCCAATAGCTCCGCAAAGGAGACAACCCCCAACAGCCGCTGATCACTATCGAGCACGTATGCGTAATACAAAGTGGCGAGGGGTTTGTGAGTCTGTCGGCGCAGGTAGCGAATGGCGACATCGACCGAGACTTCCGGTCGCAGGCGAGGGAAACGAGGGTTCATCAGCCCGCCGGCCTCATCTTCCGCATAGGCCAGCAAGGCCGTTGTCTCGCGAAGGGTGTTTCGGTCGAGCATTCCCTCGAGTCGCAGACGTTCGCGCGGCGTGACTGCCTGAAGCACGTCGGCTGCATCGTCCGGGGGCAGGAGACGCATCCAAATCGCCGCTTCAGGTTGTGACAGGCCGCCAATGAGCGCGGCTTGATCGGCGGCTGAGAGGGTGTGGAACAGGTCGTGGGCCTCAGCGGCTGGCAGGAGGCGAAGGCCGTCCACGCGCTCCTGATGGGTGAGCGCTGGCCATTGAGTGCGCAGCGATGCAAGGTCCACGGGTGTCGTGTCGGTCATTCGTGAAGCTCCTGTGTCCTCTCAGTGATCGCGCAACACAAATGCTCTTCGCCGTGCTTCCCGACGAGTCGAGGCTCACCGAGTCAGCTCGTTTATTAATAGAAGCGGCCGCGGAGGCTGGCGGATCGCGCGAGCGCAGGTAGGCTCGCTAAGTAAGGTGCTCATGTGACGCATGCCGTCGGGCCGCCAGGGCGGACGAAGCCAGCCGCACGTCGTCAACCGTGTAGAAGCAGGATGGGTCCAGCTCGCGCGCCGTCGCGATGACCGCGTGTGCCTGCCGTCGCCGCACCTGAATGAAGAGCAGGTAGACCGCCCCATCGCGGCCACTGCCGGAGAAGGCGGTAACGGTGAAACCACGCGCACGCAGGGCCGAGGCCAAGGACTCGCCCCGCGCGGTGAAGACGCGAACGACCTGCTCGCCAATGGCAAACCAGTCTTCGAATGTGATGCCGACCACGGTGCCGCTCGCAAAGCCGAGCGCGAACGCGAAGAGGTAGATCGGGTGGCCTAGATTCGCGATGACCTGCGCGACCACCACAACCCAGACGAGCACTTCGATGAAACCGAAAGCGAAGGCGAACGCGCGCTTTCCGCGAACGATGAAGGCTGTCCGAAGCGTACCGAGCGATACGTCCGCAACTCGTGCCGCGAAGATTAATGCTGCCATTCCGAGGACTTCGAAGCTCATTCCGGTTCTCCTGATCAACTTCGTTTTCGAGCCGCCCGGCGTCCCTCGGCCCGAGTGTCGGACCTCACGCGAACCTCATACTTTGGGCGACAAGATCGATCCTGAGGCGCGCATTCGCCGCGCCGGCTGATTGAGCAGCATCTTGCTGACCGTGCCCGACTCGCGACCGGATCGAGTTGGAGCAGGTTCGCCGCGTGTGCTGCTTCGGTTCCAAGCAGTAGTTGTGCCCTGATTTCCTTTCGACTTCGGACGCCCGCGCAGACGATTCATTCACCCCAGAGATTTCGCATTAGGCCGCGGCGCCGAGCCATCTCGTGCCCGAGCGAGCGGATCTCTTCGCGGCTGAGCACATCGGCGGCCAGCGGAAAAACCCGCTCATCCTCGACCGCGATGTGCGCCTGATACAGGCTGCTAAGATCTTGGAGCGCGCGGCTCAGATGGGCGACCTCGCCGCTCGCCAGTCGGCCGTTGTCGAGCCAGTGCGTAACCAGGCACTCCACTTCCGCGTGCTTCTGGGCCGCCGCCTCATGGTCAGCTTCGAGCCGTTCAATCTCGGCCAGCACGTCCGCGACACGCGGGTCGCCGGCGGCGCGCAGCCGCGGAAACAGCGACTCCTCTTCATCCTGAGTGTGACGCGGGGCGGCGACGCGAAAGTACTCCGTTGCGCGCCTTAGCGCTTCGCGTTCGTCGGCATGCGGCTCGTCCCCCGCACGCGCCACGCAAACCTGGATCATCACGTCGAGGAAACGCTCGATCCTGCGATGGCAGTCCGAGAGCAGACCGAGCGGCGCGTCGAAATCATGGTCGGGGAATTGACCGAGTTGCAACATGAATTACCTCGCCGGGACTGTACGCGGCCGCCGCGTGACGCACTTCGAACGACTGCGCCCGCCGCCACACCATCATGCCGAATCCGCTCACACCTTGCCACCGTCGCCCGTGGGCGGTCCATCGGCGCGATCCCGAATGAAATCACGCTCAGTCGCCTTGACGGTCAGCACCGGACACGGCGCATGTTGCACCACGCGTTCCGCGATGCTGCCGATGAGGACATGCCGCAGGCCCGTGTAGCCGTGCGTGCAGATGACGATCAAATCGATCCGCTCGGCTTCCGCGAAACGACAGATCTCCTGCCACGGAACACCGATGCGGACCTCGTGTCTGACGTTCTTGAGCGCGCCAAACTCCTGGGACGCCAGCTCTTTGAGCCGCGCATTCGCAGCGGCGAGCACCTCACTCTGGGTGACGCCCAGAAGCATGCCTGGCGTGAGCGGTAGGTCCGCGCTCGACCCGATCAGCGGTTGGCATACGTGGAGAACGTGCAGTTCCGCGCCGAACGCCTCGGCGAAGTGAAGCGCGTAGTGCGCGCCTTTGATGGACAAGGCGGAAAAGTCGGTCGGCCACAGAATTCGCTTAGCTTCAATGCTCACATCAGGCCTCCCATACTGACCGCGCGAACATTTCGGGTTGAACGGACTGAGCCGGATAGTTACATCAGAAAATCCGCACGCGCGCAGGTCGCCGGGGCCACACGCCCCGGCGACACGAACACGCGGCGCTACTTGATGGTGCTCAAGTCGGCTCCGAAGTTGATGTGGTACGGCTGCCCGTCGAGGAGGAGCGCCGGCACACTCTTGATGCCGCTCTTCTGCGCTTCGGGGATGCGCGCCTTGTGCTCAGCGAGATTCACCGCCTCGACGTCGAAGCGGCTCCGATCGATGGCCGTGACGACGCCGCGCTCAGCAGCGGCACACACAGGGCACCCAACGTGATAGAAAACGGCCTTGTTACGCATGACAGGTCTCCTTGTACGAAACCACAGAACATCCCGCATTTCATGGCCGCGGGCGTGCCAGTTAACGGTCGTTGCTCGTCATCCAGCTGCACCGTTGATCGCGTCCTTGCCTGTACTTTCTCCCGGCGCGATCGGCTGCACGTTTGGGCAGCCCTCGTCCACCATTCGCTCGATCACCAGCTTCTCCTCGCGTTGGCGGTCGGCAGTGGCAGCGCTGGAATCGGATGGCGCCTGGCTGCGTTGCGGTTGCAGGGCCGACTTTTGTTTGCGTCGGCGCGTCCGTTTCATGCTTATTCTCCTGTCGACGACTTCCTCGTCAGGAAGCGCATTCTGCGTTGGTCTAGTCGTCGACCGGGCTAATCGAACGCCGGCGTTGCTGACGTTAGCCATGCACTGCATGACCCACTTCTGCTTCACGCCGCAGGGTTTCTGGAATCAGTGGCTCACCGCGCAGCGCCGCCGTCTGCCCGAGCGTGAATGCGGCGATGGCCATCACGACGTCCCTCACGGCGACATCCAGGGCACCCGCCAGGATCAGGTTCGCGGCGATGAGCACCAGCCACACGCTGGCGACGTAGGCGCCGAGCCTTGTGAACCGCGTGAGGATCGCAAGTCCGACGACGATCTCGATGATGCCGACCACACCCATCATCACTTCCGGGCTGACAGGCAGAGCACTCGCGATCTGCGGGCTCAGGTAGGCCTTCCAGTCCGTCAGGAACCCGAAGAACTTGTCGAGGCCGGCGACGATCGGGACCAGGCCGAAGGTGATCTTCAGCGGCAGGTAGATCGAGTTGAGTGTCTTCTCGTGCATGGTGTTATCTCCTTGAAGCTACGGAATCCCCGTAGCGATAGGTTGCTACGTTGGGTTTCGAGTTTCCTTTCAACGCGTTGTCCAACCGCTCCGCCAGTACGATCGCGTGGTTGTGTTGCGTGTCGTGGGCTGCGTACACGAGCGTCACCACGCCATCGCGCGCCAGGCGCTCAAGCACCGCGAGTTCATCTCGTTTCTCGCGAAGCTCCCGGGCGTAACGCTCGCGGAATTCCTTCCACCTCGCCGAATCGTGCCCGAACCACTTCCGAAGCCGCGGGCTTGGGGCGATCTCCTTCAACCACAGGCGAAGCTGGAGGTTCTCCCGCGAGACGCCACGCGGCCACAGGCGGTCCACCAGCACACGCTGCCCGTCCTGCGCGCTCGCCGGCTCGTAGGCACGTTTGATTCGAATGCGACGCTCCGTCCTGGCCCCGCCGTGAACCAATGCTCTTCCTTGAGCGCGTGGTATGCGCGTTCTGGGCAGTGCATCGCTTCGGGTGTGACTCTGGGCTCGGATCGCCTTAGTCGGGACGCGATTCATCGACCTCTCCGTTCGGGCCGTGACCTGAGCCCGCTCCTTTGTCTGTTTGGCCGGTGCGAAGTGCGATCCACGAGTGCGCGAACGCCGCGCCGGCCCGCATTTCTGCGGCGATCCAAATCGTCTCCATCAGCTCCTCCTCACTGGCGCCCTCCGCCCGCGCGCGCCGCGCGTGTGCCTCGATGCAGTACGGGCACTGCGTAACGTGGGCGACACCGACCGCGACCAGCTCCTTCACCTTGGCCGGAAGAACGCCCGGCCCGAAGACCTGAGCGCTGAATTCGCGAAACGCTCGGAAGACGTTTGGCGCGAGCTGGCGGCGCTTCTGTGCCAGCTCGGCCGTCACGCCGGGGTGGGCGTCGCTTGTCATATCCCGGTTCCTCCGAACTCGTCGGCACTAGCAGTCGCCTCCTGCTCGCCCTGGCCCTCGGCTTCTCTCAGCTGGTGCTCAGCCGTAACCCAGTCAGACAGCGCATCGCCGGTCTCGCCGCTGCGACAGCGCTCCAAGTAGAGCTCGTACGCCCGGTAGCGCACCCGGTCTGTACCATGCGGATTCACACTGAACTCCGCCGCTTCGGTCGCACAGCTGATTGGTTCCAGTTCGCGTCGTGTCATACCTCTTCTCGCCATTTCAAATCTCCTTCGTGACGTCTGATTTCTCCGTCGAAAGTCAACGACCTGCTGGCCCGCCTACAGATGTAGGTCGCCCGCGGCCTCAGGCTGGTACAGCACTTCCAGAATCTCACACGTTCGCAATCCCGTGGGCACCCGGAACGAGACTCGATCACCCACGCGATATCCCAGCAGCGCAGCGCCCAAGGGCGCGATCACCGAGATACGGTCCGCCTGCGGGTCGGCGTTCTCGGGGAACACGAGCGTCAGCGCCGTGCTGCGGCCATTCTCAGGATCGCGCACGCGCACCGTGGAGTTCATCGTGACCACGTCGGCATCGATGTTGTCAGCGGCCACGACCTTGGCGCGATCCAGCTCCGTACGCAGAACTTCGAGGTACGGCCGGTCCTTGCCGTATGGGTCGCTCGTGACGCGCAGCAGCTCGCGCAGGCGCTGCATATCCCGGTCGGTGATGAGGATCTTGCGCTTGCTCATTTCATCACCCTCACTAGGGGAAAATGCCTCGCTGCTTGTACGCATGCTCCAACCGTTGGAGCGCCAGGATGTAGGCCGCTGTACGTGCATCGACGACCGACTCCCTCTCCGTGCGTCGCACCATCTGGTAGGCGCCGGTGATCATTTTTTTCAGGCGCGCGTCGACATCCTCAAGGTCCCAGGCCTCGTGTCGCTTGTTCTGGAGCCACTCGAAGTAGCTCACGATGACGCCGCCGGTGTTGCACAGAATGTCCGGCAGCAATTCGACACCATTGCGACTCAGTACCATGTCGCCGGCGACGTCCGTCGGGCCGTTGGCAGCCTCGACGACGAGCCGCACCTTGAGCCACGGAGCCGTCCTCGCCGTGATCTGGTTCTCCAGCGCCGCGGGAATGAACACGTCAGCCGCGGTCTCGAAGAAGTCACGGTGCGTGATCGCTTCGGCCTGTGAGTAGCCTTCCACGCCGCCGAATCGTCGGACGTGCGCGAGCAGTTCCTCGGGGTCGATCCCGCGATCGTTTCGGACCGCGCCGGTAACGTCCTGCACGGCCACCAGCCGCGCGCCACGCCGCGCCAGCAGCCTCGCAGCCCACGAACCGACGTTGCCGAATCCCTGCACCATGAACGTCAGGCCGTCCAACGCGACATTGTTCTCCGTGGCCCACTCCTCGACGACGAACGCGACGCCCTGGCCCGTGGCCTTCTCGCGACCGGCGCTCCCGCCAGCCGCGACCGGCTTGCCGGTGACAACGTGGAGGTTGCGCTGACGCTCGTGCGCCGGGCGCGTCGAGAGATACGTATCGAGAATCCACGCCATGATCTGCGCGTTCGTGTTCACGTCCGGCGCCGGAATGTCGTAGTCCGGCCCGATGTTGTCGCCCAGCGCGTACACGAAGCGGCGCGTGATCCGTTCAATCTCACCCGGGGAGTAGGCGCTGGGATCGATCTGAATCCCGCCCTTGGCTCCGCCGAATGGAACGCCGGCGACGGCGCACTTCCACGTCATCCAGGCCGCGAGCGCGCGCGCCTCGTCCGCATTCACCTGGGGGTGGTAGCGCAGGCCGCCTTTGAACGGACCCAGGACGTCGTTGTGCTGAACGCGATAGCCGGCGAACGTCTCGATGCGTCCGTCGTCCAGGCGCACCGGAAAATTGACAACGATCTCATTCTTCGGTCGTTCGAGAATCTCTCGAACGCCGGGGTCCAAGCCGAGTATGTCGGCCGCCTGGTTGAACTGCGCCAGGACGGTGTCGAACAGCCCCTGTTCATCCTGGTGCGGCCGCGCCTGCTCTTGCTCAAGACGCATCAACGGGGGCGTCCGCGTCGCAGCCTCGGTCGATGCCGAGTGCGAATCCGCGTTTGATGGGGCGTACGTCGTTTGCGTTATCATTGCTGTTTCCTCTAAGAGCGAAGGCCTCGGTCGCTCAGCCACTAAGCGAACTCTTCACAGTGCAGCACCGGCCCGGGCTGACGCTGGCGATAGGAACAGGTTGGCGCGTGGTCGCACGTGACACAGAGCCCGACGCGCCGTGCCTCTTCGATCAGTGCGATCGCGGCGCGTGGGTTCCAATCCGACGCGTCCGGGCGCCATGCCCGCAGTTCATGACTGGGCTCTGAAACTTCGCAGGTATCGCGGCGCGGCATTGCAGTTTCTCCTCGTCATCACCGATCTACGGCGGTGACGAGTGACTGCATTACATTCAGCGTGCCAGGCGCGATGGGCTCGGTTGCGACTCGACATGGGTATTCTCGTCGGCGTGCCATAACACGTGAGATAGGCGCAACTTGCAGCGAATGCGCGGGGTCACAGATCGGTTGCGCCGCGGCGCAGGGAGCATGTTGCGGCGCGGGGCGATCTGAACCAGCGGTACTTCTTGTACCGCCTGGCCTAATTTAGGTGGGTGAATCGGGCTCGGTCGGCTTGAGCTTCTCGCGCAGCGACTTGCGATGGATGCCCAGAATCTCGGCAGCCCGGGTCTTGTTGCCGCCAACGCTGGCGAGGACCGCCTCGATGTGCTCGCGCTCTATCTCGGCCAACGTGCGATTCAGAGCCCTTGCCTCGCGCGGAATGCTGAAGCGCATCGCCGCAGGCAGCACCGTCGCATCCAGCTCGTCGCCGTCGGTCAGGATGACGAGCCGCTGCAGCAGGTTCTGAAGCTCGCGCACGTTACCCGGCCATGAGTACGCGCGAAGTGCCTCGACGGCCCGGTCCGTCAATGTCGGAGTGGGCCGTCCAGCCTGCTGCGAAAAGCGGGTCAGAAAATGCCGCGCCAGCAGAAGGACGTCGTCACCACGTTCCCGCAGCGGCGGCAGATCGATCGTGACGACGTGCAGACGGTAGAAGAGGTCCTCACGAAACTTTCCCCGCGCAACCAGCGCGGCGAGATCCTTGTTGGTCGCGGTGATGACGCGAACATCGATCTTGCGCGCCCGATCGGCGCCGACCATCTGCACCTCGCGCTCCTGGAGCACGCGCAGCAACTTGGCTTGCGTGGCAGGGGCGAGTTCGCCGACCTCATCCAGAAAAATCGTCCCGCCTTCAGCTGCGGCGAAGAGCCCGGCGCGGTTGGAAGTCGCACTTGTGAAGGCGCCCTTCACGTGGCCGAACAGCTCGCTCTCGACGAGAGCTTCGGGGATACCAGCGCAATTCACAGGTACGAATGGCGCGGACGCGCGCGGGCCGTTGTAATGAACCGCGCGGGCGACGAGCTCCTTGCCGGTGCCGCTCTCGCCGGTGATCAGAACCGTCGCGTCCGCTGCGGCGGCCCGGTTGATTAGGTCGTAGACGCGGCGCATCGCAGACGAGTCGCCGATCATCCCATGTGGCGGCGGCGTCGCTTCCGAATTCGGCAGCCTGGCCGCGCGGCGGAGGTGGATCTTCTGCAACGCGCCGCGGACAGCGGTAAGCAGCTCTTCGTCAGTGAAGGGCTTCGGCAAGTAGTCCTCGGCGCCCGCTTGCATGGCGGAAACGGCGCTTCCGATTGACGCAAATCCTGTGATCATGATGACGCCGGCGTCGGGAAAGTTGCTGCGGACGTGGCGAACCAGGTCCAGCCCGCCGACCTTGGGCATGCGGAGGTCGGTCACTACGAGATCGAAAGCGGTGTCCTCAAGCAGCTCGATCGCGGTCGCAACATCCGTCGCCGTGACGACTGTGTACCCCTGAGCATCGAGATTGCGCTTGATCACCCTAAGCGTGCTCTCGGAGTCGTCAACCACAAGAATATGATCCTGGCGCGTCGACATCGAACGACCTCTCACGTGGTCGCTGCGGCAGTTTCGACCGGCAACCGAACGATGAACCGGCTTCCCTTTCCCTGAACGCTCTCCACTTCAATCGTACCACCGTGCGCGGTGACGATCCCATGCACGACCGCCAGTCCCAGCCCCGTTCCCACGCCGACATCCTTGGTCGTGAAAAACGGATTGAAGATCCTACTGAGTGTTTCCGGGCTCATGCCGTGGCCCGTGTCGGCGACGGAGAGCACGACGTGGCGTCCGTCTGAACGCGTCTCAACCGAGACAGTCCCTTCTGCGTCGATCGCCTGCATCGCGTTGACGGTTAGGTTCACGATCACCTGCCGAATCTGGAGCGGGTCGGCTTCAACGGTCGGAAGCCCGGCGGCGAGCTCTCGAAGCAATCGGATTCCCTGCTTCTCGCACCCCGCCTCCAGCAGAAACAGGGCGTCTTCGACGATCTCGTTCAGCGTCACTCGCGACTTGCGGGGCGGCGTCTGTCGCGCGAAGAGCAGCAGCTTCTTCACGATTTCGCGAGCACGTAACGACGCCGCGACGATTCCACGCAAGTCGTCGATCACGGTTTGCGGCAGTTCCGGCGCCTTGAGCGCCAACTGCGCGAGTCCCAGCACGCTGCTCAGCGGTTCGTTCATCTCATGCGCGACGCCCGCCGCGAGCTGCCCGATGGTCGCCAAACGATCGGCATGACGCAATTGCTCCTCAAGCATCGCGCGACGCGCGGCGCCCTCTTCTCGGGTTAGGAACAGCGAGACTTGCCGGGCGACGTTCGCGAGAAGCTGGTCTTCCTCCGGCAGGAACGGGGCGCTCGGATCGGCAGGCGGGGTTGATAGGTAGCCGACTTCGACCGAGCCTCTCCGAACGCCTTCCACGACCAAGTCGGCCTGCTGAGCGGCGCCCACCTGTTCATAGCTCGGACTTTCGAATCGTTCGCCATCCAGCGTTATGCGAGCGACGGCTGTATCGGGGAAACGCCACGCGCGCGGCAGCACGGCCACGATCCTCCGGAGCCGCTCATCGCGTGTAAGCCCGGCGTCCACCATGATTTGAGATACGTCGTAGAGGCAACCTAGTTCCTTCACTCGCTCCCGGAGCCTGGACGCTGGCTCATCGGGCTTTGTAGGCTGTTCGCGCTTCATGGACCCTGGCCTCGGAAGCAGCCCGGCTCTCTAGCTCGACACGTGTCGCGATTATACGTGCGGCCCGCGGGTCGCTCACGCGTTGCAGTTCTTACAGCCCTGCCTTGAGGGGGTCTTGGTTGCCGATGGCGCGCTGCCGATTCGGTTCAATAACGGCACCGCAGCGCCAGAGAAAGCCGCCGCTGTGAGCAGACCGGCAGCGGGATCGGACAGACCGCGTGTAAAGGCAAACACCACCAGCGCCGTCCAGAACGCCTGGCAGGCGAAGCAGCCCATGAAGTAGGTGAACGCTCGCCACGCCAGCGACGACCTCGCGAGCTGCTGCAATTCGACATGCCGCGACTCGATCTCCGCATCGGATAGCGGCTGCTTGGCCGCGTGCGCCGAGCGGCGGGCGACGTCCTCGTCCCACTTGATTCGATTGCTGATCTCCCAATTCAGCCTGTTCATGCGCTGCCGTCGCGGCGCATCGCGCAGGGAGAAGCGGTACTGCAGTTCCGCCGCCGGCATCGAGCCGAAGAGCGCCTTGGCGATCGCACACACCGCCAGCGTCCACGCGAGGAACGCCGCCATGTCGGACCAGCCGTGAATCTCGTAGATGCTTATCACGTTTCAGCCTCCGTGCCTTTGGCACTGTTCAAGTCGCTCCCGCAGCAGATGGCGGACGATCCGCGCCTCCGCCGGGGCGTTGCTCGGGTCCACGGTGAACTCGCTGTTCTTCGGCAGCTTCCAGCCGGCGTCGAGCTTGCCGAACAGCTCGGCGATCTCGGGGTCGCGTTCGATCAGCCAGCGCCGCATCTCTTCCTCGCTCGTGCCATCGAGCAGCTCGGCGGCGCGGGCCAGGACGAAATCGCAGGCGAGCAGGCCCAGCTCGTCGTCGGGACAGTACGCCGTCAGGTGGACTCGTTTCGGGCCGACGTTGATCGATACGACCGGCATCGCCGTCACTCCTTCCCGCCGCCCGTGAACACGAGCCGGCGTTCCCACATCCAGCGGATCTCCGTCTGCCACGACGCCGACGCGAACTCGACCAGCGCCTCCAGCTCCTCGAAACGCGTCGCGCCGGGGTCGCGGTTCTCGATGCCGATGTTGATCGAGCCGAGGTTGGGCGCGCCGGTCACCAGCGCGAGCTCCTGCGCGAGGCGCCGGCATCGGCCGTACACGTTCGCGTCGAGCATCACGTAAACCATGCGAAACAGCGGGATCGCGGCGGTGATGTACGCGAGCTGCTCAACCGTCGGCAGCGACCCGAAAAACGCCGTCGCGACCGAGTCGTTGCCCGGCTGCATCGCCGCCGTGACCATCACCGCGTCGAACGGCCCCTCGACGATGAACAGCGTGTCGCCGCCGGCCAGGACGCGGTCCGGCTCGTAGATGACGGTCTTGTGCCCGCCCTCGACCGGGTGACTCAGCCAGCGCTTCCGTTCGTTCGAATCGATCGCGCGGGCCGTGTAGCCGAGATCCTTGCCGGTCTCGCGCACCGGGAACACGACGCGGCGCTCGTCGTCATCGAATCGCAGGTCGAACAGCGGGATCAGCGCATCCAGCCGGGCCGCGGGTACGCCGCGAACGAGCAGGTACTCGTAGCCGGGCGCGGCGACGCCAGTCGGTTCGAGCGAGACGAGCTGGTTCAGATCACGCATTGGCCCGCTCCTGTCCAGGTCTCGCACGGGCAATCGTGCATCCACGTCGCCGGGTCTTTCGTCAGGTCGTAATCACGCAGGCGCGGGACGCCGCGCCCGGTGTACGGCGGCAGGTCGCCATTTCGGCCTGGGAAATTGCGGTACGGCTTGCTCGATCCGTCCAGGTTCAAGTCGACGGCGACCCATGCGGCCTCACCCTTACACGCCGGGAAGTTCCCGAGTGAGCAGTGGCAGATGTGGCCGGTGCAGCAGGCCGAACCCGCCCACGCGGAGAAGCAGCCGCTCACCGCATCCACGTACTGCGCGCACAGCGGCTCGCCGTTCGTGCCGTGGTAGCCGTAACCGGGAATCTCCGGTGGCAGCACCAGCGTGTCGCCGAACGAACAGTCCGAACTGCAGCCCGGCATGCCGTCGCAGCCCGAGTACCAGCTTGGCACGAGCCCGCGCCAGTAAATGCCGGTGACCTCGTGGAACCAGAGGCCGTCATCTTCGCCGAGCGGATACAGCGTGCCGCAGCCGAACATGTCGCCCAGGCAGTTGCCTGAGAACTCGTTCCCCGGCGGCCCCGTCGCCTTGAAGAACAACCCACCGCAGTTTCCGTCGTGACACCATTCGTGGTCGAGACGGTTCTTCTTGAACAGGCCGCCGTGGTTGGCATCCCATCCGGCGTTGCACTGATCCGGCGTGCAGGCGAAATAGCTCAGCCCCTCGACGCGCCGCACGCAGTTGTAGCCGGCGTGTGGATCATCCTCGCACTGCTGTGTCTCCCAGTTGAACGAGCGGCAACCCTGCTCGGTGCGGTGGTAGCCACAGCCCGGCGCGCCCTCGTTTCCAAACAGGCCGAACGGGTCGTAGCCATCGCAAACCGTGTCCTCCCAGTACTGCCGGTCGCACGGGCAGTCGGGATTGCTCTCGGGCGAATACTGCGAGTAGCCGCTCTTGCGGGCCATCATGTGGCACTTGGCCGAGCCGCAATTCTGAGTGCATTCCTCCCAGGTCGGCGTGCCCCACGGCTCGCAGGTGTCGGGATATTCGGTGTACGAGTTCTCGTAGTCCGGTCCCCACTCGTGATACCAGAAGCCGAGGACATGGTCGTAGGGCCAGCACGCCTCGGAGTTAGCGCAGCACTTCTGGCAGCCGACGCGCCACTCCGCGCCGGACGTGCCGTAGCAGTCCGCGTAGTTGAGGGCGTAGTGGTAGCCGCAGTCCCGGCCCATGAACTGACCGGGCGTGCGCTTGCGGGTGCAGATCGGGATCGTGGACCAGACGCCGTAGTCGATCAGGTAATCGACGGCATCGACGATTTCCTTGATGTGAACCGCCTCGATCACGTCGCCCGCGCGCAGGCCCCATGACGGGTATTTCGACCAGACCTGCGCCAGCTCGTCGTGGTTCGGCTTGTACATCAGGATGAACGTGCCGGGCGCGGTGCCCCACGAATAGCCGCCGCCGTAGAACGGGTTATCGAAGTGGGTGTCGTCGGTGTAGAGCATGTTGATGCCGCGCCACGTCTTGCGCGCTGCGGCGCTGCCCCACGCATCGCCCATCGGCGGCTTGTGACTCGGGTGGTTGTGCAGCGGGCGCGGGTCCGGCGTCGATCCGCCGACCAGCCCCTTGCCGCCGGTCATGTAGTGCGGGTGGACGTTCGATCCGCTCCAGCGGAAACGGATCGGCATCGGGATGCAGCACAGCCCTTCGTCGCCGCCGCGGAAGCGCGGATTGTGATGAAACACGTCGCTGCGGTCGTCCGTCTCGGCGCAGGTGTCGAACTCGCCGCCGCAGCAATCGCCGCCGAACCACGACAGAATCCAGCGGCACATGTTGATCAACTCGGGCTGAATCGTCTCGCCGCCGTCGAACTGATAGAAGTCGGTCCCGTGTCGCACGTTCACGCCGCCGTAGTTCTCCAGCATTTCGGGCAGGCCGTAGATGTACGGGTTGAAGTGCGTGAACCATTGCAGGTAGTACGCCTGCTCATCCGTCGGCGCGGCATCGTCGCCCGGATCGAACTTCGTGATGTCGGGATCGCCGGGATCGGGGTCGTTGTAGAAGTATTTGATGTACCAGCGGAATTCGGTCCCGTGCGGCTGCGCCTCCCACGTCGCGCTGTACGTGTCGCCGGCGGGCGTCATCGTCACCGCGTCCCAGCCCGACCATGAACTGCCCGGCAGGCGGCGCTTCCACCAGAGCTGAATCGTCGTCGGCGTGGGCACGCCCGCGGGCTTGGTCCAGCGGAACGTGACCGACTGGCCGTCCTTTTCCTCGTACCCGACGCCGTCCGTGCGGCCCGGCTGCGTCGCACCAAACCAACCATAGCCCTCAGGGTCGAACTGCTCACTGGAGAAGTCGCGGCTGACGCTGCCGATGGGGAAATATGTGCGGTCGTGCGTGCCCGTGCCGAATGCTCCGTTGGGATCGCCCGAACGTGAGCGAATCGGAACCTCGGGGCGCGGCATTGCGCAGCACGGCGGGTCGTCGCCGAGCGCCGCGTATTCCTTGCCGTCCTCCTGGTAGTCCCAGCACTGACCCTGCTCGTGGCAGCCGAGCGGACCCATGAGCAGGCGCCGCTCCCACATCTCCGGTCCCCACAGGCAGCGCGGATGCTGGCGGTCGTACCACTGGCGCTTCGGATTGCCGTTGGGGCGTGAGCCGAACACGGCATAAAGCAGGCCTTCGAGCTTCTCGACGGCCAGGGCGAACTTGCCGCCGAGCGTGTCCTCCCAGTTGATCTCGCCCGGCCCGGCAGGCGGCGATCCCTTCGGCAGCACTTTCACGCCGGGCGGGTGCAGGTCGGACCATTTGAGCTGTGCCGGGTACGTGCCGCCGCGCGTGGCGAAGCCTTCCTCGGCATGCGAATGCGTGCCGTAGATGGCATGCTGGTCGCTGGTGATGTCGACGAACGCCATCGCTTACACCCCGTCCAGTTGGAACTTGACCTTGCCCGGTACGCGCAACGTGTCGCCGTTCGGCACGCTGGCGGGCGGATCGATCTTCGTGAGCCACATCAACTCGTTCGAGCCGCCGATGCTGCCGTAGGTCGCAAGCCAGGCGAACGGACCGACCGCGCCGCCCGTCGAATTGGTCCACTGGGGCGTGTTGCTCGACTCCACCCGCGGCGGTGGGCCGGCGACGTAGGTCCATGAACTGAGCGCGGCCGCTGCGAACTGCGCATGGAAGTGGTCGTCGATGTCGTCGTAGGTCGTGCGGCGCGTCGGCTTGGGTGCGCCGGACAGCAGCGGCCGGCAGTAGATCGTGTCGTAGCGGCTGCCAGTCTTCTGGAAGGCGTACTTGGCGAAGCGCAGCGCGAAGTCCCGCGTAACCCGCGTGCCGAAGATGCGGGCCTTGTACTCGACGTGCAGCGTCGTGCCCGGCCGCAGCAGCACCGGCGCGGCGAACGTCGCGGCGGCGATCAGCTTGCTATGCGCAGTGTCGATCAGGAACGCCAGCGTGATCGGGAAGCCGCCCATCTTGCGGAAATCGCACAGCCAATCCAGCTCGCCGGTTGCGTCCCACTGGTGCATGTAGGAATGGATGCAGGCCAGCGGGTCGAACGGGTCGCATTCCTCGTAGCAGCGCTTGCGCGGCCACTGCCACGGGTAGCCGACCTCGGGCTCCCAGTCATGACGATTGTTCCACTCCGGCGGCGCTTGCTCGATGATGTCCGGCGTCCAGGGCAGGTTCCACGCGGACGCCGCCTGCGGGGTCCATTCGTGTTCGTTCGGAAACTCCTTCTCCGGCGCGGCCAGTGCGCCGCCGTCGGCCTCCAGCGACGCCGTAAACGCGACCGCCTGTCGCGCGTAGCCGAACGAATTCCGCATGCCCTGCGTGTAGCACCCGCCCTCGTTGGCGTTGGCGTCCGTGCATTGCACGAACGTCAGGTCCGGGCCGAAGCCGGCACCGCCGCCGGAATTCGGCCGGTTGAACGGAGAGCCCGCACTCGCGCCGCACACACCGAGTTGGAACGTCATCGCCGTGTCGTAGGGCGGGAAGATCTGGCGCAGCACGTAGCGAGCGCCCTCGTTGGCGAGGAAGTTCGGCGCGACGAAGCGCGCCAGCTCCGCGCCGGACTCGCGATCGACCTGTCGCACGACGAACGCGCCCATTAATACGTCCCCCGGTAGTGCGACCGCGTGCAGACGAAGGCGTCCACCTCGGAATCCGGCGCAGGGAAGATGATGACAACGTCGCCCACTACCAGCGGGTTGACCCACTGCCCGCCCGCGCCCTGCTCCTCGAGGTTGAAGACGTTGTTGTAGGCCGCGCCGCCGCCGACCTGGGACCACGCGCCGTCCTCGTTCATCGTGGCTTCGGCGGCCGCGTACCGGAATGGCGGCGCGACGCCGGACTTCGACGTGATCATCGCAAACGACGCCGACGCCGTTCCGCCCGCGCCACCGCCGCCGATGCGCACGACCGTCCACGCGATGTCGGGATCGGCGCGATCTTCGACGGGCTCGACCCACAGCAGCCGTGCCGTGCCACTCTCTGCGCTCTTAAGCTGCGCTGCCTGCCCGACTTCGATATCCGCGAACTCGTGCGCTTCGGCATCCATGCGCACGCGCGCGGGACAGACGCCGTCGAGGCAAGCCCGCACGATGGTCTGATTCGTCGCCGGTTCCAGCAGGATCGCAAACTTGCCGGCGTGCGGGCTGGACGGCACTACGCCCTTCAAGGCGACGCGCTGCTTGAACTCGTCGACGTTATCCACCGGCTCGATGATCGGCCCGCTGATTCCCAGCACATCGAAACGGCCGCGATCCGCGCCGCTCTCGTTGCGGACCAGGATGATGCCGGTATCGAGCTGGTCGCGCTGCGTGGTGCGCTGGGCGCTGCGCTGCCGCTGCTGGAAGTCGCGGGCGGCATCGACAAACGTGTTGAACGTGCCCGCCGGAATAACCAGCGGGTCGCCGCGCTTCACTTTCTGGAGCGTGCTCGCCATCGCTCAAATCCCCAGCGCGTTGAGATCGCCGTACGGATAGACCTGCTCGACGTAGGCTGCAATCGGTTTCTTCACCAGCGCCTTGGCGGCGGCATCCTCCGCGTCGGCGTAGCGAACCCACAGGTATTCCCAGCCCTTCTTGTTGATGCCGGTGATGTCGCCGACGGTCAGGCCGGTCACGTTCGGGCTGGAAGCGAAGCGGTAGCCGATCTCCCAATCGCCGCTGCCGCGTTTCGTGCCGGCTGCGCCGAGGAAGAGACACTCACCCGCGGAAAACCCCTTGAATGCCGAGTTGTTCACGCGGCCGGTCAGTGCAAACAGCGTCAACTTGTACGCCAGCGTGACGACGGCGTCGGCCAGGTAATGCGTTTCGGCGAAGTGGTACACCGGGACGGTGATGTCCACGCCCTCGACACTGTCGGCCGTGACGCCGATCGCGCCCTTAAAGTTTGGCGCGGTCTGACCCGGCGGCGCGTAGCGGGCGACGTTGGCGAGGCTCTGCGTGATGTGCTGCGCGCCGCCGCCGGTGTCGAACGAGAAGACGCTCTCGTTGGTCTGCGGGACCGTGCCGTAGCGGACGATGCCTTCCCATAGCAGATCGCCGACCGGCTGAATGCTGACGGTGTCGCGCGGCAGGAAAAGCAGGCCCGAGCCCCACGGGTCGTACAGCGTGGGCGAACCGGTGACGAGCGCGCCGCGGGCTTCGACGTCGTCGTTCGTGCCACGAATGGCGTAGCGCAGCTCGACCGACGGGTTCGCGCCCGTCGTGACCAGCCGGCTCTCGAACTTTTCGACGACTTCGACGGGCAAGCAGACCTCCTATGCGAACGTGAGGCCACCCGTGACCGCCGCATCGGCCAGGCGCTTTGTGTGCTTCGCCGTCTGCTCTGTCGCGCGGGCCGTTCGTTCGTCCGCATCACCAGCGCCGAGTCCCTGCGCGGCGAGCGGGTTGAATGTGCCGGTGACCGAGATCTTCTTGGCCACGAGGTCGCCCAATCCCGCGAGACGATCCTCGAGCCCGTCGAGCGGGTCTTTGATCTTGCGGCGCGGTGGGCCGCCGCCGGCGTCCGCGGCTTCACGCTTGGCGCGCGCGGCGGCGATTGCCTCGTCGAGCTGCTTGCGGGCTTCGGCCAGGGCGCGCTTCGTTTCGGCTACGCGGGAATCGGTCGCGCTGTCGAGCGCCGCCTGGGCCTCGTCGAACTGCTTGCCGATCTCGGCGAGCGTCGCCTCGTTGACGGCAGCGGACTGGTTGCGCTCGGTCTGCCGGCGCTGCTCGCGCTCCGTCAGCGCGCCGCTACGGCGCTGCTCGATTCCCGCTGCGGTGTCGGCAAAGTCCTGATCGGCCATCTGCTTGGCGGCCGCCGCCTGCTCGTCGGTGAGGTCGCCGAAAAGATTCATCACGTCGATCCAGCGCTTCGTCAGCCAGTTCTGCACGAGATGCCACGCCTCCTGCACGTCGCTGGTGAAGTTGGTCCACGTCTTGGAGAGGAACGCAGTGGTCTCGATCCAAGCGACTTCGAGGGCGTGGAAAACCTGCTGCGCGGCGGCCAGCGCGCCGAACCACATGGCCTGCGCGGTTCCGATGAAGAAGCGTTTGGCTTCGAGCCAGGCCCGGTTCAGCGCCGCGACGCCTTCCTGCCACGCTAACTTCAGCGCCAGCCAGAGGATCTGCGCCGCGAGCGTGATGTCGCCGGCGGCCAGGGCGTCGGTGATTCCACCTATTACCTTAGATATGCTGTCCCGCAGCCAGGCGAACTGCTCACCCAGCCACGTCAGCGCGTCCGCGCCAGCGCCCGTGTAAACGAGAATGGCCGTCCCCAGCGCCGCGACGGCAGCGATGGCCAATCCGATCGGCGAAACCAGTGCGGCGATCGCGCCGCCGATCACGCCGAACGCGGTCCCGATGCCCGTCACAATCGTCGCCAGCCCGCCGAGGGCCGCGCCCAGACTCGACACGAGGAATCCAAGTGCGACCAGCGCCACGCCCGTGGCGGCAACGCCGGCCGCGACCTGAAACACCGTGACGACGATGGCCTTGTTCTGCTTGATCCACTCGCTGAACGCGACGACAGCCCGCGTGACCTTGCCCGCCAACTCGGTGATGGTGGGCGCGAGCGCCGAGCCGATCGAGAAAACGGCCTGCTTGATCACCTTCCAGAGCGTGTCCAGTGCGTCGGCCAAGACTGAAGCGTCTTTGGCGGCCTGCGTGGAGATCGTCAGCCCCAGCGCCCGCGCCTGCTCCTGAAACTTCGCCAGTCCTTTCGCGCCGTCGGCGATCAGTGGCAGCAGGCGCGTGCCGGACTTGCCGAAGACCTCCATCGCCGCCGCCGCCCGTGCCGTCGGGTCTTCGATCTGGCTGATCCGGTCGGCCAGCAGTTTGAATTGCTGCTCGGGCGATAGGCCCTTCAGGTCGGCGACGGAGAGGCCGAGCTGCGCGAGCGCATCCGCGGCGCTTTTCGATCCGCCGATCGCCTCCGAGACAGTCTTCTGCATCTTGCGGATGCCGGTCTCCAGCGTTTCCATGTCGGCGCCGGCGAGTTCGGCAGCGAAGCCCAACTCCGAAAGCGTCTCGACACTGACGCCGGTGCGCGCGGACATCTCGTCCAACGAATCGCCCATGTCGGCGAACGTCTTCGCCGTACCGAACAGCGCCGTGAGTGCGGTTCCGCCGATCGCGGCCAGCTTCGTGCCGACCGAGCGCAGACCCTCGCCGAATGCCTTCAATCGCTTCTCGGCGGCTTGGAGTCCCTTCGTCAGCTTGTCGTAAACGCCCAACTCGACGAATGCCCGGCCGGCGCGGATTCCTTTCGTGTCCGCCATCGCTCATCCTCCCCGCAGCGAGTTGGCCCAACGGCTCGGTAACTTGGGGCGTTCCTTCGCGAGCGCCGGCCCCATGAACGGCCGCGAGTCGTATGCAGCGCGCTCCCGCACGAGCTTGCCGCGTCGGCGGCGAACCAGCGTTGCCTTGCCGCCGAACTCCAGCACGTTGGGGGCAGTGCTCCGGGTGAATCCGACTGGCCCTACCACGACACTGTCGCTGCTGCGGTCGTAGCCGAAGAAGATCAGCCGGCGCAGCGTGCCCTTGTGCGAGTACGGCGGTTTGCCCGGCGGCGCGGAACCCTTGCGCGTGCGGATGCTGTGTTTGGCGGTGGTGCGGATGAACGCGCCTGCCTTCGACAGAACGGCGCGCTTCGCCTTGTCCACGGCCCGCTTCACCGTGCTGCGATCGAAGAACAGGTCTTTGATGTCGAACGTAATCACCGCCGCATCCTCGCGCAAACAAAGGAGGCGCCCGCGGAGCGCGCCGGATCGGCGACTCCGCGGGCGCATGACGTCAGCGATTACCCGCCGGTCGGCGGCGGCGTGGTCTGGGCCGTCTTGGCCGCGACTTGGCCGCTGCCGAGAGCACTCAGGAGCGACGCGATCTTGCTGGCCACGTCGTCGCCGCTGAAGACCTTGTTCAGCGACGCGGCTTCCTCAGCGTCGGCCTCGGTCAGCGCCTTGACGATCTTGCCGACGGCGGCGGTCAGCACGGTGCCGAGCGCCTGCTGCTGCGCGATCGCGTTCTGCGCGGCCAGGTTCTGCTGGTTGGTCGCGTTGCTCATCGCCAGGTTGTGGTAGAACGACGGACCGTCGCCCAGCGACTTGAAGTTGGTGGACGCCACGCTCTGCACGACTTCTTCCGGAAGAGGCATACGCTTTCTCCTTGTGCTTGCCTCACTCGAACTCACCCGGGCCTCCATACCCGGGCATCTGTCGATCGATGAACACGTCCTTGAGGACGGTGATGTCAACCCGAATCGGTTTCTCCGGCTCGCGGAACGGATCAAAGTCCGCCGGCCGGAGCGCCTTCGTCTTCTTAGGATCGCGGTGGCAATTGGCAGTCAGTGCCAGCAGTACCGACGTGCGCCGCCACTCGTCGCGCACGCGCCCTTCGGCCATAAGCACCAGTTCGCGCAGCGTCAGGGGTCCGGGATCGACGCCGGCGATTCCCGCGAGTTCCCAACAAAGCTGCCAAGGGCTTTCGCGATCACCTCGTCGACGTCCAGCGTCTCCACCTGCTGCTCGATCGCCGCCACTGTCGCCTTGACCAGCGTCGCCTGCTTTTCGATCGCCCGCGCCGTGTCGGTCCGGCGCAGCTGGCGGAAAAAACCGTTGAGCTCCTCCCATAAAGCGTCGTGCGCTGCGATGATTGCGTCGCCGCCCATCGCCTTCCCGAATTCCTCATCCGAGACGCCCAGCTGGTCGGCCTGCGGCTTGACCAGGGCGAAGATCACGTCGCAGAGCAGCACGATGTCCGTCTCCAACCGCGTGAGAAGCGGCGGGTCGCCGTGCGTCAGATTGGCCAGGTTCACCCCCTCGATCAGCCCTTCGACGCGCTTGATGGCGTCGACGTTGACGGCCAGCGTCCAGGTGCGACCGGCGTTGTCGTTGAACGTCTTCATGAGCCCTCCTTGGCTCGTTCGTGCTTCGTTACGCGCTGGTGTAGAGCGCTCCGACCTTCAGGGAAGCCGCTGCTGTCCCCGCCTGCGATGCAACGATATGCGTCACAGTTGCAGCGGCGAGTGGGTTGGCGGCGGTACCGCCGTTGACCCAGAACCACAACTCGTTCGCCGTGAGATCGAGCGACAACCGCAAGACCGCTGACTCGTAGAAGCTCAGATGCGCCCGCGCCGCACAAAGCGCGCCGATCGCGACGAGCAGATTCCCGATGAAGTCGGTGTCGATCGTCTGCTGTTTCGTCATCGTCAGAGCGGAGCTCTGTACGGGTAGGTTGTCGCCCGTGCCGCCGGAGAAGGTGACATCATTCGTCGCCACGGCGGTTGCGTTGACGTTGTAGCGCCGCCCCCCGGTCCAGTAGAGGTCGACGACGTTGCCTCCCGCGATACCGTGGCCAGCTTCGAGCGTCGCAATGCCGGACGTGTTGTCCGTGCGCGTCGTCAACGTGCCGGTCTTGGCCGGATTGATCGTCACGTCGTGCGAGATCTGGCCCGTGGCCGTGCGGCTAAAACTGGAGTTCACGCCGACGCCGCCGATATCGCCGCTGACTGTCAGGTTGCTTGTGGGCACGTTCACTCCTCCGGGCTATCCGCTAAATCCAACTCGGCGGCGTGGTCGAGTACGTCACCTTCGATGTCACCGAGACCGAGATCGCCTCCTCCAGCGGCTCGCTGCGCGAGAACTGCGTGATCATGAAGTCGGCTTGAAGTCCCTGGCCGCCGACGCCGTCGCGCACCTGGAAGCCGATCGGGGCATTGGTCAGGTAGGCGTTCTTGATCGCGGTGAACCCCGCATCCGCCGTATCCCAGACCATCTCGAACTCGACGCTGGCATCCTTTAAGGTCGCAACGGTAGCCCGCCATCCTGCGTTCGCGCGCGTGGTCACGTCGGCTTCGCCGGTCTCCAGCGAGAGCGTCACGTCGCGGACGTTCGTCAACTCGGTCCACGCGCCGCCGCCGCCCTGGCCGCCGACCTTGTAGTAAATCTTGGCTTCCATGCCGAGCTTAATGGGCATCGCGCAGCCTCCTTACCGCGTGTAACCGACGACGAGCAGCAGGTGTCCCGCAGCTCCTTGAACCTCAAATTCCGTGATGTCCACGCCTTCGAACATCGCCGCCGCTCCCGGCGGCCACGAGACGGGCGTGCCGCCGCGGAACCGCACGTTGACGCTGCCTGAGTTCTTTGAACCGGCGATGATCGTCATGTTCATGACCGTCGATACGTCGGCGAGCTTCACATACGAGCCCGAGCCGAGGTTGAACGACTTCATGTAGACGTTCGCTGGCATCGTTCACCCGATCTCGCCGCCGCCAGGTTCAACCCCGCCACCGATGGGGGCGCCTTGGGTCGGCACGAAAACCCGCGACGACCCCTCGCCCGCCAGTCCGCGGGGATCGCTGCCCGGGGCGAATCCGGCGATCAGCAGTGAGTGTCCGGGGCTGCCTTGGACCTCGAGCTCCGCCATGTCGACCGACTCGAACGGCGCGGCCGCCCCCGGCGGCCACTCCGCCGGCACGCCCTGACGAAAGCGCAGGTTGATGTTGCTCGTGTTCTTCGGGTCGGCGATCAGCGTGAACTGGGCAACGGTGGACTTGCCGCCGAGCGGCGTCCACTGCGGGCTGCCCAGTGCGATCGTCTGGATTACCGCGTTCGCGGGCATCGCCTATCTCCGCACCCGGTACGTCACGGTCAGCACGCTTGTGAAAACGCGCTGCAGGTCGAGATGCTCCGATGCGAACACCGGCTCGTTCTCGATCGCAACCCACGCGGCTTGCGGTGCTTCGTCCAACCGTTTCATCCGCAAGTGGTCGGCGATCTCCTCGACCAGGTTCATCAATTCGTCGAGCTCCACCGGCTCGTCCGGGTTCACCTTCTTCTGCACGCCGACGTCGATCGCGCAGTCGAAGTAACTGCTGTCGCGCGTCGCGGTCGTGATCGCGACCGAACGCGGCACGACGCTGACGTGCAGCGTCTGCATGTCGGGTAGCTCGAAGGACGGCTGGTACTTCCGCTCGGCCTCGAACGGCTGGCTGAACGTGCCGGCGTTCAAGCTCGCGACGATTGCGTCGGCGATTTCGATCACAGTGCTCACGGGTGCCTCTCCAGTAGTCGGTCGAGTTTTGTTTCGATGCGTGCCAGCGTTCGCTCGACACCGTCGAGCCGCGTTTCATGCACCGCGATCTTCGAGTCGTGGCGCAGCAACATGGCCCCCGATCCGAGCACCAGGATCAGGATCACGGTCAGCAAAATGCCCAGAAGCCAGGCGAGCTTCTGACGGGCGCTGCCATTGATCGGTGGTGCATCGACCTTCACGTCATCACTCCGTAGCTACATGCTTCGTATGAATCCGCAGCGCCTTGCGATACGGGTCGCTGTAACGCCACGGCGGCTCTCCGCCCGGGGCCATCACCTCGTACACGAACGTCTGCGCTCCGACCGTTTCGCGGACTCGATCACCGGCCTTGGGCAGCGTCAGCTCGCTGTTCAGCACCAGGTCTGCAGCCCGGATCAGGAAGTCCCGCGACTGCAGCTTGTGAACGATGCCGAACTCGTCCACTTGCTCGAACTCCGTCCGCCCGATCGTCGCCAGCAACTCGACGACGTAGCTCGCGTTTTCGGTGTCGCGGACATACAGCACCGTTTGCGTCATGTGGGCGTGGCGCTGGTCGTCGAGCCAGGCGAGGCCCTTCTGAATCAGGTCGGCCATCGCTCATGCGCCTTCCACTCACTGCGACATCCGCACTCGAACCGTTGTGTCCGCATCGACAGCCGCCTTGATGCACTTGCCGATCAGCTTGTTCGCGCCGGCGGCGGCGTTGGTCGTGGCGCGGTTGTTCGTGTCGTCCCAATAGAGTGTGGCGCCGGCCGTGATCGCGGTGCCGCCGCCGGTCGCTTTGGGGAAGTCGTAGACGCCGTCGACCGAGAGCGAGCCGAGCGCGTTGGCCGCGATCGCGAACTTCGCGATGCCGACCAGCTCGCCCTGCACCACCACTTCGCCGGCGGGTACGGCCGCGCCGGGGGTGTAGTCGATCGACATGCCGTCCTGTACGAATGTTGCCTGTGGCATCGTTGATTACTCCTGTTGGTTTCGCGCCGTCCGCTACACCTCGCCCTTGGCCTTGATGCCGCCGCGCGGCTCCTGTAGCGCGACGCCGAAGTCGTGGTAGCCGCGCATCTGGATGCCGAGCACGTTGAAGTCGGCCTCGGCGGTTTCGATGGTGGGCGACTCCTGACCGTTCAAGAACGCGGTCTCGATCACCGGCAGATCCGTCGGATCGGCGAGCAGGTACCACGCCTTGTCGGAGAACCCGGTGTACTGCGTGTTGCTCAGGTAGCGGCTGACCTCGACGCGGAACTTGCCCGCGTGCGGGTTGGCAACCGGGAATTTCGTGTTGGCAGTCGTGTCGCGGAGCTCCAGCGACTTGAACAGCATCGTGCCCATCGCCGACAGAGCGGTCGGCACGAGAATTACGGCCGGCATGATGCCGATCGGCTTGCCGTCGGGATCGACCTGATTGAGGAACGCGACCTCGGCCTTGGTCAGGCCGTCGATGCCCAGCGCCGTGTCGGCGCCGGTGAGATAGTTGTTGTTCCCGGCCGCGAAGAACGCGGCGTTGTTCATGAAGATCGACCAGAAGATATCGTTGATCTTCAGGCCCGATCCGCGGCCCAGCTTGCGCGGAACCGTCGTGATCGCACCGAGATCGTCGTTGACGATGTCGCGACGATCGATCGAGAGCAGCAAGCCGTACGTATCGGCCTTGTTCGTGTAGCTCTGCTCGCCCAGCGTGCCGTGCTTCAGCTCACCGCCCGGTGCGACCTTCTCATACTGATCCTTGCCGATCAGCCGGTAGCTGGTGACGGTCTTGAAGTCGCTGACGTTGCGGACGGCGGTGATGTTGCGCCACGTGCGCTCGACGCTGAAAAAGCCTTCGAGCAGGAACTTGTTCGTGACATTCGACAGGATGCCGCCGATGTCGATCGACGAGAAGCCGGCCTGGAGGTTCTGACCGAACGCGGCCCGCAGCACGGCGCGGCTGTCGCGGAAGTTCCAGCCGGTGTAACCGTTGGCCCGCGCCGCCTCGAGCAGCAGCTCCTGGAGTCCGATGCCGTTGCGGAAGCGACGCGACGCCGCGTCGAGTGTTTTCTCGTCGTACTCCTTCTCGACCTTGGCGAGCTTGGCGGTCAGCACGCACGCGGCCTCGAGCACGCGCCCGCCGATTGCGTTGTCGGTCACGTGGACAGCCGGCGCCTTCGGCCGCGAGGCGCGCAGCACCTCCAGCTCCGTGCGATCCTGCGACCAGCCTTCCGAGATCGCCCGCTCCTCGATGTCGGCGTAGCGGCCAGCGCATACGCGGCTGATGGCCGCGATGCGCTTGGTCTCGGCCAGCGCCTGGGCGCGCAGCTCCGTCACGGGGGTGACGGACGGGCTGGCATCCGTGCCTTGCCCGTCCGTCGGCGCCTCGCGCGTGGGTTCCGGCGTCGTTGTTTCGTCGGCCGGCGTGACCGGCGCGTTGTTCGTTTCTTCCATGAGAGCGTTCTCCTGCCGCTGTGCCGCGATCGTCGCGGTCGTGTTTCCGTCGGCGCCGAGGTCGACGAAGCTGATTTCTCCGAGCACGGTTCGGCGGGCGACATAGACCGGCCCTTCGAACGTCCGCGCGTTGACGGTGATCGACTTGCCGTTGCGGATGAATTCGGCCTGCGCAACTTGCGCGCCGATCGACGCCTGCCACGGGAAGCCGCGCTTGCCGCTGGCGACGATTTCGCGGGCCACGTCCGTATCGCGCGAGACAATTCCCTCCGCGATCAGCCGACCGCCCTCCACAACGATGCGTTCGGTGTGTCCGACCCCGGCGAACATGCTGTGGCCGAAGCGAACCGGCCGGCGTTGCGACGGGATCGAAAGCCCTTCGAGGTCGACCACCACCGGGTGGCGCCAACCCTCGACCGTCATGGGCTCGCCCGTGTAGGCGACCATCACGAACCGCGGGATCGCGTCGCCGCCCTCGGCTGCAACCGCGTGCAGCGTGATCGCGCCGGAACCGGCGCGGAGTTCGAGCCGCTCGGGGAGTCGTTCATTGGGTTCAGGCCGCCCGGCGGGCGACGTTGTCTTCCGTGACATCGCCGTCATCCTCCATGTCGTTCGTCGCCGCCGGCGCGGCTTGTTCGGTCGTCAGCCCCAGCTCGCGCATAAGCGCGACCTCGCGCGCTCGCTGACGCAGTTCGCTCTCCCAGTCCAGTCCGGCTTTCGCGAATTCGGCGGCCAGCGTCGTGGTATGACTCGTGAGGCGCGTTGCCTGCGCCGTCGCTTCCTTCTGCGGATCGACGTGCTCGAGTCCGTCCCAGAACCACTGGTGGGCGAGATTCGCGTCGAGCGTCCGCGCGCTTTGCGGCAGGTAACCTTCGATGAGGACCGCTTCGTTCAACCACGCATTGAGCACGCGGTCGAGCACGACGTCGGCGAGATACGCCTGATCGATGCGAATGGCTTTGAAGAAGGCTTGGTGGTCGAGTCGCCCAGAGGCGTAGTTGTAGCCCGACGAATTCCCGGCCGCGATGTTGAACGGCATATTCAGGCAGCGAGCGATCTCGTTGATCACCTCGTGCTTGAAGTCGCTGTACACCGTTGTCGGCTGCTCGGCCTTGAGCTGCCCGACCTTCCAGCCGTACGGCATGGTCAGCCACGTGCCCCGGTCCATGTCGACCGTGTCCATCGGCTCGACCTGGGCCGCCTCAGCATCGGCCGGTGCATCGGTGTAGATCACGCCCGACGGCAGCGCCGCCTGCTCGGCGGCACCCAACACGGCCAGCGTGTAGCGGCGGAGCATGGCGAACAGCGACAGCGAGCTCGTGACTTCGGGAACGCCACGGTTCTGACCTGGCCGCTCGGCGCGGAACAGATGGATGATCGATTCGATCGGCAGGACGTCGAAATCCAGGCCGCTGCCGCGCAGACTCGCGGCGTCGCCCGGGTGCCGCCGCAGCACGGTGTAAGCGACCGGGTTGCCGAACTCGTCGAAGAGGACGCCGTCCACAGTCTCGGGCCCGCGAAGCGCGGTCAGCGTTGGCGCGCAGACGCGATCGGCCTCGATCAGCCGCAGGTCCAACTGCACGGGCGCTGCGACGCGTGGATTGGTCGCGAGCAGTCCGAAGACCTCGCCCGCTTCGCATTGTGCGATCCGCATCGTGCGAAGCTTGTGAGCTAGACCGACGGCCTTGGCCCAGAGAGAGAATTCCCTCTCGATCAGCCGGTTGGCTTCGGGATCGTCGGTGAGCATCTGCAGTCGCGGGCCCGTGCCGACAACGTAATTCGCCAGCGTGAGCACAATGCCCTTGGCATAACTGTTGTTGGCAATCTCGTAGCGGGCTCGGCTGCGCAGCACGCGCCGCACTTCGGCGCTGGCCGACGCGTCGGCGGAGAGATGATCGGCATTCGCCCAGTGGCGGCGGTTCTCGTGCGTGGTCTGCGCGGCGTCATACTTGCCGCGGACGACGCGCAATCGGCCGCGGGCAATCGCTCCCGCGCTCACGAGACGCGAACCAAGCTGTCGCAGCCAATTGAGCACGCTCAAATCGCTCCGGGTGGGACAACCTTCGTCATCCGAATGCCAAGACCCTGTTTCGACGCTTCTTTCGAGGCGAGGTAGCGGTCGGCCTCGATCTGCTCGGGGATCGAATGCTGTTCGACGGAGCCGGAATCGCCCTGAGCCTTCTTCGGGCCGGCGGCGTTGTCGCGGATCGCTTCCTCGATGGTCGTGTCGGGCATCGCGGCGTTACTCCGATAGCGGGAGCGGGACTCGAACCCACAGCGCCGGCGAATGAGGCCAGCATGTTGCCGTTACACCATCCCGCGGACGGTCTACCCGTTACGTACGCCGTGGCTTTGAGAAATGCGCGCGGAGGCCCCGAGACGGATCAGATCGTTACACCGGTAGACATTCCGGAACGCGGGGTGGGGCCGATCACGATCCGAGCGGCCGCTCAGAAGTCGTCATCCGACGCCCGCAATAGCGGCACTCCCGGCGCCGGACGATGCGACCGCCCGCGGCGGCGCGCGTGTAGACCACGCGAAACTCGGCACAGCCGCAGCGCGGACAGATGAGCCCGCGCGGCGCCGGCTCCGGCAGTGGCTTGGTCGTGTCGGGCTTCATCGCCGGCCCCGCTGGATGGTGGATAGCCGGATAGTTTGCCGGACGGTCGGTTGATCACCTTCGCCCATTAAGGCGGCGCCGAGCATCGAAGCGCCGACGGCGGCGCCCACGAGTCCGTCGAACCAGTGGTTGTCCGACCCGTCGACCCGGAGTTTCCACTCGTCGACCGTGCGGCCGCGACCCTCGGTCTTCACGCGGTACTCGCTGGTCAGGTGCGCAGCCAGCAACTGGTGCTGCTCGGGTTTGCGGCCAAACAGCGACAGGCTACCCGGGTCGCCCATCGATACCGCCATGCGGGCGTGGATGAACGACTTCCAGAAGTTCGTGTCGAATGTGACGTGGCGCACGGCGCGCTTGCCATTCACCGTCGGCACACGCCAGTTCAATCCCACGCGGTCGCCGCGCCGCCGCTTGTAATCAGAAAACGGGATCGACGACGCGCCGACATAGCGACCGTGCGACGGAAGCAGGATTGTCGCGTGCTTCGACTGCCGGCAGAACTGATAGACGACGTCGGACGAATTGCCCCAGTTCGCGTCCACCAGGCAGCGATCAATCCGCACCATCGCGCCATCGTCACGCCGCCATTCGCGATCGAGCAGTCGGGTGGTGAGCCGCTCTAGGCCGGCGTAGATCGCACCCTCGATTCCGGCCCGCGGCGTGGCCAGCGCGAGCGTGTGCCGCAGGTCGCGCAGCGTGAAATACGCCTCCTTCTGGTCAGGCTCCGTTCCGTAGTCAACGACGTAGCCCGTGAAATCGTTCTCCCACGCCGCCACGAGCCAGAACAGTGCCTTGGCCTGGACGTCGACGAACATCGTCAAGTGCGTGCAACCGATCGGGATTTCGCAGCGTCGATGGCCGTTGGTCTTGGCGGCGATCTGGTCAGCCGTGACCAGATCCGAATCCGCCTGCTCCTCCGGCAACGGCTCGTTCTGGTATTCAGCCCAAAAGGCTGCATCGCCACGGTCCAGCCGCAGGTTCATCGCGTGCTGCACGGCCGACAGCTCATCGGGGTGATGTCGCTCGGGCCAGGCAGCCACGGCGCCGGTGTCCATCGCTTCGCGGTTGGCGCGATAGAACTCCGTGGCCTCAGCCATGCCACGATCCGCCCGCATTCCCTCGCGCCACAGTTCGGCGTAACGTGCCCAGAGCGTTTCATTCGTCGGGAACGCGTAGACCATCTTGGTGCGTTCGCCTTGCCACTGCGGGTGTTTCTCACGGTCGAGGATGCGATCGGCCAGGTCGTCCGGCCGCACGACGGTGAGCGTCATCAACCCGGCGATCTTCCGCCCGGGCCCGGCCAATCCGAGGATCGCGCCCGAGAGGATTCGCTCGCGCGTCACGCATTGCGACGGCGAGCGCGCTGATTCATCCGTCTGCGGGTCATCGATTAGTACGAGCGACGGCCGCACACTCGTGCCGTCCACGCGTTTGTGCTTCATGCCGCGGATGCGCCCGGTGATGCCGGCCACGCTGATGATCGACCCGCTCGACAGGCTACCGGGCATGGTTGGCAGCACGATTTCTTTGGCGGTCCAGCCGATGTGCGTCTGCTTGCCCTGGTAGAGCTGACCTGCGGCGCGCTGGTGAATCCCCTCCAGCGCGCGGATGGGGTAGACCACCTCGGGGAAGTCATCGAGCAAAGCGTCGTTGGTTTCCAGCTCGACCTTGATGCTGTCGAGCATGTTGGCGGCGTGCTCCTCGTCGCTGCCGATCAGAGCGACGAATTCACGGTGCCCGAAGACGAGTGCCCAGACGCAGGCCGTTTCGCACAGCGACGTCTTGCCGCTGCCGCGCGGCATCGCCATCGCGAACAGACCGCCCTCGAGTACGGCCTGCTCGATCTTGGCGATGACTTTGAGATGGTCCGGTGACCACGGTAGGTGGAACGTCTGCGGGAAGTACTGCTCACAGAAGAAGCGGAAGTCCGTCGCCGAGCGTTCCTTACGGTCCGCGTGAACTACCGTCGGCAGTTCACCAATGTCGCGACCGAGCAGCGCCATCTCACGGTTGCGCTGCGCGGCGCGCTCCTTCATCGCGTCGTAGCCGGTCAGCCCCGTTGCTTCCATGCGCGGGCGATGGCGTTCGAGCACCAGCCAAGCGACGTAGCGCAGCAGGTCGACGGTGCGGTCGTCACCGATTCGAAACCCTGCCCGCGAACGATGGCGGTGAAGCTGGCGCTCACTGAGCACCTCGCCGAGCGGCGTCGAGTTCAGCAGTCGGACCGCTTCGGTCGGCTTCAATTTGCGCGGGTCAATCGCCACGGCCGGACATCTCCCTCACGAGCCACGCGGCGTAGTGGACGAGGTTCAACGTGCCGTCCGCGTTGGCCGGCGCGCCGACGCCCCGGTCGGCCTCCAGCATGTCGACCGTAATCCGCTGCCCGCCCGCGGCGCTCAGCAGCCGGGCCGCGTCAGCCAGCGGCAGTGCCGCCGGGTTCAGTTTGGCGTCCGGTTCCGCCATCTACGCCGCCTCCTGCCCGGGTACGCCCCAGGCCGCGATACGGCGGCCGTGGGGCCGCATACGTAACGAGTAAGGCCGTTCGCCGGACCAGGCGGCTCCGAGAGCGCTCTCGTGGCAGACTCGGACCTGCCCGGCGGCGTCCGCAAGAATGTCTGGAAATTCTCCGAATGCGAGTGGATTTCCGGGCAAACCCATGGCTTCATGTGTCTGTACGCACGCCGCGTACCGCAAGGAGAAACGCAGATGGCCACGACGACGAAGAACGCGAACCGACGCCTGACGCCCGGCACGCAGGTGGTTTCCAAGACGGACGGCGAGCCGGGCCGGGTAGTCCGCGTCAGCACGTACCGCCGCAACGGAATCGACGCCTGGTCGTACCTGATCGAGACCGCCTACGGGCAGGAGATCTGGGACGCCGGCGACCTGTTCGTACCGGAGAAGGACTGAAACATGACCACGCAACCGAACGGAGACAACGACATGAACGCGAACGACGCCAAGACGAACGACGGGATCGACGCCAGCGAAGTGCTCGACACGCTCGTGATCAAGAAGGTGCAGCGCCGCACCAGCGCCGGCGGCGCTTGGGTGGTCGGAACGATCGGCGGGCACCGCTTCGACGCGCTGGTCTTCCCCGAGCCGGCGACCAACCGCGAATGGGAAGTCGGCGGCGACAGCCGCATCTCGAAGCTCTGGGTGCAGCGGATCAGCGACAAGGTGACGGTCTACAACTGGGATCGCGGCGCGGACGTCGAACCCGCGACCGAGTTGGCCGGCGTAATCGTGGACCTGCTGGCGGCTGGGTTGGCCGAGCACATCTGGAACGCCTAACCGGGAGACGCCGCCGTGAAGACGACCAACGACAAAAACCGGGACGCCACGATCGCCGCGATCGCTCGCGACGTCCTGTCCCTCGAAACGCTTGAAACGCGCAACAGCGACCGGCTGGACTTCCACGATGTGGCGGTCTGGACGGTCCGCGAAGCGCTGGAGAAGGCCTACGCCGCCGGCCACGAGGCTGCCATGAAGCGGGCGGCGCGTAACGCCAAATGACGGATGGGAGCAACCACCATGACAATCGAGTTCACCGCGATCGAGTTCGACAACGCCGACGAGGCCATCCAGCACACGTACGCCGACCCGCGCGACGGAGTGGCCGTGCTGCTGGGCGGCAAGCACTACGTCATGCAGAAAACCGAAGCCGAGCGGCTCGCCGCCGCGGGCGTCGAGTTCGCGTACCTGTTCGACCACGACCTTCCGGACGGCCGCAACATCATCATGACCGTCCCGGTGAATTGAGAGGGAGCAACGACCATGACCAGCCACGACATACAAGCGATTCTTGAGAACCTGCTCGACGAACTCAGCAATCGACCCGCGCCCGACGACGAGCACGACGAAGCCGAAGCCTGGAAGGACGACATGGACGGCGACGGCGCCTTCGCCGAATGCGTCATCACGAGCTACGCGGACGGCGGGTACATGACGCGCGACGCCGGCCTGGTCCTGCGGCTCGCGGATGGCAGCGAGTTCCAGATCACGATCGTCCAGACCCGCCACGCCGCCGCCGAACGGGAGTAGCGCCGAAACGCGCGAACAGCGCGCGTAGCCCGGGCGCTTGAGACCCGGGCCTGACGAGGCAACTAAAAGGAGATTGCCATGAAGAAGAGCACGAAGAAGACTGCGAAGCAGACCAAGGGCACGAAGGCGGCAGCAACGCCGAAGGGCGCGGCGAAACCGAAGGCGGAGCGCAAGCCCGCCGCCGACGCCAAGCCGAAGCGCACTAGCGCCCTCGACGCGGCGGCGGAGGTGCTGCGGAAGTCGGGCCAGGCGATGCGCAGCCAGGAGATGATCGCCGCGATGGCCGAGCAGGGCCTGTGGTCGAGCCCGAACGGCAAGACGCCACACGCCACGCTCTACGCCGCGATCCTGCGCGAGATCGGAACCAAGGGCGGCAAGGCGCGCTTCAGCAAGGTCGAGCGTGGCAAGTTCGAGTTCAACGCGAAGGCGGACTGAGCCATGCGACGTACGCGCGAACTCAACGAGACCTTCGCCGTCGAGGACGGTCATCTCGTCCGCCGCGTGATCCCGCGCCGCGGAACGCCATACGAGCACCGCTGCCCACTGGCGTCGTTCGAGCAGATCAGCCACGCCGCCGAGGAGGCCGACGACGCGGGATTTACGTTGGAGACGATCGCCGAGCGCGAAGACCTGCCGTACACGCACGTGGCGGTCGCGCTGGCGTTCCTGCGCGAGCGCAGCATCCTCGACGTCCGCTACCGGCGGAACCACGCCGCGACGGACGCGGTCCACCTGGACGCGATGACGGAGTTCCACGCGCTGGCCGCCAAGGCCTGACCACATCACGCTCCCTCCCGCGACACCTCGGCCGACGCCGGGGTGTTGCTTCGGCCTGAGAGTCTTTCCGCCTTCCGCCCGGTGAACTTCTCCCAGCGCTGCACGATCACATCCGCGTACGGAGCGTCGAGCTCCATGAGGAACGCCCGGCGCCCGGTCTGCTCCGCCGCGATCAGCGTGGAGCCGCTGCCGCCGAAGAGGTCGAGCACGTTCTCGCCCGGGCGCGACGAGTACTGCATGGCGCGCACCGCGAGTTCCACCGGCTTCTCCGTGAGATGGATCATCGATTGCGGGTTGACCTTCTTGATCGACCAGACGTCGACCGCGTTGTTCGGGCCGAGAAACAGGTGCGCCGCACCTTCGCGCCAGCCGTAGAAGCACCACTCGTGGTTGCCCATGAAGTCTTTGCGCGTGAGGACCGGATGCTCTTTCACCCAGATGATTGCCTGCGAGAAATAGAGCTCGCAGGCCTTCAGCACGGGCGGGTAGTTCCCGCAGTTCGCATACCCGCCCCAGATGTAGAACCCGCGCCCGGGCAGCAGCACGCGCGCGATGTTGCCGAACCAGGCCGCGAGCATCTTGTCGAACGCCGCATCGGACACAAAGTCATTGGCCAGCGGGCGATCCTTCGGCCGCATCTTCTTCGTCGTGCGCTTGGCCTTCTCCGGGTCGCGGGCAAGGTCGAAGCCCTGGTGGTGCTTCATGCCGCCATCGCGCCGCGCCGCCTCGGTCGCTTGAAATGACGACAGGCCGGCGGCGATCGCATTGTTGCTGCGCGGCTCGACCTTCACGTTGTACGGCGGGTCTGTGTTCACGAGGTGAATCGGCGCGCCAGCGAGCAGCCGATCCAGATCCGCGGGCGATCCGCTGTCGCCGCAGAGCAGGCGGTGGTCCCCGAGAATCCACAGGTCGCCGGGCTGCGTGGTCGCTTCGTCGGGCGGCGCCGGAATGTCGTCCGGGTCGGTCAGGCCTTGCTTCACGCCATCGGCCGCATCAAACAGTTTCGCGAGGTCGTCGGCGTCGAAACCAAGCAGTGACCAATCGATGCCGGCGTCGCGCAGCTCCGCGATCTCCAACGGCAACAGGTCGAGATTCCACTCCGCCAGCTCGTTCGTCTTGTTGTCGGCGATGCGGTACGCGCGAACCTGCTCGGGCGTCAGGTCGCGGGCGACATGCACCGGCACCTTGTCGAGCCCGAGCTTCTGCGCCGCCTTCCAGCGCGTGTGCCCGCACACAATCACGCCGTCGCCGTCCACGACGATCGGTTGGCGGAATCCGAACTGCCGAATCGACTGCGCAACGGCATCGACCGCCGCATCGTTGTCGCGCGGGTTCTTCTCGTACGGCTTGATCTCGGCCAGCGGCCGCAACTCAATCTTCATCGATCGACCTCCGTGTCATCGCGGCGGCGCGTCCGTGCGCCGCCGACATTCACGTCCGCGTCAGCCCGGTCGCCCGGGTTCGCCACAAACGCCGCCCGTTGCGGAGACGGGGCGCGGGACGCGCCCGCGTACCACCCGGCCCGCCCGCGTCGCCCACGTTGGCCCCAAACGCGGCACGTCGCGGCCGCGGGCGGCCGTCCGGACGGACAAAACAAACTCTGTCGCGAATGGCGTGCGTTCCCGCGTCGCCTTCCGACGTTTTTCCGCCAGGGAGGAACCATTGGCGGCAGGTCCGGGTCGGCCACCTGCGCCAATTCGCGCACTCGGACCTGAGCGCGCGCAGCGCAACAAGCGCGAACAAGCGCGCTGGTTCCCACTGCACCATCCCGCGCGCGCGCCCGCGCGCATGCGCGTACCTGCCGTAGATCGCGCTTGTTCGCGTATGCGCGCCCGTAAGTCCTTGCTGGACAAGCACGGAGCGCAAGCGCGATGCCGAATCCCATCGCGCTGGTTGTCCGCTTGTTCGCGCTTGTTGATGGCTCGTCGGATCATGCCAGCACCCCCTTCAGCGCGATGCCCTGGTAGAAGCGCACCCCATTGGTTCCACAACGGGTTACGACTCCCGGAGCCGCCGCCATGAGGTCACGCCCGAACGTCTGCTTGGTGGTGACGCTGACGCGCCCATCCGCCTCGCACCACTGTTTCCACTCCTGGTACAGGTCGTCGATCCAGACGCGCAACCCGCCGCCGATCTCGCAGCGTTCCCGCACGAACGCCCCGACCGGGCTGGACAGGTCTTCCATATCGCGCAAGGCGTCCTCGACGCTGGTGGGCTGGATGAAGTGGCCACGTTCCCGCAGTTGCCGCCAACCGTTAATCGACCAGTTCAGAATGCCCGGGAGCTCGGTCAGCAGCTTGGCGGTGAGCGCCTTGTCCTCGCGGCCGTAATAGCTTTCGGTCAATCGCAGCATCATGAAGCGGCCGGCGAGTGCGCCGGATGCATCGGTCAGTCGGGGAAGCTCATTGGTCAGGAAGACGAACCGCGTCGGCAGCTTCATCGTTACGCTGGTCATGTGCTTGCGATCGATGGTGAGCGTGTCCTCGCCGGAGATGCACAGCAGGCGTTCGATCACGGTCTGAATGTTCTCGCCGGAGAAGCGCGCATCGCTGACGATCGCCAGCGATTTGCCGATCAGCGGCTGCAGGCCGAAGGGGCCCGCCAGACTCGACGTCGTGGGCCCAGCGACGTTGCCGGCGCCGACCAGCCGCGTCAGGACACGCGCGATTGTGCCCTTGCCGCTGCGCCGCGGTCCGACGATCAGCAGCATCTTGTGTTGCGCGGTATCGCCGGTGAGGCAGTAGCCGAACCACTCCTGCAGCAGATCCCACGCTTGCAGGTCGTCCTCGAACAGCTGGCACAGGAAGGTCTGCCACTGGCGCGGCTCGGGCGCGTCGGGCTGGTGGTCGTAATTCAGCGCGTTGACTGCAAAGAATGCTGGCGACGGGGCGATCTGCTGCATGGTTGGCAGATGCAGCAATGACGATCGGCACGGCACGATGTCGCAGGGGTTCGGGCGATCGGCGCGCCCATCGAGCCAGGACGGCGAGGGGGTCGCGGCCGGCAGGTGGGTATGCGCCTTCACGGACTCCAGCGCCGCCTTCATGGTGTGCGGGTTGGCCGGGAAATCCTCCGCAACCCACTTTTCGGCCTGCGCGTCGTACGTCATTCGCACGGCCGCGTGTAGCCAAGGCAGCAGCCGATTCCGCAGCGCATCGTCCTCGAGCTCGATGTAACGGTTCTCCCGCCATTCCATGAGCATCCCGGCGTAGTGCCGGAGCGTGATGCCCTCCGGGTGCTGGTGAAACTGCCGCACGTAGGCCTCGGCGGTCGGCAGCGTGCGTTCGGTTGAGAGGATCAGGCGTCCTGTTGCAGGATCGATCGTCCCTGGCGGCGGCTCGCCAGAAAGCGGGCGTGCGCCTGGTTTCTGGCCGCTACGGGCGGTACCATTACGGCGCTTGCGCCCTTCGTACTGGCCCGTCACGTTCGCCAGCGCCTTGGCGATCGTCATCGCCCCGTACGTCTGCTGACCGTGCGACTCATCCCATTTGTCGCGCATGAGCGCCGAGCGGCGGAAGATGCGGTCGATTTGGCCGGCGTCCTTCGTATAGAAGGCGAGCGTGAAGATGACCGACGAATCTGCCTCGCTGCGCGAGTTGAAGTGATCGTTCCAGCGCCCCGCCCACAGCGATGCGAACTTCGCGCCCGACTTCTTGCTGGCGCAGGCCAGGCGGATGATCTCGTCGTCATCGAGGTGGGCTTGGCCGTTGTTCGAGGAGGGCGACTGCGGAATCGGCGTGGCCGCCGGCGTGCCGAAGACCTGCGTGTAAAGGGCGTCGACTGCCGCCTGGCGCTCCTCGACGTCCTTGGGTGGGTCATGCACGCTTTGACCGGTCAGCGTGAAGAACCGGTCGCGGTCGTACATCTCGATCGCGCCGTCTTCATAACCGGTCTTGCAGCGTGGGCCCGGTTTGGTGGCGCGAACGAAGATCTTCACGCCGGCGCCGGAGGGGCTAATCTCGCTGTAGCTGTCGAATCGGTCGAGGATTGCCTGCGCCCACACCTTGGGCTGGCCGGTCGTTGGATCGATGCACTTGTCCAGGTCGACGCCGGCGAACGGATCGTCGGCGCTGAAAACGAAGCCTACGCCCTCGAGGCCCGCGGCTTGGCACGCGGCGGCCGCCTGGTCGAACGTGCCCCACGTCGCCGGGTCGGTCGAGGATGCCCTTCCGCCCTTGGTCGGGCTGATTGGGCATTTCGTCCACCGGCCATCGCGCTCGACATATTCCCAGCACACCCACTGGGCGCGCTCGCGCAGGCAGGCGGGCACGGAGCCCGCCAGACGCTGTACGTCGAAGGCGACCGCCGATTCAGGCATGTACGAGTTCCTGACCGTTACGTACGCCGCCGGTCGGCGCCCGCGCCCACCGGTCCAGGAACGTGCGGCGATGAATCACATGGTTCTTGCGGGCGGCGTTGCGCAAACCCCACTGGTCGCCGATCAGCACGCAGTACTTCGCGGCGCGCGTCACGGCGGTGTACAGCCAATTGCGATCGGCGAAGAAATGCGACCGATGGCACAGCACCACGGCGCACGGGAACTCGCTGCCCTGGGCCTTGTGCGCCGTCAGCGCGTACGCGAGCTGGACGTTGTGAACCGCGTCGCCCTTGATCTGTCGCGCACCGACGCCATCGAAGTCGATTCGGTAGCCGCCCTCCGTTCCGGGTTCGTAGTCAACGACTCGACCGATCGTGCCGTTCATGACGCCGAGGTCGTAGTTATTGCTGGTCTGGATCACTTTGTCGCCAACGGCGAACTTGCGACCCGGGTCGCCGTGCAGCAGGTGCTGCATCATCTGGTTGATGGCCTTTGTCCCGAGCGCGCCCAGGTGGGTGGGTGTGATGATCTGCACGTCGCGGACGGGATTGACGCCAAGGCGCTCCGGCAGTTTCTTCAAAATGAGATCGCGCAGGTAGGCCTGGATCGGCAGCGCATCCTGGAACGCATCGACCACGGTCCACGCCGCGTCGTTCATAGCGGTAGGTGCAATCACGCCTGTCAGGATGGCCGAGCTGTTGGCCTTCAGGACGCCGGCCTGGCGGACGATTTCATCCAGCACGACGAGCGGTACGAGCCGATGCGCGATGATGTCGCGCAGGACGTTGCCGGGGCCGACCGGCGGGAGCTGGTTGTGATCCCCGACCAGAATCAGGCGCGTGCAGGCGAAGTTGATGCGGCGTAGCAGCTCGGCCAGCAGCGGTACGTCGACCATCGAGACTTCGTCAACGATCACCACGTCGTAGCCGGGTTGGCCAACATCGTGTTCGTCATCCAGGTCGGCGGGGACCGGGTCGGACAGGCTGTGGCGATTGAACTGCGTGCCGTCGTACTGCAGCAGCCGGTGGATGGTCTTGGCTTCGAGCGCAACACCCTGTGCGCGGAGCGACTCCTCGATGCGTTTGGCAGCCTTCCCGGTGGGCGAGCACAGGGCGATATTCAAACCGGCGTCGCGGAACGCCGCCGCCAGGCGCGCCAACGTGTACGTCTTGCCGGTACCGGCGCCGCCGGAGATGACGGTGAGTGCGTGATTACAGGCGTTGTGGATCGCCTCGATCTGTTTGGGCTTCAGATCGTCGGTGCGGATTCGCAGCGGCGGCGCCCGGAACATCCGCCAGGTGCTGTAACCGGCGAACGTGTTCTGGATCAGCCGCTCGGCGTCGCGGATGTACGACGTGCTGATGGCGTCGCCGTCGCTGGCCAGATCGCCGCGCCCCAGCAGCCGCATGCCGGCGTCACGGATGATGTCGCGGCTGTCGAGCGTGTCGAGCAGCAGCAGTTCGTTCGCCTTCTCGACCAGGTCGGCGCCGCCAACCCAGGTGTGGCCGTTGCTGATCTCCTCAGCGACGACATATTGGATTCCGGCTTCGATACGGCCGGGATGATCCTTCGGCGTGCCCATGCCGCGGGCGATCTTGTCGACCTTCTTGAAGCCATAGCCGCGCACGTGTTGGATCAGCTGGTATGGATCGCTGCGCAGCACGCCGACGATGCTGTTGCCGAACTTGTCCAGCAGGATTTCGACCTGGTGGGCGCTCAGGCCGAAGCCCGACAGGTAAGCCCGCACCTCGTTCTCGGCGCTGTGTGCGATCCACGCCTCGCGCAGCGATTCCAGCGTGGAACGCGGGACGCGCAACTGGCGGTGCAGCTCATCGACGTCCTGCCGAATGATGCGATCGAGATTGGCAGCGCTGGTCGCGTACGTCACGATCCGCCGCGCCGTGGCCTCACCGATGCCGGTGAACGCCGAATGCTTGGCCAGGTAGTTCACCAGGCCTTCGGCGGACTCGGGCAGCTCGTACGACAGCGACTCGACAGCGAACTGCCGGCCATACTTGGCATCATGCTTCCAGCGCCCGACCAGCGCCACGACGTCGCCCTCGTTGGCGCAAAACTTCCCTGCGAACCGCACAGTGCGGCTATCGTCGGCCGTCAGCGTGCCGGCCGAGAAGCCCGGACTGCTGTGGTAGGTCTTCTGGATCGTGCCGCGGATGGTCTCAGGCATGGCGCGCCTCCGCGTTGCGACGCGCGGCAGCTTCGCGCACGGCCATGCGCAGGAAGGCGTCGGTGAAGGCGCACGCGGCCTGACGTGATCCACACCAGATCACAGGTACGCCGAAGCGCACCTGGATGTGGACGGCGGCGCCGAGCAGCGATTCCGGAGACACGCCGCGCAGTGCGTCGCCGGCTTGGCCGCGCAGGACGTGATCGAGGTCGCCCTCGACAACAATGCAGGCATGCGGCAGATGCGCGAGCTGATCCAACTCGGCGGCGAAGCGCGCGAAGTCGTGGATCGTTGTTCTGGCGAAGTCCGACAGGCTCTTCCGCTCGACCGCGACGACGTCGTCGTAGCCGTCGGCGGAGTAATCGCCGGCGGGCAGCGCGCGGCGGACCACGCCGCACGTGAAGCCGTATGGTTCCTGCTCACGCGTATCGATCACGATGCGGAAATCCATCGGGGTACTCATCCCTGCGAGAGAAAGAAGCCGAGGCGGGCACGGGCAGTCTGAGCCCAGCGGCGGCCCGGAGCCGGCGATCTCCGAGCGTGTGAAGCCGACGGGCTACGCCATCCCGCCCCGGCCGCACCCAAGTCCGTTCGGGTGCGAGGTCGTCAATGCCGGTCAGAAAGGAACTTCGCCGCTCGGCGTCGGTTCGCCCGCGGGCACCTGGATGCGCTTGTTGAAGTACACGTTCGTGTACTCGCCCTTGGTGCGCTTCGTGACCTCGAGCGCATGGTCGAGCAGCTTGTCCAGGTGGTTGGGCAATTCGCTGAGCTTCGGCAGCTCCAGCCCGAGCGTCTTCAAGTCTCCCTTCACGAACGGCAGTGCGGCCTGCGTGATCACCGCGTTTTTGAAGATGTGGCGCCCCGCGTGCTGGCCCGAGAGGACGATCAAGTCCCACTTGAGCATCGGGTCGCCCTTTTGGCTGCGGTCGAGCTTCACGGAATGCACGCGGGCCTGGTACTTGCCGTCGGGAACTTCCTCGTTGTCCGCGGGCTGCACGCTGCCGTATTCGTCATCGAATGCCGACAGGTCAGGCGGTGCGCTGTAGGGCGATGGCGTCTGCGGATCGAATGGGGTGCTGGCGTCAGTCATGGTTTCACCTTCCCGTTCTGGGTGCTGCCCGGATGACCGTTGTTGCCGCTCGCCGGCCCGGCTCCGGGACGAACTCCGGGCGCTGCGGAAGAGAAGGCCGCGAAAAATGCGTCGAAATCCAGCGGCAACTGCTCGGGCAGGCGGCCCGTGCGATCGCCGGCTTCGTACGTGGGGTGGGGCTTGGTGCGGATGACGCGCTCGACGGTGAGATTGCCAGCCGCGTCCTTGCGCGCCGTCGCGTCGCAGAAGAGGATCATGTCCACCAGGCCGAGCACAACGCCGCGCGCCCGATCCGGCAGGCTGGGCTGCGTCTTCGTGTACTGGCCGGTGCGCGTTTCGACCGTCTTGTCCTGCGCGTGCGAGATGAGAATCAGCCCATACGGCAGGCTGGCCAGACGCGTCAGCACGCGGTGCCACTCGTTTTTCACGAGCGCCCAGCCCTTGCCGTGGGCCATGTCGCCCTCGTACTCGATGCTGTTCTTGCCGCAGACGTGGTCCGAGCAGTACTTGAAGGCGTTGTCGACCGTGTCGATGACGATGGTCTTGAAACGGTGGTTGCCGGCGGCGACCAATTTGCACGCCGCCAGGAAGTCCTCCCAGGTATAGGTCGGAATCTTGAACACCTCGAGCTGGTTCAGCCCGGGCTCGCACTCGAAGAACAGCGCCTCGGGAAATCGGCTCGCAAACGTGCTCTTGCCGATCTTCGGCGGGCCGTACGCGAGGATCGTTTGCTGCGAAAGGTCCGCAGCGGGTTTCGTGCGATCGGTGGGCAGTGCGACGGGCATCGGGTGCTCCTTCAGAACGTGGTCTCGGCGTCACTCGCGGCGCCGACCGCGAGTTCCTCGTGCGGCGGGGCGATCTCGAACAGGTTGTCGCGCACATTCGGGTTGAAGTTCGACTGGCAATACGGCAGGTACTCACACGGCCGGTCGTAGGCGAAGCAATTCGACGTGTTCAGCAACCACTTCCCGCGGCGCCGCGCATCGAGATACTGCTGCGTGATCTCCCAGACCTCCTCCTGCAACATCGCCAGGCGGTCTTCGGAGAGGTAGATGCGTTCGCGGTGGAACACCTCGGGCTTGGCGTACCACTCGGCCAGGCGGGCTTGGAATTCCTCGTCGGTCTCGGGGAGTTGCCGCTGCGCCGTCGATTTGCCGCTCTTGTTCTTCGCGGCCAGTTCGGCGCGGCGCGCTTCGTACTCTTCCTGCGATTCGCCCTCGCGCTGCTTCAGGCGCGTCTTCAGCAGTACGTTGTAGAGCACGCCCACGATCGGATAGCCGACCTGGCGCAGGTAATAGCTGTATAGCGCGATCTGCGTATCGGTCCACAACTTGTCCAGGTAGTTGGCATCGATCGAGCCGGCCGTCTTGTGCTCGAGCAGGTACAGCTCGCCGTCGAGCCGAACGATGCCATCGGCCTTGCCGGACATGACGAACGTCTGGCTCGGCCGGCCGGTGTCGGGATTGCGAATCTCGCCGTGGAAGACCTTCTCGATCTCAACGATCTCAAAGTTCTCAGCCGGGTAGCGCGCCGCGTAGCCGACCAGCATGGCCCGTGCCCGGTGCCAGCGATCCTTCTGCACCGCGTCGGAGCCGCGCAACGGGAATTGCGCGTCGATGAAATCGAGCACCTTCCACAGTCGGTTGGCGTCGCCCGAGAGGCGATACCATCGCTCCAGCCCGCCGTGGATGACGCTGCCGAACGAGAGGTTCTCGGGCTTTTCGCGCGGCTGCAGATGATCGACGTAGCGATGCTTGTATTTCCGCGGGCAGTTCCGAAAGGTGTTCAGGGCCGAGTAGGTGAGCACGGCCTTTGTGCAGCGCGGCTCTGCGGCGCCCACATCCGCGGGGTAGATGTCCCGCGTGTAGTCGCCCTGGCCAAGCCGCACGAGTGGCACGGGCTCGTCGAAGGTGCGCAGCTCAGGGAGGTTCGCCGGTGAGTCGCTCACGCCGCCTTGCCCTCCACCGTCGCCGGCGGCGCCGGCTCGGCTCGCCGCACGTGGAAGCTGTCGCCGCCGAATTCGTGCAGCAGCAGGCTGGTGAAAACGCGCACGACCGCGGCGCCGACCTCGGTGGTTGCATCGACGACGATCGCACTGCGCGGTTCATCGACGTGGTAGCCGGCTTCCAGCCGGACGCGTGCCTGGCCGAACAGGCCTTCGACCGCGAAGAGCGCCAGGTGCAGCGACATCTCCGCTTCGTCGATCGGAACCGATCGTTCGAGCTCGAAGCGGTACACATCCGGCGTCATTCGCCAGTCTCCGTGGGGTCGAGGCCACGCGGCCTCTGCTCGTTACGTACGCCGTCCTGCGCCGACGTGTCCGCAGGATTACCCAGCCGGGCATCGGCGAAGGTCTGGCGGATGCGCGCCATTGCGCTGTCGAACTGGCGGCGCGAGAGCCGCAGCTCGCGCTTGATGGCGGCGTCGCTCTGATCGGGCAGGCGCGCGCAGATGTCGCGGAGCAGCGGTGGAAGGGCGGAGACAACGCGCGCGACGGCCGCGATCAACTCCTGGCGGGTGATTTCATCGTCGGGGCTTTCGTCGCTACGGCCACGCACGCGTTCGGCGCTGAGAGCTTCTCGCAGCGTGGTGTTCACGCCGCCGGTGACGACGCGCGCGCCCTCGAGCGACACAGCGTCGCGCGCCGCGGCGCGTTTCTGGCGCCGCCGCCCGCGCAGCAGCGATGCGATCCACGAATCGACGACGCGCGCGACGAAGGTGTTGAGCGACCCGCGCTTGGCGTCGAAAAGATGCGCGCGGCGAAGCAGATGGCGGCGCATCTCCTGAGCCAGATCCTCATCGTCAGAGGATCGAAAGTCGCTGCGTCGGGCGAGCTGTCGGGCTTTGATCTGAATGAGCTTCTCGGCGTAGTCGGTGAGTACGTTCGGACGATTCGAATTGGCAGCCACGGTTTGGCCTCCGGGGCCGGAGGCGGAGCCGTGGGGTGTCTGCCGAGCTCAGCGCGCAGAAAGAGCGCTGGCCGCGACGCGAGGGTCTGAGCGTTCGCCGGCTTCGGCGACACCCAACGACCTCCGCGCATCGCGGCCAGTGCGTTAGCGAGTCTGTGAGATCAGTCTGTCAGTTTGTTACGTATGCGATTTCGAACGCGGTTGTTCGGGCTTCCACACGATCGGAAGCCCATCCGCGACCTCGATCCGCGCCATCACTCCATCGCGCATTCGACGGCAGTCCGCGAGCAGTTTTTCATGCTGCGCATGCGGCCTGCGGGGCTTCGGCGGCTTTGCCTTGCGCTGTGCGCGAACGCGCTGCAGGAGTTTCGTGTCCTTGGTAACCCGCGGGACGCCGCCTCGAACGACGAGGTTCTCGATGCGTCCCCAGGCCAGGTCGCGAATGGTGTCAATCAGGAGCTGTTCATCATGGTTCGCGCTCCTTTCTGGTTCGAGTTTGGGAGCGGATGCACGCGGCGCACTCGCGCGGCCGGCGCCATCCTGAGTTGCGGGCTTTTTCGAATGTGACACGTCCATGCCTCTACTGATCATCCGTGAGCGCGGAATCCCCGGCCCTCGCATGCGCGAGGGATGCCGTCGTTCTGCCAGGAACAGGGCAGACGGGGACCCGGCGCCTGGCTAAGTTCCAGACGGCTGCGGTCTACGACTCATCAAGCATGGTCAACGAGGTCCGGCGGGGTTGAGATGCGCGCGGCGATTACTGCGTACGGCTTCGCCGCTTTTGTTGCGCGCGCCGGTGCGTTTCCTTTCGTGAAACGTCGTGAAACCTCTTGCTGCCGGCGAGCCCCGCGTCTAGACTTGAAAACGTGAAGTTCAAGTCGGGGATCTGTCCCGGCCTCCCGGTCGGCGGCTCCACGGCTGCCTCGGGAGAAACGACACACGCCCGGCCCCAGCGGTAACTGGGGTCGGGCGTTCGCACTTCATGCCTTAAAGCCCTTCGACTGCAAGGCCTTGATGATTTCCGTGATGTCCGACAGCGTGTTCGTCGGCCTGATCGTCACACGTGTCGGCCGACGCACCTCGATCGTGATCTTGCCGTCGGCCATGCTAATCGTCACGTCACCCGCCGATCGCTGTGTAACATCGGCCCGGTTCTGATACGGTGTGAGGCCCAAGCCGTCGAGCACCGACGCAACCTCATTCGGGGCAACGAGAACCCACTGATCCTCAGCCGCCCTCGCAGGTCCCTCGGCGACAGCTTCGCCGTTGCTCGGCGCTACGAGTGCCGGCCGCAGGCGAATCGTCACCGCCTTCGGATTGGGCTCGCCTTCCAGGAGGCCGGCGTAGGCGGCCGACTCCAGGAACCTCCTGATGTAGGTGGCCGTGTCGTTGACGATCTTCAGCGTAACCCGAACGAAGTCCAGCAGGTAGGACATCTGATGGTCTTGGTTCTTCGGACACTCGACGAACGTGCGTTTGAACATGTCATATGAAAGGAACGCCTGCGCACGTGCCCGGGCGCGGGCCTGCTCGGTGCCGCCGTAGAGCATTTCGACCGCGAGGTCGGTCAGCTCGACGTAGTCGCCTTTCACCGTGACCAGCTTGTAGTCCTCGAGAGCGCTGAGCTTGTGCAGAAAGCGCCCCTTGGGCTCCGGATGTTGCAACGCGCGGGCGAAGCTGGCCTTCGACATCCGGCGCTCGTGTTCGTCGATATTGCGGACCGCCTTCTCGGCGTCCTCCAGGGTCAGATAGATGAAGCTCTTTCCGTGCAGGCGCCGGTCTGGCTTGCCATTCCCGGCGGCCACGTCTGAATCATTGTCGGCGGTCACCGGCTCGGTGTCCGACTTCGGCGGGGCGGTTTTCGTCTCGGTCACGGCGTCTCTCCTTTCGGCGTTTACGCCAGATGCAGGAATGGTATCATGGAACATGGATAACGTCAACTGTTTTTCCGCTGCCTTGTATTTTTGTACGGCAATGCGATTTTCCTGTCAATCAGACCGGTTTGTGTTGTATAACATGCTGTCACACATGAAGTTATGTTTTACTCTGCGCTCTTGCCCTGGGCTGGACCACTCACTGCAAACCACTGGCGGTGTCTGCTGCCTCCGACCATCCCAGGCACGTCTGCGCCACTCCTGACATTCATTGACAGCCAGCCGTAAAACTGTGCTATACAGTGAACAGTAAACATACGGCCAAAAAAACAAGGGCGCCAACCTCCTAGAACAGCATGTCGGCCCTAGTGCGAACGAGCAGCTCCAGGTCGTTCAGCTTGATCCGCATCGCTTCCGGGGATACCTGAAAACGCTCCGCCAGTGGTCGACAGAAGTCCTCCATCAACTTCTCGTCCGTCAGACTGACGGAACCGGCTCCGGCCCCCCGCAGTTCGGTGACGGCGACGGCGTTTGCGTTGCCGCGCCATGCGGTCCACGCGGCGTAAACAAGCTTGCGAGGCATCAGCAGGCTGGCGGCGAACTGGTCGGCTTGCCACTCCACGGGACGCTTGTCGCTCGAGCGGCATACGTATGCGGGTTTGGCGAGGTCCTCACCGAAAAGCCGACCCTGGGCAACGTCTTCGAGGTAGTATTTCCTGTGCAAGCGCCAGTGGCCGGCTTCGTGCGCGAGCGTGAAGTGATAGCGGCCCCGTTTCCGGGGGTTCGTGGACGGGTCGAGGCTCTGGTCGACGCCGATCCGCTGATCGCGCATCCAGATGGCACCATGCACATCACCGAACGGGAACAGCTCACGCATATCGTGGAATTCGATCACGAGTTTCAGATGCACGTCGACGATTTCGTCGATCGGCACCGGCGGTGACGTGATGGCGCCATGAGAGTCGGCGTACTCGGCGAGAACCAGCTCTGCCTCGCGCTCGATGTGCTGCTTCGGGAGAAACGGGACCTCGTCCCGCGCAACTGCGATGCGTCGACTGCTCACTGTTCGCCTTTCTCCTTCATGCGCCGAATGCGCTCGGTGAGGCGCCGCAGCTGATCTGGTGACAAGCCGCTGGCTTCTCGCAGCAGCTCGGGCAGTTGCGTCGGCTGTTTCTTGATGATGCCTGGCAGATCCTCGGGAACGCGCCCGGCCAGCGCGCTCCACTCGTCAGCATTGGCTCCGAGAAGCTCAGCCATCCGGCGCACGCGCTCCGCCGTGGGCGGTTTCTCGACCTTGTCCTGTTCCACCTGCGACAGGTACGTGGGGCTGACACCGACCATCTCCGCGAACTTGCGCAGGCTGTACCCCTTCGCGATCCTTCGCTCGCGGAGCACTTCACCAAATGGCTTGTCGTCCTGACTCATGCTCGAACTCGCGATCTATGGGCACCTCGAGAGATCGTCATGCGGCGTCTTCCTCGAAGGTTAGGTTGAAAATCGTGTCGGCGAGCCACTTGCGGAACGACGGGTTGTCGCTGAACTGCTTGAAGAGCTCGGTGTGGTCAGCCAGCAACTCGTTCATGACGCGCTGCAGCGCGCGGTCGTGCTCGATGCGGGCGTTCTGCTTGTCCGACTGCTTTTTCGCGTTCTGATAGGCCTTGTCCGCCTTTACCTTGCCCGGAATCTCCTCGCTGATGACCTTCCGGATTTTGTCAGCGTCTTTCCAGTCGATGTTGCCGAACTGATCGTTGAACGACTTCAGGATGTTGCTCAGCAGGTCGAGCTCGGGCTCCGGTTTGCGGCCGCCGCCGCTCGTGGGAACTGGACCGATCTCCGCGTCTGCGTCCGGCAGCGCCACGTTGAGCGAGGCCTTCACCTCCACGCGGTAGCTGTCCATGTCGATCGCTTCGAGAATGCCCTTCGACAGGTCTTCTTCCTTCGGCGCCGGGAGCTTCGGAATCAGGAAGTTCAGGAAGATCGACAGCTTCTCCCACTCACGCACCGTGTACGGCAAAATCATGCCGACGAAAGCATAGGTTCGCACGAAGGCCTTGGCTTTACCTTTGAAATCGACCTGGCCATCCTCATCGAGATCGCTGACATAGCGACTAACGCACGCATCCAGGATCGGGTCCAGCCGATCGCGGCTGGCGCCGGGCAGGTACAGCGAAACGAATTCCTCGACCTGCTCCCACGCATAGACCTGGTATCCGTCCAGGGCCGCCTTCAGGTCGTGCAGCTTGTTCGGGTCGGTCTCCTCGCTGAGAACCGTCGTACGGTAGTAGTCGGCGAACGCCATCTGGATCGTGTCGACGTCGTTCATGAAGTCGAGCACGAACGTGTCGTGCTTCTTGGGATGTGCGCGATTCAGCCGCGACAGCGTCTGCACCGCCTTGATGCCGGAAAGTTGCTTGTCCACGTACATGGTGTGCAGCAGCGGCTCGTCGTACCCGGTCTGAAACTTGTCGGCGACGATCAGGAATCGATACGGGTCGTCCTGAAACTTCTTCTCAATCTGGCTGCTGGGGAACCCATTGAGCGACGCCTCGGTGACCTTCTGCCCGCCGTACTCGTGCTCGCCGGAGAAGGCCACGATCGCCTGGTGCGGGCTGCGGCGCTCGCGGAGGTAGTCGCGAACCGCGTGGTAGTACTGGATTGCCCGTTCGATGCCGCTCGTCACGACCATCGCCCGAGCCTGCCCGCCGACCTTGCGCCGCGCAAGCACGTGGTCGTGGAAATGGTCGACCATGATCTCGGCCTTCTCGCGGATCGCGTGCTGGTGCGATTCCACGTAGTGCCGCAGCTTCTTCTTCGCCCGCTTGGTATCGAACTCAGGGTCGTCGGGCACCGTTTTCAGCAAGCGGTAGTAGCTGTCCACCGGCGTGTAACTCTTCAGCACGTCCAGAATGAACCCCTCCTGGATCGCCTGCTTCATCGTGTAGCTGTGGAACGGCCGGTGCTTCGTCTTCTCGCCCTCCGGGTACGGCTCGCCGAAGATCTCCAGCGTCTTGTTCTTCGGCGTCGCCGTGAACGCGAAGTAGCTCGCATTGGCGAGCATCTTCCGCGCTTCCATGATCCGGTTGATTTGATCCTCGACCGTCTCTTCCTCGCCCTCCTCGCCGTCCGCGGAGAGGGCGATGTTCATCTGCGCCGCGGTCCGTCCACCCTGACTGGAATGCGCCTCGTCGACGATGATCGCGAACTGGCGGCCCCGGTGCTCGCTCCCGATCTCATCGAGGATGAACGGGAACTTCTGCACGGTGGAGATGATGATCTTCTTGCCGGCGGTCAGGAACTTGCGCAGGTCGCCGGAGTGCTCGGCGTGCCCGACCGTCGCCGAGACCTGTGCAAACTGCTTGATCGTGTCCTTGATCTGCTTGTCCAGCACGCGCCGATCGGTCACGACGATCACAGAATCGAAGATGGGCGTGCTGCCACGCTCGAGCCCGATGAGCTGGTGCGCCAACCAGGCGATCGAGTTGCTCTTGCCGCTGCCGGCAGAATGCTGAATGAGATAGCGCTTGCCGACGCCGGCGCCGCGGGCGTCGGACAGCAGCTCCCGGACCACGTCGAGCTGGTGGTAGCGCGGGAAGATCTGCGTCTGCTTCTTGCGCCCGCGATCGTCGGTACGCTCGACCACCTGCGCGTAGTTCTCAAGGATGTCCGTGAGGCGCGGCTTGGTCAGAATCTCCTTCCAGAGGTAGTCGGTCGCCAGGCCGTGCGGGTTCGGCGGGTTGCCGGCCCCGTCATTCCAGCCGCGATTGAACGGCAGAAACCACGAGTCGTTGCCCTTCAGATGCGTACACATCCGCACCTCGTGGTCGTCCACCGCGAAGTGAACCGCGCAGCGGCCGAACTGGAACAGCAGCTCCTTCGGGTCGCGGTCGCGCATGTACTGTTCGACGGCGTCGCCGACCGTCTGCTTCGTGAGCTTGTTCTTCAGCTCGAACGTCGCGATCGGCAGGCCGTTGATGAACACGCAGAGGTCGAGCGCGAGCTGCGTCTCGTCCTTGCTGTAGCGGAGTTGGCGCGTGACGCTGAAGGTGTTTGCCGCGTGCAGCTCCGCCGCTTTCACGTTGCCCGGGGACGGCGTTCCGTAGAAGAGGTCGATAGCTGCGGGACCGTGTTTCATCCCACTGCGCAGCAAATCGACCACGCCGCGACGGGCGATCTCGCCTTGAAGCCGGTGCAGAAATTGCTCGCGCTTCGGCCCGTCCTCACCGATGCCGAGCATCTCGACCGTCTTCTGCTGCGTCCGCGACAGGAAGGCCATCAGCTTGGCGACGTCGACGGCATGGTCCCGGTCGAAATCCTCGGGGCGACCGGGCTCGTAGGCGGTCCCCGTGACGAGGGAGTCGACGATCAGCGTCTCAAGTGCCTTTTCACTTGTGTCAGTCGTCGACATCGCACTACCCCTGGCTCGGAACAGACCGCAACCATCCTTCGCGATTCAGCGCATCCCACGCTATGCGTAGATGCTGCTGCCGAAACATGCGCTTGCGGTCACTCCACGCGTACGTTTTCTCAACAGCCTCCGTGAAGTCCGCAGCGCCTTCATGTGCAGCCACCCAATGCACGGTGGAGAGCAGTTCCATCCCGAATGGGGTTTCGAACCCCTCGATCAAATGTGCGACCTGATCGAAGCGCTCGTGTACCTTCGGGTGATCCTTCAGAAACTCCTCTGCGGCAGCGATCGCCTCGTCTTTCGGCTCAATCGGCTTGTCAGGTCTGTCGGCTGCATCGCCGTAGCCGACAATGAAATGACCCTCGATGTGCGTGAGCACGTGCCGCAGATTCTCGGCGTATGGTCCGTATGGCCCCTTCGTGTAGTTCAATCGCAAGTTCTGCCCAGTCTCCTGCATGAAGTACATGAGCTTGTGAATCTCAAGGAGCGTGACGCTCGGGTCCATGACCGCCGCGAGGTATCTGCGCATCAGTCCCAGCAACAGGGCTCGGCCTTCGGTCATGTTCGGCGTTCTCTCCTCCTTGGCCATCTCCTCTGCAGACGGCGCCCCCTTCGGCTCGAACAGCAGCACCTGTACCTCGGGTAGCGCAGCGAAGGCCTTCTCAATCCGCGGCCGCACTTCCGACCAATCCAGACCACCCAACCCGCAGCCAAGTGGAGGTACGGCGACGGACTTGACGCCTAGCCGCCGCACTTCCTCCACAAGCGCGGCGAGTCCCGCTTCGACGTATTCCATCCGGCTCTTGCCGCGCCAGTGCTGCTTGGTTGGCACATTGATGACATAGTGCGGCTGCTCGAATCGGTTCAGGTCGTACGACAGCACTTTGCCCAGCTGGACCTCTCCACGCTTGCATGCCGCTTCATAGGCTTTGAAGACCTCTGGAAAAGCCTTGCTGAATTGGAGCGCGATCCCTCTCCCCATGACGCCGACGCAGTTCACCGTGTTGACCAGCGCGTCGGCCTTGGCTTTGAGGATGTCGCCTTGTCGCAGTTCAATCATCGGCCATTCCTTCCGGTCAGTAATACCAGCTCGGCTCCACAGCCACGTTGGGCCGGTGGTCCGCGTCCGCGATCGCCTCGCGGATCGTGGTCGCAATACGCTCGTCGCAGACGCCGACTCGTTCAACGAATCGCCACGGAAACGACTGGTGAACGAGGAACTCAGCCTGCTTGCCCTCCTTTATGACCATGTCTCGAAAGTCGTTTGTCGCGACTGCCGCCCAGTTCACCTCGCTGAGTTGCTCCAGGCGTTTGTAGAATTGGGCGATGTACGTGCCTGCATTTCGGTCGCTGAACGCCCAGCGACGCCCTTTCGCCTCAGCCCACTCGACCACGGCATTCAGGTCCGCGCGGAAATGAACGATAGGTTGCTGGCCTTCCGTGTAGTTCAGATCGGGGTGATTGCCCATGTGCAGGATGTAGAGCATGATCGATCGCGGGCAGAAGTAGAACGGTACATAGTCGCCCACATGGGTGCCTGCATGGCAATCAACCTCAATCTCCTCGAGGCGCCGCCGCTTGATGTGCGACATGCCGACTACGTCACAGTTCAACCCCAACTCGATCCGCTTGGCGTCCGACCACAGCTTGCCGGCCTCCACGATCTGCGCCACGTTGCGCAGGTGCGTGATGTGGTAGATCTTTGGATGGCTCGGAACCGATGTCACGTCTGGTGACGCTCCTGTCAATCGTCCGATTCCTCTTCGACTAGCTCGGCACCGTCATCGATCATTTCCTCGTCGTCGATGCGTTCTTTCATATCCTCGTCGACGGGGATCAGCTCGGGCGCTTCCGGCGGTGTGAGGTGACGGACATCCACTTTGCCGGTCACTACATCGGCAATGAGTCGAGCTCGGTATTCGCGAGCGAGCTCGATTGCCCGTTCCGCTTCCTCGATAGCTCGGTCGGCATCCGCAGAGCGCAACGAAATCGCGCGAACGATCGCGTGTTGCTCATCGACTGGTGGTATCGGTATCGGGAAGTTGGCCACGAAACCAGGTGATACGCGTTGCTGGCCGGCGGCACCAGTCATCGACTCGACGCCGAATCGTAGGAACGCCGAAAGACTCGTGAGTCGGCGCAGGAATTCCGGAACGAGGCCCGGTCCTGCGCGCAGGACTATCAACTCCGTCGTTCCAAACCCAATCGCCGTTGGGAGTTCGCATAGACATGCCCCCTTGCCGTTCTCGAAGCACGGAGTGATCTTCGCGAGGATTACGTCGCCACGTCGAAAATACGTGAATCCCTGCCACAGTGTTCGGATTGCTCGTTGATCGCTTGCGTCTACCCGACCGTCCGTCGAAATGCGTTCCATCGGCAGGAACACGGCGGGAGCGTCGGACTCACGCAGGTTCAACGACTCCGACCGAGATGGGTCAAGCCGCACCACGCGCTTTATCTTCAGGACATCCCAATGTGCCGGTACGTCACCTAGCCAATCAATGCCGGATGGCTTGAGTCGCACGTTCGACCTTATGCCACGTGTGACCAAGCGGTCGATGATCTTCTGCTTCTGCTCGGTCAAAGCGTCGATCAACCGCCGCCGATTGCGAATGAACTGCTGTACGACGCGCCCGTGGCCATCGAGGAAATTCGCGATCTGGCGCTGTTCCTCAGGCGGCGGCACGCACGCCGGCATCCGCTTGAAGTCCTCCCAGTAGAGGCGGTTGCGGTCCTTGACGATTCCGCGCGAGTAACCATCGACCTCGCCCATGTAAGCGCTCGTGCGAAATAGGTAACTGAAATACCGCGGTTCCGTGTCGGTGAACGGTCGGGCAACGACGTATGCCGGACTGACAAGGCCATCCACCGGCGCGACGCCGACGGCGCCCTGCCACATGCGCATCATGTTGTACGCGATATCGCCCTTGGCAGCGCGCTTGTACTTCGCGCGATCCGACATGACCTGTTTGCGCGCGCCGTTGTTCATGTCACGTACGCGGACACCGGTCTTCAGAGACACCTCCATGATGGGCAGGTCTGGGAAGCCGGTCTCGACGCGCTGCGCGAACAGGCGGCCGTTCCGCCGCACCTCCCAAGGAGCCGGGATGGCGCCGAGCCAGGCCAGGCCCGAATCGCGATGGTCGGGATACGGCTTCACGCTTTTCTCCCCGGACGTTTCTTTGGCGCCGGTTTCTTGGGCGTTTTCGCCGTGAGCCGCTTGACCTCCTGCACGGCCTCCTCAAAGTGCCGTTCGACGGGGCTGGGCAACGCTGCCTGCTGCGCCCGATACTTCTCATACTCGGCTTCGGCCTTTTCGAGCGCGTCGTCGTGTGAGACCTTTCCGGCGTGCGTTAGAATGTCGCGCTCGCTGAGTCGTAGGAAATCATCCAGCTTGGCAATCCAATCGCGCATGTGCATCGGCCGGCGGCTGAGCGCCTGCAGCTCTGCGAAGTCGAGGTAGAACGAGACGATCAGATTTAGCGCTTCGAGTTCATCCTTCGCCAGGTAGTTCTTCGCCACGCCGACGTCTGACTTGCGCGGACGTTCACCCGACCACGTTGTCAGCCCCATGTTCGGCTTGCGGGCGTCGGCGCGGTGCGCGATCACTTCCGCGGCGGTTCGGCCGTGGGCAGCCCAGTGCATCTTGTTCTGCACGGTTGCGAAGAACTGCTTCGAGAGGTCGTTCGCCGGGTCGTAGTCGACGCTGGTCGCATAGATGTCCAGCACCTTGCGCCAGAAAACCTTCTCCGACGAACGGATATCGCGGATGCGCGCGAGCAGCTCGTCGAAGTAGCTTCCGCCTCCGGCGGCCTTGAGCCGTTCGTCGTCCAGCGCGAACCCTTTGACCAGGTACTCACGGAGCCGCTGCGTGGCCCAGATTCGGAATTGCGTGCCGCGATGGGATTTCACGCGGTAGCCGACCGAGATGATGACGTCGAGGTTGTAGTGCTCGATTCGGCGTTCGACCCGCCGAGCGCCCTCCGACTGAACCGTTGCAAATTCTGCAACGGTTGCCCCTCGCTGGAGCTCGCGCTCGTCGAAAACGTTCGCTATGTGCCTTGAAATCACGGACTTATCGCGCTGAAACAAGTCGGCGATCTGGCCCAGCGAGAGCCAAACGGTCTCGCGGAAGACGCGCACGTCGACGCGGGTCAGCCCATCTTCTGTCTGATACAGGATGAACTCGCCGGGGTCGCTCGGCAGCGCCAGCGCGTTCGTCTGGTCGCTCATCCGGCGCCTCCATCCGTGACAATTCTGTGCAGGAGTCCCTCACTCTCGGCCTCGATGGCCAGAATCTCGGTCCGAATCTCGTCCAGCGTTCGCAACTTCGGCGGCTTGTAGAAGTAGCGCGTGAATGAGATTTCGTAGCCGATCTTCGTCGCCTCTTGGTCGATCCACGCATCCGGCGCATGCGGGCGCACTTCGCGATCGAAGAACGCCTCGATTCCACCGGGCTCCAGCAGCGGCACTTGCTCCGTGTCGCGGAGCTCGGGGTCGGGTTCATACTCGACGCGGTCTCTGGTTTTCTTCTTGATCACGGGCTCCGCCGCCTCGTCTCGCTTCGTAAAGGCCGCGAAGATATGATTCAGTTCGGACGGCTTGAGCTTCACCTCCGATCGCTTCAGGGCGGCGCCGAACTGCTCGCGCACGAGGTTGAAGTCCATTTCCGCCGGACCACTGGCGCAACCGATCAGCTGCTCAGCGGCAACATGAAGCCGTTCATCCGCCGTGCGCTTGAAGGCGCCCAGCGCGTCAGGCGTGATTTCGGTGCGCAGGCGCAGCGGCCGCTCGACAGTGATCTTCCAGTATCCGAAGGCCTCATTCGGGAAGACCTTCGATTGCGCGGTTTCCTCGAAGGCGAGAAACGCAGCGCATATGCGGCGGATGTCCTCCGGCGAGAGCTCGCAGTTCTTCTTGCCCAGGTTCTTTCGCAGCGGCTTGAACCATTCTGTCGCGTCGATGAGCTGCACCTTGCCCTTACGGCGCTCGGGCTTTCGGTTGGTCAGCACCCAGATATAGGTCGCGATGCCAGTGTTGTAGAACATGTTCAGCGGCAGCGCGACGATGGCCTCGAGCCAGTCGTTTTCGATGATCCAGCGCCGAATGTTGCTCTCGCCTTGGCCCGCGTCGCCGGTGAACAGTGACGAGCCGTTATGAACCTCGGCGATTCGGCTACCCAGTTTCGTCCCGTGCTTCATTTTGCTGAGTTTGTTGACCAGAAACATGAGCTGGCCGTCGCTCGAGCGCGTGACCAGGCTGTATTCGGGGTCATCGCCGTGCTGAATCACGTAGCGTGGGTCAGACAACCCGTCCTTTCCACCCATCCGATCCAGGTCGGTTTTCCAGCTTTTCCCGTAGGGCGGATTCGACAGCATGAAGTCGAATTCGTGCGACGGAAACGCGTCGGCTGACAGCGTTGAGCCGTACTTCATGTTCTCCGCTGCTTCTCCCTCGCCCTTCAGCAGCAGGTCCGCCTTGCTGATCGCGTAGGTTTCCGGCTGACTTTCCTCTCCGAACAAATGAACGGAGACGTCCTTTCCGTGCTCTCGCGCGAGCGCGACCAGGGTCTCCTCCGCCACGGTCAGCATGCCGCCCGTACCGCACGCGCCGTCGTACACGAGGTATGTCCCCGATTCGATCTGGTTAGCGATCGGGAGGATAATCAGGTTGGCCATCAGTCGCACCACGTCGCGCGGCGTGAAGTGCTCTCCCGCCTCCTCGTTATTCTCCTCGTTAAAGCGCCGGATGAGCTCCTCAAAGATCGTGCCCATCGCGTGGTTGTCGAGCGCGGGCAGCTTCTCTTTTCCATCGGCGTCGTAGACAGGTTTGGGGCTGAGGTTCACGCTGGAGTCGAGGAACTTCTCGATCAAGTGACCGAGGATGTCCGCCTCGACGAGCGTGGAAATCTGGTTGCGGAACTTGAACTTGTCGAGGATCCTGCACGTTCGGCGAAAACCCGTCCAAGTATGCTTCGAAGTCAGCCTTGAGCTGCTGCTGCTTCGCGCGCGCTTTCAGATCGCGCATCGTGAAGGGCGACGTGTTGTAGAAGGCCTGCCCTGCGGCCTGACAGAGCGCAGCGTGCTGGTTCGCGATCTTCGCCGCGTCGAGCTGCTCTTTCATCTTGAGCACCGCCGGCTTGGTCGGCTCGAGCAGCGCGTCCAGCCGGCGGATGACTGTCATCGGCAGGATGACGTCGCGGTACTTTCCGCGCACGTACACGTCCCGGAGCACGTCGTCGGCGACGTTCCAGATGAAGTTTGCAATCCAGTTGAGTTGACTGTGGTCCATTAGCTTCGCCGGATGACCGTCAGCGGCGAGGCCGGCGCCGATGCCGTTCTCGTTCACTGAACAGTTGACAGCGTAGCATGACCGACGGGTTATGTCGAGTGGGTTTTTGAGGCGAGCCCCGCGGACCAGGCGCGCCGCTGCTCGCGCCAATCAACAACGGCGACAAGAGGCCTTACAAGCCGCTCGTGAAGCGCGTCGCGACCGCGCGTAACCGGCGGCAGGAAAAGGAGTTGCTCCTGGATATCCGGCGCGAGGTGGTTCAGGTTCATGATCTGCGTCATGCGCGGCTGGGTGACGTGGGCCAGGCGGGCCAGGGCGGACAGGTCGGCGACTTTTCCTTCCCGTACAAGCCGGTCGAAGTGGATAGCCAGCGCCATCAACCGCGAAATGCGCGGCACCCGCCCGGCGAAAGCAGGCGGCTTCGGCACCTCGTCGGCGGGCACGATCGCGTGCGACTTGTCCGGTCGCCGGACGAACCCGATCTCGCGTTTGACCGTGATCACGCCGCCTCCTCCGCGCCGGCGCCGCGCTTCTGGGCCAGCGCCTTGATACCGGCCTCATGGAACGAGACCTCGATCGCCCCCTCGCTGGCATCGAATTCCACGCGACGAACCAGCAGGTGCAGGACCTTCGCCTGCTCGCGCGGGCTCAACGTTGCCCAGAGACCGTCGAAGTCCGCGAACGCGGCAGCCACGTCACCCTCGGTGACGAGCTCGTGGTTCAGTGCCGTCACGCTTGCGCTGATCTCGCTCAATCGGCGTTCCGCGGCGGTCGCTTGGTCATTTAGCTCAGCCACGCGCTCGGGCACGCCTGGACCGGCTTCCGTGGTCAATCGCCGCAGATCGGCCTGGAGCCGGGTGAGCGAGCGTTCGAGCCGGTGGCGCTCTTCCTGCAGCGCCTGTAGCGCGGACTCCGCCTGCGCGCGTGCCGACGCCAATGTCTCGCTCAGAACCGTCGGGTCCTGGCCAATGCAGCGAATCTCGTCGACGACCGCCCGCTCGATCTCCGCCGCCGGGAGCGATCTCCCCGGGCACGCGTGCCGCCCGCGCTTCGACTTGTTCGTGCAGGCGTAGTAGCGGTAGCGGCGGTTCCCAGAGCCAGTGAACGTGTGCGTCATCGCCCGGCCACAGGCTTTGCAGAACAGCAGTTGGCGCAGCAAAGAGCCGTACCTGTTCCGCAACAGCGGGTTTCCGCTTCGACCGTTCTGCTGCAACTGTCGCTGGACGCGAGCGAACACGTCGTCGGGCACGATCGCCTCATGCTCGCCGGCGTACGCCTGGCCCTTGTAACGGACCTTCCCCGTGTACAGGACGTTCCGCAGCAGGTCGTGCAGCCGACACTTGTCGAACGCTAGCCCGCCGCGCACCCGCCCGTCGCGCAGCTTCCACGCCTTGTTCCGCCAGCCGCGCTTGTCGAGCTCCGCTACCACTGACAGCAGCGTTCCGCGCTCAAGGTACATGTCGAAGATCTCGCAGACGCGGGCAGCCTCCATCGGATTGACCACGAGCTTCGGGCCGCCGTCCGTTCGGTCTACGTCGTAACCCAGTACCGGCATCCCACCCGTCCACTTCCCGCGCTGCCGCGACGCCGCAATCTTGTCGCGGATGCGTTCGCCGATGATCTCGCGCTCGAATTGGGCAAACGAAAGCAGGATGTTCAGCGTCAGCCGGCCCATCGAGTTGGTCGTATTGAAGTGCTGCGTCACGGAGACGAACGAGACGCCGTGCCGCTCGAACACCTCGACAATCTTGGCGAAATCCATAAGGGATCGGCTGAGGCGGTCGACCTTGTACACGACCACGCAGTCGATCCGGCCGGCGCTGATGTCGGCGAGCAGCCGCCGGAGGCCGGGCCGTTCCATGTTGCCGCCCGTGAAGCCGCCGTCATCGTACCGATCAGGCAGGCAAACCCAGCCCTCCGCCTTCTGACTGGCGATGTACGCCTCCGCCGCCTCGCGCTGTGCGTCGAGCGAGTTGAACTCCTGTTGGAGGCCTTCGTCGCTGCTCTTGCGGGTGTAGATGGCGCAGCGCGTCGTCTGCACGGGGCGCGAGTTCTTCGAGTTGGTCTCGGCCCGGCTCATGGCTTGCCCTCGATCTTGAAGAACCGGAAGCCGTTCATGTGCGAGCCGGTGACCGCCTTGGCGACCGCCGTGAGCGACGGGTAGCGTTCGCCCGCGTACTCGAACCCGTCGGGCAGCACCGTGACGTAGATGGTCCGGCCCTTGTACTCGCGCGTGATAGCGGCGCCGAATGGCGGAAGGCGCGGGTCAGACGGCCGGTTGGGCACGGGCACGCGCGTAGCCGCCGCCGGCACCGCTTCGACCTCGCCCCGTGGCGCCGTGACGCGAACGTCGGCAAGGTTCGCGAGTTCCTCCGCCCGCCGGAGCGCCCGCTCCGAAAGCCCGCCCTCAGCGTTGGCCTGGAGCCGCCATGCGATGCGGCGGATCAGATACTGCTTGTGGCGGCTGCGAACCGGCTCGCCGAACACGTCTGCGTACCGCTGCTGGAGCTGGCCGACGGTCATCTGCTCGAGCGCCGTGAGCTCCTTGGCGAGATTCAGTTTCATTCGTCGTCTCCGTCGGCCCGCGGCGTGAACCCGCGGGTACCGTCGGACACACTGAGCCTCGTTTTTGGGGAAAGCTCAAGGCGATTTTCGGCGCCGCGTGCAGATTCCAGAACATCGCTGATCGTGGCAGCTTTCACGTGTCGGCGCCAGCGAATGACGCCGCGGGCTAGGATCGTTGCGAGCTGTCGACGACGCTCGGCGGGATCGAGTAGCGCATCCGTGCGCTTCGGCATGGGCAACTCCTGGGGCCGATCCGCGCGCGTCAGGCATAACGCGCCGGTCGGAACTCTCTGGCCGTTATGTACGCCGATTTCGTCCCCGTATGCGCAGAACAGTTTTGTGTTGCCCAATGGGCAACCTCATGCTATACTATGAATGGCGAGCATCGCAATCCTTCAAGGAGGCACCGCAAGGAGTGCACTATGCGTGTAAGAGTCTCCGGGTTCACGCTTATCGAGCTGCTGGTGGTTGTGGCGATCATCGCGCTGCTGATCTCGATCCTGCTGCCAACTTTGGAGCCGCCTGTCGGCGGGTGCAAACTCGCACCTGCCGACGTGGTGGCGGGCATGGATGCGGGAACCAGCGCGCGTTGCCGCGCTGGTGAATCTACCCAGGATTCGTTCCGGCGCGCGGCAGCTTTCTGCGGTTCCCTGGCAGGCCCCCGAGAGCATGGCAGCGCAGTCCGGTTGTGTTCGTTGGCATCCAGCCAGAACAACCCGGAGGGCGGCGCGCCATGCGATCGCAAACCACGTTGTCTCAGGCCTTGGCTGTAAGCATAGCCAAGCATGCAGATGGGGTCGAAAGCCGGGTCGCACGGGAGTCAGGATCAAAGGATCCGCTGATCAAAGAAGCGTGCGAAGATATCCGGCAGCTGTTGGCCGAGCTCCGATCTGCATTGAAAACTGGCGGTCGTCGCCGCATGCGACTCGCTCTGATCGGCATCGAGTGTTGCGAGTACCAGATAAGCTTCGTGAAACGGGTGAATGGCGTTGGAAAAAAGGGAAGTGAGCTCGAGGCTGTCCGTCGACCTGATCGCGCACCTCCGAAAGGAGGGACGGACGCTTGAGGCGATTGGGAAGATGATCGGTGTCAGCAAGGCATTCGTGAGCCGCGTGGCTCGCGGTGAGCGGAGCTTCACACTCGAGCACATCGAGCGCTTCGAACGTGCCCTAAAGCAGCCTGTACCCCTCTTACTCCTCAGCGTGTGGAAGGAGCGAATACCGGCGGCGCAGCGGCAGGGCTTTGATCGCGGCCTGGCGCTGCTCCGAAATTCCGTACGCCTCCGCGGCGCGCTTGCAAGGCGCACCCGCTCAGCGAAATCATGAATCCTCGACGAAGGCGGGCACGAGGCAGCCTGAGATAACACGCCGGTCCAGTTTTCGATCCTCTCGCGCCGGGTGATGTCTCGCCGCATAACCCGACGCGTTTTCGTTCCGACTTTTGCGGCGGGTTATGACGGCGCGAGACATCGGGCAGAGAGACCGTTAACCCCGCGGTCGGCGACGCGCAGAGACTCAGAGACTTCCGCCGGGAGGGCGGCACCGGCGGGCCGGGACTGGTCGATGAACGCCCGGGAGACCGTGGCGCCGAGAGACCCAGGCGCGATCCGAGCAGCGCTAACCCCTTGCGGAAACTGGCGATAGAAACGAAAACGCCGCCCGGACTCTGGGACGGCGTTTCGCGTTAACCACTCGGTCGGCCGATTTCGATACGGCCGGTCAACTAGCGGGGGCAGGACTCGAACCTGCGACCTCCGGGTTATGAGCCCGACGAGCTACCAACTGCTCTACCCCGCAATGTCGAACAAAGGATGATATGGGACGATCCGTCACCGCGTCAAGGTCGTCGGGTCGTGTCTCACGGCGACGCGCCGCAGGCGGGCGGCCGCCGCGCGATCACAGGTCACTGATTCGCCGCATGTTCGCGCCTCTGCCGCGGGCCGGGTCGAGAAATGCCGACCAACGGCGTGCCCGGCAAGCATATCCGCACGGACCTTACCAGCGGGAGCAGCGTGCACCGCCTGTGCTTTGGGGCAAGACGTGCACCGTCTGTGCTTTGGGGCAGGACGTGCACCGTCTGTGCTTTGGGGCAAGACGTGCACCGTCTGTGCCTTGGGGCAGGACGTGCACCGCCTGTGCCTCGGAACAGGCGTAACCGCGGTTGTGCGTAACTTCGTGCGTCAACCGCGCCGCCGCCAGGCGGCGCGCGCCGCCAGCAGACGGCGCTTGACGAGCGTGCATTGCGATGTAATATATACTACAATGTTGAGCCGCGGATACGATTCGGCCGATTCGTATCATCGCCGGCGCGTCCGGCACCGCCCGCCTGCCCGGCGGTGCGGCCGCGGTAAATCGGACCTTCGATGGAGCCTGCCATGCGGTCAGCTCGACTGATCGTTTTTCGATGCCTCGCCTTCGCTGTTCTCGCCGCCGCGCCAGCGGCGATCGCCGTCGCCGCCTCCCCGTCGGCGGGTACGGCGCGGCCCGTCGTTGAGGCGGCGCACGCGATCACGGCCGAATCCGCCGCCGTCGCTGAACGAGCCTCACCCAGCCCAGCCGAGCCGGCGCAGGCGCAAAAACGACTCTCGATCGTCTGCACCACGGGTATGGTCACCGACATCGTGCAGCGCGTGGTCGGCGAGAACGCCGACGTGCGCGGCATCATCGGCGCCGGCGTCGATCCGCACCTGTACAAGCCGACCCGCAACGACATCGCCGCACTGCAATCCGCCGACGTCATCTTCTACAGCGGCCTGATGCTCGAAGGAAAGATGACCGACGCGCTGGTGCGCGTGTCGCGTGGCGGCAAGTCGGTCTACGCCGTCACCGAGCTGCTCGACGAGAAATTCTTGCTCGAGCCGGCCGAGTTCGCCGGCCATTTCGACCCGCACGTGTGGATGGACGTGTCCGCGTGGAGCCGCGCCTGCGAAGCCGTGGCCAAGGCGATGGGTGAAGTCGACAAGCCCAACGCGGCAAGCTACGCCGCGCGCGCCAAGCGCTTCGTCGACGAGCTTTCGGACTTGGACGCGTACGTGAAGAAGGTGATCGCGTCGATCCCCGAAAAGCAGCGCATCCTGATCACCGCCCACGATGCGTTCAATTACTTCGGCCGCGCCTACGGAATCCGCGTCAAGGGCATTCAGGGCATCTCCACCGAGTCGGAAGCCGGCCTGGAGGACATCAACCGGCTGGTGACGCTGATCGTCGAAAACGACGTGCGGGCCGTGTTCGTCGAATCCAGCGTGGCCGAGAAAAACGTCCGCGCGCTGATCGAAGGCGCACGGGCACGTGGCAAGAACGTCACGGTCGGGGGCACGCTCTTCTCCGATGCGATGGGCGCCGCCGGCACGTACGAAGGCACCTACATCGGCATGCTCGACCACAACGCCACGACGATCGCCCGTGCCCTGGGCGGCGAAGCCCCGCCGCGCGGCCTGCACGGCAAGCTCACGCCCCCGCAGGCGGCGCCGTGATCCCCGACCACCCGCCCGCACCGCCGGATTTCGCCGCCGCCGCCGCGCCGCCGCCGCGGGCTCCCCTTATGCCTGCTCAGCGCGGCGGGGCTCCGTTGGCCGCTCTGTCGGCCGCCGCGACGGGCGACGAGCACCCGGCCTCGGCGCCGCTCTCGATCCACGACATGACCGTCGCGTATCACCGCAAGCCGGTGCTGTGGGACATCGACTACGACGCGCCCGCCGAGAAGCTCATCGGCATCGTTGGTCCGAACGGTGCCGGCAAGAGCACGCTGCTCAAGGCGGTCCTGAACCTGGTGCCCAAGGCTTCCGGGCGCGTCACGATCTTCGGCCAACCGTTCGCGCGGCAGCGGCGCCGGGTGGGCTACGTGCCGCAGCGCGAAAGTGTCGACTGGAACTTCCCCGTCAGCGTCTTCGACGTCGTACTGATGGGCCGCTACGGCCGCGTCGGCTGGTGCCGGCCGGTCTCGCGGTCGCACCGCGCCGTCGCCCTCGACGCCCTGCAGCGCGTCGGACTGACCGATCTCCGAAACCGGCAGATCAGCCAACTCTCCGGCGGGCAGCAGCAACGCGTCTTCCTGGCCCGCGCCCTGGCGCAAGACGCGAGCGTCTATCTGATGGACGAGCCGTTCGCCAGCGTCGACGCCGCCACCGAAAAGGCAATTGTGGCGGTTCTGCACGAGCTGCGCGCCCGCGGACGGACCGTGCTCGTTGTTCACCACGATCTCCAGACCGTTCCCGAGTATTTCGACCACGTGCTGCTGCTGAACACGCGCGTCGTGGCCAGCGGGCCGACACGCGACGTCTTCACGATCGAGAACCTGCGCCGCACCTACGGCGGCCGGCTCACCCTGCTCGAAGAGGCCGCCCACGCCATGGCGCGCGGAGCCCAGGCACGATGAGCGCGCCGCACTCCGTCCGCCATCACTCGCGCGCCGCGGCACCCTTCTGGTTGCCCCTCGCGCTGCTCGGCCTCGCGTGCGCGCCCCCGGCGTGGTCGGACGGCGGATCACCGTCCGGGCCGGCGCTGCGTTCCATCACCGACAACTCGCTGCGGCTGCCGACGCTGCGGCAGATCGCGCGCGTCATCACGCTCTCGGACTACAACACCCGCGTCGTCATCATCGGCGTCAGCCTGCTCGGTGCCACGTCCGGCATGATCGGATCGTTTCTTCTGCTGCGCAAGCGCGCCCTGATCGGCGACGCACTCAGCCACGCGACGCTCCCAGGCATCGGACTGGCCTTTCTCGTCGCGACCGCCCTGGGCGGCAGCGGCAAGAGCCTGCCACTCCTCCTGCTGGGCGGCACGGTCACGGGCGTCCTCGGAGTCGTCACCATCCTGGCGATCGTCCACCTCACGCGCGTCAAGGAGGATGCCGCGCTCGGCATCGTCCTGAGCGTCTTCTTCGCGGCCGGCGTCTCCATCCTCGGCGTGATTCAGAATCTCTCGTCCGGTCACGCGGCTGGACTGAGCTCCTTCATCTACGGCAAGACCGCCTCGATGATGTTCTCGGACGCCCTGCTCATCGCGGTGGCCGCCGGACTGGTCGCCCTGACGTGCGTTCTGCTCTTGAAGGAATTCACGCTGCTGTGCTTCGACACGTCGTTCGCGGCCGCGCAGGGCTGGCCGGTCGTCGCGCTCGACATGGTGCTCATGGCGACGATCGTCATCGTCACCGTCATCGGTCTTCAAGCCGTTGGTCTGATCCTGATGGTCGCGCTGCTCGTGATACCCGCGGCCGCGGCGCGCTTCTGGACCCACCACCTGCCCAGCATGCTGCTCGCCGCCGCCGGCATCGGAGCGGTCAGCGGCTGCGCCGGCGCCGCGGTCAGCGCCCTGACGCCGCGCATGCCCGCCGGCGCGATCATCGTCATTGTCGCCGGGCTGTTCTTCACCGCCAGCATGCTGTTCGGACCCGCGGGCGGGATGATGGCGCGCTGGTCCGCGCACCGCCGGCTCAGCCGGCGTGTCGGCCGACAGCACCTGCTGCGCGCCTTCTTCGAGCTCGCCGAGCCGCACCACGCCGCCGCGCCACGCGCGATCGCGCTCGAAGCGCTGCTCGCCGTGCGATCGTGGTCCGCCGGCGAACTGCGCCGGCTGATCCGCCGCGCAGCACGCGACGGCGTCGTGCAGCCGGCCGCGACACGCGATGCCTGGCTCCTGACACCCGAGGGCGCCGCCGCCGCGTGGCGCGTCACGCGCAATCACCGGCTGTGGGAGCTCTATCTGATCACACACGCCGACGTGGCCCCGAGTCACGTCGATCGCGACGCCGACGCCGTCGAGCACGTGCTCGACCCCGCGATGATCGCCGAGCTGGAAGCGCTGCTGGCCCGCGACGCGCCGCTGCTGGTCCAGCCGCCCAGCCCGCACGGCCTGTCGCCCGCTCCCGCCGCACACGGTGCCGCATGAGCACGACGCTGGCCGAGTTCCTGTGGCTGCCGATGGACACGCAGATCGTGCTGGTCGGCGCGCTGTGCGCCGTCTCCTGCGCGCTGCTCGGCGTCTTTCTCGTCCTGCGCCGCATGAGCATGATGGGCGACGCCATCAGCCACGCCGTCCTGCCGGGCCTGGCGGGCGCTTTCCTGATCACGGTCTGGTTGCAGGGCTGCGCGCGGTCGATTCACGCCCTGCCGCCTTGGCTCAGCAGCCTGGTTGACATCGACCCACGATCCGGCCCGATCATGATGCTCGGCGCCGCACTCGTCGGCGTTCTCACCGCGCTCTTCACCGAGTGGATTCACCGCGCCACCAACGTCGACGAAGGGGCCAGCATGGGCGTCGTCTTCACCATCCTCTTCGCCCTGGGACTGATCCTGCTGCGCCGCGCCGCCGACGGCGTCGACCTCGATCCCGACTGCGTGCTTAACGGCGAAATCGCCCGCGCCCCCCTCGACGTTGTCCGCATCGCGGGAATCGAAACGCCGCGCGCCGCCCTGTCCCTCAGCGCCGTGCTGGCGCTCAACGCGGCCTTCGTGACGCTGTTCTACAAGGAATTGAAAATCAGCAGCTTCGACCCGCAGCTCGCCACGACCCTCGGAATCAACGCCGGAGCGATGCACTACGCGCTCATGGTCCTGGTCGCCATCACGACCGTCATGTCGTTCGAAAGCGTCGGCAGCATCCTCGTCATCGCCATGCTGATCGTCCCGCCCGCCACCGCGCACCTGCTCACCGACCGCCTCGGCACGATGATCGTGGTCAGCGCCGCGCTCGCCGTCGCCTGCGCCGTCGGCGGCCATCTCGCAGCCATCGTCGTACCGGGCATGCTCGGCTACCCGGGGGTCAGCACGAGCACTGCCGGCATGATGGGCGTTGTGTCCGGCGCCCTGTTCTTTGTCGTCATGCTCCTCGCCCCGCGGCATGGCGTCCTCAGCCGCGCCCTGCGCCGTGCCGGCCTGCACGTCAACATCGTGCGCGAGGACATCATCGCGCTGCTCTACCGCATCGATGAACGCGGCCTGCCCAGCTCCCACCGGCCGGCGGCGCCCTCCGCCATCCGCCGCGCCATCCGCGCGCCGCGCTGGAGCGGCTGGCTGGCACTGGCGTCGCTGAGATCGAATCGCTGGGTCGAGCGTCGCGGCACGCACTACCACCTCACCGCCCTCGGCCGCGATCGGGCCGCGCAGATCGTCCGCTCCCATCGCCTCTGGGAAACCTACCTCGACCGCCACATCGCTGTCCCCAGCGACCACCTCCATGGCCCGGCCGAACAGCTCGAGCACGTCACGACGCCGGCGCTGCTGGACGAACTGGCCGAAAGCGTCGAGAACCCCCCGCGCGATCCGCACGGCAGCGTGATCCCGCCCGCTGCCTCCCGCACCGCGGCGCCCACCGCGCCCGACCCAGACGCATCGCCACGCCCCACTCCGCGGCGCGACGTCCCACCCGACAACCGCCGCTGATCGCCGCCGATCGCCCCGCTACGCCTTGAGCACTTCCTCGTCGAGCTGCTGCGGCAGCTTCGCGAGCAGCGCCACGAAGTCGCCCCGGCTCGCCAGCCCCAGCTCATGCACCGGCTCCGATTCCAGCAGCCGGTACGGCCACGTCGGGCTGAACCCCAGCAGCGCGCAGATCATGTCCGTCAGTTGCAGCGCCCAGCGCTCCACACGCTGCGGGTCGTCCGCCGCCGGCGGCGCGTGATGATCCGAAATCAGCCGCGAAAGCCGCTCCGGAAGGCCCCAACCCGCCGCAATACGCGCCCCGAGCCGCTCATTGTGGCGGTGACACAGGTACTCAAACGCGTCCAGATCGACGCGATAGCGCAGCATCGCCTGCTGCTCCTGCGCCTCGCGTAACACAATGACGTTCCCGATATCATGCAGCAACCCGGTGACGAACGCGTCGTTCTCATCCAGGCACACCAGCTTCGCCAGCCCGCTCATCACGTGCGCACTGGCCACTGACCGCCGCCACACCGTCTCAGTCAGCTCGCGGTCCGCTGTCTTGCGGTTAAACGTCGCCGCGTGCAGCGACTGCTGCAGCATCAGCCGCCGGATCACGTTCGCCCCCAGCCGGCTGACGGCGACCTTGATCGAGGAGACCTTCTCCGAGCCCGCGTACAGCACCGAATTCGCCGTCCGCAACACCGTCGCCGCAATCACCTGATCGCGCGAAATCTGCTCCGCGATTTCGTCCGTCCGGTAATTCTCGTTCCGCAGGCTCGACAGCACCCGCTCGGCCACGTGCGGAATCGTCGGCAGCTCCAGGTCGTCGCTCGTGCCGTGCGCCTCTAACAGGCGGTCGAGCCCCATCTCTTCCGGGCTCAGCCCCGGACGCTCCGGAGCGACGAGAGTGAGCAGGTCGGCGCCCGGCGGCGACCACCAAGGCGTATCATCGCCTTCGGCCGACGCCGACGCAGTTGCCGTCGCGACCGAGTCAGTCGCAGCGCTGACCTTTCCCACAGGCGTTACAGACTGACTACTTCGCGAACCGCCAGCGATGAAGTGAAATATCCAGTCGAAGAATCCCACAGCCGGCTCCCAAACTCGGCCCGAAAGCTACGGAAAGTCCGTATCCCTATCGGCCGGTCTCAGCCCCGACTGCCCGCCCGAGCGCAAAAGCGGTCGGCCCGCCTCCAAGCCGAGTCGAATCCACGCGCAGATTTGGAATTCTCGGATCGCACGCCGGCGGTTAGTCTGGTGCCTGGCCGGCCGGCGGCGGCCAGCGAAGCGGAGACGCCGGTCGCCGAAACGGAACGGACATGAGCGCACTGGAACTGACGCGGATCGTCAAACGGTTCGGAACCTTCGTCGCCGTTGACGGCCTCGATCTGACCGTCGCGAGCGGCGAGGTGATTGGTTTTCTCGGACCCAACGGCGCCGGCAAGACCACCACGATCCGCATGGTCATGAGCATTCTGCATCCGGACTCGGGCGCCATCTCGGTCCTGGGTCACCCCGACGCGGCGGAGGTCAAGGACCGCATCGGCTACCTGCCCGAAGAGCGCGGCCTCTACCGCAAGATGAGTGTCGGCGCCACGCTCCAGTACTTCGGCCACCTCAAGGGTCTGTCCGGCTCCGAGCTCAGCCGCCGCGCCGATGAATCTCTCGCCAGCGTCGGCCTCAGCGAGTGGAAGCGCAAGCCGGTCGAGGCGCTCTCCAAGGGCATGTCGCAGAAGCTGCAATTCGTCGCGGCGCTGATTCACCGGCCCGAATTCGTCATCCTCGACGAGCCGTTCAGCGGTCTCGATCCGATCAACACCGAGTTGCTCAAGCGGCTGTTTCAGGAGCTGCGGCAGCGCGGCACGACCCTGATTTTCTCGACGCACCAGATGGAGCACGCCGAACGCCTCTGCGACCGCGTCGTGCTGATCAATCGCGGCCGCAAGCTGCTCGACGGCGGCGTGAGCGAGATTCGCGAGCGCTTCTCGACGCGCATTGTGCTGGTCGAGGGCGAAGGCGATTTCCGCCCGCTGGCGGCGCTGCCCGGCGCCGCCGACGCCGAGATTGCCGGCGGCCGGGCGCGCCTGCGGCTGACCGACGGCCTCGAGCCGCACACCGTCCTTCAGCGGGCGATGGAGACGGCCCGCGTCACGCGTTTCGAGGTGCAGCGACCCGACCTGCATGACATCTTCGTGCGGCTGGTGCAGGAAGACTCCCAGGCGCGCGGCCTCTCGGTTCCCGCCAGCCTCGCCAAGCCCGCGCCGGCCCTGCCTCGTGGAGCGAACGTCGAATGAACAAGGTCTTCGTCGTCGGCTTCCGCGAATTCTGGGAAACCGTCAAAACCCGCACGTTCTTCTTCAGCGTCGTGCTCATGCCCATGCTCATCATGGCACTGGTCTACGGCACGCAGCGGATCGCCCGCCTCGGCGAAAACGAGCAACTCCCCACGCGCACACTCGCCGTGGTCGACGCCGCCGGCAGCGTCCTCGCACCGCTCGCTCATCGCGTCGAGTCGTTCAACAGCGCGTCGCCCAATCGCCCCTATGCGATCAAGCCCATCGCACCGGCCGAAGCCGACGAGAAGAAGCTCGCCCAGCAGGTCTCCGCCGGCGAGTACTTCGCCTTCATCCTTATCCCCACCGACGCCGTCGACGGCGCCGCCCCCTGCACCGTCGGCCGCCGCGACAGCAGCCTCGACGTCGGCCGCCAGCTCCAGGACATGCTCAACCAGGCCATCGTCGCCGTCCGCTTCGAGGGCAGCGACCCGCCCATCGATCAGACCCAGGTCGAGATGCTCCAGCGCCGCGTCCCCGTCCGAACCATCGACGTGCAGTCGGGCAACGAAACCACCGGCGACGAATTCGCCCGCACCATGACACCCTTTGCGTTCATGTTCCTGATGTTCATGGGCGCCTTCGGCATCAGCCAGGGTCTGCTCACCGGCCTGATCGAAGAGAAGAGCTCGCGCATCGTCGAGATGCTGCTCTCCGCCGTCAGCCCCCTTCAGCTCATGGCCGGAAAAATCATCGGCATGGCGTCCGTCGGCCTCGTCACCCTCGCCGTCTGGGCCGTCGTCGGATACTGGGGCGCCCAGCGGGGCGGCGCCGCGCACCTGGTCACCATCTTCCGGCTGTCCTACGCCGGCATGTACTTCTTCCCCGGCTTTCTGCTCGTCGCCGCGATGCTGGCGGCGATCGGCGCCGCCTGCAACACGCTGAAGGACGCACAGAGTCTGGGGTTTCCCATCAACATCATGACCATCGTTCCGATGGTCATGTGGATTCACATCACGCAGAACCCCAATTCGACGCTCAGCCTCGTCCTCAGCTTCATCCCGCCGATCACGCCGTTCATCATGATCCTGCGAATCTGCGCCGACCCGAACCTGCCGCTCTGGCAGATCGTCGCGACCCTGGTGCTGCTCTGGCTCTCGGTCTTCGCCGCCGTCTGGGCCGCGGCGCGCGTCTTCCGCATCGGCGTGCTGATGTACGGCAAGCCGCCGTCGCTGCTTGAGCTGCTGAAGTGGATTCGACAAAGCTGAACGGAGCACTTGCCCGCCCAGCAGCGCACCATCCGAGCCCAGAGCGATCAGCTCCGGAGCACACGCCATCCGACGCCGCGTCACCGCTATACTCTCTTCGCCATGCCTACCACCGCACCCACCGCCCCGCCGTTCGATCCGGTCACACTCATCATCATCGCCGCCGCCGCGATCGTCCTGCTCTCCATCGCCGCCGCCTGGCATCGCCGCCGGCTCGACCGCGCCATCGCCACCCAGCGCCGCTCGGCGATTCTCTCGCAGCGCCAGCGCAACGCCGGCCAGCGCGCCGATGTCGCCCGACTCGCGTCCCGCATCATCGCCACCAGCTCTTCGCCCGCCATCGCCGGCTTCGAGATCGTCCGCCAGATCGAGGCCGTCTTCACCGACGGCCACGCGACGCCCACCGACGCCGTCGAGGCCCTCAAGGCCATCGCCGCCACGCTCGGCGCCAACGCCCTGGTCAACCTCGAAAGCCAGCGCGTCGGCACGGGCAAATGCACCGCCCGCGGCGACGCCGTCATGGCCCGGCCGCTCCCCCTCGCGCCGCCGCCCGATCCACCCCCCGCGGCACCAGCCAAACCGTCCGACGAACCGCCTCAGCGGGTCGCCCCTCCCCCCGAACCGCCCGCGCCCCACTGACCTGCTCCTACCTTCGCGCGGAGAACGGAGAGCAGCCGCCCTCGGCTGCGCTCCCGCCCCTCGGCTGCACTCCCCGTCCTCGACACATTGGCAGAACCCCCGCCGCCCGGTTAAAAAACCAACTTCCGGCGAGTCCCGCCGGACGGCGCCGCGCGCCAGCCCCCCAACTTCTGGGGGGGGCGGCCAACGCGGGCCGTGGTTCAACCTATGGCGGAGTTGCATCGCATGGACATCCCCGGCGTCGCCGACGCACTGCAAGATCCCGAACTTCGCGCCAAGGCCGAGCAGACTGCCGACCGCCTTCTCGAAGAGCTCAAGAAGTCGGTCCGCGTCAGCGCACGCGACGTCGGCGTCCTCCGCAAGGAACTCCACGTCACCGTCCCGGCCCGCATCATCAGCGACTTCCTCGGACATAACTTCGACGAAATCATCCACGACGCCGTCGTCCCCGGCTTCCGCCGCGGACGCGCGCCGCGCCGGCTGATCGAAAAACGCTTCGGCGGGGAAGTCCGCGACTCGCTCAAGACGATGGTCCTCGGACAGTCCTACTTCGCCGCCATCGAGAATGAAAAGCTCGACGTGCTCGGCGATCCGCTCGTCCAGGTCACCACCGACTCGGCCCAGCGGTTCGTCAGCCCCGACGAAGCGCTCGAACATCTCACCCTCCCCGACGCCGCCGACTTCGAATACACCTGCGAAGTCGAAATCCGCCCGACCTTCGAAATCCCCGAACTCGACGGAATCGAGATCGCCCGCCCCGACGTCAAGATCACCGACGAGGACGTCGACAACTACATCCTCAATCAGCGCAAAATCCGCGGCCGATTCGAGCCCGTCGACGACGGCGCCGCACCCGACGACTTGGTCGTCGCCGACGTCACGCTCAAATGCGGCGACGAGACCGTCAAGACCGAGGACAACGTGCAGCTCGGCGTCCGCCCGCAGCGGCTCGACGGCATCACGGTCGAAAACCTCGGCGACGTGCTCAAGGGCGCAAAAGCCGGCCAGACGCGCTCGATCGCCTGCACGATCGCCGACGACTACGAGCGGCGGGATTTGCGCGGCAAGGCCGCCGAATTCTCGCTTGTCATCCACGAGGTCAAGCGGCTCGAACCGATCAGCGAAGCGCAATTCCTGGAGTCGGCCGGCTACGAGTCGCTCGACGACCTGCGCAAGGACGTGCGTGCCGACATGGAAGTCGAGCTCGATCGCACCCTCGAAACCGGCCTGAAGAACCAGATTCTCGACTACCTGCTCCAGAAGGTCCCCATGGAGCTGCCGGAGAAGCTCTCCGCGCGTCAGGCCGACCGCGCCATTCTGCGGCAGGTGCTCGAGCTGCAACGCCGCGGCGTCCCCTTCCCCGACATCGAGGCCAAGATCGACGAGTTGCGGACCGTCGCCCAGAAGGACGCCGCCATTCAGCTCAAGCTCCAGTTCATCCTCGACAAGGTCGCCCAGAAGCTCGAAGTCACGGTGACCGACGAGGAAATCAACTCGGCCATCGCACAGATTGCGCGGCGCTACAATCGTCGGTTCGATCGCGTCCGCGACGACCTGCGAACTCAGGGCACCCTCTCCGCCCTGGCCGAGCAGATTGTCTGCGATAAGTGCCTCGATCAGCTTTTGAAGTCCGCCAAGATCGTCGATAAGCCTGTGGAAGAACCAGCGCCCAAGAAGAGCGGCGGCAGGAAGAAGAAGTCGTAAACCCATACCGGCACGGAGGATGCGCGTGCAAGGCAGCTATCGAAGTGCAAAGCGGGCCGCGGCGGCCCTGGCCCGGAGCGTCTCGGCCGGCACGGCTCACTGGCCCGCCGCCGACGGCCCCTGGGCCCAGTCCGGCCAATGGCAGCAGTGGAGGCAGATGGGCCTCAACGAAATGCTGCTGGAAAACCGCATCATCTTCCTCGACCTGCCGCTCGATCCCCGGATCATGATCAACAGCAGCACCGTCTGCTCCCACGTCATCAAGAGCATGCTCTACCTCCAGTCCGTCAAACGCGACCAGGACATTCACATGTACGTGAACTGCCCCGGCGGCGACGTCGACGACACCCTCGCCATCTACGACACCATGCAGTTCCTCAACTGCGACGTCGCCACCTACTGCCTCGGAAACGCCAGCAGCGGCGGCGCCATCATCCTGGCCGCCGGCACCAAGGCCAAACGTTTCGCCCTGCCGCACGCCAAGGTCATGATTCACCAGCCGTGGGGCTACGTCGGCGGACAGGCCGCCGACATGCGCATCCAGGCTCAGGAGATTCTCAAGTCCAAGCGCACGCTGAACGAGATTCTCGCGAAGCACACCGGCCAGCCGATCGAGAAAATCGAAAAGGACACCGAGCGCGACCGCTGGATGGACGCGCAGGAAGCGCTCGGCTACGGCATCATCGACGAGGTCCTCTCCGACACGCGCGAAAAGAAGAAGAAGCCCAGCAAGTAAAGGAGCTGCGCGAAGCATGCCATATTCAGAGCTGATCCCCATCGTCGTCGAGCGCGAAGGCCGCGGCGAGCGGGCCTATGACATCTACTCGCGCCTGCTCAAGGACCGCATCATTTTCCTGGGAGACGAAGTCAACGCGCGACTCAGCAACCTGATCATCGCCCAGCTCCTCTTCCTCGCCAACGAGGACCCCAAGGCCGAGATTCAGCTCTACATCAATTCGCCCGGCGGATCGGTCTACAGCGGAATGGGCATCTACGACACCATGCAGTTCATCCCCTGCCCCGTCGCAACGTACGTCATCGGCGCCGCAGCCAGCATGGCCGCCGTCCTCTTCGCCGCCGGAACCAAAGGCCGGCGTTTCGTCCTGACGCACTCGCGCGTCATGATCCACCAGCCGCTCGGCGGCGCGCAGGGGCCGGCGACCGATCTCAAGATCGAGCTGGACGAGATGATCCGCACGCAGAACCAGCTTTACGCCGTCCTCTGCAAGCACACCGGCAAGAGCATCGAGCAGATGACCGAAGACTGCGACCGCAACAACTGGATGGACGCGGAAACCACCGTCGCCTACGGCCTGGCCGACAAGATCGTCGACGTCATGCCGACGCGCGTCGTCCCGGCCAGCGCCACGCTTCGCTCGACGGAATAACCCCGCCGGCTTTCGCTACGTCCCGGCTACGGACTGGCGTCGAGCTCGAACAACCCCGGCTGCCAGTCGCGCGCCGGGGGTGGCAGCTTGAGGTGCTCGTACGCCGCGGGACGCGCGACGCGCCCCTGCCGCGTGCGGATCACGAAACCGATCTGGAGCAGGTAGGGTTCGACCACGTCTTCGAGCGTGTCGCGCTCCTGGCCGAGCGTGGCCGCCAACGCCTCGACCCCGGCCGGCCCGCCGTCGTAGTGCCGGATCAGCGCCATCAGGTAGCCGCGGTCGTTCTCGTCCAGGCCGCGGCAATCGACCTGCATCACGTCGAGGGCCGCGTCGACGATCCGCGTGGTCAGCACGCCGTCGCCGCGGACGTCGGCGTAGTCGCGGACCCGCCGCAGCAGGCGGTTGACGATGCGCGGCGTGCCGCGCGAGCGGGCCGCCAGCCGCTCGAGCGCGTCGGCGTCGGCGCGGACCTCGAGCAGAGCAGCGTTCCGGCGGACGATCTGCACCAGCTCGTCGGTCGAGTAGAACTTCAGATGCAGGGCCAGGCCGAAGCGGTCGCGCAGCGCGGCCGAGAGCATGCCCGCGCGGGTCGTGGCACCGATGAACGTGAAACGCCGGAGCGAGAAGTTGACGGTTCGGCCGCCGATGCCCGTTTCGGTGGTGTAGTCGACGCGGAAATCCTCGAGGGCGGGATAGAGGAATTCTTCGACGGCTTTGTTGAGCCGGTGGATTTCGTCGACGAAGAGCACGTCGCCGGTGTCGAGCTGCGTGAGGATCATCATCAGGTCGCCCTGCTTGGAAATCGCCGGTCCGCTGGTGATGCGGATGTTGCGGTTCATTTCGTGGGCGATGACGTGCGCCAGCGTGGTCTTGCCCAGGCCGGGCGGGCCGTCGAGCAGGACGTGGTCGAGGGGTTCGCGGCGGCCGCGGGCGGCGTCGAGGGCGATGCGGAGCTGCTCGCGGACCGCGTTCTGGCCGATGCAGTCGTCCAGGCGGCGCGGGCGAAGCGTGTTGAAGTACGGCTCCTCATCGGGAAGCGGCGCTTCGAGGATGCGTTCGATGGCCATGGCTTCCGGGTCCTCCGCAACTGAGCAGCAGCAGATTTAGCGACGCCGCGACAAAAGGGCAAATACTGGCGAATGCAGTATGAGATCGCAGAATGCAGGATGCCGAGTAGCCGCTGGCCAGGCGCTTGTGTTCTGGTTCCCTTGTTCCCTTGTTCCCTTGTTCCCCTTGTTCCCTTGTTCCCTTTGTTCCCTTGTTCCCTTGTTTCCTAGTGTACTGCCTCAGAAATATTGCGTCCGATTCAGTTCGGGGAGCATCGGCCTCTGGCCGGTGCGAAACGCCGTCCGCACTGGCCGGAGGCCGATGCAGGCCGGCCGTCTGGCCGGTGCGAAACGCCGTCCGCACCTGGCCGGAGGCCGATGCGGGCCGGCCGGAGGCCAATGCTCCCCTTCGGAATACCGCACGGCACTTCTGAGGCACTGCATTAGGTTCCTGCTTCTTGCGTCCCGATCTCGGGCTACGTTCCGGCCGCTTGCTTGACGCGATAGGCGGCCCGCACCAGCGCCTCGGGGTCGGACAGGCCCGGGTCCAGCTCGAGCGCCTGCGTCAACCAGCGCTCCGCGTCGGCGCGGCGGTCGCCCCATTGCATCAGAATCTCCAGCGCGACACGCTGCGTGCGGTCAAATTCGCGCGGCGGGGCGGCCGGAGCCGAGCTGACCAGGAATGCCGCGAGGCGGCCGTGCAACTGGGCGATGATCTGGGCAGCGGTGCGCTTGCCGACTTCCGGCAGCGTCGCGAGCGTGCGCTCGTCGCCCTGCTCGATGGCCGCCGCGAGCTGGTGCGTCGGGACGCTCATGGCGCGCAGCGCCTTGCGCATGCCGATGCTCTTGACCTTGACGAATTCCCAGAAGAAGGCGCGATCTGTCTCGGAGAGAAAGCCGATCATCCGCGGCAGCAGGTTGCCCACGCTCGGATTGCCGTCGAGGTACTGCACGGTGTGCAGCGTCAGCTCTCGGCCGACCATGCCCGACAGCGCGGCCCGCGCCGCCGCCGGAACGAGCAATTCGTAGCACAACGGACCGACGTCGATCGTGACGCTCTCATCGCCCACGCCGGCGACGCGCCCGCTCAGCCGGCAGATCATCGCGGGCCTCCGATCGGACGCACGCGGCCGCCTCGTCCGCGAAGCTGAACGCCGCACAGCGCAATCGCGATCGCGTCGGCGACGTCGGCCGGTTCGGGTGCGACGGAAAGTCCGAGTGTGGCGGCCACGGCACGCTGCATCTGGCCCTTGGTCGCGTGGCCGTGGCCGGTGAGTGTCTTCTTGACCTGCGTGGCAGCGACGTTGATCACGGGTACTCCGGCGCGGGCCGCCTCGACAAAAACGACGCCGCGGGCGTGGGCCATCAGGATCGCGGTTCGGGGGTGTTTGTAATGCGCGTAGAGGGCTTCGACCGCGACGGCGGCGGGGCGATGCGTGCCGAGCAGTTCGGACAGGGCGACGCCCAGCTCGAACAGCCGCCATTCGAGCGGCTGGCGGGGGTTGAGCCGGATGATTCCGGCTTCGCGTAGCGGATTTGGAGCGGGGACGGCCGATAAGACGGCATATCCGGTGCGCAACAGTCCGGGATCGATTCCCAGAACAGAAGCGGTCGATTTCAGCGCGCGAGCCGGCGGGCTGGCGGGCGCGAGGGCGTTCATGCGAAGGTCTCAATTGTCGGCGGCGCGGGGCGGACTCGCTCGCGGCCGCAAACGTGCGTATTATAGGGGGTTGAGACGATTTCGCCGACCGGATACCGACCGCCCGTGCGTGAGCCGATGTCACTTTTTGACGCCGGCCGCGTAGAAGAAGCGTCCTAAGATCACAAGTGCAGGTTGCGGACCGAGCCGGATCGCGACCCGGGAGAGCGTCTGTGTCGAGGAAAGGGATGCCCATGTTGTATCTGTCAGCTCGTCGTGCGCTGTTGGCCGTGCTGGTGGCTCTGTCGCCGGCGGCTTGGGGAGAGGATCTGGCGACGGCGTACAACGCAATCCTGAAGGGGGACTATCAGCGCGGGCGGGAGACGATCAAGGAGCTGATCAAGGACGGGAAGCAGAACCCGGAGGTGACGCGCGTCGACGAGTGGCTGGACGGTTATCTGGACCGTGTTGTCCGCAGCCGCGACGACGTTCGTGCCAAGACGCTGGCCTGGGACCTCGAGCAGGCCAAGGCGGCGATGGAGGCGGGGAAGACCTACCTGGCGCTGAGCTTCGTCGGCAAGGCGCTGTGGTACGCGGAAGACGAGGCGGCGCTGCGAAACGAGCCGTGGGTGGGCGAGCTGACGGAGCGCGCCACGCGCGAGGCGCAGCGCTGGCACAACGAGCAGTCCTGGCTGAAGGCCGACGCATACTACGCGCTGCTGGCCCGGCTGCATCCGGACAACAAGGAGTATCAGCAGTCGCGCGAGGACGCGGAGCGGCATCGCCGGGTCGAGTATCTCTATCGCGACAAGAAGGCCGTCGACGAGCGCGTGAAGGGTGTGACGCGCTCGCTGGTGCGCGACGCGCTGGCCTACGTGGACCGGCAGTATTACCGCGAGCCGGACTATCGCGCCATGGCCGAGGCGGCGCTGCGCAACCTGCTGATCCTCTGCGAGACGCCCAAACTGCACGACGTGTTTCAGGGGCTGGGCGACGCGAACCTGCGCGGCTTCTTCGTGGAGAAGATCCGCGCGCGGATGACGGGGCTCGCCAAGGTCGAGTCGATGCGCGTCAAGGACGTGGCCGACCTGTTCGCCGAGATGCGCAAGCTCAACGAGAAGAGCGTCGAAATCGACGAGCGCGTGCTGGTGATGGAATTCGTCGATGGCGCCGTGAGCAGCCTCGACGAGTTCAGCGGCATGATCTGGCCCAACGAGGTCAAGGATTTCCAGAAAAACGTGATGGGCGGGTTCTTCGGCGTGGGCATTCAGCTCGGGACGGACGAAGTCACGAACCGGCTCAAGGTCGCGACGCCGCTCGAGGATTCTCCAGCGCTGGAAGCCGGAATTGAATCGGACGACCTGATCGTCGAGGTCGACGGCAAACCGACCACCGGTTGGACGCCGGACGACGCTGTGCGCGAGATCACCGGGCCGGCGGACACGAAGGTGACGCTGACGATCCAGCGGCCGTCGTCGGGGCAGACGATTCCATTTGTTCTGACGCGGCGGCAGATCAACATCAAGAGCGTCAAGGGAGTCGATCGGCTGCCGGGTTCGGACGGCGTGCGCTGGAATTTCATGCTGGACCGGCCGCAGGGCATTGCGTACATCCGGTTGACGCAATTCAGCCCCGAATCGCACGACGAGCTGCTGGCGGCACTGGAGGCGGCCCGCGAACAGGGGATGAAAGCGCTGATTTTGGACCTGCGCTTTAACCCGGGCGGGTTGCTGGACGTCGCGGTCGAGGTCGTGAGTGCGTTTCTGTCGCCCGGCAAGACGGTCGTGTCGACGGAAGGCCGGCGCGAGAATCCGGCGGTCCAGAAGACAGCGGGCAAGTCCGAGTTTGATGACGTGCCGCTGATCGCGCTGGTGAACGACAATAGCGCCAGCGCGGCGGAGATTCTGTCGGGCGCGCTGAAGGACTATCACCGGGCGCTGGTGCTGGGCGAGCGGACGTTCGGCAAGGGCAGCGTGCAGAAGGTACTGCCGATCGGCGAAGAAGCCCGCATGCGGCTGACGACGGCGATCTACAAGCTGCCGAGCGGGCGTTCGCCGCACAAGGCCCTGAACGACAAGGTCTGGGGCGTCGATCCGGACGTCGAGTGCAAACTGATGCCCAAGGAGATCAAGCGGGTCTTCGAGCGGCAGCGACGCTCCGACGTGATCCGCCGGCCGAACGCGGCGGTGGGCGAAAAGGCCGAGCCGGGGAAGACACCCGAGAGCAAGCCGGCCGAGCCGAAGAGCAAGGATGAGGAAGAGGACCCCGACCCGCTGCTCTCCGACGAGGACATCGAGCTGCTGATGAACAAGGACCCGGTCGAGGCGGCCGACGTCGATCCGATGCTGGAGACGGCGCTGCTGCTCCTGCGGACGAAGCTGGCCAGCGCGATGGTCTGGCCGCAGACGGCGGCGAATCCGACGTCGTTGCCGCCGACGCCGTAGCTGGGCGGCAATGCAGAATGCAGAATGAAGAATGCAGAAGGCGGCGCCGGGAACGGCGAGCCGCCTTCTGCGTTTTTCGCTTTGCACTTGCGTGGCCACGGAGGGCCGACGCTACGGCCGTGGCCACAGAGGGCCGACGTTACGGCGTATCGCCACGGAGGGCCGACGCTACGAATGAAGATGCAGAAGGGCGGGCCGGTAGCCCAGACCCTTCTGCATTCTTGTTTCCAACGTTGCAGGTTTCGATCAACAGCAGAGTTGTGGCATCAGCACCGAATCCACATTCTGCATTCTGCATTCATCATTCTGCATTGCCTTTCCTAGCCGCCGATGGCGTCGCGGAAGTCGTCCGTGGCGGAGCGGAACGTCTCGGTGGCTCCGTCGAGTGCTCGCAGGAACGTGAGCAGGTCCTGAACCTCCGTTGACGAGAGCGTGCTCTCGATCGTGCCGGCGCCCAGGCCGTGTTGCTCGACGACGGCGTCGAGCGTCTGGGCGGCGCCGCTATGGAAATACGGCGCCGTGTAGTTCACGCCCAGCAAGGAAGGCACGTTGAACCCGATGCCGCCCAGCGCGGCCTGCGCGTTGCTGCGGATCTCAATCGCGTCGGCCGCGTTGAACGTCCCGACCGGCTCGATGAACGTCAGCGTGTTGGCGCCCACCGTGTACGACCGAATCTGCGCCGCGGTGTTCGTGATGCCCGGATCGCGCGGCACGCTGCCGGCGACGGGTGCGGCGTCGAAGGCCGGGTTATCGAGATAGATCACCTGGCTCTTCGTCCACTTCGCGCCGCCGTGACAGGTGGCGCAGTTGGTTTCGAAGAGAGCCGCCCCACGGTCGAAGGCGGCGCTGTCGCTGGCGGCAGGCTGGTTGAACGTGCGAACGGTCTGCACCCACAGCGACTGGGCGTCGAGTGCGTCACTGGCGCCCTGCGTGATGCCGTGGTTGTAGATGTTCGGATTCGCCGGTATGCCGGCGAAGCCCTTGCCGCCCTGCACGGCGACCGAGTTCTCATTGAAGTCCGTCACGCTGCCGCGGACGGCGTTCCAGTTGCTGATGCGCTGATCGGCGGGGTTGTCCTTGGCGACGAAACCGTCGAGCGCGACCGTCTGGCGCGGGCCGGTGGCGAAAATCCACGTCACGCCGTCGGACAGGCCGTCGGGGTGGCACGATGAGCAACTGCTCCAGGCGTTATCCGACGCCTTGTTGCGAAAGCTCAGCGGCACGATGTCGCGGACTTCCTGCTGGAAGATGCCGTCATCGTCGACGCCCAGCGCGGTGAAGAACACCAGCTTGCCCACCAGCACGCCGTGCTCGAATGAGCCGGCGGCGGGGGGCGTTCCGGCCGCGATGTCGCGCGTCAGGACGGTGTTCGACTCCAGGTTGATCGCGGTCACCGACAGGTTGACCTCGTTGTTGGTGTAGCAGCGCTTGCCGTCGTGGCTGACGACGACGCCGGTGGGGATGTTGCCGGTCTGGAAGCGCACGACGTTCGGATCGCCGATGTCGAGCACGCCGTTGGCGTCCAGCGTGGCCCGCATGACGTAGTTTCCGCCGCGGCTGAGCAGGACGAAATTCTCGCCGTCGGCATCGGCGTCGATGTCGATCATGTCGCCGCCGAAGAGCCGCGTCAGAACGGTGTTGGCGACGTCGTCGGCGGGCTGGGTTTCGGCCTTGATCTGGGCGTTGATGTTGGTGGTTTCGGCCGCGACCTCGGCCTTGGCCGCGATGTCGATCACGCTGACGAGGGCCTGCACGTTGACGTTGAACTTGAGCGGCGGCTCGGGGGCGGCAGCGATGTTGGGGACGAAGGCGCGCTCCCCGCGGATGAGCAGTGCCCCGAGCTGGTTGGGATAGGCGCCTTGCGGGTCGGCATCCAGCGTGTCATTGGCCGCGTCGGCGACGGTGGTGTCCGGGCAGAACGTGTTGTTCGCTGCGGCGGCGTTGATCTGCTGGCAGAAGGTCGAACGGTCGCCGGTGAAGCCGGAGTTGGCAATCGGCGCGAGCGGGACGGACGTCAGGCTGGCGTCGGGGTCGGCGACGGTAAACGTCTGGACGATTCCCTGCTTGCCGTCGTCGAAAGCCTCGCCCGGGCCGCCGTCGATGAGTTCGGCGAAGAAGCGCGTGACCCAGACGGTCTCGTCGGTGTCGCTGGCGTCATCGTCGTTGGTGATGGCGATGGCGAACGGGTTTCCGCCGACGCCGACAGTGTCGATGACGGCGCGCGTCTTGGTGTCGATGACCGAAACGGTGCCCTCGGTGAGGTTGGCGACGTAGAGGCGCGTGCCGTTGGGTGTCAGGGCGCAGCCGCGCGGCTCGGCGCCGACGGCGATCTCGTCGACCACAGTGAAGGCGTCATCGCCGGTGAGTGAGACGACTGAGACGGTTCCGCTGACGGAATTCACGACGTAGGCTTCGACGTCGCCCGGAGCGATCGCGACGCTGCGCGGCTCCTGTCCGACTTCGATTTCGGCCAGCTTGTCGGACGCGTCGGCGCCGGCGGCGTTTCGCACCTGGATGACGGCCAGGCTGTCGGACTCGCGGTTGGCCACGAGCAGCAGCCGGTCGTCGGAGGTCAGCGCGACATTGGCCGAGCGCGTCGCGCCCGCGAGGCGATCGCACGCGTCGCCGATGCCGTCGCCGTCGGCGTCGGCCTGATCGGCGTTGGCGACGGAGGGGCAGTTGTCACAGGCGTCGCCGACGCCGTCGCCATCGGCATCCGCCTGGTTGGCGTTGGCGAGAGTTGGGCAGTTGTCGCGTGCGTCGGGCACGCCGTCGCCGTCGGTGTCGGTTTCGGTGGGGCAGCCTGCGAGCGTGATCGCGGCCGCGGCAACTAACCCTAGTAAAATCCATAACTTACGTCCCATGAGTGACTCCTCCAGGCGACAGTGTGGTCGCCGACACTTCCAGGCCCCAACTGGGAAAATCCGACGTTCCGCCCGGCTGGATGGACACGGCGCACCGTTGCGCCGAGGACTCCCAACTAATGTTCCGAGCGGTGCGAAAACCTCGCGGCCGGCGCGCAAAATGTCCACTCGTCCGATCGCGCTGCACTGCTTTGCGTGTACGAATCAATGGCCCGAACGGGCGGCGACGCCCGAGCATCGCCACGCCGCAACGCCGCAGAATGTAGCGAGTCGCGGCGCGATTCGCCAGTCAGCCCATCCAAACGAGCGATCACGCGCGATGGCGCGCCCGGTTCACGCACGTTGCATTCCCAGCCGAGCCCCGACCGTCAGGGAGGAGTTCGAACGGCGATCGCCGCCGAACTCGGCGGAGTTCGGCGCCAAGTTCGCTGGCAACTTCACCTCGACCTCTCCCTGACAGTCGGGTTTCGGTTGGGCGCGCCCTCACGGGTAGGCGCGGGTGCGATTCGGGGCTAAGGTCACTCCCGTCGGGTGAGGTCGCACCACGAAGAATGCCGGGACTACGCATCGACAGCCTGAAGTTGCCGCCGCCGCGGAGAAGTCCGTTTCTGGATCGTCTGTGGCGCGAGTGGTGTTTTGGGCGCGTGGTCCTGCGGCAGTTCGGCGTTCGCTTCGTGGTGATGGCGGCCGTGATGCTGGGCGGGGCGGCGTTGTTTGTGGCGTACCACGGGCCGCCGCGGCCGACGATGGCCAAGGCGCTGTTTTACACGTGGAGCCTGATCTTCGGCGAGGCGCCCGAGGCCTTTCCGGACGCGCTGCCGCTGCGTGTCATCTTCTTCGTCGTTCCGATTCTGGGGCTGACGCTGATCATCGAGGGTATCGTCGATTTTGCGTTCACGCTGCGCGATCGACGGCGATTCGAGAAGAACTGGTGCATGAACATGGCTGCGGCGATGTCGGGTCACATCGTGCTCATCGGCCTGGGCCGGTTGGGCTTTCGGGTTTACCGGCTGCTGCGGCGGCTGGGCGAGTCGGTGGTGGTGATCGAGCGCGACGCGGAGTGTCAGTTCCTGGACACTGTGCGGGCCGACGGATCGCCACTGCTGATCGGCGACGCCCGGCGGGAGCATCTGCTCGAGCAGGCCAACGTGGCGGCGGCGCGGAGCATCATTCTGGCAAGCAACGACGATCTGGCGAATCTGGAGGTGGCGCTGGACGCGCGGCGGATTCACCCGACGATCCGCGTGGTGATGCGGATGTTCGACCAGAACATGGCGGACAAGATTCGCGAAGGATTCGACATCCACATCGCGGTCTCGCAATCGGCGCTGGCGGCGCCGACGTTTGCGATGGCGGCGCTGGACCGCACGATCGTCAACAGCTTCGCCGTCGACGACGAGCTGTTCATCATGCTGCGCTGGTCTATTTCCGCGGGCGGGCCGCTGTGCGGGCGAACGGTGGGCGAGGTGAGCAGCGATCTGCGGCTCGGCGTCGTGCGGTATCAATCGGCGGATGGGGTGCAGCGCATCTTCCCGGCGCCGAGCACGCGGCTGAAGGAGGGAGACGAGGTAATCGTGCAGGGTCAGTACGAGCGGTTGATCGAGCTGGGCATGACCGGAAACGCCCGAAACGTGGCCGGGGCATAGCGGCAGGCGCGAGCCTGGCACGTGCCGACGCCGCGCGACTGGAAGGGTGCCGCGGCAGGCGATAGGTTCATGCCGGAATGAACAACGCCGAGGCGCCGATTCGCTGCTCGATCGTCGTGCCGACGTACAACGAGCGCGAGAATCTCGCGCCGCTGGCGCGGCGCGTCTTCGCGAGCGTGCTGCCGGCCGACGCCGAGCTGCTGATTGTGGACGATAATTCGCCCGACGGGACGGCGGACGTGGCGGCGGCGCTGGCGGCCGAGTACCCGGTGCGCTGCCACGTGCGGCACGGGCAGCGCGGGCTGGCGACGGCGGTCATCGCGGGGATGCGCGCGGCACGCGGCACGCGGATCGTCGTCATGGACGCCGACCTCTCGCACCCGCCCGAGATGATCCCCACGCTGCTGGCAGCGCTCGACGCCGACGACGTGCAAATGGCGATCGGCAGCCGCTTTGTGCCCGGCGGACGCGTCGATCTGCACTGGCCGCTGCACCGCCGGTTGAACAGCCTTCTCGGACGGCTGCTGGCGCGGCCGCTGACGCCGGTGCGCGACATGATGTCCGGGTTTTTCGCGGTGCGGCGGGCGGACGTCGATCTGGAGCGGCTGGCGCCGGTGGGATACAAGATCGCGCTGGAGCTGATCGTGCGCCAGCACTGGACGCGCGTGGTCGAACTGCCGATCAGCTTCTCCGACCGCCTGGCGGGCAAGACGAAGCTTTCGGCGGCCGAGCAACTACGCTATCTGCGGCACCTGGCGCGGCTGTACGCGTATGTGCTGGGTGGGCGGCGCGGGGGGCCGCGATGATGCTGGTGATTCCGCCGCGCCGACGCCGCATCCGCTGGGGTCCGTGGCACGCGTTGCTCGGCGCCGGGCTGGTGCTGGCGACGGTCGTGACGCTGGTCGCCGTGGCGCGCGTGGACAGCAGCTCGGACTTTCGCGATTTCTGGCGGACGGCGCGCGAGTTTGCGCGGACCGGGCAGATTCGCGACGACCTCGGCGTGCACAACTATCTGCCGTTCTTCGTGATCTTCATGACGCCCTGGAGCGCGGCGCCGCCCGCGTGCGCGGTGGCGCTGTTCACGCTGCTGTCGATGGGGCTGATGGCGGTGGTGGTGCTGATGTGCGAGCGTGTACTGGTCGGGCGAATCTGGCGCATGCCAAGCCGTGCGACGCGCGTGGCGCTGCTGCTGATGCTGCCGTTTGTCTACTCAACCACGACGTTGGGGGCAGTGAACATCCTGCTGCTCTTTCTGATCGTCGCGGCGCTGCAGTTGGCGCTGACGCGGCGCGACTGGGAGGCGGGTGCGGCGCTGGGGCTCGCGGTGCTGATCAAGCTGCTGCCGGCGGCGCTGCTGTGCCTCTTCGTGCTGCAGCGGCGCTGGCGCGTGGTGGGTGGGGCGGCGCTGGTGGGCGTGGTGCTGGGGCTGGGATTGCCGCTCGCGTCGCTGGGCTGGGCAGACACGATCGCGGCGCACCGCGGCCTCGTCGATCGGGCCGTGGTGCAGCACTCGGCCTACGCGACGATCTACAGCGACCAACCGACCAAGGCACGCTATTCGAATCAGTCGCTGCCGATCGTCCTGCGGCGGCTGCTGACGCGCACGAACGCCGACGCGGGGCCGGACGGGCGCGAGCTGCACGTCAACGTGGTCGATGCGCCGCGCGGGGCGGTGTGGGCGTGCTACCTCGTGCTGCTGGCGGGTTTGCTGGCGACGTCGGCGCACGTCACGCTGATGCCGCCCGCGGCGCACGACGCGCCGCCGGCCGCGCGGCGCGCGACCGGAAACGCGCGCAGCGGATTCTGGCGGTTTCTGGCGGAGCCGGAGACGACGCGCGCGGACGTGTTCGGCGCTCAGTTCGCGGTGTGGTGCTGCGTGATGCTGCTCGCGTCGCCGCTGGCGTGGACGCACTACTTCGTGCTGGCGTATTGGCCGCTGGTGTACCTGGGCCGGCGGCTGGAGACGCTGGCGGAAGAGGGGCGCACGTGTCGCTGGTCGGCGCTGGCGCTGCTGGCGTGGCTGGCGTGCCTGCCGCTGATAGCCTGGCCGGCGGCCCGCGCGGTGGGCGTGCACTGGTTTGCGACGCTGCTGACGTGGATGGCGCTGGTTCGCGTGATTCGAGCGCGCGTGCATGAAGGCGATGAACGGACGTGAAGGTGGCGGCGCGCACTCGGGAGTGCGCTGACGATCGGCACAGCCGGGGCGGCTGTGCTACATGCGGCGGCGACGGAGCAGCGCGAGCGCCGCAACCGAGAGCGTCAAGAGCGTGGCCGGCTCGGGCGTGAACTCGGCGCGGAATTTCGTGTTCCAGCCGCTATTGAGGAAGTTCCACGTGGCGCCGTCGAACCAGGATGCGTCGCCACCGGTGTAGCTGAACTGGTTGACCTGGAAGTGCACGCTTTGGCCGGCGTAGCCCTGAAGATCGACGATCGCACCGTACAGGTTTCCGGTGGTCAGCGGCAGATTGATGTTGTCGACGAGCACGTCGCCGCCGGCCGCGGGCCAGGCTTCGATCGACGAATAGAGCACCGGGCCGATTGGGCCGACGCTGTTATCCCATTCGTAGATTTCGAACAGAATGGTATTTTGTCCGCCGGGCGGGTTCAGCGCGAACTTCCAGTTGTCAAGGACGTTGTCGGCCGGAACCGTGACGGTCTGGGCGATCTTGAGCCAGCCGTTAGTGACGTTGCCGTCCCAATCGGGGTAGGTGTCGATGATGGTGTTGGCCGCCGCCGCCGCGACGAAAGCAATCGAGAGACCCGCGCAAACCAAGTGCCGCTTCATAGTCTGCTCCTGTCCGCATCCGTGAGACTGGAAGTGCGACTTCGCCCGCTGAAAGCCCATTCTACGGAACCGGCGCGCCGCGATTCAAGCCAATTCTCGCGCCGCACCGCAAATGAGATTGGTTATCGGAACGTGTGCCCGCGTCGGAGCCGATACACGACTCGATGGTTATCAGAGCTTGTCTGTTGTCCGGCGCGTTCGGTCACCCGCCGAGGTTCTGAACCGGAGTCGAGAAATCCTTCGGCTTGTCGTCAGGCCCGCGGTGCTGGATGGATTTGCGATATTCGGCCATGTCGGGCGGTTCGGGGAAGGCGCGTGCGACGTCGAATTTCCACCAGCCGCATTCGGTCGTGAGCGGCTCGATGACGCCGTCGTAGACCGCCTGGCGCAGGTTGATCGGCAGCGCCTGCCACATGCGTGCCTTGTGGATCGTCTCGACGCCGCTGACGGCCGGCTGCCGGAGCCAGAGGTTGGCGACGTCGGCCTGCATGTCCTGGTAGGGCGGCAGCTTCTGGTGTTCCATGCCCTGCTTTTCAGCCATGTAGTCGCGGTGCAGGTTGAAGGCCATTTCGCGCAGGCGATTGCAGCGGCCATAGTTGCCGTTGGCCATTTCGCCGTAGGCGGCCCCGATCAGCGTGTTGATGGCGATCATGGTCTCGCGCGGGCCGTCGATGCCTTCGAAGAAGCTGTCCATGACGAACTTGTCGAGCGGCTTGGCGAAGGCTTCGTTGATCGAGCCGTCGTCGCTGCGGTAGTACGTGTCGCGCAGATAATCGAGGTATTTGGCGGCGTCGCCGGGGCGATCGGCGAGGTAGAGCATGCGGATCGCCTCGATCAGGAAGTTGATGTGTCCCGATTTGAAATTATCGCCGGCGCCGGCGACAGTTTTCTCCCAGTCGGCGGCCAGCAGTGGGCCGTAGTTGACGAAGGCCTGCTGCATGGGCTCGATGAAGTTGATGTCGGGCGTGGGGTTGAAGTAGGAGAGCGCGATGTTGTCGAGGTAGGGCTCGAAGACGATGCGGTTGCGGAGCATGAGGTTGCGCAGCGCGAAGAAGAGCATGCGCGTGGTGTTGGTCTTGTCGTTGCTGAACGACGCGATGGTCTCGCCGCCCATGATGATGGCGCGCGTGGTCCAGTACAGCGCGTGGGCGTCGACCGAGCGCCAATCGACCGGTCCGAACGCCTCGACGACGCTCAGCATCTGGGCCGGGTCGAGCTTGTACACCTCCACCAGCACCTTGCGCTGTACGAAGCGGCGCAATGCCAGACCGGCCGGGCTCTTGGAACGCACGCCGACGATCTGGTCGAAGCGCTGCACCGCGTCGGCGTCGGGGTCGGGCTTGTCGGGCTTGCGGATGCGCGAGAGCATCCAGTCGTGCGATTCGGCCTTCAGCCAGCGCAGGAAAAACGTGCGCTGCAGCCCGCCGTTCGCCTCGTAATCGTCTTCGGTGAGCGGCTGGTCGTTGATGACCACGCCGAGGCTGCGCAGGGCGTCGATGGTTGCGGCGACGTCGGGCTGCTGGGCGACGAGCGCGTCGAGCGAGACGGGCGCGTCGGCGATGGATTTCATGAAGTCATAGGCGGCTTGGCGCGCGATGTCGTAGGGCCGCAGGGCGGCGGACTTGTCGGCCTCCTTGAGCAGCGCGTCGCGCTGCGGCAGCTCGCGGCCCTCCTTGGCGATGCCCTTCATCAGCTCGGTCAGGTCGGCGACTTCCTTGAAATCCTTGATCTTGATTTCTCGCTCGGCCTCGCTCGTGGGGTCGGGCGGGGCGCCCAGCACGAGGTGCATCCGCCAGGCCCAGTTGCGCTTGTAGGTCAGGTGATGCTCGTCGATCGTCTCGCTCATCTTGTTGACGAACGTCCAGGCGAGCTGCTTGTAGAGGTTGATGGCCCGCGGATTAAACCGCAACCCCTCGTCGCGCAGCAGCCGCACGCCGTTATAGACCCAGTTCCAGCGCTCCTCGGGCGTGTAGGTGGTGACCGAGATGTTCCAGGCCATGTTCCACGACTGAAACTCCCACACGCTCGGAAAGTGCGGCTGCAGCTTGCAGATCCAGCTCGCGAGCTGCATGGCGTCGTAGTAGCGGCCTTTTTCCTTGTACTCCGTGGCGCGGATGAAGGCGATGTTGGTCAGCAGGCCGCGGAACGCACCCAGCGCTTGAATCGCGAACGCGTAATCCGGAGGAGCGTTTTCCACAGGCGACGCCGAGCCGTACATGTTCAGCGAGCGGCGACCGTCGTTGATCGAGGGAATAAACGTTGCGGCGGCGGCGATGAGACCGACGCAGAGCAGGACGGCGACGACCTGGATCAAGCGTGAATTCATAATATGACTCACTGAATATCGAATAGCGAGTTAAGAATTTCGAGCTAAACGGCAACGACCCAATTCGTTATTCGCCATTCGTTAGCGAGTAGCGAGTTAAGAAAAACGAGTTGAACTGCAACAGCTCAATTCGTTATTCGCCATTCGAAATTCGCTCTTCTGCGTCGCCACGGAGGGCCTACGCTACTGCGTCGCCACGGAGGGCCTACGCTACTGCGTCGCCACGGCTGGCCGACGCTACACGGTCACCTGTGCGATCTCCCGTTCGCGGAAGATCCACCACCCGAGCAGCAGCAGCACGACGGCTCCGAATAAGACTGTATGCAGCGCCGCCATGCCCAGCAGGCTCCAGCCGATATCTTCGCCGGCCACGAGCTGCGCCGTGCCCCCGAACTTCGTGAAATTGGGTACGAAGAGTGTCAGCAGCGGCTGAAGGACCAGCCGGACAAACGGGCCGAATCGGCCGTACGGATCGACCTCGACGGCATAGACCTGAATATTGGCGCCGATCGACTCCATCCACCAGTCGTGCGCCAGGCCCAGCAGATAGACCGAAAACGTGCACAAGCACGCGATCGGAAACGACACGAAGACGCCGAAAAAGAGCCCGACCGCCGACAGGAACGCCAGGCGGAACAGCAGCAGGCCGACATTCTTGAGAAAGTTCGTCTCGAACGTGTTGATCTTATAGAGGATCTGCAGAGCGTCCTTGCCCTCGAAGGCGATGTCGACGTCGCCGGGTGTGCCTTCCGGGTCGTAGTTCAGGACGACCAGCGCCGCCTTGCCGTTCTTGATCACCCGCGGGGCGGTGACGAGGAACTGGTGCAGGTCGCCGGTGCGGCCGCTGGTCATGGTGGGGGCGGGCATGAGCGGCTCGCCGGATTCGGCGTCGACGAAGAGCCACCAGATGGGCAGGCCGTCGCCCTTGGGGTAGGGGATGCCGCGGGCGCGGAAGCGGACCTGAACGACGGTGTCGGGGCCCTCGGGCGCGGCCAGGCCGTCGAAGCGATAAATCTCATAGGTGCCGGGCGAGACCCGCCGCCAGTCGTTCTCGAGCGACGAGGCTTTCTCGGCGGCGGCGACGGCGGCGGCGGGGCTGTCGGGCGGGAAGGCGCCCTGCTGCACGCGCGACTGGAGATAGGCGGCGACGGCCTGGCTGAAGTCGGGCTTGACGGGTTCGGCGGCGACGCGCGCCGTCCAGACGGTGTCGCGCGTCGCGAGCCGGTCGCGCTCGAAGCTCTTCGGCTGGCGCGCGATGTAGAACGCGAAGGCGTAGATCATCATCGAGCAGATCGCCACGATCACCACGTTCAGCAGGTTCACCCCCAGCCATTTGCCCGCCAGGATCTGAAAACGCGAGACCGGCTTGGTGACGGTCATGTGCAGGATGTTGTTGCGAAATTCGGCCGCGAGCGTCGAGCAGGAGAAGAACACCGTCGCCAGGCTGGCGAAGACGCTCAGCGCCCCCAGGCTATAGCTCAGAAAATTCTGCAGCTTGCCCGTCAGCGTTTCGTCGCCACGGAGCGCGAACGGCAGCCGCGGCAGGACGATGAGCAGAACGATGATGCTGACCAGCACGACGCGCGTGTGCACGCCTTCCCAGAACGTCTGCCGCGCAATCGTCAGAACGCGTCTCATCGCTTCGGTTCCGCCGTGTCGTCCCCCAGCAGGTCCTTCAGCAGAGCGTCGTCGATCTTCTGCGCCGCGGGCTGCGGCTCGGCGGCGGGCGGCGCGCGGAGAGGCGTCGAGAGCTCGGCCAGCACGGCTCTGGCAGGCTGCTGCGGCGTCGCGGCAGGCGCAGCCGGCTCGGCGGCGACGGGCTCGACGCGCTGCAGGGCGGCGAGCACGGCCCGCGCCTGACCGTCGTCGCCCAGGAAGCCGGCCAGCTCGCCGGCCGCGACGGCGCCCGCCGTCTCGACGCGCATCGTGCGGGCTTGCTCGACAATCCGCAGGAAGAGCGTCTCGAGCCGGTCGGTGGGAACCGCGACGCGCGCGTCCTTGCCTTCGCGCCGACGGATGACTTCGACCACTTCGCGGATGGTCTCGGGCGAGAGCTTTTCGACGGTCAGTTGCGTCATGTCGGCCCGGCTGAGCAATTCGCGCAGGCTGCCTTCAGCGCGCGTCACCCCGCCGTAAAGAATGGCGACGCGCTGGCAGACCTCCTCGACATCCGAAAGCAGGTGACTGGAGAGCAAAATGGTTTTGCCGTAGTCGCGCCCAAGCCGCAGAATCACGTCCTTGACGAGCTTGGAGCCGATCGGGTCGAGGCCGCTGGTGGGCTCGTCCAGAATCAGCAGGTCGGGGTCGTTGATCAGAGCCTGAGCAAGTCCGATGCGGCGGGCCATGCCCTTGGAATACTCGCCGACCGGGCGGCGAGCCGCGGAGCCAAGGCCGACCATTTCAAGCAGCTCGTCGGTGCGGCGGCGCCGGCCGCGGCGCTCGATCTGAAACAGGCGGCCGTAGAAGTCGATCACCTCGCGGCCGCTGAGGAAGCGGTAGAGATAGGTCTCCTCGGGCAGGTAGCCGATGCGGCTCTTGGTGGCCACGTCGTCGGGCGGCTTGCCGAAGACGCTGACGCGACCGCGGGTCGGATGCAGCAGGCCCAGGATCATCTTGATGCTCGTGCTCTTGCCCGAGCCGTTCGGGCCGAGCAGGCCGAAAATCTCGCCGGGCTGCACGTCGAGCGTCAGGTCGCTGACGGCCTTGACGCGAGCGCGATGCCAGAAGTCGCGGAAGACCTTCGAGACGCCGACGAGTGAGATGACCGGAATCGTGCTCACGATGCTCCTGTGCGGCCCGCGGGCCGGACCGATTCGGACTCAGCCACCACCGCCGCCAGTGCCCGCGGCGGCACCGAAGCGGCGTGCGCGGTAGCCCTCGAGCTCGGCCTTGATCTTGCGGTTGGGGTCGCGGTTGATCAGGATCTCGATGGTATCGCCGACGGACGGCAGAAAGAACATCTCGTTGGTCTTGCTGGTCTGGATGGCGATTTTCATGTCGGCCCAGAGGCGTTGAACGGTCAGCTCGGGGTCTTTCCTGTAGAGCTCGAGGTAGTAGGTGAACTGATCCACCTCGCGGCGGGCGCGTTCGCGGATGTCCGACGCGCGGGCCTGGGCCTCCTGAAGCATGACGGCGACACCGCCGCCGGCGTGGTCGAGCGTTGCGTCGATCCGTTTCTGCAGTTCGCCAAGCCGCGCGTCGTCGCCGCCGGCAAGCTGCGCGGCGCCATACTCTGCGATAAGGTCGAGAATCTCAGTGAAGCGGTCGCCGGCGGCGGAGTTGAGCACTTCCCATTGCGTCTTTTCAGCCTCTTTCTGCAGGCGAAGCTTCTCATTCTCCGCTTCGCTGACCTGATCGAAGGCCTGCTTGACCTGCCGCGGGGCGATGGTCTCGGCGCTGACCTTGGTGATGGCCACGCCCAGGTCGAGGCGGTTGACCTCGGCCTGCAGCGCTTCGGCGACGGCCGCCGCCACCGCCGTCACGCCGCCGCGCGTGACCTCTTCGACACGGCGGCTGGAAACGGTGTGGACGACGGCGCTCTCGGCGAGCCGGGCCAGGACGCGGTTCAGCACGTCGGTGGATTCGCCGACGTTGAGCACGAACTTGCGCGCGTCGGCCACCTTGTACTGCACGGTCCACAGGCCGTGCGAGAGGTTGCGGTCGCCGGTGAACATCGCGCCGTCGACGCCGGGCTTGAGTGCTCCGCCGCGGGCGGACAGCTCGGCGAGCGGTTTTCCGATTTCGTCGTTGGCTCGGCGGAAGAGGAATGTGTCGATGACGAGTTCGTTTTCCCGGCCGGTGATGCGGATTTTCTCGTCGATCGGGTCGGGAAGGACGAGCCGCGCGCCCTCGCTGAGGACGGGCGAGCCGGTGGCGTCGGTCCGCAGCACGCCGAGCCGCGCGACCAGGCCTTTTTCACCCGGCCGGACGGTGAAGAAGCCCGAGCCGAGATAGGCCGCCGCCAGGCCGATCATGATGAAGCGCAGGACGTTGAAGCTCGAGCGCAGCGCGGCGGCCAGCGAGGCCTGCGCCGGGTCGCTGAACTGCGGCACACCCGCGGCGTGCGTCGCGTCGTGCTCGTGAGGGTGGGCGTGGTCGTCGTGCACGTGCATGCCGGATCAACCTCCCGCCGCGGGAGCGGCGCCCTGGCCGGCGGCGGGCGGGGTGGTGAAGAGCTTGAACAGCTCGCCCTGGGCGTCGAAGAAGATCGTGGACTGTTCGCGCAGCGTTTCGCGGATGGTGTCGAGCTGCCGCAGCAGAATGAAGAAATCGCGGTATTTCGGGTCGATCTGGTTCAGAATACGGGCGCTGGCCCGGACGCCTTCCGACTCGATCTCCGTCGCCTTGCGGGCGGCGAACGCGAGAATCTGCTTCGCTTGTGAGTCGGCGCGGGCCTCGATGGCGCGGGCCAGGCCCCGGCCTTCCTCGCGGTAGCGCGTCGCCAGCGCCTCGCGCTCCTGCGTCATCTGCTCAAACACCTTTTCGGTCACCGACTCGGGCAGCGACAGCCGCCGAATGCCGATGCTGAGCAGCTCGATGCCGTAGGTGTCGCGGATGGCCGGCGCCGCGTGCGTGAGCATGGCGGCCTCCATTTCCTGATAGCCCTGGCGGACGCGCTCTTCGTCGAGCCCGACGAACGACGACAGGTCGCGATTGCCGATCACCGTTTGACGGGCCTCGTTGATGCGCTTGCGGATCTGATCTTCGGCTTCCGGCTCGGTGACGACCGAGACGTAGAATTTGAGCGGATCGACGATCTTCCACAGAGCGAAGCAGCCGACCACCAGGTTCTTGCCGTCGCGGGTCTTGGTCTCGATCTCGGGCGTATCGAGCAGCTTGATGCGCTTGTCGTAGGTCACGACCTGCTCGATCGGCGCGCACCAGCGGAAATAAATGCCCGGCGCGGTGATGACGCTGGCCTGGTCGGCCTTGCCGAGGTGAACGCGCAACGCGACCTCGGAAAAACGCACGCGGAACGTGAACGCGTAAGTGAGGAAGATCACGACCAGCATCAGGGCCGTGATGATCGTCGGAATCGGCATTCTCTTCATCGTTCTGCTCCGTGACGCTGCGGCTATTCAGCCTTGATGCGCGTCGGCATGTCCTCGATGCGCGTCGCGCCGACGTCCTGTGCCTCAATCCGCAAGTGGATCTTCCGGTCCTTCGGGTCGAACCCCAGCAGGAACTTGCGCGACTTCGACAGCCCCTCCGCCAGCACCTGCAAGTACCGGCGGGCGCGGTAAATCTCAGGCGACGCCTCGTACGCGAAACGCTCGTTATCCACGCGGGCGAGCTGCGCCGCCGTCTCGTTCTCGGTACGCCAGCGCGTCGCCTGGGCCGCGGCGAGAACCGCGGCGGCGTCGCCCTCGAGTTCGGCGAACGTCCCGGTCAGGGACGACTCCCAGTAATCGAGCCCGACGCGCGCTTCGGCAACTTCGGCGGCGCGGGCGAGTTCGTCGTCGCTGACTTGCAACCCGGCGGCGGTCCGCGCCGCTTGCGCGGCGCCGCGCAGCTCGTCGGCGGCGCGGGCGGCGGCCTGCGCGGCCGCGGCGCTGCGCTGCTCGGCATCGGCCAGTCTCGCGGTGTTGCCCCCCAAGCCAAGCTGCACCTGCTCGCGAAGGTCGGTCGCCGCGGAACGGGCGCGATCGGCGGCGTGGTCGGCTTCGATCCGGCGCAGGAAGTCCGGACGGCGGGCGTCGAGCGCGTCGCGCAGCGGTTGGAGGCGGGCGGCGTCGGCCGCGGACTGCTGCTGCGAGGCGCGGTTGAGCCGCGCGTCAAACTGCTCGCGGTAGCCCAGCGCCTCGGCCAGCGCGAGCGCCTTCTGCCTGCTGCCGGCGGCCGCCGAGAGCAACTGATTCTCTTTTCCGTGCGCCTGCCGGATCGCGGTGATCTTCTCCTGCTCGGCTTCGGCCACCTTGGCGAACGCCTTGCCGACGCTCGCCTCCGGATGAACGTGCTGCAGCCCGACGTAGATCACGTCGACGCCTAACCCCAGGGCCGCGAAACGCTCGTTAAGCCGCTTGCGGATCGTCTCGCCGGCGGCCACGCGGCGCTCGCCCAGCATCGCTTCGGCGCGGGTCGCGGCGTTGAAGCGGATCAGCTCGTTCCAGGCACATGATTCGACAAACGTGTGCGTCAGCGGCTCGCGCGAGACGCGGTCGTCCGCCATGGTCGCGGTGAACGCGGGCAGCGCGTCGCCGCGGATGCGGTACTGCACCGCCAGGCTCATCCGCAGAATGTCGACCGGCACGCCCTTGTCCTTTTCGTCGGCCGCGTCGCCGGCGGGGGCCGAGGTCGCGGCGCCCGGCTGGGCGGCCGGCGCGAAGATGAAGTTGTAGTGCTCCTTGGCGTGCGAGTTGTCGGTCCAGACGACCACGTCGCTCAGCTCGAAGCGGTGTTCGCCGCGCTCCATGTACTTGGCACCGACGATGATCTGGTGCGGCTGGCCCGTGCGGTATTTCCGGGCCTCGTCAAACGGCCAGGGCAGTTTGACGTGCAGACCGGGCCCGAGCGGGTTTTCGGCGTTGAGCTGGCGGCCGAAACGTTCGATCACGGCGAGCTCGAACGGATTGACGATCACCAGGCAGGTCATCAGCCACAGGACCACGACGCACAGGCCGGTGAGCGGGATCAACGCGCGAACCATCAGCCGATAGAACCAGGTGTGCGAAACCTGGAAACCGAACTGGTAGTTGATCGCTTCCGCCAGGGCGTGCGCCAGGCCGCCCGGCTCGGAGATCAGCGCCAGCAGGCGGCTGTCGAAACAGGCCCGGGCGGCGACGCCCGCCTGACGGGGGCGGTAAATGTCGGCGACGAAATTCAGGGCAAACTCGGCCCCCAGCAAAACCATGACAGCCGGCAGGAGCCGCGCCAGCAAGTGCTCCCACCACGGCGACTGCGCGTATTCGTTGATCCCCAGCGCGATCACCAGCGCGAACGCGCCGCAGGCGATGCCCAGCATGTAGCCGCCACAGGCTCGCAGGTAGGTCCACTCGGCCATGCGGCCAAGACCCGCCGCGTAGCGCGAATAGAGAAACAGAGCGAAAATCAGCAGCGACGAGACGACCAGCAGCAGGCCGCCCTCCTGGACCGGCGGCCACGACTCCGACGACAGCGGCAAGGACGTCGCCCGGCCCCAGCGCCAAACGCCGACCGCGACGAGATACGCGGCGGCCAGCAGCCCGAAAACCGGCACCAGCCAGCGCTGCATCCACGCCAGGCGGGCGGCGGCGACGCGAAAGCCCAGCGCGCCGGGGCCCTCGCCGGCGAAGATCGACTCGGCCGTTCCCATGGCCGTCTTCTCGCGGCGAAGCTGGTCCAGATCGCGGTCCTCGAGAACGACCAGCTCCATCTGGCGGAAGACCAGCAGCGACGCCAGCCACAGGATCGCGCCGCCCAGGGCCATCCAGCCCAGGTGCGTCATGGCCAGCGAGGCCGTGTACTGCCCGAGCAGCACGATGCCCGCGCCAGCCAGCGTTTGCAGGACCAGACCGCCGATGCTGGCGACGACGACGCGATGGTGCGGGGTGTCAGCCACGGGGAGACCTCGTCAGGATGGTGCGTCCGGAGCGGCCGGCGCCGCGACGGGTCGCGAGTTTTCGCGGCGTCACGTAGGATGGAAACGAACGATCGGTCCGTAGCACCGTAGTCCCTTGGGAGCTTTGATGTTCACCAAGCTGCTCGCCATTGTGTCGATCACGTTCCGCGAGACGATCCGCCAGCCGGTCTTCGGCGTGCTGATGTGGGTCGCGGCGGGCATGCTCGTGATCAATCCCGGTCTGGCGCAGTTCTCGCTCCAGTCGGGCCGCGACAACAAAATTCTGCAGGACGTAGGGCTCGCGACGCTCCTGCTTTTCGGACTGCTGGCCAGTGCGTTCAGCGCTACCGGCGTGATCACGCGCGAGATCGAGAATCGCACCGTCCTGACGGTCATCTCCAAACCCGTCAGCCGCGTGACATTTCTGCTCGCCAAGTTCCTCGGCGTCAGCGGCGCACTGCTGGTGGGGTTCTACTTCCTGACGCTCATATTCATGATGACCGTCCGCCACGGCGTGATGGAAACCGTCTCCGACAAGTTCGACTACCCCGTGCTCGTCCTTTCGCTGATAGCCCTCGGCGTCAGCCTGACCGCCGCCATCTTCGGCAATTACGTCTACGGCTGGCACTTCTCCAGCGCGCTGACCGCCTGGGTCGTGCCGTTGGGCACGGTCGCGCTGGCCCTGGTGCTGTGCTTCGACAAGACCTGGACGCCGCAATCGCCCTTCATGGACTTCGGCAACCTGCAAGTGATCTATGGCGTCCTCGGCGTGTTTCTGGCCGTGCTGGTCCTGACCGCGATCGCGGTGGTGATTTCGACACGCTTCAACCAGGTCATGACGATGCTGATCTGTTCGGCGGTGTTCATCGCGGCGCTGCTCAGCGACCACCTCGTCGGCGGGCCAGCCTCGCGCGGCGAAGGAATGGTCTACACCGTGCTCTACGCCCTGATTCCCAATTTCCAGTTCTTCTGGCTCGCCGACGCGCTCACGCAGGACCTCGCCATCCAGGCTCAGCACGTCTGGCGCCTGGCGGCCTACGCGGCGCTCTTCATACCGGCGATTTTGGCCCTGGGCGTCGCCATGTTCCAGACGCGCGAAGTCGGCTGACGCCCGCGCGTCCGCGGCGCACCGGCCGGCGCGGCACACTCCCAACCGCCGCGGCGGCGCATCTCCCGTCACAGGCTCACCCAGCCGGCTCATGCCACGGCCTCGAGCGCCACACGGCCGACCGTCGGCGCGGCCGCGACCGTCCGCGGACGCGGCACGTGCGCGGCGATGTGCTCGCCGAAGCGGACCATTCGCGCGCTGTTGAGCACGACAATCGTCGATGAGAGCGTGTGCAGGACCGCCGCCAGCATCGGGCCGATCAGTTGATAGATGATCGCGACTTCGGCCGTCAGGATGAACAGCACGCCGAAGATCAGGTTCTGCCAGATCACCGCCGTCGTCGCTCGCGAGAGGCGCACCAGGAACGGCAGCCGCCGCAGGTCGTCGCTCATCAGCGCGACGCTGGCACTGTTCATGGCGACGTCGCTGCCGGCGGCGCCCATGGCGATGCCGAGGTTTCCAGCGGCCAGCGCCGGGGCGTCATTGACGCCGTCGCCGACGACGGCCACGGTATGCCCGGTTTTCTTGAGCGTGTCGACCAGCGCGAGCTTGTCCTGCGGAAAGACCTCGGCCTGCACCTCGGAGCAGCCCATCTCCTTGGCGACGCGCCGCGCGACGGACCAGCGGTCGCCGGTGACCATGATCAGGTGATTGACGCCAATCTGACGCAGTTCCTCCATCGCGTCGTGCGCTTCGGGCCGTGTGCGGTCTTCAAGCCCGATCCAGCCGATCGAGCGCCCGCCGCGCGACACGTGCAGCACGCTCAGGCCCTCGGGCTCCTGATAGGCTTCGCCGCTGACCGGGCTCAGATCGACACCGCGCTCCGCCAGCCAGTTGCCGCGGCCCACCATCACCGGTACGCCGCTGAGCAGCCCGCTGACGCCTTTTCCTGAGACTTCCTCGACCTGGCTGGCCTCGTCTGGCTGCACGCGGGCCTTCTCCGCCACCGCCACCACCGCGCGGGCCACCGGGTGGCGGCTGAAACGCTCGACCGATACGGCCGTCCGCAGCAGTTCCGCAGCCTCCACCCCCGGCGCCGGCGCCAGACGCGTCACCGCCAGCTCGCCGGTCGTCAGCGTTCCGGTCTTGTCGAATACCACGGCGGTCAGCTTGCGGGCCCACTCGATGTTCGACACATCTTTGATGTAAATGCCCAGCCGCGCCGCCGCCGAGAGCGCCGCCACAATCGCCGTCGGCGTCGCCAGAATCAGGGCGCACGGGCAGGCGATCACCAGGATGGCGATCGTCGTGCTCATGTTGTGCGTGAAAAACCACACGACGCCGGCGACCATCAGCGTGATCGGGGTATACCACGCCGAATACTGGTCGATCAGGCGCATGAGGGGAATGCGCGTCCGCTCGGCGTCGAGGATCAATTGGCGCACGCGGCCGAGCGTCGTATCAGCGCCGGCCTTTGTCACGCGCACCTCCAGCACGCCCGTCACGTTGTTCGTGCCGCCGAACACCTCGTCGCCCACCGACTTTTCGACCGGCAGCGATTCGCCGGTGATCGTGGCCTGATTGACGGTCGAGCTGCCGGTGAGAATCTGCCCGTCAGCGGGGATGTTGTCACCCGGGCGGATGATGACAGTGTCGCCCGGGCGCAGCGACGAGGCGTCGATTTCTTCCTCGGAGCGGTCGGCCCGCACGCGGTGAGCGCGAGTCGGCGTTAGGCGGATGAGGCTCTCGATCGCGGCACGGGCACCCAGCGCCGTGCGCGTCTCGATCAGGTTGCTGAGCAGCAGGAAGAAGGCGACGACGCCCGCGGTCTGATAGTCGCCGATCGCCATCGCGGCCAGGATCGCCAGGGCGACCAGCTCATCCATGTGCATGTGGCCCGACAGCATGCAGTGCGCCGCGTGCCACCAGAGCGGAAACGCCAGCATCAACGCGCCAATGGCGGCGAGCAGGTCCTTGTAAGGGTTGGGAATCGTCGAGCCGCGAATCGGCGACGTCTCGGAATACGATACGTCCGCGACAAATGACCCCAGCAGCAGGACGCCGCCCAGCAGCGTCAGAATCAGCTTCGCCTGGGCGCGACCGGTTTCGGCCTGCACCGAGAGATGGTCGTGTGCCATCCGTGCCCTACCTGCCAATAGAAATCGCCGCGCTCGCGTCCACGCGCGACGCGCTGGCGGATCGTTGCTCGTAACCGGCGAGAGAATCTAAGCCTATGAGTCCCATTGTCAACATGACTTTGCCGCCCGCCAGGGCCGACGGCCGAGCACGAGGCGGCGATGATCCAAAACGCCATACGCCCCGGAGACGGGTCGGTTCGCCCCAACCCGAAAACTTCGTTCGATTCGCGCCACCATTAAGTTAGAATCCCCGCCGTGAAGCACGAAGTGTATGAAAACGACGCGGCGGAGTGGCACTTGCGGTCGGCCGATGCGCGTCTTGCGGCGCTGATCGATCGCATCGGCCCGTGCCAGATCCGCTTCACGCCCGATCCGTTCAGCGCGCTGGTCTCGTCGATCGTGCACCAGCAGCTCTCGATGAAGGCCGCGGCGACGATCGGCCGCCGTCTGCGCGCGCTGTGCCCGCGCGGGCGACTCTCGCCGCGGGCGCTGTCGCGCGTGGCAGACCCGGCGTTGCGCGGCGCTGGATTGTCGGAGCGAAAAGTCTCATATCTGCGCGACGTGTGCGCTCACTTCGGCACTCGGCGTGTCACCGCCGCCCGCCTGCGAAGCATGCCGGACGAAGACGTGGTCGCCGCCGTGACGCAGATTCATGGGATCGGGCGCTGGACCGCCGAGATGCTGCTGCTGTTCTGCCTGAAGCGGCCCGACGTCTGGCCGGTGGACGATCTGGGGCTTCAGAAGGCCCTGCAGAAGCTGCACGCCGCCCGCCGGCCGCTGCCACGCACGCGGCTGGAGCGGGCCGGCGAGCCTTTTCGGCCGTTTCGGTCGCGCGCCACCTGGTACCTGTGGCGCAGCCTCGACGGCCCGCTTCCGCCCGGCCTCGAGCCGCCCGCTGCCAACCGCCCGGAGGGTGCGCCGTGACGACCGTCGGCCAGATCATGACGCGGCACGTGATCACGATCGCGATGGACGAGCCGCTCAGCCGGGCGCGCGAGATCCTGAGTGACCACGGCATTCGACACCTCGTGGTGCTCGACCAGGGGCGCGTGGTCGGAATCGTGTCGGACCGGGACGTGCTCGCGACGCTCAGTCCGTACGCCGTCTCCGACCTGACCGCCCGGCCGCAGGACCTGGCGACGCTGGCCAAGCCGGTGCACCAGTTCATGACGCGCCGCCCGATCTCGGTCAACTCGTCGACCCCCGTCGATGAGGCCTCGCGGCTGATGGTCGAGCACACCATCTCCTCGCTGCTGGTTGTCGATGATCACCGTCTGGTCGGGATCGTCACGTCCAAGGACCTGCTGCGGCTCAGCGCGGGGCTGGCCCCCGCCGACGAGGAGTCGCCCGACGCCGACGCCGACGAACGGCCGCCCCCCGAGCGGGACTCGGAAATCAGCGCGAGCGAGCCGGAGGGCGAGTGATCGGCGACCGCGGGTGAGGCCCGAGGGCGGCACCGCCCGGGCGCGTATTGGAATGGACGGATCGTGAGGTTGCCGGGGGGCGTCGGCACGCGTTACCATTCCGCTTGGCGTCCAGCATGAGCGGGAGCGAGACGTGCGAACTGCGTATCGGCTGGTGGAGACCGGCGCGGGCTGGCTGGCGTTTGTCAGCGGACCGCGCGGACTTAAACGCGTTTACCTGCCGGAGCCGCTCCGCGCCCGGCTGGAGTCGCGGGTCAGGTCGGACTTCGCCGACGCCGACGAGAACGACGGGCTGCTGCCGGTCCTGGCGCGGCAACTCCGGCAGTATTTCGCCGGCGAGTGCGTGGATTTCAACGCCCGCTTCGACTGGTCAGGTCATGGTGCGTTCGAGGTCGCGGTGTGGAAGGCATGCGGGCGCATCGAATTCGGACAGACCGCCAGCTACAAGTCGCTGGCGCAGCGCGTCGGTCACGCCGGCGCTGCCCGGGCCGTCGGGACCGCGATGAGCCGCAACCCGTTCCCGATTCTCATTCCATGTCATCGCGTGCTGAAGAGCGACGGATCGCTCGGCGGTTATTCAGGTGCCCAGGGCGTCCGTTTCAAGGAACGGTTGCTCAACATGGAGGCCGACGCATGCGAACAGGCGGCGCGGTAGCAAAACACCGCGGTGCGGCGCGCTGGCGACGCGACGCCGCCTCGTTCGCGGGCCGGACAGACAGGGAGGTTGGGTCGTGAGGAGTCTCGTCAGGGCAGTTGCAGGCGCGCTGCTGGCCGGCTGGCTGTCAGCGGCAGCGGCGGCGCAGGAGACGGCGGCGCCGACGCCGGCAGCGGCAGGTTTCAAGATTCGCATCAGCGGCGAAAACGTGAACATCCGCGCACGGGCGGACACCAACAGCCTCGTCGTTGGGCAGTGTCAATCGGGCGACGTGCTGGAAGCAACCGGTATCGAATTCGGCTTCTATCGCATCGTGCCTCCGGCGGACACGTTCTGCCACGTCGGTGCGGTGTTCGTCGACATCGGCGAAAACAACGTCGGGCGCGTCTCGACGCAAAGCGGCAATCTTCGTCTCCGCGCCGCCAGCGCCGTTGTGCCGGTCGATCCGCTCAAGAGCGAAGTGCTGACGCTTCTGCCGCCCGGGACCGAGTTGCAGGTGGTCGGACGCGACGGCGACTGGCTGCGCGTGCGGCCGCCCGCGGGTGTCTATTTCTATCTCTCCGAAGAGTTCGCCGCCCGCGTCGCGGATTCGGGTGAACCGCGCGGCGAAGCGCCGAGCACTGCGCCGGTCGTAACGGCGCCGCCCGCGGCGACGTCCCGGCCGACCGTGGCGCGCCCCGCGCCGCCCCGGGTCGCCACCAGCCGGCCGGTGACGCCGGCCGTGGCGCGCGGTGAGTGGTCCGAGGCGCTGGTGGCGATCGAATCGCGGATCGAGGCGGAGCGCCGCAAGCCCGAGGCGGAGCAGAACTGGGTGGAAATCCTGCACGCGCTCTACCCGCTCTCCGAGCAGAAGGACGAGCCGCTCGTCGCGCGGCTGGCAACCGCGTGGACGTCGCGGATTCAGGAGCAGCTCGCGGCCCGCGAGCCACGCCGCGAGCCGCCTCATACCCCCACAACCGCGCAGCGCGCCCCGGCCGAACGGGCGCCCACGGCGGTCGTGCGCGAACCGGCCCCGCGCCGGACGCGGCCGCCGATGATGGCCGACCTTCGCGGCGAGCTGCAGACCAGCTACGTGTTTTCCAAGGCGGAGCATCCACGGCGGTACTGCCTGTCGGATCCGATTTCGCGCGTCGTGCTGGCGTACGTCGACTTCCCGGTCGACTTCCCCGAACCGCCTGAAGCGTATCTCGGCCGTTTCGTCGCGCTGCGCGGCGTGCGGCGGGATGAACCTTCGGTGACGGTCGGCATCGTGGAGCTGACCGAGATCATGATCATCCTGCCGGACATGTCCACGTCGCGTCCGGCGCGTCGAGCGCCCTGACGGGTACGGAATATTCCGCTCGCTCCGCGATCGCCGCGGACCGGGCGCTGCGAGGAGCAAGTGTAATGAGCATGCGAGACTGGTGGCGGCGGTTCGGGCGGTTGACCCGGCTGATGGCGGGCGGGTCGTCGGTGTTTCTGCTGGGCGGCTGCGCGCTGAGCGATCAGCAGATCACGTCGATTTTCTCAAGCGTGATCACGAGCGGGCTCTCGACGCTGCTCAACGCGTTCATCACCACCGCGGTCGACACGGCCGCGGGCGGCGCGTGACCCGCTCTCCGGGCGCGCCCCGAAACGTGTGGAGCGGCAACGTCATGAATCGGACGGGAGCATGCGTCACGCTGCTGGCGGTGACGCTCGCGACGGGTTGCGGCGGGTCGAACCGGCGGACGGAGATCACGCGCTTTCCGCAATGGGACTTCAAGAGCTACGAGCGGATCGCCGTACTGCCGTTCACCTCGTCCGACCGCCGCGGACAGCGCGACGCCGAGCTGATGGGCGAATCGGTCTCGACCCTGCTGGCGGGTAACGGCGAGTTCACCGTGCTGTCGCGCGAAGACTTGGCGGCGATCATGAAAGAGCAGGACCTGTCGAGCCTCTCGGACGTCTCCGATTCCTCCACGGCAATCGCGCCGGGGAAGATCAAATCGGCGCAGGCCCTGGTGGTCGGAAAACTGACCGACTACGAACTGATCGCGCAGCGCTCGGAGAAGCGCGTCCCGCGCTATCAGCGCGACCGCAACGGCCGCATGGTGCGCGACCGCCGCGGACAGGCCATCGTCATCGGCGAGGACGTGATCGACCAGTACCGGCACGCGGCCCGCGTCGCCGGCACCGTGCGAGTCGTCGACACGGCCACCGGCAAGACGCTCTTCGCGCACACCTGCCCCCCGCGCGAGGACGACAGCACGCGCAGCGGCGGACCGCCGTCGCGGACTCCGGAGGAGATCGCCGCGAAACTGGCAGAGTCCGTGGCGCGCGAGATGTACGCCGCCATCGCCCCCATCCGCATCCGCGTGAAGCTCGACAGCGACACGCTGGTGGTCGCCGGCGACTACTTCGACGGCGAGTATGACAAGTTGAGCAAGGTGCCGCGCGAGCTGAGCCGCGTCCTGGTGGCGGTCACGAACATGCCGCCCGAGTGCGACGGCAATCCGTTTCGCCTGGCCGTTTGCGCCAAGGACGGCCGCGAGCACTTCGTGCAGCACGAGTTCGTCTGGAGCAGCAGCCTGGGGCGCAAGGGCGTGTCGGTCGAAGTTCCCGTCAAGGAACTGATCGCGCGGGCCACGCCCGAGAACGACCGCTTCACGGTCAAGCTCTACAGCGGCCGCGACGAATCGCCGTTCATGACGCGCGAATTCTCGCTCGCCGAAGCCAAGGAATAACCGGGGCAGCGGGAATCAAGGAGTCGCGCAGTGGCTGACGTGCCGGGTGTGATCCAGATCGACGACTTCGCCAAGGTGGACCTGCGCGTCGCGACCGTGCTCGATGCCCAGGCCCATCCGAACGCCGACAAGCTGCTCGTGCTGCGCGTCGACCTCGGCACCGAGCAACGCACGATCTGCGCCGGAATCCGCGCGTATTATGAGCCCGCGGCGCTCGTCGGCCGCCAGGTGATCGTCGTCGCCAACTTGGCGCCCCGCGCCATGCGCGGCGTCGAAAGCCAGGGCATGCTGCTGGCGGCCAGCACGTCCGACCGCTCGTCGATCGTCGTCCTCTCGCCCGAGAAACCCATCGCCGCCGGCAGCAGAGTGTCGTAAGACGTTGTGTCGGCCCTCCGCGGCCACGCGGATGAATAGCGAATGTCGAATAGCGAATAACGAATTGGACAGCTCGGCGAATAGGGCGGCGTTGCAGTTTCAATTCGTTATTCTTAACTCGCTGTTCACTCTTCCCCGTAGCGTCGGCCGCGGCGAGCATCCGTCCGTTCTGCATTCCTCATTCTGCATTCTGCGCTTTCGTCCTTCCCGCGTCCTCATGCGCGATCCCCAGAATTAGCGCCACGCCCACACCCAGCACGCTGAGCACCGTCTCTTCGCTGACCCCCAGCCCCGCTTCCGCCGCCCACGCCGCCACCACCGTCGCCAGCGCCACCTGCACCTTGCGGCTGCGCAGCGGCCACAGCCACCGCCGCCATCCCGTCATCATCACGTCGCGATTCATCTCTTCACCCTTTCGCAGAATGTCTCGACTCTTGTCCGACTTCAGTTTCCACGTCCCGCACACAACACGTCTCACTCCACGGACTCGCGGCGACGCTGCCGTCAATGGGCAGCAAACGCCTACGCCCCGCCAAGTCCCGCGCGACTCCGCGCTCGCTCACCCATCCGCGTTCATCTGCGTTCATCCGCGGTTTCACTTTTTCTGTTTCCGGCAGTTTCTCTTCTTCTGTTTCCCGCGGTTTCACTGCTTTTGTTTCCCGCGGCTTCACTCTCCTCGCCTGCCGCGGTTTCACCGACGCGCCGCCCCACATACCCCGCCACACCCTGCTCGACGCGCGCCACTTTCGCGTCCAGCGATTTCAACAGCAGATCGAGCACCGACTGCTCGCCATACAGCCGCACGTCCACGCCTACCATCCGCAGCGCCTTGGCCCGCTCGTGTTGCACCAGCCAGAACTCCGCCAGATCGCGATCGTTCCACGCCTCGCTGATCTGCGCCCGCTGCTCGGCGTTCAGCGGCCCGCCCGCGGCCTCGATTCGCCGCACGACGTCGCGATACATCAGCACGCACAGCGCGTCATGCTGCCGCATCACGACCGCCTGCTGCACCTCGTCCGTCCGTCGTTGCTGCTCGATCGCCAGCCGCACACTCTCCGCGGTGCAACCACAGCAATGCAGAATGAAGAATGCAGAGTGCACAGCCAATGCGCCGTTCAGCACTTTGCCTCCCGCCCGCCGCCTTCCGACCCCTGACCCCTGACCCCCGAACCCTGAACCCCGAACCCCGAACCCTGACCCCTGACCCCGGAACCCCTGATTCTGCATTCTGCATTCTTCATTCTGCATTGTCGTTCTCACACCGCCCCCAGCGCGCTCAGCGCCTTGATCGCGAACATCACGCCCTCGACCCACTTCTCCGCCGCCAGCGCCTCGCTCATCTTCTGCGCCGCCGAGCGCACTTCGCTGTCCGAAATCCATCCGCCGGCGGGCGCGTCGGCAGGCAGTCCCGCCGATCCGTAATCTCGTCGCGCAGGAGCCTGTGCCTGCCGGACGCGCTCGCCTTCAATCAACATCGCGTCGATCACCGCCCGCGCCGCGCTCACAAACGCCCGCGCCGTCGCCGGATCAATCCGCTTCACAATCGCCGCCCAGTTCATCTGTAGTTCCCTGTTTCCTGTTCCCTGTTCGCAGCTTCAGTCAGTCTCCATCTGCCGCGAAATCCGCGCCAGCCAATCCACCTCCGTCGCGCGGTGCGCCCGCAGCTCCTCGCGCAGCGCCGTCAGCACCTCCGTGTTCGAGCGGATCACGTCCAGCAGCTCGCTGTTCAGATGTGCCAGCCGGCTGGCCGACTGCTGCGCGTCCTGCGCCGCCGCCGCCCCGCGATGCCGCTCGGCCCGCTCGCCCCACCACATCACGAACAGCAGCCCCGACACGCCCAGCGACGGAAGCTGCCGCAGAATCTCCTCGGTCATCAGGTCACCAGCTCATACCAGACCGCGATGCTGTGATTCGTCGGCACGCTCGACGGATTCGTCGTAATCCCCAGCGCCTTGCCCGCTCCAGAACCCAGCCCAAACGTGTGCCCCAGCGCCAGGTCAATGAACCGGTTCGACGCCAGAAACATCGGCGGCGTCAGGTCGACCGGACTCCCGTCCGGGTCGGACACCAGCCGGAAATTCACCACCCCCTCGCAACTGAACAGGATCCGCGTCGCCAGGATGATCCGCCCGGCCGACGCCGGCACAATGATCGTGTTGCTCTGCGCGCCCGTGTAGGACTGCTGCATGAATGCCATGTTTCACCTTCGTCCAGTTCCGCGGCGTCAGCCGCTCTGCCGGCGAGACCCGCCGATCGTCACAGTCCGTCCAGCTCGTCGTGCGTGAAGCGCCGCTCGTCGGCCGCATAGCGCGGCGAGTCGTCCGTCGCCGTTCGCGACGACGGCGCCGCCGCCGCCGGCAGATCAACCTGCCCGGCCGCGACCGCGGTGAACCACGAAATCGCGGCCGCGTAGATCCGCTGCACGCGCTGCGGCAGATCGCTGACGAACGGCGACGCTTTCCAGGCGCCATACTCCGCCAGGTCCAGCACACGCGCCTCGAACATGTCCGCCAGCTCCGGCCGCGCGGACAGATCCACCGGCGTCGCGTAGCGCACCGCCAGGTAGCTGTCGGCCTCGGCGGCGGCCTCGTCGATAATCTGCTGCGCGACGGCCGCGTCGGCGGTCGCGCCGTTCACGCGGTCGGTCAGCCGGGCGTACATCGCCGAGCCGAGCCGCGCGCTGAGTTGTGTCGTCGTCACATACGCCATGGTTCACATCCCGTCATCGGTGGAGCGCTGCGCACCTCACGCCGGCGGGCCGGGCGGCCATCGTCGGCCGTCGGGAGCCGCAGAACACGGGCCGCGTCCGGCCGTCCCGGCGCCGCCGAGCGTGTGGAGGGCACGCACGTCCTTCAGGTTCACGTCACCGCTTGTCCGCCGGTGCGAGAGTCCCTTCTCGCACCAACATCTGGAACAGCCCGTCGTGCGAGAATCCCTTCTCGCAACATGTGGAACAGCCGCCCCGGCTGTTACGTCAGCGTCACCAGGCAGGCGTCCTGCCAAAAGCCGTAGCCCGCCTCGTGAATGGCCTTCACGCCGTACTGGTGCTGGTTCTCATTCGCCTCCAGCTCGCTGCCCTCGGCCAGGGCGTGCACCTCGACGGGCAGCTCTTCCTGGAAGATGAACGGCCGGCTGTCGCCGTCGGTGCGGAAGACGGCGAACTTGTCCGTCCACGTCAGCCGCGGGTTGGCCACAAAATCGACGCGGAACGGGCCGTCAGCCAGCGGGTTCTCGGTCGCGTCGATGTTGCGGCTGGCCAGCGCCACCAGCGTCGGCGCCAGAAACGTCATCGGCACCATCACCAGAAACTCGCGGGCCGCTTCGTTCATCGGCTCGCCCTGGTCGTCCTTGAAGCTCATGATCTGCGCCACGGCCTTCACCACCGCGTTGAACATCTCTTCGTCGGTCGGCGCGGTGGGCGTCGTCGCGTCATAGCTGATGGCGTTGCTCTGCGCGCCCGAGTCGCCTTCGCTGTGATCGGTGTCGAAGTAGAACTGCCCGTCATAGCCCGCGCTGCTCGGCCCGTTCAGCACCAGCGTCGTCAGCAGCTTGTTCGGATGCGTCGCCACCCGCCGCGCCATCTCGTTGATCCGCACCATGATCTGGCCGGTCTTGTCGCGCCGCTGTTCGTCGGCGTCGATCCGCACGGTCGATTCCCACACCTTGTTCACGATCGTCACGCCGCTGGCCCGCAGCGGGCGCACCTGCCGACCGCCGACCCACTCGCGCACCTGCGGCACCATGCCGAGCCAGCGATACGTCTCGGCGGGCTGATTGCTGGCGAAGTGCATCGCCAGGCGCGTCCACCAGGCGCTCTGCGCGAACTCTTCGAGCTTGCGGTAGAAGCGGCCGATGATGGCTCGCGACGAAAGTCCGGTATCCACAACGACTGCCATGGGTATCTCTCCTCAGTTGTTTTGCCTCGCGACGCCGCACGCAACTCGCCGGCCGCGAACTCGTTATTCGTTATTCGCTATTCGCCACTCGTTACTGCTGCTACGCGATGTCGCGGTTCAGCACGATCCACTCGCTGCCCGTGCACACGATCGTGGCCACGTCGTACTGCGCATCGAGCGTCGCCAGCGTCGCCGCTCCGTCGATCGTCTCGGCCGCGTTCGGGTCGAGCGTGACGGCGGCGGCGGCGGCGGACGTCTTCACGACGGTGATCCACCCGCCCGCACGCACCGTCGCCACCGCCGGCAGCGTCAGCGTGCGACCGACGCTGTTGCCGATCAGCAGAATGCGGTTCACGTGATTGAGCGTCAGTGCGACGCTGGCGTCGGCCAGCGTGATGATCTCCTGGTTCTCCAGCGTGCCGCTGATCGACTGCACCGGCTGGCAGCGCACGCGGGCCGTGTCCGTCGCCTCGACCGTCACGACGCGCCCCACCCGGCTGTTGCCGTTCGGATTGAGCGTCAGCGTGCTGTCGTCGCTGGCGTACACGTCCTTGCCGATGTCGCCCTGCGCCACGCCCGGCAGCGCGTGCACGATGTCGATGTTCTGATGCAGCACGACGTTCAGGCCGCCGGCGCTGTGCCCGCTGACGGTGTTGTCGGCCTCGGAATAGGCCACGCCGACAAACTCGTCGCCGGCGACCAGCCCGCGGACGAAGCCGGTGCTGCGGTTGCGTCCGATCAGCGCGCCCTTGTAGACGCGGATGTTGTCGTCGACGCCCAGCTCGATCAGCTCGGGCGTGGTGTAAAACGGAACTTCACGATTGGCGGTGAGTGCCATGTCTGTCTCCTGTTGAAATCCGTGTCCCTGTGTCCCTTCGTCCCTGCGTCCCTGCGTCCCTTTGTGCGTGCGAGAGTCCCTTCTCGCACCCGCGCCGCCACTACGCCGCGCCGCCCGAAAACAGCCGCACCCGCCCGGCGGCATAGGCGCGCTCGAACGCCTCGTAGTCCTGCGGGTCGATCGACAGCGGGCCGGCGCCTCCGGCGCGCCGCGCCACCTGCGGCGACGGCAGCGCCCGCCCGCGCTCGTCCAGCGCAATCACGCGACCCGGCGGCCGAATCACCGGAGACCGCGCCAGGCGGGCTTCGGCGGCGTCGGGATCGCGCAGGTAATCGTCGCGCCAGTCCATGCTGGTCGCATCGACGATCCGCCCCTCGCGCATGCCGCGCTCGATGAACGCGTCGGCCGCCTGATAGCGCAGCTTGCGCCGCAACAGCTCGTTCTCGCGCTCCAGCAGCGCGATCGTCCGCGCGTCGCCGCGCTGCTCGCCCGCCGCCGGATCGTTCTGAAGCTGCTCGGCGGCGGCCAGGCCGGCCGCGAAGTGGTCCGCGTCCGGCTGCTCGTCGACCGGCTCGATCGCGTCCGCATGGCCCGGCGCAGCGCGTCCGGCGGCCAGCGCCGCAACCCCGCACATGGCCGGATCGTTCGTCAGCGCGACCGGCCCGAGGCCGGCAACGTCCGACTGCTGCTCGTCGGTCCAGTAGATGACCGGCGAGAAGTAGCGGTATTCGCCGCTGCGGAGCAGCTCGCGCGCCTTGGCCGTCCAGGCCACGTCGCTGGCCCACAGCCCGTCGTCGCGGACCTCGAGCCGGCTGATCCAGCCGGCGGCGGGGCGCAATCCGTCGGGCCGCGTGTTGAGCTGATCGAACGACTGGTGCTCGTAGTCGATCGCCAGCTTGCGCCCGAGCTGCTCGAACCACTGCACGATGGAGCGCGCGTGCTGCGGCGTGAACACGAAGTCGGCGCCGCTCAGCGGCCGCTCGACGCGCACCTGGCCATACGGAATCAGCAGCCATTCGCCGCGCGGCTCGCCGCTGGCGTCGGCGACTTCGCACCCGCCCAGGCGCGTGCCCAGCAGGGCGCGCGGGGCGGACGGCGAATCGCCTGAAAGGCCGGCGTCGCCGCCGCCGCCGCGCATCGCATGGTCTGTGTGTCGCCCGGCCGCCGCGGGTCCGCGGCCGCCGCCGCGCTGCGTTGCGCGGCGTGGGCGAGTGTCGTTTGTCGTGGATTTCGCTCTCATTGCTCTCTTCTCCGTGAAGTCGCCGCACGCGGGCGGCAGGTGGTGACGGCTCGCGCGGCGCGCCGGCCGCTCGTGGCGGCGCGCTGCATGACTTCGATGTTGCCCTTGCCGTTGGTGCGGCCGGTGGGCTTGAATCCGATCGATTCGTAGAACGGGCGCGGGTCGCCGCTGGACATGTCGGTCTTGGCGCGGACTTCCGCGGCGCCCGATTGTTCGACCAGCGCGCGGCCGATGCCCAGTCCGCGGTACGCCGGGTGCACCAGCGCGTTAACCAGGCGCGATTCGCAGGTCGTGATCGCCACGCCGACCAGCACCTGGTCGATTTCGGCGACGTAAACGCGGTGGTAGCGGTCGGTGAGAATCTCCTCGAGCTGGCCGCGGCGGATGAAGTAGTCGCGCCGCAGGGCCGTGTCGAAAAAGAACTGCAGCGGCGTCAGATCGGTGCGGCCGGCAGGCCGGACGCTGAGCGCGGCGGCGGGCGGCGCATCCGAGCCGCGTGCATCCGAGTCGCGTCCATCCGAGCCGCGACCGTGTGGATCCGAACCGCGACCGTGTGGATCCGAACCGCGACCGTCAGGGAGCGGTTTCCTGGCCAAGCGCGAAACGCTCGCCGAACACGCCTCACTCGGCGGCTGGAACGACCCGCCGCGTGACGCGACGGTCCGTCGCGGCTGGAACGACACTGCGCGGCCGGGGGGAGACTCGCGACATTCGATAGTCTGCGCGCTGGGCATGGAAACCGCTCCCTGACGGTCGCGGTTCGGATCCACACGGTCGCGGCTCGGATCGTCGCGGCTCGGATCCACACGGTCGCGGCTTGGATCGGTCGCGCGGCTCGGATCCACACGGTCGCGGTTCGGATCGTCACGGTCGCGGCGGGCGATCACCGGCTCGCTGGCGACGGGCTCGGGGATGCCCAGGGCGCGATGCGCCCAGCGCTGCGGAACCGAAAGCCCCAGGTCGCCCACCGCGACCGCCAGCATCTCCGCCAGTTGCCGCGTATCGACCGATTCGACCAGCGAGCGGCGGAAGTGCGGCACGGGCGCGTCGGGACCAAATCGGGCGCGAACGATCGGCGTCAGGATGTCGCGGCGGACCGCAGCAGCTTCGTCGGCGATGTCGTCGATCAGCAGGTCTTCGCGCACGCGGTCATGAATTTCGGCGGCGGCGCGCGAGCCACTTTCGCGGATGTCGGTCGTCAGATGCTGGCCGAGCCACAGAATCGTGATCTCGTTGTTGCAGTATTCCTGCAGCGGCTGATACGGCCGCTCGTCGGCGCTCTGCCGGGCTTCGAGCAGCTTCAGGTCGACGCTCTTGCTGATGACGGCGACGGCGTCGGTGCCCAGCGACTGGAGCATGCGCAGCAGCTCGGCCTTGTCGGCCTCGGGTGTGCCGGGCTCGAACTGCGCGACGCGCAGCGGCATGCCGGCGATCTGCGAGAAGATCAGCCAGTCCTTGAAACTCAGGCTCTGCGCGACGTAGAGCGGCACGCTGGCGCGCAGCAGGCCGGCGTCGAAGTGGCGGCCGGCCTGGCTGCGCGGCACGTGCACGATCCACTTCGCCGGCTGCTCATCCAGCGCCACGCCGCGATGCGGATCCTGCTCGGTCCGCAGCCGCAGGCGCCACGGCTCGTGTGGATCGGCGATCAGGCGGCTGAACGGCGCCGGGACGAGGTCGACCAGGCGGCCGTCCTGCCAGACGAGTTCGGCGACAGCGATGCCGAAGCCGATGGCGGAGGCGAGATGATCGAGCACATCGCGGAAGCGCTCGATGCGGTCGAGCGTGTCGCGGCAGAAGGCGAGGATTTCGTCGGGCGCGGGGCTCTCCGCGGCAAGAGACCGGCCGGAGGCCGGCCGCCCAGACGCTGCGGCGGAGGCCGGTCCCCCAGGCGCCGCGGCGGAGGCTGGTCCGCCCGGGGCGAGCTCCCAATTGAGCCCGGTCAGGGCCAGGCGGCGGGTGTTTTCGACCGCGGCCAGGCGCGGCCACTTGCGGATCATCTCGGCGAAGAGCTCGAACTGGCTGTGCGGGCTGCCGCCGTCGGCCTGCTGGAGCAGGGCCAGGGCGCGCGCCGGCGTGAGGCCGACCGAGGGGTAGCTGCGGGCGAAATCGTCGCGCCAGGGTCGCAGGGTGCGGCTGGCGTCGGCGGGCGGTGCCGGGCGCGTCTCGGCCCCGGGCGGCTGGGGCGCGGGTCGGCGGCGTCGGCGGCGCGGCGCGAGCCGGGCGGCCAGGGCGGATGTTCGGCTAGACATTCTAGACCACAGCGACGCGTTCATCGGTCATTCGCTCCAAATCACGGGGCTCATATCCACTCAGGTCTCACCAGGCGCCGCGACGCGCAAAGGGGTTCGAGCCCGCCGTCGCGCCTTCGATCCGGCCGGCGGCGCGCAGGCCGCGGGCCAGCTCGATCGCCATCGCGCACACGTCGGGCGCGTCGTCGTGGCCGGCCTTGGGAAAATGCAGAAACTGCGTCTCGGCCTCCGGGTCGAGCCGCTCGGGCAGCAGAAACGTCCCATTCTCGAAAAACGGCGCACTGCCCTCGATGCGGGCGCGCTTGTTCGCCGTGCTGTTGATGCTGACGATCGGCATGTAGAGCCGCTGCGTGCGGCTGTGATCCGCCAGGATGTCGCGCAGCGCGACCTGGTAGGCCACCGTCTCGATGCCGATCCGCAGCGGGCGATGACGCTCGAACGCGTCGACGATGCGGCGGACCTGCTCGACGATGCCGATCCGCTCCAGCGTGAGCTCGAGCGTGTAGATGCGGCCGGAGTCCTGCTCGACGCCTCCGACCCACAGCGCGAAATAGTCGCCGTTGCTGGCGCCGGTGGCGGGGTCGACGGCGATGAGCTTGAGGAGTTTTTTTCCGGCCAGGTCGTCGGGCTTGCAGCGCCGCAGCCACTCGGGCCGGAAGACGCGCAGCGAGGTGTCGATCGGGTTGGCCATGTACTCCTGCTCGAAAGCGACCGAGCCGATGCGTTCGCGTTCGGCGTTGAGTTTTTCGAGCGGCCAGCGCGCGGGCCAGAGGGGTTCGAGGCGGTGCGCGCCGTCGGGCTGTCGGCGGGCCTCGATGGCGCGGTAGACGCGGTATTCCCAGCGCGGGAAGCGGGCGCGGTCGCGCAGGTTGGCCAGCAGCGAATCGTGGTGGATGATCGAGCCCAGGATGATGAGGCGGCCGTGGGGTGCCAGGGCGGGGATGACGACGCGTCGGAGCCAGTTTTCGAGGCGGATGCGGCCGTCGAGGGTCTCGACGTGCTCGTCTTTCTCGATGTCGTCGCAGATGATGAGGTCGGGACGCATGGGTCCGACGCGCGTGCCGCGAAAGCTGGCGCCGGCGCCGCGGGCCTGCAGCGTGATGCCGGTGCTGGTGGTGAGGATGGATTCGGTCCACTTGGCGCGCGAGCGGCGCGGGGGGTTGGCATTCGCGCGCTCGAGGGTGGCGATTCGGGCGCGCGATGCGCCGAGTTCGGAGGCATGCACCGGTCGAACCCCTCCCTTACGGTCGGGGCTCGGCTGGGCGCGTTCTTCGCGGTCGGGGCTCGGCTGGGCGCGGTTTTCGCGGTCTGGGGCGCGGTTTTCGCGGTCGGGCGGGCGCGGTTCGGACGAGAGGTCGCCGTAGGCGCGGATGATGTCGTCGTTAGCTTCGAGTTCAGTTCGGACGTCGCGGAGGAACTGGGTGGCGAGGGAGGATTCGTGGGTGATGATGACGATGTTTTTTCGGAGCTGGTGGCAGATGCACCAGAGTGGGAAGGCGAAGGCGGCGCAGGTGGATTTGGCGTGGCCGCGGGGTGCGACCAGGGCGATGGACCTGCGGGCGGGGTCGGCCAGGAGGTTGAAGAGGTCCTGGTGGAACTGGGCGGGCGGGTCCGAGAAGTAGGCGGGGAGGAACTCGCGGGCCCAGTCGAGGGGTTCGGGCGGCTGGTTGTGGTTGTGTCGGTCGCTCATATCCAACAAGTATATCGTGTGTTTCTAGAAAAGCTATAAGTAGAGCGGGAAAAATTTTGGGGGAGGGGCCCCGGGGTCGAGGGGCCCAGGGGATTTTTGCAGTCGGCGGGGCGGGTGGAGACATGGGATGGGGGAAGGGACGCAGGGACTAGGGACGCAGGGCGTGTAACGGGAAGCAGACGGGCGCATCAGAGGAAATGGTTCGAGCGGGAGCGATGTGCGATGTGGAGCCGATCGGGTCAACCTGAATACCGCTGGAAGCGGATCGCGACGCTGGGCGGTCGCGATTCGCAGCGCCCGGGCGGGGTCGGGGCGGCCGTCGGGACAGCTCCCGGGTTTCCGCCGCCGGCGAAGATCGTGACGGAGGGGGTGAAGGGGCGGCGGTAAGAGAAAACGAGGCAGCAGGGAACAGAAAGGGCTGCGGAGGCTCTTCTGTTCGCTGGTCCCTGGTCTCTGTCCCTGGTCCCTGTTGCCTGCTTCCCTGCGTTACTGGCTGCCGCGGCGGCTGGCGATGGCCTGGGCCAGGGGTTGCACGACGAAGGGCACGACGCGGCCGTCGGCGAACTGCTCGCACAGCGCGAGCAGCTCGCGCTGCACGTCGGCCAGGTCGGGGGCCGGGCGGAAGCCCCAATAGCGCCGAACGGTGGCGAAGACCGTCAGGATCGACGGTTCGTATTCGCCGGTGCGGACTTCAAAGGTGGTGGTTCGGCTCTTGATCTCGATATAGGCCTGCGAGTCGCATTCGGGGGTGAGGGTGAAGCCCCAGAAGGGCTGGCAATCGATGACGCGCTGACCTTCCATCGCGTGCTGCGAGAAGAGCGGTTGGTCGGCGAAGAGGGTTTCGGCGACGAGTTCGTCGTGGTTGCCGGCGAACTCGAGGTCGAAGCCGAAGACGACCTCCATGTGGTCGATGTCGAGATCGCTCAGTCCCAGGTGGGCCGGGGCCTGCGTCAGGATGCAGCGGCCCATGTCGCCCAGCATGGACGTGTCTTCGGGGTTGTGGCAGCCGAAGCGCAGCGCGTCGCTGTCGACGCGCAGGAAGCGCTTGGTGTCGTTGACCTCGTCCTCCTCCAGAACGAGCGCGTCTTCGTCGCGGCGCCGCATGCGGGTCATGGCGGGGAATTCGCGGCGGATGCGTTCGAAGAAGTGGAGGAGGGACTCGCGGGTGGGGCCGAGTTCGAGTTTGGTATAGAGGCGCGTGGCGGCAAAAAAGTCGTCGCAGAAGGCACGGAAAGCGGCCATGTCAGTTGTCTCCGTCGGGCCGCGGTCGGCGGGGCGACGCGTGGCGCGGTCGGGGCCGCTGGTGCTCAGCGGCGCGGGGTTGCCCTGCCCGGGGGCCGTGTGCGGCGGCGGCCTTGCGATGCGCGGGCAAACACTTCATATTAAGCTGTTTGGCGCGATGAATCAAATTTCGAGGCTGGCGGCACGCGCCGCAGCGACCCGGCACGGGCGTGCAGTCTCGCATCGCGTTGGTCGGGCAGCGAGCGAGGAACGCCGCACATGAAGTCATCGCATGAGTTTATTCTCGAAGACGCGCGTTTGCTGTCGGGGAAGCTGGTGTCGTGGCGGCGTCATCTGCATGCGCATCCGGAGTTGTCGGGGCAGGAGGCTCAGACGGCGGGGTGGGTTGCGCAACAAATGCGTGAGCTTGGTTATCGGCCCGTCACGGGGGTTGGGGGCGTGCACGGCGTGACGGCGGTTCTGGAGGCGGGCGACGGGCCTGAGGTGGCGCTGCGGGCCGACATGGACGCGCTGCCGATCCAGGAGGAGACCGGGCTGGAGTTCGCGTCGCAGTCGCCGGGGGTGATGCACGCCTGCGGGCATGACGCGCACACGGCGATGCTGCTCGGGGCGGCGGAGATTCTGGCTCGGCGGCGGGGTGAGCTGCGGAATCCGGTGCGGTTCATTTTTCAGCCGTCGGAGGAGGTTTATCCGGGCGGGGCGGCGCCGATGATCGCGGGGGGCGTGCTGGAGAACGTCACGTCGATTCTGGGGCTTCACATCTGGTCGAACATGGCGGCGGGGAAGATCGGCACGCGGACGGGCGCGATGATGGCGAGCGTGAACCGGCTGCGGATCACGGTGCGCGGGCGGGGTGGGCACGCCGCGGCTCCGCACGAGTGCGTCGATCCGATCGTGATTGCCTCGCAGATCGTGCTCGCGCTTCAGACGGTGGTGAGCCGGGGGTTGTCGATGAGCGAGTCGGCGGTGGTGTCGATCACGCAGATCAACGCGGGGACGGCGGACAACGTCATCCCGCCGGCGGTGGAGATGGTGGGCACGATCCGCACGTTGGATGGTGCGGTTCGGCAGCGGGTGTGCGAGCGGGTGCGGGCGATTGCGGAGGGGGTGGCGCGGTCGTTTGGCGGGAGTGCGGAAGTGGGTGCCGAGCCGGGGTATCCGGTGCTGGTGAATGATGACGAGGCGACGCAGCGCGGCTTGCGGGCGGCGCGGCGGCTGGTGGGGCTGGAGAAGATCGAGATCGTGGAGCCGATCGGCGGTGGGGAGGATTTCGCGTATTACGGGCAGCACGTGCCGGCGGTGTTCATGTTTGTGGGGGCGCGGAACGAGGGGAAGCAGTGTGTGTATCCGCACCATCATCCGCGGTTCAACGTCGATGAGGATGCGTTGCCGCTGGGGGTGGCGCTGTATGCGCAGTACTGCCTGGAGCGGGGGAGCGGCGAATAGCGAGTTAGGAGTAACGAATTGGGGGTTCGAGGGTCGGTGGTTGCAGCGCAATGGCGAATAGCGAGTTCAGAGTGAGGCGTTGCGGTTTTTCAGTAGCGGGACTGCCGGGTTGGCGGGCGCGTTCGGATGGGGGGTGCGGGGTGGGTATGGGGAAAATGACGCGGGCGCTGCAATGGGGAGTCGTTGGGGGGACATATCGACGGGGATGCGAGTGCGGCGCGGGCGTCACTCTGGGCCGGGCACTCGGTACCGCTTGACAGAGGAGGATCCCGTGATGACGAAGTTCAGGGCATTGTTCACATGCGTGGTAGTGGCCGCGTCGGCCGCGCCGGCGCTGGCGACGTTTCACCTGATGCAGATTGAGCAGATTATCGGCGGTGTCAACGGCGACACGAGCGCACAGGCGATCCAATTGCGGATGAGATCGGGTCTGCAGAATAACGTGTCGGAAGCGCGGCTGATCGTTCGCGATGCCAACGGCCTGAACCCCATCGTGCTGCTCGACATCGCTTCCGACGTCGTGAATCAGGGCACCGGCGTGCGTATCCTGATCGCCAGCGCGAACTTCGCGAATTACACCGTGCCGGCGGCGCAGCCCGATTTCATCATGACGAATCTCATCCCGCCGTCGTATCTCGCGGCGGGGTCGCTGACGTTCGAGGATGATTTCGGCTCGCTGCCGCTGTGGCGCTTCAGTTGGGGCGGCGTGCTCTACACCGGCGCCAACAACGGGCAGATCAGCAATGACAGCGACGGCAACTTCGGCCCGCCCTGGGCCGACGCGATGCCCTCCACCTCGCTGCTTGCGGTGCGCTTCACCAAGGCCGCCAGCGCCCTGCACGTGCGGAACGATCAGGACTATGCCCTGACGAGCGGCGCGGCGGTGTTCTTCAACAACGCGGGAAGCAGCTTTACGGTGACGGCACCGGCGGCGTGCGTGCCGTGCGACACGAATTGCGATGGCTCGGTCAACGGCTTCGACATCGACAATCTCGTCGGACTGCTCTCCGGTAGCGTGGCGCCCTGCTCGCCTTGTGCCGGCGATGTGAATGACGACGGATCGGTGAACGGCTTCGACATCGACGGCTTCGTCGATGCGCTGGCCGGCGGGGGCTGCTGAACCTGGGGCTTCATGCGAACGGCCGCGATCTGGCGTGCTCAGCGGCGCGCCGGATCGCGGTTTGGTGTCTGACCTGGGGCCGGTCGGTCCGTGGACGCAGCGCCGCCGTGTCGAGTCGCACGCGCGGGGCTCGGCTGGGGGCGCGATGCGCCGAGTTCACGGGTACGCTCAGGTCGAACCCCTCCATTCAGGCTCGCTCCTCGCCCACCTTCGTGGTCGGCGCTCGCCTGGGGGCGCAGCTCGCAGGAACCGGGCTGGGGACAGCCTCGGCTCGGATGCCGGCTAGACGGGCTTCAGGCGACGGAGCGGTCGTTTCGCCAGCGGCGGAGCGGAGCGCGGCGGGTGTTCCGAACTTCCTGGAGGTAGGCGTCGGTGCTGAGGAGCGCGGCTCCTTTGGCGTGGATCTGCCGCAGGCAGAAGTCGGCCTCGTTGAGATTCCAGTAGCCGCAGGCGTCGCTGAGCAGGACGGTCTGCCGGCCGCGGAGGAGCAGGCCGAGAATCAGCGGGCGGATCGACGTGTCGAGCCCGATGCCGAAGACGACGAAGCGGCGGGCGGGCATTTCGGTCAGGAGCCGGTCGAGCTTGGGGTTGGTGAGCGGGTCGCGATGGCGCTTGGTGAGGAGGACCTGCTGGTTGCGCAGCAGGACGTCGAGTGCGACGCAGAGGCAGTTGTCGGACTCGATCGACGCGCGGCTGGGCATGAGCGTGTGGCCGACCTTCTGCTGACCCCAGGTTCCGACGACACAGGTGGGGCTCTGTACGCCAAGGCTTTCTTCGCGGCGCTGTGTGTCGAGGACCGAGACGATCGGGGTTTTGGTCCAGCGCGCCCAGACCATGATGCGTCGGACGTTGGAAACGACCGCATCTGAATTCTCGACCGGGTGACTGCCGCCATGCGCGAGGTAATCGCGCTGCGTGCAGAGGTCGATCAGCACGTCCGACTTGGCCAGCCCAACCACGTTGTGCCCTCCAACACCGCACGAATCGGCGCGCCGCGGGGCGCACGCGATGGAGTCAACGCGAGCCTCAGTTTTTTGCGAAATGCGCGAGATGTGGCGAGCGCGCAAACGCCCGCCGGCTTCTTTTTCCCTGCTCTCGATTTGGCGATTCTATGCCGCGCGAAATCGTCCCGGCAACCGAATTTGCGCGATTTTTACGCGAATTCAGCGCGAAATCATCCGCCGATAACTCTATCCGCGCGCGGCGCGGCGCGAGAGCCTTGACCGATGACGCGCGGCGCGTCAGCCTAACGCCCCACGTCGCGCGGCGCGGGCGCTGGGCGTGTGCGACATTCGAGGGCCGATATGAGTCTGATGGTGAGTGTGTCGGGAATCCGGGGCATCGTCGGCCAGTCGCTGACGCCGGAGGTGGTCGTGGAGTTTGCCCGTGCGTATGGGACGCTGCTGGGCGGCGGGCGGGTGGTGTTGGGGCGGGATTCGCGGCCGAGCGGTGAGATGTTTTCGTGTGCGGCGGCGGCGGGGCTCGTGAGCGCGGGCTGCGAAGTGACGCAGTTGGGGATCGTGATGACGCCGGCGCTGGGGCATGCGATCCGGGAGGGCCGATATTCGGGCGGGATGAACGTGACGGCGAGCCACAATCCGGGCGCGTGGAACGGGCTGAAGCTGCTGGACGAGCTGGGGCTGGCGCCCGATCCGCAGCGCGCGGCGCGGGTGGCGGAGATTCGCGCGGCGGGCAGTTATCGGCAGGTGCGGGCGGGGTTTCGTCCGCTGCGGCATGACGACCTGGCGGGGGAGCGGCACGCGGAGGCGGTGGCGGGGCTGGTGGAGGTCGACGTGGCGGCGCTGCGCGGGATGCGCGTGGTGCTGGACAGTGTGAATGGGGCGGGGTGTCTGGACACGCCGGCGTTTCTGGCATCGCTGGGCTGCGAGGTGATTCACGTGAACGGCGAGCCGAGCGGCGAGTTTGCGCACGAACCGGAGCCGCTGGCCGAGAATCTCATGCAGCTTTGCGAGGCGGTGGTGCGGCACAAGGCGGCGGTGGGCTTCGCGCAGGATCCGGATGCGGACCGCCTGGCGCTGGTGGACGAGCGCGGGCAGTTCATCGGCGAGGAGTATACGCTGGCGCTGGCGACGCGCTCGGTGCTCTCGCGACGGCGCGGGCCGGTGGCGGCGAACCTGAGCACGTCGCGGATGATCGACGACATCGCGCGGGAGTATGGCGTGCCCGTGATCCGCACGCCGGTGGGCGAGGCGCATGTGGCGCGGGCGATGCTGGCCAGCGGCTGCGTGATCGGCGGGGAGGGCAACGGCGGCGTGATCGATCCGCGGGTCTCGCCGGTGCGCGACAGTCTTTCGGCGATGAGCCAGGTGCTGCAACTGATGGCGGCGACCGGCAAGCGGGTGAGCGAGCTGGTGGCGTCGATACCGCGGTATGCGGGCCTGAAGAAGAAGTTTGGGTGCGACCGGACGCGGATCGACGCAGCGCTGAAGGCGGTGGCGGGCGAGGCGGCGCGGCGCGGAGCGCGGGTGGACGCGTCGGATGGGATTCGGATCGACTCGGCGGATGGCTGGGTTCTGATTCGCGCCAGCAACACGGAGCCGATCGTGCGGGTGATGGCCGAAGCTCGAAACGACAAGACTTGCGAATCGCTGGTTGCCGATATCTGTTCGGTGGCGGGGCTGTGAGGCGCGCTGCGCGGTTTCTGCGCCCGCCGGCGCGCGGCACGTTGATGGGCTTGCGGCGAATTCGGGCGCCGTGGGCGATGGCCGGCAGTGATGGCATGGAACGGCATGACCCAGGAACTGGTACATCAGGTTGACATGAACAACATTCGCTCGTTTGTGGTGGTTCCATCGCTGCCGGCGCCGCTCGAGAAACTCCGCGAGCTTTCGCAGAACGTGTGGTGGACGTGGCATCCGGCGGCGGCCGACCTTTACCGCCGGCTGGATCTTGATCTGTGGGAGCGTGTCGGGCACAACCCGGTGGCGTTGCTGTCGACGATCAGCCAGCGGCGGCTGGAGCAGGCGGCGCGGGACAGCGCGTACATGGCGCAGTATTCGCGCGTCATCGACGCGTTTGCGATGTACGTTCGTTCGGCGGGCTGGTGTCAGGAGACGCAGCCGGACGCCGCGGGCGGGACGATCGCGTATTTTTCGGCGGAGTTCGGGCTGCACGAGTGTCTGCCGATCTACTCGGGCGGTCTGGGGGTGCTGGCGGGGGATCACCTGAAATCGGCCAGCGACCTGGGTTTGCCGCTGGTGGGCGTGGGTCTGATTTACCGGCACGGGTATTTCACGCAGCAGATCACCGACGACGGCTGGCAGCGCGACGTTTTTCCGACGTACGACTTTCATCAATGGCCGGGGACGCTGATGCGCGGGGCGGATGGTGCCGCGGTGCACATCCGCGTGCCGCTGGGGCGTGAGACGCTGGTGGCGCAGGTGTTTCGCGTCGACGTGGGGCGCGTGCAGCTTTACCTGCTGGACGCGGACGTGCCGGAGAATCCGCCGGAGTTTCGCGCGGTGACGTCGCGGCTGTACGACAGCGATCATGACGTGCGCATCCGGCAGGAGATCCTGCTGGGCATCGGCGGGTATCGGGCGCTGGAGCGGATCGGGCTGGAGCCGACGGTCTGCCACATGAACGAGGGGCACTCGGCGTTTTTGGCGCTGGAGCGCATCCGGCAGTTCATGGCGCGGCACCGGCTGAATTTCCAGGAAGCGCGCGAGGCGGTCTTCAGCAGCGGCGTCTTCACGACGCACACGCCGGTGCCGGCCGGCATCGACATGTTCGCGCCGAAGCTGGTGGAGCACTATCTGAGCGGGATCGCCGACGAGATGGGAGTGTCGATGTCGGAGATTCTGGCGCTGGGGCGCGAGGACCCGGCGCGGCAGGAGCAGCCGTTCTGCATGGCGATTCTGGCGTTGCGGAACGCGTATCACGTCAATGGCGTGAGCGAGTTGCACGGCGACGTTTCGCGTGGCATGTGGCGGACGTGCTGGCCGAATCTGCCGAAGGAGGAGGTGCCGATCACGCACGTGACCAACGGCATTCACACGCGGACGTGGCTGGGGCGGCGGATGTCGGAGCTGCTGGATCATTATCTGGGGCCGGGTTGGGAGACCGAGCCGGACAACCCCGAAGTCTGGCAGCGGGTGGACGACATTCCCGACGCGGAGCTGTGGCGCGCCAAGGAGCGGCTGCGCGAGCGGCTGGTGGCGACGGTGCGGCGGCGGATGCGGGAGCAATTGCGGCGGCGGGGCGCGCCGCCCTCGGACATCGAGGCGGCGGATGGGTTGCTCGATCCGCATGCGTTGACGATCGGCTTTGCGCGGCGTTTCGCGCCGTACAAGCGGGCGGCGCTGCTGTTTCGGAATCCGGCGCGGCTGGCGGCGATCATCAATCAGGAGCAGCGGCCGGTGCAGTTCATTTTCGCGGGCAAGGCGCACCCGAACGATTCGGCGGGCAAGGAGCTGCTCAAGCAGATTTTCGCGCACTGTCAGCGGCCGGAGCTGCACAAGCGGGTGCTGTTCCTTGAGAACTATGACATGAACCTGGCGCGCGAGCTGGTTCACGGCGTGGACGTGTGGATGAACAACCCGCTGCGGCTGCACGAGGCGAGCGGGACGAGCGGCATGAAGGCCGTCGCGAATGGCGCGCTGCACATGTCGTGCCTGGACGGCTGGTGGCCGGAGGCCTACGACGGCAAGAACGGCTGGGCGATCGGCGAGGGGCATCTGTACGACGATCCGGCGTATCAGGATTACGTCGACAGCGAGTCGATCTACAACCTGCTGGAGCGCGAGATCGCGCCGCTGTTTTACGACCGCAACGAGGACAACGTGCCGCGCTCGTGGATCGCGCGGATCAAGCACTCGCTGCGGACGATCTGCCCGGTCTACAACACGCACCGCATGGTGCGCGAGTATTTCAACAAGATGTATCTGCCGTCGATCCGCCGGGCGCGGAAGATGGCGGAGAGCGATTTTGCGCCGGTGCGTTCGCTGACGACCTGGAAGCATCATCTGTCGGAGGCGTGGCCGGCGGTGCGGATCGAGTCGGTCGACGCGAAGGTGGGGCCGGAGATGCGGGTGGGCGATTCGTTTCCGGTCTGGGCGCGGGTGCACCTGGGGGCGCTGCGGCCCGACGAGGTGGCGGTCGAAGTTTATCACGGCACGATCGCGCCGAGCGGCGACATCGGCGAAGGGCGGAAGGTGCGGATGCGCTACGCGCGGCACGAGTCGAACGGTTCGCACGTGTTCGAGGCGGACGTGCCGTGCGAGGCGAGCGGCCGGCGGGGTTACGCGGTGCGCGTCGTGCCGCGGAGCGACGAGTTCGCGATGCGGCATGAGGACGGGTGGATTGTGTGGGGGTAGGTTGAGGGTTCGGGGGTCAGGGTTCGGGGTTCAAGGCGCGGGCGGGCCGTATGGGGCCGGTTGCTGACGCGGGGTGGGCTGGGGACGTCGTGCGCCAAGTCCACACGCACGCTGAGGTCGAACCCCTCCATTCAGGCTCGCTCCTCGCTCAGCTTCATGGTCGGGGCTCGGGGGGACGCACGCGCCACGTCCGAACGCACGCTCAGGTCGAACCCCTCCCTCACGGTCGGGGCTCGGTTGGGGACGTACTTGCGCGGATTCAGGGCTTGGCGGCGTGGCCGCAGGATTCGCGGATGACCAGCTCGGGCTCGAGGGCCAGGCGCGTCGGTGGGCGGTGGGGGTCGGCGATGCGCTGGCAGAGGATTTCGACGGCGGCGGCGCCCATGCGCGACATGGGCACGCGCACCGTGGTGAGCGCCGGGCGCGTCATGCGGGCAATGCGGGTGTCGTCGAAGCCGACCACGGCGACGCCCTGCGGCACGCGGACGCCCTCGGCGTTGGCCGCCGCGATGATGCCGGCGGCCATCTCGTCGTTGGCGGCGATGACGCAGGCGGCCGGACCGCACCAGTCATGCAGGTGCTTGCGTGCGAGGACGTAGGCCGTGTCGTACTGGTAGTCGAGGTGGTAGATGGCGCTCTCGGCCAGCGGAACGCCGGCCGAGGCCAGCGTGGCGCGGCAGGCTTCAAGCCGGGCGATCGTGTCGGTGTTGGTGGCCGGCCCGCCGACGAAGATCGCGCGGCGGACGCCGCAGGCGGCGACGAGGTGGCGCGTGAGGGCCGCGGCGCCGGTGCGCTGGTTGATGATGACGCTGTCGTGGGGGACGCCGTCGATGTCGTCGTCGAGGACGACGAAGGGCAGCTTGAGGGTGGCGAGGACCTGCTGCACGCGGTCGGAGACGTCGGAGACCATGACGGCCAGGCCGTCGAAGATGGCACGTTGCTGGAGGGCTTCGAGCAGCGACTGGCTGTCGTCGCCGTCGTGCAGCGAGGAGATCACAAGGTTGTAGCCCAGCTCGCGTGCCCTGGCGTTGGCGCCGCGGATGATCTCGGAATAGAACTCGCCATGCAGATCGGGCAGCACCAGACCGACCAGCTCGCTGCGGCGCAGCATCAGGCCGCGAGCGAAGGCATTGGGGCGGTAGCCGAGCTGCTGAATGGCGGATTCGACGCGGGCGCGGGTTTTGACGTTGACCAATTCGCGGCGGTTGATGACGCGCGACACGGTGCTGATGGAGACGTTGGCGAGCTTGGCGACGTCTTCGATCGAGATGGGCATTCCCGCTGAGCCTCTTGGTCGAGTAACGATCGACCGAAGCATGCATCATATCGCCAATTCGGCCGGCAGCACAGGCCGGCGAGAGCCTGGCGGGTCAGGTGTAGCGCGCGACGCGGTGCTGGGGGTGAAAAAAGGCCGGCAGCAATGCATCGGCCCGTAGCAGCCCGTCGCGCGTCAGCCGGATGGCGTCGCCCTCGACGGTCAGCCAACCGTCGGCGGTGTGCCGCGACAGCGTCTCGGCGAACACGCTCTTGAGCTCGACGTCGAACTTCTGTCTGAAATAGCCGGCGTCGACGCGGCCGAGCTTGAGCTGCAGCACCAGTTCGCGCACCAGGCGCTCTTCGGGGGTCATGCGCAGGGCGCGCTGCACGGGCAAGCGGCCGTCGCGCAAGCGCGCGACGTAGTCGTCGAACTGATCGACGTTCTGATAATGCAGGCCGGCGACGTGCGAGAACGACGCCACGCCGGTGCCGAGCATGTCGGCTCCGTGCCAGAGGCTGTCGCGATAGACGAAGCGGCTGCGGTCGGAGGGGCGGGTCAGCGTGTAGGCGCTGGAGATTTCGTAGCCGGCGGCGATGAGGCGGTCGAAGGCTTCGCGGACCCAGGCGCGTTTCTGATCCCAACTGGCGACGGGGGACTCGCCACCGGCGAGGATGCCCTTGGAAATGACGGTGTTATAGGGCAGCTCCATCTGGTAGATGGTGACGCTGTCGGGCTGCAGCGCGATGGTGCGTGTCAGGCAGTCGGACCAGTTGGCGGACGTCTCGCCGACCATGCCGGCGATCAGATCGACGTTGATCTGGGGGAAGCCGATTTCGCGGGCCCAGTCGTAGGCGCGGTAGACCTCGGCGGAGAGATGCGCGCGGCCGTTTTCTTCGAGAATGGCGTCGTTGAAATTTTCGATGCCGAGGCTGAGGCGCGTCACACCCATCTCGCGGATGGCGGCGAGCTTGTGGCGTTGCAGCGTGCCGGGCTCGCATTCAAAGGTGACTTCCTCGGCGTCGTCCCAGGAAATGTACCGGCGCAGGCGCGCGACCAGCGAGGCGAGCTGCTGGGCGCTGAGGAACGAGGGCGTTCCGCCGCCGAAGTAGGCGAAGCGGAAGGGCCGCTTCATGACGGGCAGACGGCTGTAGAGCTCGATTTCGCGGGTCAGAGCGTCGAGGTAGGTTTCGACGTCGGAGGCGTTCTTGTCGGTGTAGACGCGGAAGTAGCAGAATTTGCAGCGTTTGCGGCAGAAAGGGATGTGCAGGTAGAGCCCGAGCGGTGTGTCGGGCGCGGGCGGCTGGCGCACTGCGCGTTGGGCTTCGTCGGCGAACTCGGGTTTCCAGGCGGAGAAGGGCGGGTAGTTCGAGACGAAGTAGGTGCCGACTTCGGTGGGTTGCGGGCGCCGTGGCTGGATGGGCAGGTCGGGCATTCTTTCATTCTAGTGTCGTCGTACGTCCCGGGGGGTGGGTTCGAAACCAGCCAGCCGCCAAACGGCGGCCCCCGACCGCGTCGGGGGTGCCCCCGACTGGCGTCGGGGGTTCGGATTGGGCTGCCCGACGAGCGCTGACCGGATCGGGCGCCCGACGAGCGTCGACGCATCCGAACCCCTCACGCGAGTGAGGGGTCGGAAGCGCGGCAGGCGTGTTGCGTCAGGATGGTTGTCAGGGCGAAGAGCGTCCTCGCCGTACGGCCCCCGACTGGCGTCGGGGGTTCGGATAGGGCCGTCCGACGAGCGCTGACCGGATCGGGCGCCCGACGAGCGCTGACCGGATCGGGTGCCCGACGAGCGTCGACGCATCCGAACCCCTCACGCGAGTGAGGGGTCGGAGGCGCGGCAGGCGTGTTGCGTCAGGATGGTTGTCAGGGCGAAGAGCGTCCTCGCCGTACGGCCCCCGACTGGCGTCGGGGGTTCGGATGGGACACCCGACACCGCAGACCATCCGACGAGTCGACGCATCCGGACCCCGCACGCGAGTGAGCATCGACGCATCCGAACCCCTCACGCGAGTGCACGCAAGTGAGGGGTCGAGGGCGAGGGGTCGGAGGCGCGGCAGGCGTCTTGCGTACGAAACGTCGTCAGGGCGACGAGCGTCCTCGCCGTGCGGCCCCCGACTGGCGTCGGGGGTTCGGATTCTCCGACTTGCGTCCTCGCCGTGCGGCCCCCGACTGGCGTCGGGGGTTCGGATCTCCGGCACCGGGTTTCGGATTCATGGACTTGCGCTGGGGGTGGACGGGTTGAGACCCGCTGCGACCGTTCCGCCTAGGGACGCGGGCCGAAGCAGTGCACCGTTCCCAGCTCGTCGCCGACGACGAGGCGCTGACGGGCGATGGCTGGCGAGGCGTTGATGGCACCGCCGCACTCGAAACGCCACTCGATCTTTCCGCTGCGGAGCTCGAAGGCGTAGAGCGTTCCGTCGCCGGAGCCGACGTAGGCTCGCCGTCCGGCGATGGCGGGGGAGGAGTCGACTCGGCCGCCGGTGGCGTATTCCCATAACGGCTGACCGGTTTCCACGTCGAGAGCGCGGACGATTTTGTCGCGGCCGCCGACGACGGCGACGCCATCGGCGACGGCGGCTGAGGAGAGGTAGGGGAATTTGCGTTGGGGGTGCTCGTATTCCCACAGGATGCGGCCGTCGCGCCAGTCGACGCCCAGGACGCGCTCGCCATAGGTGCCGAGGAAGCAGCGCTGGTCGAGGATGGCGGGGCTGGCGCCGGTGTAGGAGCCGAGGCTGAGCTCGGCGAGTGATTTTCCGGTCGGGGCGTCGAGCGTGCGGAGCAGGCCGTCGCAGCCGGAGACAAGCAGGCGTCCGTCGGCCAGGGCGGGGGTGGCGTGGACCTTGCCGGCGGTCTCGAATTTCCAGATTTCCTTTCCGTCGGCGGAGAGGCAGCGGACGAACTGGTCGTAGGAGCCGAAGTAGATGCGCGGGCCGTCGCAGGTGGCGCCGGAGATGATCTCGGCGTCGGTGGTGAGGCGCCATTTTTCGCGGCCAGTGGCGGCGTCGAGGGCGAAGAAGACGCCGGCCTCGTCGCCGAAATAGACCGTGCCGCGGTGGACGGTGGGGGAGGAGTGGATGGGGTTGCCGGCGGCGAATTTCCACTTCGGCTGGCCGGATGCGAGGTTCAAGGCGTGCAGGTTGCCGTCTTCGGAGCCGACGAAGACGGTGTCGTCGACGATGGCGGCGGAGGATGAGACCGCCTCGCCGGCGGGGAAGGTCCAGAGGCGCTGAAGGTCGCCGCCGAGCGTGCAGCGGGCGACGCCGGTGAGACGGACGTTTCCGCGGAACATGGGCCAGTCGTCGGTGGCGGCGGAGGTCGCGGGCTGGGACGTGACTGATTGAGCGCAGACGACGGAGGGTAGCGCCAGCAGCAGAAGCGCGCCGGGCGCGAGAATCAGGAGCCGGAGCTGGCCAAGCCGAGTGCCGCAGACGCGTGCCGACGGAGGCATCACCACGCCTCCTGATAGAGCCGCTCGAAATCCGCGACGCTGAGCGTGCGCGGGTTGAAGCCGGCGGTCCACTGTTCGGCGGCGCAGGCGGCGAGCGCCGGCAGCGCGTCGCGGGGGATGCCGTGATCGCGCAGGCGCGTGGCGACGGCGGCGCGGGCCAGCAGTCCGTTGATTTGGTCCGCCAGGCGCGCCGCGGGTTCGGCGGTTCCGCGAGCGGAGGAGTGAATCGCGTTGTCGGTGTCGGCCAGCGCTTCGGCGGCGAGCAGCTCGGCGTAGCGGGCGTCGGCTGCGGGGGCGTTGAAGCGGACGACGTGCGGCAGCATGACGGCGACGGCGAGGCCGTGCGTCAGGTTGAACGTTGCGGTGAGCGGGTTGGCACAGGCGTGCGCGGCGCCGAGCATGGAGTTCTCGATGGCGGCGCCGCCGGCGTGGGCGGCGAGCAGCATCGCGGCGCGGGCCTCGAGGTCGTCGGGCGCGGCCAGCACGCGCGGCAGGGCGTGGCGTGCCAGCCGCCAGGCTTCGCGGCTGAGCATGCGCGAGAGGGCGTTCGCGCGGGTGCAGACGTGGCTCTCGATGGCGTGTGCGACGGCGTCGAGGCCGGCCGCGATGGTCACGCCGCGGGGCTGCGTCAGCGTCAGCAGCGGGTCGAGGATGGCGATCCGGGCGGCGGCCTTCCGGTCGCCGCAGGCCATTTTCTGATGTGTGACCTCGTCGGCGATGAGCGCGAAGGACTGCGCTTCGCTGCCGGTGCCGGCGGTGGTGGGGACGGCGACGAAGGGCAGCATGGGTCGCGTGGCCTTGCCGACGCCGCGGTATTGCTGCATCTGGCCGCCGTTGGTCAGCAGGAAGTTGATTCCCTTGGCGCAGTCCATGCTGCTTCCGCCGCCGAGGCCGACGATGAAGGCGACGGTGGCGTGGCGGGCGAGCTGGACGCCGGCGTCGACGTGGCGGGTGGTGGGGTTTTCCTGGACCTGATCGAAGAGGACGGGCTCGAAGCCGGCGGCGCGGAGAGTGGCTTGGGCGCGGTCGGCGTGGCCGGCGGCGACGATGCCGCGGTCGGTGACGAGCAGGACGCGCGACACTCCGGCGGTTGGGGCGTGGGCGAGGTCGTGCAGCTCGGCCAGGAGGGTGCCGAGGCGATCGAGGGTCCCGCGGCCGGAGACGACGCGCGTGGTGGGATGGAAGTCGAAGTCGGTCAGGCGGCACCTGTCAGTCAACGGGCGCCGGTCGCGCCCGGTGCGGTGGGTCGCCGGCAGGCTCGTTGAGGATCATAGGGGTCGAGGGGTCAAGGGGTCGAGTGGCCAGGGGGTCGAGCCTGTCAGAATGACAGTCGGCGCGGCGGGGCGAGGACGGGCGGGAGCGGCATGAGGGGGTGGTCGGAGACGTGTCCATCGTGTAACATGAATTTTGACACATGGTTACGATATATTGCCTGGTCGGCTCGGGACCGCCGGCCTCTGGCATTGTTCTTGCTAGCGGCCCCGGATGTTGCCGGTGGCACTCCGTTCCACGCCGGCCGGCGACGACAGCACTCATCCAAGCAACAAGCAAGGAGATGACCGCATGGCGGCCAAGTTGATCACGTACGATGACGACGCCCGGAAGGCATTCGTGGCGGGTGTCGAGAAGCTCGCTTCGGCGGTGAAGAGCACGTTCGGGCCGCGCGGCCGCAACGCCGTCCTCGACAAGGGCTGGGGCGCGCCGAACGTGACGAAGGACGGAGTGACGGTCGCCGAAGAGGTGGAGCTGACCGACAAGAACGAGAATTGTGCGGCGCAGTTGGTGAAGGAAGCGGCGAGCAAGACGTCGGACGTGGCGGGGGACGGGACGACGACGGCGACGATCCTGGCGGAGGCGATTTTCAAGGAAGGGATGCGGCAGGTTGTCGCGGGCTTTGACGCCAACGGGATCAATCGCGGGGTTGCCGCGGCGGTGGGGCGTGTGGTCGCGGCGCTGCACGACAATTCGCGGCCGGTTTCGGACAAGAAATCGGACGACATTGTCAACATTGCGAGCATTTCGGCGAACAACGACCGCTCGATCGGGCAGATCATGGCGGACTGTTTCGCGCGGGTGGGCAAGGACGGCGTGATCACGGTCGAGGAGGGTAAGAGCCTGGAGACCACGGTGGACGTGGTGGAGGGTATGCAGTTCGACCGCGGCTATCTCAGCCCGCACTTCGTGACCGATCCGGACAACATGGAGTGCACGCTGGAGAAGGCGTTCGTGCTGGTCTACGAGGAGAAGATCAGCAGCGTCACCAAGCTCGTGCCGCTGCTGGAGAAGGTCGCCAAGGCCAAGCGGCCGCTGCTGATCATCGCCGAGGACGTCGAGGGCGAGGCGCTGGCGACGCTGGTGGTCAACAAGCTGCGCGGCATTCTGAGCGTGGCGGCGGTGAAGGCGCCGGGCTATGGCGACCGGCGCAAGGCGATGCTGGAAGACATCGCGACGCTGACGGGCGGCAAGGCGATCTTCAAGGACCTGGGCATCGAGCTGGACAACGTTCCGATTGCGGACCTGGGTCAGGCCAAGAAGATCCGCATCGACGCGGACAACACCACCATCATCGAGGGGGCCGGCAGCAGCGCGGCGATCAAGGGCCGCATCGACATGATCCGCAAGGAGATCGACGCCACCACCAGCGACTATGACCGCGAGAAGCTGCAGGAGCGGCTGGCGAAGCTGGCGGGCGGCGTGGCGCAGATCAACGTGGGCGCCGCGACCGAGGCGGAGCTGAAGGAGAAGAAGGCGCGCGTCGAGGACGCGCTGCACGCCACGCGGGCGGCGATTCAGGAAGGCATCGTCCCGGGCGGCGGCGTGGCGCTGCTGCGGGCCGCCGCGGCGCTCGACAACTTCCAAATCAAGGGTGAGGCCGAGAAGGTGGGGGCGGAGGTGATCCGCCGAGCGTGCACGGCGCCGCTGCGGCAGATCGCGATCAACGCGGGTGCCGAGCCGGCGGTAGTGCTGAAGCGCGTGACGGAGAAGGGCGGCTCGATCGGCTGGAACGCGGACACGGGCGAGTACGGGGACATGCTGAAGATGGGCGTGATCGACCCGACCAAGGTGGTGCGTTCGGCGCTGGAGAACGCGAGCAGCGTGGCCCGCGTGCTGCTTTCGACGGCGTGCGTGATCGCGCAGAAGCCGAAGGACGCGAAGGGCAAGGGTGCCCCGGGCGGCCACGACCATGACGACATGGGCGGCATGGACGACATGTAGGAACTGCAATGCAGCATGAAGCATGCAGAGTGCAGAAGAAAGCGCCTGCCCGCCGACGAGTGCGATGGCAGACGATCGTGCGAGCAGTGCATGCCGTCGTGCGTGCGAGGAGTACATGACGTCGATTGGGATCATCATGACGGTCGTTGACGACGCGAGCACGGAGTCAGTGCCGGCGGCGAGCGCCTGGGGCCTGACGATCGCCGCCGACGCCCCGACGTTCGTCAGCATCGTGGACTGTGCGCCGCCGGGAGCTGTGACGCGCGGGATCGACGACCCGCACGAATTTGAAATGCTGGGCTTGAACAGCCACTAGAGGCGAAGAACCTGAAAACCCCGCTGAAGGCGAGAAATCTGGACAGCCGCTGAACGCGAAGAAAAGGAGATCGACCGCAATGCCCGCAGTTGCCACCGCAAAGAAGCTCAAGATTCGTCCGCTGGATGATCGCGTCGTTGTCGAGCGTTTCGAGGCCGAAGAGAAGACGCGCGGCGGAATCGTGCTGCCGGACACGGCCCGCGAGAAGCCGCAGCAGGGCAAGGTGATTGCCGCCGGCCCGGGCAAGCTGCTGGAGAAGAGCGGCGAGCGTGGCCAGATGTCGGTGAAGGTCGGCGACTGCGTTTTCTACGGCAAGTACAGCGGGACGGAAGTCGAGCTGGAAGGTGAGACGTACGTCATTCTGCGGGAAGCGGACATCCTCGCCATTCAGGACTAGGCGGGTTTGTCGCGGAGCGAATCGGCGACGCCGGTTCGGCGGTTACGGCCAGGCGCGGGCCTGGACGGTCCGGCTTTGGGTGCGTGGATTCCGGCGCCGCGCCGGCTTGAACGATAACGATCCGGCGTGCAGGGACGCCGGTGCGAAGTGAGAGGTCACGATGGCTGCCAAGCAACTGATGTTCAAGGAGCGCGCCCGGGCGGAGATGCTCGAAGGCGTTCGCAAGCTGGTTCGCACGGTGAAGGTGACGCTCGGTCCGGTGGGCCGCAACGTCATTCTGCACAAGAGCTGGGGATCGCCGCGGATCACGAAGGACGGCGTGACGGTCAGTAAGGAGATCGAGCTGCCGGAGCCGTTCCAGGCGATGGGCGCCAAGATGGTCAACGAGGTGGCCAGCAAGACTGGCGACGTGGCGGGCGACGGCACGACGACCGCGACGGTGCTGGCCGAGGCGATCCTGGCGGAGGGAATGAAGCTGATCACGGCGGGCGCGTCGCCGATCGCCGTGAAGCGCGGCATCGACGCGGCGGTTGAGGCGGTGGTCAAGCACATCGCGTCGCAGGCGGAGAAGGTGCGCGGGACGGGCGACATCGAGAAAGTGGGCACGATCAGCGCCAACGGCGACCGCGAGGTCGGCAAGATGCTGGCGCAGGCTTTTGACAAGGTCGGCAAGGACGGCGTGGTCGAGATCGAGGAGGGCAAGGGGCTCGAGACGACCTGGGAGCACGTCGAGGGCATGCAGTTCGACAAGGGCTTTATCTCGCCCTATTTCATTACCGACCCCGGGGCGCTGGAGTGCGTGCTGGAAGACCCTTACATCTTCATCTACGAGAAGAAGATCAGCGCCATCCGCGACCTCGTTCCGGTGCTCGAAAAGACGCTCAACGTCGGCAAGCCGCTGCTGATCGTGGCGGAAGACGTGGAGGGCGAGGCCCTGGCGACGCTGGTGGTCAACAAGCTGCGCGGCATTCTGAACGTCTGCGCGGTGAAGGCGCCGGGCTTCGGCGACCGCCGCAAGGCGATGATGGGCGACATCGCGGTGCTGACGGGCGGCGAGTTCATCAGCGAGGACACCGGTCTGAAGCTGGAGAACGTGGAGCTGTCGGCGATGGGCCGGGCCAAGCGGGTCGTGATCACGAAGGACGACACGACGATCGTGCAGGGCGCCGGCAAGAAGAAGGAGATCGACGCGCGAATCGGGCAGATTCGGGCGCAGATCGAGAAGACCACCAGCGACTACGACCGCGAGAAGCTGCAGGAGCGGCTGGCGAAGCTGACGGGCGGCGTGGCGGTGATCAACGTGGGCGCGGCGACCGAGATCGAGCTGAAGGAGCGCAAGGACCTGGTCGACGACGCGTTTCACGCCACCAAAGCCGCCGCCGAGGAAGGCGTCGTGCCGGGCGGCGGGGTGGCCTATCTGCGGGCGATCAAGGCGGTGAAGGACGCGGCCAAGAAGGTGGAGGGCGACGAGGCCCTGGGATATCAGATCGTGGCGCGGGCGCTGGAGTTTCCGGCCCGGCAGATCGCGGAGAACGCGGGCGTCGACGGCGGCGTGGTGGTCGATGAGATTCTGGAGCGTGGCAAGAACACGGGCTACGACGCGGCCCGCGGCGAGTACGTGGACATGGTGGAGGCGGGCATCATCGATCCGGCCAAGGTGGCGCGCGTGGCGTTGCAGAACGCGGCCAGCGTGGCGGGTCTGCTGCTGACGACCGACGTGATGGTGACCGAGTACAAGGAAGACAAGCACCAGGAAATCGAGGGCGCGGTTCGCTAGGCGGACGGCGTTGCCGATAGAGTCTGGAATCTGAGTCAACGCGACCCAGGGGCGCTCGCACGTGCGACGCCCCTGCGGCGCGTACGGCCGGTGGGCGTTTTGACGTGCCGCGCGCCGCCGAGGCGCGCCGCCCGGGGCGTGGTCAGCCGATAGAATAGCTCGGGACGGAGATCGGCATGGTGCGAAGGTTGTATCGACCGACGGTAGCGCTGCTGGGCCCGCGCCACGACGGCCTGCGCCTGTCCGTGGCCGAGTTCGAGCGCGCCGAGTTTGAAGACGGCTACCGTTATGAGCTGATCGACGGAGAGCTGATTGTGTCGCCCACATCGTCACCCGTCGGCAAGGACATCGCCGTGGCGGTTTTCCGCGTGCTCGACGCGTTCAATCGCGCTGCGCGGCAGCGGCCGTTTGCGGCGATCGTCTGGGAGCCGCGGGTGTTCGTGAGCACGGAGTCGAAGTCGGGAATTGTGCCCCAGCCGGACCTCGCGGCCTATGGCCGATATCCGGCGCAGTCTCCAGCGTCGTATCGCGGGATCGATCCGGCACTGGTCGTGGAGGTGGTTTCGCGCGGAAGCGTCGAGAAGGACTATGTGCGGAACCGACGGCTCCATGCGCAGGTCAGGAGCATCCTCGAGTACTGGATCATCGATCCCACCGAGGATCAGTCCCGGCCGGCGATGACGGCGCACGTGCGAACGTCGGCGGCCAGGTCCTTCCGCCGGGTGGACGTTTCACCCGGGGGAGTCTACGAGAGCGCCGTGTGGAACGGACTGAACGTCAACCTGCGGCGACTTGTCCGGCACGACGATTGAGCTGCGGGCGGCAGGCCTGGGATCAGGGGATTTCGTAACGGTGAGCGCGAAGCGCGACTACTACGAAGTGTTGAGCGTCTCGCGCGATTCGTCGCCTGACGAGATCAAGCGCGCCTTTCGCCAGGCGGCCCTCAAGTATCATCCGGACCGCAATCGCGAAGCCGGAGCCGAGGAGCGCTTCAAGGAGGCGTCGGAGGCGTACGAGGTGCTGAGCGACCCGGCCAAGCGGCAGCGCTACGACCGGCACGGGCACGACGGCCTGAGCGGCGTCGGCATGCACGACTTTTCGCACATGCGCGTCGACGACATCTTCAGCGTCTTCTCGGACCTCTTCGGCGACGCCTTCGGGTTTCAGCCGCGGCAGCAGCGCGGCGTCGACATCCAGTGCGTGGTCGGCGTCGACCTGAAGCAGGTGCTCACGGGCGTCGAGAAGACGCTGCGCTTCGAGCGGCAGGATTTCTGCGAGCGCTGCGGCGGGCAGGGCAACGAGCCGGGCAGCAAGCGCAGCACGTGTCAGACCTGCGGCGGTTACGGGCAGGTGGAGCGGCAGACGAACGTCGGGTTCTTCGCCTCGCGCGTCATCACGGAGTGCCCCATCTGTCACGGCCGTGGGCACGTGATCGAGACGCCGTGCAAGAAGTGCGGCGGGCGCGGGCGGTCGCCGCGCGAGGTGGTGGTAAACGTGAAGATTCCGGCCGGGGTGCATGATGGTCAGAGCATGCGGATTCGCGGCGAGGGGGAGCCGGCGGCGAGCGGCGCGGCGCGGGGCGATCTGCGCTGCGTGATCCGCGTGGAGGCGCATCCGTTTTTCGAGCGCGAGGAGAATCACCTGATCTGCCGTCTACCGATCAGTTTCACGCAGGCGGCGCTGGGCACGACGGTCGAGGTGCCGACGCTGACCGGGGCGGCACCGCTGAAAATCAAACCGGGCACGCAGCACGGCGAGCTGTTCCGGCTGCCGGGCAAGGGCCTGCCCGATCTGCGCAGCGGGCGCTTGGGCGACGAGGTGGTGCAGGTGATCGTCGAGATTCCCAAGAAGCTCGACAAGAAGCAGGAAGATCTGCTGCGGCAGTTTGCGGCGACGGAGGACAAGTCGGTCATGCCGGAGAGCAAGAATTTTTTCGAGCGCGTCCGCGAGTATTTCACGCGAGAGAGCGACGGGAAAGCAGAAGGAGCTGATTCATGACTACGTCGTCGGACAACGCCGTGGCGGACGCCGAGCCGCGCTCTCCCGAGCCAGCCGGCGAGGGCGGTGCGGCGGCGGAAGGCGGAGGGGCGGCGCCGCCCGAAGCGGTAACGCCCGCGGGGCCGGCGACGCCGGAGGAGCGCATCGCCGCGCTGGAGCGCGAGGTGGCGGCGCTGCGCGACGAGAATCTGCGGATCATCGCGGAGGCGCGGAATCAGCAGCAGCGCGCGGCCCGCGACCGGCAGGAGGCGCTGAAGTTCGCCGAGGCGGATTTCGCCCGCGAGCTGCTGGTGATCCTGGACGATTTCGATCGCACGCTCGATTCGGCCCGCGGCGCGACCGACGTGAAGGCGGTGGCCGAGGGCGTGCGCATCGTCTACGAGCACTTTCTCAAGGTGCTGAAGTCGCGCAACGTCGAGAGTTTCGCGTCGCTCGGGCAGCCGTTCGATCCGTCGCGGCATGAAGCGCTGCTGCGCCAGCCGAGCGAGCAGTACGCCGAAGGGACGGTCATGAACGAAGTGGCCCGCGGCTATTCGATGCACGAGCGGATCTTGCGTGCGGCGCGCGTCATTGTTTCGGCCGGGAAGGGCGGCTGACGCCGGGCAGCGGGCGGACGACTCAACAAGGGGTACTCGGCATGCCGACCTACGAATACGCGTGCGACGCGTGCGGACACAACTTCGAGGAGTTTCAGTCGATCACCGCGGACGCGCTGCGGCAATGCCCGGCCTGCCGCAAGCGAAAGCTGCGGCGGCTGATCGGCACCGGCGCTGGGGTGATTTTCAAGGGCTCCGGCTTTTACCAGACGGACTATCGCAGCGAGTCGTACAAGAAGGCCGCCGAGGCGGAGTCGAAGTCAGCCTCAGGCGGCAGCACGCGCGACACCGCCGCCAAGAGCGCTTCGAGCGAGACGCCTGCCGGGCCGGCTTCGACGAAAGCCGCCGGCGATGCCAAGCCCGCCGCCGCCGCGCGCGATTCGTCGCGCTCGTCGAAGAAGAAACCCGCGCGCGATTGAGGCTTCAGCCCGGATCGCGCCGGGGCGTTTTCGTCACCCGTGGCGCATGGTGCCGAAAAACCGAGGTTCCCTGTACTTTTGGGCGGGAAGTGTGCAAGATAGGCACTACCTTTCGTTATGGAGCGCCCCATGCCCCGCGTGAATCGCAAGTGCTTTGCTCTATGCGCCGTGGTCTTTTGCTTCGTTGGCGCGCTGCGCGCACAAACGATCTGGTATGTCGATGAGGACGCGCCCGGCGACCCCGGCCCCGGGGATACGTCCGTGAGCGACCCGGCCGAGGACGGCTCGCTGGCGCATCCGTTCGACGCGATTCAGGAGGGCATTACGGCGTCCGTCGCTGGCGACGTCGTCCTGGTCCGCGACGGCACGTACACGGGCAGCGGCAACCGCAGCATCTCCATGACGTACAAGGTCATCACGGTCAAATCGGAGAATGGGCCGGCGCAATGCACGATCGACTGTCAGGGCTCGGGCGTTGCCTTCTGGTTCGTCGCCTTCGAGCCGCCGCAGACCGTCGTCGACGGATTCACCATCACGGGCGGCAACAACAGCAGCGGCGGCGCGTTCTTCCTGCATCACGACGCGAGCCCGACTGTCCGCAACTGCATCATTCGCGGGAACCGCGGCTCCAGCGGCGGCGCGATCCACGGCGACGTGAACGCAGCGCCGACTTTCGTGAACTGCACGATCGAGGACAATCTCGGTGTGTATGGGGGTGGCGCGTTGTTTGCGATCTCGCCCAGCCGCGAGCCGAAATTCATCAATTGCGTGTTCCGCAACAACTCCGCCACCCAGCTTGGCGGGGCTGTCTTCGCCTCAAACGGAAAGCCGTTGTTCGTCAACTGTGTCTTCAGCGGGAATCAGGCCGAGGAAGGCGGCGCCATTTACGCCTCGAACTCCGGCATCCGCATTGTGAATTGCACGCTGAGCGCCAACCAGGCCGCCGACTTCGGCGGCGCGCTGGCGGCCATCGGCGCCGCCGGTGCACCCGCCATCCGGAACTCCCTGGTCTGGGGCAACGCCGCCGCAACGGGCCCGGAGATCGCCCTGCTCGCCTTGCAGTCGCCGGACGATCCGAGCGTCACGCTGACGGTCGAATACAGCGACGTCCGTGGCGGAGAAGCGGGTGCCTACGTTGCGTCGTCCGCGACGCTCATCTGGTCCAACAGCATCGATGCCGACCCCCGCTTTCGGAACCCCGCGACGGACGATTTCGCGCTGACGAGCGCCTCGCCTGCGATCGACGCCGCGAGCAACGCGCTGCTGCCGCCGGACTTCGGCGACCTCGACGCCGACGGCGACGCAGCCGAGCCCACGCCCCTGGACTTCGCGGGCAACCGGCGGCGGCTCGACGACCCGCGCCGCGTGGACACGGGCGCCGGATCGGCACCACTGGCCGACATGGGCGCGTTCGAGTTTGTCCGGCTCAGGGTCGTCGGCCCGTTACCCTGACGGACGGCAAGCCGCCGGCGCGCCCGAATCGACCGGCGACGTGAAGCCCGCCGCGGGGGCGAAAGCTGCCAAGCCCGCCGCCGCGGGTGCCCCAGCGGATAAGAGATAGTCGTCCGAGTCGCGCCGGGAGGGTCGCGGGCTTCGAGGCATTCCGCTCGGGACAAGCGCTGCGCACTGGCGTACGATGGATGGAGTTGGGCGACCACGGAACCTGCGAATGCCCCCCTTGAACGCCGAGCAACTCGATGCCGTCGCGGCCGAGATCGTACGGCGTTTGCGCGAGGCATTCGCGCCCGTCGCGATATACCTCTTCGGATCGTACGCCTATGGCACGCCCACCCGGCATAGCGACGTCGACGTGCTGGTTGTCGTCGAGGATAGCCCGCTGAGCCCTTTCCAGCGCGATTCCCGGGCATATCTGGCGCTCTCGGAGCTGGGCGTCGCCAAGGACGTGATGGTCTACACGCGCGAGGAATTCGAGCAGCGCGCCGCGCTGTCCGTGTCGTTCGAGCGCACCGTGAAGCGGAAAGGCAGGCTGCTTTATGCCGCCTGACTTGCTCGAAGCGCGCCGCTGGCTCGTAAAGGCTGATCACGACCGGATTGGCGCCGAGGCTGCGCTGGAGTGTGCCAACCCGGTAACCGACATAGCGGCGTTTCACTGCCAGCAGGCCATTGAGAAGGCGCTGAAGGCGTACCTCGTTTGGCGCGAGTGCGAATTCGAGAAGGTGCACGACTTGGGGCGGCTGATTGACGACTGCGCTCGCTACGATGCGGAGTTTGAGCCGCTCAAGGCGACGGTGGCGCCGCTCTCAGCCTACGCCGTCCGTTTCCGGTATCCAGGGCCGGCGGATCCAACGGTGGACGAGGTCGAAGTCGCACTCACGACCGTACGAGCAATTCTCGATTTCGTGGGGAATCGTCTGCCGGACGGGGCGAGACTCTAAGTGTACAACGGAATTCAAGTCCTTCAAGAAGCGGCTCGGCGCCACAACATCCATTTGTGCGATCTTGTCGCCGAGACAGCAATCTGGGCCAATCCTGAGGTTCATCGCCGGCTGGTCGCCGTGAACGGCGTAGGCGCCTACGTCTTGGGTTGCCGGCGGGCGAGGAAGGGGGAGGAAAGAGGGCAGCGCATCGGACCAGAGGTACTCGATGACAACAGACGAGCGAATGACGCGATCAAGCGAATGGCCGGCCTGGACAATTCGACGATCGTGCACTTTTACACCTGCCATATTTGGCCCGGCAGTTGCTATGACAGTCGTTGCCATACTGTGGTGGCAAACCTCGTGCTTATCCCCAGTCCGCTGGCTGCTCTTTCAGACCACGATCCCGAGTCGGTGGCTGCGCTCAAGTTCCGCGCATTTGCGCCGTATCGCTGGCACCCGCCCGGCCACAAGGCACCCGTTCGGCCAGCGTATTACCCAGTCTGTTGGCGCAAGCCGGAGCCGTTCACCCCGGAGATTGAAACTCATATTGGCAAGCGCAACTACGGCCCCGGCGGCTGAGTCGGCGCCCGGCCCGCCTGCTTGAGCGCCGCCAGCTCACGCCGGTAGCGCTCGTTGGACGGCTCGTACTGCACGGCTTTCTCGTACGCCTGCACGGCCTCGGCCACGCGGCCGGTCCGCGCCAGGATGACGCCCTTGTTCGCGTAGGCGGCGCCCATCGTCGGCGCGAGCTGGATGGCGCGATCCAGGTGCCGCAGACCGTCGGCCGGCCGCTGCTTCATCGCCAGCGTGACCCCGTAATACATGTGCGTGCGGGCGGATTCGGGCGGGGTGCGGACGGCGGCTTCGAGCGCGGCGAAGGCGGGATCGAGCCGCTGGAGATTGAAATTCGCGATGCCGATGTCGGTGAGCGTGACGGGCTCGCCGGGCCGGGCTTCGAGTGCCTTTTCGAGAAAGGGCAGCGAGTCGGCGAAGCGGCCCTGCGCCGCCAGCACGGTGCCCAGCGTGTTGTAGATGCGGAACAGGCCGGTGCTGCCGGGGGGCAGGCGGTCGAGCACTTCACGGAGCATCTGCTCGGCGGCGGCGAACTGTCCCATCTGCGCCAGGCCAATGCCGCTGATCATGCGGGTGATGTCCTCGGCGTAGTCCTTCGGATCGGGGCCCTGCGGCTCGAACAGGTCCATCTCCTGCTTGCCGGCCAGCGACGGGTCTTCGCTGCCGCCGACGGCGTAGCCCTGCGAGCGGAGCTTGGCGATTTCGTCGTCGCTCATCACGCGGCGCGTGCCGCCGGCAGCGCCGGCCGGGTGGGCTTCGGCGATCAGTTTCTGTAGGGCGGCGCGCATCTCGGCGGCGCGCTGCGGCTCCTGCTCGATGAGGTTGTGTTCCTCGCCGGCGTCCTGGGCCACGTGGTAGAGCTCGGGCTTCGGCGCCAGGATGTACTTCCATCCGCCGGCGCGCAGGGCGCGAAGCTGCGAGAAACCGAAGTTGTAGCGCGTGTGCATGGTCTCGCTGTAGGCGGCGAGATTCAGGTCGGCGCCGCGGCCGGTGATGAGCGGACTGAGGTCGACGCCCTGCGCGTGCGGCAGCGGGTCGAGGCCGGCCATAGCCAGGATCGTCGGGGCAATGTCGATCTGGCGCACCTGTGCGCTGACGCGGCCGACGGGGACCTGCCCCGGCCGGCGAAAGATCAGCGGCACGGTCTGCGTCGCGTCGTAAACGAAGCAACTGTGCGTCGCCTCCTTGTGCTGGCCACGGCCCTCGCCATGGTCGGCGGTGAACACGACGATCGTGTGTTCGTCGAGCTTGCGTTCCTTCAGCGCCGCCAACACGCGCCCCACCTGTTCATCCACGTACGCGATCTCACCGAGATACGGATCGAGATACTGCTGCGCGAAGCGCTCGGGCGGCATGAGCGGGTGGTGCGGGTCGAAGAAGTGCAGCAGCATGAAGAACGGCCCGCGGCCGACGCGATCGAGCGCCGCGATGCCTGCGTCGGCGATTTCTTCGGCGGAGCGCTCGGTCAAGGCGCGCTTGCTCTTGCGCTTGCCCGACGTGTTGGCGACCTCGACGTCGCCATAGCTGTCGAAACCCTGGTCCATGCCGTAGACGCGGTCGAGCACGACGGCGGCGACTTCGGCGACGGTGGCGTAGCCGTCGGCCTTGAGGGCTTCGGTAAGCGTCTCGTTGCCGGCGTGAAGCTGGAACTGGCCGTTGTCGCGGGCTCCGTGGACGAACGGGTAGGTCGCGGTCAGCAGGCTGCAATGCGCGGGGAGCGTCAGCGGAGCGACCGACGTGCATTGCGTGAACAGCATTCCCTCGGCGGCGAGGCGGTCGATGTGGGGCGTCTTGACGGCGGGGTGGCCGTAGCAGCCGAGGTGGTCGGCGCGGAGCGTGTCGATCGAGATGATCAGGATGTTGGGGCGCCGGGGTGCGCCGCCCGAGCAGCCGGGCAGGCCGAAGAGTGTCAGCGACGCCAGCGCGGCGCACAACGCCGTGCAGGCGACGATCGAGACGACGTTCCAGCGCTTCATGCAGCGGGTCTCCACGCGGGTAAGTGCCTCAGTATCCCGGAAATGGGCGCGCTTCCGCAAGAATGCGCCCGCAACGGGTGCCCTCGGGACCTGCGTGGGGGCAGGCAAGTGCGTCGCCGAAGACAGCGCCGTGAGGTTGGGTGCCCTGCCGACGGCTGTTTGCGTCGGCAGGGCTTTCGCATCCGCGCGCCCGCCATCGGCCGGGCGCCCGCGCGAGAGGCGGTTGGCAGGCGACCCGCGCGCTTGCCGGCCCACGTCAGATGCTGAGCAGCGCCAGCTTCACCATCTTGGCCTCTGACGGCACCAGCGCGCCGTCGCCGGAGCGCGGGTCCCGGAGCGCTTCGCCGAGGCCTACCCCGCCTGCGACATCGAGGCCGCCGACACCAACCAGGACGGCTCCCTCGACGGCCACGACATCGAGCGCTTCGTGACGCGGCTGACACGCGACTGACCCGCCCGGCGGGTACAATGCGAAGGAGATTCTTGAGAACTTGAGGAAGCGCTATGTCAAAGCGCGCGAGCATTCTGGCCGGCGTCCTCTTGAGCGCGCTGTCTGCTCGGTCTTTCGGCCAGGGCTGGCCGATGCGCGGGGCCGACGTCCGGAACAGGTGCACCTCGTCCAATGTCGGCCCACGAAACGCAGCGGTCGCTTGGCGACTCTCAACGGGATTCGGCCGAAGCGGCTATGTGTCCGTGGACAGCCAGGGGACCGTAGTCGTTGGCGTGTACTACCCGTCGTGGATGTATCGCGGGGAGCTGTGGAGCGTTTCCAGGAGCGGGGAGCTTCTGTGGGTGTCACCGCTTATGGACTCGGTCGGCCGCGACTTGCGCTGCGGTGCAGCTCCGATCGTATCAGCGGACGCGATCTACCTAGGCTGGGCCGCGTACGATCCAGCGGGCTCCGTTGAGGCCGTCGCAATGCTGGCGTTTCGACGGGATGGACGAGAGCTCTGGAAGTATGAGCCGCAGATTCCGAAAGAAAACGGGGTCCACCAATTCCCCATTCTTGCGCACGACGGAACGATCTATCAGGCACTTTCGACTAAGTGGACTGCCGGCGGAGATGAGCATAGCTCGCTTATAGCCCTCAACAGCGCCAACGGCACGCTGATGTGGCGCTGGGTCTCGCCGCACCGTGACACGTTTTATGCCGGTCCGGTGCTCGGCAGCAACGGAAACTTGTACTATCAGTCCGATCCCAGTCCGTTCGAACAGGCTTGGCTCTATTGCATCGACGCGACGACCGGCACGCCCCTTTGGGAGAAGTATCTGAACCCCGGAACTCACGAAGCGCCCACGCTGGACGATGAAGACAACCTGTATCTCGTTGGCTATCCGTATGACGGCTGGTGCACGAAGGTCGACGCCGACGGGAACGAGCTGTGGCGCTACAACACCGGCAGCAACGTGACGGCCGCTTCGTTCGGCTACTCGAACGGCAAAGTGTACGTCCCTTGCGGCGACCCGGGAGGCGTGCACGTCCTGAACGCCGTCACCGGTCAGCTCATCCGCGTGCTCGAGCCGGGACGGTACGCCAAGTCACTCGTGATTGACGCATCCGGAAACGTCTTCTTCTGGTCTACGGAGCACATCGTCACGGCCTACGACGCTCACGGCACGAAGCTCTGGGAGTTCCCGATCTTCGCCGGACTGCATGGCATCGCGCTCGGCCGCGACGGCGACCTGATCCTTTCGAACAACTACGAAATCGTCTGCCTGTCGCCCGTCGCCCCCATCGCCGACGTGAACTGCGATGGCAGCGTGAACGGCTTCGACGTCGATCCGTTCGTGCTGGCCATCAGCGACCCGGAGCGCTTCGCCGAGGCCTACCCCGCCTGCGACATCGAGGCCGCCGACACCAACCAGGACGGCTCTATCGACGGCCACGACATCGAGCGCTTCGTGACGCGGCTGACACGCGACTGACCCGCCCGGCGGGGCAGATGGCGCCCCCTCTCTCTTGTTGGCGAGATCGTCGGATGCCGCCGACCCGCCTATCAGGTTCGGAGGGAAGGCGAACGCGGCCGACCGTTCGTTCGCTTCACCCGCATCACGGCGTCGCAGTCGCGCTGGCGCGGGCGTGCTTCGGGCGATACTTTTCGAGCAGCGTGCGCAAGCGCGGCTGGTCGGGATTGATCTCCAGGCTGGTGTGCCAGGCCTCGATCGCCTCGTTCAGGTACGCCGTCCGCTCGGCGCTCGCCAGATACTGCGAGATGCGCACGACGCCATAGCCGGCGTAGGCGGCGGCGTTTCCGGGGTCCAGGGCCGTGGCGCGGAGGTAGCTCTGCGCGGCCTCATCGAGGTTTTGCTCGCGCCACAGGCAGTAGCCCAGCCGCTCGTGGGCGATCGAGAGGTCCGGGTCCATCTTGATGGCCAGGCGCAGCGTCTTCTGCGCGGTGGACCAGCGCTCCTGGTTCAGATAGGCGGTCGCGAGATTGACCAGCACGATCGGCTGCTGCGTTTCGCACTCCAGCGACTGCTTGTAGGCGCGGATCGCATCGTAGAACTTCCCCTGCGCGTCATACACCGCCCCCAGGTTGCTCCAGGCGTAGGCGCTCTTGGGGTTCAGCTCGACGGCCTGCTCATAGGCCGCCAGCGCCTCGTCCAGGTCGCCGGTGATGTGGTAGCAGGAAGCCAGGCGGAAGCGGGCGTCGAAGTTCTTGGGGTCCAGCTCGCAGGCGTGCACGTACGCCCGCACGGCCTGCTTGACCTGCTGAAGCAGCCGATACACCTCGCCCAGTTCGAACGCCGCCACGAAGCTGAACGGATCGAGCCGCACCGCCGACTCCAGCGACGCCGACGCCTGTTCTAGCTCGCCACGCTCTTTGTACGTCTGGCCGAGCCGGGTGTGGGCGTCGGCCGAGTTGGGGTCGATGGTGACGGCTTTCTTGAATTCGGCCAGGGCGTCGTCGAGCTGCTTGCGGGCCAGGGCCTGGTCGCCGGCGGCGATGTGCGTGCGGACGCGCTGCTGATTCAGCGCGCAGCCGCTGAGGCAGATGAGCGAGAGCGCGGCAAGCGCGGCGACGAATCGACCGGACAACACAGTCATAGACCCTCGAACGGCAGCGAGCGGGACACGATAAGTCCGCAGCCTCTGAATGTCGATTCTTATCGGAATATCGGACTCGCCACCCTAAATCCGGATCGCCGCGACCGGCCGCCGGGAGCCTGCCCGTCGGTCGGGAACGATGCCGGAGTCGCGCGCGATCTCCATCCGCAGCAGCCACTCCCGCCGACGGTTTTCCGCGAAGTATTGCTGCTCGTAGCGCACGGGCTGCAGGCCGGCGGCGGCGTAGCAGCGGACGGCCGGCTGGTTGTCGGGAAACACGACGAGCACGACGCGCTGCGCTCCGAAACGGTGAAACGCCTGCCGCAGGAGGCGCCGCGTCAGCTCGACTCCCAGCCGGTGACCCCGATACTGCGGGTCAACGACGATGTGCCCGAGCCAGTATTGCCGAGCGGTCGCCGCCAGCAGGTTCACTTCGCCATACGCGACGGCCGGCCCGCCGTTCGAGCCAGCCAGGCAGAATTGACGATGGTCGTCGCGACCCCAGCCGACGATGACCTGTTCGGTGAGCGGCGGCGGCGTGCGCGGGGCGAGCCAGAAGAGTTCGCGAGCGCTCCGGACCCAGGAGCCGACGCGGGAGGCGTCGTCGCGGCGAAACGCGCGGAGCGTCAGCGGAGGCATAGGCTGCGACCGGGCGAGCGCTTTGTCGGCGACCAGAGAGGTGCTCATAATGGCCACAGGGCATTCGACGGGCCGGCTTGGCGCCGGGCGACCGCCTCTACACCGGGACCGCGTCGATCCGCGTGCGATGAATGATACAGGCAAATCGCCGGGTGCAAAGGCCGCCGCGCCGTCGCGCCTGCGCGGCTACCCGGTCATGCTGCGGACCATCAGCGTCGCCGGGCGACCGTTCGAACTGCTGGGGCCGGCGGACTTCGAAGCGCTGATCGAACGGCCGGAAGTCGCGGAGCGATTTGCGCGCGACGAGTACATGCCGTATTGGGCCGAACTCTGGCCGGGCGCCGTCATGCTGGCCGAGGAGATCGCGACCTGGCCGTGCGTCTCGGCGGCGCCGGCGCCGCGCGTGCTCGAGCTGGGTTGCGGACTGGGGCTGGCCGGCCTGCTCGCCGCGACGCGCGGCTACGACGTGACGTGCAGCGACTACGACGACGACGCGCTGGCGTTTGTCGCGGCCAGCGCGGCGCGGCTCGGACTCGCGAATCTCGCGACGCGGCCGCTCGATTGGCGTCTCGCAGACCCGGCGCTCATCGCCGAGCGCGTCATCGTCGCTGACGGGCTTTACGAACGCCGCAATCTCGCACCCATCCTGCGCTGCATCGCGGCGCAACTGGCGCCGGGCGGGACGGCGTGGCTGTCCGATCCCGGGCGCTCGACGGCGGACGATTTTCCGCCGACCGCGGCTCGGGCGGGCTTTCGCATCGATTGCCAGTCGAGTGCGGAGATTGAGTTCAACGGGCGTGCGATGGCGGGGCGGATCTTTGTGCTCCGACGATGAAGTGCCCGGCTGCGCTGCGGGCAACGAGTGTCGCAAGTTGGTGCTTTGCTGTCCATGTCTTGCAGTCTGGGCAAAGAGCCCCGCCGGGGAGCATCAGCGGGGCTGAGTCGGTGCGGGCGTCGGTCCGCGTCAGGCGATGGAGATCTTGACGGTGAGCGCGCCGTGATTATCGCCGTGCGTGCCCCACGCGTCATTGCAAATGAGGTACAGATACGATTCGTACGTTGGCGCGTCCTGTTCCCAACCTGCGCCGATCGGGATGGTATTCGCACCCCAGATCGCCTCGAACGCCGTCGAGCGGTCCATGGGGCCGTCGACGCGGAGCGCAGAGATACCGCCGATCAGCATGCCGAGAGGCGCCTTCGGGTAACCGGGCGAGCGCTTGTCGAGGCGACCCTGCTGGCCAGTCGGGCCGTGAGTCGCCCCGTCAAATCCCCACTGGCCTGAAGCTTCGACCCGAACGCGCGTGCCAGCCGGAAGCCGGAAGCGGTAGTAGTGCGTCGCGTCCATCTGGAACTCCGCCGCCTCCAGTGAATCCGCAACAATCGTACATTCGAGACTACCCATGTTTCGCACCTCACTGATTGTCCGGTTGTTGGTCGCAGGCAGAGCACATTGCCCGACGCTGCTCAATAGGATGCGAGATTGGGACAGCCGGTTGAAATTGGCGACTGATGCGGCGCCCGCCAATGAACCGGGCCCTCGGCTCTGCGAGGGCCCGAAGAGAGGGCGCACCTCGACCGACGCACGCCTATTGGCTGATTCGAACCGCGCCCACCGCGATCGCGGCGTCTCTAGCGGCATCGACGAGCGCGACGGAGCTCTGAATCACCGCATGCCGACTCAGGACGCGATCCGCGTCCGAATCCGCACTGAGAATTGCCTGCCACGCGCGCCGCACTGCCACGGCTTGGCCGGCGCGGAGCGCAACGCCAGCGTATTCCGCCAGGAGCTCGTGGTAGTGAGCCTCGACGGCAGCGCTCGGTTCGAACGCACTGATCGCGCTCCAAGCCGTCGCAAGCGCTGCTCGTGTCTCTTCAGCCGTTGTGCCTTGCTCGATGGCCCAGTCATGGCATCGCGTTGCAATGTTGAACAGTGCGGCATTATGGGCGTACTCGATGCCCGGCAAGCCGAACTGGGCTGCATCCGCTCCCGCTTCTACATTGTTCAAACCGGCGAGCTGATCGCGGATGCGTTCGAAGAATCGGACATACTCCCACGGCTGCAACAAGTCATAGGCCAGTATGCCCAGTGACTCCAACACGAAGACGCCGCCGAAGGTGTTCGGTCCCAGGAGCGCGTGCGTGGCCCTGGCGCCGGCGATCGCTCGCAGGTACGGGGACGAATTGTCTGCCAGAACGAACGCGAGATCTTCGATAGGGTCAATGTCGAGTTCATCGGCGACATACGCCCGCAGGAAATCGAGCAACACGTCCGACGTCGCGTGAACGTCAACGTTGTCGCGGAGCTGCTGGGCTACGGTGTCGACACCGTGAATACTCCTGAATGCCGCTCTCGTATCGTGCCGGACGACCGGAATTAGCGAATATCCGGTCAGTCGACGCAATTCGGGATCGCGGTCGTTCTGGCGGAGACGCTCATGGCACTCCCCCAATTTCGCGATACGTTCTGCGATGGCATCATCCATCCGCATTCTCGACTGCCCTCAGATTCGAGACGGTTCTTTTGAGTGTCTTCGTGGCGGCGGACTTGTGCAAGTTGGCCAGCGCCTTCGTCTGGCCATTCCAATTGGGTCCACCGTTGTGCACGAGTTGGTCGATAAGCTCAGGTCGCTTGCACACTTCGATCAACAGCATCACGAGCCCATCGGCAACTTCGCGCTGTTTGGGCCTGAGGTTGGCGGACGCGAGGGTCGCGCGCCTGCGGTCCCGCGAGGCCTTGCGCTTAGTATCCGCCGGCTCGCCATCCGACGCCTCGTCGTCGCCGTCGTTGGCGTCGACGCATAACTCTGCAATCACTGCCGGGTCGATGGAGTCGAAGCTTCTCTCTCGGTTGGAGCGGGCTCGAAGATGGGGGTATAGATACGCGAAAGCTACAATATAGGCGGCGTCGTTGACGCTGACATCGAGCTCCAAGTTCGACGACAAAGCTCGCGAATTTCGCTGAACGAACCCGCCGAGTTCGCCGCTGTGAGCCGCGTTCCGCAACGATTCGATGCTTCTCTGGGGAGCATCCGGAAACAGCTGCTCAAGACGCTCCAGCAGGACATCGCGGATGTGTACCACCGCCGACTCGAAGAGGGACTCGTTCGCCATCGCTTCGCTTCCTGTGGGCCGAGGCTCTCAGGCCTCCTATCCGATCGCTCGCTCGGGACACCCGCCTGATTGCAGAATCCGCTTGGATCCGGAATCAGTGAGCGCCGGCGGCAGGCAGTGCGAACTGCGTAGCGGACAGTTCCAGACACGTCAACTCCACAATGCGCGGCTTCGGCGACGGGAGCGCCGTTGTGAAAACGACGAGTGCGAGGATCTGGAAGTACTGACGAATGGTGCTTCTGCGCATGGAAGGCTCCCAGATGACTCCGAGTCTGCGCGATGCTCTATCTCCCTGATACACCGTGAAAGTGGGACGGGTTGGGAGCGAAAAATTGTATGATTGACATATAAAACATTTGCTATATTATGCAAAGTATGAGCGACGATGGAGGTGGCGGCATGTCGGACATGGCAACCAGCGACCTGATGACCCGCCTGCGCTCCGAAACGCGCCAAGCGCACAGCGTCGCCGAGTCAAGTCCACTGGAGCAGGCACTTGTCCAGGGCACGCTGCCGAAAGCGGTTTTCGTCCGCTACCTCGAACAGCGGCTCATCGTCCATCGGGAGTTGGAGGGCGCGGTTGCGACCTGGTGCGGCGTCGACCGGCGTACGCCCGGACTGGTGCTCGACGAGCAGCTTCAATCGCCGAATCTGGCCGCCGACCTGGCGACGTTCGGCGGCGCCGTCGAGGATGTTCGTCCGCTTCGCGCGACGAGCGCCTGCGTGACGTTCGTGCGCGGGATTGCCGGCCGCCCCGCCGTTCTGGGGGCGTTTTACGTGCTGGAGGGCAGCAAGAACGGGGCCCGCTACATCGCGCGGGCCATCGGCCGGGCCTACGGTTTTCGTGATGGCAGCGGCCTGCGCTATCTTGACCCGCATGGCGAGCGGCAAATGGCGCTCTGGCAGGAGTTCAAGGCCCGCGCCAATGCCATCGTCTTCGCCGCGGAAGAGTGCGACGCGATTGTGGCGGCGGCGCGCGACACGTTTACCGCGATTCACGCGATCGACATGGAGCTGTGGCAGGCGACGCAAACTGGATCAGCGGCGATCGTTGGTGCCACCGCATGACGCTTCGCGCGGCGCAGCACTCTCAGGCGCTGAACTCTGCTCGCTGAACTCTGACGTCTGATCGCCGAACTCTGACTTCTGATCGCCGAACTCTGACTTCTGATCGCCGACGCGTTGACGGCACGGCGTGGCGCGGGCATCGTACGCACTACGCGCCGCGGGGCGTCGTCGCTCCGCACCGGGCGCAACCGTCCGCATCGTTCGAAAGGTCGCCTGATCATGTCGATACTCCCGTCGTTCGCCGCGCGGCGCGTCGCACGCGCGCCTCTCGCCGCGGCCGTAGTTTCCATCGCCCTCTCGCTGCCGGCATGGGCGCAGCGCGTCGAGACTGCTGATTGGATTCCGCTCTTCAACGGCAAGGACCTGACCGGCTGGAAGGGGCTGGTGTCGCCCGACGGCGGGCCGCCGGCGCGGGCGAGGATGAAGCCCGACGAGCTGGCCAAGGCGCAGCAGGCCGCCGACGAGAAAATGCGGTCGCACTGGTCGGTCAAGGACGGCGTGCTGGTTTTCGACGGCAAGGGCGACAGCATCTGCACGGAGCGCGACTACGGCGACTTTGAGCTCAAGGTCGATTGGAAGCTCGAGGCGGATGGCGACAGCGGCATCTACCTGCGCGGCTCGCCGCAGGTGCAGATCTGGGACGCGTCGAAGCATCCGGAGGGTTCGGGCGGGCTGTACAACAACCAGAAGAACCCGGCCAAGCCCAGCACGCGTGCCGATAGGCCCGTCGGCGAGTGGAACAGCTTCCGCATCCGCATGGTCGGCGAGCGCGTCACGGTCTACCTGAATGACACGCTGGTCGTCGACAACGTCGTGCTGGAGAACTACTGGGAGCGCGACAAGCCGATCTACGCGAGCGGACAGATCGAGCTGCAGAATCACGGCAACACGCTCTACTTCCGCAACATCGCCATCCGCGAGATTCCGCGGACGTCGGCGGCGCCCGCCGACGGGGCGAACAGGGCGGCGACCGTCGGCGCCGCTCCACGCGTGCTGGCCCTGCCGCCGCAACAGAGCGGCGCCGCCAACGCCGCCCTCGTGCCGGCCGACCGCAAGGATGAGTGGTGGGTCAAACGGAATGCCGCCATGAACGAACGCATCAAGCTGGGAAAAGTCGACCTGGTTTTCATCGGCGATTCGATCACGCAGGGCTGGGAGGGCGAGGGCAAGGCGGCCTGGGAGAAACACTTCGCGCCGCTGAACGCCGTCAATCTGGGCATCTCCGGCGACCGTACACAGCACGTGCTGTGGCGGCTGGATCATGGTCACCTCGACGGGCTGGTGGCCAACCCGCCGAAGGCCGCGGTGATCATGATCGGTACCAACAACTCGAACGGGGCGGATCACACGGCGGCGGAGATCGCGGAAGGTGTGACGACGATCGTCGGACGCATCCGCGAGAAGCTGCCCAAGACGCGGATTCTGCTGCTGGGGATCTTCCCGCGCGGCGAGAAGCCCAACCCGCAGCGCGAGAAGAACGCGGAGGCCAGCAAGCTGGCGGCGAAAGTCGCGGACGGGAAGATGGTGCAGTATCTCGACATCGGCGAGAAGTTCCTCCAGCCCGACGGCACGCTCAGCAAGGAGATCATGCCCGACTTCCTGCATCTGAGCCCCAAGGGATATGACATCTGGGCCGAGGCTGTATTGCCGAAGGTCAAGGAGCTGCTGGGGCGCTAGGCACCGCCGAATGTCGAATTGCGAAGAGCGAATGTCGGATTGATCCCGCGCATTGGCTCGTTCATCCTGCGCTGAACCTGCAATTCGCACCGGTACTTTCGCGGCACGTCCTTCCACGAGGTAACGACAGTGACTGCCAGGGTTGTTCCTTTCATCGTGCTGGGCTGCACGCTTTTCGTGGCCGAAGCCGCCAGCGGTCAGCTTCTCGACGATCTGACGCGCGTACGGCCCGGGCGCTCGCGGCGGGTGTCATCGGCCGCCGAAAACGCCACCAGCAACCGCGATAACCGCTGGATCAAGCCCGGCGAGACGCACGTGATGGCGGAACTGAACGGCCCGGGCGTCATCCGCCATGTCTGGCTGACGTTCTCCGAAGCCGCGCCCAACTGGCTCGCCAAGGAAGGAGCGGCGGACCCGTCGGAGGTCGTGCTGCGGATGTACTGGGACGGGGCCGAGCAGCCGGCGGTCGAAGCGCCGCTCGGCGACTTTTTCGCCGCCGGCTTCGGCGTGCGGGCCGAAGTGAACTCGGTTCCCGTGCAGGTGCAGGGCGGCGACTCGTACAACTGCTTCTGGCCGATGCCCTTCTTCAAGAGCGCCCGCATCACGGTGACCAACGAGAGTGCGCGGCCGTTCAGCGCGCTGTACTACCACGTCGATTACACGCAGGAAGACGCGCTGCCGCCCGAGACGGCCTACTTCTGCGCCCAGTACCGCCAGGAATTTCCGGAGGTGCTTGGCCGCGACTATCTCATCGCCGACATCGAGGGCCGCGGGCACTACGTCGGCACCGTGCTCAGCGCCCGCGCCCGCAGCCCCGAGTGGTTCGGCGAGGGCGACGACAAGTTCTACGTCGACGGGGAAGAGAAGCCGTCGCTGTGGGGCACGGGCACCGAAGACTACGTGCTGTGCGCCTGGGGGCTCGACCGCTGCAGCTTCCCGTACTACGGCGTCCCGTTTCTGGACGGCGACTGGGGCGACGTGGGGACGCGCGTCTGCGCCTATCGCTGGCACCTGGCCGACCCGGTGCGGTTCAACAAGTCGCTGCGCGTCGAGATCGAGCACTGGGGCTGGATATCGGCGGATGAATCGGCCAGCGGCAAGGTTGCCGGCTTCGTCGAGCGGCAGGACGACATGGCGACCGTGGCGTTCTGGTACCAGGTCGGCCAGCCGAAGCGCTTCGCGACGCTGCCCTCTGCCGCCGAGCGCCGCTTTCCCAATCTCGACGTCATCATCGAAGGCCAGACGCTGGCCGGCGCGGCGCGGAACTCGCCGGGCGAGGTCTCGATCCAGAAAGGCCCTGCCTGGACCGGCGAGGGGCAACTGTTCTTTGTGCCGCGCGAGGCGCCTGTCGCCCCGACTCACGCCGCAGCGGCGGCGGCGACGCAGCCGGCCGTGTCGAGCTGGCTCGAATGTGATTTCAACGTTGAGAAGGCCGAATACTGCCGGCTGATTCTGCGGACCACGCATTCGTACGACTATGGCGTGTTTCGCGTGCTGCTCGATGGGGCGGCGGTGCTCGAGCGGCTCGATCTGTACAGCAAGGACGTCGAGGTTCACGACCACAGCCTCGGCGACCACACGCTCTCGGCTGGGAAGCACACGATTCGCATCGAGTGCCTCGGACGCAACCCGATGTCGACCGGGACGCGCGTTGGCATTGATTCGGTCCGCCTGCGGCAGCGCTGGACGACGAAGCGCGTCATGCCCGCAAGCTAGCTAGCGCACGGACAGGCTGCGCTCGCCGTCGGCGACGAAGAGCGGCTCCAGCAGCGTGCGCAGCGCCTGCCGCGCCCGGTGCAGGCGGACCTTGACGGCCGCGGGTGAAATGGCGAGCCGCTCGGCGGTCTCCTGCGTGTCGAGTTCCTCGATGTCGCGCAGCAGCAGCACGACGCGGTAGGGTTCGGGCAGGTCGTCGATGGTCGCGCGCACCCTCGCACGCAACTCCGCCGCGAGCATTCGCTCCGGCGGCGGCGCGTCCCACGCCGACACACGGCGTGCGTGATGTCCCGTCTCGTCGAACGTCGGCAGGAGATTCTGGATAGACGTGGTGGGCCTGCTCTTCGCGGAACGCAGCTTCATCAGGCAGGCGTTGACGACAATGCGGTGAAGCCAGGTACCGATTCTGGAGTTCCCGGCAAATCCCTGGATCGAGCGGAACGCCGACAGGAATGCCTCCTGGACAGCATCAGAGGCATCTTGCTCGCAGCGCAGGAAGCGGCGCGCCACCGCGAGCAATTGCCCGCCGTAGCGACGAACGAAATCCTCGCAGGCCGCTTCGTCGCCGCGGCGCACGCGCGTGAGCAGCGCGGCTTCGTCGGCGCCGTCGTCGATCAGGTTACCAGCGCTCCGGCGGTGGTTCGTTTGCTGCGTCATCATGACCTCTCCAGTCGCAGAAGCTCCGCCACGAAGTTGGAGCGCACGGGGATGTCCACGCCCTGCTCGACAAGTTCGCGAAGGAGACGCACTCCATCGGCGTCGACGAACGTGATTTCGGAAAGATCGAGCGCCAGACGCCGATCGCGACCGGTCTCCCGCGCACAGGCCATTCGGCACTCGTCCACCCAGGGCCCGACGAGCTTTCCTTCGAGTTTGAGCCAAGCGGTTCCGTCCTTCGTTGAACTTGTGATCCTGAGCAACGCCGTCTCCTCGTTTCGATGGCGACGTGCATTGCATCGTCCGTGCCAGTCCGGTTCAGTGGAGTTGAGAGGATTACAAGTGCTTTGGAACGCTATGGTTACGGCGATGTGCGATGACGGTTGCAGGGCGAACCACGAAGCTGTTCGCCCCGACACTCACGAAATGTCGTGGCGGCTACGAAGGGTCGTGGAAACGGCCGTAGCCACAACCCCCGGCAGCTGGCGTGCTGGCATCATCGCCGCGCATCCACCAGGCGGTCGCGGAATGGCCGATGGTGGCGCTAATCCGAGCGGGCCGGGGGAATGTCCAGGCTAGCCGGGGAAGGGCACGGCTCAGCCGAGGAAGGGCATCGGCAAGCCGGGGGCTTCTACGGGCCGGTCGTGGAGGTCTACGTGCGCGCCGGGGGCTTCCCCGGACGGTCCGGGGCGTCCCCAGGCGATCCGGGGAGCATGTTCTTGGCACTCACGGCGCTAACATTGAACGGCGCGCTTGGTTGTGCCCGATCAGCAACATAAAATGCCGCGACCATGGCGCGCAAGTCAATCGCAAAGTCCGTTCGTTTCGAGGTATTCAAGCGCGATTCATTCCGCTGCCAGTACTGCGGAGCCGCTGCGCCAAACGTGCTCCTCGAAATCGACCACATCGACCCGGTGGCGAATGGAGGGAACAACGAGATTCTGAATCTCATCACGGCATGCACGGACTGCAACGCGGGGAAACGGGATCGGAAGCTGGACGACCTTTCCGCCGTCGCTCGACAGCGCGAGCAACTCGAAGAACTCAATCAGCGGCGCGAACAGCTCGAAATGATGGTGGAGTGGAAGCGCGAGCTGGCGAAGCTCTCGAACCGCGAATCTGAGCTCTTGCAGGAGCGATGGCAGGAGCTCGTACCCGGCTATCACCTTAATGACCGCGGCAGGGATGAGCTTGCCAAACTGGTGAAGCGGTTCGGCTTCGAGGAAGTCTTCGACGTAATGGGCATATCCACGGAGCAATACCTGGAGCGAGATCGCAAGGGAGCGCCTACGAAGGCGTCCGTCGAGAAGGCATTCGATTACGTGGGGCGCATTTGCGTGGTCCGGCGAAGCGAGAAGAAACACCCCCACCTCAAGGGCATCTCCTACACGCTCGGCGTCCTACGCAACCGCCTCGCTGACCGCTACTTGAACAAGGAATTTGCGAACCGGCTTATGAAAGAGGCCGTCGAAAGCGGGGCGGACATCAAGAGCATCAAGGACTTCGCCAAGACCGTCACATCGTGGTCGCAGTTTCGCGACGAGCTTGAGCGCTTCATAGACTCCAGAGCCCCGACTGAACAAACGTAGCAACGCGGGCGCTCTTTCGGCGTCTCGTCCTACCCAGCCCGCGCGCGGGCCCCGATCTACACGCGCAAGCGCACGCCCGGAAAGTTCATGGGCGTTCGCGCGGCTTGCCTCATCAGCGAACGGACTCCGCCATGATGTCCGCGAGCGTCTCTCGTGCAGCGACGACGTCCTCCGGCGATCGGTGCGCCGGCGGCGCAGTGACGGCGATTGGCGCCGAACTGGAGGGCGGGCTTCGCACACACAGGCGCATTGGCGTGAGGAAGGGCCGTCAGGTTTTGCCCTGTCCGGCGCGCGAGATGCCGAGTTTTTTCATCCGGCTACGCAGTGTGTTGGGATGCAGACTGAGGATCTTCGCTGCGCCGGACTGGCCGTCGATGACCCAGTTCGTCTTGCGCAGCGTCGCGACGATGTGGTCACGCTCGACGGCCTCCAAACTGGCGCCGGCGGGCTGCGACGGCGCGGAAGACGCCGCAAATGAGGACGGCGCGGCGGTCACCGAAACGGCAGCCGGCGACAACGTCCCCGGGTCGATTTCGAGCACGTCGGAATTCGCCAGAATGACGGCCCGCTCGACGATGTTCTCCAACTCGCGCACATTGCCGGGCCAGCGGTAGGCCTGGAACCGACTCATCGTGTCCGCCGACACCGCCTCGACCCGTTTGCCGATGCGCGTGGCGAATTTTCGAAGCAGGAACTGAACGAGCAGCGGAATGTCGTCGGAGCGCTCGCGGAGCGGCGGGAGATGCACCGGGAACACGTTCAGGCGGTAGTACAGATCCTCGCGGAACTTGCCGTCCTTCGACGCGGCGAGCAGATCGCGGTTCGTGGCGGCTATGATCCGCACATCGGCACGGATCGCCGCGCTGCCGCCGACGCGCTCGAACTCGCGCTCCTGGAGCACGCGCAGCAGCTTGACCTGCACGTCGGGCGGCACTTCGCCGATCTCGTCGAGAAAGATGGTTCCCCCATTGGCGAGCTCGAAGCGGCCGACGCGTTTGGCGATTGCGCCGCTGAACGCGCCCTTCTCGTGGCCGAAGAGCTCGCTCTCCACCAGCCCGGTCGGCAACGCCGCACAGTTCACCTTGATGAGCGGCTTGTCGCGGCGCGGGCTGTGCGAGTGGATCGCGCGGGCGATCAGCTCCTTGCCGGTCCCGGTCTCGCCGGTGATGAGCACGGAAGCGTCCGTCGGGGCAACGCGCTCGACGAGCTGAAGCACCGCCGCCAGGGCGGCGCTGCGTCCGATGATCTCCTCGAAATTGTGGACCGACTTGAGCTCTTCCTGGAGGTAGACATTCTGGGCCCGGAGCCGGGCCTGCTCCTGTTCCAGCAGGACGCGCTCGGTGATGTCCACAAACATCGTGCGGGTGAATTCACCACTCACGTCGGGTTTGGACCACCATTGAATCCAGAGCGGCTGGCCGTTGTCGCGGCGGCGCAGCTCGAGGATCACGCCGCTTGTGTCGGTCCCGCGGCCGACGGACTCGAACGCCTCGCGCAGCCGGCGCTGGGCGTCGGGTGTATCGGGCACGAACGAGCGGCCGTAGGTGCCGGCGACCTGGTCGGGCGTGATGCCCAGGCTGCGCATCGCGGCGCGGTTGGCGCTGATGAACCTGGAATCGAGTCCCTCCTGCACGTACGCGATCGGGGCTTCCTCGAACAGGTCGTGGTAGCGCTGCTCACTTTCGCGGAGCTGCTTCTCGACCCGCAGGCGCAGCAATTCGGCCGTGGCCCGCGCGGCGAAGATGCGGAAGATGAACAGCCGCCGCGGCTCGTCCGGCATGGGCCGGTCGTCGAAGACGGCCAGGTGCCCCATCGTGCGGCCGTCGGGGTCGCGCAGCGGAACGCCGAGGTAGCTGTCGATGCCCATCTGGACCAGCGGCTCGTCGGTCGGGAACTTCTGGCTGACGCCGGTCGCATGGTGACAGACGTTCCCGAAGACGACGTCCTCGCAGGGCGTGCCGCGCAGGTCCCATTCGACGTTGCCCGCGATTGCGCCGTTGAACCAGAAGGCGGTGGTGCGCGCCCGGCCGGCGCGCGAGCCCGGCGGCGTCTCACCCAGGAATTCGGCGATGAACGCGTATTTCGTTCCGGTCGCGGCGGCCAGATGCTTGACGAGCGTCTGGAAGAACTCCTGCCCGACCGTGCCGGCGGTCCCCTCGACGATCGCGCGCAGGGCGGCGATTTCGTGGGTATCCGTAATTGGCTCGGGAGTGGATGGCACGGCGTTATTGTAAACCGAGGGCTTGCACGAGTCTGCGGCTTAGACGTCGGCCGGCCATCCTTAACGCTCCGCGATTGGAGCTCCGAGTCGTTCGAGAAGGTGGTCGCCGACGCGCAAGGCGTTGGCCATGATGGTCAGCGCCGGGTTCACGGCCCCGCTGGACGGAAAGAAGCTGGCGTCGACCACGTACAGATTGTCCACTTCGTGTGCCTTGCAGTTCGCATCCAGCGCAGATGTCTTCGGGTCGTGGCCGAAGCGGATCGTGCCGCACTGGTGCGCGACGCCGGCGAGTGGAATGCGCTGTCCCACCCAAAGGGAGCGGGCGAGCAGGCCCTGGTGGCATTCGTGTCCGTGGACGCCGCACCTGGTCGTCTGCTTCATCAAGTCTTTCAGCTTGGCGATCAGCCGCTTGTGGCCTTCCTCGTTATTGGGCGCGTAGCTAAGCACGATGTTGCCGTCGCCGTCGAGCGCGACGCGGTTGTCGGCGGCGGGCAGATCCTCGCTCGTGAGCCAGAAGTCGAGCGAGTGGCGGGCCATCTTGTCGAGCGTCCAGCCGGGCACGAGGCCGGGCGCTCCGGCCCGCAACGTGTCGCCGTCGAGTTTGCCGACGAACGAGATGTGGCCCATCGGGAAGTCCCATTCACTGGATGGGCCGTAGAAGTCGTTGATCGCGAGCGTCTTCTGAAAGACCGTGGGGTTGGGGCAGAGCGACAGGGCCATCTGGATCGAGTTGATGTGGCCCATGTAGTGACGCCCGACCACGTCCGAGCCGTTGGCCAGCCCGCGGGGGTGCTGGTCGCTGCGCGAACGCAGGAGCAACGCGGCGGAATTGATCGCGCCGCAGGAGGCGACCACGATGTCGCCGCGGTATCGCTCTTCGACGGGTCGTCCGGCGTCGTTGCTGCGTTCGACAATCACTTCGGTCACTTCGCGTCCCGACGAACTGGTCTCAAGCCGGCGCACCAGCGCGCCCGTGAGCAGAGTCACGTTCGGGTGCGCCAGCGCGGGCTCCACGCCGCAGGTTTGGGCGTCGGATTTTGCCTGTACGAGGCACGGATGGCCGTCGCAGGTCTCGCAGCGGATGCACTTGCTCGTCCGCGGGTTGTTTTCGTCGAGCATGACGCCCAGCGGCACGTGAAACGGCCGCAAGCCGAGCGCTGAAAGGTCGTCGTGCAGGTGCTGGATGCGCGGCTCGTGGCTGACGGGCGGATGCGGATACGGCCCGCTGGCCGACGGCTCGGTCGGATCTTCGCCGCGCTGTCCATGTACGTGATACATCCGCTCGGCGGCGGTGTAGTACGGCTCCAACTCGTCGTACGCGATCGGCCACGCGGGCGAGACGCCGCCGTGGTGCTGAATCTCGCCGAAATCCTGCTGGCGGAGCCGGAACAGCGCCGCCCCGTAGAATTTCGTGTTGCCGCCGACGTAGTAGTTCGTGTGCGGATGGAGCTCTCGACCAGCCCTGTCGCGCCAAACTTCTTTCGTGTTGTACTTACCCTCGACGTTGACCGCCCGCGTGCTCCAGTTGTCCTTTTCGCGCGGTACGAAATCGCCGCGCTCCAGCAGGAGGATGCGCTTGCCCGATGGGGCCAGCTTCGCGGCCAACGTGCCGCCACCGGCGCCGGTGCCGATGATGATGATGTCGTAGCTGTTCGCAGCGGGCATAAGCGTCTCCGGGTCGCTGGCTTGGATGCAGCGAAGCGGTGCGCGGTTTCAGGCGGGGATCGTGCCGCCGCGGAAGCGCGGGTTGTGATGGAACAGATCGCTGCGGTCGTCGGTTTCCCGCTACTGTTTCGGCGGCACCGAAGGCGGCAAGATCGATGGGCAAGGCTCCAGCAACCGCCGAAAGTCCTTTGCGATGTACCGCTCGAACTGCGGCCTGCATGTTTCGCAGAACTTGCCGGTCCCTTTGTCCTTGCGCTTGCCGTTGAACCAAATACTGCGCTTTCCTTGGTTCTTTCCGGTCTTGTTCTGGTGCGCTTCCTTCACGAACTCAGCGGATGTCATGATCCACATCATGTCCATGCGCTCGGAGTAGAAGATGAACCAGTAGTTGTCGCGCAATTCGTGGGGAATGGCAGCGAACAGCCCCGCGTCACCATCCACAACCTGCTTGGATCGCGCCTTGATCTGGACGGTTGTAAAGGTCCCGTCCGGACGCCGGATAACGGCATCGATCGCGTCGTCATCTACAAGCGGCAGATACACGTCAAGCCCGTCCTTGAGCATGCGGCCAATGATCCAGTATTCGATCCGTTTTCCAAAGCCGGCGCTGTGTCGAAATGGAATGCTCATGCGCTGCAATATAGTGGCTGTATCGCGAAGAGGGCATCATCCGGACGCATGCACCTCGCGGCGGCTCCGTTGCCCTCCCCGGCTGGTCCGGGGACGCCCACGGACCGTCCGGGGAAGCCGCCCCCGAGCCGCCCGCAGACCTCCCCAACCGAGCCGCAGAAGCCCCCGGCGCAGCCGTGGAAGCCCTCGGCCCGCCCGTCCCAATCCCCGGCTGAACTGTGCCGCTCCCCGGCCGGGCTGGACGGGCCCCCGGCCCAGCCGGAGAATCCCGCGCATCGGCCGGAGCGACCCACGCTCGGGTTTCGCAAGCAAACAATGATCCGTCGCCGATCCCGGAGCAGAAGCGCGGGTAGGATGGGCGTCCGCGCCAGTCGGACACGAAGGTGGCAAACTCGGCCACGGTCGAAGATTAGAGCGCCCCATGAATGAGGTCACGCGATGCCGACCGTTGCGACACTCGGGCCGTACCGCGTATTCTTCTATTCTGCGGACCGCGCGGAACCGGTGCATGTGCACGTTGAGCGCGAGGACAAGGTCGCGAAGTTCTGGCTCGATCCCGTGCGGCTCGCTCGAAGCGGCGGCTTTTCACGCAGGGAGCTGGGCCGGATTGAGACGCTTTTGCGCAAACATGAGGCCGCTCTGATCGAGGCATGGAATGAGTATTTCGGCGCTTGAGCTGCGGATGCCCGCGGCAGAAGATGTGCATGTGAGCGAAGACACTCTGAGCGTGGAGCTCAGCGACGGCCGCACGATTTCGGCGCCGCTCGCCTGGTATCCGCGTTTGCTGCATGGCAGTCCTCGCGAACGCCGCAACTGGCGGCTGATCGGGCGCGGGCAGGGCATTCATTGGGAAAGCCTCGATGAAGACATCAGCGTCGAGGGGCTACTGGCAGGCCGCGCATCCGGCGAGAGCCAGGGCTCATTGAAGAAATGGCTGAAGGCGCGCAGACCGGGGCCGAAGAGACGTACGAGCATGGGACGTCGAACGAAGCGGCCGACATGATGTTTCGACAAATGAAGCAGCGCTTGCAGCACACCATCGACGTCACCGACGAGGCCACGCCGACGCGGCGCGCGAAACCCGCCGGCGTGATCGGCGCAATCCATGTTTGGGTGGCGTGAGCGTCTCGCGCGCGAAACGGTCCTCCGGGTTCGCTGGTCATCCCCCCGCCTCAAACCCCGGATACAGCGTCATTCCACCATCGACAAACAGGCTGGCACCGGTGATGTAATCGGCCTCGTCGGACGACAACCACACAGCCAGGCGTGCAATATCCTCGACCTCACCAATCCGCTTGTAAGGGATCAGCTTCAACAGTTCGGCGTAGGCTTTTGGTGTCGCCCAGGCCGGCATATTGATCGGCGTACGGATCGCGCCGGGGCAAATGCTGTTGACGCGGATGCGCCACGGGGCGACTTCCTGCGCGACAGACTTCATAAGTTGAAACACGCCGCCTTTGCTGGCCGCGTAGTTCACGTGGCCGGCCCAGGGGATCACCTCGTGCACGCTGCTGATGCAGATGATCTTGCCGGCGGCGCAGGACACGCCCCTCTGAACGCCGCGGCGCTTGAATTCGCGAATGGCTTCGCGGGCACAAAGGAATTGGCCGGTGAGATTGACGCTGATGACCCTGTTCCATTGTGCCAGCGTCATATCCTCGATCGGCGCGTCCTGCTGAAGGCCGGCGTTGTTGACGAGAATATCGATCGTGCCAAACTCGCCCCGCATGCGGCGGAACATCTCGGCGACCTGAGTTTCGTCGGACACGTCCGCGCGATACGCGATCGCCCGCCCACGGTTCGAGCAGCCGCAGTGCGTGGCTTCGTCCACAACGGCGCGGGCGGCGGATTCGTCGCCGACGAAGTTGATCATCACGTCCGCTCCCGCGGCGCACAGCGCGGTCGCAATGCCGCGGCCGATTCCGGAGCTGGCGCCGGTGACCAGTGCTTTCTGGCCCTTCAGGACGGGCCGGACTTCGCACTCGGGCATGACGACCTTGGGCAGTTGATCGGGCGTGATGTCGCGGATGAGCGTGCTGCTCATCGGTGCAGCGCTCGTTGAGTTCATCGCTCGCTCGGACATCGTTGCGGTTGACATCTTGTTGCTCCAGGAGGCGCATGCGTCATCGCTGTCGCGGCGCAGCACGTGGTTTCTCATTGGCTCGTCGAATCACACGGGTTGGATGCGAGCCTTCACAGCGACGTTACAAGTCGCATTAGAGGCGTATCCGAGTGGCCCGTGACTTGGATTCGAGCTACTGGAGTTGTCGAATAACGCGACACGGATTGCCTGCCGCCAGCACGCCCGCGGGAACGTCCTTCGTGACGACGCTGCCCGCGCCGATGGTCGTGTTCGCGCCGATCGTCACGCCCGGACACAGGATTACGCCGCCGCCGAGCCATACGTTCTCCTCGACGGTAATCGGTGTGGCCAGCTCGGGTCCCTTGATCCGCTCACGAGCATCCAGCGGGTGGAAACCCGCGTAGAACTGGACATACGGCCCAACCAGCACGTTGCGGGCGAGCCGGATGCGGGCACAGTCGAGCATGACGCAACCGAAGTTTAGGTAGACGCTGTCGTCCAGCTCGATGTTCTCGCCGTAGTCGCAATAGAACGGCGGTTCGATCCAGACGTTCTCGCCGCAACGACCGAGCAACTCGCATAGCACCGCCCGCCGCACGTCCTGGTCGTCCTGGCGAGTCGCGTTGTAGCGCGCCGTCAGGTCACGGGCCCGCGCGCGGCGACGGACGAGGTCCGGGTCCCACGCCTCGTACAATTCACCCGCGAGCATTCGATCTCGCTGCGATCGAGAATGACCGTGGCCCGAATCGGCTTGGCTCACTGGCCCCCTCCGGCGGGAACCGCCGCTGCGCGTTTGCGAGACGGCGTCTGCCGTGCCGGCTGCGGACGCGACTGAGCTTCGGGCTCGGAAGTCTCTTGGCCGACTTCCCCAGAGCGCGGCGCCAATAGCTTGGCCACGAGTCCCGTCCAGCCGCATTGATGCGCTGCTCCGACGCCGCGGCCTGTGTCGCCGTCAAAATACTCGTGAAACAGTACGTAGTCGCGGAAATTCGGATCCGACCTTAGCGCGCTATAGCGTCCGGCCTCTGTCCCCGACGGTGCGGCCGAGACGGGCCGTTGCCCATCGACGCCGCGCAGAAAGATGCGCGACAGTCGCCGCGACAGCTCGGCGGCGACCTGCCCGATGCTCATGAACTGCCCGGACCCGGTCGGACACTCGATCTTGAATTCATCGCCGTAGTATCGGTGGAACTTCTCGAGCGATTCGATGAGCAGGTAGTTCACCGGGAACCAGATCGGCCCGCGCCAGTTTGAGTTGCCGCCGAACGCGCCGCTGTCGGACTCGCCCGATTGGTAACGCACGGTCAGCGTGTGCCCGTTGAGCGGGAACTCGTACGCCTGGTCGCGATGCACGCGCGACAGCGCGCGTACGCCATAATCGGAAAGGAATTCGCTCTCGTCCAGCATGCGCCGTAGCAACGCCTTCATGCGGTGTCCGCGCAGCAGCGACAGCAGCCGGCGCTCGCCCTTTCCGGGCACGTCCCAGTGCGAGACCAGTGCAGCCAGGTCGGGCCGGTAGCTCAGGAACCACTCCAGCCGGCGCTTGAAATCCGGCAATCGGTCGAGCAACTCGGGTTCGATGGTCTCAACCGCAAAGAGCGGGATCAGGCCGACCATTGAGCGCACTTTCAGCGGCACAACGCGCCCGTCGGGCAGGTTCAGCACGTCGTAATAGAACTGATCGTGCTCGCACCACAGCCCGACGCCGCCTTCGGCACACATGTCCTTCGTGCCGATGCGGTTCATGGCCTCGGCGATGTGCAGGAAGTGTTCGAAGAACTTGGTCGCGATGTCCTCGTAGACGCGGTTGTGCAGCGCCAGCTCCAGTGCGATGCGCATCAGGTTCAGACAGTACATCGCCATCCAGCTCGTGCCGTCGGCCTGGTTGATGAAGCCGCCGGTCGGAAGGGGAGCGCTGCGGTCGAAGACGCCGATGTTGTCGAGGCCGAGAAAGCCGCCCTGGAAGATGTTGCGGTCCTGGGCGTCTTTGCGGTTGACCCACCAGGTGAAATTCAGCATCAGCTTGTGGAAGACGCGCTCAAGAAACGCCAGGTCACCCGCGTACCCAGGCTCTCCGGCCATGCGACGCTGCTTGCGGTCGATCTGGAACACGCGCCACGTCGCCCACGCATGGACCGGCGGATTCACGTCGCCGAAGGCCCATTCGTATGCTGGGAGCTGGCCGTTGGGGTGCATGTACCACTCGCGGGTCAGCAAGACGAGCTGGTTCTTGGCGAACTCGGGGTCGATCATCGCGAATGGAATCATGTGAAATGCCAAATCCCAAGCCGCGTACCATGGATACTCCCATTTGTCCGGCATCGAGATGATATCGGCGTTATTCAGATGGGCCCACTCGCGGTTCCGCCCGAAGTGTCGCTCCACCGGCGGCGGCGGCTGGGACAAATCGCCCCTGAGCCATTCCGGCACGTCGAAGTAATAGAACTGCTTGTTCCAGATCATCCCCGCCAGGGCTTGCCGCTGCACCAGCCGGGCATCCGCGTCGGCGATATCGGCTTGTAAGTGTGCGTAGAAAGCGTCGGCCTCCTTTCGGCGTTCCGCAATCACCGCATCGAAGTCTCGAAACGGCGTACTCGACGCGGCGGCCGTCAGGCGAAGTCGAAACTGCGCCGAACCGCCGGCGGCGACGTTCGCCCGATAGCACGCGCCCGCTTTCGTGCCAGTCTGGGTGGGATTGATCGCGTTCGTGTTGCCCGAAACGACAAAGTCGTGAAAAGCGTCCTTGGCGCACTGCGTCTCGCTGTCCGAGCCGAAAAGCCGACGGGAGTTGGTTTCGTTGTCGCAGAAGAGCCACCTGGGGTCGCCTTCGGAATAGAGTCGGTAGGTGCCCAGCGTTGCGTGCGAAACCGTGACCGCGCCAGCTTCCAGCGACAGGCTGGGCCTCGGCGCCTTGCGGTCCCACGACCAAGTGTTCCGGAACCATAGCTGTGGGAGTACATGGATGGCGGCGTCTTCCGGTCCGCGGTTGTGGACCGTTACGAGCATGAGAATGTCGTCCGGGCCGCCTTTGGCGTACTCGACAAACACGTCGAAATAGCGGTTGTCGTCGAAGACGCCTGTGTCGAGCAATTCGAACTCGGGCTGGTCCTTGCCGCGGCGGCGGTTTTCCTCGACGAGCTGCGAGTAAGGGTATTCACGCTGCGGGTACTTGTAGAGCATCTTCAGATACGAGTGCGTCGGCGTTGCGTCGAGGTAGTAATAAAGCTCCTTCACGTCTTCGCCGTGGTTACCCTCGCTGTTCGTGAGCCCGAACAGTCGCTCCTTGAGGATCGGGTCGCGGCCGTTCCACAGCGCCAGGCTCAGGCAGAGCCGCTGCCCGTCGTCGCTCATGCCGGCGATGCCGTCCTCGCCCCAGCGGTAGGCCCGGCTGCGGGCGTGATCGTGCGGCAGATAATCCCACGCCGTGCCGTGCGCGCTGTAATCCTCGCGGACGGTGCCCCACTGGCGCTCGCTGAGATACGGTCCCCATTTGCGCCAACGAGCCGCGCCGTTGCGGTCTTCATCCAGGCGAAGTTGTTCGGCGTTGTCGCGCATGGCTGTCTCCTCATCGTCGCTTGCGAACGCGAGTGCGTTGCCGATTCGATGCGTCAATCGCCGGGCGGTTACTCGTTCGCGGCGATCCTGCGAATTGTGCCGACAACAGCATCGAAAACTTGATGGCGTAACCCGTACTCGCGGAACTGCATCGCATGCGTGCGTTTCGCCGATCGACGGTCCGCCGTGTGCGCGGCAACGAAGCGGCGATCCACAGGTTGAAACCTGTGCCACAACTCTCTTTCAAGGAGTCACTCGATGATGCGCTCAGTCCGCAATCTTCCTCTCACGCTCCCGGGCGTCGCGATGCTCGTCCTTGGCGCGCTGGCGGCGACCACCGTTTTCGGGCAGAGCAAGGACACCAAACCGATGGGCGACAAGCACATGACCAGCGTGTTCAAGGGCGCCAAGGTCAATGGCGGCGCCGTCATGCACGAAATGAAGGACGGCAAGCACGTCCTGACGCTCTCCGACGACTTCAAGACGCCCGACACCCCGGCCCCGCACTGGCAGGTGGTCGATTCCAAGGGCAACGTCTACCTGCTGAATCGCCTGATGATCAAAGGCGGGCTGGTCGGCGGCGACAAATTCAACAAGACGATCACGCTGCCGTCGTACATCCAGGGCATCGCCAAGGTCCAGATCTGGTGCGCATGGGCGGAAGCGCTGTTGGGCGAAGCGTCGTTCGAGAGCCCGCTCAAGTAGGGTTGGGAGACTTGTTTCCTACGCCGGTTGAGCCTGTGTCCGCTCTGGCGAGAAAGACGGCGAGAATGCGACGCCCGCGTTGCTCGCGGTAGCCCACAGGCTCGACCGGCCGGCGAAGCGAACCTCACGCACTTCTGTAACCCGCCACAAGCTTCATGCATCCAACTCTCCGAGGCACCCATGACCTGCCGCGAGATAGCAGCGTTCCTGACGCAGTACGCCGACGGCGAATTGCCGTTGTGGCAGCGCGCGGCGTTCAACGTGCATCTCGCCGTGTGTTCCGAGTGCCGCGAGTACCTGAAGTCGTACGACCTCACGGTGAAACTCGCCCGGCTAGCCACGACGCCGGACGATACGCCGGTTCCCGCGAACATTCCTGACGAACTGGTTCGAGCGATCCTGGCCAGCCGCCCGTGCAATTCGTGAGCCGGTTGCTGACGCCGAGACCACTCCACAACGAATGCATCCAATGCACCGTGGATCAGCCGGCCACTGGTCGACGAACGATCCCGCGTGCGGCGGCTGAGAAGTTCGTCGCCGCGCCGCAGGTCGCTGTTCGCCATGTCTGAGGCGTTGCTCCAGCATTGGCCCGAGTACCTGATGGAAGCCGGCTTGCTCGGGGGCTTTATGGTCTCCGCTTGCATGTTCGCCACGCTGCTTGAACATCCGCGCTGTCGTGTTCGTCGGTCCGTTTCCAGCGCATTCGTCCGACGCGCGTTGATGGGCCTGGCGATGGGGCTGACGGCAGTTACGCTCATTCATTCACCGTGGGGTCAGCAATCCGGCGCCCATATGAACCCCGCGACGACGTTGACGTTCTTTCTGCGGGGAAAAGTCGCGGCGTGGGATGCCATATTCTACATCGCCGCGCAGTTTGCGGGCGCTGCCGCAGGCGTGGCGGTCTCGCGGATTGTGCTTCGTGATTGGGTACGCCACGAGTCTGTTAATCACGTCGTGACGACACCGGGTCAGTTCGGTGTGGCGGTCGCGTGGATCGCTGAGCTGGCGATAGCGCTCGGCATGATGTTCATGGTGCTCTATGTGAGCAACGACGCCCTGCTGACGCCGTACACCGGGCTCTTCGCCGGCACGCTCGTCGCGCTTTACATCACATTCGAAGCGCCGCTGTCCGGCATGAGCCTGAACCCCGCTCGATCGTTCGGCTCGGCGCTCGTGGCGCGGCATTGGAGAGCGTTTTGGGTCTACCTGACCGCTCCGGTCGTCGGGATGCTGCTGGCGTCGGGTGCGTACGCGACGTTGCCGGTTCACAACCACGTCTATTGCGCAAAACTCGACCACTGCAACGACCGCCGCTGTATCTTTCGATGCGAGTTCGACCGGCTCCGCCAATGAATCGGAGCGGCGGACGGCCGGCCCCCGTGAAACCATCTGGGCCGCTTTGCATCTCAGCGAAGCGGTCGAGCATGGCTACATTCGTTCGCGTGCCACGTCTCTGACCGCGCCTGAGCGCCTCTGAAAGGACTTCCGATGGCCCGAACTGTCGTTCCGGCATGCCAACGCGGATTCCCGGCGGTCACCATATTCCTGACGTGCTCCGCGACGACGTTGTTTGCCCAGGGCGCAGCCGCGACGACAGAGCCGACACGCCCGGCAGTCGAGGCCGTGAGCGAGGTTGGGATAACGGTTTCCGATCTCGACCGCGCCGTCGCATTCTTCAGCGATGTTCTCACATTCGAGAGAGTCGCGGAGACGAAGCTGTCCGGCGATGACTTCGGGCAGCTTCATGGTCTGCCATCGTCCAAGGCGCGCGGCGCTCGTCTAAGACTCGGTGATGAGTACATCGAACTGACGGAGTTTGAATCGCCTAAAGGGCGCGCTTTCCCGCCGGATTCGCGGAGCAACGACCGCTGGTTTCAGCATATCGCGATAATCGTCAGCGACATGGAAGAGGCGCACGCCTGGCTGCACGAGAAAATGGTGCGCCACGCTTCGAAAGATCCGCAGCGCCTGCCGGACTGGAACAAGAACGCGGCCGGGATCAAGGCGTTTTACTTCCGCGATCCGGACGGCCACTTCCTGGAGGTGCTCGAATTCCCGCCGGACAAGGGCAATCCGAAGTGGCACCGCAAGGGGAGTGTGGGCGTCTCGCCCGCGCCGCTTTTCCTCGGGATTGACCACACCGCCATCGTGGTCGACGACACGGACGCGAGCCTGCGGTTTTACCGCGACATGCTGGGGTTCAAAGTCGTCGGCGGCAGCGAAAACTTCGGAATGGAGCAGGAGGATCTGAACAACGTTTCGGGCGCGCATCTGCGCATCACGACGTTGCGGGCGTCGGCGGGCCCGGCGATCGAGTTATTGGAATATCTCAACCCGCGCGACGGACGCCCTTACCCGGCGGATGCGCAGACAAACGACCTGCTGCACTGGCAGACGACGCTCGTCTCGAACAACGTCTCCGCCCTGGCGAATGAGTTGCGTGCGAGTAGAGCTCGGTTCGTGTCCACGGGCGTGGTCCGCTCCAGCGAATCGCGCCCCGCGATTCGCAAAGCACTTATCGTCCGCGATCCGGACGGCCATGCATTGAAGGTCGTCGCGGCGGCTGAAGCGAGCTTGCTCGATCTTGACAAACCGTGAACGACTCTTCGCGAATGCGCGAGTACGATGTGGCACCGAGGAGGTTGCGATGACGATTGCCAGAGCCAGCCCTGACGCTCCGTTCCGGCTCCCGCCCGCGGTGTTCTCGTCGTTTCCGCGATTCGTCAGAGCTGCCGCCCGGGTCTTGTGCGAACGGGCGCTGGCGTTTCCGGCGCTCAATGAGGTCTACGAACACACGCGAGCCTCGCGCGCCCCGCAGTGGTTCTGCGAACGAGCCCTCCAATCGCTCGGTGTGGAGATCGACGTGTGCGCGGAGGATCTGGGGCGGATTCCGACAACGGGCCCGTTAGTCGTCGTGGCAAACCACCCGTTCGGCGGATTGGATGGCCTGATTCTCACAGCGCTGCTCCAGCGCGTTCGGTCGGACGTGCAGCTATTGGCCAACCACTTGCTGCACCAAATTCCGGAGATGCGCGCGACGTGCATTTTCGTCGATCCCTTCGGCGGACCGGCGGCGGCCGCCCACAATCACGGCACGATGAAGTCCGCGGTTCGCTGGGTCCAGGGGGGCGGCGTGCTGGGTGTTTTTCCCGCGGGCGAAGTGTCGCACTTCACGCTGCGGCGCGCCTGTGTCAGCGATCCGCCGTGGGACGACTCGGTTGCGCGACTCGTCCGACGGACCAGCGCGACCGTAGTGCCGGTCTATTTCAGCGGCGGCAACAGCCGCATGTTTCAGCTTGCCGGCTTGCTCCATCCACGCCTGCGGACCGCCCTGCTGCCGCGTGAGCTGCTGCGAATGCGTGGCCAATCGGTCCGTGTCGAAATCGGTTCACCCATTTCGTTCAGCCGTGCATCGCGCTTCCTTTCCGCGAGCGATGCGGACAATCCGTCGCGACGCGACGAGGCCGCGCGATTGACCGAGTATCTCCGCGTCCGCACGTACATCCTGAAGGGACGACGCACTCCGCTGGTGCGAGAATCCCTTCTCGCATCGCGGCTGGCGCGAGAATCCCTTCTCGCACCTCGTACAGGCGCGCGAACCGCCGGGCGCTCACCGACACCACAGCCGATCATCGACGCGTTGCCGCCAGCCGTCGTTTCCGCGGAAGTCGAAGCACTTCCGGCCGAGCAGTGTCTGTCCGCAAGCGGGTCGTTGCGAGTGCTATTCGGAAATGCACAGCAACTTCCGAACGTACTGCGCGAGATCGGCCGTTTACGGGAATCGACGTTCCGTCTGGCGGGCGAAGGGACCGGTCGTGAAATCGATCTGGACCGTTTCGATCCGCATTATTTACACCTGTTTGTCTGGAACGCCGAGGCGCGGCACATCGTCGGCGCGTACCGCATGGGGCAAACCGATGTCCTGCTGCCACGCTTCGGCGCCGCCGGGTTGTACACGAGCACGCTCTTCCGCTATCGACCGCGGCTGCTTGCTCAGTTGACGCCCGCGCTTGAACTGGGCCGCTCGTTCGTGATTCGCGAGTATCAGCGCGACTATGCGCCGCTCCTGCTGCTATGGAAAGGCATCGGCCGATTTGTCGCCCTGCATCCGCGTTACCGCCGGCTGTTCGGCGCGGTCAGCATCAGCGATGAGTTCCAGTCCATGACGAAGCAACTCCTGATGGCGTTTCTCAAGGTACACAACTTCGATACGGAACTGGCCGCGCTGGTTCAGCCCAGGAACCCGCCGAAGGTGCAGCGCTTCCGCGACGCGGACGAGCGCCGCCTGGCGACGCTGGTGAACGACGTGGCGGATGTCGAAGAACTCGTGGGCGAGATCGAATCCAACCGCCGCAACGTCCCGGTTCTGCTGCGGCAATATCTCAAGCTCAACGCCAAACTGCTCGGATTCAACCTCGACCCGGACTTCGGCGATGTGCTGGATGGGCTCGTGCTGGTTGATCTGACGACGGTTGAACCGCCGATTCTGAATCGGTACCTGGGCAAGGATGGAGCGGCGGCGTTTCTCGCCTTTCACGGCCCGTCCGTCGCCCTCCCCAGCCCGGCCGTGGACGCCCCCGGCCTGTCCGGGGAACCCCCCCGCCCGCCCGCAGAAGCCCCCAGCCCGCGTGTCCCGCTTCCCGGCTCAGCCGTGCCCTTCCCCGCTCGGTCTGGACAGGCCCCCGGCCTGATCGGATAATCCCCCGCATCCGTCGGAGCGGCCCACGCTCGGGTCGTGGAGCACCAAACCGTGCCCGATCCGTCTACGCTACCGGCACAGAAGGCTCACAAGGGCGGCGGTGGCCGCCGCGGTCGAAGCTCAGGAGCGCCCATGGCAAACGACTACATCCCGCGCGGCGACGCCGATTTCAACGGCTGGCTGGCCAACTTCGTGACCTACGCCAATGCGAACCTCGTGAATCTCGGGCTGGTCGCGGGCGACATGAGGGCAATATGAAATACACCGTCGTGATTCGTGAAGGAAACGAGAGCGGCTACGTGGCAACGGTCCCGGCTCTCCCCGGCTGCGTCTCGCAGGGCCAGACCCGCCGCGCGACACTGCGCAACGCGAAAGAGGCTATCGAAACCTACATCGAGGCGCTGTTGGAGGACGGTCTGCCCGTGCCGACGCAGACCGACTCGGAGGTCGTTAATGTCGAGGTGTCAGCGCGGTGAGCGCATTACCGCGCGGTTTGTCGTATCGGAAAGTCGTCGCTGCTTTGAAGCGGGCCGGGTTCTCGGTCCGCCGGCAGAAAGGCAGCCACATTGTGATGCGCCGGGACGAGCCGTTCGCCCAAGTCGTAGTGCCGGCGCACCGATCGATCGACACTGGAACGCTGGCGAGTATTCTCGCCGGAGCGGGCTTGTCAGTGGAACAGTTTCGGCAACTCCTGTAACGCGGCTGGCCAAGCCGGCCGGCATGATCGGCGCGAACGAGACTCCGGTAGCGTGGGCGTCTCGCCCGCGAACTGGCCCGCCGCCGGTCGATCCGGGCGAGCTGGAGTTCCTCGCCGTGGACACGCGCGCCCCCTACACGCGCGACTACGCCGGCGCGCAGGGCGGCAAGCCCGCGCACTACATGCTGCGCTGGGTCAACTCGCGCGGCGAGACCGGACCGTGGAGCGAGACGGCCACGGCGACGATTGGGGCGTGAGGGCGGGGCCGTATCATGGCGAAACTCGATATCAGCAACGCCCACAAGCAGATACTCGCGGAGTTGTACCAACAGGCCCGGTTGACCGTCGATCAACTTCCGTACACCGACGAGTTTGAACGGCTGTACACCGAATTCGTTGCGCGGAGCGGCCGGACGCTGACGCGAAACGAAGTCTGGCGCGCGCTCGCGAGCGTGCGTAAGCGCAGCGGGCTAATCCGCAAGGAAAGATGAGCGTTCGGATGCCGAAACAGACGACACGCGATGAGGAACGTACGCGAGATCAAATGAAACGCGTATACAACGGCCAGAAGCTCGACGAGGACGGATGGGCCGATTGGGGAATGTTCACCGCTCACGTCGTGCATGGCCTGATTGAGGAAGTCGCATCGCTTCGGGCGAAACTCCAAGCCAAGGGAGTTGACCCCGGTGCCGAACGAGACCCGTTCGATTTCTGAGGACATAGACTGTTCGCTCGGGGCGGTCGCGAACCGACAACCGGGGTCGTGTATGCGCTTGATGCCATCCATTCTTTGTGTGCTATGCGTCGCGCTGACCGGTTGCACGCGCTTCGAGTCTCGGGTTACAGCCTACCTGTCGCGTGAGTTGCCTTTCCCGCAGTCGGGAGAGACGAGCACTATCGCCGTTATCGCCAAGACGACGCCGGAGGAACCTCTACTGGAGCGCGAGGTCGCTCGGAAGATCGAAGTCCTCCTTGAACAACGAGGCTACGCAATCAAGCCGGTCGGGACGGCGAACCATGTTCTCTTCGCGTACTTCGCCATTGATTCGGGCAATACCGTGAGCGGAACATATAACGCATACGTTCCCGGCGGCACCGCGTACACAAACGTGTATACAAGCACGGGACAATGGGCGACCGCCACGACGCAACTTCCGGGGCGGACCGAGCAACGCTCGTACTCATACAGGTTTTTCACGCGCTATCTCGGCGCGACGCTGTACGATCACCCGCGATTCGTCGCGTCCACGGCCGAGAAGAAGGACGATGCTGTTGTTTGGCGCGCGACTACAACAAGCGCCGGCAGCAGTTCCGACTTGCGGTCGGTGATCGACTACTTACTCGTTGCAACGTTCGAGCATTTCGGAGCCGACACCGGCAAGTAAGTGCGCGAAACGCTGGGCGAAGGGGACAAGCGCGTCAAGGCCCTTCGAGAGAGTGCGCAGGCCGGACCGGTCGTCCAACCCGGTAAGTAGCGCCTTAACCCAACCAGCGCTCAATACTCCCACGGCCCCGGCACCCAGCGAAACGCGTCGCCGTCGACCGCCACGTGGCAGACGGACGGGAACGACAGGTGCGTGGCCACCGGCGACTCGCGGTTCGCCGCCAGCTCCCGCAGTAGTGCGACGCGCACGCGGGCCGCCTCCTCGGGATCGTGCTGACGTGGTGCGAGAAAGGATTCACGCACCAGCGAGTGTCGGGGTGCTCGAACCGGACCTGGAACACGGCGTCGCCGGCGAACGTCAGTCGGCACGCCGCCTAATTCAGTCGTTCAATCAGTCCGAGAGGAGATTTGCGGCCCGCTCGCGATAATGCGCCGCAGCGTCGCGCAGCACCGCTCCCAGCCGCGAAACGGGGCGGCCCAGGCTCCGGTTTTGCGCCCCGATCTCGAACAACAGCGCCCACTGCCGGAATAGCACCCGGTACGCCCGGCCGAGCCGCCAGGCCGGATCATAGATATTGGTGGATTCCGAAGTAACGCCGTTCAGCTCGACGATTGCGAATCCGTGTCCGGCCCGCAGCGCGTTCACGTCACCGTACCGGACATCGAAGCGGCCAAAGAAGAACCCATCAAACCGGCGGGCGATGGCGTCGACCGCCTCTTCCAGCGCCGGCGTAATCATGTGCGACCCGTCGCGGAACAGCGTGCCCTGGCAGTGATTGCCGGCGATCGTCAGCGGCAATCGCTCGCCGGCCGGCAGAATCGATGCTGCCTGGCCGTTCATGCGCGCCAGAAACGTGCCGGCCTGCATGCGAAAACGCGGGTGTCGCCAGATCAGCGACTCAACCGTCGCTACCCCATCTCCGATCAAGACCGGAAATTGCTTGTCGGTGATCGAGAGAATCCGGCCGGTCGGCTCGCTCGGCAGTCGGTAGTAGAAGATGCCGGCCTCGAATGGGCCGGGGTGATACGCCTGCGCCAGGACCGCCTGCGGATGCTCGGCGAAGTAGCGCGCTACGGCTTCTGAATCGCGCACCAGTCGCAGCCCCGCGCCGCGCTGACCGGCGTCAGGCTTCAAAATGAGCGGGAACTGCCAGCCGCGCTCGGCGATCGTGCGTTGAAGTATCGCGACGCGCTCGGCGTCTGGCGCCGGCGCGATCAACGCACTCGGAACGATCCACTCCGGCGGCAGTTTCGACAAAATCTCGAACTTCGACTCGCCCACGACACCGCCATGCGGCACGATCCCGGGGTTCGCGGCCGTCGGGGTCGTGAGCCCCCGATGGCGCACCGCAAGATAGGCCAGCCACGGGATCAGCGGGATGTAGAACAACCACGCCGGCCAGAATTCCCAGCGCCAAAACCGGGAAATGCCTGCCCAGAGCCGCGCGCGACCGATGGCCGTGGCGGAGAGCGACGCCACGCGGACCAGCAGCCAGCACACAACCAGCGCCGCAGCGAAGGCGATCCATCCAGCGCCGAGCAGCCGCTGAATCGGTGCAACCACAACTTCACCGAGTGCCGCGACAACCAGGACCAGCACCGGCGTCCACAAGAGCGCGGCCAGCAGCGCCCAGAGCGCGAATCGGCCGGCGCGCTGCCCGAGGATTCCCGCCGCGACGTACACCGGCAGTCGCGTACCCGGGAGGAAACGGGCGGCCAGCACGGCCGTCCAACCCCGGCGGTCGAACCACCGGCCCCAATGTTCGGCTCGACTCGCCGGGAGACGCGTGCTCACCCAGCGCCATCCGAGCATGCGCCGTCCAAACACACGGCCGGCCAGCCACAACCCCAGATCGCCGAGAAAGATGCCAAGCACACAAGCGCCGAGACCCAGAGCCCAATTGAGTTGATCTGAGTGGATCAGAAGGCCCGTGGCGATGCACGTTGCGTCCTCGGAAACAAACGTCGCGGCGCTGATGGCAGCCGCGCGCAACCAGTGATCGATTACGTCCAGGTTCATTCGCTCGTCCCCAGCTCGCCGCAGCGAGTCACCCGTCGCGACCTGGGAAGCGCGATCGGAGCAAGCGATTGCGCCCGGTCGGGCGCGTCAGGAACGTACGTGACCGCGATACGCTCGGGTCGAATCTCGATCACCGTATGGCTGACCGTTCGTGCATCTTCGCGCTCCATGCATACGCTTAGGTGCCTCCGATCGGGCCACGAGTGACGATGAAACGCGTCTTGCCGCAATGTCCAGTCACCCCCCGGCGTGAACATCTGCTCAAACAGCGCGCGTCGCGGCCGTTCGACAAGGGCGTCGCCCAGTCCCGACGACGTGAACAGGTGTGGCTGATCCCCAAGCGCTTCGCGTTCGTATCGCAACGAGTACCCGTCGCTCCAGAACTGGGAAATGTCCTTGTCGTCGACGAGCACCAGCCGAAAGGGGGAATGCTGCCGCGCGTCGGTGGTGGCGCTGACCTCCTCCGCGTCAAACAAGGTCGCACACGCCATCAAACGCGGGATGAGCACGCCGCGGCTCAATTTCCGCGGCCCGTCCCTATCGGCGGCGTTCGGATGCAGATTGACGTTTAACAACGTGGCAGCGACTCCCGAATCGTTCACGGCGATCCAGGTGCCATCCGAGACTGGATCGATGGGCATGATGGCCTGGCGCGGGCCGAATTCGCGAACGACCGGCGAGCGAGCCGCCGGCCGCGAGCGCAGCTCGTCGCGGTTGCATGCCAGCCGAACGGTTCCGCTCACCGGGATGATGGTGACAGTACACATGCAGTCCCATCGAGGTGCGCAATGGTGGAAGGCGCGTATCCAAACCGCTGCGGGATTGGGATGCCGAGCGTCTTGCACATCGCCGCGACCAGCGCGTTGTGGTGGACGGTGTGGCAGAGGACAAATGCGAGCTCGCGCCCCAGCGACGACACCGCCTCGATTGAAGTACCGTCACCGGCCAGCATCGACGTCACTCGCACCGTTCTCGTCAACATCGACGCGTCCAGCAGGGCTAACCGGTCTTGCAGCCGTCGGATCGACTGCTGCGCGGCGGATCGGTCCGTTTCGACCATTGTCCCGCGCGCGCGATCGTCGTAGTCCATCACTCCGGTCGCAGCGCCAGAGCAAAGCGCCTCGAAGTGATCCAGGCAATGCCGAACATGACCGCCCAGGCTGCTCGGAATGACGCCGACCGGTTTCTGCGTGTACTGTTCGTCGGAAGTGACGGAGAGCAGCTCGGCAAGTTGGCGAAGCGAGACGGCCAACTGCACGAACGGATTGGTCGGTTGCCGAGCGCTCGTGCCCGAGTGAACGTGGGAATCGTCGATCGTCGGTGTTTGATGTTCTCGCATGCAAACTCCGTTGAGACCGCATCGTCCGTCAGCAGCCGCGCCGGCTACCGACGATCGTCGTTTCAGTTCGCCGAGCATGTTACCACCGGTACTGCCCGATGGGATGCTGGAGTCTGGCAGTGCCGGTGCAGACGTCTCGCCCGGTGGGTCACGACGAGACGTGAGCGCCTCGCGACTGCACGACAATACGAACGAAAGCCAGGAACTGGCGCCGTCGAATAATCAGGACTGTCAGGCAGCCTGCGAACACAATGAGTGCCAGAGCGAACAGCAAGCCGCCATCATTCTTGACGACGATTCCGAGCCTCGTCAGATGGCTGACGATCGCGCCGCCGATCACCCCCAGCGCGAGCAGGGCGCCAACCGGCACGGTTCTCGGAATCAGCAAGAGCACGCATGCGAAAAGCTCAGCCAGGCCCGAGCCGATCCGGCCCCACGGCTCCATTCCGAGCGCTTTGAAGATGTACACGGATTCCTCGGCGGCCGTGAACTTGAAGAAGAGCGTCTGAAACAGAATCGCCGCGCACGCGAGCTGCAAGGCCCAACTGAGGATCGTGAAGCGCCGCCCCGGCGTATTCGTTGCGCTTTCCTCGTTCAGTCTGCCTTCTGCGTTCAGCGTCATCACGGTCTGGCTCGCATTCATCGCTTATTTCCTCCCAGTTGCATCCGTTGGAGCAATCTTGCGCCACTGCTCGTCCGCCCGGACGGTCAAGGTCTTCTCGTCCTTGTTCCAGTCATTCAGCGCATTCCCAAGCCAGCCCTTGTAGAACAGGAACAGACGGCCGTTGGTCACCTTGAAGTTGGCCGGATCGATCTCGACCTTGCGACCGTCGGCCATCGCCGTGGCGCACCATCCGCCATACGCCGGGACGTACTTTTCCGGGTTCTCGGCAAACCGCTGCCGGGTCTCGACGCTCGCAAATCGATACACAACGCCCCGATACTGGCTGCTAAACTCGCTCTTCCCGGTTTGAGCCTTCCGCGACTCAACGTACGCCACCGGGTCATAGCCCTTCAGAGCCAACCTGCCGTCGGTCAGGTTGTACTGCCCAATCGCGGTGTTCCTTGAAACATCGGCGACCTTTGCAGCGAAGCGATCAAACGGAAGACGGTCGGTGTTGTCCTTGCCGACGTAGCGGAAGACCTCCTGAGCGTCCGGACCGAGCAAGACCAGCGCCGGATAATGAACGCTCTGTCCGTGAAACGCGTAGCCGTCGCGGATGAACTCTTGTGCGAGCTTCGCATCCGGGTCGCGATAGATCGTCGCCGCCACGCCGGTTTGCTGGAGCTTGTCCGACCACGCCTTGATTTCTTCTTCCGAGTCGGGCTTTAGGAACACGTGAACGACGCCGGCCACTTCGGGCGCCCGCCGTGCAGTCTCCGCGACGTACTGCTGGCAGTCGGGGCATTCCGACTTCGGCAGAAAATGCAGCGCAACGATTTTCCCGCGCGCTTCGGACAAGCGAAACGTCTTGCCGCCCGACGTCACTGAAAAGTCCGCCGGTCCACCGAGCGCGGTACCCGCAAGGCCAATCAGGATGGAAAACAATGCCGTCGACAACGTGGAGAGAGTATGGGTCACGAGCCAGCCTTTCTTTGCGAGGGTCCGGTACGGCTCCCGTTCTGGGACGCCGAGTTCGCGAAAGTCCGCCGGTTTGATGCGGCCGTGGGAAGGGAGTTACAGCCCAGTCGTTATGACCGCGGCTACAGCCGCCGGATGCTGGCCGGATCGATTCGCAGCACCTGAAGATCGTCACACCGTTCAAGCACGCCGCTGATCTCAACCGCGTCGGCCACGAACGGCAGGATACCCTCGCGCAGCACACTGCCCTCCAGCGCCTCACCGGCGGGATTCGTCAGCAGGTAGTAGCTGTGGCGCCCGGCGTCGTCGAGCGTGACGAACATGGGCGGAATGCCTCCCGCGATACAGAGCGTCGCGCATTCCTTGTGCGTCTTGCCCTCGCCGGGCTTCATGGCGCCCGAGTAACACTTCGGATCGATGATCTCGCCCCGCAGCGTGACTTGACCCATCGACACGGCAGTCGGTGACGCGAGTCGCGCTTCCTCCGGTTGCGAAAGGGACTGGTCCGGCGCGACTGCGTCATTCTCGGCCAGCTCCAGCAACCGCCGGCCATCACGCTCCAGGATTGTCCCGCGTACGCGGGCGATGCGGCCGTCCAGCGCTGCGACACGCTCGCCGCCGCCGTGCTTTCCCTCGGACACGAGCAGAATCGTCTCTACCGGCGTGCCAGGTTGCGACGACGGCACGCGAATGAGCGGGTACGGTTTCGCGGCGATGCGGCCGACCAGCGCCTGCGCGTCGTCGTGCCATACGCCGTCTCCAGGGTCGTTCTGCGCGCGCGACACAAACCACGCGACCGCCCCTGCGACCACGATCAGGCCGGGCAGCAGCCACCGCAGGAATCTGGCGAGAGCTGGCGGTACCTCGAAATATCCAACGTAAAAATCTTCGGGCGGAATCGGCGTCCGATGGGGGAGCATCGGCGTCTCGCCGGTGTGGTTCAGGTTGCCCGGGTTCGGCTGCGTCACTTCAAATCCTCCGCGATCCGAGCTGGCTCCACGGCCGTGCCCGGCGGCAACGGCGCTGGATCAATCTCGACTCGCCGGCCGACGACACGCACTCGATAGGTCGCGATCCGCTCCGTAAAGGGCGGCGGCGATTGACCGTCTGCCGGCCGGTACTGCCAGCCGTGCCACGGACATGTGATGCATCCGTCGATGATCTTGCCTTCGCCCAGCGGCCCTCCCTGGTGCGCGCAGACGTTGGTCGTCGCCGAGATGCAGCCGTTGGTGCGGAATAGTGCGATTCGCTCGCTTTCGCCGATTGTGACGGTGCTGCCGCGCTGTTCGGCGATGTCGTCCACCGAGCCGACATCCACCCAAGTCTCGCCAGCATGTGTGCCACTGCTCTGTGAGCAGTGCGTTCTGCGTCCGTCCTTTCGGTATTCACGTAAACCGGCGATCAGGTGCAGGCTCGAGACCGTGACGACTCCGGCGCCGACGAGCGCCGCCAGCCACGGACTCCGTTGCGTCTGGAGGAATCCGAGTGCCACGTGCATGACGAGCAGCCCGTACGCGACGTACACGAGCATGTGCAGGCGCTTCCACGCTGGAGCGCCCAGGTTCTTGAGCCAGAAATCATGGCTGGTCGCCGCCATCAGGAAGAGGATCAGCAGGGCGAGCACGCCGAGAATCTGGAATGGAAAGGCGCTAAGCGAGCCGTAGTTCGTGTTGCTCGTCAGCAACGAAATGAACGGACTGACATTGCCAAACCCGTGATAGAAACCGATCGCGATCACGGCGTGCGCGAGCGCCACGAGAAACGTCGCCACGCCGAGATGCCGCCGGTTGTACAAGAGCGGCAGGCAGCGCCGGTCCAGCCGCGCCGCTGGGCCGATGCAGAGGATGATGTTCAGAAGCAGGAATGCGCACGTGCCGAGCGCCCGCATCGCCAGAATCTCGTCGCTGATGGCGTTCGGCGCGGCGTACAGCGTCTTGCCCACGGCGAAGAAAACGCCCAGGTAGACAGCGATCCCGCCAACAACGCACGCGTCGTAGATGCGCTTGTGGCGGTTCCACTGGACGGTGACGTATCCGGCGCTCACGGCCTTCGCTCCACGATTGGCGGTTTCACGGCAGGTTCGACGCCGTTCGCCGGAGGAGCGATTGAGGAAACCTGTGACTGAGTTGCGATCGGCGGCCGAGCGGACAGCGCCGTCAGTAATCCGATAACAATCAGCGGCCCCAGGGCGAGCCAGAGCCAGGTGTGCCAGCGCCGTTGCGACCGCGTCATGCCCGGCCCCTCGTTCGTATCGCGCGATGCCAGCGAAGCGCCAACATCGGCCAGAGCGCGATCACTCCCGGCAGGATCAGCAGCCGAAACGGCCACGGAGCGGCATTCGCGGCGGCGTCGATTCGACTCACGCCGCGCCACACAAACAAGACGCCGAAAAGCGCACCGATCGCGGCGTAGAGTGCGAAGATCAGAAGGATGGCGACGGCCATTCAAACTCACGATACGCCGCGCGGTAGCGACATTCAACCCAGGGAAACACGCCGTCGCCGAGGTCAGCGTTGACGATGGTCTCGATAGCCCAAACATCGGAAACGCAACACACGCGAATGCCGAGGTTACTCAAATGAGATGCGTGCGGTTCCATGACGTTACCAGGCTGGGCCGGAATCATGCGGTGCGTGTGCGTTGTGCTCGGCAACGCGCGCCAGAGCGCTCGACCAAGCGCAGCTCGCGAGCAAGACCTGCCTGAGTGTCGACGCTCGGACTTCCCGCCAATCGTCGCAACACGTCGGCGCCGCGGTTCCAGCCGCGCGAGTCCGCCAGGCGCTGCACCATGCCCATCGACGTGCCGCCGACGAGCTTACCGCGCCCGCCGGTGCCGGTGCGGCGTTGCGCCTTCTTGATTACCAGCGTGTCGAGCACTTCGCCGCGTCGATCGACCGGGACAGTGTGTCACTTGCGTCCTACGCGTTGCCTGCATGCGAGCGAACGGCGTGGCCCATCAGCGCTCCTCGAACTTCGCGACGCCGACATGGGCGCGCCTAGCGCGGACAACCTTGGCCACCTCCAGCACTGCCACTGGAAGACACGCGACCGCGATGCCAGCCAGGCACGCCTCCCAGTCGAGCGTGGTAGTTCTCATGACCGACGCCAGCGTCGGGCTATGGTGAGACCATATCTGCAGGGCGAACGATACTGCTACGACAAGCGCGAGCAGGATGTTCGTCCGCCAGTTCAATCGCCAGATCGGGATGGTTTCGCTCCGGCAACTGAACGAACGCAGCAATTCTGCAAAAACCAGAATGGCGAAAGCGTGCGTGCGTGCGGTGATCTCGTCCGAGACGCGCAGACTGTAGACGTAGACGCCCATCGCCACACCGCCGGTGAGCAGTGCTGTCAGGCCCATCGTGGTCAGGAAAGCCCTGTCCATGATCGTGGTTGTGCGCGAGCGCGGCCGGCGCCGCATCACCTCCCCCTCGACGGGTTCGGCGGCGAGGAACAGCGCCGGCAGGCCGTCCGTGACGAGATTGATCCACAAGATTTGCACGGGCAACAGCGGCATTGGAAGCCCGGATGCCAGGCAAGCAGCCATGAACAGAAGCTCGGCGGCGTTGCCGCCGAGCAGGTACTGCATGGTCTTGCGAATGTTGTCGTAAACGCCGCGACCCTCTTCAACGGCGGCGACGATCGATGCGAAATTGTCATCCGTAACAACCATGTCCGACGCCTGCTTGGCGACTTCGGTGCCACCGCGACCCATCGCCACGCCGACATCCGCCCCTTTGAGGGCCGGCGCGTCGTTCACGCCGTCGCCGGTCATCGCGACTACGGCGCCCCTGGCTTGCCAGGCACGCACGATGCGAAGCTTGTCCGCGGCCGCGACGCGGGCGTAGACGGCCACGCTCTCGACACGTCGAGCGAGCCCGGCATCATCCATCGCTTCGATTTCGGCCCCGGATACAGTCGTGTCCCCATCGCCGGCGATGCTCAGGTCGCGCGCAATCGCCATTGCGGTTTTGGGGTGGTCGCCGGTGATCATCACAACGCGCACACCTGCGCTTCTACAGCGCGACATGGCTTCGCGCGCTTCGGCGCGTGGCGGATCGAACATGCCCACGAGCCCGATGAAGGTGAGACCGCGCTCCACCGATTCCGGCGTAGGCCGCACAACAGCTTCGCGGGTCTCTGAATCGCTGAGCCTCCGCGCCGCGCAAGCCAGAACGCGGAGCGCCCTCGACGCCAGCAAGCCGTTGCTGCTAAGGATCGCCTCGCGGTCTGCGTCGGTCATGACTCGCTCGCCGGCAGGGGCCGTGGCGACATGCGTACACAGGGATAACAGCGCCTCGGGCGATCCGTTGACGAGCACTTCTGCGAAGCCGCTGCGCTGGAATATTGCGGCCGATCGTTTGCGGTCAGAATCGAACGGAATTTCCGCGATTCTCGGACACTGAGCAACGAAGTCCTCGCGCGTTAGACCGGCTTTGATGCCCGCGACGAGCATTGCCGCCTCGGTGGGATCGCCGACAGCCTCGAATTGCCCGTCTTTGTTTGAGATGCTGGCGTTGGTAACACCGACGAGGTTGCGGGCCAGGCGCAGGAGCGAGGTCCGCTCTCCATCAACCGGCTCTCGCCCCTGGATCGACACGTCGCCGGCGGGGTGGTACCCATCGCCGCCGACGTCGAAGCTCTGAAGCTTGCTTTCACAGGGAGTTACGAATACCCGCACGGTCATCTCTCCGACCGTGAGGGTGCCCGTCTTGTCGGTGCATATAACGCTCGTTGAGCCGAGGGTTTCGACGGCCGGCAGACGGCGGATCAGTGCCCGCCGCCGTGCCATGCGGAGCACTCCCAGAGCGAGGGCAACCGTCACGATCGCTGGGAGTCCCTCGGGCACCGCGGCGACAGCGAGACTGACGGCCGTGAGGAACAAGCCCAGCAACGGCTCGCCGCGCGCCAGGCCGACGGCGAACAGGACCGCGACGATTCCCAGCGACACGAACACGAGTATCCGGCCGACGCGCGCCAGCCTCGCTTGCAGCGGCGTCTGCTCCCCGCTCGCGGCGGAAGCGACCAGCGCTGCGATTTGCCCCATCTCGGTCCGCATACCCGTGGCGACGACCACGGCCCGAGCCGTGCCCGTCGCAACAACTGTGCCCGTGTAGACCATGTTCGACCGGTCGGCCAACGGAGTCTGCTCGGGCAACACTGCGTCGGCGATCTTTTCCGAAGGCTCACTCTCGCCGGTCAGTGACTTCTCCACGCAGGAAAGCAGGGCCGCTTCAACGACGCGCGCATCCGCCGCGACCAGGTCGCCCGCCTCCAGCACCAGCACGTCGCCGGGCACGACCTCCGATGCGGGAATGACGCAGACGCCGCCATCGCGCGCGACCTTGGCCAGTGGTGCGGTCATTTTCCGCAGCGCGGCGATCGCCTGTTCCGCGCTGTACTCCTGGTACGCGCCAATCATGGCGTTGAGAACGACGATGGCGCCGATGACCGCGGCGTCGATCCACTCGCCCAGAAAGCCAGAGACCACGGCCGCCGCGAGCAGCAGCCAGACGATAAGGCTGGTGAACTGGGCGGCGAGAAGTGCTGCGATGCTCCGTCCCACGGCGGCAGCAAGTTCGTTTGGGCCATGTATGGCCAGCCGCGTCGCGGCCTCAGAACGGGTCAACCCTTCGCGGGCATTGCGCGTGCCTGCTCGGACCAGCACTTCTGCCGTTGGAAGAGCATGCCATAAAGCTCCGTTGGGCGGAGCCGCCAATGTCCGGTCGCCGACGGCGCGATTCATGCACGTGCCCCTGTACGGCGCATTAGCCGCTTCCACTTCCATTCCTCGACCGCACAGAACATGCACGGGACGATGAAGAGCGTGATCAGGCTCACGGTCATCCCGCCCACCGAAGGGATCGCCATCGGCTGCATCACGTCCGAGCCGCGGCCGGTCGCCCAGAAGATGGGCATCAGGCCGAAGACTGTCGTCGCAATCGTCATGAGGCAGGGACGGATGCGCTTGAGTCCACCGTCGATGACCGCTGCGCGAATTTCGGCGACCGACTTGAATTCGCGGTCCTTGAAGACGCCTTCGAGGTAGGTCGAGATGACGACCCCATCATCGTCCACCACGCCGAAGAGCACCAGGAAGCCGACCCACACCGCGACGGAGAGGTTCACGCCCCACAGCGCGAGCATGATGAAGCCGCCCGAGGCCGAGACCAGCACGCCGAAGAAGATCACCGGCGCGACCCACCAGCGCGCGAAGCCCAGGTAGAGCATCACGAACATGATGCCCAGCGTGATCGGGACGAGAATCTGCATGCGCTCGGTCGCGCGGACCTGGTTTTCGAACTGGCCGGACCACTCCCAGTAATAGCCGGGCGGCAGCGTGAGCCGGCCGTCCTTGAGAGCCCGCTGGAGCAGCGCTTCGGCGTCCTGCACAACCGAGACCTCGTCGCGTTCGCGCGTGTTCATGGTCACGTAGCCGACCAGCAGGCCGCGCTCGCCCTTGATCTCCTGCGGTCCCAGAACCGTCTTGATGTCGGCGAGTTGCGCCAGCGGTACTTGTGCGCCGCCGGCCGACGGCACGTTGATGCGCTGGATGGTGTCCAGGTCTTCGCGGAAGTCGCGGGCCAGTCGGATGCGAATCGGGTAGCGCTGCCGCCCCTCAACCGATTCCATGAGATTCAGGCCGCCCAGCGACATCTCGATGACATCCTGGACATCGCGGATGTTGACGCCGTAGCGGGAGATGCGGTCGCGGTCGATCTCGATCTGGATGTACGGTTTGCCGACGATGCGGTCGGCGACGATGTCCGTGGCGCCGGGCACTTCGCGGAGGAGCTGCTCAATCTGCAAGCCGACCTGTTCGATCTCGCGCAGGTCGCTGCCGTAAATCTTGACGCCCATCATGGCCCGGAAGCCGGTTTGAAGCATGACCAGACGCGTCTGGATCGGTTGGAGCCACGTGGGCAAAACGCCAGGGATGGCGGTGCGCTCCTGAAGTTCGGCAAGGATTTCCTGCTTGGTGATCGGCCGCTCTTCGGGCCAGATCCACGCGAGCGGTGTTTTGATGAAGCCCGGCCATCCGGAAAACGTGCGCTCGACGGGGATGCGCCGCCACTCGGCTTCGGGCTTGAGAATGACGATGGACTCCATCATGCCGATGGGGGCAGGGTCGAGGGCGGACTCGGCCCGGCCGATTTTGCCGACGACGCTTTCAACTTCCGGCACGCTGGCAATGGCGAGGTCCTGCTTGCTGTTTACCTCGACTGCCTGCGAGAGGGAGCCTTGAGGCAACAGTGAGGGCATGTACAAAAGCGATCCCTCATCGAGCGGCGGCATGAACTCGCGGCCCAGCCCTGGAAGAATGCGCCCCTCTTTCTGCACCGTGCGACCGGCGGTGGACTCCGCATCGCGTTCGGCGGGGTCCAGCCGCCGCCACAGCAGCCGCAGGCGCTCGGAGCCGTCGGACTCGCGCACGCGCTGCCAGCGGAGCTGGTCGAGCTCCATGAGCGGACGCACGACCTGGGCATCCGGGTCGGCATACATCAAGCGCTTCAGCTCCGGCGAGGCTTTCTCACTGGCGAACGCGTTTACAGCCCACTCCACGGGATAGAACGTGCGATGAATGCCGAGCCAGACGCTCAGGCCGGCGAACAAGATGACAACTGGCACGACCAGAAATGTCTTCTTGTGATCCAGAATCCAGCTCAGCGTTGGGACGTAGGCGCGCGCGATGATGCGCGAGACCGGGTTCTGCTCCAGCGGCAGGAATCTCTCGCGCGTCATTCGGATCACCGCCAGCGCGACGCCAACCCCCACGGCCCCCGCAGTGAGCCAACCGCGGCCGTGCCCGCCGCCCAGTCCCCACATGAATGCCAGATGCGTCGCGAGCATCGCGAGCAGGCCCACACCCGCAGCGACCGCCAAGGTCACCGACATCCGCCACTTGATTGGACGAAAGAGCAGGTAGCAGAGAAACGGAACTACCGTGACAGCGAGCACGACCGAGGAGCCGATGGCGAAGGTCTTCGTGAACGCCAGGGGCTGAAAAAGCTTGCCCTCCTGGTCCGTGAGAAAGAAGACGGGAATGAACGAAACCAGCGTGTTCGTCACCGCCGTGAGAATCGCGCCTCCAACCTCTGTAGCGCCCTCATGGATGATCCCGAAGTAGCCTTTGGCGCGCTTCTCCTCCTCCGTCGCCCCGGCCAGGCGACGGTAAATGTTCTCCGACATGATGATGCCCATGTCGGCCACATCGCCGATGGCGATCGCCAGACCGGCCAGCGACATGATGTTGCTGTCGATGCCGAAGAGGTACATCAGGATGAACGACCCGGCGAGCGCGAGGGGCAGCGTGGGTAATACGCTCACGGTGGTGCGAAAGTGCAGCAGGAAGAAGAGCACGACGAGGCTGGCGATGATGGCCTCTTCGAACAGCGCTTCCTTGAGCGTATCGATCGTCTCCTCGACGATGGTCGTGCGGTCGTAGAAGGGCACGACGCTGATCTTGGAAACTCGTCCGTCGGCGAGCGTCTTGCTCGGCAAGCCGGGTGCGAGCTGGGCCAACTTCTGCTTGACGCGCTCGACGACCGCACGCGGGTTCTCGCCATAGCGCATGAGCACCACGCCGCCGACGGCCTCCACGCCGCCCTTGTCCAGCGCTCCGCGGCGGAAGTCCGGTCCAAGCTGGACGCTTGCAACACTGCGCAGGTGGATCGGCGTGCCGCCCTCCTCGCGGATAACGACCTTCTCCAGATCCTCGACCGTCTTGATGAATCCGACGCCGCGAATAAAGAACTCGATGCCGTTCTTCTCGATGACCTTCGCGCCCACGTCGATGTTGCTTTTGCGGACGGCTTCGAAGACGTCCATCACCGTGATGCGGTGCGCGCGCATTTTTTCGGGGTGAAGGTCGATCTGATACTGCTTCACGAAACCGCCGATGCTGGCGACCTCGCTGACCCCCTCGACCGATTGAAGCTGATAGCGGATGTACCAGTCCTGAACCGAGCGCAGCTCGGCCAGATCAAAGCCTTCCGCCTCCACGGTGTACCAGTAAACCTGGCCGAGCGCCGTGGCGTCGGGTCCGAGGATGGGCGCGACTCCCATCGGCAATCGCTGCTGGGCGACGTTCATGCGCTCCAGCACACGCGAACGAGCCCAGTAATAGTCCACGTCGTCTTTGAAGATGACAAAGACCATCGAGAAGCCGAAGCCGGACATCGAGCGGATGGCCTTCACGCCCGGCGTGCCGGTCAGACTTGTCGTGAGCGGGTACGTGACCTGATCGTCAACGTCCTGCGGGCTCCGCCCGGGCCAGTCCGCGTAGACGATGACCTGCTTTTCGCCAATATCCGGGATTGCATCCACTGGGGTGCGCGTGATGGCCCAATAGCCCGCGGCACACATGCCCGCAATCGCCAGCACCATCAGGAAGGAGTTCTTCATGCACCAGCGAATGACGACGCTTACCACGGGGCCTCCTCCGCTTAGTGCTTGTGCTCGCCGGGCGCTGCGGCCGGCTTGGTGGGCTGTGAGGCTGGCGACGAAGCAGGCGCCGGCGATGTCGCCCCGTCTGCCCCGTGTTGATGGCCCATCGAGGCGTGTAGTCCTCCGGGATAAAACAAGCTGGAATGCCCCGTTACCTGGAACTGGCTGTCAATCAGGAATCCACCGCGGGCGACGACACGTTCGCCCTCCTCCAGCCCCGCGAGAATGGAGAGAAACTCACCGCTGCGTGGCCCGACAGTCACTTCGCGCGGTTCAAACGTGCCGCCACCCTTATCAACGTAGACGATCCGCCGCGTGCCGCTGTCGAGGACAGCCATGACCGGGATCGCGAGCAGAGTCCCGGGCTGGTCTTCAGCCACGGGAACTTCCTTCAGCTTCATGTTGCAGACGGGGCACTTGCCCGGCTGTCCATAGGTCTTTTCGCCTTCGCACTTCATGGGACAGAAATATCGGGCCGCCAGCGCAGCCGGCGCGGCCTCGACCGCGGCAGCAGCGCCAGACTTCGGAATCTGTTCCAGCGGCATGCCACAGATCGGGCATGCGCCGGCGTCGTCAACTAACACCTGCGGGTGCATCGGGCACGAGAATTTGCCCTCGACGCCCGTGGCGGCGGCCCGCCCGTCAGCGCCGAGCGCAGCTTTGACAATGGTGCTCACGTACATGCCGGGCTTGAGCGCGTGGTCCTTATTCTCGATGTGAACAGGGACGCGCACCGTGCGCGTCGCCTCGTTGACGATCGGTTGCACGAATGTGACCATTCCGTGAAAGACTCGCCCGGGGTACGCCTCTGCGGTCAATTCCACGAGCTGACCGTAGCGCACCCATGCCAGGTCGAACTCGTAGATGTCCACGTAGGCCCAGACGGTGTCGAGGTTGGCGATCCGATACAGCGCGTCGCCGGCTTTGAACGAGCTGTTTTCCACCACCATCTTCTCAATGACCGTGCCGTCGATCGGCGAGTAGAGCGTGATTCGATCGGTGATCTTTTTGGAGTTGACCAGTTCGTCGATCTGCTGCTCGGTCAGGCCCCAGCGCCGCAGCTTGATCCGGGAGGGTTCGACCGACAGGCCGGCGCCGCCCCCGCGCAGCGCGATCAACAGTTCCTGCTGCGCGACGAGTAGTTCCGGGCTATAGACCTCGGCCAGGTGATCTCCGGCCTTGATGTCCACGCCCGTGAAGTTGACGAACAGCCGCTCAGCATAGCCGTCCACTCGCGCCGTAATCGTCGCGAGCGACGACTCGTTGAATTGAACCTTGCCAACCGCCCGAATCTCGTTGACCAATTCGCGACGGGTCACCGCAACCGTCTCAACGCTCGCCATCGCGACCGCGTGCGCGGAAAGTGTGAGTATTGGAACACCGTCGCCGCCGCCCGCGGTAGAGCCGGCTGGAATGAGGGGCATCTCGCAGATCGGGCAGTTGCCGGGCCCATCGAGTCTGACCTGCGGGTGCATCGAACAGGTCCAGTACGTCGGTGTGCTCTCCTGGGCTGGCCCACTGCTGCTGGTCGCGGCCGAACTGCTCGGTGTCGTTTGGCGGGGCGTGAAGCCGCGTCCGACGAAGAATGCGACCGCGAGCAATGCGAGAAACACAAGACCTCGCACGATCGCCATCCACTTGTGGTTGCGCTTGGGGGGCGAACCCGTATGCGGCGCCGCAGACGATGCAGGGATGTTCGTCATCCATCTCTCCTCGGCCATACCGCGGACGCCGGTTACAGCCCCCACGCGGCCAGTGCCGAGCGCAGGAATTCGGCAATGAAGTCAGTCAGGTCGGCCCATTCGCTCGAAGTCGCCGAAAGGTCGCCGTTCTCCGGCGGGCAGCCACCGAGCGCCATCACGGCGAACGTGAGCGCCGCCGCCGCAAGAATTCGAGTTCGTGATGGTTTTGCGATCATTGCGGCTCCTGTTGCGGCCTGACGTCGCGCGGGGGATTCCCGGCGGCGTCATGCTTCTCGATGCCCGTGTAAGGACCGGACGCGGGAGCGCCGCTCGGTTGCGGCTCCAGCAGGAACTCGGGTACCGGACCGGAGATCTGCCGTTCCAGGTTCGCAGCGCTCACCGCCAGATCGCGCAGCGCCGAGGCATAGGCCAGCCGAGCGCGAATGAGCGACTCCTGCGCGAGCAGGACGGCGAGAATCGACTCCCGTCCCGTCTGGTAGGCCGCTTCGGCCAACTCCAGGTTCGAACGCTGAAGCGGCAGCAGCGCATCGCGATATCGCGCGACGCGCTCTTCTGCGAGACGACGCGTCGCAACGGCGCTGCGCACCCCCTCGACGATCCGCTGCCGCGTCTCCTCGTAGCGTTCTCTCAGTTCCTGGGAGCGGAGCCGCGCGCGAGCGATCTGCGCTTGATTCTGGTCGAAAATGGGCAGCGGAATGTCGAGCGAAGGCCCGAGCATGAACTCGATTTCCTGACTGCGCTCTTTTCGCCGCTGCCCCGCTGACTCGATCATCGGCGCCGTCAATTGGCCGGCGGCGATCGAGGCGCGGGCAGTGTCGGCCAGCAGGTCGCGGTCCGGCAGCGCGCGGCGTTCAAAGCGCTCGCCGGCGATTCCCAGCTCGAGGCTGGGCAGCAGCCGAAGCCGCTGGTTCTCGATATCGGCGACGGCCACTTCCAGCTCCCACCATGCCGCCTGGGCATCGAGACGTTGGAGCAGCGCTGCCTCGACCAGTGTGCTTTCATCGCTGGAGAGACGCGCGAAAGTCTGTTCCAGATTCATCGTGGACGGAACCCAATCGTCGGAGGCGTGCGCGACACCCATCAACCTCAGCAGCGTGCGCTGGGTCACGCGATAATCACTGCGGAGCTGCAACAATTCGATGTCAGCTTCGACGTATCGGCTGCGGACCAGATTCAGGTCGAGCTGCAGCCCGCCGGCTCCGAGCCGCGCTTCCGCGATCTCCGTGGCGTCAGTCAGAATGCGCAGATTCTCCTCCTGGAGCTGGGCCGCGAGCTTTTGATACTGGGCATCCGCGTACGTGGTCCGCACCTCGGCGACCAGCGCCACCGCGCCGTCCGCGACGCTCAATACACGCTGTTCGAGCGCCGCCTGGGCGACTCTTTTCTCCGCCGGAATCAGCCACAGCGCCGCCAGGTCCTGCGATAGACCGAACGCCAGATTCGCCAGTCCGCCTGTCTCGGGGAAGCCGAACATGATCGACAGCGTGGGATTCGGAAGCAGCCCCGCCTGAACCAACTCGGCTTTAGCCTGTCCGATCACGGCCAGGTCAGCGCGTAGGGCTCGGTTGTTCACGATTGCGACATCCAGGGCCGACGCGAGAGGCAACTCACCGCCGGCGCCGATAGGCAGGTCGCGCAGTGGCATGGTTTTGCCCCACGCTGCCCGAAGACCTGTCGCCTCTTCCATGTGGCTCTGCGCCTGCTGCAATTCTCGACCGTGATCGACAGATGCGCAGGACCCAAGGCCAAAACACGCCAGAGCGGACGCGAGTCGCACGCTGGAAATCATGTTCTTTACTATTGGTCGGTTGACGATCATCGAGTAGCAACCTAGTCGCGCGGCGCACTTTCATTTGGCGGCACGGTTCGAGTGGACGCAAGCATCAGTATCCGACCTGTCGTTTCGTGTCGCATCAGGGTTCAATCCTCCGCGCGATCTCTAAAGGCTCGCCTGACGCAGTCGCAACGCGTTCCCGATCACGGAAACAGAACTCAGGCTCATTGCCGCTGCCGCGATCATCGGGCTGAGCAAGATTCCGAAGATCGGATACAGGATTCCGGCGGCAATCGGGACGCCCAGCGCGTTGTAAATGAACGCGAAGAACAGATTCTGACGGATGTTCCGCATGGTGGCGCGGCTCAGGGCTCGGGCCCGCGCAATGCCACGCAGGTCGCCCTTCACGAGGGTGACGCCGGCGCTCTGCATCGCGACATCCGTCCCCGTTCCCATCGCGATGCCAACATCGGCCTGCGCTAGCGCGGGGGCGTCGTTCACGCCGTCGCCCGCCATCGCCACGATACGACCCTCACTCCGCAATCGTTTGATGACCTGGTTTTTCTGATCGGGCAGCACTTCCGCCTCGACCTGATCAAGGCCGAGTTTCTTCGCCACGGCAAGGGCCGTGGTTCGACTGTCGCCGGTGAGCATGATCGGGCGGACCCCGTCGTCCATAAGCAGGCGGATGGCTTCGGCGGTCGAACTCTTGATCGGGTCGGCGACGCCCAGCAGCCCGGCGGCCGCGCCATTCACACTCACAAACATCACGGTCTGTCCGTCGGCGCGAAGCCGTTCAGCCTGATCCGCGAGCGGGCCGGGATCGACGCGCCGCTCTTCCAGCAGCTTGCGATTCCCCAGCGCAATTGCCCGGCTGTCGACGCTGCCGGCGATCCCGCGGCCGGTCAGGGATGGAAAGTGTTCCACGGGGGCCAATTCGACTTTGCGCTCAGCCGCGCCGGCGATGATCGCGGCGGCCAGCGGGTGTTCGCTGCCGCGTTCGAGGCTGGCCGCCAGGCGCAGCAATTCCACATCGGTGTGCCCTGGCGACGCGACAATCGAGACGAGGGTTGGCTTGCCCTCAGTGAGCGTTCCGGTCTTGTCGACGACCAACGTATCGATCTTCTCCAGCGTCTCCAGTGCCTCGGCGTTCTTGATCAGCACGCCAGCGTTCGCCCCGCGGCCGACGCCCACCATGATCGACATCGGCGTCGCCAGGCCCAGCGCGCACGGGCACGCGATGATCAGCACGGCAACCGCATTCACGACGGCGTAGGCGAAGGGCGGCTGCGGGCCGAAGAGCGCCCAGACGATGAACGTGACGGCGGCAATGAGCATGACCGCAGGCACGAACCAGCCCGCGACCTTGTCGGCCAGCCGCTGAATTGGCGCACGGCTGCGCTGGGCCTCGCTGACCATCCGCACGATCTGCGCCAGCAGCGTATCCCTCCCGATCTTCTCGGCTCGCATGACGAAGCTGCCGGTGCCGTTCACCGTGCCGGCGATCACCGGATCACCCACGTGCTTGCTCAGCGGCATCGATTCGCCGGTCATCATGGATTCATCCACTGCGCTCGCGCCTTCGAGCAGCTTCCCGTCCACCGGCACCTTTTCGCCCGGTCGTACGCGCAGCCGCTGACCAACTTGCACATGCTCCAGCGGAATATCCTCCTCGCGGCCGTCGTCGTGGACGAGCCGGGCCGTTTTCGGGGCCAGCCCGAGCAGCGCGCGGATCGCGCCGCTGGTCTGGCTGTGCGCCCGCAGCTCGAGCACCTGCCCGAGCAGGACGAGTGCGGTGATGACCGCCGCGGCCTCGAAGTACAGCCCGACCTTACCGTGCGCGTCGCGGAACGACGCTGGGAATATGGCGGGTGCAAGCGTGGCGACCACGCTGTACACGTACGCCACACCCACGCCCATCGCGATCAATGTGAACATGTTCAGGCTGCGGTTGACAAAAGACTGCCAGCCGCGGAGCAGCAGCGGCCAGCCCGCCCACAACACCACCGGCGAACACAGGACCAGCTCCAGCCATGCCAGCACGCGCGGCGACGCGATGTGGCCGAGCGGGTCGCCGGGGATCAGGTGGCCCATCGCCAGGAGCATGACCGGCGGAGCAAGCGCTGCGGCCACCCAAAACCGCCGTGTCATGTCGATCAGTTCCGGATTCGGAGCATCTGCTACCGTGACGGTGCGCGGTTCCAGCGCCATGCCGCAGATGGGACAGATTCCTGGCGCGTCGCGGACAATTTCGGGATGCATCGGGCAGACGTACTCGGTCATGGTCGCCGGCGCTGCAATCTCTAGCGGTTCGAGCGCCATGCCGCATTCTGGGCACGAGCCGGGACCGGGTTGGCGGATTTCCGGATGCATGGGGCACGTGTGGATTGCGTCGGTGCCGCGTGATCCCGCCCGAGACGTGGCGGACCGTGAACCAGACCTGGCGTGATCGTGCACGGGGCTGTCCAGCTGCATGCTTTGCGGCCCGGTGGTGGGCCCGTGGGTTTCTCCGCTGCGCTGGCGTGCGGCTTCCCCCAGGTACGCGTCCGGATCGCGGCGGAACTTATCGAGACAACCGGGGTTGCAGAAGTAGTACATTTGGCCGCGATTTTCGTGCGAGCCCTTCGCGGTTTCGGGGGTCACAGTCATTCCGCAGACCGGGTCGATTGCCATGCCGCGCCTCCCAGTGTCACCGCGTCGATGCTACGTCGCCCATGATGCCGTGATCATCGTTCGACGTTTCTGCCGGTTGTGGCGCGGCACACTACGGGTGCTTGTGCCCGCCGTGATCATCCGACTTTGGCTTGGGCTCAGCGGCCGTGACTTTCTTCGGGTCGATCTTGACGCCCTGTTCTGCCAGATTCGGCGCGTACTTGGCAGGATCTTTGAGCAGCTTGTCACCGCAGCTCGCGCAGCAGAAATAGATGCGCTGTCCCGTGCTGAGGTCAGTGAACACGTTTGGCTGAATCTGCTCGCCGCTGATCGGGCAGCGCGTCTGGTACGTGTAACTGTCCGCAAGCTTGGCTTTGAACGCGCCGGGATGCTCGACGTACTTCGCCTGGCAGTCCTTCGAGCAGAAGGCGATCTTGTGGCCGCCGACGTCTGCGGTCAGCTTGCCATCCACGCTCTTGCCGTCCACCGGACAACTCGTCTGGACGCGATCGAGTTTCGCCAGCGCGATGCGCTGCGTCGCGAGCTTCTCCGCGTACTTCGCGGGATCCTTCTTGAACTTCGGGATGCACATCTCGCAGCAAAAGTACACCGGCCCGTCGTCCGTCATCGTCTCCACGTTGAAATCCACTGGTTCACCCATGACGGGGCAAACGGGCAGCACCTTGTGCTCCTGCTTGCTTGAGCCGCTTCGCGCACCCTCGTCCTGGACTGCCGGCTGCCCTGCGTGCTCTTGACGAGCTTCCGCGTGCGCCGGGCCACACGGCATTCCGCATTGCGCCAAGGCCACGCCGGCGCACCCCGGCAACATCCAGGCCATCATCGCGGCCACGCCGGTCATCATCATCCATCCGTACATCATGTGAGGACTCCTTCGCAAGACCCGGCGCGGTCCGTCGCTGGGACGTGACCCTCCGCGCCGAATGTTCTCTTCGATGCACAGACAACCGGGTTTCTTCCAGCCGTTGCTCCTTTCCGGCGGAACAGGCCCCCCGCCGAGCCGTAAGAAACGACCGCCGACTTGGATGACATCGTCGTCGCGGATAACCTGATGGCGTGGACAGCCGCGATCATGCCCCAACCCTCACCGAACACGAGCTGGTCGTCCGCTGCAAGCGGGGCGATCGGGCTGCTCAGCACGCGCTCTACGAGCGAACCAGCGAGCGCATATTCCGGCTCCTGGTGCGTATGACGCACTCCCAGGAGCACGCGGAAGACCTCGCGCAAGAGACCTACCTGAAGGCGTTTGCAGCGATCGCGACTTTCGATGAACGGTCGGCACTGAACACGTGGCTGTATCGCATCGCCGTGAACGAGGCGCTCCAGTGGCTGCGGCGTAAAAAACCGGCCTTATTTGATCCAGACCTTGCCGCGGCCCGTCCAGACCCGCGGAACAATGGCCACGACCCCGCGGCGCACCTGGACCTTGAAGACGCGATGGCGGCGCTCGATCCGATGGACCAGGCGATGCTCTTGCTTCGCTACCAGGAGGGGCTCGACTACCGGACAATCGCTGAGGTCACCGAGATCGCGATGGGGACGGTCGCTTCACGCCTGAATCGCGCTCGTGAGCGTCTCCGCGAATTGCTGCGGGATTTCGCGCCGCCCCGGGAAGAAACCCCGCCCGACGTGCATCCAATCAGTCACGGCCGGGAGGGCGCCGCTCGAATCGCCCCGCCTGTCGAGGAACGTGCATCGTGAAGACCTGCGAAAAAATGCACGAAGTGCTCGGCCCCTACGCGGATGGAGAGGGGTCGGCTGATACCCGCGCTGCGATCGAGGCGCACGTTCGCACGTGTGCGGAGTGTCGATGCGAGGTCGAGAGCTTGCGTCAACTGGGCGATCGAATCGCCACGAACGCGCAGGTCTGCGTGCCGCCGGCGCTTTGGAGCCGCATCGAGACGCAGCTTGCGACGGCAGCCCCGCGCCGCCGTCTGGTGCGGTTCCTCCGAGTTCGTTCGATCCTCGCCGCCGCCGCGTGCCTCGTCCTGGCTGTGGGCGGCTATTTCGCGATCCTGCAAGGTCTCGCCACTCGCGCCGAAGCGGCGCCGGTCAACTTCTCAGCGCTGCTCGATGGGCTCTCCGTCGACGCCGAGAAAGCGTTCCGTGAGTTCGTGGAACTCTACCGGGGTCGCCGCGTATCGTCCGCGGCCGCCCGGCAGCATGCCTCCCAGCTCAACTTCGCCGTTCCGGAGCAACTCCCGGGCGGCTTTGCGCTGAACGAAGCGTTCGCGCTTCAGATTGGCGACACTCCGGCCGCTGCCGCGATCTACCGACGCAACGGCGAATTTGTCGGGGCGATCTTCCATCGGGCGATTCACCCCGAAGATTACGGCACGTACCGCGACTACCCATGCGTCGTCGGCGAGCATCGCGGCCATCGGGTGCAGGTCGGTGAGTGGCGTCTTGTTCACGTCACCGACGCCACGACCTGCCACTGTGTCCTCAGCCGGCTGGATGAAACCAAGGAACTGCCGGCCATCCTTCACGCGGTCGCGCCCGATTTCAAACCCGCGCAAAGTCACTCGCATCCGTAGCCCGCGCGCTGCCCAACGAAATCGCAAATCTGCGACTCACGCCGGAAGAAACGCCGGGGCGGGCGCATCTAATGTCCCAAAGGCCAGTCAAGGCTCGGCTCTAGAGGAACGCGGGTGCTTCGCTGCGGACAACCTCGATCTCTCGGATCATGGCGCCGGATGCCGCTGCCCGCGTTCCTGGCGGTCGTAATCGCCCTCTCACTGGGTGGATGCCCGACTAACCGGCCCGCCTCCTGCGGCGGCAAACTCGATCCGAACTTCGAGCCCACGCTGGACTTGCGCCTCCGCGCCAGAGCGGCGGAGACGCAGATCTTCGACGGGGCCGCCACACGCACGCTCGGATTCGAGCCGGAGCTGATCAGCGGCGATTCGGCGCGTGTCGCGCCCATCGCGGGCTCCTACCTCGGCCCGATCATTCGGGCGCGGACCGGCGACCGGCTCCGCATTCGGCTCCAGAACGACCTCAACGAGCCGACGATCATCCACTGGCACGGCATGCGCGTCCCGGCCGACGAGGACGGTCATCCGACCGCGGCGATTGGTCCGGGCAAGGAGTTTGTCTACGAGTTCGAAGTGCGCGATCGCGCCGGAACCTACTGGTTCCATCCGCACACACACGGCACTACGGCCAGCCAGGTCTACAGCGGGTTAGCAGGGTTGCTGCTCGTTTCGGACGATGAGGAAGCGGCGGCAGGCTTACCTGGCGGCGACCATGACATCCCGCTGATCATCCAGGACCGGTCATTCGACGCTGACAATCAACTTGTCTATCCGCCGCATTCCGGCCAGATGATGGACGGTTTTCTCGGCGACCAGGTTCTGGTGAACGGCCAACCGTCGTATCAACTCAGCGTGGCGACGCAGGTCTATCGCCTTCGGCTCGTCAACGGGTCGAACTCGCGCACCTACAAGCTTGGCTGGAGCGATGGCACATCGTTTGTGGCGATTGCGACCGACGGCGGGCTGTTGGAGACTCCTGTGGAGCGTCAGTACGTTACGCTCGGTCCCGGCGAACGTATTGAAGCATGGGCGGACTTCTCCGGCCGCTCCGTCGGTACGCAGCTCACGCTGGAGAGCCTCGCATTTTCCGGTGTCGACATTGGCATGGACGGGATGATGTCCGGCGGAGCAGGCGGCGGAATGCACGGCGGCATGAAGGTCCGCGCCGAAACGGCTCAGTCGGTTTCCGGGCAACCGAATGGCGCAGCACTCACGGTCCTGCGCGTCGTGGTGGATCGCGCCGAGCCTGAAACACTCGTGCGACCCACGACGCTCTCAACCTTCACGCGATACCGCATCGAAGACGCGGTCAACGCCGATTCGCCCCGTCAGTTCTCGGTGACCATGAGCATGGCGATGGGTATGGGCGGAATGGGAATGAGTTGGGGCTTCGACGGGCGACAGTTCTCGGAGACCGGCGTCGCCGCGAACGAGATCATTCCGTTCGACAAGCTCGAAGTCTGGGAGCTCGTGAACGAAACCTCCCCGATGGCGATGAACCATCCGATCCACATCCACGGCGCTCAGTTCCAGGTCGTTGGCCGCAGCGTCAGCGACGCCTACATGGCCGGCTGGGAGTCGGTGCGCGAAGGTTACGTCGATGGAGGCTGGAAGGACACCGTCCTCCTGATGCCCGGCGAGCGCGTTCGGCTGCTCATTCGCTTCGGGGACTTTGCCGGTACGTACGTGTACCACTGCCACAACCTCGAACACAGCGACAGCGGCATGATGCGGAATCTGCGAATCGAATGACCGCGGCTTGAGACGCCGCCGTGGTGTCGAACTCTAATAGGACGGGGAGAGATTGATGCGGAAGATCACAGGGTTTGGTTGCCTGACCGTGTTGATTGCGTTCCTCGGCTGCGCTTCAGCGGATCGCCGGGAACCAAAAACGCAGCCCGCTCCGCGCGCCGCGGCGGAATCGACAACGGCGCAATCGGCCACGCTGACAGTACACGGACTCGCCTGTCCACTTTGCGCGCACAACATCGACAAGCAGCTCCTGAAGGTAAACGGGGTACAGAAAGTGGATGTCGATCTGGGGTCGGGGCTCGTCAAGGTTCGCTTCGCGGATGGCACGCAACCCAGTGATAAGGAACTGGCTGCTGCCGTTGAAGCCGGCGGCTTTACACTGAACAAGATCGAACGGCCGTGAGCATGACCAGCCGGGTGGCACGCAGCCGCCGACGGAGGTTTCTTGAATGCAGCATGTGACACTACGCTTCGTCTGCGCGCTGGTAGCCATGACAATCGGTTCGCTGCCGGCCATCGCTCAGGAGCCGCCGAACGCCTATGAGTCCGCGACCCAGCCCGGACCCGGAACCTTCATCTTCAAGCCGCAGCTACGGTATTTCTACCTCGATGATGCTCCGTCATCGCCCTGGGGCGACACGCATCAGTTGAACTTGTCGAACACGCTGAACTTCGGCATCGCCCCGGACTGGTCCGCAAGCATCCGATTTCCGCTCGAACAGCGCTGGCAGTCCGATCGCACCTCGTCCGGCAACGAAGAGTCCTTCGGGATCGGCGACCTGACGACGCTGCTGAAGTGGCGGGTGTGGCGCAACGACACCAGCCCACTCGACACGCAGCGCCTGGCCGTGTTCGGCGGGTTGGACTGGCCGCTGGGACAGAGCGAGTTTTCGAGCTACTCGTTCGATCCGATTCTCGGCCTCGCGTATACGCAGGTGACGGGCCGCCACGGCGTCAATCTCTCGGGCGCATGGAAGTTCGCCACCGACGGCGACGATGCGCCGCTGCTGGCCGGGCAAGGGCAGGCGGACCTTTTCCGCTACGACGCCGCATACTTCTTTCGGTTCTACCCCGAGCAGTACACGGCCGATACGAAGGGCGCCTGGTACGCGGCGTTCGAACTGAACGGCTTCTATGAAACCAACGGTGACCACGAAGTGTTTCTATCGCCCGGCATCATGTACGAAGCCGAGTCCTGGGTGCTCGAACTATCGGTTCAATTGCCGGTGTTACAGCGGCTCGACTGGCGGTCCGAGACGGACTTCGCAGTTGTGATCGGACTTCGATTCTTGTTCTGAGATGCGACGCTTCTTCACTGTGTCCTGTCGCCCGCTTGAATCAGTGCTCGTGCTGGTGATGAATGTCCGGATAGTGCGGATGGGAGTGCCGCATAGGCTGATGCACGTGCGGATGCGAATGCGGTCCGCGCGGGTCGATGCCTGGCGGATGCTCATGCTGGTGGTGCTCATCGTGCTCGTGCCAGTGATCGTGCTCCAGATATCCGTGCTCGTGCTCGTGTTCATGCCGCTCGGTCAGGTGCAGCCACAGTCCGATTCCCATGAAAGTCGCCGCCACGAAGAACAAGAGGGTCGGGCGCTCGCCGAACACAGCAATCGAGAGTGCCGCGCCGACGAACGGCGCCGTCGAGAAGTACGCGCCCGTCCGGGCTGAGCCGAGATGCCTCAGGCCGAGGATGAAGAAGACAAGACTCACGCCGTAGCTGGCCAAGCCCAAGAGCGCCGCCAGCGTCAGCGTGTGCCAGGGCGGGAGCGACGCACCCAGCAGCAGCGCGATGGATGTATTCGTCACGCCGGCGCCGAACCCTTTGATGGCAGCAATCTGTATGGGGTCGGCCGCGGATATTTTCCGCGTCAGGTTGTTGTCCAGTGCCCACGCCAGGCACGCGCCCGCGATGGCGAGCGCTCCCCACGGGATGCCGATTTCCGGCGTGCCGCCCCACGACAGCAGCACGCCGCCGGCGACGATCGCGGCCATGCCGAGCGCGATACGGCGGTCGAAGTTCTCGCGGAAGACGAACCATGCGAGCAGCGCCGTGAGAGCCCCTTCCAAGTTGAGCAGCAGCGCCGCAGCGGAGGCGGATGTTCTCGCGAGTCCCCACATGAGCAGGACTGGACCGGCCACGCCGCCGGCGAGAACCACCGCCACAAGCCAGGGTACGTCGCATCGCGCGAGCCGTGCCTCTTTCGATGCTCCACCGCGTCGCGCGGTCACGAGCGTCCACAGTCCGAGTCCGATGCCGGAGCCGAAGTACAGTAAGCCCGCCAGAAGGACCGCGGGCACGCTGCCCAGCAGTGCCTTCGCCGCGGGAGTGCTCGCGCCGAACAGCACCGCGGCGCCGATGGCGAGAGCGACGCCGCGCCGGGGAGCACTGCTGAATTCGGTCTGCATTCGCGCGATTCTAACCGGGTGGGCGCTGCGGGTTATCGCCCAGCGGCCGTCAAATTCGCGACTTCGAGCGCTTCCCGCTCCCGTTCCCATTCGGCACGTACGCCCGTTCACCGTCGAAACCGTCGCCGGTGTGCCGTACGCGCGACTTGACCGCCTGCACGCACGCGCGGCGCTGAGCGGGGATCGAACTGTCTGACCCCGAAGGGGTCGCGGAATGTAGCCACGGGTGAAGCGTGTGCGCGGCGCAGCCCGCACACGCGGAACCCGTGGGAGACGGATGTGTTCCCCGGTTCTGCCCCGGAGGGGCAGAGGAAGCGCCCGGGCGCGCGATGGCTCAGTCGAACACGTAGCGCTCGTCGAATTCGATTTCGTGCGCGCGCAGGAACCGGAGAAGTTCCGTCTTGAAGTCCTCGCGCTTGTGATGCTCCGCCTGCCCCGCGATGTATTTCTTCACGGCTTCTTCCTGCGACTTGCTGATCGAGAACGCGCTGTAACCCTCCTGCCATGCGAACGCAGCAAGTTTCGGAAACGTGTGATGAACCCAGAGCGAGGAACGCGCCTTGATCGTCTTCAACAGACTCGAGACCGTCTCATCCGGCCGCCAGCGAACGTAGAGATGCACGTGATCCGCGACGCCGCCGATGTCGTAGAGCACGCCGCGCTCGGCCCGCACAATCCCACCGATGTACGGATAGAGACGTTCGGCGAGGTCGGGCGTGATCCACGGCTCGCGGTGTTTGGTGGAGTAGACGATGTGCAGAAGAATCTGCGTGTACGTGCCGGGCATAGTCGTCCTTTCGGGAGTTCGCGCGCCTCCTTCGTCCCTCCAGGACGAGAAGAGAATAGGGGCGATCGCTTTCCACGGGTTCCGCTCGCTCGCAAGCTCGCTCGCTCCACCCGTGGCTACATTCCAGTGCCCCGTCGGGGCAAAAACCGCCCAATCCGCCTTCGCTTCGAGTTACGCGACTGAGACCGTCGCGCGCCACGATGCAGCGATCGTCGTTTGATACGTACAGCTCGCGTCAGGGACGGTACTCGGATCAGCAACGAGCCGGGCAACAGGGGTTGCCTCGATATTGCCGACGACCACGAGCCAGTAATCGGCTCGGCGTGCCTTCGCTTCCGACCACTCACGGTCTGTGAACGCGATGCCGCCACGTGATTGCTTGATCCCCTTGACCTCAATCGCGATGGCGGCGCGCCGCTCGACGCCGAAGTCGTAGCCGCAGGCGAGTGCGCGATGATCGAGAATCAGGGCGGGCGTGATACCGACGATTCTCTCGGAGTGCTCCAAGAAGTACGCTTCGGCGAGCCGTCCCGTGCGGAGCCGCTCCGCAACGTTGTGGATGCGAGCCGTCGGCCTGCTTAGTGGCGCAACGACTTCCTCGACCGCCTCGGGGTCGCGGGCGAGAATGCGATCGATCATTTCGAGCAGCGCCGCGTCGCTGACGTCGCACAGCTCTCCGACGACGCGCTGGCGATTCGGCCGCATCGGACGACCCCGCCATCCACGGCGTGCGTTGCCGTGGACGGGATCGAACTCATCGCGCAGATTCTTGATCGACGCCGGGGCGACACCCAGAAGGTCACCCGCCTGGGCATCAGCGCGACCCATCCGCGATTCTTCCCGAACCGCTACTTCTTCAAGTCAAACGAGCCGAGCGATTTCCTCCCGTCCTTGTGCTCGATCTCAACCCACAGCTTGCTGCCCTCGGGAAGCGGTTCCGGAACCTGGCCGTGCGTGTGCCAGTGGCCATTCTCGTCTTCGGCCTTCGCTTTGAGCGAACCCTTCGCGCTCTCAATCCCGATCCAGAAGCGGACTGCCGCGGCACTGCCAAGGCCGCCGTCGACCCAGATATCGACCGGTGCGTCGCCGCCCGCCTTGATTTCGCCCGCATCGCGCGACGCGCGCACCTTCATGCCATCGACCGTCGTCTCGCCCAGCTCGACGACCGGGCCGCCGTGGCCCGCCTCTGGCTTCGGCGCCGCGCCGTCCTTCTTCGGCTCGGCCGCGTCCTTCTTCGCGGCGCCGCCGGCGGGGGGCGTCGTGCCCGAACTCGACTGGGTCGGCTTCTGCTCGCAACCAAACAAAATCAAAGCACCCGACGCGATCAAAGCAATCAGAATTCGTTGCATGGCTCACATTCCTTTCGGTGAGGGACTCTCGCGGTGTGCGAACAATCTGGCGAGTCGGCCAAGGACGCCGCGCGACGTGGCCGGCTCCGGTGTACGTTTGCGGTCGAAAACCAGCGAGTAGCCCGCGGGCACGACGACCAGGTTCAGAAACGTCGATGTGATCAGGCCGCCCAGGACGACAACGGCCAGCGGCGCAAGCAACTCGCTGCCAGGCTCGCCGGCGGCCAGCGCCAGCGGAAGCAGCCCCAGCGCCGCACAGAGCGCGGTCATGAGAATCGGAACCAGCCGCTCCATCGAGCCGCGAACAATCGCTTCGCCGACCGGCGCGTGTTCGACCTGCATCACGTGCTGGTAGTGATTGACGAGCAAGATGCCATTGCGGACGGCGATGCCGAACAGCGTGATGAAGCCGACCATGCTGGCGATCGAGATTACGGGCGCCTGGTAGAGCTTGTCGCCGAGTCCAAACAGCGCCAGCGTATTGCCCCAGACCGACCCGGATTCGGTCAGATAGATGGCGGCGATTCCGCCGATAATGGCCAGCGGGAGATTGACCAGCACCAGAATCGCGGCCCGCATCGAGCCGGTCGAAAGCTGAAGCAGCATGAGCATGACGACGATCACGCCCGCACCTGCGATGAGAATCGTCCGAATCGCCGATTGCTGGGCTTCGAACTGGCCGCCGAAATGGACCGTGTAGCCGACGTTCTGCACGATCGGTTCGACGCGGGCGCGAACCTGCTCGACCAGATCGCCCAGGTTGTATCCGTCGGCCACGTTGCACGAAATCACCGCCTTGCGCTGCGCGTTCTCGCGGGCAATCAGATTGCTGGTGCGCTCGGGGCCGATGTCGGCCACGTCGCTCAGCTTCACGATTGCGCCGCCGCGGCCGACAAGCGTCAGCGTCTTGATCTGGTCAATCCGCTGCCGATCCTCCTCGGCCAAGCGCACAACCATGTCGTAGCGGCGGACGCCCTTGTTGACTTCGGCGACGACTTCACCGTACACGGCCGCTTCGACTTGCTCCGCCGCGTCAGCCGGCGTCAGGCCCACCGCGGCGAGATCCTGGTGCTTGTACTGAATGGGCATCGACGTGATCAGCACTTCGCGGTTGGCGGTCACGTCTCGCGCGCCAGGCAGCGCCTTCAATTCGGACTCGATCTGCTTGGCGAGCGAGCGCAGCGTCGGAAGGTCTTCTCCGAAGACGTTGATGGCGATTGCCGCCGGTGTCCCGGACAGAATATGCGAGAGGCGATGCTCGATCGGCTGGCCGACCTGAACCGTCACACCGGGGACAGCGCCGGCGAATTGGGCAATCTGTTGGCGCACCGCGGACTTGTCGGCGCCGGGCTTGAGCGTCACGTCCAATTCGCTGCTGCTGACCGGTTCGGCGTGCTCGTCGCGCTCGGCGCGGCCTGTGCGGCGAGTAACGCTTCGCACGCCCTCGATCTGGGCCAGCCGCGTCTCGACGCTGTTGGCCACGCGATTGCTCTCCTGCAGCGAAGTGCCGGGCGGCGCCATGAGAAACACCGTGAACGAACCCTCATTGAATTCCGGCAGGAATGAAGTCCCAAACGTGTTACCGAGCAGCAGCGAACCCACCGTCACGATGAGCGCGGCAGATAGAACCAGTCCGCGATGGCGAATTGCCGTTCGCAGCGACGGCTCGTACCGGGCCTTAAGCCAGCGAACCAGCCAGCCGTCGCGCTCATGCGCGGTTTCGACGACGTGTCCCTTGGTGAGTTTTCCGCGCAGCAGCAGCTTGCAAAGCGCCGGTGTGATCGTGAGCGCCACGACGAGCGAGGCGAGAATGGAGATGATGTACGTCATGCCGAGCGGGCGAAAGAAGCGGCCCTCCAGCCCCTCAAGGAAGAGCAGCGGCACGAACACGATGACGATGATGATCGTCGCGAACACCATCGCCGGCCGAATCTCGTTGCTGGCGCTGAAGATGACCTCGACCAGCCCTTTCCTCCGGCCCTCGGGCTGCCCGGCGTTCTCCTTTAGTCGTCTGAATACGTTTTCCACGTCGATGATGGCGTCATCCACCAGTACGCCGATCGCGACCGCCAGTCCGCCGAGCGTCATGACGTTCAGCGTCAGGCCGAAGTACCACAGCGCGAGCAGCGCGGCGGCCAGCGAGAGCGGCAAAGCCGTCAGCGTGATAATCGTCGTCCGAACGTTCAGCAGGAACAGAATGAGGATGATCGCGACGATGATGGTTGCATCGCGCAGCACGTGCAGCACGTTGTTCACCGAGCGCTCGATGAAGTCCGACTGACGAAACACCTGCCGATTGATCTGGACGCCCTTCGGAACCGTCTTTTCGACCTGGTCGAGCATCGCGTCGATTTGCTTCGTCAGGAGCAGCGTGTTCGTGCCAGGCGATTTCTGGATAGTCAGAACCACGGCGGGATTGCCTTGGTTGGCGGCCGTTCCGCGCTTGGGTGCGGCACCGAGCGTGACATCCGCGACTTCCCCGATCAGGACCGGCGTGCCGTCCTTGTAAGCGACGAGCGTCGCCGCGATGTCATCGACGCTCTTCACCCGCGCCGACTGGCGCAGCGGCAACTCCTGCCGATCGACATTCGGCAAATACCCCGCACTGGCCGTGCTGTGTGCGCTCCGCGCCGCGTCGACGACATCGTGGACGGTTAGTCCAAACAGCGCCAATCGACCCTGTTTGACGTTGATCTGGTACTCAGGGAGTTCGCCGCCGATCGCCGACACCTGCGACACACCGGGCACGGCCAGCAGTCGATTGCGCAGATCGAACTCGGCGTACGCCCGCAGGTCCAGGTCGCTCACGCTCCCGTCCGGGGACGAAACGGCCAGCAGCATGATCTCGCCGGTGATCGACGAAATGGGCGTAATCTCGGCGTGCGCGTTGGTCGGCAGCGATTCGCGCACGGCGGCGAGGCGTTCGGTCACGAGTTGTCGGGCACGGTAAATATCCGAGCCCCAGTCGAACTCCACCCAGACGAGCGAAAGCGATATTGCACTCGCGCTGCGAACACGCCGCACACCCGGCAGGCCGTTCACCGAAGTCTCGACCGGGAACGTGACGTACTGCTCCACTTCGTCGGCTGCGAGTCCGCCGGCCTCTGTAAGAATCACCACAGTCGGCGCGTTCAGCTCGGGGAACACGTCCACCGGCATCTGCGGGAGCTGCCAGCCAGCCCATACGATCAACAACGCACCGGCAAGCAGCACCAGCGACGATTGTTTCAAGGAGAACGCAATCAGGTGTTTCAGCATGCGCTGATCCTGTCGGGGCGATTACATCGCCCGATTAGTTGTCGCCTTCGTGGAACGTGCCGTCGGCGTGAAAATGGCCGCCCTTTTGAACCGAGCCGGACGTGGCGACCATGAGCTGATAGACGCCGTCGAGCACAACTTCGTCGCCTTCCATCAGTCCGCTCTTCACGACGACCCATCGGCCGTCGTTGTCGCCCAGGTCGGCGTCGGCGATTCGAATCACCTTGTCGGGGTGCTTCGGATCGCGCCGGAACAGGATTTTGTTGAGGCCGTCCTGGATCACGGCGGAGAGCGGAATCGCCAGCTCGGGCGAACCGCCCGCGACGATGACTTCCATATGCGCCGAGACCCCCGGTCGCGCCCACGCGCTGAGTCGTGACGGAGTCAGATAGAGATCGACCGTGCGTTGATCGGTGTCCCCGCTGAGACCCACAGTCAGCGTGCCTTCCATCGTGTCCTGCAGCGCAATCGAGTCCGCCTTGGGCGGGGCCACGCGCGCCGTCAGCCCGTCGCGCAGGCGACCGAGATCGCTCTGCATTGCGTGCGCATGGAAGCGAATCTGGTCCGGTTGCACGGTCGTCAGAACGAGATTCGTCTCCGCCGCCCACCCGCCGTTGGTGATGTGAATCGCCTCGACGAAGCCCGGCGCGCCGGCGACGACTTCAACATGCTCGCGCGTCCGCCAGAGCGGTAGCGAGTCGGGCTCCGACCCGGTGGGCGCTTGCAGCTTCGCCTTTTCGATTCCCAGCACTGTGGCGGCGCTGTCCAACAGCAGGTCAAAACGCACGCGCGCCGCTTCGAGCTGCGATGTAACTTCCACCGCCCGAACGCCCAGTTCGGTTTCCTTCTCCATCACTTCTGCGAGATCTGAACGCGCTTGCGCGAGCGAAGTTTGCACGGGGCCGATTTCTTCGGCGCTGACGCTCCCGGCGGCCTGCCCCTTCTCCAGGCGTTCCGCCCGCGCGGTCAACAGTGTCACCGTGTGGTCAATCGCCGCGTGATGTCGCTCGTGTGCTTCGCGCATCGGAGCGATCATCTCGACCCGCTTGGTGCCCTCGCGAATCTGCGCCTCCGCCTCGGCGAGTTTCAGTTGCAGGTCGCGCCATGGCGGCGAGTCGAGCCGAAAGAGCAACGTGCCCAGTTCGACCTGCTGAAACTGCTTGACGAGCAATTCCACCTGCCCACCCAGCATCGTGCGATACTCGCGGCGACCATCCGGAAGCAATTCGAATCGCCCCGGCACGCGAATCGTCTGCGCGACCGGCCGCACTTCGGCCTTCGCGAACGTGATGCCAAGATTGCGACGCACGGTGTCGGGCACTTCGACGCGATTCGTGACGGGCGCCGCCGGCTGTCCGCTCGCGCCCGCCGCCTTGGAAGCGTCAGGCGGGGTTGGATCGCGCCGACACCCGCCGGCGAGTACGGCCAGGCCGATGCTGAGCACGATGATGACGCCACGAGTCATTATTCATCCTCCGCGGGCTGCGAGGCCGCGCTACTACTGCGCGGGCTGACCGGCATGCTCGCCGCTGATTCGAGCAGTTTCTGAAAGGGTCGGCCCGCGACGCGCTCGAGTTCGACAATGGCCAGCGTGTGACTCGTGAGCGCTTCGACGTAACCCGCCCGGGCTTCGAGCAGCAGCCGCTGGGCTTCCTGAACCGACAGCAGCGTCGCCCGGCCCGCGGTGTACGCACCCTGCGCGAGCGACAATCCGGTCTCCCGGAGCGGCAAGACCTTCTCTTTGTAAAACCGGGCGTTCCCCGCAGCCGTCGTCGCGCGTTCGCACGCGACGTACGCTTCTTGTGCCAGCTCGCGCTCCAGTGCGTCGAGCACCTTCAGCGCCTGCTGGTGGACGTATTCCGCTTTGGCGATCTGCGCCTGGTTCTGATCGAACAAAGGCAGTTCGACACCCAGCTCCGGCCCGATGACCCAATCCGTGGACTCGGGCTCGCGCGGCTGAAGCGATGGCGGCGTGAGTTGTCCGGCCTGCGCGGAGGCGAACGCCGTGTCTGCCAGCCAGTTTCGGTCGCCGCGGCTATTCCGGGCACTTCGCTCGGTGGACACCCCAAGCTCAAGCGAACGCAGGAACCGCGACTTTTCAAGTTCAACGCGCGCGCGGGCGCCGTCCGCGGACATTCTGGTTGCTTGCACATCCAACCGATCCGCCATCGCGGCGGTGATGACCTGCGCGGGCGTCAGCATCCACGTCGTCGGCTCGGCCAGCGAATCCGAAAGCACGAGGTCGCCCGGCGGCGTCTTGATTCCCAGACGAGTTGCGAGCGCGGCCGACGCTTCGACGGTGGCCAAGGCGGCGTTGCGGAGCTTCAACTCGGCGCCCATGAGCTGTGATTCGGCGAGATTCACGTCGACGTCGCTGCCTGCACCTGCGTCGCGGCGCGAGATCGCCAGTTGATGCAGTTTCTGAGCGAGTTCCAGATTTTCGCGCGCGAGTTCGTGCTCGCGATGCGCTCGCACGGACCGCCAATACGCCGTGCGGGCATCCAACGCCAACACGCTGGCCTCGCGCGCCACGTCAAGAACGGTTCGATCCAGATCCCGCTCGGCGGCCTTCTGCCGATATGGAATCTGCCACAGCTCAGCGATGTTCTGTGCCAGCCCGGCCTGGAGGTTGGTCAGTCCGCCGCCATCCGGCCATCTCACCGAAACCGCCAGCGTGGGGTTCGAGAACAGGCCGGACTGCACAACGTCGGCTCGGCTGATTCCCAGCTTGAAGAGCGCCGCCTGCAACCGCGGGTTGTTCAGCAGCGCGACCTGAACCGCCTCATCCGCACTCAGCCCTCCGTCGAGCAGTTCGGTGACGCGGCATTCGTTTCCGTGTGCATCATCGGGGCGGTAGAGGACGTCAGTCCCGACGGCGCGACCAACGTCGCGTGCAGCGCGGTCGTAATCCGCGCGCGGATTGACGGTCGCGCAGCCAACCAAAGCGACCAGCATCAATGCCGTCGCGATAATCAGAATTGCTTTCATCCGCTCTGGTTCCATACCCCAGACCCGAGCCCTGCCTTCACGGCGAGGCGCACCGCATCCGCGCAGACTGCGTCAGATTCATCCGAAACGCAGAAACGCACGCACATCGACCCGCGCGGACTCTCGCGCGGCGTCGAAATGCAGCGATGGAATCAGATCAAATTCGAAGCGGCAGGACGTGGCCGGGGGAAGGTCCGGGCGGCTCATGGAAGCTGAGCGGTCCCGGCACGAGTGAAATGCTGGGAATGGGCCAATCTGCGAACGCTTGCGCGACTGGCGCCAGCTCAACGCTTACGAGAGACGCCGGGTCCGAACTGCTGTGCGGAAGCCGAATCGCGTGGTCAGCCAACCGGTGCGAGGCGGGCACCGGGTCGCCGTCGGACTCATGCTGGTGGTGCGGCGTATCCCCGTGACCATGTGAATGTCCGGACTCCGCATCGGCATGTTCGCGCGCATGATCGGCTATGCGCACCGCGTTGATGGCCGGGGAAGCGGCCAGCAAAACGCATCCGACGAGGGCAATCAGTCGCGACACCATCCTCTCACTATCGGCCGGGAGTGGCCGCTCGTCAAGCCAGGAGGCTGTCGCTGCGCCGAGCCGGGCGAGCGCAGCCGCGCTTTCCAATCGAACGAGCGCGTGCGAGTGGTCCGTCGCGATGCGACGGAGCTCGTCATTGCGTCGGCCCGGCGCGTCTCACAGGAACCCAAGCGCCTTCACCGCCGCACCGGCTGACGTTCAGATCTGCTCATATGCGACGTCACGCTTCACCCGACGGCCGACCTCGCTGGCGTAGCGGCGCCCGAGTGAGTCGCGCTCGGCGCGGGCCCACAGCGTGAGCTGTGTTGTTCCCAGCGACGGAGCCGCCGACCAAAGCAGGCCGCGCATCAGCCCTTCGATCTCTTCGCGCGTGATGATGACGTCGCCGACAAGCGGATTGAGCAGCTTGCTCACCAGAAGCCCCAACCCGGGGCTGACGCCGACGATCGGCCGGCGCACGCCGATAATCCCGGCGAGCTGCCGCACCAGTTCGCGGTACGCGAACGTCTGCGGACCGTGACAGTCAATGACTCGTGGCAACCCCGGCTCGGCGTCAATGGCGCGGACCGCGATCGCGGCAAAGTCCTCCACGTGCAACGGCGCCAGCGAATAATCCCCGTCGCCGAAAACGCCAAAAATCGGCATGTGCCGAAGCACCCACGTGATGTTGTTAACCAGAATGTCGCCGCGGCCGAACAGCACGCCGGGCCGCAGGACGGCATGCGAAACACCCCCCGCCTCCAGATCCTTCTCGAGCCGCAGCTTTCCCTCGTAGTAGGCCAGACCAGCGCCCTCTTCGGGTTTCAGAATGCTCGTGTGGACGATGCGCTCAACTCCGGCGTCCCGCGCCGCCGCCAGCAGCCTTTGCGTATTGCGCACCGCCTGTTCGAACGAAAAGAGCCGATGCTTGAACCGCACCCAATAGGTGTTTACCAGAACATCGCAGCCCCGCAGCGCCGCGACCAGCAGCGGCGGATCATCAAACGCCAGCGGATGCACCTCGATCGTCTGGCCAAACGGGTGCGGTCGATTGGGGGAGTTGGTCAGCGTGCGCACACGATCGCCGCGCGCCAAAAGCAATTCCGCGATCGCGCTTCCTGAATAGCCAAACGCACCGGTGATCGCGACCGTCTTCATCGCAATCGATCATACTTCGCCTGACGTGCGGACGTCAGGACTCGCCCGCGCGGCACACGCGCCTGGCGCCGCAGTCCCTCGCCCGGGCACTCGGCCTCGGTTCTACTTCCCCACGCGCGCAGCCCGCCGCAGCGCATAGCCGCCGTCCTCGCGACTCAAGTGCAGCGCCGGCACATGCTCCAGCAGCGGCCTGAGTTCGTCGAATTGAGGCGGCTTCACCAGATACCCAACGGTGCCCAGCGCCCGCGCCCGCTCCCTGTCCTTCTCGTACTCGGACCCGGTGCACATGACCACCGCGACGCGGCTCAGCGGCTCGTCGCCGCGCATCCGCTCGAGCAGCTCGAATCCGTCCATGCCCGGCATGTTGATACCACACCGCGGCGGCTTGTGCATCAGGCCGCCGCACGACACCATGCCGTCTGAACAGTTTGCCCCCCGGCTGGTATGCGGATTGCCCGATAAACTCTTGCGGCGCGATTCCGTCTGCGCCGACCTGGAGGTTTGTACCATGGCCATCCGACCCCTGTGCACATCGCTCGCGCTGCTGCTGTGCAGCAATTCACCCGCCACCGCGACACCCAACGACGACCCCAGAACCGCCGACGAAGTCATCGCGGGCTACGTCACCGCCATGGGCGGCGCGGAGAAGTTCGCCGCCCGCCACTCGTTCCGCATGTCGGGCAGGAGCACGAGCGAGATCGGCGAGTCGCGCTGGGTCACCGAGTGGAAGCGGCCCGACCGCTTTCGCACCGAGAGCACTCCGCCCGAAAGCCGCGCCCGGATCGTCTATGCCTTTGACGGCCGCACCTGGTGGCACATCATGCCCGCGCTGGGTGCCCAGCCGCAGGAGCTGCCAGCCGATCTCGCGACGGCGATGAGCGTTCAGGTCGATGCCGATGGACCGCTCGTCGATTACGCCAAAAAGGGCCACCGCGTCGAGCTCCTCGGCCGCGAAGACCCGAACGGCAAGCCGGCCTACAAGCTCCGCGTGCTGCTCAAGGGAGCCGCGGAAGGTGAGCGCGACGACTACCTGATCGACGCGCAGTCCTTCCTGCCGGCAAAGGTCGTGTCGCGGCGGCTGTTCCACGGCGAGCCGGCCGAGAACGAAACGAGGTTCAGCGACTACCGGCCGGTCAACGGCTTGCTCGTCGCACACACGACCGTGCAGCGGGATTGTCTGACGGGCAGCGAATCCACGACCACCGTCGACAAGGTCGAGTTCAACGTGGATATCCCCGACGAGCGTTTCAGCCTCGCCGCCGCCAAGGCCGAGCACGCGAAGGGCAAGCCGGCCGAACCGGCCGCCACCCCGCCGATCCGGGACGAGCCCGCCGCACACGCGCTCTACGACGGCATGGTCGCGGCGCTGCGCGCCGCCCAATCGCTCTCTGTCACGTGCAGTTATCGCTGCGAGTCAGGAGGCATGCCGATCGGCCGCTGCACCTATCGCCTGTGGCTCAAGAAACCCAACCACTTCCGAATGGAAACGACCGCGTTCGCCGGCGCAGCCGCCGGCGTGATGGTCGGCGACGGCGAAAACCTGTGGATTTTCTGGCCGCAGGGTCGCCCGCGCTTCAACGACGAGGACGCCGTCGCCTATCGCCAGTCGCGCGACAAGGTCTACTTTAGCGAGCCGACGCCCCCCGCCCACCACTCGATCAGCCATCGATCCACCCTTCTGGGCGCCGGAATCATCATGACCATCGTCAACCCCAGCACCTTCCACGGCTACACCGACAGCCTCCAGCCCTACCTCGACGGCGTCGCCGCCCGCGGCGTCGAGCCCGTCCGCGACGAACCATGCGACGTGATCGAGCTCAGCTACATGAACGGGCAGCGCGTCTGGAAGCTGTGGCTCGCGCAGCGCGATCACCTGCCGCGCCGGCTGCGCGAGACCATCCACGTCAGCAACGACATCGTCAAGGACGAGGATTGGACCGAGGTCACGATCAACGGCGAGATTTCCGATGAGCGTTTCGTCTGGCAGCCGGGCCCCGATTGGAAGCAGTGGTACCTGCCCGAGGCGCAGACCGAGCTGCTCAAAACCGGCACGCCAGCGCCCGAGTTCGAATCGTCGCTCGCCGATGGCAAGCGCCTCAAGCTTTCCGACCTGCGCGGAAAGGTCGTCCTGCTCGTGTTCTGGCGCGTCGGCTGTCCTCCCTGCCGTGAGGAGCTGCCATACCTCCAGAAGCTGCACGAGAAATACGCCGCCAAGGGACTGGTCGTGCTCGGATTCGACGCCTCCGATCGGCCCGAGCTCGTCAACAACCTGATGAAAACGAACGCCGCGAATTTCCCCTGTGTCGTCGACACGTCGCAAGCGGCGATGACGATGCAGCTTGAAACGTACAGGAGCCGGGCCGTGCCGACCAGCTACCTCATCGACCGCGACGGCCGCATCCTGGACGCCTGGGTCGGCTACGACCCCGCAAGCACCGCGCTGGCCCGGCATTTACGCAAGCTGGGCATTCAGGACTAGACCCGCCAGGGCGTCGGCGTCCGCCGTCAGAACGACGCCGACTCGAGCTCGATACGGGCAATATCTCGCGATCTGGATCGTTCTGCCCACGGCAACCGATAAACTCATTGGAGCGTGATGAATGTCCTGGACCACGTACTGGACCCTGCTGCTTCTGGCTTCCGCGGCACCCCTCCCGGCCACGCCCGCACCATCGCCCGCCGCCGCCGAACAGATTCGCGTGCGGCGAGCCCCGCCGCTCGAGCGCCGCGCCTGGACGATTGAGGAGCAGGAGCGCATCGCCCTGCTCCACGTCCCGCCGGCCGCCTCGCAGTCCGATACACCCGTCCTGTTCGCATTCCACGGCCATGGCGGCAGCGCCCGCCAGGCCTCGCGCTCCTTCCGCATGCACGCCGTCTGGCCCGAGGCCATCGTCGTCTACATGGAGGGTCTGCCCACCCCCGGCCTCCTGACCGACCCCGAAGGAAAGCGCAACGGCTGGCAGAGCCGCGCCGGCCTGCAGAACGACCGCGACCTCAAGTTCTTCGACGCCGTACTCGCCACGCTCGGTAAGGAGTACAAGATCGACCGCCGACGCATCTACGCGATGGGGCACTCCAACGGCGGCGGATTCACGTATCTCCTGTGGCGCGAACGGCCAGACGCATTCGCCGCTTTCGCACCGTCGGGCGCGTTCACCCTGCGCGTCGGCGACCTCAAACCCCGCCCCGCGATGCACATCGCCGGAATGAACGATGAGCTCGTCAAGTTCGAGCGCCAGGAACAGACCATCGCCGCCGTCAAGGAATTGAACGGCTGCAACGACAACGGTGAACCGTGGGCGTCCGACTGCACGCTCTATCCCTCACGAACCGGCACCCCGCTGGTAACGTACATCCATGACGGAACGCACAAGTTTCCCTCCGCCGCGCCGCCGCTGATCGCGCGCTTCTTCAAGGAGCACGCGCAGCCGGAGTCGGCGGACGCCGGAAACCGCCCGCCGCCCTGATCACGGTTGCCGGGCGTGATGCCGCGCCGACCGGTGAGACATGGATTTCCACAACTGCTATGACGACGACGCCTACGCCGCCGCCTATGCAAAGCTTGAGTATCCCGGCACCTATTACCTCGCGTTTCGCGACCTGCCCGACCTGCTCGCCCGACACGTCAGCGGTCGCCGAGCGCTCGACTTCGGCTGCGGCACCGGACGCTCCACGCGCTTCCTGACGGCGCACGGCTTCGAGACGGTCGGCGTCGACATCGCCGCCGAAATGGTCCGCCGCGCACACGCCGGCGACCCCACCGGCGACTACCGGCTGATCGCCGACGACGACCTGCGCCAGTTCCCCGACGCCGGCTTCGACCTGATTCTTTCGGCGTTCACGTTCGACAACGTGCCGGGCCCAGCAAGAAAGGTCGCGCTCTTCCGCGAGTTTCACCGCCTGCTCGCGCCGCGCGGGCGGCTGATCAACCTCGTCTCCTCGCCGGAGATCTACTGGCACGAGTGGGCCTCCTTCAGCACGAGAGACTTCCCGGAGAACCGCAGCGCCCGCGCCGGCGATGAGGTTCGCATCATTAACACGGCGCTGGACGACCACCGCCCCGCGGTCGACATTCTCTGGCCCGAAGCCGCCTATCGCGACACGTACGCGCAGGCACGCCTGCACGTCCTCAACGTCCATCGCCCCCTCGGCCGCCCCGGCGAGCCCTGCGCCTGGAACACCGAGCGCACCATCCCGCCCTGGACCATCTACGTGCTGGCCCGCGACGACTCACACTCGTCCCAGAACGAACTGTAGAGCAGCCGCCCCCGACAACGCGGTCACGCGTCGCGGCTTGCCCGCCGAAACCCCGCTGAAACAGTTCTTCCCGGCGAGCGGCGCGCGCACCGCCGTTCACTCCGGCCGAATCGCGCACTCCGCCGATAACGATGACGTGAATCCGACCCACCGGCAACAGTTTCGAGTATCAGATAAATGATATCGCAATTACCGTCGGCGCCAGTGCGGCGAGTGGAGCTCCAGCGAAAGCTCGACTCCCGCGATCTCTATGGGTTTCTCGCGGGCGTCGAATCGTACCTGGCGGCGGTGCCCGAGGATGCCGCGATGCGCGGCGCCGCGGCGCAGGTCTTGGCGCTGCTGGGGCTGTCCAGCGCCGCCCGGCAAGTCTGGGACCAGGCCGCTCCCGGCACGGCGGTGACCGAAGAGCTCCGTACCGCTCTCGCCACTCCCGACGCGCGCGTCGCGTGGAGCAGCGTCGCCGGGCAGTTCAACGCCAACCTGCCGGCGTTCGAGCGGCGAACCGGGCTGGGCGAAACCGTCAGCGACGCTTGGCGGCGGCACGCCCGCCAGCTTCAGTTGTTCCGCTGCCGAGACGGAAACTACCAGGTGCTCGGCCCCGAAGGGTGGCTGCCCGCACTGTTTCCGCACCGGCAGAGCACCGATGCCGCGGCGCTGCGGACGCAATGGCGCGGTCAGTTCGTGGCGCCGATCGTGGTGGCGGGACTCGGACTTGGCAACGCGGCGCATGACATTCTGAGCGCGTCAGCGTCGACGTTTCTGACGTATAGCGCGCCGGTCTGCATCGTCGAACCGTCGCTGCTCGCCTGGGCCGTGGTGCTCCATCTGCACGAATGGAGCGCGCTGTTCGAACAGCCGCGCCTGACGATCGCCGCCGGCGCCGAAGCGATGCGCGTGTTCCGCGCGACACTCGAAGACGTCGAGCGCCGCCTGCCCGTGGTGATCAGCGGCGGACCGCGCTGGCCCGACGGCGCCGACGAGCGCGCCATCGAACAGGCCGCCAACGCCGCCCGCGAGTCGCGCTCCGCCACGCTGCGCGGCCTGGCCGCCGCCGCCATACAGCGCTACGCCGGCGTGGATGAGCGCGCCTGGGCACGCCGCTTCGCGCGGGCCGGCGACAGCGAGCCGCCGCTGCGCATCCTGGGCATCACCAGCCGCTTCACCACCGTCCTCCAGTACACCATGCGCGACCTGCTCGCCGCTCTCGCCACCGCCGGCGCTACCACCGATCTCTTCATCGAAGCCGACGACCACGCCCACTTCTCGCCCATCAGCCTTCTGCGGCGGATCGATCGCTTCCGTCCCGACCTGATCATCACGATCGACCATCTCCGGCGCGAGTTCGCCGAGGCCATCCCCCCCAGCGTGCCGAGCCTCTGCTGGATACAGGACCATCTGCCGCACCTCTTCTCGCGCGATGCGGGTGCCGGCGTCGGACCGCTCGAATACGTCTGCGGCTACGGACACCTCACGCTCCTGACGCAATTCGGCTACCCGTCCGACCGCTTCTACCCCTGCGACACACCCACCGACCCGCGCCAGCTTCTCGACGAGCGCGAGACGCCCTCCGACCTCGAGCCGTACCGCTGCGACGTGATGTTCGTCACCCACGCGCCCGAGTTCGACTCCCCCGCCGCGCGGCACGAGCACCACCGCGCCGCGCTCAGCCCCGCCGACCGCCGCGTCTTCGACGCCGCCTACGAAACGCTCCGCGCCGCGCTGGCCTCGCCCGACTTCGGCGGCGAATACGACGAGGAGCACCTGCTCACTCAGGCCGAAGCCGCCTGCGGCGCGCCCGCCAGCAACGCCGACCTCCGCGCCGACATGCAGCGCGTCCTCGGCCGCATCGCCGATCAGACCCTCCGCGAAGACGCCATCCTGGGCGCCGCACGCTGGGCCGACGCCACCGGCGGAAGCTTTTTCCTGTACGGAAACGGCTGGGACGGCCGCCCGGCGCTGGCACGCTTCGCACGCGGCCCCATCCAGCACGGGCCGGCGCTGGGCCGTGCCTACCGCGCCGCACGCATCAACCTGCACGCCGGCTGCAACTACGCCCTGCATCGCCGCGTGCTCGACGGCCTCTGCGCCGGCGCGTTTTTCCTCATCGCCGATAAGCCCTCCGACCGCCTGGCGCTGGTCTGGGACGCGGTCTACGCCGCCGCTCGTCAGAAAGCCGCCGGCGGCCCCGTCGTCATCCTGCCCGACGACCTGCCGACCGCCGACGCCGCCCGCTTCAGCGACTATCTGACACGCATCGGCCGCGACCCGCGGCGCGGTTTCGAGATCGACCAGCGCTCGCTGCTCTACCTGCGGCTGCAATGCGAGCTGCGCTGGACCGTGCAGGCCGCCCACATCTGGCCGCGCTACGAGCAGGTCGTCTTTCGCGGCTCCGAACAGCTCGCCGAACGCATCGCGCACTTCGTGCAACGCGACGACGAGCGCCGCGCGCTGGCCGCCGAAATGCGCCAGGCCGTCATGGAACGATTCACCTACGACGGTTTCGTCCGCCGGTTGCTCGCCTGGCTGCGCGAGTCCCTTGCGCAGCAGCGCCGCTCCCTCCTGCCGCCCACCCGCCAGCCCGCCCCCGGTAACACAGTGTCGCCTTGACCAGCTCTCGTACCCACGCCTACATTTATTCGCGGATGTGCGGATCTCCGGCCCACGCGGGCAGACTCCCGGACTCCCACACAACGCTGTAACTCGAGTCGCCCGCCGGCCGTGCGACGACCGCAGAGACGCCCGATGCCACGACCCACCAACCGCGCGTCGTCAACCGACGCCCGCCGCCGATCCGCCGCCCCGGACGCCGGACGCCAGGCCGATCGCCACCGCCGCACGCGCGACGCCCACGCCCGCGAACTCGCCGAAGACTACGTCGAAGTCGTCGCCGAACTGATCGAACGCACCGGCGAGGCCCGCGCCGTCGACATCGCCCGGCACATCGGCGTGACGCACGTGACCGTCATCAAGACCATCGAACGCCTGCAGCGCGACGGACTGGTCACCACCCGGCCCTACCGCTCCATCTTCCTGACCGACGCCGGCAAACGCCTCGCCGACGCCTCGCGCCGCCGCCATCAGATCGTCGTGAATTTCCTGCTGTCCATCGGCGTCAGCGACGCGGCCGCACAGGCCGACGCCGAGGGCATCGAACACCACGTCAGCCCCGAAACCCTCGCCGCGCTGGAACGCGTCACCCGTACCCGAACGCCCTGATTCGAACCCCGTAGCGGCGTCGATCGGCCATGCCGCGCGCCGGACGCCACGTTGTTTCCTCGTCCGTGTGGCGTCCGAACGAGAAACGGCCCCCGTCGCACGCGCGGCCGGAGTCCCACTCCAAACCCGCGTCCCCTGAACCCTGAGCCCCGAACCCGGAACCCCGAACCCTCCTATAATCCCCAACAGCCATGACCGACTTCCAGATCGTCAGCTCCTACCAGCCCGCCGGCGACCAGCCCGCCGCCATCAACAGCCTCCTGCGCGGCTTCCAGGAGCAACGCCGCTTCCAGACCCTGCTCGGCGTCACCGGCTCCGGCAAGACCTTCACCATGGCGCACGTCATCGCCAGACTCGGCCGCCCCACGCTCGTCATCAGCCACAACAAGACGCTCGCAGCCCAGCTCTACGAGGAATTCCGCGAGCTGCTCCCGCACAACGCCGTCGAGTACTTTGTCAGCTATTACGACTATTACCAGCCCGAAGCCTACATCCCCGCCCGCGACATCTACATCGAAAAGGACGCCAGCCGCAACGACGACCTCGACCGCCTCCGCCTCAGCGCCACCAGCTCCGTCGTCAGCCGCCGCGACGTCGTCGTCGTCGCCAGCGTCTCCTGCATCTTCGGCCTCGGCTCGCCCGACGAATACAAGGCCAGCGTCATCGGCGTCCAGGTCGCTCAGCAGCTCGAACGCGACGAGCTGCTCAAGAAACTCGTCAAACTCCAGTACGAACGCAACGACATCGCCTTCACACGCGGCCAGTTTCGCGTCCGCGGCGACGTCGTCGAGCTCCACCCCGCCCACGAGGAATTCGCCATCCGCATCGAGATGTTCGGCGATACCGTCGAACGCCTCAGCTACATCAACCCGCTCACCGGCGCCGTCCTCCAGCGCCGCGAGAGCCTCTTTATCTACCCGGCGGTCCACCACGTCATGCCCGAGGAGAACCTGCACGGCGCCGTCGCCGCCATCCGCGAAGAGCTCGACCAGCGCCTCCTTCAGCTCCGCCACCAGGGAAAACTGCTCGAAGCCCAACGCCTCTCCGCCCGCACTAAGTACGACGTCGAGATGATGCTCGAAGTCGGCTATTGCAGCGGAATCGAAAACTACTCCCGTCACCTCAACGGCACCGCCCCCGGCGCCAAACCCTACACCCTGGTCGACTACTTCCCCGACGACTTCCTCCTCGTCATCGACGAAAGCCACGTCACCATCCCGCAGATTCACGGCATGTTCGGCGGCGACCGCTCGCGCAAGGAAGCCCTCGTCGAGCACGGCTTCCGCCTCCCAAGCTGCCTCGACAACCGCCCCATGCGTTTCGGGGAGTTCGAGAACATGTGGAAGCAGGTCCTCTTCGTCTCCGCCACGCCCGGAAAATACGAGCTTGAAAAGTGCGGCGGCGAGGTCGTCGAGCAGATCATCCGACCCACCGGCCTGGTCGATCCCGTCGTCGAGGTCCGCCCCGCCCGCGGCCAGGTCCCCGATCTGCTCCAGGCCATCAACCTCCGCGCGCAGCGCGGCGAGCGCACGCTGGTGACCACGCTCACCAAGCGCCTCGCCGAAGACCTCGCCAGCTACATTCAACAGGCCGGCCTCCGCGGCAACTACCTGCACAGCGAGATCGACACCCTCGAACGCATCGAGATTCTGCGCGAATTACGCATCGGCAAGTTCGACGTGCTCGTCGGCGTCAATCTGCTGCGCGAAGGTCTCGACCTGCCCGAAGTCTCGCTCGTCGCCATCCTCGACGCCGACAAGGAAGGATTCCTGCGCAACGAAACATCGCTCATTCAGACCATCGGCCGCACCGCCCGCAACGTGAACGCGACGGTCTATCTCTACGCCGATCGCGTCACCCAGAGCATGCAGCGCGCCATCGACGAGACCGCCCGCCGCCGCGAGCTCCAGCTCCGCTACAACGCCGAACACGGCATCACGCCCGAGACCATCCGCAAGGCGATCCGCTCCGGCCTCGAGCAGGAAGTCGCCGCCAGCCGCCACGTCCGCGACGCCGTCCACGCCGAGGAGGGCGACTACGACCGCGCCGAGCTCGTCCGCGAGTTGGAAACCGAAATGCTCAGCGCCGCCGACGAGCTCGACTTCGAACGCGCCGCCGCCCTCCGCGACCAGATCGCCGAACTGCGCAAGTCATCGGACCAGTCCGTCGCCGCCGCCGACGCTCGACCCGCCGTCAAGCTCGCCCGCGGCGGCGCTGCCGGCCCGGCCCGGCGCACGGCGCCCACCCGCGACCGCAAGCCGCGCTGACGCACACGCATGCCCGGTCAGACGCTCTCCGAAATCCGCACCCTGCTCGCCAGCGCCGGCCTCACCCCGCGCCACCGCTTCGGCCAGAATTTCCTGATCGATCTGAATCTGATGCGCAAACTCGTCGATGCCGCCGAGGTCGCGCCGCGTGATGTGATCCTCGAAGTCGGCCCCGGCACCGGCTCGCTCACCGAGCTGCTGCTGGACCGCGCCGCCCGCGTCGTCGCCGTCGAAATCGACCGCGGCCTTCAGTCACTTCTCGAAAGCCGCTTCGCCGCCGAGCCGCGCTTCACGCTCATCGCCGCCGACGCCCTGGCCGGAAAACACCGCGTCAATCCCGACGCGGTCGCCGCCGTCGCCGCGCCCGCCGGAATCCCGCGCAAGCTCGTCGCCAACCTGCCGTATCAGATCGCGACGCCCCTGCTGCTCGATCTGCTCTGCGATCACCCCGAATTCACGCTGCTGGCATGCACCATCCAGCGCGAAGTCGCCCAGCGCTTCGTCGCTCAGGCCGGCGACGCCGAATACGGCCCCGCCTCCGTCATCGTCCAGACGCTCGCCGCCGTCCGCACGATCGCCAGACTCCCGCCCGCCGCCTTCTGGCCGCGCCCCAAAGTCGATTCGACCATGCTGCTCATCACCCCGCTGCCGCCGGCCCGCCACGCCGTCCCCGACATCCCCGCCTTCGCCCGCATCGTCCGTAGTTCCTTCCAGCACCGTCGCCAGATGTTGCGACGGATACTCACTCGCTGGCCGGGGCCGGCGTCGTTGCCGTCGCTAGCGACGGCGCAGGTCGATCCCGACGCGCGGCCAGGGGAGCTGTCCCCCCAGCAATGGACTCGGCTGGCATCCGCCCTGATGCCGGCTGCAGCAGATGCTTCGCCAGCACCGCCCGCACAAACCGCGGACTCGTCCCGTCCACGTGCCCGCCGTAATAACCCAGCGACTGATAGTTCGGACGCCACGGATTGTTGACGATCTTGCTCGCCGCTCGCGGCGAGTGCAGCCCGACCGAACCCGCACCGTCCACGCCGAACTTCCCGTCGATCGTCCCGAAAACCTTCATCGGCCCCGCCAGAATCGCGTCGTGCGGCGAGTAATACACGTAAATCTTCCCCGCCACGTGCGCCGCCGCACGCGAGACGTCATAGTCATGCGACAGGCTCGATCCCAGCAATACGACGTTGTCCACCTGCACGCCGTCCGGCAACTGCTCCAGCGCCCAGATCGCCACCCCCGTCCCCGCCGACAGCCCCACCAGGTTGCAGATCTGGTCGGGATTCTGCCGCCGGTACTCGCGGATCAGTCGCGCCAGCTCGTGTGCCCGCAGATGAGCGTTGAATCGCAGTGTCTGGTCGAGCGCCACGTTGAACGAGATCGTCCAGATGAACGCCGCCACCTCGCCGCGATAGCCCGCCTGCTCCAGTCCCTCGCGCAGCCCCACGTCGCCAAAATCGGTATTCCCCGCGCCGGGACAATAGAACGTAATCCCGTTGCGGGCCCGTTCCGAAAACGTCGCCGCGCAACCGCTCGAAAAAAGCAGCGCGCAGCCCATCAGCAGAGCCGTCTGACGCATGTCCGTCCACCCTTTGGATGCAGCCGCGAGCTTCAGCGTCACGCGGCGAAGTGTAAAGCCGTCGTCGAGAACGTCAAATCAGATGCGCGCCCGCAACTCAGCCCATGTCACGAACTGCGCAGCAGCCCGTAAATGCTGCTGGCAAGCTGATCCGCCGACGTGTCGCTGATCGCCAGCAGACACAGCAGCACCGCCAGCAACACGATGAGAAACGCCACCGGCGTCGCCAGGTCGCGATTCTGCGGCCCAGGACGCACCGCCAGCCACCAGCCGGCCAGCGCGGCGCCGCAGATCGCGAACACCCAAAACGTCGACGGCTCTCGGAACATGTCCGCCCCGGTTGCGCGACCCCCGCCGACTACGTGGCGTCGGGCATCACGTGATTGACCCCTTCATAGACGCCCCAGATCCGCGTGCCGATCCCCTGGATCGCCGCCGCCGCCACCAGCACGATCAGCGCCAGCATCACCGCGTATTCCGTCGCTGTCGGTCCGGAATCGTCGGCAAAAAACGCGCGACCCGCCCTGCTGAGTTTTCCCATCCAGTTCATCGGTCTCTCCCGCTCCGCAGAGCCCCATCCTGGGAGAGTGTTCCAATTGCGAATCGGCACGTCCAGCGCTGCAACCCCAAAAACTGCTCGAACCTCTCAGCCCCGCCCCGACGTCAGATAAGCATTCACCGTCCGCTCCAGATCCGCGCCCCAGTACACCAGCACCACGACTGATAACGTCCACAGCAGCATCGCCGCCTGAAACGGCGGATCGCGCAGCATCACGTCATCCGGACCATCCACCCGCCCATGCTCCACCAGCAGCGCAAAGCGAAAGACCGCATAAACCACCAGCGGCAGCGTATACACCAGATAGTGCGTCTTGAACACGCTCAGCGTCCGCTCATCCGTCGCGTAGAGCATGAAACTCACCACCGCGATCCCCGCCGTTAGCGTCGTCATCTGGTTCAGGAGATCGACGGTATAGGACGTGAGCGTTCGGCGATGTCGGCCGGCGTCACCGCCATTCGCCTGTCCGAGAAACGCGCTCAGCTCGCAGCGCCGCTTGCTGAAGCCCATGAACAAACACAGGGTAAACGTGCACACGACCAGCCAGTGCGAAATCTCGACGTGCACCAGCACCGCGCCCGCCACCGCGCGCAGCACGAATCCGGCCCCGATCGCGATCACATCCAGCAACACAATGTGCTTCAGCAGCAGCGTGTAGAGCGTCTGAAGCACCACGTACGCGACGGCAACCAGGAAAAACCCGCGGTCCAGCATCCAACTCGCCGCCAAACCCGCCAGCCCCAGCCCCACGCCGCACAGCGCCGCCGCCGCCACCGATATCCGTCCCGCCGCCAGCGGCCGCTTGCACTTCCGCGGATGCAGGCGGTCCTCCTCGCGATCGTGAATGTCGTTGAAGATGTAAATCGTGCTGCTCAGCGCGCACAGACACGCAAACCCGAGCAGCGATGTGAGCAAGGCCCCGGAATCGAGCAGCAGACGTCCGAAAACCAGCCCCGCGAATACAAAGACGTTCTTGACCCACTGCTTCGGCCGCAGCAATTGCAGAAATGCGCTCAATGAACCGCTCCGTCGGGACGGAGCATTGTGGGAACTATCCGATTCGCGGTCAAACCCGCGTCGGCAGCGGGCCAGGCATGCGTCAGCATCGGGCCAGACCCATTGCAGGCTCGACGGCATCCGCCATCGTTCTGGGCGGCGAAATTAGACCGCACCGGAACCGGGTAATATTCCACAAATGGGTATTTTGTTGCAATCTGCGAACGCTCATTGGGAACTATTACTCATTTCGGGAGGGTCGGACATCGTGCGGTGATGTAACATAAATCGTTACTTCAAATAATGTTACAAGAATATGCCCCGCGAAGCACCGCTCTGGCATGCACGTTGCGAATGGGTGTGAGCGAAAGCCGCTGGCTGGGGAGCCGGGCGGCGAGGAAAAGTTGCGGCGATTGGCGTAGCCGACGCCGTGACATCAGGTTGTCTCGGAGTTGCCCCCTCCGAACAGCCGGCTTTACGTGGGGCCCCGTCGGCGGATCGCTTTGAGCCCGGCAGCCGCTGATCGGGGTCCCTTTCTTTTTTCCGCGTGCCGTTTGTACGACGCGTGAAGAGCGGCAAGTGACAGGTCACAAGTCACAAGTGGCAACGGGCAAGTGAACGGTGGGAGTAGCTCCCCTCGTCACGTGCCACTTTTCACTTCACTTCTCACCCACTTGCGACTGGAGCTCGCGCGCCGTCGCCGGACCGTGCCCGGCGTAGTGATTGTTCACAAACGTGATCACGTCGATGTCGCGTGCCAGTTGCCGGATCGCGCCCGCCACCCGCGTCAGGTCCGCCGCCCGATCCACGACCACTCGATCCCACGTGGTCGTCACCGCCTCGATCGCCTGCCGATCGCCGATCAGCCGCACGTACACCAGCCGGCCCGTTCGCACGTCGAGCCGGGTGATGAGCTGATCGATCGGCGGCAGCCAGGCGTGCTCGACGAGCGCGCAGGCGACGTCGTGCTTGCGCAGCAGTTCGACGTAGTCGCGCGTCAGCCACTGCTTGTTGCGGATTTCGCACGCGAACCGCGCCGCCTTGCCGTGGACCGACAGGAACGCGTCCAGACGCTCGAAGAACGGCCCCGCCGACGCGAACTGCGCGCGGTTGAAATACCCGAATTGCAGCAGCAGGCAATCGGCCTTCTCCCCCAGCGGCGCCACCGCCGCCAGAAACGCCTCCATGTCGGCATCCGCGTTTGCCAGCAGTTTCTCGTGCGTGATGATACCCGGAACCTTCAGCGCGAAGCGAAATTCATCCGGCGTTCGCTCGGCCCAGCCCTCCACCGTCCGCCGCGCCGGAATCGCGTAGTACGTGCTGTCCACCTCCACCAGCCCGAACCGTCCGGCATAGATCGACAGGTAATCGCCCTTGCGCGTGCCGGCGGGATAAAACGGACCGACCCAGTCGTCGTAGGACCAGCCCGAGGTGCCGATGCGGATGGTATGCGCCATGGGCGCTCAGGCTAGGGTTGGTGCCGCGCGGGGTCAATTCGCAACAACCGCCGCCAGGACCGCGGCTTTGGAATCCTTGATCGGGCGTTGTAATTTTCAATTATTCTAAAAATTTCTGCCGCGAGTGGACCGCCGCCGCGCGGCGTGCCATACTCGACCGCGGTATTCGGTCGCCGGCAGCCCGCCGCGGTAGCGCCGGCCGGTAGGGGGCACAGGAGCAGAGCGTTCATGCTGCAACTCACCGATCTGCACACGCCCGTCGCCGCCGGATTGGCGCGCGTCCGGCAGATCATCCGTGACGAGCTGCACAGTGATCGGCCCGCCGTCCGTGAGTTGTGCGCGCACGTCGAGCGCTACCACGGCAAGATGATCCGTCCGACGCTGCTGCTGCTGAGCGGCGAGGCCGCCGGCCGCGTCACCGACGACCACCTCACGCTGGCGGCCGTCATCGAAATCATCCACCTCGCCACGCTCGTGCACGACGACGTGCTCGACGAGGCCGACGTGCGCCGCGCCCTGCCCACCGTCAGCCGCCGCTGGGGCAACGAGCAGGCTGTGCTGCTGGGCGACTTCCTCATCAGCCACGCCTTCGCGCTGTGCAGCAGCCTCGACTCGCAAGCGGCCTCGCGCCTGGTCGGCCTGACCACCAACACCGTCTGCGAGGGCGAGATGATGCAGGTCGCGCAGCGCGGCCGCCTCGAACTCGACGAGCCCGGCTACTACGACATCATCGCTCGCAAGACCGCCGCCCTGATCCGCACGGCGTGCGTCCTCGGGGCGCGGCACGCCAGCGCCGACGAACGCACCGTCGACGCCCTCGGCCGGTTCGGCCAGTCCGTCGGCATCGCGTTCCAGATCGCCGACGACCTGCTCGACCTGCTGGGCGACGAAGCCGAAACCGGCAAATCCACCGGCCGCGACCTCGACATGGGCAAGCTGACGCTGCCGGTCATCCACCACCTCCGCACCGCCGATCCGCGCACGCGCAAGGAGTCGCTCACGCTGCTGCGCTCGTCTGGCGCGCTGGCCCGCCGCGAATTCGTCGAGCGGCTCGAATCCACCGAGAGCCTCGATTACGCCCGCGACGCCGCCCGCTCGCACGTCGACGCCGCTCTCGAAGCTCTCACAATTCTGCCCGAGAGTGACGCACGCAGCATCCTCCGCGCCATGGCCGAATTCATCATCGACCGCCGGCGCTAACGGGCTGCGAGTCGACCCATCCGGATCGGGCGCCCGACGAGCGCTGATCGGATCGGCTGCCCGACGAGCGCTGACCGGATCGGGCTGCCCGACGAGCGTCGACGCATCCGAACCCCTCACGCCAGTGAGGGGCCGGAGGCGCGGCAGGTGTGTTGCGTCGGGAACGTCGCATCCGAACCCCTCACGCGAGTGAGGGGTCGGAGGCGCGGCAGGTGTGTTGCGTCAGGATGGTTGTCAGGGCGACGCGCGTCCTCGCCGGTCGGCCCCCGACTGCCGTCGGGGGTTCGGATAGGGCCGTCCGACAAACGTCGACCCATCCGGATCGGGCGCCCGATGAGCGTCGACCGGATCGGGCTGCCCGACGAACGTCGACGCATCCGAACCCCTCACGCGAGTGAGGGGCCGGAGGCGCGGCAGGCGTGTTGCGTACGAAACGTTGTCAGGGCGACGCGCGTCCTCGCCGGTCGGCCCCCGACTGCCGTCGGGGGTTCGGATAGGGCCGTCCGACAAACGTCGACCCATCCGGATCGGGCGCCCGACGAGCGTCGACGCATCCGAACCCCTCACGCGAGTGAGGGGCCGGAGGCGCGGCAGGCGCATTGCGTCGGGAACGTCGCATCCGAACCCCTCACGCGAGTGAGGGGTCGGAGGCGCGGCAGGTGTGTTGCGTCAGGATGGTTGTCAGGGCGACGCGCGTCCTCGCCGGTCGGCCCCCGACTGCCGTCGGGGGTTCGGATAGGGCCGTCCGACAAACGTCGACCCATCCGGATCGGGCGCCCGACGAGCGCTGACCGGATCGGGTGCCCGTTGAGCGTCGACCCATGAACCCCTCACGCGAGTGAGGGGCCGGAGGCGCGGCAGGTGTGTTGCGTCGGGAACGTCGCATCCGAACCCCTCACGCGAGTGAGGGGTCGGAGGCGCGGCAGGTGTGTTGCGTCAGGATGGTTGTCAGGGCGACGCGCGTCCTCGCCGGTCGGCCCCCGACTGCCGTCGGGGGTTCGGATAGGGCCGTCCGACAAACGTCGACCCATCCGGATCGGGCGCCCGATGAGCGTCGACCGGATCGGGCTGCCCGACGAACGTCGACGCATCCGAACCCCTCACGCGAGTGAGGGGCCGGAGGCGCGGCAGGTGTGCTCGAGCACGCGCAGCGATCAGGGCGGAACGGGGATTCCGAGGAACGCCATGACCTGTTTCAGGTCGTCCCAGGTCTTGCCCTTTTCGCCGGGGCTGCGGAGCAGGTAGGCGGGGTGGAACGTCGGCATGAGGCGCGCCGGTGGCAGGCCGTGGTCGGCGAGCGCGGGCGGCGGAAAATCGTGGAATCGGCCGCGCAGCGCGCTGATCGGTGCCCGGCTTGCCAGCAGCGTCTGCGTCGCCGGCCGACCCAGCGCCACGATCACGCGCGGCCGGATGACCGCCAGTTGCCGGAACAGAAACGGCGAACACGTCGCCATCTCGTCATCGCTGGGCGTGCGATTGCCCGGCGGGCGGCACTTGACCACGTTGCAGATGTACACCTGTTCGCGCGTCAGCGACATGGCGGCGATCATGCGCGTCAGCAGTTGGCCGGCGCGGCCCACGAACGGCTTGCCCTGCAAGTCCTCATCGGCGCCCGGACCCTCTCCCACGAACACCAGCGCCGCGCGCGGATCGCCGACGCCGAAGACCGTTTGCGTGCGCTGCGCGTGCAGGCCGCAGCGTACGCAGCCGCGGACGAAAGATGCATCGAGCGTCGCCAGTTCGCCCGCCGGATCAGCGACGGCGCCCTCGGGCGCGACGGGCAGGGCGAGAGCGCTGCGGCCGGCGGGTGCCGGTGCCACGGCGACGCCCGCGGGTCGAGGCGCACTCAGTGCGGATGCCGATCGTTCGGCAGCGCGCTCGTCCCGAACCGACGCGGCACCCGCGGCGGAGCGCGCGGCCGCGGATACACGCCGTGTCGGCATGACGGCCCAGTGCGCGATTCCCAACCGCGCGTCGCTCCGCAACCAGGCGAGCAGCAATTCGGGTCGGAGCTGGGGCGCGGACGGCTCGGGCATGAGGGGGAAGATAAGCAGTGGCGGCACGGCGGGCAAACGCAGCTTGCGGGGCCGATAAGTCGCAACCGGACACGTGCCAACACCGCGAGCCGGTGTCACGATTTCCGCTTCCGCGGCACGCCTGATGCTCGTAGACTGGAGCAGAGACGGGCACCGCAATGTGCGGCGGTGCCAGGCCGCGGTTTGCGCTGCCGTGGCTCGAACGAACCGGGGGAAATACGGAGGAGACGGACATGACGCTCGGAACAGCCGGCGCATTTCACTCATCGGCACACCTGCGGCGGCCGCTGGCCGGTGCGGGCGTGGTTCTGGGCCTGGCCGTGGTGCTTGCGGCGAGCGCGGCGGGGCAGGCTGTCTCGGCCGACGCGCTGCTCGGCGATGCGCGGCCGATCAGCACCCCGACCTATGAGCAGGCGGCCGATCGATACGGCATCCGCCTGCGCGACGTCGATCTGGGGCGCGGCGCGCCGTCGGACATCGCGCTGGAGCGCGTCGAAGCGTTCATGCCCGGGGCACAGGTCGTTCTGGGCGGTGCCGGCGGCGATACGCCAACCGAGACGCCGCCGGTGGTCATGTTCGCCGGCCGAGTCGTGGGCGCGGACGACTCGCGCGCGTTTCTGGCGCTCTCGCCGTTCTTTGCGTATGGGTTCGTTCAATGCGATGGGCAGACCATGCTGATTTCGAGCGGCCGCGCGGACGAATGGCGCGAGACCGTGATCTACAGCGTGGCGTCGCTGCCGGAGGAGTTCATCGACCCGTCGCGCTTCATGTGTGGCTCGGATGGGCTGGAGCTGGTGGGCGCGGCCTCTCCGGAAGACGGTGCATCCGGCGCGTCGCGCGAGGCGCCGCCCTGCCGCGTGGCGTACATGGCGATCGACACCGACCACGAATTCACGGCCAATCTGTTCGGCGGGAACACGACGGCGGCGGCGGCGTATGCGGCGACGCTGGTGGGCGGGATGTCGTCGATCTACACGCGCGATTTCAACTGCCGCGTGATGATCAGTTACCTGCGGCTGTGGGAGACGCCGGCCGATCCGTGGGATCAGACGGACATGGGCGCCCAGCTCAGCCAGTTTCAGAGCGTGTGGAACTCGACGCAGGGCGGCGTGTTCCGGCATTTGGCGCACATTTTCTCGGGGCGCTGCCTGGGCGGCGGCGTGGCGTGGGTCGGCGTGGTGTGCAACGGGACGTATGGCTACGCGCTGTCGAGTTGCCTGGGCGGGTATTTCCCCTATCCGATTCAGAACAACAGCGGGGCGAACTGGGACCTGTTTGTCGTAGCGCACGAGACGGGCCACAACTTCGGCGCGCCGCACACGCACGACATGAACCCGCAGATCGACAACTGCGCCGGCGGCGATTGTTCCGTGTGTCCCAACGGCACGATCATGAGCTATTGCCACGGGTGCCCGAGCGGAATGGGCTGCGTGCGGATGGAGATGCACACGCGGACCGTGAACGAGGCAATTCTGCCGCATCTGAACGCGGTCTGCTCGCTGGCGGGCGCGCCGTTCGACGGCGTGGCGCTGAATTTCGACGGTGCGGACGACTACGTCGAGGTGCCCGGCTGGGGGCTCGTGGCGCCGACTACCGAAATCACGATCGAATTCTGGCAGTTCTCCGACGAGCAGGCGCAGCGCTCGACGTTCGGCATGAGCACCGACCAGGCCACCAACCGCTGCCAGGCACACGTGCCCTGGTCGACAGGCGCCGTCTTCTGGGATTTCGGCAACATCAACACCGGCGGGCGGCTGACCTACAGCCCGCCCGAGCAGGTCGCCGGCCGCTGGCAGCATTTTGCACTGGTGGCGAGCCAGAGCGGCAACAAAATGGAAATCTACCGCAACGGCGTGCTCGAGGCGCAGAAGGCGGGCATGTCGCCGTACAACATCAACGCGGGGCACAACCTGAGAATCGGCGCCCTGGCCTCGTCGCGCTTCTTCAATGGCCGGATCGACGAGTTTCGCGTCTGGAACGTGGCACGCAGCGCCGCGGACATCGCCGCAAACTACGACCAGACGCTGACCGGCAACGAGCCGGGGCTCTTCGCGTATTACCGGCTGGATGAGGCTCAGGGAACTGTCGCGGCCGATTCCGCCGGAAACCACGACGGATCGCTGGTCGGCGCGACGTGGGTTCCGACCAATGACTGCGCGAACGACACCGGGCAATGCTGCTTCTTCGACGGCACCTGCATGACGACGACACACGAGGCGTGCGACGCGTTCGGCGGCAGCTACCAGGGCGACGGAACGAGTTGCGACGCCGGCCCGTGCCCGACGCCGGGCGCCTGCTGCGGAACCGGCACCGCGGGTGTCTGCGCGGTGATGTACGAGGTCGATTGCGCGGCGGCGGGCGGCGAGTTCATGGGCGACGGAGTGACGTGCGACGGCATCGGTCCGTTCCCAGGCTACGCGGTCGGGTTCGACGGCGACGACATGGTCAACGTGCCGTCGATCTCGGGCGTCGCGTCGCGAACCGAAATCACCGTCGAGCTATGGCAATTCGTCGACGCGGCCGCCACTCAATCTTCGTTCGGCTTCAGCCCGGATCACACCTTCAATCGATTCCAGGCACACGTGCCGTGGTCCGACGGAGTCGTGTATTGGGACTTCGGCAACGTCAACGGCGGCGGGCGCCTGGCGTACAGTCCGCCGGAGCCGATCGTGGGTTCGTGGCAGCACTTCGCGTTCGTCGCCAGCCAGAGTGGTGCCAAGATGGAGATTTACCGCAACGGCGTGCTGGAGGCCCAGAAAGCTGGCATGGACCCGCGCGAGACGGGGACCTACAGCCTGCGGGTCGGCGTCAACGGTTCGGGCAACTATTTCCGCGGCCGGATCGACGAGTTCCGCATCTGGAACGTGGCGCGGAGCGCGGCGGAGATCGCGGCGAATTTCAACACGACTCTGATCGGCTCCGAACCCAACCTGCTGCTCTACTATCGCTTCGACGAAGGCGCCGGCCTGAGCACCAGCGACCTGGCCGGAAACCTCGATGGCTTCCTCTCCGGTGCAAGCTGGGCCGCGACCGCGGCTTGTACCGCCGCCTGCGATCCCTGCGACGTGAACTGCGACGGAACGGTCAACGGCTTCGACATCGATCCCTTCGTCGGGCTGCTGACCGGCGGCGGGTCGCCCTGTTCGCCGTGCAGCGGCGACGTGAATGGCGACGGAACCGTCAGCGGGTTTGACGTTGACGGGTTCGTGACGTGCCTGCAGGGGCCATAGCGCGCAGACGGGCGCAGGCGTCCAGCCGGCCGCGCAGAATCTGCGCGACGCCCGCCGGCTTACACCGCGGCACACCCGGCCGCGAACTCAGTTTCAACGGGCTGTTGCTGGCCTGACATCGCCGGGCTGCCGAAAGAAACGGTATGTCAAGCCAGTTGGGCGCCGGGAGTTCCGCGCGCCAGCGATGCGACTGGGACAGCCCGCCAAACGGCGCGGATTGCGCCGCCGGCCCGACGCGCCGTGCGGGTCATGCCGCGTCCCGGCCAGACACGGGCACGTTGCGCCGGCTTTTCCAGACGGCGGCGCTGCTGGCGGGGTCGGCGCTGGCGCTCGCGCTGCTGGCCGTCAACGTCCTTCCAAGTGTCAACGGACTTGTCAGCCGGCCGATGGCGAATCTGCTGGACGCCGTCATGGTGGCTGCTGTGGTCGCGCCGCTCGTGGGACTCATCGTCCTGCTGCGACATCCGCGCGCCGACCGTGACCTGGCTGCCGCATTGGCCGGCCGGCGCGGCGCGCTGGCCGCGCTGCTGACCGTCGTGGCCGGACTCTCGGGTGCGGGAGTCGCCGCCTGGACGGCCGCGAAACAGGCCGAAGCGACCGACTACTCGCGGTTCCAGCGGCTGACCGAACGCGTCCTCGATGAGGTTCAAAGCCGCGTGAAGAGCTACGCCGCCGGCCTGACGGCGACGCGCGGTCTGTGGCCGGCGAGCAAGAGCGTCGAGCGCAGCGAATTTTCCGCGCTGATCGGCAGCGTCGATCTGACGCGCGAGCTGCCCGGTGCGCTGGGCATCGGTTTCATCCGCCGCGTACCGCGCGCCGAACTCGCCGCCTTCCTGGAGTCCACCCGCAAGGACGACGCACCCGACTTCGAGATCGATACTTCGGGCAACGCCGACGAGCTCTACGTCATCGAGTTTGTCGAGCCACGCGTCGCCAACCGCGCCGCCGCCGGTTGCGACATCGCGCCCGACCCCAAGCGCCGCGCCGCCGCTGAACGCGCCATGCTCACCGGCGAGTCGACCCTGACCGAGCCGCTGACGATCGCCCAAGCCGAAACGGAAGGACCGGGATTCTATTATTTCCTTCCCGTCTACGCCAAGGCCATGCCCACCGCAACGCCGGAAGAACGACGCGCGGCGCTGCAAGGCTGGGTCTACATGTCGATCGTGGCGGCGCGTCTGTTCGCCGGCCTCGACGCCGCCTCGCACGACGAGCTGCACACCGCGATCTATCACGAGACGGCCGGCTCCGAAGCGCAGTTGGTATTCGCCGCGCAGACGCCACCCGGCGTCGCAGTGAAGAATCCGCGCGCCGCGTACACCTCCCTCTCCCAAGCGCACGGAATCAGCGTCGGCGGCCAGCGCTGGGGCCTGCTCGTCAGTACAACGCCCCTGTTCGCGTCCGCGTCGCGGGCCGCCGTGTGGGCCCTCGGCGGCGGCGGGATGCTGCTGGCACTGCTGGCGGCGGGCCTGATGCTGACGCTGGGCGGAACCGCCGCGCGGGCCCGCGCCATGGCCGAGAGCATGACCGCGACCCTTCGCGAGAGCGAACGCGTCACGCGGTTGCTGGCGGAGAACACCAGCGATCTGGTCGGGCTGGTATCCGCCGACGGACGCAGCCTCTTCCTGTCGCCCTCGGTCTACCGCACGCTGGGATACAGCGCCGCCGAGCTGGCCTCATCGAACTGGCGGACGCGCGTCCACCCTGACGACCTGCCGGAGGTCGAAGCCGCCCACGCCGCCAACCTCGCGGGTCAAAAGACCTGCGTGCGCTACCGCGCCCTGAAGAAAGATGGATCGCACATCTGGCTGGAGTGCACCGCTTCCGCCGTCATGGCCGCCGACGGCCTGCGCGTCGAGCACATCGTCTGGTCCAGCCGCGACGTGACCGCGCAGATCGAGGCCGAAGGCCACCGCGCCGCACAGCTCGAGATGGCCACGCTCCTGGCGCGGGCCGCCGACGTGACCGAAGCCGCTCGCGTCGTCTGCGACGTCATGGAGCGCGTCACCGGCGTCCACCGGACGGCGGTGCTGCTCTACGGCGACGACGGCCGCTGCCGATTCGTCGGCTGGCGCGGCATCAGCGACGCCTATCGCCGCGCCGTCGAGGGGCACTGCCCCTGGAAGGAAGGCGAGCGCGACGCGCAGCCGCTGCTGGTCGCCGACGCGCTCAACGACGCCTCGCTGGCGCCCTATCGCGAGCTCTTCGCCCGCGAGCAGATCGGCTCACTGGCGTTCGTCCCCGTCATCACCGAGAAGGGCGTGGCCGGCAAGCTGATGCTCTATGGCGACCAGCCCGCCGCGATCTCGGCCGAGACGGTCGCCAATACCTGGGTGATCGCCGCCTCGCTGGGCGTGGCGGTCGGACGGCTGCGCGCCACGGCCGAGCTGGCACGGCGCGAGGCGCGCCTGGCAAACACCACCCGCATGGCCAAGGTCGGCTGGTGGGAGATGGACGCCGAAACGGGGGCCGTCGAATGGTCGGCCGAAGTGGCCGAGATACACGAGGTGGACGAGGGCTTCAAGCCCAACCTGCAGGCGGCGCCGCTCTTCTTTCAGGGCGAGGCGCTGCGCACGCTCGAGCAGAGCGTCCGCCTCGCCATCGAGCAACAGCAGCCTTACGAGTGGATTCTGCCCTTCGTTACCGCCAAGGGCCGCCGCCGCCGCGTCCGCTCGCTCGGTCAGCCGGTCGTGCGCGACGGCCGCGTCGTCCGGCTGACGGGTGCGTTCCAGGACGTCACCGAACAGGAGGAAGCCCGCGAAAAAGCCGAAGCCGCCAGCCGCGCCAAGAGCGACTTCCTCGCCAACATGAGCCATGAAATCCGTACGCCGATGACCGCCATCCTCGGTTACGCCGACGTGCTGGCCGACGACGGAGACGGACCGGCCAGCGCCGCCCGGCGGCAGGAAACCATCGCGACGATCAAGCGCAACGGCGAGCACCTGCTGAGCATCATCAACGACATCCTCGACATCTCCAAGATCGAAGCCGGAAAGCTCGCCGTCGAGTCAATTCCCACCGACCCCGTCCAGGTCGTCGAAGACGTCGTCTCGCTCATGCTCGTGCGCAGTCACGCACGCGGAATCCGCCTCGAGCGGAACTACGGCAGTGCCATCCCGCGCAGCTTCCCCTGCGACCCACTGCGGCTGCGGCAGATTCTCGTCAACCTCGTCGGCAACGCGATCAAATTCACCGAACAAGGCTCCGTCACCATCAACGTCTCCCTCGATCGCTCGCGCCCCGAGCGTCCCATGATGCGCTTCGAGGTCGCCGACACCGGAATGGGCCTCCATCCCGCGCAGGTCGCCGAACTCTTCCAGCCGTTCGCACAGGCCGACGAGACCACGACACGCCGCTTCGGCGGAACAGGACTGGGGCTCGTCATCGCCCGCCGGCTGGCGGAAATGCTGGGGGGCGAGATCGACGTCACGAGCGAGCCCGGCCAGGGCAGCGTCTTCGTCGCCAGCGTGCTTGCCGGCGAAATCGACGAGGCCAACCTCTGGTCGCCCGACGCCGCCACCTGGGCCGCCGAAACCATGCGCGAATCCGCCGACAGCCGCGCCGCGGATGCCCGGCGCGTCAGCGGGGCGCGGCCGCTCGCCGCCGTGCGTGTCCTGCTCGCCGAGGATGGCCCCGACAACCAGCGGCTCATCGCCTATCACCTCAAGAAGGCCGGCGCCATGGTGCAGGTCGTCGATAACGGCCGCCAGGCCGTCCAGGCCATGACGATCCGCGGCGACACCGAATCCCCCGTCCGTGACCCGGCCCCCTTCGACCTGATCCTGCTCGACATGCAGATGCCGGAGATGGACGGATACACCGCGGCGCGCATCCTGCGCTCGCTGACCTGCCGCGTACCGATCCTGGCACTCACGGCCCACGCGATGAGCGGCGACCGCGAGAAGTGCCTCAAGGCTGGCTGCGACGAATACGCCACCAAGCCGATCGACGCCCACGGGCTGATCGAGTGCTGCGCCCGCCTGGTGCTCGACCGCGCGGGCTCAACCGCTTAGAAGCTATTCTGTTACGGTTGGGGGACCGGACTCCGCCGGCGGACCGGACGCCGTCCGGTGTTTTTCTGTGTGAAGAGACCGAACTCCGTCCGGCAAGCGAGCCAGCATTTCCGGCATTCGCACGCGCGCCAAGACCGGCCCGCCGCCGCCGGTTCCCCAGAATTTGGGATAGGCTCGCTGGTACTGACGCGCTGGGCCGTGGGAGTTAGACTGCCCGCATGGACGCCGCCGCCGGCCGCAGCGCCGCGGGCCGCCCGCCGAGAGGACGACTTCATGGCATTTGAGGACCCCGCCGGAACACTCGAGCAGCTCAGCCGCCGCATCCACGCCATCCGGGACTCTCTTTGACCTTCCCACACAATCCGCCCGGCTGGCCGAGCTGAACACGCGCATGCAGCAGCCCGGCTTCTGGGACAATCCCGAAGCGGCCCAACGCGTCGTGTCGGAAATGAAAACCCTGCGCGGAAAAGTCGAACCCCTCGCAGACCTCCTGCGCCGCGCCGACGACGCGCACGTGCTGATCGAGCTGGCCAACGAAGGCGGCCAGGCCGAGCGGGCCGAGCTCGACGCGTCACTGGCCGCGCTGGTCGAGAAAACCGATTCGGTCGAGCTGCTGACGCTGCTCTCCGGCCCCAACGACGCGCGCAACTGCTTCCTCTCGATCCAGGCCGGGGCGGGCGGCGTCGACGCCTGCGATTTCGCGGAAATGCTGCTGCGCATGTACGCCATGTACTTCGACAAGGCCGGCTTCAAAGCCACAGAGCTCGATCGCCGCGACGGCGAAGAGGCCGGCGTCCAGAGCGTCACGCTGCTGATCGAAGGGCCGAACGCCTACGGCTATCTCTCCTGCGAGACCGGCGTGCACCGCCTCGTCCGCATCAGCCCCTACAACGCACAGGGCAAACGCCAGACCTCGTTCGTCGGCGTCGACTGCCTGGCCGAGATCGAGGAGACCAAGATCGAGATCGCCCCGGCCGACGTCGAGATCGAGACCTTCCGCCGCGCTTCGGGCGCCGGCGGACAGAACGTCAACAAGGTCGCGACCGCGGTGCGCATCCGGCACCTGCCGACTGGCATCATCGTCGAGTGCGTCAACGAGCGCAGCCAGACGCAGAACAAGCGCATGGCCCTTAGCATCCTGCAATCCAAGCTCGACAACATCGAGCAGGCCAAGCGCGACGCCGAGATCGCCAAGGCCTACAGCGAAAAGGGCGACATCGCCTGGGGCAACCAGATCCGCAGCTACGTCATCCACGGCTCGACCATCCACGTCAAGGACCACCGCACCAACCTGGCGATCGGCGACACGCAAAAGGTCCTCGACGGCGGAATTCAGCCGTTCATCGACGCGCGGCTGAGGCAGAGGCTGAAGAAGGGGGAATAGGCGGGCTCCCTCCCTCGTGCTGGTGGCATGCTCTCGCCGCCAGGCGTGAGCATGCGGGCCGCGTGTTGGTGGCACGCCCCGACCCACCCACGCGGAGGCGCCTTGAACGTGAAGGGCGACGTCGCTATTGTACTGCCTCAGAAATATTGCGTCCGATTCGGTTCGGGGAGCATCGGCCTCTGGCCGGTGCGAAACGCCGTCCGCACTGGCCGGAGGCCGATGCGGACCGCCCGGAGGCCAATGCTCCCCTTCGGAATACCGCACGGCATTTCTGAGGCACGCTTGTCAAGCAGCTTTGCAACGCGCCATGATATCGGGACCACGTTCCCCCTGTTACCTGAATCTGGAGACTCTAGTGCGCCAAGCCCTGGCCATTCCTCCTGTATTGTGTCGAAGGCGTCCTCATACTGAACCCGACCGCGCGTGATCGTTGCGTCAAGGGTCTCGGGCAACCGATTGGGCAAGTCTCGCACTGCATGCGCAATGAAATGCACCCGACCGGGGAATCGCGGGCACTCGATCAGTTCGACCGCACCCTCGTACGCAGGCGCGAGCGACGGTGCGCTCGTGCGGAACCAGTCCCGGAGTTCCTGGCGAATAGGAGTCGCCCACAACAGGCGAATCGTGTCCGGTGCGATACTCGGAATGGTGCGCTCGTCGGCCATGACAGAACAGAAGTTACCGCGCCCTGAATGACCGAGCAGGTGTTTGTTCGGAACTTGTTCTATATCGCCAACCGTAGCAACGGTCAGATCTACGGACGGACGGCGTTCAGCCAACCGTTGACCCCTTGACCCTTCGGCCCCTAGTCGTCCTTCGTATCCCCGCGCGCGAAGATGCTCGCGACGTAGTTGAGCACGTCCGTCGCGCTGGTCTCGTTGTAGCCGAAGTACTTGATCAGCCGCTGCTTGACCACGTCGATCTTGGCCTGAGTCTCTTCGTCCACGACGCCGGAGACGACGTTCTTGAGCTTGATCGAATCGCGGCTGTCTTCGAACAGCTTCAACTCGAGCGCCTTGTGGAGTCGCGCGTTGGTGTGGTATTCGAACTTCTTGCCATCGAGCGACAGCGCGCCGATGTAGTTCATGATCTCCTGGCGGAAGTCGTCCTTGCGGCTGTCGGGGATGTCGATCTTCTCCTCGATGGCCCGCATCAGCCGCTCGTCGGGCTCCTCGTCGCGGCCGGTGTACTTGTTGCGCACCTTCTCGCGCTGCGTGTACGCGCGGACGTTCTCGATGTAGTTGGTGCACAGCCGGCGGATGGCGTCTTCGTCGGCCGAGATGGCGCGCTGCACCTCGCCTTTGAGAATGTCCTCATATTCCTCGCGCACCACGCTCAACAGCTCCTTGTAGCGCTTCTTGAGGTTTTCGTCGGTGATCAGCGAGTGGTGCGACAGGCCGCTTTCCAGCTCGTTCATCAGCATGAACGGGTTGATGCAGCGCTCGAGCTGGGCCTGCTCGCCGACCAGCGTGTTGGAGACCTTGTCCTGGATGTAGCGCGGGCTGATGCCCTGCATGCCCTCGCGCGGGGCCTCTTCGCGCAGCTCCTTGATCGAGTCCTCGGTGAAGCCTGGGATGCTCTTGCCGTCGTACAGCTTGGACTTCTGCAGCAGCGTCAGCCCGGCCTTCTTGGGTTCCTCGATGCGGGTCAGCACGGCCCACATGGCGGCGACCTCGACGGTGTGCGGGGCGATGTGGATGCCGCGCACCTTCTCCTTGTTGAAATCCTTCGAGTAGATCTTGATCTCGTCGCTGACGCGGATGTTATACGGCACGTCGATCTTGATCGTGCGGTCGCGGAACGCCTCCATCAGCTCGTTGCTCTGCAGCTTCTTATACTCCGGCTCGTTGGTGTGCCCGATGATCACCTCGTCGATGTCGGTCTGCGCGAATTTCTTGGGCTTGATCGCGTGCTCCTGCGACGCGCCCAGCAGATCGTACAGAAACGCCACGTCCAGCTTCAGCACCTCGATGAACTCGCACATCCCGCGGTTGGCGATGTTCAGCTCGCCGTCGAAATTGAACGCCCGCGGGTCGCTGTCGCTGCCGTACAACGCGATCTTGCGATAGTTGATGTCGCCGGTCAGCTCCGTGCTGTCCTGGTTCTTCTCGTCCTTGGGCTGAAACGTGCCGATCCCGACGCGGTCCTTCTCCGACAGCATGATCCGCCGCACGACGACGTGGTCGAGCACCTTGCGCCAGTTGCCGTCGTACTTCAGCAGCAGGTCGGAGTACATGCGGCGGCAGAGCGGGTCGAGGTCGCCGACGATGCGGATTTGCCGATCTTCGGGCAGGTCGGCGTTGATCTTCGAGAGCGCCTCGCGGCGGGCTTCGCGCGGGATGAGCTTGAGCGGCTCCTCGTGCATCGGACAGGGCACGATTTCGGTGCGACCCTGCTCGTCGGTCAATTTCCAGGAAAAGGTGTAGAGCGCGCCCTCTTCGAGCCGCGAGTAGGATTCGAGCCCCTTTTTCAGCAGCCGCACGATCGTGCTCTTGCTGCTGCCGACCGGCCCGTGGAGCAGCAGGATGCGGCGGTCGGCGCCGTAGCCCTGGGCGGCGGCCTTCAGAAAATCGACCAGCCGCATCAGCGCTTCGTCGAGGCCGAAAATGGCGTCCTGCCCATGGTCGATCGGGTCGTCGAAGAAGTTGTAGTGGATGTAATCGCGGCGCAGATAGGTGTACTTCTTCGAACCGAAGTGCAGGATCATGTCGTAGACGCGCTGGTAGGCGTTCCGCGCTACCGTCGGCGTTTCCGACACGATGTCGAGATAATCGGCGAACGATCCTTCCCAGTGCTGCTGGCGGAAGCGCTGCCCGTCGAGATGCTTGTCGACAATGCCCAGAATCTCATTTCGCTTCGACATTGCGTCACTCCCGGCGCCGGCAACCCGTCGCAGGCGGACGCGCCCGGCGCCGGCCAATGTCGCCGGTCGCCGCCACGCGCGTCAGTGCGCGGGAGCCTCTGAGTTATTCGGACACGCGCCATGATGCTACGAACGCCCTCGGCGGCAGTCAACGTCTATCCGCGATCTCGCCGGATCATTATCGTCTGTTTTGGCGCCGCGCCTGCTGGGTTTTATCCGCCGCTCGCGCTGGAATGCGGCGCACGCTCAGGTGATCGGTCAGCGCTGCGCCGGCTGCGATGTGCCGCGGAACTCGCGGCCGGCCTCGTCGAAGCGCGCGAAGGACTGCATCTGCGGCTGGGTCGGCGTCGCGTTCACGTACGCGGCCCAGTACAGCGCGCTGAGCAGCGTTGAGGCGTCGCTGAGGCGCTCGACGAGCAGCTCGCGTCCGGCGGCTTCGCGCAGCGCGCCGCTCTTTTCCATCGCGTAGAGCTGCTCCATGCAGGCGTGCGAGCGTTCGAGCTGCGAAAGAACGTCGCCCCAGACGTTATCGCGCTGAATCGCGCGCGGCGTCCGCGGCTGCCCCTTCAGCTCGTCGTACGTCACGCCGTGATGCTCGACCAGTCCGCCGTCGATGTAGGAGTGGAACTTGTCCGACGTGGTGTAGCCGTTCGGATTGGGCCCAGTCCAGCCGTTGAAGTGCCGCGTGGTATGCAGCGGCTGAGCGGCATCGCCGACGAAGTGGCTGAGCATGCCCATGTGATAGAGGACGTTGGCGCGGGCCGCGGCGAGCTGCGCGGCGCGGCGCGGATCGTCGAGCTGCTCGAGAATGCGCAGCGTCCGCCAGCAACCTTCGAGCTTGGCGTAATGCTCGGCGATCGCGTGCGCGATGAAACCCGGCCATTCCCTGCTGCGGTCCTTGTCGTCGGCGCGATCGTACGGCGAGACACGCTCGGGGTGCGTGTGCTTGGCGATCGCCAGCGCCTGCACGTACTCGTAGCGAAAGCTCGGCATCGTCCGCAGCGTCAGGCCGAACTCGTCGAGCAGCTCGATATCGAGATAGTGATCGGGTTTGTTCTCGTGCCCGAGCGGGTCCGTCCGCGTCGATCGCCAGCGGTCCGCCTCATTGGCCTGAAACGCAATCTGTTCGCGGATCGCCGCGTCACGCAGCCACGCCGGTGCTTCCGCCGGCAGGTCGTCCAGCGCCAGCAGTGTGACGATGCGGTGGGCGACTGCATTCCAACCGGCGGCAGGCGCGACGGCGATCAGTAGCGTGGCGATGGCGAAGGTCGCAACAGACGCATCTCGGCTGAGTTTCATAACATCCGGCTCGGAAAGTTGTTAGAATGGACTCGTTCGTTCGGGCTCTCGACGCGCCGGCGCGCCCCTCGCGCACCGCTCGTCGCGGATGATACCCACCGCCGGTTGCCGCGACGTGAAATTTTCGGGCAACTTGCGGTGGGTCGCGTACGTATCTATCCTCGTTGGATGTCGTCGGGGTCCGGGCGGAATAGCGGCTGGAGTCCGGCGGTTTGGAGTTTAGAGATTAGGTTGAGCTGCGCGTGCACCGCGCGTCTGGTGCGCGACGGCTCAGGTCCCATAAATAAGGGAACGACGATGAGATTCTGGATTGCGTTTGTCGCAGTTATGGTACTGATTTTTGGCGGGCTCAACGCCTTCGCCCAGGACAAGCAGGAGAAGAAAGAGTGCAGCGCGACGGCGGATGCCAAGTCCTGCTGTCAGGCGAAGTCGGGCGAGGCGTCGGTCAAGCTGGCGTCGTGCCAGTCAGCCTGCTCGAAGAGCAATGACGCCGCCCACGCCGCCATTCCGGCGTTGAAGTACAAGGTCGGCGACAAGGAAGTGGACTGCTGCCAGTCCGCCGCCGACCTGGCCAAGCAATCCAACGGGAAGGTGCAATTCGTCGTCGCCGGCAAGACATATGAGAAGGAATGCGACGCGATGACCGCGTATGCTGACGTTCTCGAGCAGCACCTGAGCAAGATCACGAGCGTGCAGTTCGCGGTCGGCGACGAGTGCGTCGCCTGCCCGATCACCGCCGAGGAGATGGCCAAGAAGGCCAAAACCAAGGTGCAGTACCAGCTCGCGTCGTTCAAGTTCGCTGAGAAGTCGGCGGCGGACAAGGCGGCCGGCGCCGCGAAGGAAGCGGCCGGAAAGGTCGCGATGAAGCTTTACGTCGGCGACGAATGCTTCCAGTGCCCGGTGAGCGCGAAGGACGCGTCGACCAAGAGCGGCAAGACGGTCGAATACGCCGTCGGCGAGTCGCGGACGGCCTGCGAGCTGACCGCCAAGGTCGAACTGGCCAAGGCGAAGCTTGAGGCGGCGATCAAGACGCTGTCGCAGGCCGCTGGCGCTTGATGAAGGTATGAGCGTGACACGCGCCGAACCACGAACGGGTGCGGCGCGGTTTCGCGGATGAATATCTCGTGACGGTGAATCGTGAATTTCCTCCCCACGAGTCGCCGTCCTGCAATGGCGCGAGCCATCGGCCAACCGCCGATGGCTCCGCTCTTTTTTCCGTCGCGGAATTCGTGAGAATGGTGGCATGAACCGGCAACGCGAATACGTCCTGGGCACCAACGACGCCGAGCTCGAGCGGCTCGGTTTTCAGCATCGCGTCTGGTCGGAGCAGGCGTTTGCATTGTGGGAGCGGGCCGGATTCGGCTCGGGGGCGACGCTGCTCGACGTCGGCTGCGGTCCCGGCTTCGCCACGCTCGACCTGGCGCGGCTGGTCGGCCCCGCCGGCCGCATCATCGCCGTCGACGAGTCGCCGCGCTTCGTCGAACACCTCCGGGAGCGATGCCAGCGCGAGTCGGTCGGCAACGTCGACGCCCGCGTCGGTGACGTCCAATCTCCCGACGTTGCCGCCGGCACCGTCGACGGCGCCTACGCCCGCTGGGTGATCTGCTTCGTCCCCCGCCCGCAGGACGTCGTTGCCGCCGTCGCGCGAGCGCTCCGTCCCCGCGGCGTGTTCGCGATCCAGGACTATTTCAACTATGTCGCGCTGGCCCTGGCCCCGCGCAGCCCCATTCTCGAGCGCGTCGTCGCGGCGATCGACGCAAGCTGGCGGGCGCGGGCTGGCGATCCCGACGTGGTGGGCCGGTTGCCCGCGCTCTGCGCGGCGCACGGGCTGCGCGTCCGCGAGATTCGCGGGCACGCCCGCGTGGCGCGGCCCGGATCGGTGCTCTGGCAGTGGCCGACGACGTTTTTCCGCAACTTCGTGCCGACGCTGGTGACCGGCGGCTACTTGTCGCAAGCCGAGCTGGAAGCGTTTGAACGCGAATGGGCGGCCCGCTCGACCGACCCGAACTCCTTTTTCGCCACCCCGCCCGTGTACGACGTGATTGCCGAAAAACCCGCATGACCTGTGCCGAAAACCGGCATAGCCTGATCGCCGAGAGGCGCGTCTGACGCACTCGGCGGCGATCGGCGCGTCCAGCCGAGCCGCGACCGTGAGGGAGGGGTTCGACGTAGGGTTGCCATCGAACTCGGCGCATCGCGCCCCCCCATCCGAATCTCGAGCCGCGCTCGCAGCGAAGCCCCGACCAGAAGGGCGACCAAAGCAGGAGACCGACTGGAAGGAATCGAACGGCAGACGCCAAGGTCGAGCTCCGATGCAACGGATTGTGCGCTCGACGACCGCTGCGCTCGGTCGAACCCCGACCTGAAGGGAGGGGCTCGAACACCAACGACCTACGACGAGCGCACAAACGCCCCCAGCGCCACCCTACTTCCCGTCGTCGTCAATGATCTCGAGTGCGGCGCCGTCAACCACGACCAGCACGCGCGTCCCCAGCGCGAAGAATTTGCCAAGCTGCGGCTTGTCCTTCAGCAACGCGAAGTATCCATCGCTGAACGCCTTGATCTTGCGCGGCTCCTGCTTGCCGTCCCAGGCACTGTCGATCCACCGCTCGCCGTCACGCACGAACGTCTTGTCGGCGACGTGGCGGATGAGGCTCTCCTTCTTGTCGTCAGCCCGTTCGCTCGGCCGGCCCGGTCCGCTGGTCCTCTCCGTGGCCGGTGCGTCCGCCGGCGTGCCGACGTAACCCAGGTCCTTGAGGGTGCGCAGCTCGCGCGAGGCCTCGACGGCGTCCTTGCCGACCGATCCGCCGCGCTCGCCGACACCGAGCCGGTAGGCGCCGGCTCGGCCAGGCCGTCCGCCCTCGCCGGCGGGGGCGCCGCGGCCTGGTCTCCCGCCGCCTGCGACGCGCTGCCGCGCGGTCTCGGTGATGACGCGGCGGGCGGGTTGCTGCGCCGGGCCGCCCGCCAGGGCGCGCTCGTCTTCGAGGATCAGTGCCGATGTGTAGGGCGTGACAATGCCGTAGCGCGTCGCGAGGCGCACGACGTCGTCGACCAGTTCCTTGTTCTGACCGTGCAGTCGGATCTGGTCGAGCAGGTACGCGACCTTGCGATTGGCCCACAGCCGCGGCAGGAAGTCATTGCCGCTCGTGATCGTGGCGAACTCGGCGCCATACGTGAAGCGCTTTTCCTGGCCCAGCAGCCGGCCGCTGAACCCGACGTCGAAGCGGCCGGCGCCGTCGTAACGGCCGAGCACGGTCAGCTCGCCGCCGTGAAACAGATCGGGCAGCTCGCGCGGGTAGACGTCGCTGACGTTCAGGCCGGCCAGGACCAGCGCCAGGTCGGTCAGCACCGGCTTCGAGAGCCGTCCGACGAATTGGCCGAGCTTGATCTCCAGATCCTCGGTTTCGCTACAGTAGTCGCGGCTGCCGCGGGTCGCCTCGGCGACGCGGTCGAGCAGGCCGGCGTTGAGCTGCGAGCCGACGCCCAGCACGTGGATGCGAACCTGGTGCTTGTTGGCGGCGGTGACGTTCTGAACGATCTGGTCCGGATTGGTGACGTCCACGGTGGGCTCGCCATCGGTCATGAAGACAATCAGGTAGGGGCGGCCGGGGTCGCCGGGGTTGGCGCCGAGCGCTTCGAGCAACGCCCCGTTGACATTCGTCCCGCCGACGGCCTGAAGCTTGGCGACGTGGTCCCGGGCGGCGCCGCGCAGCTCGTCGGAGGCCGGCAGCAGCGCGTCGCGAAAGGGCGTGACGGCGGTCGAAAAGTTGTAAATGTTGAAGCGGTCACTCGGGTTGAGCGTGTCGATGCAGTACTTCAGGGCACGGCGGACCTGCTCGATCTTTCCGCCCGCCATGCTCCCCGACGTGTCGATCACGAAGGCGATGTCCTTGGGCTGAATCTGGTCGGCGGCGAGGTCGACCCGCGGCGCGATGCGCATGAAGAAGTAACCCGGCTCGCCGGCCTGCCGGTGCGTCAGCACGGAGAGTCCGAATTGCGCGTCGCGGCGCTGGTAGTAGAGCGCGAAGTCGCGATCGGGCCGCACGAACGCCTCCTCGCACGACGCAACGGCCTCAAACTCGTTGGGACGGACGATGTCGCACTTGTGCGACGGGCAGAAAACGCTCGCCAGCGGCTGCGAACTCTTGAGCCGGACCTGCACGACGACGCGTTCGATCGGCGGACCGCCGCCGGGATCGACGCGCAGCGGGTGATTGAAGAGGCCCAGGCCGCCCGATTCGCTGAGCGCCTGCGAGTATTCCAGCTTGACTTCGAGCAGGCCGCCGGGCGGGATGGGGAAGATGCTGGCGCGATAGAGCCGGCTGTTGAGGTACTCGAGCAGACCGGGGTCGCGCGCCCGGCGGACGATGTCCTCGTAGGTCCTGCGAGCGGCGTCCTTGTCGAGCACTTCGCCGCGCAGCGTCTTTCCGCCGACCGTCATGCTGAAGTCGCCGACCGCGACGCCGTCGGGCAGTGGGTAGACGTACGTGCCTTCGATCTGCGTTCCGAGCGGGTTCTGAAAGGTCTGCTCGACGCGCGTGACCGCGACGCCCTCGGTGACCGTCGCGACGACGTTCTGGTACTTCAGGACAAGCGGGGTGGTTGTAACGCGATTGGGCTGCCAGGGCGGGCGGACGGGGCGGTCGATGATGACGGTGCCCTGAGCGGCGGCGGGCGCGGCGGAAAAGAGGCTCGCGGCGGCAACGGCGAGAAGCGCGATCGTCGGGCGGGGGAATCGTTTCATGGCGGCTGGCTCCGATACGGCCGACGCTGCGGGCAGGCGGGGCGTGTCGCCCGCGAGCGCGCGTCGTACGTCGGGTTGGACGCCGGCCGGTCTCGGCGGTTCCCGGTTTTGCGGATTCGGTCTTGCGGCGGGGGCGGCGCTGGTCCGGAAACGCGTGGCAACGCAATCCAGGTCCAAGCATGCTCACGCACTGACGGCGAGAGCATGCCACGCGCGCTGAACCCTGAACTCCGAACCGGCTACGCCAGCGGCCGCCCGACCATCTCGGCGGGCACGGCCTCGCCCATCAGCTTGAGGATGGTGGGCGTGACGTCGAACAGTGAGGCGTCGTGGCGGCCGGGCTTGGCGTCTGGATACGACAGGATGTACATGCCCTGCTGGGCGTGGTTGGCGTCGTCCGGGCCGGTGTCGTTTTCGAACGTGTAGATGTCCGGGTTGCCGACCGTGCCGACGCTGCGCCAGTGCAGGTCGCCGAAGATCACGACCAGGTCGGGCGCGACGCGGTTGACCTTCTTGTAGATTTTCTCGGGTTTGTAGCACTTCGTGCCCATGGGCCGTCCGTGGTGGTCGGGGATGGCTTCGATTTTCCGGGCCAGCTCGTCGCGGAAGCGCTCATAATCGGCCGCGGCGACAGTCCCCCGCGGCTCGCGGCCCTGCTGGTTGATGAACAGCCGGCCGTAGTAGCCGCCGTCGCCCCAGGCGGTCGTTTTCGACCAGTCCACCTGTCCGGCCTTGACGATGCCGTCCCACTTGGCCACGCCCGCGGGCTTGCTCTTGAGCACCAGATACCCCTCGCGGATCAGCCAGTCGTTGAAGCACAGCCCGCCGTCCATCCGCTTGGCGCCATGGTCGCTCAGCACCCACACCGCCGTCGTCTTCAGGTCGAGCGCCTCGAGCAGTTCGCCGATTTTCTTGTCAATATAGATATAATAGTCTCGGATCGCGTGCTCGAACGGGTTGCCGGGCTGGAAGCGATGATGCTGCGAATCGCAGTTCGCCCAGAAACCGTGATGAATGCGATCCGTCCCCATCTCCACCATCCAGAACAGATCCCACGGCTTGGTCTTCAGCAGGTGCCGACACAGGTTGAAGCGCCGCTCCGTCATGACGTAAATCTGCTCGAGCAGCCACTTCTTGTCGTCCGTCCGAAAACCCTTCACGTCCACCATGTACTCCCCCACCACCTCCGCAATCTCCTGCTTCAGCTCCGGCGGGTGCGTGTACTGGCTGTCGATCCCCGGCGTCAAAAAGCACGTCACCTGGCAGCCGTTCGGCGGCCGGACGATCGGATAGGTCTGCGGGACACCCACCGAAATCGACTTCTTGCCCTTCGTGCCGAGAATGTCCCAGACGCGCGGCTCGTGAATCTCGATGTTCGTCGCAATGCTCAGATTCTCGTACGAGTGATCCTTGCGGTTGCGGAAACCGTAAATGCCGAGCGTGCCCGGATCCTTGCTCGTCGTCATGCAGCTCCACGCCGGAACCGTGATCGGCGGCAGGCAACTCTCCAGGTTCCCCCAGCGGCCGGCACTCATCAGCCGCCGCAGATTCGGCAGTTGATCGATATAGCGCTCAAACACCAGGCTCGGCTCGGCGCAATCGAGGCCGATGACGGCGACTTTTTCGATGCGACTCATGGACGACGGCTCCCAGCAGGAATCAGCAACCGGCCGCGCCGGTTCGGTCAATTCGCGGCGTGACGGCGCCCGGCGCGGCGCGGACGACGCGGAAGCGGCAGCTTAGCCGATCGCGCCCCGCCCGACCACGCGCGGCGGTGGGGCGCAGCGGTTCCGCAACGCTCGCGCCGCGCGCCGGGTTCTTCGGCCCCGCCCGCCCTCAGGGCTTACAGCCGCGTTTCGCCGCGCTCGCTGTCGAGGTAGATCGTCTTGCGCGTCAGGTCGTGAAAGGCCTTGACGTAGCGCACCGTGCGCGAGCGGGCCCGCATCACGACCGAATACGTCACCGCGATGTGCCCCTGTACCGAGACGCCGCGAAGCAGCGCGTTGTCGGTGACGCCGGTGGCGGCGAAGATGATGCCGTCCCCCTGGGCCATGTCGTCGGTGGTGTACGCCCGCTCCAGGTCGTCGCCGTGCCCCGCGTCGATCAGCGACTGGCGCTCATGGTCGTCCTTCGGCCACATCCGCGCGATGATGTCGCCGCCCAGGCACTTGATGGCCGCCGCCGCCAGCACGGCCTCCGGCGAGCCGCCCACCCCCATGTACACGTCCACGCCGCTGTCGGGCATCGACGGTGCAATCGCGCCCGCCACGTCCCCATCGCCGATCAGCTTGATCGCGGCGCCGGTGCGGCGGACGTCGCTGACGAGCTTTTCATGCCGCGGGCGGTCGAGCATGCAGACCACCAGATCGCGGACGCGCTTGCCCAGCTTGAGCGCGATGATCTCCAGATTCTGCTCGACCGGCGCTCCCAGGCGGATCGCGCCGGCGCCCTCGCTGACGCTCGGACCGACCGCGATCTTCTCCATGTAGTGGCTGGGCACCGGAATCATCGCGTGCTTGTCGGGCGACTTGGCCGTGGCCGTCGCCAGCACTGAGACGGCGCCGGGAAGCCCCTTCGACGTCAGCGTGGTGCCGTCGATCGGGTCGACCGCGATGCTGAGGATCGGCGCGCCCTTCTTCCACGTCCCCAGCCGCTCTCCCACGAAAATGCCGGGAGCCTCGTCCTTGATCCCCTCGCCGATCGTGCACGTGCCGCAGATGTCCAGCAGATTCAGCATGCCGCGCAAGGCGTCGGTGGCGGCGGCGTCGGCGGCGAGCTTGTCGCCCTTGCCCACCCACTTGAGCGTGTTCAGCGCCGCCGCTTCCGTCGCGCGGACCAGCGCCAGCTCAATCGTCGCTTCCGGATCGGTCTCGAGGTGGCCCACGGGCGTCGTCGCCATGTCATGTCCTGCCGTCGGGGTGCGAAACTGAATAAGTCGTCGGGATTGAAGATACCGGCGACGCGGCGCGCCTGTCCAGCCGCGGAACGGCTCGGCGCGCCGCCGGGATCAGGCCCCTTCCCGGTCGCCCGCGCGCATCGCGCCAACAGCCGCTGGCCGTCTCAATCGACCTCCTGCGCCCGCGGGAATGAACCCAGCACCGAGAATTGCAGGCAGAACTCGCGGGCCGCCTCCGCCGCCCGGCGCGGCGCGTCGTCCTCGATGTGCCCCTCGGTGTCGACGAAGAAGTTGTACTCCCAGTTGCGCTTCTGGCTGGGGCGCGAGGTGATCATGGTCAGGTTGACGCGTTCGGTGCGGAATACGTCCAGCACGTCGACCAGCGCCCCGGCCCGGTGCGGGACGGCGAACATCATCGCCGTCTTGTCGTCGCCGGTCGGCCGCGCGTAGTTGCGGCCCACGACGAAGAAGCGCGTCACGTTGTAGGGGTTGTCCTCGATGTTGGCGAACAGGATCGGCAACTGATAGATTTCCGCCGCCAGTGTGCTGCCGATCGCCGCCGCGCCCGCCTCGCCCGCCGCCAGCTCGGCGGCCTTGCTGCTGCTGGCGACCGGCACGATCTTGCGGTCCATGCCCGTCTCGCGCAGCCACTGCTGACACTGCGCGAACACCTCCGGCTTCGAGTAGAGCTTCTCCACGCGATCGAGCGGCTCGCGCGACAGCACGTTGTGATGGATCCGCCGGATGATCTCCGCGCAGGCTTTCGCACTGGTGTTGATGAACGAGTCGAGCGTGTCGATGACGCCGCCGCCCGTCGAGTTCTCCACCGGCACGACTGCGAAGTCGGCGTGGCCGCGCTCCACCTCGCTGAAGACCGCGGCGATGTTGCTGACCGGCTCATACTCCACCGACGCGCCGAACTTGCCCGTCGCGGCCAGGTGCGAGAAGCTGCCCTTCGGGCCGAGATAGGCGATCCGCATCGGCTTTTCGAGCGCGAACGACCCGCTCATCAGCTCGCGATAGATCGCCGACAGCACGCGGTCGGGAAACGGACCGGCGTTCGACTGCCGGATCCGCGACAGGATTTCCTTTTCCCGGTCGGGGGCGTACACCGGCGAGCCGCTGCGGGCCTTGATCTGGCCGATCTCCGAAGCCAGCCCGCCGCGCTCACTGATCAGACGGATGAGCTGATCGTCGATGGCGTCGATGCGGCGGCGCAGCTCGGCGAGCGGATCGGGCCCGGACGGTTGCTCAGGTTGCACGGTGCATCCTCACTGGCGTGTGGGGTGCGGCTCTCGACGGCGGCGACGTGCCGCTGTCAGCGTACGAAGCCGGCCGTCCGGTTGCAACCGGCCCCGGGCGCCGGGTTGACGCCCGCGCGGTCCGCATCGACACTACAATATTCGCGGTACGCCGCTTGCTGGGCGGAAAAACGGATCGCGGCCCGGGTGTGGGCGGCGACAGGCGTGACGGCGCGACAGGTGTGACAACGAACGGAAGAAGGTATCTCAATGGCAGGCGCTCATACGCTGATGTTTGACGACTCCAATTTCGAAACCGACGTGATCGGATCGGACGTGCCGGTGCTGGTCGATTTCTGGGCACAGTGGTGCGGCCCGTGCGTGAGCCTCGCCCCAACCATCGACGAGCTCGCCAACGACTATCACGGCCGCATCAAGATCGGCAAGCTCGACGTCGACGCCTCCCCCGCCCTGGCCGCCCGCTTCGGCGTGCTCAACATCCCGACGGTGCTGCTGTTCGAGCGCGGCCAGGTCACCCAGCGGCTGGTCGGCGCCAAACCCAAGAAGGACTACAAGGCCATCCTCGACGCCAAAGCCGGCGCCGCCCGCTGACACCGGGACGCCGCGTAGCATGAATGGGATGGTTGGCATGCGCTCGCCGTCAGGCGTGAGCATGTTCGTCCGCGCGTGGCATGCTCGTAACACGATGGCGAATCAGGAATGACGAACCGCACCGAGCGACGGACGCCACTCGTGGTCCCCAGTTCGCTATTGAACCTCCATGATGACAATCGTCACGTCGTCATCCGGGTTGATCGACCCCTCCTTGCCGTCCAGGTGCTCGCAGATCGAGATCGCCAAGTCATGCGCCCCACCCGCGCACCAGCTCCGTAGCTGCGGCGTAAACGCCGGCGTCGACGCGCCCGCCTCGCGCGACGCGATCAGCTCGTTCTCCACGCCGTCCGAGTAGATCAGCAGCTTGTCGCCCCGCGTCAGCGGAATGGTCTGCTGTTCGAACGAGTCCTCAATGTCCGCCAGCCCCAGCAGCGGCCCCGAAACCTGCAACTCGCGCAGCGCCCCATCCACCCCGATGTGAATCGGATACGGATGCCCACCCCGCGCGTGCGTCAGCGTCATCGCCTGCGTGTCGACGATCAGGTAGGACGCGGTCACAAACCAGCAGTGCGGCAGCGACTGCCGCAGCAGCGAATGATGAAGCTGCGAAATCGCCTCGCTCGGCGGCACCAGCTCGTAACGCGACCCGTCGATCCGCTTACTGACCAGCGCCTGCCGCAGAAACATCGTCAGCAGTCCGGCCGCCAGTCCATGGCCGACGGCGTCGGCAATGAAGATTCCGACGCGATGCTCGTCGATGCGGAACACGTCGTAGATGTCGCCGCTGACCCACGACGCCGGCCGGTAGATGGCCTCGAAGGTCAGCCCCGGAATGCCGGGCATCTGCCGCGGCAGAAAGTCGCGCTGCAGCCGGCCCGCCAGCCGCATCTCCTGGTCGATGTCGGCGAAGTGATGATTGAGCCGCTTGCCGAGCCGCTGAAGGTGGTAGAGCTCGCGGTCGAGCCGCTTCACCAGTGGCGCGTAGCGGGCAAAGGTGCTGATCCGCGCCGCCACCGCGTCGTCCGACGCCGACGCCGGCACGCGCTCCACCAGCGGTCCGGCCGCCAGCGGCACTTCGTCGGGCATGCCCACCAGCAGCGTCGCGATGTTCCGCCGCGCCAGCTCGTTCACCAGCTCGCTGGCCCGCTGCACTTCCGGACCGTTGCCAGACACCGAAATGACCGCCACGTCGGCCGAGGCGAAATCGACGCTGCCCTCACGGCCGACGCGCTGCGTCTGCAATCCGTTGACTTGCAGGATCCGGTCGATCGGAGCGCCGTCCCCGCCACCGCCGACGTAGAACAACGCCCGCGCTTGCGCTGTCATGTTTGCGCTTCCCCCGCTGGAAACACGGTCGGGCGCAGAAACCGCGCTTCCTGCTGCCCCGCGCGGCACGCCCGACTTCGCTGAACTCGTGTCCCTATGGTTGAGTCTTGAATACATCGCGCGGGATGTCGACTTTGTCCCCCGCGCCGACGCCAAGTCGTTCCCACGTCCCGGCCTTCACTTCGAGCGCAAACATTGCCGGCTCACCCGACGGAAAGGACTGCGTCGTCAGCGGCGGCATCGTGTGCGTCTTGACGATCGTGCCGTCCGCCTTGATGAAGGCGATGTCCAGCGGGGTGATGGTGTTTTTCATCCAGAAGGAGCGGAACCACTCGTTATCGAACACAAAAAGCATGCCCTGGTCGTCGGCGATTTCGTCGGCCGGCACGTACATGAGACCTTCCTGGTGCTGCTCGTCCGAAATCGCGAGCCACGCGCGGATCGCGTGCCCCTTCACTGTCAGCGTGCTGACCGGCAGCGTATCCAGCGGGAACTTCCGATATTGCGAGCTCGACACGCGCCCTGCCCCTCCACCGCCGGAACCACTCTCGCTCGCCGCCCCGCCGCTGCCGCCCGCGCCGCTGGCGGCCGTGCCATTACCGCCGCTGCCCGCCCCGCCGCTGCCGTTCGCCGCGCCAGAGTCCTGGCTGCTGCCCGACGAGCCGATGCAGCCGGCGATCGTCAGAAGTGCCACCGCCGCCAGCACCAGACCCGCTCCACCGACCCGCACCGCCATCTGCCGCCGCATCGCTCAGTCTCCCCGCAACGCTCGCCCCGGCCTTCTCCGCGTCGCGTATGAAAAGTATAGATCGACCACTCCACCGCCACAATCTCGCCCCAAACGCGGCTGGCGCGTGACGTGCCCTCGCCGCGTCGCATGCTCTCGCGCAGTGGCTGCTTTCGCCGCCAGGCGTGAGCATACCGTGCGTGGCGTGGAGCATGCTTGCCATGCATCGCGTGGAGCAGGCTCCACGACAGGCGCTCGCGGCCAAGACCGTCGCTGCCGCTTGGCGTTCGGATGGGGCGCTGGTGCGCGATTGGGAGACCTCACCGCCGCCGCTTCCTGACGGGCGCGGCTCTGGCGGACACGTCCGCTGCCTGAATCCTGAACCCCGAACCCTGAACCCTTAATCACGCCTCCCCCCGACGCAGTCGATAGGTCGATCGTGTATGACCATCGTCACTCACGCGCAATCTCACTTGGGGAGCTGTCCATGAACCGCCACCTGCAGATTATCAGCCGCGCCCTGCTCGGGCTCTTTGTCAGCGCCACCGCCGCCGCCCTGACCGTTGGCGACGCTGTCACGCCGGCCGACGCGCTCAAGAAACTCCAAATCGGGCACGCCCGATATCTGTGCGGCAAAGCCGACCACCCCAACGAAAGCCCCGACCGTCGTCACGAAGCCTTTACCGACGGCCAGCACCCCTACGCCATCATCCTCTCCTGCTCCGACTCACGCGCCCCCGTCGAGCTGGTCTTCGACGCCGGCATCGGCGACCTGTTCGTGGTCCGCGTGGCGGGGAACGTGTCGTCGAAGCATCAGCTCGGATCGATCGAGTACGCCGCCGAGCACCTGCACGCCCCGCTGGTGGTAGTGATGGGTCATCGGGGCTGTGGTGCGGTGAGCGCGGCGCTGGCCGACGGCCAGCCGCCGGGCAACGTCCGCGCGATCGTCGAGACCATTCGCCCCGCGGTGGAGCGTGCCGCCAAGGCGCATCCCGACCTGCGTGGCAACGACCTGCTGCCCGAGGCGGTGCAGGAGAACGTGTGGCTGACGATGGAGTCCCTGCTGACGCAGAGCCACGAGATTCCCGAGATGATCCGCTCCGGCAAGCTGATGCTCGTCGGTGCCGTCTATGACATCGAGACCGGAACGATCAACTGGCTCGGCACGCACCCCGACGAGCGAAAACTGCTCAACGCCGCCGGCGCCGCCGCACACTCCGGCGACGGGGACACGCCCGCGCCCGTCGTCATCGGTGCCGACGCGAAGGAACGCCCCGCGCCGCACGCGCCCGCGGCTCCGGCCCGACCGGCGGCGAAACCCGCCGCGCCGGCCAAGTCCGAGCCGCCCAAGCAGAATCCTGGCGATCATCATCCATAAGTCGGGCCGCCGGGCCGCGTCAGAACCTGGCCGGGGCGCAGCGGCGTCCTCGCCGTTGCGCCGCCGATTTGCCTCGGGGTGGGCGAATCTTCAAGCCGCCCGCGCGGGCGCGACGCCCGCACTCTCCGAGGGACGCTCAGAGCTCGGATGAGGGCGCGATGTGCGAACGGACGATTTCGCTGGCGGCCGCTTCCTGACGGGCGCGGCTCTGGCGGACACGGCGCCTCGCTGTCAGCCGCGGGCGGCGCGGAACAACTCGTCGACGCGATCCCAGCGGACGACGTTCCACCAGGCGGCGACGTAGTCCGGGCGGCGATTCTGATAGTGCAGGTAATACGCGTGTTCCCAGACGTCGAGACCCAGGACCGGCGTGTGTCCCTGCATGTAGGGCGAGTCCTGGTTGGGCAGCGAATAAGCCTGCAGCTTCCGGGCGCCGTCGACCACCAGCCATGACCAGCCGCTGCCGAAGCGCGTCGCCGCGTTGGCCGAGAACTTCTCCTTGAACGCCGCGAACCCGCCGAAGCTCTCGTTGATGGCGGCGGCGATGGCGCCCCTGGGCTCGCCGCCGGCGGACGGGCCCATGACGTTCCAGAAGAGGGTGTGATTGGCGTGCCCGCCGCCGTTGTTGATGACGGTTTGCCGGATGTTTTCGGGGACGGTGTTGATGTCGCGCAGCAGTTGGTCGATGGGCTTGGCGGCCAGGGCGGCGTGGCCCTCGAGGGCCTTGTTCAAGTTGGTGACGTAGGCGTTGTGGTGCTTGCCATGGTGGATTTCCATGGTGCGGGCGTCGATGTGCGGCTCGAGGGCGTTGGTCGCGTAGGGCAGCGCAGGAAGTTCGAAGGGCATGGTGTGCTCCTTTTGCATGTCGTGAAGGTTGCGCCGGCGCGCGGCCCGAGACGTTTGTGCGACGCCGGCGCGGCCGTCGTCGCGTCGCGCGGCGCGGCCGTCCATGCCAGTATCGTATGCGCGATTTCCGGGGTCAACCGGCGGCGTGTCCTCGGGAGCGGCTGCGCGGAAAACCGGCCGCGCGGAGTTGACGGACGCCGCCGCACGCGAAGAATGGGGCTTTCGGCTCGCCGTTTCGCGTGAAGGGGCGGCCGAATGGCGTCCGGCGAGGGCGGCATGAAATCCTGGGAAATCCTTCGAGAGGCGATCGACCGCGTGGGCGTGAAGTTCGTGGCCGCCAAGCTGGGGGTGAGCGCCGCGCTGGTGTACAAATGGTGCCAGGAATCGCCGCAGGATGATCCGGACGCGTCGGGGGCCCGCAACCCGCTGGATCGGCTGCGCGAGATTTACGAGATCACGCGCGACGAGCGGCTCATCAACTGGATGTGCATGGTGGGCGGCGGCACGTTCGTGCAGAATCCGGTGGTCGATCCGAGGGAGCAGGACGAGCACGTTCTGTCGGCGACGCAGCACGTGGTCAAGGAGTTCGGCTCTCTGCTGACGCACGTCAGCCAGAGCTACGAGAACGACGGGCAGATATCGGTGGATGAGGCCGACCGGATTCGGCAGGTGTGGGAGACGCTCAAGTCCCAGGCCGAGTGCTTTGTGCGGGCCTGCGAGTTCGGTCTGTACCGGCGGACGAAGTAGCGCCGGGGGTTACAATCTCCGCATGACCCGCAACGCCATGGCGCTGTCCGCCGTCCGCACGTCGCAACGTGCCTATGACGAGCAGGTCGGGGAGGCGGAGACGCTGGACTGCGGCGTGGCGCACTTCAGCGAAGCCTACCCCGAGCTGCCCGAGTGCAACTTCGTGAGCGAAGTGCTGCTGGCGAACGCGGCGACGCCGGCTGAAGCGGTCGCGGAAATTCAGCGCTTCTACAGCGGGCGGGGGTTGTGCTGCCGGCGCTGGGTGCCGGCGGCCGAACAGCCGCCCGAGCTGCTCGCGGCGCTGCTGGAGCCGATCGGGCTGCGCCCGCGCGTTTCCACGGCGCTGCTGCTGAAGCCGGATGAGTGCGGCGCGGCGCATCCGGCGGTGCGGATCGTGCCGGCCCGCGCGATGCGGCGGGCGTGCGGCGCGATTTTCGAGCAGGCGCTGGGGCGGGGCGATTCCGCCGACGCGGCGCGTGTCGCGGTGGCGCTGGAGCGGCTTGGGCAGCCCAGCTATGACGGCTTTGTGGCGCTGCGCGACGACGCGCCGGCGGGTTTCGTCGCGGTGCACCAGGTGGGCGAGATCGGACGGGTGCGCGAGCTGTTCGTCTGCGGCGAGCATCGGCGGGGCGGCGTGGGGCGGACGCTGGTGGGCTACGCGGTGGCGACGGCGCGGCGCTGGGCGCTGCATCCGATCTGCGCGGCCGTGCCATCGGGCGATGAGGCGAGCAGTGCCGCGTACCGCCGCGCGGGTTTCGTCGCCGGCGGCGAACTCGTAGAATTCGGCTGAAACCGGCGGAAACTCGCGGACGATGGAACTGAACGGCTGTCTGGTCGAACCGATCATCGGTCTGGAGATACACCTCCAGCTCGCGACGCGCACCAAGATGTTCTGCGGCTGCGCGCTGGAGTTCGGCGCGCCGCCGAACACGCGCGTCTGCCCGGTCTGTCTGGGGTTGCCCGGCGCGCTGCCGGCGATCAACCGGGCGGCGGTGGAACTGGGAGTGCGGACGGCGCTGGCGCTGAACTGCCGGATCGCCGAGTTCACCAAGTGGGACCGCAAGAGCTATTTCTACCCGGATCTGCCGAAGAACTACCAGATTTCGCAGTACGACCTGCCGCTCTCGTTGGACGGGTTTTTCGAGTTTCACGTCGGGGAGGCGATCCGCAAGGTCCGCATCCGCCGCGCGCATCTCGAGGAAGACGCCGGCAAGAACGTGCACGAGCTGCCCGGTTGCACGGGCGTCGATCTGAACCGCGCCGGCACCCCGCTGCTGGAGATCGTGACGGAGCCCGATCTGCGGTCGGCGGAGGAGGCCCGCGAGCTGGCGGTGCAGCTTCACCGGCTGGTGCGCTACCTGGGCGTGAGCGACGCGAACATGCAGCAGGGGCAGATGCGCTTCGAGCCGAACATCAACTGCCGCATTGAACGTGGCGGCCGGGTGATCCGCACGCCGATCGTCGAAATCAAGAATCTGAATTCGTTCCGTGCCCTGCATGACGCGATCGTGTTCGAAGTCGAGCGCCAGGTGGAGGCGTGGCTGGAGAACGGTGCCGTCGCCGAGCCGGGCAACAAGCGCAACCGCGGCTGGGACGACGAGCGCTGCGCGACCGTGGCGCAGCGCGAGAAGGAAGAGGCGCACGAGTATCGCTACTTCCCCGATCCGGACCTCGTGCCCGTCGTGCTGGATCAGACGTGGGTGGCCGGCGTGCGCGAACACATGCCCGAGCTGCCGATTCCGCGCACCGAGCGATTCGTCAGCCAGTACAAGGTGCCGGTCCGCGAGGCGCCGACACTGGTCGACGATCGGGCCACGGCGGACCTGCTGGATGCGGCGGCGGAGCTGGGGGCCGACGGCGTGACGGTCGCCAAGCAGTTTCTGGGATTCTGGGCGCGGCTGGCCACGGAACGCGGCGGCACGATCGCCGGCCTGGGCGTCGACGCGACCCGCATCGCCGAGCTGGCGCGGCTGGTGTCGGAAGGGCAGATCAGCGCGGCGGCGGCGGCGCAGATCGCCGAGGCGATGCTGAGCGAGCGCGGGGCCGCGGCGCGGCCCACCGCGCTGGCCGAACAGCTCGGGCTGCTGCAGAGCAGCGACGCGTCGCAGATCGGCGCGTGGGTCGAGGCGGCGTTTGCAGCCAACGCGCAGGCTGTGCGCGACGCGCTGGAGAATCCCCGCAAGATGCAGGCGGCGCGGGGCTTTCTGGTCGGGCAGGTGATGAAAATCTCCGGCGGCAAGGCGGACCCGAAAATGGCCGGCGAGCTGGTCAGCCAGCGGCTGACGCAGCAAACAGCCGGCGAAGGCTGACGCGACGCCGCAAGTGTTGCGGCGACGGGCGGTCGCCGAATGGGCACGACAGTGTTCGGGTATGATGGTCGCATGCTTGCGGCCGGTTCCTGGAGTGCGTTCTGCATGGCGATGGAGCGCGTCGAGCAGCGGCTGCTGCGCGTCACGGGCGCGCTGGACGTGGCGGGCATCGGCTACGCCGTCATCGGCGGCAACGCCGTCGCGATCTGGGTGGCCAAATTCAATCCGGCGGCGACGCGCACGACGAAGGATGTGGATCTGCTGGTGCGGCGCGACGACGTCGCATCCATCACGCACGTGATGGCGGGGCTTGGCTTTCGCCGGGAAGACCTGCGGTCGCTCGTACTGTTTCTCGATCCCGACGAGCCGGATCGCCGCAGCGGCGTTCATCTGGTGTGGGCGGGCGAAAAAGTGCGCTCGTCCTATGCCCACGCCGCGCCGACTTTGGACGCCGCGACGCGCGACGAGAGTGGTTTTCTGGTGCTGGCGCTACCGGCGTTGCTGCAGATGAAGCTCACGTCGTGGCGCGACATCGACCGCGTGCACGTCGGCGACATGCTCGGCGCGGGCGCCGTCGACGAGGCCGTCCGCGCCGCCCTTCCGGCCGATCTGCGCGACAAGCTGGAGCAGTTCGAGCGCGCCAGGCGCGACGACGACGAATGGAACCGATAAGGAGGCAGGCATGCGATTCCAGCCTTCGCGGAGTTGGATTGAACGCGCCGCCGTCAGGCTCGGCCTGATTGCCGATTCCGACTCAACGCCGAAGGACGTTCCGCCGCGACCGCCGGCACCGCTCCGCCGCTATCCCGATCCGAGCAGTTGGCACGACCACGTCGAATACGACGCGAAAGCCTGGCCGGCCGACGCCCGCGCGCGGCACTACCGTCTGATCCCGACCACGTGCTTCAATTGCGAATCCGCGTGCGGCCTGCTGGCGTACGTGGACAAACAGACGGGCGAAATCCGCAAGCTCGAGGGCAACCCGCTGCATCCCGGCAGCCGGGGCAAAAACTGCGCCAAGGGGCCGGCGACGATCAACCAGATCAACGACCCGGACCGCGTCCTGACGCCGATGAAACGCGCGGGCAAGCGCGGCGACGGGCAGTGGCAGGCCGTTTCGTGGGATGAGGCGATCGCGGACATTGCGGGGCGGATTCGCAAGGCGCTGTTCGAGAAGCGCAAGGACGAGATTGTCTATCACGTTGGGCGACCGGGGGCGGAGGGGTCGATCGACCGCATCCTGCGGGCGTGGGGCGTGGACGGGCACAACTCGCACACGAACATCTGCTCGTCGGGGGCGCGGCTGGGTTACGCGCTGTGGAGCGGCTATGACCGCCCGATGCCGGATTATGCGAATGCGCGGTTCATCCTGGCGCTGAACGCGCACCTCGAAAGCGGGCACTATTTCAACCCGCACGCGCAGCGCGTCATGGAAGGACTGTCGCGCGGCGCGAAGATGGCGGTGGTCGATCCGCGCCTGAGCAACACGGCGTCGCACGCGCATTACTGGATGCCGTGCAAGCCGGGGACCGAGGCGGCGCTGATACTCGCTCTGGCAAGAGTCGTGCTGGATGAGGGGCTCGTCGATCGAGCGTACGTCGAGCGATGGTTGAATTGGCGCGAATACCTGGAATCAACTGCGGAGCCACGGAGCCACGAAGCCACGAAGGGAGAGGGAGAAGAGACGCCCGTCACGGTCGATGACTTCTTCGCAGCACTCCAAGTGCTGTATGCCGAGTTCACGCCGGCGTACGCGGAGCGCGAGTGCGGGATACCCGCGAAGACAATTGTCGAGGTCGGGCGGTTAATCGGGCAGGCGGGGTCGCGGTTTTGCTCGCATGTCTGGCGCGGGGCGGCCAGCGCGCATCTGGGCGGGTGGCAGGTGTCGCGCTGTCTGATGCTGCTGCACGCACTAACCGGCAGCTACGGCACCGAGGGTGGGTGTCTGCCGAACGCGTGGAGCAAGTACAAGGCCAGCCTGATTAACGTGCCGCCGCCACAGAATCACTGGAACGAGCTGCACTGGCCGCGCGAGTTTCCGCTCGCCCATTACGAAATGAGTTTCCTGCTGCCGCACTTTTTGAAGGACGGCCGCGGGAAGATCGACACGTATTTCACGCGTGTATTCAACCCGGTGTGGACCTATCCGGACGGGTTCACGTGGATCGAGGCGCTGCGCGACGAATCGAAGATCGGTCTGCACGTCGCGCTGACGCCGACGTGGAACGAGACGGCGTTCTTCGCGGACTACGTGCTGCCGATGGGGCATGGGCCGGAGCGGCACGATCTGAATACGTATGAGACGCATGGGGCGACGTGGATTGCGTTTCGCCAACCCGTAAAGAAGGCATTCGGGTTGGCGGAAGGGACGAAGGGACGGAGGGACGGAGGGACGAAGGGAAATCCAGAAGTCACGCGCACGCACGGCGATTCGCGGGATTTCAATCCAGGGAAGGTGTGGGAGGAGGATGAGTTCTGGTTGGCGCTGACGTGGGCGGTTGATCCGGATGGGTCGCTGGGGATTCGGAAATACGCGGAGAGCTTGAAGACGCCGGGAACGTTGCTGTCGACGGACGAGTATTACGCACACGCGTTTGAGCGTGTGCCCGGGCTTGTGGATGCGGCCGCGAAGGAGGGGTTGTCGGCGCTGGAGTACATGCGGAAGTATGGGGCTTTTGAAGTGAAGAAGCGGGTTGCGGGGAGGCATGAGCGCGTACTGAGCGAAGCCGAGCTTGAGGCGACGACGACCGATCCGGCGACTGGCGTCGTTCGGAACAAGGCGGGGGCGGCGATCGGGGTCAGCCACGAAGCCACGAGGCCACGAAGGCGCGATGGGGAGGCCACAAGAGACGTAGAGACGGAGAGACGAAGAGATGAGGCGGTTGAGGGATTCGCCACACCCTCGCGGAGGCTGGAGTTTTTCAGCCGCACGATGGTCGAGTGGGGCTGGTCGGAGTATGCGGTGCCCGGGTATATCCCGAGCCACGTATACGAGAGGGACGAAGGGACCAAGGGACTGAGGGACGAAGCGAATTGCGAATTCGTGCTCCTGCCGACGTTTCGCTTGCCGACGCTGATTCACACGCGCAGCGGGGCGGCGAAGTGGCTCAACGAGATTTCGCAGAATAATCCCATCTGGCTGCACACGAGCGACGCGGCGCGGTTGAGCGTCAAGACCGGCGATCTGATCCGCATCGTCACTCAGATTGGATACTTCGTCGACAAGTGCTGGGTGACCGAAGGCATCCGCCCCGGCGTCGTGGCCTGCTCGCATCACCTCGGACGCTGGCGGCGGCCGACCGATCCGCCGAATTCGCGCTGGAGCGCCTCGGTCGTCAAGATCGAGGAGCTGGGGGCGGATGGAAATCCAGTCCCTGGCGGCGGACGCTGGCGCATGCGGCAGATCAGCGGCCCCGGTCCGTTCGAGTCCAACGACCCCGACAGCCGCCGGGTCTGGTGGCGCGAGGGGGGCGTACATCAGAACATCACCTTTCCCGTGCAGCCCGACCCGATCAGCGGCATGCACTGCTGGCACCAGCGCGTACGCGTCGAGCGGGCGCATTCCGACGATCGTTCCGGCGATGTAGTCGTCGACACACGCAAGTCGATGGAAGTCTATCGCGAATGGTTGAGGCGGACGCGCTGGCCGGTGGGTCCGGAGCCGCGTGAAGACGGAAAGCGTCTGCGTCGTCCGCTCTGGCTGAATCGGCCGCTGCGGCCGACGGACGAAGCGTATTGGATGGAATAGCGCGTAGCGAGTTCAGAATAACGAGTGAATGGGCGGCCGCGCACTCCGTCATTCGAAACTCACGATTCACGATTCATCGACGATTCGTCACGTTCTGAGTTTGGCGATTCGCCCGTCATCAGCCCATTCGTTATTCTGAAATTCGCTGTTGGTTGTTTCGCCCCGACGCCTATGATCTATGTGTCGGCGCGCATATCCGCCACCGCGCGTCCGCAATGACGTTTCATGCAGCCCGCGAGACCGACGCGGCGGACCCACGAATTCACCTGCCGGGCGACGTTGTTGCCTTCGCGAAGGAGCGACGATGAGACTTGTAATCGTCTCCAACCGGCTGCCCATCGTCATCGAGCGCGACGAGAACGGCTGGAAATCGCGCGCCGGTTCCGGCGGGCTCGTGACCGCGGTCGCCCCGGTGCTGCAGCGCGTCGGCGGCTTGTGGATCGGCTGGCCCGGCAGCGGCTGCACCGACGAGTCCGAGTTGGAGCGCATGCTCGTTGAGCACGGGCAGCGCGTCGGATACGAGCTGAAGCCCGTTCCGATGTCCCAGGCCGAGATCGAGGGCTTCTATCAGGGTTTCTGCAACCGGATCATCTGGCCGCTGTTTCACGACCTGCAATCGCTCTGCAACTTCAAGCCCGACTACTGGACCAACTACCTCTCGGTCAGAGGCAAATACGCGGAGATCGTCGGGCGCCACGCGCAGCCCGACGACTTCATCTGGGTGCACGACTACCAGTTGCTCGGCCTCGGACGCTGCCTGCGTGAACTGGGCGTCACCAATCGCATCGGCTTCTTCCTGCACATCCCGTTTCCGCCACCCGACATCTTCTGCAAGCTGCCGTGGCGGCTTGAAATCCTCGAGGGCCTGCTGCACAACGACATCGTCGGCTTCCAGACGCCGCGCGACCTCGAGAACTTCCTCGACTGCATCCGCAAGCTGCTGCCCGACGTGCGGCGGCGGCAGCGGCGCGGCGTCTTCCGCTGCGTCAGCGATGGCCGCACGACCGATTTCGGCGTCTTCCCGATCGGCATCGACTACGCGCGTTTCGCCCAGGACGCCGCCGATGACGCCATCACGCGGCGCGTCGCGGAGCTTCGCCGCGACATTCCCGGCCAGCAGATCGTGGTGGGCGTGGACCGGCTGGATTACACCAAGGGCATTCCCGATCGGCTCCGCGCCCTGCACCTGGCGCTGACGCGCTACCCCGAGCTGCATCGCAAGGTCTCGCTGCTTCAGGTCGTCGTGCCCAGCCGCGAGTCGGTCCCCGAATACCAGGAGCTGAAGGGCCGCATCGAACAACTCGTCGCGCAGATCAACGGCGAATTCACTCAGCCCGGCTGGATTCCGATTCACTACGTCTTCCGCAGCCTCGAGTGGAACGAGCTGCTGGCCTACTACCGCGCCGCCGACGTCGCCCTGATCACGCCGCTCAAGGACGGCATGAACCTGGTGGCCAAGGAGTATTGCGCCTGCCAGATCGAGGGCAACGGCGTGCTGATCCTGAGCGAGTTCGCCGGCGCCGCGGTGCAGCTCAAGCACGACGCGATCCTGGTCAATCCCTATGACCTGGATCGCGTCGCCGACGCCATCCGCCGTGGCGTGCTGCGGACGCCGAAGCAGCGCCGGCCCGCGATGCGTCGCCTGCGATCCGCCATCCAGCGGCAGGACGTCTTCTGGTGGGTGGAGCGCTTCTTGAGCGCCTGCGGGGTCGCGGCTCGCTGCAAGGGCCTGCCGCAAGCAGTAAAGACGCTCGAAACCGGACCGCTGGGAGCAACGGGATGAGCGCCGCCGACTTGGGCGAGCGACCGGCCGACGGCGCGCTGCGCGAACGGATCGACGAGGTGGCCCGCGCCCCGCTGCTGCTCGTCGCGACCGATTTTGACGGCACCATCGCGCCGCTCGTCTCCGACCCTGCCGCCGCCGAGGCCGATCGCGAGGCGCTGGTGGCGCTGCGGACGCTCGCCGCGCTTCCCCAGACGCAGGTGGCGGTCATTTCGGGCCGCGCTCTGCACGATCTGGCCGGACGGACGCGCGAGCTGGCCGAGGCTCACCTGGTCGGCAGCCACGGCAGCGAGTTCGAGGCTGGCTTCGCGCAGCCGCTGCCGTCCGAGGCTCGCGATCTGCGGGCGCGCCTCGCCGCCGGCCTGCGCGAGCTGTTATCGCTCGGCGCCGGCCTGAGCGTCGAAGAGAAGCCCGCCTCGCTCGCGTTTCACTATCGCAACGCGGACGAAGCCACGCGCCGCCGAGCCATCGAGGCGATTCTCGGCGGGCCGGCGACCTGGCCCGGCGTGCACGTGCGGCACGGCAAGCTGGTCATCGAACTCAGCGTCGTCGCCATCGACAAGGGCGCGGCGCTGCGGAGCATCCGGCAGCGCGTCGGAGCGTCGGCGGTCGTCTTCCTGGGAGATGACGTGACTGACGAGGACGTCTTCGCGGCGCTGGGCGGCCCCGACGTTGGCATCAAGGTCGGCAGCGGCCGGAGCGGCGCCACGTTCCGCGCCGCCGACCCCGTCGAGGTCGCGCGGATTCTGGCACACCTGGCCGAACGTCGCGCCGCGTGGATCGCGGGATCGCACGCCCAGCCGATCAACCACCACTCGCTGCTCTCCGATCAGCGCACCGTCGCGCTGGTCGACCCGAGAGCCCGCATCGTCTGGATGTGCCTGCCGCGGATCGATTCCTCCGCCGTGTTTGCCGAACTGCTCGGCGGGCCGACCGCCGGCTATTTTGAGATCGGGCCGGCGTTCGACGGCCCGCCGCCCACGCAGCAGTACGCCGGCGCGTCGTGGATTCTCAAGACGACCTGGCCGACGTTCTCCGTCAGCGACTATCTCGACTGCGGCGGCGGCCGCGCGTTTCAGCGCGCCGGCCGCACCGACCTGCTGCGCGTCGTCGAGGGAACAGGACGGCTGCGCATCCGCTTCGCCCCGCGCCTCGATTTCGGCCGCATGGAGACCCGGCTCGCGATCGTTGACGGCGGCATCGTCGTCGAAGGAACCGTCGACGCGCTCGTGCTGCGCGCCCCGGGCGTAGCATGGCAGCTTGTCGGCGAAGGGCAGCACCAGACCGCCGTCGCCGAACACGATCTGACGGGCGAGCCGCTCGTGCTTGAGCTGCGCTATGGAACGGCCAGTCTCGACCCCGCGACGCAGCCCGAGCCACAGCGCCGCGAGCGCAGCGAGCGGTTCTGGTCGGGCTGGGCCGCGACGCTCGTGCTGCCGGCGCGGGCGCGGCCGCAGGTGCTGCGAAGCGCCCTGGTGCTCAAGGCGCTCTGCTACGGCCCCAGCGGCGCCATCGCCGCCGCCGCGACCACCAGCCTTCCCGAGCACCTCGGCGGCGTACGCAACTGGGACTACCGCTTCTGCTGGCCGCGCGACGCCGCCCTGGCGGCCAGCGCCCTGCTTCGCCTCGGCGCCTCCGGCCCGGGCGTCAAGCTGCTCGACTGGGTGCTCGGCATCCTCGACCAGGGCGAGCCCGGCACGCTGCTCTGCCCGCTCTACACCGTCACCGGCGGTCACGTCGCCGCCGAGGGTGACATCGCCGAGCTTTCCGGCTACGGCGGCAGCCGGCCGGTGCGGGTCGGCAACGCCGCTGCCCACCAAGTGCAGCTCGACGTCTTCGGTCCGGTCGCCGAGCTGGTCGCCCTGCTCGCCGAGGCCGGGGCGGCGCTTTCGGCCGAACACTGGCGCCTGCTGGATACCATGGTCACCGCCGTCGAGCGCCGCTGGACCGAGCCGGACCACGGCATCTGGGAGGTGCGCCGGGCGCGACAACACCACGTGCATTCCAAGGTCATGTGCTGGCAGACGGTCGATCGCGCCCTGCGCGTGGCCCGCTACCTCGGGCGCCGCCGGCCCGATTGGCTCGCGCTGCGCGACGCGATCGCGGCCGACGTGCTGCGGCACGGCTGGAATGGACAGCGCGGCGGATTCTGCGCCACGTACGACGACGGCGAGGCCGACGCCGCGGCGCTGAGCGTCGGCCTGAGCGGACTGCTGCCGCCGGATGATCCGCGCTTCATCGCGACCGTGTCGCTCGTCGAGCGCGAGCTGCGCGCCGGGCCCACGGTCTACCGCTACCGCTACGACGACGGCCTGCCCGGCACGGAAGGCGGCTTCAGCCTCTGCACCTCGTGGCTGATCGAGGCCCTGGCGCGGATCGGGCGGCGCGACGACGCCGATCGGCTGTTCGAACAGTATCTCGAGCAGATCGGACCAACCGGGCTGATGTCCGAAGAGCTCGACCCGCGGACCGGCCGCGCCCTGGGAAACTTCCCGCAGACCTATACTCATCTCGGACTGATCAACGCCGCCGTCTGTCTCGACCTCGCCGCGAACGGCGAACGATGATCGACGAGTCGTGCGGTGCATCAGGGATGCACCCTATGTCCCTCGTCCGCTATCCGAACCCCCGACGCCAGTCGGCGTTCGGAGGCGCGCCAGCACGCGAACGCAGAACCGCACCCAGGGCGCACAGACGCGTGTCATCGGACCTGTGCATCCGACGCCTCGCCCGCGCCAGCGCCTAATCGACGTTGAACTCCGCCGCTTTGCCGCTGGCCACTTTGATCGTGGCGGTCTGCGCGATCGTTCCGAATGTCAGATCACCTTTTGTCGTAAAGTCCGCGTCGATCTGCATCGTCCCGCGCTTCACTTCCACGTTCGTCTCAAACGTGCTCGGGCTCGGAATCGTGAACTTGTCGGTCAACCACAGCAGGTTGCCGTCGTTGTTGGTGACGGTCCATGTTCCGGACCCATCCAGTTCCATGGCGTTGATGCGGATGGTGCCGGCGCCCTCTACCTTGAGCGTGCTGCCCGAGCCGCCGGTCAGCGCGTTCGTCGGCGGTGACTCGCTGCCGCCGAAGACCATTGTGTCGTCGGCGTCGTCCACGCGGATGGCGCCGTTATTGGTCACGTCCACCAGAAACGTCAGACTACCCAACAGTGTGGTGCCCGATGCTGTCACCAGCTTGGAGTTGGCGGGATCGGCACCATCCGAGATCAGGCCGGCGTCGTGGTCGTCCTCCTTGGCTGTGATCGTGCCGGTGGCGGACAGAAGTGTGACTACATTGAGGAGCGCCAGCTCGGGCGTCGTGCTCGCGGGCTTCTCGAAGTAGAGCGTGCCGCCGACAGTCGAGTTGGTCGGGCTGCCTGCCTGGCCCAGCGTCAGCTTGTAACCCGCGATCCCCAGTTGGCCCGTTCCCTGAATGGTGATCGAATTGGCGGCATGATTCTGCGATTCGACTCGGCAGTGCTTGCCAGTCGGAATGATCACGTCGTCGTTGGCGCCGGGAACATCACTGTCCGGGCTCCAGTTGTCCGAATTGGCCCAGTCCGTATTGACGGCGCCGGTAAATGTGTAAGTCGTCGCCGTCACCAGCGCCGCACAGCCGCTGCAAGCGACAAGCAGCGCGAGGCAGCGACTTTTGATCTGCGTGTTCATGATTGAACCTCACTTCCCTGTAGATGCGTCAGGTGTGTACCGCTCAGGGCAGTAACTCCAGGAATGAATCGATGTCAAACGAAGTGACCGAGCCGTCGTCGTTGGTGTCGGCCAGCGACGGGTCGCAGTTCGGAAACTGCGCCGCATAGGCGCTCGAATCGGTCAGCAGCAGCACGAGCGGATCGACGTCGTCGAAGTCAACGCGGTCGTCGCAGTTCAGGTCGCCGAGCGGCAAGCGCTTCATGTAGTAAATGTCACCTTCGGGGAATTGCCCGCGCTGCCAGACAATCTCGCCGCGGTCGTTGATGTCGCCGACGAAGTTCCACACCGGTTCGTCGGTGAGCCGCCGGAACTCCCCGTTCGATGCCAGCCAGACCTGCCAGACCTCGATGTCATCGTGCCAGCGGTCAAGCGCAATCTGGCCTGTGTTGTTGAGGTACGGGGCGCTGCCCCAGTCGGTCAGCGTGGTGGTCACGCCGTCCTGCCAGATTTGGACCTCGTGATGGTAGTCAGGCGGGACACGATGTAGCCAGCCGACCTGCGACAGGTTGTTGATACTGACGGCGCTCGGTTCAAATTGCGAATCCGTCAACTCCGACGTCTGAGCCTGGAAATACACTAGCACGTCTGATTCCCAGGGGTCCACGCAGAAGTCGTATCGCACCCAGACGAGGTCATCGAAGTCGTTTAGCCTGACCGCCTGGTTCGAAAAGCCATTTGCCGTGATCCCCTGAATTGTCGTGCCGTCGAAGAACCGGATTTCAGATCCCGCGTTTGCACAGCCCTTTCCGTTCCAGGCTTTCCAGGCGATGTGGCCCTTGTTGTTGATCCTGGGCCCGATATCGTCGATGTCGTCGTGCGTGATCTGTGTCAGCTTGCCATTCTCGTAGCGGACGATCTCCGCCGTGGCGTTCGGTCCGATACGGCGCGACCAGACGATCACGCCGTCATCGTTGATGTCGGGCGTAAACTCCCAGACATAGTCGTCCGTAAGCCGGACGAGCTGGCCGTGGTCGTAGAGCATGATCTCCTGCGTGTTGCGGTCGTCGATGTCATACCTCCTCAGGAACACAATCTGCCCGCGGTTGTTCATCCGCGCGCTGCTGTCCCATTCCGGCGAGTCCGTCACGTGCACGACCTTGTACCCTGGCGGGACCTGCGCCGCCGCCAGAGGCAGAAACACCAGAGACAATCCGAGCCGGAGAGCGCGCCGCCCTGACGCCGACCGACAGCCTGGACGCGACGATGCGGGACGTGTTGCCGGCCGGGAGAGCCGAGTCGTAGTTCTGTCGATCACGGGTTGGTCGTCGTCATGCCGCCACCACCCGAAACGGTGACCACCGATTCGCCATTCGTCGCCGCGATAACCACCGTGGTCGCGCGCAGCGTGACGCTGCCGCCGGCGCTGCCGAAGTCGACGTCCGAGTCGATCGTCAGATCGTCAAGCGTCTCGCTGTCGGGCAGCGTGATGAGATTGATTGTCCACCCGCTGGCGTTGTACGGAATCGACGCGTCGTCGGCAGAGTCGTTCGGGTAACAGCCACCCAGACCCACCACCACCCAGTTCCGCGGACACGTGTCCCAGTCGTCGTCCGCCCCCTGCCCGATCCACGAATACGTCGCCGCCAGCGCCATTCCCGGGGGCAACGCCAGCGCCAACAGCATGACCCCCAACTTCTGTCTGTGTTTCATTGCGATTCCTCCGTGGGTAGAGTACGGCGGAAAGCGAGGCCACGGGTTCGCACGCGAACGTCTCGCGCGGCCGCGCCGGCACCGCACGAAGCAACACCACAGCCGGGACCACGTCCGAGAGCCAGTGCTCCCGACGCGCCCGGTTCAATAGCCACAGCCCGCGTACCCCGAAGCTCCCCAGAGAAGACCGGCGCACTCAGCGACCCGGGCAGCCGGCCATCGAGCGGCCGATCAAGGCCGCCATTCCCTGTTCCCCGCTCCCCGTTGCCTTGTCCGTCAATCATCCGCGTTGAACTCCGCCGCCTTGCCGCTGGCGACCTTGATCGTGGCCGCGTGCCCGGCCGTGCCGAAGTCCAGTTCACCGTGCGTCAGGAAGTCGGCGTCGATGTCCAGTGTGCCGTCCAGCACGCGCACCTTGGTGTTACACGTGTTGGTGTCGGCGATGGTGAACTTGTCGGTCAGCCAGAGGGTACCGTTGTTGACCGTCCAGGTCATCGTGTCGTCCAATTCCATGGCGTTCACCCGCACGGTGCCGCCGCCCGAGGCCAGCATCGCGCCCGACCCGTCCAGCACGTTCGTCGGCGGCGACTCGCTGCCGCCCAGGGCCAGCGTGTCGCCGGCGCCGTCGGAGCGCAGGTTGCCATTGTTCGTCACGTCGACCGTGATCGTGAAGTTCCCGACCAGGAGCGTGGCGGCGTCCAGAATGATCCCCGAATTCGCCGGATCATCGGCATCGGAGATCAGTCCGGGGCCGTAGCCGTTCGCGGTCCGCGCCGTGATCGTGCCCAGGCCGCCGCTGTCGAACGTCACGGTCTTGTGAATCAACAGCTCGGGCGTGTCGTTGCCGGGCTTCTTGAAGTAGATCTCGCCGTTGGTGATCGTTGACGTCGTATTCTCGCTCGCGCTGCCGAGCGTCAGCTTGTAGCCTTCGATGCCCAGTGTGCCGGCGACCTGAATGATCTTCGCGACCGCGTTCGCGGACATCACCTTGCACGTCAGGCCGTTGGGAATGACGGCCGTGTCACCGGCATCGGGAGTGCCGGCTGGCGTCCAGTTGTTTGCAACATTCCAGTCCTCGTCGGTGCTGCCGTCAAACGTGTATGTGTCCGCGATAACCACCGGCGCCGTCAGCACGGCGCAGGCCAGCGTGAGTGCCGTCAGAAATGCGTACAGCCGGGTATTCATGATCCCACCTCGTGTGTTTGAAAGTTCTCGTTTCCATGTTGCCTTCGAGCACCGATCCGAACCCCGCACGCGAGTGCGGGGCGGCTGTACCCACCACTCGCGTGGTGGGTTCTGTTAGCGGTTCTAAGCTCGACTTTCGCACTTTACGCCGCCTGTTGGACGGCGTTTAGCAGGGATTGGACGAGTTTTGTGTGACCCCGGCCCTGCACGCGGAGTGACAAAACCTGCGCCCGGACGCTTTCGGATCGC